>NZ_VMDU01000007.1 GCF_008271465.1 Tabrizicola flagellatus | reverse complement strand
GTGGTTCTGGCCGTAATAGACCTGCACCCCCCGCGCCGAGATCTTCGCCGTCGCGTTCTCCACGGCCGATGCCGCCGCCCGAATGTCGTCCATGACCTGCTCCGTGCCGCCAACAGGGGCGATCGCCCACCTTGCTCTAGACCGCCATGGTGAAGCATGTGCGACGGTTTTGTAACAAAAGAATGACACGCCAGCCCCCCCCCCTTGCAGCCGGCCAGGCGGCTGGGCACAGTCTGCCGAGCCTGACCGGAGCATGCCCGTGACCCCACCACCCTATCGCTGGCCCGACCCCGATCGCGACTATGCGAACGGGGCCTTCATCCCCGGTGCAGCCGCCTATCCGCAGCGTTGGGCCGAAGCCGCCGCAGCCTTCCGGCAGGCCATGGGACGGCGCGCCGAGCTGGATCTCGCCTACGGCCCCTCCCCGCGCGAAAGGCTGGACCTGTTCCTGCCCGATGGGCCGCCGAAGGGCGTGGTGATCTTCGTCCACGGCGGCTACTGGCACCTGTTCTCGAAATCGCACTGGTCGCATTTCGCCGCCGGCCCCCTCGCGCGCGGCTATGCGGTCGCAATGCCCGGCTACACTCTGGCACCCGCGGCCAGGATCGGCGAGATCACGGCCGAGATCGCCCGGGCCGCCTGGTTCGTCGGCACCCGAGTGCCCGGTCCGGTGGTGGTGACCGGACATTCCGCCGGTGGACATCTGGCCGCCCGGATGGGCTGCGCCGACATCCCGGTTCCGGTGGCCCGGGTGGTGCCGATCTCGCCCCTGTCCGAGCTGGGGCCTCTGCTGGCGACCGGGATGAACGCGACGCTGAAACTGGACGAGGCAGAGGTCGCCGCGGAAAGCCCGGCCCGGCAGCGTCTCCGCGACGGGGTCGGCGCGCATGTCTGGGTGGGTGCAGGCGAACGCCCGGCCTTCCTCTGGCAGGCCCGCGTCCTGGCCGAGGAATGGGGCTGCCCCTGGACCGTCGATCCCGGACGGCACCACTTCGACGTGATCGAGGGTCTCCGCGACCCCGACTCTCCGCTCTGCGCGGTGCTGATGGACGGGCTCTGACCGGGGCTGTCCACGCCGGACAGTCCCACCGCCCGCAAGGAGTCCAATGACTTGGCCGCGGACATTCACCGCCCGTTAACCGCGCCGTCACCCCCAGGACCGCTCGTCGTGCGACCCTGTCGCCTCCTCGCCGGGCGGACCTCAGCAAGGAGCGACGCAGTCGACGACGAGCGACCGGTCAGAGCATCGCCGCCTCGGCGCGCCGGGCCTCGGCCTCGCGTTCGGCCTCGATCCGCGCCTTGCGGCGGCGGTTGATCTCGTAGACCAGCGCCAGCACCAGGGTCACGCAGATCAACAGGAACGCGAGCGCGTTGATCGTAGGCGTGATCCCCGACCGCACCTTCGAGAACACGTAGACCGTAAGCGTATCCGCCCCGCCCCGGGTGAACTGGGTGACGTTGAAGTTCTCGATCGACTGGAAGAAGGCCACCGCCGCCCCGGCCCCGATCGCCGGGTAAAGGTGCGGCAGAAGGATCCGGCGCATCACCTGGGCGTGGCTCGCGCCGAGGTCCAAAGCCGCCTCCTCCAGCCCCGCGTCAAAGCTTTGCAGCCGCGCCAGGACCAGAAGCATCACCATGGCAGCGATGTAGCTGACCTGCCCCAGGACCGAGAGGTGCAGGCCCGGAATGAACGGCCAGGGCTTGCCGTCCGGTCCGAACAGCGCGCCGCCCAGCTTGGTCCACATGATCATGGTGGAAATGCCGATCACCACGCCTGGGATCAGGATGGTCGAGATCATCAGGCCATAAAGCACAGTGCGCACCCGGCCCGAGATCGAATTGATCAGGATCGCCGAGGCGGTGCCGATGATGACGGCGATCACCGCCACAGCCAGCGCGACCCAGAGCGTGTTGACAAAGGCCCACATCATGCGCTGGTCGTTGACCATCTCGGTGAACCAGACCGTCGTCCAGCCCTTCCACGGCACGATCGAGGGCAGCTTGCTGTCGTTGAACGCCGCCCCGGACATGACGACCAGCGGCGCCAGCAGGAAGAACAGGAACAGCACCATGTAGAGATGCGCGAGGTTCTGGCGGAGTCTGTGCATGGCGGCCCCCTACTTCGCGATGTCCGACAGCTTGACCCGGAACACCCACATCGCCAGCGTCACGAACAGGGTGCAGACGAGAAGCAGCAGGAAGGCATAGGCCGAGGCCGTGTTCCAGTCGAGCGCGTCCTTGAACCACTGGTCGATGGTCTGGGTGAACCATTGCGAGGTGGTGGAACCCAGGATCGAGGGCACCAGCAGCGAGCCGGCCGACAGCATGAACACCATGACCGAGCCCGAGGCGATGCCCGGCTTGGCATGGGGCAGCACGATACGCCAGTGGATCTTCCACCAGGGCGCGCCCAGATCCTCGGCCGCCTCGATCTGGTTCGAATCCAGCGACTGGATGGCGTTGTAGACCGGGAACAGCATGAACAGGACGTAGGTATAGACCAGACCGATCACCACGCCGGCATAGCCCATGTTGGTCCAGCGGATCGGGTCCTCGATCAGGCCGATGCCTTGCAGAAGCGCGTTGAGCGGCCCCTTGAAGGCAAGGATGATCCACCAGGCGAAGGCCCGCAGCACCTCGGACACCCAGAGCGGGATGAAAAGGAGCAGAAGCAGCGTCGGCAGCGACTTGGGGTTGACGATCTTGGCGAGGTAATAGGCCAGCGGATAGGCCATCAGGAAGCAGATCACCGTGACCAGCATCGAATAGAAGATGGTCAGCGAGAAGGTATAGACATGCACCGGAATGGTGAACACATGGCCGAGGAACGACTTTTCCACCTTGCCGTCGAACACCTTGAGGTAGTTGTTCAAGGAATAGGTGTCGCGCGGCCCGCCGATCTCGGTCACCGGCAGGTAGGGGCGGAAGCTCTGCTCGAACAGCGTGATGTTCGGCACGATGACCAGCATCAGAAGCCAGAAGGCCACCAGAAGCCCCATCATGAAGGTGAGGCCCGGCCCGTAACGGCGAAGAAGGTCCTGCATCGGATCAGCTCCTGACGTTCGCGTCGGGCAACAGCGCCGCGCGGGCCGGGTCGAAGCTCGCGTGCAGCCGCGTCCCCAGGTCCGGCACCGTGGCCAGCCCGTCGTTGCGGATCTCGGCCGAAAGGATCATGCCCTTCTCGGTCCGGGCATGGACCGAGATGAAGGCGCCCTCGAAGGCGACTTCCGTCACCGTGACCGGGATCGAGTTCTCTCCCGCCCGGTCGGACAGAAGCGTGTGCTCGGGCCGGACGTAAAGCTTGACCGCCTTGCCCTGCGCCTCGGGGGCGATGCGGGCGCGGAAGCTGCCCTCGGGCGTCTCGAAGGCGGCCATGCCATTGGACACCGCACCCACAGTGCCGGTAAAGATGTTGTTTTCGCCCACGAAACTGGCGACGAAGCCGTTCACGGGGTTGTTGTAGATGTCCTTGGGATCGGCGATCTGCTGGATGCGGCCCTGGCTCATCACGCCCACCCGGTCGGACATGGCGAGGGCCTCGCCCTGGTCGTGGGTGATGTAGATGAAAGTCACGCCCGTCCGCTTCTGGATCGCGCGCAGTTCCGCCCGCATGTGCTGGCGCAGCTTCAGGTCCAGCGCCGACAGGGGCTCGTCCAGCAGCATCACCTGCGGCTCGACCGCCAGCGCCCGGGCGATGGCCACGCGCTGCTTCTGCCCGCCCGACAGCTGGCTGACCATCTTGTCGGCCGCGCCGGGCAGATCGACCAGTTTCAGCAATTCCTCGGCCTTCCGGCGGCGGGTGGCCTTGTCTACGCCCCGCACCTCCAGCCCGAAGGCTATGTTCTCCCAGATCGGCATCAGCGGGAACAGCGCCAGGTTCTGGAAGATCAGCGCGGTCGGGCGCTGGTTCGGCCGGGTGCCCTTTACATCCTTGCCGCCGATGCGGATCGTGCCCTCGGTCGGCTCGATGAAGCCCGAGACCATGCGCAGGATCGTGGTCTTGCCGCAGCCCGAGGGGCCCAGGAACGAGAAGAACTCGCCGGGGCGGATGGACACGTTTGCATTATCCACGGCGCGGAAGGTGCCGAAATCGCAGCACACGTTTTCAAGATCGATACCGGCGCTCATGGCGCGTCTGTCTCCCTGAGGTCGTTTCTTGTTTTGGGGTGCAGGCTAGCAGGCCGGCAGGCCAGCGCAATGTGTATCGCCAGATCGCGGCAGAGTTTGCGTCCAGATTCCGTGCCAACGCCCATAAAAGTCACGCCGGGCCGCTGGGGCCCGGCGTGGATCGCGGCAGGACGGCGATCAGGCCGCCTTGTACTTGTCGGCGTATTCGGTCCGCTTGGCGATGAACTCGGCCGACTGTTCCGGCCACCACCACAGCTTGTTCAGGGCCTCGTCGTTGAAGGTGCCGTTGTAGTATTCCGACACCGCCGGGTCCATGAACTCGCCCGAGCCCTTGCCGACCGGGTTCGACGAGAAGGCGGTCGCCCAGAGCGCCGAGCCTTCAGGGGTCGAGGCCCATTTCGCGAATTCGTGCGCCTGCTCGATGTTCTTCGCGTTCTTCATCAGCACCAGGCCCTGGTGCCAGGCGAAGGCGCCTTCGACCGGGGCGATGTACTTGTAACCGTCATTGCGCAGGTTGAAGCCGGTAGAATCCCAGCACAGGCCGATGGTGGCGCCGTTGGCGGTAAAGCCGGCATTGGCCTCGTTCTCGCCCGACCACCACTGCACGACGTTGCCCTTGGCCTTGATCGCCTCGGCCAGCGCGATGTCCCACAGCTCGGTCATCGCGGCCATGTCGGTGTAGCCGTCCATCCACGGGCGCGGCAGCTTGCCCTGGGCGTCCAGCCAGCGGCCCATCGCGGCCAGCGTCGAATGCGGGCGCAGCACGGCCGAGTTCTCGGGGTTGAACAGGTCGCCCAGCGACGGCGGGTCGGACAGCTTGGCCTCGGCCTCGTTGACCACCAGCGCCTCGGTGCCCCAGTTCGAGGGGACGTAGAACAGCTTGCCATCGGCGCGGCTGCGCTCGCCCGCCGCACCGTCGGCCAGGCCCGGCAGGTAGTTGTCCATCGCCAGTTTCGATTCGTCCCACGGCTGCAGGAGGCCATTCGAATTCCAGCCGCCCCAGCGGTCGATCGTCGGCTCGATCACGTCGATGCCGCCGGCTTCCAGCGCGACCTTCGCCTCGGCGAACATCGTGTCCTGGTCGGGCAGTTCCTTGAAGTTGACCTTGATGCCGGTCGCGGCCTCGAAGGTCGGGAAGATCTTCTCCTGGAACAGCGGATAGCCGGCCCAGCCGGTGAAGTTCAGTTCGCCCGACGAGGCAAGCGCCCCCTTCGAGATGATGGCCGGCGCGGCAAGGACGCCGGCCCCCGCCGCCGTGCCCTGCAGGAAACGGCGGCGGCTGAAGGCAGAAGTGTCATGTTTCACGGTTGGTCTCCCAGTTGATATCCCAAAGGCGCGATCTGTCCCCGGATCTTTTCGTTCACGCGGGCGCGCTGACCCCCTCGTTGCAATACCCATGTAACAGCACCTTGTCAGCGACGGGCGGCGGCCCATGCCGCGAAAGCTTACTCCGCCTTCGGGTGGGGCTGTCAACGGCGCTCTGCGGTCGCTCGACCAGCGGTGAAAAATGGCGGGGCCGCTGCACGCTCCGGCACGGCCCGGCGGTCTGCCGGGCATTGCAGCGGCCGCTGGGGCGGTCCGCCCGGACGCTCCGCGGCCCCCCGGACGCCTTGCCGCACCCGCCGCCGCCACGGGACAAGAAAACCGTTGCCTTTCGGTTCCGAAATGTTTCGGATACCCACAAAAGGGGTTTGAACGAGAATGACTTGCCCATGGCAACGCTGAAGGACATTGCCCGCAGCCTCGACCTGTCGATCACCCAGGTCAGCCGGGCGCTGAACGACCATTCCGATGTCAGCGAGGAAACCCGTCTGCGCGTCAAGGCCACGGCGCGGGCGATGAACTACCACCCGAACGTCTCGGCCCGCAAACTGGTGTCGGGCCGGTCCGGTATCGTCGGGCTCGTGGTGCCGCAGCACCGCAACATCGGCCAGGACGGCATCTTCATGGAGGTGGTCGCGGGGTTGTCGTCCCAGTTCTCGGGCCGGGGGATGCAGTTCGTGCTGCATATCATGGCCGAACAGGAGCCGCCGCTTCCTGTCTATCAGAAGTTGATCGGCACCGCGCTTCTGGACGGCTTCGTGCTGATCGACCCGATGGACCGGGACCCGAGGATCGACTTCCTGCGCCGTGCCGGGATCGCCTTTGTCGTGCACGGCCGTAGCGGGGAAACGATCGACTATCCCTACTTCGACATTGAAAATGAACAGCTTGCCTACGATCTGACCGAACATCTGCTCGCGCGCGGGCATCGGCGGATCGCCTTCCTGAACGGGATCGCCGGGCGCAGCTATGTCAGCCGGCGCGAGGCGGGCTATCTGCGTGCCCTCCGCGCCGCCGGGGCGCCGCACATCCCCGAGCTGCACCTGAACGGCGACATGGACGAGGCCCACGGCCTGACCGGAACGATCCGCCTCTTCTCGGGCACCGCGCCGCGTCCGACGGCGATCGTCTGCGGCAACGTGCGACTTGCGCGCGGCGCCTACCAGGCCCTTGCCGCGCTTGGACTTTCGGTGCCGGGCGACGTCTCGGTCGTGGCGCATGACGACGAGTTGCCGACCCTGCGCGCCTCGGCCTTCTTCCCAGCGCTGACCGTGACCAGGGCACCGCTGCGCGACAGCTGGGAGCCGCTGGCCGATTGCCTGGCCGGGGCGATCGCGGGCAAGCCGCTGGCCGGACTGCAACGCCTAGGCCAGTACAGCTTCATCGAGCGGAATTCGGTCGCCCCGCCCGCCGCCGCCTGACCCGCATCGAATCGTTGACCGAAAGCGCTTTGGAGACTATCTTTTCCGAAACGTTTCGGGTTCGTCCGGGCGTTTTGCACCGAAGAAGGCACGCCACAGCGGCGGCCCCAGGGAGGAAAACCAATGACCATCATGAAAGGCCGCGCCCTGCGCGCGACCGCAACTGCAGCCATGCTTGCCGTGTTCGGCGCACCGGTCATGGCCGAAGAGCTGTTCTATGTTTCCGGCGCCGTCGGCAATGCGGTCGAGAACTTCAAGGCGCTGGTCAAGCCGTGGGAAGAAGCCACGGGCAACACCGTGACGCTGGTGCCGATGCCGGCCTCGACCACCGACCAGTTCGGCCAGTATCGCCTGTGGCTCGCCGCCGGCGCGACCGACATCGACCTCTACCAGACCGACGTGATCTGGGCGCCGCAGCTGGCCGATCACTTCGTAGACCTGACCGAGGCCGCCAAGGACCTGATCCCGCAGCACTTCCCCTCGATCATCGAATCGCAGACCGTGAACGGCAAGCTGGTCGCGCTGCCGATCTTCACCGACGCGCCAGCGCTCTACTACCGCACCGATCTTCTGGAAAAGCACGGCAAGACCCCGCCGAAGACCTGGGCGGAACTGGCCGAGACCGCCAAGTTCATCCAGGACGCCGAGCGCGCCGAGGGTGCGAAGGACCTCTGGGGCTTTGTCTGGCAGGGCAACGCCTATGAAGGCCTGACCTGCAACGCGCTGGAATGGATCAAGTCCTACGGCGGCGGCCAGATCGTCGAGCCCGACGGCACGATCAGCGTCAACAACGAAAACGCCGTGGCCGCGCTGGAAATGGCGAAGTCCTGGGTCGGCACGATTTCTCCCGATGGCGTCCTGGCCTATCAGGAAGAGGAAGCCCGTGGCGTCTGGCAGACCGGCAATGCCGTCTTCATGCGCAACTGGCCCTATGCCTATGGCCTTGGCAACGGCGACGACTCGGCGGTGAAGGGCAAGTTCGCCGTGACCACCCTGCCGGTCGGCAAGGAAGGCGACAGCTCGGCGGCGACGCTGGGCGGCTGGAACGTGGCCGTGTCCAAGTATTCGACCAAGCAGGAAGCGGCAATCTCGCTGGCCCTTTATCTGGCTGGCCCCGAGGCGCAGAAGCAGCGCGCCATCGCGGAATCGAACCTGCCGACGATCATCGCGCTGTATGACGATCCGGACATCGCCGCCGCGCAGCCGATCATCCCGCAGTGGAAGGACGTGTTCCTGAACGCCGTGCCGCGGCCCTCGGCGCCGACGCTGGGCAAATACAACGAGGTCTCGGCCAAGTTCTGGTCGGCCGTCCACAACACGCTTTCGGGCAAGGGCTCGGCGGCCGAGAACCTGGAACTGCTCGAGGTCGAGCTGACCGACATCAAGGGGTCGGGCTGGTAAGTCCTCCCGGACCTGACTGACCCCGACAGCGGGCGGCTTCTGGAACTGCGGGAGCCGCCCGTTTCTGCAAGACCGGGTCTCGAGGGGGGACCCGACAGGGGAGGGACATCATGGCTACGAATACAGGGGGGCTCAGCCTTACCCAACAACGCCAGCGCGCGGCCTTCTGGTTCATCGCGCCGATGCTGGCGGCACTGTTCTTCGTCGCGGCCTGGCCGCTGATCCGCACGATCTGGTTCTCGCTGACCAACACGGCGCTGTCGGACCTTTACGGCGGCGAATGGATCGGCTTCGACAACTACCTGTCGCTGCGCATCCTGGAATCGGGGCGCTGGATCTGGCGTGGGACGCTGGTCGATCCGGCCTGGTGGAACGCGGTCTGGAACACGGTGCGCTTCGCTTTCGTCTCGGTCTTCTTCGAGACCGTGCTGGGCCTGATCGTGGCGCTTGTCCTCAACGCCGAATTCAAGGGCCGCGGCATCGTCCGCGCCGCGATCCTGATCCCCTGGGCGATCCCGACCATCGTTTCGGCGAAGATGTGGGCCTGGATGCTGAACGACCAGTTCGGGATCATCAACGACATCATGCTGAACCTTGGCCTGATCGACCAGAAGATCGCCTGGACCGCCTCGACCGAGACGGCGATGTATGCCGTCCTCATGGTGGACATCTGGAAGACGACGCCCTTCATGGCGCTCCTGATCCTTGCAGGCCTCCAGATGGTCCCGCGCGACATCTACGAGGCGGCAAAGCTGGACGGCGTCAACCCGGTCAAGGTGTTCTTCAGGATCACCCTGCCGCTGATCCGCCCCGCGCTCGCCGTCGCGATCATCTTCCGCATGCTCGACGCGCTGCGCATCTTCGACCTGGTCTATGTGCTGACCCCCAACTCGGCCGCCACCAAGACCATGTCGGTCATCAGCCGCGAGAACATGATCGACTTCGACAAGTTCGCCTACGGCGCGGCGCAGTCCACGCTGCTCTTCGCCATCATCGCCGTCTTCGTCAGCCTCTACATCTGGCTGGGCAAGGTCGATTTTTCCGGGGAGGGTCAGAGATGAGCGGCCAGAAACTCCTGTCCACCATCGGCTTCTACGCGCTGGTCGTGGTGATCGTCGTCTTCTCGGTCTTCCCGTTCTACTACGCGATCGTGACCTCGTTCACGACCGGGACGGACCTCTTCAAGATCAACTACTGGCCCCGGGCCTTCTCCTGGGCCAACTACGAGACGGTGCTGGGCGGGCGGAACTTCGTCCGCTCGATCTGGAACTCGGTCTTCATCGCGACGACGACCGTGGTCTTCGCGCTGTTCCTGGCCGTCACCGCCTCCTACGCGCTTGCCCGGGTGCGGTTCCGGGGCCGGGGGCTTCTCCTGATGATGATCCTCGCCGTGTCCATGTTCCCGCAGATCGCGGTCCTTGCCGGCCTGTTCGAGCTTGTCCGCTTCCTCGGCATCTTCAACACGCCCTGGGCGATGATCCTGTCCTATGTGATCTTCACCCTGCCCTTCACGGTCTGGGTGCTGACCACCTTCATGCGCGACCTTCCCGTGGAAATCGAGGAAGCCGCCATCGTGGACGGCGCGACGCCCTGGATCATCATCACCAGGGTGTTCATGCCGCTGCTCTGGCCGGCTCTTGTCACCACGGGCCTCCTGGCCTTCATCGGCGCCTGGAACGAGTTCCTGTTCGCCCTCACCTTCACCAGTTCGGAAACCACCCGGACGGTGCCGGTGGCGATCGGCCTTCTTTCCGGCGCAAGCCAGCAGGAGATTCCCTGGGGCCCGATCATGGCGGCCTCGGTCATCGTGACCGTTCCGCTCATCATCCTCGTCCTCATTTTCCAACGCAAGATCGTCGCGGGTCTGACCGCGGGCGGCGTGAAGGGCTGACATCATGGCAAAGATCGAACTGAAGAACGTCACCAAGTCCTATGGCGCCGTGCAGGTCATCAAGGGCATCGACCTGACCATCGAGAAGGGCGAATTCATGGTCTTCGTCGGGCCTTCGGGTTGCGGCAAGTCCACGCTCCTGCGCCTGATCTCGGGGCTGGAGGAAATCACCACCGGCGACATGCTGTTCGACGGGGAACGGGTGAACAACCTGATCCCGTCCAAGCGCGGCATCGCCATGGTGTTCCAGAGCTACGCGCTCTATCCGCACATGAAGGTCTATGACAACATGGCCTTCGGGATGAAGCTGGACAAGACCAGCGACGCCGAGATCCGCAAGCGGGTGGAGAACGCCGCAAAGCTTCTCCAGATCGACCACCTGCTCGACCGCCTGCCCAAGCAACTCTCGGGCGGCCAGCGCCAGCGCGTCGCCATCGGCCGCGCCATCGTGCGCGACCCGCGGGTGTTCCTGTTCGACGAGCCGCTCTCGAACCTCGACGCGGCGCTGCGGGTGCAGACGCGGCTCGAGATCGCGAAACTCCACCACTCGATGTCGAACGTCACCATGATCTACGTGACCCACGACCAGGTCGAGGCGATGACGCTGGCCGACCGGATCGCGGTGCTGCGCGACGGACGGCTGGAACAGGCGGGCACGCCGGCGGAACTCTACGAGCATCCGAACTCGCTCTTCGTGGCGGGCTTCATCGGCAGCCCGAAGATGAACTTCCTGACCGGCAAGTTCGCCGAGGCCGAAGGCTGCACCACGCTCGGCGTCCGGTCGGAACATCTGGAGGTGGTGGACAACAGCCCCTGGACCGGCGAGGTCCTGCACGTGGAGGACCTGGGCTCGGACCATTTCCTCTTCGTGGAGATCGGCAGCGACGAACCCGTCATCGTCCGCCGCCCGGGCAAGGCGACGATCCCGGTCGGCACCCGCGTCTCGATCGCGCCGAAGCCCGGCCATCTCTACCGCTTCGACAAGGACGGCAAGCCCGTCCGCTGACCCCTGTCCCGCGCGCTCGGGGCCGACCCCGGGCGCGCATCATTTCCAAGGAGACTATCCATGACCATCCGCGTCACCGTGTGGGGCGAGAACGTCCACGAGCAGAAGAACAAGGTGGTGGCCGAGGTCTACCCCAAGACCATGCACGGCACGATCGCCGAGTTCCTGAACAAGGAGGACGGGATCACCGCGACCACGGTCACGCTGCAGGACCCCGAACACGGAATGACCGCCAGGAAACTCGCGGAAACCGATGTCCTGATCTGGTGGGGCCATGCCGCCCACGGCGAGGTCAAGGACGAGGTGGTGGAACGCGTGGCCGAGGCCGTCTGGTCCGGCATGGGCGTGATCTTCCTGCACTCCGCGCATTTCTCGAAACCCTTCAAGCGGCTGATGGGCGCGCCCTGCAACCTCTCGTGGCGCGAGGCCGGGGAACGGGAGCGTCTGTGGGTCACCTCGCGCCAGCACCCCATCGCCCGTGGGATCCCCGACCATTTCGAGATCGAATACGAGGAAATGTATGGCGAGCCCTTCGGCGTGCCGGAGCCGCTGGAAACCGTCTTCGTGTCGTGGTTCCAGGGCGGCGAGGTGTTCCGCTCGGGCCTGACCTACCGGCGCGGCGCGGGGAACATCTTCTACTTCCGCCCGGGGCACGAGACCTATCCGACCTACCACCAGCCGATGGTGCAGAAGGTCATCGCGAACGGCGTCCGCTGGGCCTTCAACCCCGAGGCACGGCTGACCAAACCCACCGATGCCCCGAACCGGCCGATCGGCAAGACGCTGGAGCCCTTGGAGGAACGCGGGCCCCGCCTGCACCACGACGGCGAGGCGGGGTTCCGCTGATGCAGCCCGTCCGCCTCCTGATCCTCGGCACCGGCGGCATGGCGAAGAACCATGCCGAACATTTCGCCGCCATCCCCGGCGTAACGCTCGTCGCCGGGATCGACACCCGGCCCGAACAGCTCGCCGCCTTCCGTGCCGCCCATGACATCCCGCATGGCTTTGCCTCGGTGGACGAGGCCCTTGCCTGGGGCGAGTTCGACGCGGTGACGAACGTCACACCCGACGCCGCCCATTACGCGACCACCCTGCCCTTGCTGGCGGCGGGCAAGCATGTGCTGTGCGAAAAGCCGCTGGCCACCAATGCCGCCCATGCACAGGAAATGGCGGCGGCGGCGGCCAGGGCGGGCGTCGTCAACATGGTGAACCTCACCTACCGCAACGTCCCCGCCCTGCAGAAGGCTGCGGCCATGGTGCGCGAGGGCGCCATCGGCGACATCCGGCATTTCGAGGCGTCGTATCTGCAAAGCTGGCTCACCCAGCCCGCCTGGGGCCACTGGGACCGCGAGCCGCAATGGCTCTGGCGGCTGTCCACAAAGCATGGATCGAAGGGGGTGCTGGGCGATGTCGGCATCCACATCCTCGACTTTGCGACCTTCATCGCCGGGATGGAGGCGACGCAGGTCTCCTGCCTCCTCCAGACCTTCGACAAAGCGCCGGGCGGGCGGATCGGCGATTATGTGCTGGACGCCAACGACAGCGCGACGATGCAGGTCCGGCTGGCCAATGGCGCGCTCGGCACCGTTGCGGCGACGCGCTTTGCCACCGGGCATCTCAACGACCTGCGGCTTCGGCTCTACGGGCTGAAGGGCGGGCTGGAGGTGCGCTTCGAGAAGGGAATCAGCGCGCTGCGCGCCTGTCTGGGCGAGGAGGACATCCGCGAGGGCCGCTGGCACGACGTGGACTGCCCGCCCGTGCCGACCGTCTATCAGCGCTTCATCGCAGCGATCCGCGGCGAGGGCCCCGCCGAGCCCGATTTCGCCCGCGGCGCCGCATTGCAGGTGCTGCTCGACAAGGCCGAGGCCTCGGCAGGCCAGGACGGGAAACTGCTCGCGGTCTGACCCTGCCGGCGACGGGAACCGAAAGGCGCCCCGACCCGCGCAGGCTTCACCCGATCAGCGCCTTGACCCTTGCGGTGAAATCCTCGCCGCGCTTCTCGAAGTTCGGATACTGGTCGAAACTCGCCGCCGCCGGGGCAAGGAGCACGACCTCCCCGGCCTGCGCCTCTTCGGCCGCGCGGGCCACGGCACGCTCCATCGTCTCGCAGATCTCGTGCGGGGTCTGCCCGATCTGCAAGGCGAAGTCGCGGGCGGAATGGCCGATGAGATAGGCCTTCACCACCGATCCCAGATGCGGCGCCAGCGCGGCGATGCCGCCCTCCTTGCCCAGCCCCCCGGCGATCCAGCGGATCCTCGGGAAGGCCTGCAGTGCCTTGGCGGCACTGTCCACGTTCGTGGCCTTCGAGTCGTTCACGAACCGGACACCCGCCTTCTCGCCGACCAGCTGGCTGCGGTGCGGCAGGCCCGCGAAGGAGTGCAACGCCCCCTCGATCAGCTTCGGCGCGATCCCGAGCGAGCGGCAGGCCGCATAGGCCGCGCAGGCGTTCTGGTGGTTGTGCGCCCCCGGCAGCCCCTTCACCTCGCGCAGGTCGATCGCGGCCACCTGCCGCCCCTTGCGCCATTCCGCCAGGAACCCCTTGCGCGCGAAGACCGACCAGCCGAAGCCTTCCAGCTTCTGCCCCGACGAAACCCGGATCACCCGGTCGTCCCCCGGCCCCTGCGCCAGTGCGCCGGCAAGATAGCGCCCCTCGACCTCGTCCACGCCCACCACGGCCCGGTCCGGCCCACCCATCGTGAAGAGCCGCGCCTTCGCCGCGAAATAGCCGCCCATCCCGCCGTGCCGGTCCAGGTGGTCGGGCGAGAGGTTGGTGAAGACCGCCACATCGGGCGTCAGCGCCCGGGCAAGTTCGGTCTGGTAGGAGGACAGTTCCAGCACCACCACCTCGCCGTCGCCGGGCGGGTCGATCGACAGCACGCCCTTTCCGATGTTCCCCGCCATCTGCGTGGGCCGGCCGGCCTCGGCCAGGATGTGATGGATCAGGGCGGTCGTCGTCGATTTCCCGTTCGACCCCGTCACCGCCACGATCTTCGGCGGGGTCTCCATCCCCTCCCAGTCCGCAGCCGCCGCGCTCTGGAAGAAGAGGCCGATGTCGTTGTCCACCGGCACCCCCAATTCCAGCGCACGGGCGATGATCGGGTTCGGCGCCGGGTAGAGATGCGGGATGCCCGGCGAGGTCACCAGGCAGGCCACGCCGTCCAGCGCGGCGTTCCGCGTCAGGTCGGTCAGGGTGAAGCCCTCGGCCTCGGCCCTTGCCCGCGCCTCGGGGCTGTCGTCCCAGAGAAGCGGCTCGGCCCCTCCCGCCCGCAGTGCCGCGGCGGTCGCAAGGCCCGACCGGCCCAGACCCAGCACCGCAACCTTCTGTCCCTTGTAGCCCTTTACCGGGATCATGTTCTTCCCCTGTCCTGCCCTGACAGGGATAGGTCAGCGCCGGCGCAAGGGAAAGGGGGCACGTCTCGGCATCCGGCGGGAGAGGCGCTTGCGTCAGGTGCGGGGCGCAAGGCCCGGCAGTGCCGCCTGGCCGGCCTCCCACAGCGCCTCGACCCCGGGCCGGTGGAGGGAGTCCGGCCGCGCGGACCGGATCAGCGCGCGGAAGTTCCGCACCACCTTCTGCGTCGCCGGGTGCAGGTCGCCCAGGCGGTCGCGGAAAATCGCCAGCGCGGCGGCATAGAGCACCTCGGCCTCTTCGGCCCGGCCCTGGGCCTCGACCACGCCGGCCAGGTTGTTCAGTGCCACGCCATAGTCACGATGCGCCTCGCCGATCGTGGCCCGGTCCACCTCCAGCGCCAGGCGGAACAGCGTTTCCGCCTCGGGCAGGCGCCGTGTCGCGCGCACCACCTCGGCCAGGGCGCAGATCCGGCCGGCGAAGTCGGGATGCGTCCGGCCCGAAAGATCCTGGTCCAGCTGCAGGGCCTGACGGTGCAGCCGCTCGGCCTCGTCCAGCCGACCCTCCCGTTCCGCCAGGTGCGCCAGCCCCGAAAGGCTGTCGATGACGATGCGCCGCCCGCCGCCCGGCAGGCGTTGCGCCAGGTCCAGCGCCTTGCGGTGCAGGGGTTCGGCCTCGGCGCCCCGGTCCTGCGCCAAGAGCAGGCCCGCCAGCGCGTTCAGCCGGCCGCAATAGTCGGGATGGACCTCGCCCACGGCGGCGCGGGTCGCCTCCAGCGCCTTGCGCAGCGCGGCTTCGGCCTCGGGCAGGCGGTCCTGGGCGTCCAGCACGCGGGCGAGCTGCGCCAGATGCCGGGCGTGGTCGGCGGCAGAGAGGCCCTCGGCCCCGCGCCCGGCGACCACCGCCTTGCGCAGGAAACCTTCGGCCTCGGCCAGCCGGTCCTGCGCCTCCAGCGTCAGGGCGTGTTCGGCCATAGCCAGTGCCCGGTCCGGGGCGCTGCCCGTGGTCTCGGCCAGGACCATGAGCCCCTTGCCAAAGCGGAAGGCGGCGGTCAGGTCCCCGGTCCGGCAGGCAAGCTCCCGCGCCTTCCGCAGGCTGCGCAGGTCGGGGTCAAGCCGCGCGGCCAGAGCGAACCGGGCGGCGGCTGCGGTCGGATCGCCCGCCGCCTCGGCAATCAGCCCGCGGGCGAAGGCGATCCGGGCAAGAACATCGGCTGGCCCGGTGTTCAGTGCCGCAAGCTCGGCCAGGACGCGGTCCGCCCGAGCCGGATCCCCCTCCGCCAGCGCCGCGCGGGCCTCGGCCAACCGGCCCAGCCCCACCACGCCGGCGGTGGCCACCCCGGCCAGGACCCCGTCGATCTCGACCAGGTGGTCGGCCTGCCCGTCATCCTCCCAGGCCAGGCCCGCCATCCGGTCCAGCACCTCGTCCAGCGCGGCATGGGCGCTGGCCAGCTTTTGGCGCAACCCCTCGGCCTCGGTCGCATCAGCCTCGCGCAGGTCCAGGAACAGCGCCTCGCAGTCGGCCCTGAGCGCGTCGGCGCGGGCCGCCAGTGCCGCCGCCAGCACCGCCGGGTCGTGCATCCTGAGAGCTTCCGGTCCCTTTGGCTGCACCACGTCCCACCTGCAAGTCACGCGCCGTCTTCGGGTGACGGCCGCCCCCGGTGTAGGCGAGCGGCCGGCCCCGGGCAAGAACCGGGCAGGCCCGGCCCGGAGCGATCCCGGCAGGTGACGGCGCGGCGCAACACTTTGCGCGACGTGGCGCCGGGCGCGCCCCGAGCCCTAGCGATCACCTGTCCCGGCCACCAGGGACTCGGCCTCGGCCTTCATCGGGCGATAGCGGAAGCGCGCCGCGACGATGCCGTGGTCGTTCGTCCCGCTTTGCTTGTGGTCGTCCCAGTTGAGGTGGTCGTTCATCACCACCATGCCGTCGAACATCCAGATCCGCTTGCGGCTGTTGTCGTAGAACTCCTGGCTGACGAGGATGTGGTCCAGGCTCTCCATCATGTCCTGGTGGATGTGGGTGTAATAGACATCCCGGGTGTTGCGGTATTCCTGCAGGGTCTGCGCGGTGTAAAGCGCCGCATCGCCGCCGCCGACGCTGTCGCCCACCAGATAGCGCGGCTGTTCGGTCAGGATGTTCGCCGTGTTAGACATCTGGCCGTCGTTGATGTCGCCCAGCACGATCACCGGCGCATCGTTGCCGCGCATCAGCCCGGTCAGGAGGAAGCGCAGCGCCGAGGCCTCGGCCGTGCGCCGGATGGTGGACAGCGCCGCGCCGAGGTTGGCCTGGTGGGGCTTGTAGCCTTCGCGGTCGGCGTTGAACCAGCGTTCGCGGAACACCTTGGTCGGGGCCTTGGACTTGAAATGGCAGACGAAGACATGCACCGAGGCCAGCCCGTCGCGCGGGCGGATGGTGAAATGCAGCACCGGACGGGAAAAGCTGCGCAGCTTGACGCTGATCGCCGGGGTCTGCGGATCGTCGCCCCGGCTTTCCAGGACGAAGGCCTCGGGGAAGTCGGTGATCCATTCCGGCGTGCCGACCAGCAGCCCCTTCGCGACCATCGCCGCACAGACGATCTTCGTGCCGTCCGCATCGGGCGGGATCAGCAGGTCGTAGTCCGCCGTCAGCCCGGCCGCGGCCACCGCGCGCTCCAGCGAGGCGCGGTGCCAGAGTTCCTGGAACCCCGTCACATGTGGCCGCAGGCGGGACAGGACGCGGCCCGTCCAGTCGATCTTCAGGTCATAGACCGCCTGCGACCAGGCGTCGTCGTCACGGTAAAGGGGCAGGCCCGGTTCGTTCAGGTTCAGAAGGTTGAAGGTGGCAATGTCCAGCGTGCGAAGCTTCATGGCAAAGTCCTTCCGGTTTCAATGCCGCAACCATAGCACGAACCCGGTCGGAGATCGCACGAAAAGCCGTTACCGCACCTTCAGCGTGGCCAGCCCGATCATCGCCAGGATCAGGCTGATGATCCAGAAGCGGATGACGATCTGCGGCTCGGCCCAGCCCTTCTTCTCGAAGTGGTGGTGGATCGGCGCCATGAGGAAGATGCGCTTCTTCGTGCGCTTGTAATAGAGCACCTGGATGATGACCGACAGCGCCTCGACCACGAAGAGGCCGCCGACGATGGCCAGCACGATCTCGTGCTTGGTGCAGACCGCGATCGCGCCCAGGGCCCCGCCCAGGGCCAGCGATCCGGTGTCGCCCATGAACACCGCGGCCGGCGGGGCGTTGTACCACAGGAACCCCAGCCCCCCGCCGCAAAGGGCGGCGGTAAAGACCAGCAGTTCCGAGGTGCCGGGCACATAATGCACGTCGAGATACTGGGTGAAGTCCACGCGCCCCACGGCATAGGCGATGATGCCCAGCGTCGCGGCGGCGATCATCACCGGCATGATGGCCAGCCCGTCCAGACCATCGGTCAGGTTCACCGCATTGGCGGCACCCACGATGACGATCATCCCGAAGGGCACGAAGAAGATCCCGAGGTTCACGAGCGCGTTCTTGAAGAAGGGGAAGGCCAGTTCGTTGGTCAGCTCCGCCGGGTGGAACATCGCCGCCGCATAGGCCGCCAGTGCCGCGATCAGAAGGCCCAGGCCCATCCGCACCTTGCCGGAGACGCCCTTGGTATTCTGCTTCGTCACCTTGGCATAGTCGTCGGCAAAGCCGATCAGGCCGAAGCCCATCGTCACCAGGATCACGATCCAGACGAACGGATTGTCAAGCCGCGCCCAGAGCAGCGTGGAAAACATCAGCGCCGACAGGATCAGGAGGCCCCCCATCGTCGGCGTGCCCGCCTTGGAGAAGTGGCTCTGCGGCCCGTCGTCGCGGATCGGCTGGCCCTTGCCCTGCTTGCGGCGCAGAAGGTCGATCAGCGGCCGTCCGAACAGGAACCCGAACAGCAGCGCGGTCACGAAAGCCCCGCCCGCGCGGACGGTGATGTAGCGGAAGAGGTTCAGCACCCCACCGCCGTCGGAAAACTCGGCAAGCCAGTAGAACATTTACTCGGTCCCTTCCTTCGGGCTGGCGGCCTGCCCCATTTTTCGCAGGGCGTCAACGACCAGACTGACTTTCGACCCCTTCGAGCCCTTGACCAGAAGGATGTCGCCCGCGTCGATCAGGCTGCGGGCGCGCGGGGCGAGTTCCGCCGCCGTCTCCACCCATTCCCCGCGCTGCGCGCGCGGCAGGGCGGCATGCAGCGCCCGCATCCGCGGCCCGACGCAATGGATCACGCTGACCGCCGACAGGCCCGGATGCCGGGCGATGGCCGCGTGCAGTTCGCCCTCCGTCGGGCCCAGTTCCAGCATGTCGCCCAGGATCGCGATGCGCCGTCCGCCGCCGACCCGGCCGATCCCGTCGGTGGGTTTCGCCGCGATCAGCACGTCCAGCGCGGCGGCCATCGACGCCGGGTTGGCGTTGAAGGCATCGTCGATCAGGTCGAAGAAGGTTTCTTCCACGATGTCGAGCACGATCCGTTCCCGCTGGCCCCGGCCCGAGGGCGGCGCCCAGCGGCCAAGGTCATGCGCCGCGATCATCAGGTCCGCCCCCAGCGCCTCGGCCGCTGCCAGCGCCGCCAGCCCGTTCAGCGCGAAATGCCGACCGGGAGAGGCAATCTTGAACAGCAGCGGCTGCCCGGCCCCTTCGCCGCGCCGGACGCTTGCCCGGCAGACCGTCGCCTCGTCGCACAGCCGCGCCTCGGTCAGCCGCCAGTCCGCGCCCTCGCCTTCGCCGAAGCCGACCGCGCGTGCGCCCACCACCCGCGCCTTGTCGCGCAGGATCGGCGCGGTGGCGATGTCGGCGTTGTAAAGCGCCACTCCGCCCGGCCTGAGGCCGTCGAAGATCGAGGCCTTCTCATGCGCGATGCCCTCGATGCTGTCGAAGGCCTCCAGATGCGCGGGGGCCACCGTGGTGACCATCGCCACGTCGAGATCGGCCAGAAGGGCCAAGGGCGCGATCTCTCCGGGGTGGTTCATCCCGATCTCGATCACCGCATATTCCGTGTCGGCGGGCATCCGCGCCAGCGTCAGGGGCACGCCCCAGTGGTTGTTGTAACTCGCCTCGGCGGCATGGGTCCTGCCCTGCCCCGACAGGATTGCCCGCAGCATCTCCTTGGTCGAGGTCTTGCCGACCGAGCCGGTGACCCCCACCACCTTCGCCTGCGTCCGCGCCCGCGCCGCTGCGCCAAGCGCCGCCAAAGCTGCCAGAACGTCGGGCACGATCAGGAGCGGCGCGCCCTCGTCCACGCCCTCGGGGAGGCGGCTGACCATGGCCGCCGCCGCCCCCTTCTCCAGCGCCTGGGCCACGAAGTCATGCCCGTCGCGCACGTCCTTCAGGGCGACGAACAGATCGCCCGGCTGCAGGGTCCGCGTGTCGATCGACACGCCCGAGGCCTGCCAGTCCCGCGTCACACGCCCGCCCGTGGCCCGCGCGGCCGCCTCCGAGGTCCAGAGCGTCATGCGTCCTCTCCTGACATCTGCCCGGCCGGGCGCTTCCCTCCCCCCTCGTGGGGGAGGGAGAGGGTGGGGGGGCTCGCCAAGGCGCACGAACGCCGCGTCCCGCCCCCCCACCCCCATCCCCTCCCCACCAGGGGGAGGGGAGGCGCCATGATCCGTCGGGGTTTCATATCACACCATCCAGCGCGGCCACCGCCACGCTGGCCTGTTCCACGTCGTCGAAGGGATAGACATCCGTCCCCACGATCTGCCCGCTTTCATGCCCCTTGCCGGCGATCAGCAGCGCATCGCCCGGTTGCAGCGCATCGACCGCGCGCAGGATCGCCTCGGCGCGGTCGCCGACCTCGTGCGCCTCGGGGCAGGCCGCCAGGATCGCGGCGCGGATCGCGGCGGGGTCCTCGGTGCGGGGGTTGTCGTCGGTGACGTAAAGCACATCGGCGAACTTCCGCGCCGCCGCGCCCATCAGCGGGCGCTTCCCCCGGTCGCGGTCGCCACCGGCGCCGAAGACGATGACGATGCGCCCCATCACATGCGGGCGCAGCGCGCGCAGCGCCGTCTCGATCGCGTCCGGCGTATGGGCATAGTCCACATAGACCGCCGCCCCGTTCTTCCGTGTCGCGGCCAGCTGCATCCGCCCCCGCACGCCGGTCAGCCGGGGCAGGACGCCCAGCACCGCCTCGGGTGCCTCTCCCGCCGCGATGGCAAGGCCCGCCGCCACCGCCACGTTTTCGGCCTGAAACGCCCCGATCAGCCCCAGCCGCGTCTGGAACGCGCGGCCCTGCCAGAGATAGCGCACCTCCTGCCCCGTGGCATCGGGGCGCGTGGCGGCGATCTGGAGATCCGCCCCCCGCCCCTTGCCCACCGTCAGCACCCTGAGGCCCCGGCCCAACGCCAGCTCGGCCATCTCGGACCCCATCGCGCCATCCAGGTTGATGACCGCCACCCCGTCCTCGGGCAGCAGCCGGGTGAAAAGCTGCGCCTTGGCGGCGAAATAGGCCTCCATCGTGCCGTGATAGTCGAGGTGATCCTGCGTCAGGTTGGTGAAGCCCGCCGCCTTCAGCCGCACCCCGTCCAGCCGCCGCTGGTCGATGCCGTGGCTCGAGGCCTCCATCGCCGCATGGGTCACGCCGCCCTGCGCTGCTGCGGCCAGCAGTTTCTGCAAGGTCACCGGATCGGGCGTCGTATGCCCGGACGGCGCCGTCCAGGCGCCCTCGATCCCGGTGGTGCCGATGTTGATCGCCTCACGGCCCAGGGCCGCCCAGATCTGCCGGGTGAAGGTGGCCACGCTCGTCTTGCCGTTCGTCCCCGTCACCGCGACCACCGTCTCGGGCTGGGCACCGAACCAGAGTGCAGCGGCACAGGCCAGCGCGGCGCGCGGATCCTCGGCCACGACCAGCGCCACGTCGCTGTCGGCCAGCACCTCGGCCGCCATCCGCGCGCCTTCCGCATCGGTCAGGATCGCCGCCGCACCCTGCTCCAGCACTGCCGGGATGAAGCGCGCGCCATGGGTGGCCGTCCCCGGCAGAGCCGCGAACAGCATCCCCGGCCGCACCTGCCGGCTGTCCGCCGTCAGTCCCGACAGCGCGGCGTCGCGCCCGGCCCGGGCGGTCAACCCGAGGTCGGATAGCCGTGTCGCGCGCGCTGTCATGGTCTGCTCCCGTCAGTTGCTGGCGGCAGTTACCGCATCCAGCGCGACAGGTTCAAGCTTGGGCCTCAGCCCCATCAACGGGGCGACGCGGCGGATGATCTCGGCCGCGACCGGCACCGCCGTCCAGCCCGCCGTCCGCCGGGTCTCGGCCAGCGAGGTGTCCTGGGGTTCGTCCAGGGTGACGATCAGCACATATTGCGGGTTCGAGGCCGGGAACATCGAGGCGAAGGTGTTCACCACCTTGTCCTTGTAATAGCCGCCCGATTTCTTCGGCTTGTCCGCCGTCCCGGTCTTGCCCGCGACCTCGTAGCCCGGCACCTCGCCAAGGCTGGCCGTGCCCTCCGTCACCACCCGGCGCAGCATGGCCACCGCGTTGCGCGCGGTCTCCTCGCTCATAACCCGGATGCCGGTCGTCGGCCCCTCGCGCTTCAGAAGCGTCGGCTTGATCGCCACCCCGCCATTGGCGATCGCGGCATAGGCAGTGGCCAGATGCATCGGGCTGGCCGACATGCCGTGCCCATAGGAGGTGGTGATGGTCACGATCTCGGGCCATTTCTTCGGGATAAGCGGCCTGGCGCCCGGGGCCTCGACCAGTTCCACCGGCGTCGGCTCGAAGAAGCCCAGAGCCTTGAGAAAGGCCTGTTGCCGCAGCGGTCCGATCATCAGCGCGATATGCGCGGTGCCCACGTTCGAGGACTTGGCGATCACGTCCGACACCGACAGCAAGGGCCCGTAGTTCTTGTTCTCGAACTCCTTGATCTTGTGCTTGCCCCAGACCATCGGGGCATTGGCATCGACCATGGTGTCGGGGGTCACAAGGCCCAGCTCCATCGCCTGCGCTGCGGCGAAGATCTTGAAGGTCGAGCCGAGTTCATAGACCCCCTGCACCGCCCGGTTGAACAGCGGGCTGTCGCCGGGTTCGGCGTCCTTGTCCACCAGCGGATTGGGCCGGTTGTTCGGATCGAAGGTCGGCAAGCTGGCCAGGGCCAGGATCTCGCCGGTGCGCGCATCCATCAGGATCGCCGCGGCGCCCTTGGCGTTCAGCATGCCCATGCCGGCGGCCAGCACCTCCTCGATCGTGGCCTGCAGCGTCAGGTCGATCGAGAGCGTCAGGGGCTTGTTGCCCTGCGCCGGGTCGCGCAGACGCGCGTCGAGCGCCTTCTCGATGCCCGCGACCCCCACGATCTCGGCGGAGTGGACGCCCTCGGCTCCGAAGGAGGTGCCGCCCAGCACATGCGCGGCCAGGGTCCCGTTCGGATACAGCCGCTTTTCCCGCGGCCCGAACAAGAGACCCGGATCGCCGATCTCGTGCACCCGCTGCATCTGCTCGGGGCTCAGCACCTTGCGGATCCAGACAAAGCTGCGCCCGTCGGTGAACCGCCGTTCCAGCGCCTTGGCGTCGAGATCGGGGAAGATCTCGGCCAGCTTCCGCGCCGATCCCTTCGGATCGACCATCACCTTCGGATGGGCATAGAGCGCATGCGTCGTCATATTCGTCGCCAGAACCCGGCCGTTGCGGTCGGTGATGTCGGCGCGCTGCGCGATGATCTCGGCCCCCGGCGCGCGCGAGCGCGGCTCGACCGGCTCGGTCGCCGCCATCAGCCCCATCCGCGCCCCGATCGCCCCGAAGGCCATGACGAAACTGGCGCACAGCACCACAAGCCGGAACTGCGCCCGGCCCCGCGCCTTCTCGCGCAGCGCCTCGTGGCGGATGCGCAGGTTCTCCTTCTCGATCGCGTCGGGGTTCAATCCCTCCTGCCGGGCATGAAGGATGCGGGCCAGCGGGCGAAGCGGAGTGCGCATTGGTCTAAAGCCCCTCGTCCGGCAGGGCCAGCGTGCCCTGGATGTCGGTGGAAAAGCTGATCTCGGGCAGCCTGGCGCGCGGATAGGCGACCTGGGCGGCGGAACCGAACTGGCTGGGCTCCATCGGCAACAGACCCAGCCGGTCGAAATTGGCCGTGGCCAGGTTGCGCAGCCGGTCGGGGCGGTTGAGGTAGGCCCATTCCGCCCGCTGCACCGACAGCGCCTCGCGCAGGGCCGCGATGTCGCGTTGCAGCCCCTGCACCTCCTTCAGCGCTGCCTGGGTCGCGTAGTTTTCGCGATAGGCCCAGAAGCCCAGCGCGATCAGCGCAAGAAACGACAGGACATAGAGCACGGGGCGCATCTAGCGGCGTCCTTTCTTCTGAAACTCGGGCAGGCCCAGATCGGCCGGGGCGATCGCGCGCGCCGGGGCATGGGTTCGCCGTCCGACCCGAAGCTTGGCCGACCGCGCGCGGGGGTTCCGGGCGATCTCGGCCGCGTCGGGCGCCACGGCCTTGCGCGTCACCATCTCGAAGCGCGCAGCCGTATCGGCGCGCGCCGGCGCATAGCGGTTGGCGTTCGCCTCGTGGCCCGAAGCCAGCTGGAAGAAGCGTTTGACGATCCGGTCCTCAAGGCTGTGGAACGTCACCACGGCCAGCAGCCCGCCGGGTTTCAGCGCGCGTTCGGCGGCGGCAAGTCCTTCGGCCAGTTCGGAAAATTCTGCATTCACCGCGATGCGGATCGCCTGGAAGCTGCGGGTCGCGGGATGGCTTTGCCCGGGCCTCGGGCGCGGCAGGCAGCGGCTGACGATCTCGGCAAGCTCCGCCGTCGTCGTTATCGGCTGCACGCCCCGCGCCAGCACGATGGCATGGGCGATCCGGCGCGCGGCGCGTTCCTCGCCATAGTGATAGAGGATGTCGGCCAGAAGGCCCTCGTCCGCCGTGTTCACCAGGTCCGCCGCGCTCGGCCCGTCCTGGCTCATCCGCATGTCGAGCGGACCGTCCTTCATGAAGGAAAACCCCCGCTCGGCCTGGTCGAGCTGCATCGAGCTGACCCCGAGGTCCAGGACCACCCCGTCCAGAGGCTCTCCGGCGAGCTCGTCCAGCTCCGAGAACACGCCGGCCACCAGCCGGACCCTGTCGCCATAGGGTGCGGCCCAGTCCGCCGCCATCCGCAGCGCAAGGGGATCGCGGTCCACCCCGATCACCCGCTCCGCCCCCGCGGCCAGAAGCGCGCGCGTGTAACCTCCCGCTCCCAGCGTCCCGTCCAGCCAGACGCCCGCAACCGGAGCGCATTCGCGCAGGATCGCGTCGATCAGGACCGGAACATGGGGATCGGCGGGGCGGTCAGAGGCGGAAGGGCGCGGCAGCGGACCCGGCATGGCCTAGTCCTTCCGCTTGTGCCGCCCGACCAGCGTCAGCGGGTCGATATCGTCGTCGTCGTCATCGTCGATCGCGCCGAACTCGGCGTCATAGACATCGCGGCGGTAGATGCGGAACCGGTTCGACCGCCCGGCAAAGACAACCTCGGACTTCTCGGGCACCTCGCCTGCCAGCCCGATCTTCTCGCGCACGCGCGGGGGCAGGACGATGCGGCCGTCCGGCTCCACCTCGACCATGACCGACCGGGTGATCAGGTTCAGCTCGGCCTTGATCCGCTCGGGAGAGCCGTCCTCCATGGACTCGATGTCCTCGGCCAGCTTCTCGGCACCGAGCTTGCTGTAGCACTCGACGAAATTCCGCTTCTTGCCGCCATAGACCATGTAAAGCCGCGGGCGCTGCGAATTCGAGGCGAGCGGGTCGTCGGCTTGCAGGATGGCCCGGAAGGCGGCCGGGATCGACACCCGGGCCTTGGCATCTACCTTCTGGTAGATCTCGCCTATGAACCTCTCTGCCATCGCGTTGCGCGACCTTCACCAAAAGCTTCAAGCCCTTGCGATGAAATGAAAAAGGCGGATCGGGTTGCTGCCACTACCCGATCCGCCGCTGTCCCATCGCTGGGCGTCCAGCTACGCTTGCCACCTGGGGGAGATGCTGCTCGCTTGCGCGCCGGATCTCTGTGCGACGATGAAAGGGGCTGCCTGTATGAAGCTGCCTTACGCCTTGGTTCGGGGTCTTGAGCCGCCCCTGCCTTTCACTGCCCATCTCATCGTCGTGAACCCAAGGTGCATGGGATACGATGGGAAATCAAGGGAAAAATTGGGAAGACTGGGACATATTTTGTTTCCGCAACCCTGGGAAAGCAGCATCTTGTGTCGGCGAAGAAGCGGCTCTGCCTATTTCTAGGCGACGCATCTGCGAAGGCCCTCTACATCTTGTGTTCGTGTCACGCGGGATAACAGTCCCGTGACCGCCCGGGATTTCCCAGACCCGGCCCGCCGGCGCAGCTTTTCCGGGTCTGTCCCGCAGGTTCCCCGAGGCAGAATCGCCTGGCAACAGCCGTGACAGGCCGTTTCCCATGATTTCCCAAAACTGTGATTCGAAAGACTCAGTGCCCCTCGCCGGGGCGACAGCCGGTCGGCGCGGGCCGTCTCAGGCTGCGGGACGGTCGAAGATGAGCCGCAGATAGCGTTCCAGGTGGTCGAAGGCCTCGCGCGCGGGTGCCGCATCGTTCGCGGCCTTGGCCAGGATGATCCCGCCCTGCACCACCACCTGGAACTGCCGCGCCAGGCTTTCCGCCGTCACCCCCGGCACCGGACGGGCCGCCAGCGCCTCGGCCAGATGCGCCCGGACATGGTCCACGCCGGACCGGATGCTGCGTTCGGCCGCCGCACGGATGGCGGGCGAGGTCTCGTAGGCCTCCTGCACCGTCGTTCCCGCGACGCAGGTGAACTCGGGCAGGGGCCGCTCCAGGATCTCGCGGCGCAGCGCGAGGTAGGCGAAGACGCGGTCCAGGGGATCGGGGAGGCTGTTGTAGGGATGCGCCGCGAACATGGCGCCCGTGGTTTCGGTCCAGTCCTCGACCAGCGCGACGCCCAGCGCCTCCTTCGAGGCGAAATGGTGGAAGAAGGCACCCTTGGTCACCCCGGCGGCGGCGCAGAGATCATCGACCGAGGTTGCGGCAAAGCCCTTGTGGCGCACGAGGTTCCGCGCGGCCTCCAGCAGCCGCGCGCGCGCCTCGCCGCGCGGAACGCGGGCGGGTGCGGTCATGCGGTGGAGTCCTGGCTCATGCCTCCTTGTCCCAGAGCGCGGGATCGGGTGTCAACACCGCCCATTTCAAGCCGAAGGGGTCGGCCAGAAGGCCCCACCTATCGCCCCAGAACTGCGGCTCGAAGGGCGCAAGCACGGCGCAGCCCGCTGCGATCGCCCGGTCCCACCAGGCCTGCCCGTCCGGCACCACCAGTTGCAGATGCCCGCGCGGGATCGGATCGGCGCCGCCGATCGCGCCGGACATCATGTCGTTGTCGGTCAGCATCAGCGCGCCACCGTTGATTTCGACCTGGATGTGCATGAACTGGCCGGGCCTTCCCTCGAAGGGCATCCGGCCGATGTCCTTCGCGCCGAAGGCCTTCATGTAGAAATCGGCGGCTGCGCCTGCCTGTCCCGGCAGGGCCAGATAGGGGATCACCCCTTGCATGACCCGGTCCTCGGGACGGTAGCGCTGGTCGGCGGGGCTGTCGTTCATGGGGCTCTCCTCTCGGAAACTGCCGGCGTGAAGGGCACCCGCCCGCTGCCGGCAAAGATGACCGCGGCCGCGGGATCCCGATCTCGGCGCCCGCAGAGCCCGGACGCCGCAGCCTGCCGGATCCGCTCGCAGGCGCGTGGCGTCCGCATCGCGTCAGGCCACCGCCGCAACGGCAGCCTCGATCGGCGCCAGGTCGATCCGCTTCTGCTTGAACATCTCGGCCATCGCCGCACCTGCCACCCTGGCATCACTGTGAAGCGTCAGTTCGGTCAGCCGCTTCGGGAACACCTGCCAGGACAGGCCGAAGCGGTCCTTCAGCCAGCCGCACATGCTTTCCTGCCCCCCGTCCGCCGTCAGCGCGTCCCACAGCCGGTCGCTCTCCGCCTGATCCTCGGTCTCGACCGAAATCGACACCGCCTCGGTCAGCTGGAAATGCGGTCCGGCGTCCAGGATCTGGTAGGGAACCCCGCCAAGCGTGAAGTCGGTGATCGAGGACATGCCCCCCTGCCCGTTGTCGAAGGCAAGGCTGCGTTCGACCCGGCTGCCGGGGATCAGCGAGCAGTAGAACGCCGCCGCCTCCGGGCCGCGACCGTCGCAGAACCACAGGCAGGTGCGGACGGAATGGGCCATTGTCTCTTTCCCCCTGGTCCCAGCCGTCTGGCGACTCGCTGCACACGACGACAATACCAACTAGTCGGTATGCTATCAACCCGGCACATCCCGAAGGCAAGACCACGGCGGAAGGCGCGGGGTCCGGTCGCGCCCTCGGATGGAAAAGCCTCAGCCCATCCCGCCCGCGATCAGCCGGTCGGCCAGCGCCAGGTAGGGTGCGGCAAGCGGGCTGTCGGTCGCGGCGATGGGCGTGCCGCTGTCGCCGGCCACCCGCACGTCAAGCGCCAGCGGCAACTCGCCCAGGAAGGGCAGGTCCAGCTTCCGCGCCTCGGCCGCCACGCCGCCATGTCCGAAGATGTGGCTCTCATGCCCGCAGTTCGGGCAGACGAAGGTGGACATGTTCTCCACCAGCCCCAGGACCGGGGTCTTCAGCTTGGCGAACATGTCCAGCGCCTTGCGCGCATCCAGAAGCGCCACGTCCTGCGGTGTGCTGACGACAATCGCCCCGGTCAGCTGCGTCCGCTGGCACAGCGTCAGCTGCACGTCCCCCGTTCCCGGCGGCAGGTCGATGATCAGCACATCCAGCTTGCCCCAGGCCACCTGCCCCAGAAGCTGCTGCAAGGCCCCCATCAGCATCGGCCCGCGCCAGACGACCGCCTCGTCCTCCTTCAGCATCAGTCCGATCGACATCATCGTCACCCCATGCGCGACCAGGGGCTCGATGATCTTGCCGTCGGGGCTCGACGGCCGGCGGTTCACGCCCATCATCTTCGGCTGGGAGGGCCCGTAGATGTCGGCGTCCAGCAGCCCGACCCGCCGCCCCCGCCGCGCCAGCGCCACCGCCAGGTTCGAGGCTACGGTAGATTTGCCCACACCGCCCTTGCCGCTTGCCACCGCGATGATCCGGTCGATCCCCGAGATCCGCTGCGGCCCGCCCTGCTGCGGCGTCGGGTGCTGGCCGATCTTCAGGCTGGGCGGCGCCGCCTTCGCCGCCGGCCCGTGCGCCGTCATCACCACCTGCACCGAGGTCACACCGGGCAGGGCCTTGACCTTTGCCTCCGCCTCGGCCTGCGCCGCACCCAGGCTGCGGGCCTCCTCCGGCGTTGCCGCCTCGATCACGAACCGCACGATGCCGCCCTCGACCGTCAACGCACGAATCAGATCCCGCCCCACCAGATCGCCGCCGCCGGGATGCGCGACCCCGCGCAAGACACCCAGCACCTGGTCCCGATCCACCGCCATCGTTTCAACTCCGCTGAAGATTTGCACTAAGGTCGTAGCCTTTCAGCCGAAGGGCAAGCACTGTTGACCAAATGCTCAAATTTTCGGCGAAGACCTTGGTAAATCATGACATTTTCGTGACCTCAGCCATGCGCTTGCTGCATGGCAGCATTGCCGAAGGGCGCTATTGTGCATCTGCAGCATGGGGTCCATGTTACCGGCAACAGCGCGACAGAACGTTGCTGACGAACCTGAAGATGAGGCTTGAGTGACATGGCTTATGTGAACAGCACCCCCCTCGCCCGCAAGGGCCTGGCCGACCGCCTGGCTGTCCTGCGCGACATCGTCCTGACCGCGATCGCCCAGCGCCGCACCTATGCGCGCACCGTGGCCGAGTTGAACGCCCTGACGGACCGCGAGCTGTCGGACCTCGGCATCAGCCGCATCTCGATCCCCGAGATCGCCCGCGAGGCCGCCTACGGCAAGTAAGAATTCGTGAGGTCCCCTCCTCCTCCCTGGGACCAGAGCGATATGCGGCGATGCCCTCCTCCTCCCTGGCATCGCCGCCCCCATCCGGCCGAAAGGCCCACGACGATCGGGTAGCCTATCCTCCTCCCGGGCTGCCTGGTACCTGCGGCGGTGCCCTCCTCCTCCCTGGCGCCGCCGCGCTGACTTCCGGGCCGCAAGGCCCGACCGGATTTCCGGGCCCACTCCTCCTCCCTTGGGCTTCGGGATCCTGCGGCGGTGCCCCTCCTCCTCCCTGGGCATCGCCGCGCTGAATTCCGGGCCGCAGGGCCCGACCGGATTTCCGGGCCCATTCCTCCTCCCTTGGGCTTCGGGATCCTGCGGCGGTGCCCCTCCTCCTCCCTGGGCATCGCCGCGCTGAATTCCGGGCCGCAGGGTCCGAACCGGATCGGACATCCCATCCTCCTCCCGGGATCTCCGAGCTTGCGGCGGCTCCCTCTCCTCCTCCCTGGGAGCCGCCGCCTTTCTTCCCTTGCAGCCCCCGACAGGGCGCGGAATAGTCCGCCGGCCGGCTGATCCGGCAAGCAGGGGAACTGGATGCGCCTCTCCATGATCTCGGCGGCAACCGTCGCCGCCCTCGTCGGTTATGCCTCCTCGGTGGCGATCCTGCTCTCTGCGGCCTTGGCGCTCGGGGCCACCCCGACCCAGACGGCAAGCTGGCTCCTGGCGATCTGTGTCGGCAAGGCCATCGGCTCGGCCTTCCTGTCCTGGCGGGCCCGGATGCCGGTCGTGCTGGCCTGGTCCACGCCCGGCGCGGCGCTGATAGCCGCGACCTCGGGCATTTCCTTTGCGGAAGGGGTCGGCGCCTTCGTCGTCGCGGGCCTCCTGATCGCTGCGACCGGGCTGATCCGCCCGCTTGGCGCGCTGGTCGCCCGGATCCCCGACGGCATCGCCGCCGCCATGCTGGCCGGCGTGCTCCTGCCCTTCTGCCTGAAGGGCGCCACCGCCGCCCAAGGCCTTCCCGCCCTCGTCCTGCCGATGGTGGGCGTCTTCCTGATCGTCCGCCTCTGGAACCCGGCCTTCGCCGTGCTTGCCGCCTTCGCGACCGGCATCCTGCTGGCGCTGGCGACTGGGGCGGACCTGACCGCCCTCCACTTCGCCGCCCCGATGCTGGAGCCCGTCTTCCCGGCCTTCCGCCTCTCGGTCGTCCTCGGCCTCGGCCTGCCCCTCTATCTCGTGACCATGGCCTCGCAGAACCTGCCCGGCTTCGCCACCCTCCGCGCGGCGGGGTATGAGCCGCCCGTGCAGGCCGCGCTGACGACAACCGGCCTGATCTCCACCGTCACCGCCTTCTTCGGCGCGCATACGGTGTCGATGGCGGCGATCACCGCCGCGATCTGCCTCGGCCCCGATGTGCATCCCGACCGCGACCGCCGCTGGACAGTGGGCCTGTTCTACGCCGGGGCCTGGCTCGTCCTGGGCCTGCTCAGCCCCACGGTGCTCGATCTGCTGGCCGCGCTCCCGGCAGAGGTCGTCGCGGCCCTCGTCGCCCTCGCGCTCCTCTCGCCCCTGACCGGCGCCCTGACCGGGGCCTTCGCGCAGGCCGATCAGCGGCTGCCCGCCGCGCTGACCGTGGTGGTGACCGCCTCGGGCATGGCCGCCTTCGGCATCGGCGCCGCCTTTTGGGGGCTGGTCGTCGGACTGGCGGTCTGGGGGCTGGACCGGCTCAAGCCGCGGCGCGCTTGACCGGGGCCGGCCGCGCCGGCCCTTCAGCCGGCAGCGATGGCGATCACCTTGCACATGTTGTCGCGCACGACACGGTTCCCGGCAATCTGCCCCTGCTGGATCGTGAAGATGCCCTCGATGGTGGTCTTGCCCCTGGATTCGGTCACGATGAAGCGCAGCGTCTGCGGCCGCCCCGATCCGGTCGTCTCCTGCCAGGCCGAGACGACGCCGCCCTCGCGCTTGACGCCCTTGAAGCCTTCGTCCCGCAGGCGTGCGGCGATGCGCTTCGCCGCCGTAGTCCGGTCCAGACCCTTGTAGGTCGCGTGGGACTTGTACTGGATCTGGCTCAACAGCGGCAGACCCTCGACGGTGAAATTCTCCTTGCAGCCCGCAGTCGCGGCGCTCGCCACCAGAAAGGCTGCAAGGGTCGTGGAAAGGATCAGACGCATGATTGTCTCCGGTTACCTTCCGGGTTGGAAGCAGGCTTCTCGCCGGACCTCACGTCCGGTTTCCCGGACCCGAGGGCGCCACCGGGACAGGTCCTAACAGTTTCCTAATGGCCACGGCCAACCCCTTGAAATTCCAACCATCGCCGGCTTTGTCCACCGTGGACAGGATCGCCCGACCCCGCTATTCTCGCCGCCGACCAACCCCAGGGAGTCCCCCATGCAGACCATGCTCGGAGTGATCGGCGGATCGGGGGTCTACCAGATCGACGGCCTGGAAGGCGCCTCCTGGGTGAAGGTCAAGACCCCCTGGGGCAAGCCCTCGGACGAGGTGCTGGTGGGTCGTCTGAACGGCCTTCCCGTGGCCTTCCTGCCCCGCCACGGCCGGGGCCACGTCCATAGCCCGACCTCGGTCCCCTACCACGCCAACATCGACGCCCTGAAGCGGCTCGGCTGCACGGACATCCTCGCCGTCTCGGCCGTGGGCTCCCTCCGCGAAGAGTTTGAACCCGGCCATTTCGTGCTGGTGGACCAGTACATCGACCGCACCACCCAGCGCGCGCCGTCGTTCTTCGGCCCGGGCTGCGTCGCGCACGTCAGCCTCGCCGACCCGACCTGCCCCCGCTTGGGGGCGCTCGCCGCCCGGGCCGCCCGCGCCGAGGGCCTGACCGTGCACGAGGGCGCGACCTACCTCTCGATGGAAGGCCCGCAGTTCTCCACCCGCGCCGAAAGCCGGATGTATCGCACCTGGGGCGCGGATGTGATCGGGATGACCGGCGTCTCCGAGGCCCGCCTCGCCCGCGAGGCCGAGCTCTGCTATGCCTCCCTCGCGATGGTCACCGACTACGATTGCTGGCACGACAGCCACGGCGCGGTGGACGTGGCGCAGGTGATCGCGGTGGTCCAGGCCAACGCCGCCGCCGCCCGGGGCCTGGTGGCGCGCCTGCCCGCCCTGATGACACCCGACCGCCAGCCCTGTCCTCATGGCTGCGACCGCGCCCTCGCCCACGCGATCATGACCGCCCCCGACAAGCGCGACCCCGAGCTTCTGGCGAAGCTCGACGCCGTCGCGGGCCGCGTTCTCTGAAGGATCCCCGATGAAGAAGACCATCAAGGATTACATCCGCACCATCGTCGATTTCCCGCACGAAGGCATCCTCTTCCGCGACGTGACGACCCTCTTCGCCGATCCGCGCGGGTTCCGGATGTGCGTGGACCAGCTTCTCGCCCCCTATGCCGGCCAGCGGATCGACAAGGTCGCGGGGCTCGAGGCGCGGGGCTTCATCCTTGGCGGTGCGGTGGCGCACCAGCTGTCCACCGGCTTCGTCCCGATCCGCAAGAAGGGCAAGCTGCCGGGCCGGACCATCGCCCAGTCCTACAAGCTGGAATACGGCGAGGCGGTGGTCGAGGTGCATGACGATGCCATGCAGCCGGGCGAGAAGGTGCTTCTGGTGGACGACCTCCTGGCCACCGGCGGCACGGCGGAGGCCGGCATCCGCCTGATCGAGCGCCTCGGCGCCGAGGTCGTCGGCTGCGCCTTCGTCGTGGACCTGCCCGACCTCGGCGGCCGCCGAAAGCTGGAGGCGATGGGCATGGACGTCCATGCGCTGTGCGAGTTCGAAGGACTCTGAGCCCCGGCCCGCAGAAATCCGGTCCCTCGCGCGGGGGGATGAGCATCCGTTAACCGTCCCGAAAGGGAATCACCCTACAAACGGGTTTGTCAGGGCTACCCACCCTGACCGCGCTGCTACCCACAGCGTGACCCACACACCCCCCAAAGCACCCCGTCGCAGGTTTCCTGCGGCGGGGATGTTTGCCTTGGAAACCTGTTCACGCCCACCTCGGCATCGCCCATCCGGCGAGGAGGGACGCAGTCACCGACAAGCCCCCCATCAGCCCAGCACGGCACCGGGGTTCATGATCCCGGCCGGGTCCAGCGCCGCCTTGATCGCCCGCATCGCTGCAAGCTTCCCCGGATCGCCATAGCGCGCGAGGTCCGCCACCTTCAGCCGCCCGACACCGTGTTCGGCCGCCACTGACCCGCCAAGGGCATGCACCAGGTCATGCACCACCCGCTTCACCTGGTCGCGGACCCCGTCATGCTCGGTCCGCGTGTGGCCCCGCTCCGGGAACACGTTCCAGTGCAGGTTGCCGTCGCCCAGGTGCCCGAAGCAGTTGACCCGGAACGCCCCCAGCCCCGCAATCGCACGCGGCGCCTCGACGATGAACCCCGGGATCGCCGACAGCGGCAGCGAGATGTCATGGCTCGACACCGCCCCGACCTTGCGGTTCGCCAGCGGGATCGTCTCGCGCAGCGCCCAGAGCCCGGCGGCCTGCGCCTGCGAGGTCGCGATCACCCCGTCCGTCACCAGCCCCGCCTCGGCCCCGGACTCGTAGAGCCCGGCCATCGTCACCTCGGGCTCCAGCCCCGCCGGCAGTTCCAGTTCCACAAGCACCAGCCATTCCGGCACAGGATCGAAGGGCGGGCGCAGGTCAAAGCCGGTCTCCCGCAGGAAGTCGAAGCCCATCCGGTGGATCAGCTCGAAGGCCGAGACCATCCCGGCCGCCCGCTCTCCGCACAGGGCCAGCAGGTCCAGCGCCGCCGACGGCGAGGGCACCGCAAGCAGCGCCACCACCCGCGCCGCAGGCTGCGGAAACAGCTTCAGACTTGCCGCCGTGATGACCCCCAGCGTGCCCTCCGACCCGATCAGCAGGTGCCGCAGGTCATAGCCCGCATTGTCCTTGCGCAGCCGCGTCAGGCCGTTGAACACCGTGCCGTCCGGCAGGACAGCCTCCAGCCCCAGGCAGAGATCGCGCGCATTGCCATAGCGCAGCACCCCGGTTCCCCCGGCATTGGCCGCAAGGTTCCCGCCGATGCGGCAGCTTCCTTCCGAGGCCAGCGAAAGCGGAAACAGCCGCCTCACCTTGGCCGCCTCGGCCTGCACCTCGGCCAGCACCATCCCGGCCTCGACCACCATGGCGTTCTCTTCCGGCCAGACCCCGCGCAGCGCGGTCATCCGCTCCAGCGACAGCAGGAGAGGCGCCGGGCCGGTCGCCATGATCTGCCCGCCGACAAGCCCCGTCCCCCCGCTGACCGGAACCACGCCCACCCGGGCCGCCGCGCAGGCCCGCACCAGCGCCGCCACCTCGGCCACGCTCCGCGGCCGCGCCAGCACGCCGGCCTGCCCGGTCCAGCGCCCCCTGGGTTCCTCCAGGTGCCGCGGCTCGGGGGCGGACAGCGTCCCGTCCGGCACCAGCGCGGACAGGCGCGCGACAAAGTCGGGATCGCAGGGGTTCAGCATCGGCAAGGCTCCTTGCCCCCTAGGTAGCGCGGGGGGCACCGGGCCGCTAGTCGATATAGGCCGGTTCCAGCACCATCACCGTGGGCACCGAGGGCAAGTCACGCAACGACAGCGCAATCTGCGCGCCTCCGGTCTCGACCACGGTAAACTGGCCCGACATCTCGGCCAGGAAGCTGTCCAGCGAGGTGCGGCTGAACCAGTGCATCGGGATCACCACGCTGGAGCGCAGCCGCTTGACCACCCCCGCCATGTCCTCAAGCCGCATCGTGTAGCCCCCGTCCACCGGCACCATCACCACGTCCAGCCGGCCGATGGCGGCATACTGCTCGTCCGAGGGGATCTGGTGGAGGTGGCCGAGGTGTCCGATGCACAGGCCTGCGGCCTCGAATATGAAGATCGAATTGCCGTCCCGCCGCGCGCCCTCGCCGAAGGGGCCGCGCGTGTCGGTGGTCACGTTGCGCACCAGCATCGTGCCCAGGTCCAGCCGGTGGTCGGCAGCCCCCCCGGCCTCGCCCCAGCCCCGCAGCACGTTCGGGATGCGCGGGTCGGGGGCGGCGGTCCAGTGCGTCGAGTGGGCGTTGTTCATCGTCACCACGTCCGGCACCAGGTCGGCCGTCCCGAGATAACCCGTGTAGTCCGTCACCGCGACCGTCCCGTCCGCCGTGACGATGGCAAAGCTCGCATGGTCGATATAGCGGATCAGGACCGCATTCGGCTCCAGCCCGTCCTGGAGCGCCACCGGCACCACCGAAGCCTCGCCCTGCGCCACCGCGATGCAATGCGACGGGATGCGCTCTTGCCCGAAGGTCGGGCCGGCAAGCAGGATCAGGGCGGCAAGCAGTCGCATCGGGCACCTCCTGGTTTTGAACAACGGTAACCCGGATTGCCCCTAGGTCACGCGAAGCTCCGATCACGGATGCGCGATCATCGCGGCCAATGCGGCCAGCGTCCGCAGATTCCGCGCCGTCATCGGTTGCGGCAAGAGACGTGGCAGGCGTTCCGCCAGTTTCGAGGTGCCGTATCCCCCCGGGGTATGCAGCGTGAACCGGCGCGGGCCGACATGCCAGGCGTCCCCGGGCCTGGCCAGCGCGCGCAGGGCCGCCGCGTCGGGTGCAGGTGTCTCGCGCAGGAAGACGACATGGACCCGGGCCGGATCGGCACCGGCAAAGGGATGGTCGGTCAGCGCGGCCTCCAGTTCGGCGGGCGTCAGGACAAAGGCCTCGGGCGCAAAGCCGAACCGGGCGGCCACCGCATTGCGGATCGCGGCTTCCAGATCGGCCGCCGTTCGGTCGCTGCAAAAGACCGCGTTGCCGGACTGGATATGTGTCCGAACCGCCCCTAGCCCCATCTCCGCCAGCATGTCGCGGAACTCCGCCATCGGCAGCCGTCCGGCTCCCGAGACGTTCACGCCGCGCAAGAGCGCCACCCAAAGCCTCATGCTTTCACCTGTCTGCAACTATCCCCGACGGAACGCGCGCCACCGGCGCAGAGAGGCGAGGCGATAGCTTGCGCCGCAGGGCGCGCGAGCCAACAGGCGTCCGCCCCTCAGCCGACGTCGGTCCTTCCGCGCCGGTCGCCGCGCAGGTTGGCGTAGAGCACATGGTTGCGCCAGCGTCCGTTGATCTGCAGATAGCTCTGCGCCACGCCTTCGTACTTGAAGCCGCATTTCTCCAGCACCCCGCGCGAGGCTGCGTTCTCGGGCAGGCAGGCGGCCTCCAGCCGCGACAGGTCGAGGCGGGTAAAGGCATGATGCGTCAGCGCCAGGATCGCCTCGCGCATGTAACCCTGCCGGGCGAAGGGCGCGCCGATCCAGTAACCCAGGGTGCCGGTCTGCGCCGGGCCGCGACGGATGTTGTCCAGCGTCAGCGCGCCCAGAAGCTGCTTATCCTCGCGCCGGATCAGCAGCATCGGCAGCGCGGTGCCCTGCGCCTCGGCCCGCTGCGCCCAGTAGACCCGGTTGGTGAAGGCCCGCCGCGAGAGGTGGTCGTTCGACCAGACCGGCTCCCAGCGGACCAGGAAATCGGCCGAGGCGGCGCGCAACTCCGACCATTGCCGCCAGTCGCCATGCTCGGGCAGCCGCAGCGTCATCCGCTCGGTCTCGACCCGGACGCGGCGCTTCAGCCCCAGCATCAGGCGGCAAGCCCCTTGCGGACCTCTTCGATGCCGGGCGCCCCGGAGACCGGCCCGTAGATCGCCAGAGCCGAGCGCGCCGTGGTCAGACCGGCCGCATAGTCCCGGACCGCCGCCGTATCCACCGCTTCGATCTTTGCCACCGCCTCGGCCACATCCGGCACCCGGCCCCAGATCGACAACAGCCGCGCATTGCGTTCCGCCCGCGAGGACGGGCTTTCGAGCCCCATCAGCATCCCCGCCTTCAGCTGCGCCCGCGCCCGCGCGACCTCGGCCTCGGTCATGTCCTCGGCGGCGCGCTTCAGTTCGTCCACCGTCAGCCGGGTCAATTCGCCGATCTCCGACTCGGAAGTGCCGGCATAGACGGTGATCTGCCCGGTATCCTCATAGGCAGCGGATTGCGCGTAGATCGAATAGCAGAGGCCCCGGTCCTCGCGGATCTTCTGGAACAGGCGGCTCGACATGCCGCCGCCCATCGCGGTCGCATAGACCTGGGCGGTGTAAACCCGGTCGTCGCGGTAGCCCGGCGCCTCGAAGGACAGGGCGAAATGCACCTGCTCAAGGTCCTTCACCTCGCGCCGCTCGTCACCGACAAAGCGGGCGGGCTCGACCTTCGGCGCGCCGACCGGCTTCAGGGCGCCGAAGATACGCTCTGCCGCCGCGACGATCGCGTCGTGGTCCACGCCGCCCGCCGCCGACAGGATCATATGGTCCGGCCCGTAATGCGCCCCGGTGAAGCCCTCGAAATCCGCCTTGCGGAAGGCCGAGACCCTTTCTTCCGGCCCGAGGATCGTGCGGCCGAAGGGCTGGTCGGGGTAGCTGACTTCATGCAGCCAGTCGAAGATGATGTCGTCGGGCGTGTCCAGCGCCTGGCCGATCTCCTGCAGGATGACGTGGCGCTCGGTCTCGATGTCGGCCTTGCGGAACAGGGGGTTCAGCACGATGTCCGCGATCACGTCCAGCGCCATCAGCACGTCGCCCGACAGGACGCGGGCATAATAGGCGGTCATCTCGCGGCTGGTGTAGGCGTTGATGTAGCCGCCCACGTCCTCGATTTCCTCGGCGATGCGCAGCGCGCTGCGCCGGCGCGTGCCCTTGAAGGCCATGTGTTCGAGGAAATGCGCGATGCCGTTCTGCTCGGGCGTCTCGTGCCGTCCGCCAGCCTCGACCCAGAGGCCGACGGACGCGGATTGCAGCCCCGGCATCGCCTCGGTGACGATGCGGAAGCCGTTCGGCAGAGTGTGCAGGCGCTGGGTCAAGGTCGGATCCCGGGGTTCGGTCGGCTGCTGCGGTGATACAGCCCCGGCGCGCGATGGAAAAGGGGCGCTCCGGAGCCCTCCTCGTTCGACTTCGTCTCCTCGTCGGAGAGGTCCGCCGCAGCGAGGAGTGACGAAGTCATCGACGAGCGATCCTTTCGCGCACCAGCGCCTGGATGGTGCCCAGGTCGTTCGGAACCCGCGTCATCCGTTCCGGCCGGTCGAAAAGGTCGGCCATATGCGGCGGCAGCCCGGGACGCACCCCGGTCGCGCGTTCCACCGCATCGGGGAACTTCGCCGGATGCGCGGTGGCGAGCGTCACCATGGGCGCCGCGCCGATATGCTCTTCGGCCACCTTCACCCCCACGGCGGAATGCGGGCAGAGGAGTTCCCCCGTCGTCCGATAGTGCCGCGCGATCACCGCCAGCGTCTCGTCCTCGTCGCAGCGGCCCGAGGCGAAGGTCGCGCGCAGGAAGTCGATGGCCCCCTGGCTGATCGTGAAGCCGCCCGTCTTCATCTCGTCCATCAGCGCCGCCACCGCCGCCCCGTCGCGGCCATAGGCGTCGAACAGGACCCGCTCGAAGTTACTCGACACCTGAATGTCCATCGACGGGCTGATCGATGGCTTCACGCCGTTGGTCCGGTAGTCCCCCGTCCGCAGCGCCCGGTCCAGAATGTCGTTCTGGTTCGTCGCGATCACCAGCCTGTCGATCGGCAGCCCCATGCGCTTGGCGATGTAGCCCGCGAAGATGTCGCCGAAATTGCCGGTCGGCACGGTGAAGCTGACCGCGCGATGAGGCGCACCCAGGGCGGTTGCGGCGTAGAAGTAATAGACCACCTGCGCCAGCACGCGGGCCCAGTTGATGCTGTTCACCCCCGCCAGCCGCACTCCGTCGCGGAAGGCGAAATCGTTGAACATGTCCTTCACGCGGGCCTGCGCGTCGTCGAAATCGCCGTCGATGGCCAGCGCATGCACGTTCGCCTCGGACGGCGTGGTCATCTGCCGCCGCTGCACCTCGCTGACCCGGCCATGCGGGAACAGGATGAACACATCCACATTCGCCAACCCCCGGAACGCCTCCATCGCCGCCGACCCGGTGTCGCCCGAGGTCGCGCCGACGATGGTGATCCGCGCCCCGGTCCGCGCCAGCGCCGCCTGCATCATCTGGCCGATGAGCTGCATGGCGAAGTCCTTGAACGCCAGCGTCGGCCCGTGGAACAGCTCCAGCAGGAAATGGTTCGACCCGAGCTGCACCATCGGCGCACGGGCGGCGTGGTGGAAGCCCTGGTAGGCCTTGGCGATCAGGCCGCGGAACTCGTCGTCGGTGAAGAACCCGCCCAGGTAGGGCCGCATCACCTTGAACGCGACCTCCTCGTACGGCGCCCCGGCCAGCGCGGCGATCTCGGCCTTCTGCATCACCGGCACGGTCTCGGGCACATAAAGCCCGCCGTCGCGGGCAAGGCCCGTCATCATCGCCTCGCCGAAGCCAAGGACCGGGGCCGCGCCGCGGGTGGAAACGTAGTTCATCGCCATCGCCTTCAAACCTTCCGCGTCCTGATACGCCAGAGGAGGAACCCTGTCATCCCCGCCCAGGTCGCCGCCAGCAGGAACCACTGGATCGCATAGCCCCAGTGGTCGTTGGGTATACCCGACGTATCGACCGGCATCGGCACGATCCCGTCACCGGTCGGCTGGCTTGCGACAATAAGTGCCGGTTCCGTCTTCAGCTTCGCCGCCATCGCCGGCACGTCGCGGGCGAACCAGAGGCCAGTCTTCTGGTCCGGCGGCGGCGTGAAGGCATTGGTGTCGTCCGGCCAGTGCAGGTTGCCCTCGACCCGCGCCTCGTGCGGAGACCGCGGAACCTTCCGCGCCTCCTCCGCGACGAAACCGCGCTGGACCATGATCCGGCGCCCGTCGGGCAGCGCGAAGGCCTCGATCACCATCACGCCCGGACTGGCGCCCTTCTGGCCCGCCAGCACCTCGAGATATTCCCCGGTGAAGCGCCCCTCGGCCGTGACCGCCTGGAACTTGTCGCGGGCCTCGTCGGGCACCGCCGGCAGGGGGATCGGGGCGTTCGAGATGCGCGCCTCGATCTCGTCGAGATAGACCCGCTTCTCCTCCATTCGGCGCAACTGCCAGAAGCCGAGGCTCATCAGGATCGCCACCCCGACGACACCCATCAGGACCGGAAAGACGTAACGGCGCATCGCATACCCCGGAAAGGAAAGCGCAGGCCCGAAGGCCCGCGCTTTAGGATCGGTCAGAGGGAAAGGATCAGCCCTGGCCCCAGACGTAGACGGCGGCAAACAGGAACAGCCAGACCACGTCGACGAAGTGCCAGTACCAGGCGGCGGCCTCGAAGCCGACGTGCTTTTCGGGGGTGAAATGCCCCTTCAGCGCGCGGATCAGACAGACGGTCAGGAAGATCGTCCCGATGATGACGTGGAAGCCATGGAAGCCGGTCGCCATGAAGAACGAGGCGCCGTAGATGTTGCCGGCGAAGCCGAAGGCGGCGTGGCTGTATTCGTAGGCCTGCATGATGGTGAAGATCACACCCAGAGCGATGGCGATGATCAGGCCGTTGACCAGGTCCTTGCGGTTGTTCTCGTGCACGAGTGCATGGTGCGCCCAGGTCGCGGCGCAGCCCGACAGGAGAAGGATCAGCGTATTGATGAAGGGCAGGTGCCAGGGGTCGAAGGTCTCGATCCCGGCGGGCGGCCAGACACCGTCCACCGCCGGGCTGTCCGGCCCCATCGGATAGAGGCGGTGCTTGAAGAAGGTCCAGAACCAGGCCGCGAAGAACATCACTTCGGACATGATGAACAGGATGAACCCGTAGCGCAGCCCGATGCGGACCACCGGAGTGTGATCGCCGGCCTGGCTTTCATGCACCACGTCCGACCACCAGGCGTACATGACGTAAAGCACGCCGGCGAACCCGATCAGTCCCATCCAGGGCCCCGAGCCGTGCATCCAGAGGACCGCGCCGAACAGCATCACGAACCCGGCGACCGCGCCGAACAGCGGCCAGATCGACGGTGGCAGGACGTGGTAGTCGTGGTTCTTGGCATGGGCCATGGCCGGGTTCCCTCTTGTCTTTTCTCAGTTCACTGCGGTTGCGTCGGCCGCAGCGGGTTGTTGCAGCGCCGCCTGATCCTCGGGCAGCGGTGTTTCGTGGAAGGTATAGCTCAGCGTGATCTCGCGCACAAACCGGGCATCCGGGTCATCCATCATCGCGGGATCGACGAAGAAGGTTACCGGCATCTGCACGGTCTCGCCCGGTTGCAGCACCTGCTCGGTGAAGCAGAAGCAGGCGATCTTGGTGAAATAGCCGCCCGTGGTGTCGGGGAAGACGTTGAAGCTCGCCGTGCCGGCGATCGGGCGGTCGGTCGGATTGTGCGCCTCGTAGAAGGCCAGCCCGGTTTCGCCGATGCGGATGTCCATGCTGCGGACGACCGGCTTGAACACCCAGGGCATCCCCTGCTCGACCGAGGCGTCGAAGCGGACCTTCACGGTCCGGTCCAGGATCACGTCGGGCGCGGCCGCGGCCACCGCGGGCGTGCCGCCATAGCCCGTCACCCGGCAGAACCAGTCGTAGAAGGGAACCGCCGCGAAGGACAGGCCCAGCATGGTCAGCGCGACCAGCACCAGCTGCGCCGCCGTCCGGTTCTTGCCCTGAAGACGCGGGAAGATCATGGCTTGCCCTCCTCTTTCGGCAGCAGCGCCGGCGAATAGGTATGATCGTAGCCCTGCATGGGTTCGCCACGCTTTACCTTCACGACGGTCAGCGCGAAGACCAGCGCCACGAAGGCCGCCAGCGTCAGGCCGAGGCCGAGGTTGCGGCTGAAGCGGCGCCTGTGCAGTTCGTGTTCGGGACGGAATGTCATCTCACCAGCCCCCGACGCCCGCGGATTTCAGCGCCGCTTCCGCGAGGAAGGTCGCGAAATGCAGGAAGAGATACAGGAGCGAAAACCGGAAGAAGGCCTTCTCCACGGCATAGTTGTCCGCCTCGGCCATGGTCTCGTCACGCCGCCAGATGCGGAAGGCCCCGACCACGAACCAGGCATTCAGCACCACCGCCACCGCCAGCGTCAGCGGACCCCCGATCGAGGTCAGCGCGGCCCCGATCGCGACAGGAACCAGAAGAAGCGTGTAGACCAGCACATGCACCCGCGTCGCCTTGCGGCCGTGGGTCACGGTCAGCATCGGCACGCCGGCCCTGTGATAGTCCTCCTTCATGAACAGCGCCAGCGCCCAGAAATGCGGCGGCGTCCACATGAAGATCAGGCCGAACATCAGGCAGGCCTCGACCGAGATGCTGCCCGTGGCGCAGACCCAGCCGATCATCGGCGGGAAGGCCCCGGCGGCGCCCCCGATCACGATGTTCTGTGGCGTCGAGCGCTTGAGCCACATCGAATAGACCACGGCATAGAAGAAGATCGTGAAGGCCAGGAGCGCCGCCGCCATCAGGTTGGTGGCCAGCCCCAGCATCACCACGCTGATCCCCGAGAGTGCCAGGCCCACCGCCAGCGCCTCGCCGGCCTGGACGCGGCCCGCGGGCACCGGCCGGCGCGCTGTGCGCTTCATCACCGCGTCGATGTCGGCGTCCCACCACATGTTCAGCGCCCCCGAGGCCCCCGCCCCGAGCGCGATGAACAGGATCGCGGCAAAAGCCTCGACCGGGTGCAGCGAGACCGGCGCAACCAGCAGACCCACCAGCGCGGTGAACACCACCAGCGACATCACGCGCGGCTTCAGAAGCAGCACATAATCGCCGAACCCCGGCTCGTATGGGGTGGCGTTTGCGCCCTGATATGCTGCGGTATCGCTCATTCCGGTCCTGTCCTTGCAGACGGGGACTCGACCATCGGCCAGACCCCGTCGGTCGCTGGCAACGCTTGCGCCTCAGTCGTTGGAGGCGACCTGCACCGGTGCCGGTGCTGCCACCGAGGACAGCTGCACGTCGCCCGCCTTGGCCTTGGCCAGCCATTCGGCATAGGCGGCCTCGGAGACCACCTTCACCGTGATCGGCATGTAGGCGTGCATCTGCCCGCAGATTTCCGAGCACTGGCCGAAGTAGATGCCTTCCTTCTCGGCCTTGAACCACAGGCCGGCGGTGCGCCCCGGCACCGCGTCCTGCATCACGCCGAAGGCCGGAACCTTCCAGGAATGGATCACGTCCGAGGCGGTGACCTGGACCACGACGACCTTGTTCACCGGAACCACGACGGCGGTGTCGGTCGCCAGCAGGAACTGCTCCTTCGTGTAGCCGGCCGCCTGGAGCTGCGCCTCGACCTCGGGAGTCAGCATGTTGGTGCCGCCGGTCGCGGGCGAGCCGATCATGTAGCTGTCGAAGGCGATGCCCTCGTCCACGTATTCATAGGACCAGTACCACTGGTTGCCGGTCGCCTTGATCGTCACTTCGCCCACCGGGATCTCCTGCTGCTTGAACAGGATCGGCAGCGAGAAGGCGCCGATGAACACCAGGATCACGATCGGGATCAGCGTCCATGCCACTTCCAGCGGCGTGTTGTGGGTGAAGCGGGCGGGCGTCGGATTGGCGCGGCGGTTGAAGCGGACGATCGTGTAGAGCAGAAGCGCGGTCACGAAGATCACGATGGCGGTGATGATGTAGAGGATCATCGTGTCCAGCCAGACGAGGTCTTGCTTGACCTCCGTCACCGAAGGCTGGAAGCCCATCCCGCCCGGTTCGGGCTGGCCGATGATCTCCAGCGCCTGCTGGGCAAGGGCCGATCCAGCCGCCAGCATGGCGATGGCTGCGGCGGCAATCCCGTTCGTCACAGTCGAAAGACGCATGTCGCTTATCCCGTTCACGTCGCGGCTTGCCGCCGCTTTGACGGATCCCGGCGTCAAGGCCAGAATCCCGTTGGTTCCCTTTGGTCCTCAAACCATATTAGCTTGCCCGCGACAAGCAAAACCGTTGCGACATAACTTCGCCCACGGTCACTTGACAGGACTGGATCGCATGATGCTGGGCATCTTCAAACTGACGCTGATGACCTTCGGCGTCCTCTACGGCGCGGCCCTGACGGGGATCTACGCCTTCCAGCGCGATCTCCAGTATTTTCCGACCCACCGCGACCCCGCGCCCGCGGCGCTTGGCCTGGCCGGGGTAGAGCGCGTCACGCTGACCGCCCCGGATGGCGTGCGCCTCGTCCTGTGGCTTTCCCTGCCCGATCGGCCGGCACCGGTGATCCTCTTCCTGCATGGCAACGCGGGCGAGATCGCCGACCGCGCCGACCGGATGGAGTTCTACCGCGACCGGGGCCTCGGCGCGGCCTTCCTGTCCTGGCGCGGCTATGGCGGGTCGGGCGGGCGGCCGTCCGAGGCGGGGCTCTTGACCGATGCGCAGACGGCCTACGACCACCTGCGCGGGCTCGGGGTGGCGCCCGACCGTATCGTCATCGTCGGAGAATCCCTCGGCACCGGTCCGGCGGTGATGCTGGCCGCGCGGAAGCCGGTCGGGGCGGTGATCCTGGAGGCGCCCTATTCCGCTGCCGTGGATATCGCCCGCGCCGCATATCCCTGGCTGCCCGTGGGCCTGCTGATGAAGGACCAGTTCCGCGCCCGCGACCACATCGCGGCGATCGGCGCGCCGCTTCTCATCCTGCACGGCGAAGCGGACAGCGTCATCCCCATCGGGCACGGCCGCCGCCTCTACGACCTTGCGGCGGAACCCAGGACCTTCCGCTCGCTCGGTCCCGTCGGGCACGACGCGCTGTTCTCCCCCGCCACCTGGGAGATCGAGGCCGACTTCATCGCCCGGACCATCGGTCCTTGACCCTGCCCGCGCGTCGGCCCATCTCTGGGGCCTCAGCGCACGAGGCCCCCGATGACCGAAGCCCCTTTCCGTCCCTTCGACACCCATCTCGACGAGGGAGCCGCCCTCGCCACCCTCCGCGCGGCGACCGCGGGCGCGGACGATGGCGAACTGTTCCTGGAACGCCGCCGGGCGGAAACCATCGTTCTGGATGACGGTCGCATCCGCCAGGCGACCTATGACGCCTCGCAGGGCTTCGGCCTGCGCGCCGTGCGCGGCGAGGTCGCGGGCTACGCCCATTCGACCGAGATCAGCGAGACCGCGCTGCGCCGCGCCTCGGAAACCGCGCGCCTCGCCGTGGGGACGGGCGGCGGCACCCTGGCCGCTCCGCCGCGCGGCACCAACACCCGACTCTACCGTGCCGAGGATCCGATGGCCGAGGCGACCTTCCCGGTCAAGATCGACACCCTGCGCGAGATCGACGCCTGGGCGCGTGCCCTCGACCCCCGCGTGGTGCAGGTCTCGGCCACGCTGTCCGCCAGCCTGCAGGAGGTCGAGATCCTGCGCCCCGAGGGAACCCGTCTGGCCGACATCCGCCCGATGGCGCGGCTGAACGTCAGCGTCATCCTTGAAGAGAACGGCCGGCGCGAGACCGGCGGCATGGGCAAGGGCGGGCGGCACGGCCTGGCGCAGCTGATGGCACCCGAGACCTGGAAGCCGATGATCGAGGAAGCCCTGCGCATCGCGCGTGTCAACCTCGGCGCGGTCGAGGCCCCGGCGGGGGTTATGGATGTGGTGCTCGGCCCCGGCTGGCCCGGGATCCTTCTGCACGAGGCCATCGGGCATGGTCTGGAAGGCGACTTCAACCGCAAGGAAACCTCGGCGTTTTCCGGGCTGATGGGGAAACAGATCGCCTCGAAGGGGGTGACTGTCCTCGATGACGGAACGATCCCCGACCGTCGCGGCTCGATCACCATCGACGACGAGGGCACGCCCTCGGGGCGCAACGTGCTGATCGAGGACGGGGTTCTGGTGGGCTACATGCAGGACCGTCAGAATGCCCGGCTGATGGGGGTGGCCCCCACCGGCAACGGCCGGCGCGAAAGTTTTGCGCATATCCCGATGCCGCGGATGACCAACACCTACATGCTGGCCGGCCAGGACGATCCGGCAGGCATCGTCGCCAGCCTGAAGGACGGCATCTATGCCGTGGGCTTCGGCGGCGGGCAGGTGGACATCACCTCCGGCAAGTTCGTGTTCAGCTGCACCGAGGCCTACCGGGTGCGCAACGGCGTGGTGGGCGAGGCGGTGAAGGGCGCCACCCTGATCGGGGACGGGGCGACCGCGCTGAAGGGCATCCGCGCCATCGGCAACGACCTGCAACTCGATCCGGGCATCGGCAACTGCGGCAAGGCCGGGCAATGGGTGCCGGTGGGCGTGGGCCAGCCGACGCTGCTGATCCAGGGCCTCACGGTCGGCGGCGCGGCGGCCTGACCGGCAGGGACGATCCGCTCAGGCCAACTGCCGCGCCTTGCGGAAATGGGCCCTTGCCCAGCGCAGGAACGGGGCGATGCGCGGATGGCTCGCCTCGTCCCGGTCGGCCAGCAGCCAGACCGGCGTCACCTCGGGCACCGGCAGATCCAGCCGCCGCACCCGCCCGTCCGCCAGCCTTTCCGGCAACAGCGCCACCCCCTGCCCGCGCGCGCAGGCCTCCAGCATCGCCAGCGGGCTTGAGGACATCAGCGCCACCGTCCCGCCCTGCGCGGCAAGCCAGGCATAGGCCGGCACCCTCGCCAGCGAGCCCGAGGCGACGATCACCCGATGCCCGGCCAGGCTTCCGGCGACCGGGTGCCGGCGCAGATAGTCCGGCGCGGCGAAAAGCGCACAGTCGAGCTGGCCGATCCGCTCTCCCGCCGTGCCTTGGGGCGGGGTCTCGAAGGGCGAGACCAGCACGTCATAGCTCGACCGCGGCAGGGTGAAGAGATCGTCATGCACCGAATGGTCTGCCGGCTGGCCCCGCGCCGCGGACCATTCCGGCAGGGCATCGGCCAGGAACAGCCGCGCGGTCACCTCGCAGCTGGCGATGCGCAGCGGCGCGGGCAGCGCCTCGGTCCGGGCGAAGGCGCGGGCCATCTGGCGGGCGGCGGCCACCAGCGCCGCGCCGCGCGGGGTCAGGCCGCCGTCGGGGCCGAACACCGGCCGCCCCCCGGCCTGCACCGCCGCGATCCGGCGCGACATGGTGGACTGGCTGACCCCCAACACCCGCGCCGCCGCCGACAGGCTGCCGGCCTCGTGCACAGCCAGCACCCAGCGCGCCTGGTTCCAGTCGGGGTCGGACATCGCGGCCAGCCATGCGAAAACGGATGGACCCCTGCACTATCGCGGATGGACCCGTGCCGGTCAATCCGGCATCCCGACGCCGTCCAATCCACGGAGCCCGACATGTTCGACCTTGACGCCTATCTCTCACGCATCGGCCACCGCGCCGGGGCCCCGGGCCTTGCCGCCCTGGCCGCCCTGCAACGCGCGCAGATGGCCGCCATTCCCTTCGAGAACACCGACCCCTTCCTTGGCCGCCTGCCCGACCTTGCGCCGGATGCGCTGTGGAGGAAGCTGGTGCTCGACCGTCGCGGCGGCTACTGCCTGGAACTCAACGCGCTGTTCGGCGCGGCGCTGGCGGCGCTTGGCTACACGGCGCAGCCGATCCTCGGCCGGGTGCGCATGGGTGCCCCGGTCGGCGGGCCGCGGGCGCATCTGGCCTGGCTCGTGCGGCTGGACGGGGAGGATTACCTGGCCGACACCGGCTTCGGCGGCCCCGGTCCCGACCAGCCCCTGCGGCTGCACCGGTCCGAACGGGTGGAAACCGCGCTTGGCGCCTTCCGCCTGCGCCCCGAACCCGGCTCGGGCGAATGGGTGCTGGAACGCGAGACCGATTCCGGTTGGTTCGCCCTATACGGCTTCGACCGCCAGCCCCCGGCCAGGGGAGAGATCGAGGCCGCCAACCGGATCTGCGCCCTGTCGGACCGCTCGCCCTTCCCGGCCAACCTGATGCTGTTCCGCATCGCCGATGGCGCGCGGGCCGGGCTGATGAACCTGCGCCTGACCCAGGGCGATGGCACGCGCCGGATCGAGGGCTACGAGGATTTCCGCCAGGTCCTGACCCGGACCTTCGCCCTGCCCGATGCGCCCGACCAGCTGCGCGCGCTCTGGGACCGGCTGGTCACGCTGCCCGAGCCCGCCGAGGCCTAGCGGCCGAACTTGCCCTTCAGCGCCTCGGCAAAGGCATTGCCCCCGCCTTGCGGCCCGGCCTGCATCGGCCCCCGCGCGGGCTTGGCCGGGGCCGGGCCACGCTCGCGCGACTGGTCGCGGGCCGAGGCGCCGCCGTCCGATTTCATCGACAGCCCGATCCGCTTGCGCGGCACATCGACCTCGACCACGCGGACGCGCACCACATCACCCGCCTTCACCACCGCATGCGGATCCTTGACGAAGCTGTCGGAAAGCTGGCTGACATGCACCAGCCCGTCCTGGTGGACGCCGATGTCCACGAAGGCGCCGAAGGCTGCGACGTTGGTGACGGTGCCTTCCAGCACCATGCCGGGCTTCAGGTCGGTGATCTCGTTCACCCCTTCGGTGAAGGTCGCCGTCCTGAAACTGGGCCGGGGGTCGCGGCCGGGTTTTTCCAGTTCGGACAGGATGTCCTTCACCGTCGGCAGACCGAAGCGGTCGTCCACGAAGGCCGCCGGGTTCAGCCGCTTGAGCGCCGCGCCGTCGCCCATCAGGCTGCGGATGTCGCGCCCGCAGGCGGCGACGATCTTGCGCGCCACGTCATAGGCTTCGGGATGGACGGACGAGGCATCCAGCGGCTCGGCCCCGTCGCGGATCCGCAGGAAGCCCGCCGCCTGCTCGAAGGCCTTGGGCCCCAGCCGGGCGACCTTCAACAGGTCCTTGCGGGTGGCGAAAGGCCCGTTCTGGTCACGGTGCGCCACGATGGCCTCGGCCAGCCCCGGCCCCACGCCCGAGACCCGGGCCAGAAGGGGGGCCGAGGCGGTGTTCAGGTCCACCCCCACCGCGTTCACCGCATCCTCGACCACCGCATCCAGCGCCTTCGCCAGCCGGTGCTGGTCCACGTCGTGCTGATACTGGCCGACGCCGATCGCCTTGGGTTCGATCTTGACCAGTTCGGCCAGCGGGTCCTGCAACCGACGCGCAATCGAGACCGCGCCGCGCAGGGACACGTCCAGGTCGGGGAACTCCTTCGCCGCCAGTTCGCTGGCCGAATAGACCGAGGCCCCGGCCTCCGAGACCACCACCTTGACCGGCTTCTCCGCACCCGCGGGAAGCAGCGCCAGCAGGTCCGCCACCAGCTTTTCCGTCTCGCGGCTGGCGGTGCCGTTGCCGATGGCGATGAGTTTAACGCCATGCGCGCCAATCAGCCGGGCAAGCGTCATCTGCGCGCCCTTCACGTCGAGCTTCGGCTGGAAGGGGTAGATCGTGTCGGTCGCCACCAACTTGCCGGTCGCGTCCACGACCGCGACCTTGACCCCGGTGCGGATGCCGGGATCGAGACCCATCGTCGCCTTGCCCCCGGCCGGGGCCGCCAGCAGCAAGTCCTTCAGGTTGCGCGCAAAGACGCGGATCGCCTCGGCCTCGGCCGCCTCGCGCAACTCGGCCATCAGGTCCAGCGTCAGCGAGGTGCGGATCTTCACCCGCCAGGCCCAGGCCGCCGCCTCGCGCAGCCAGCGGTCACCCGGCCCGTTGCCACCGGCCCCCACCGCCGCCCCGCAGGCCCGTTCCGCCGGGCTTTCGCCGCGCGGGCTGTCGGCATCCACATCAAGGTCCAGCGTCAGAACCTCTTCGTTGCGGCCCCGTAACATGGCCAGCGCCCGATGGCTGGGCACGCGCGAGAAGTCCTCGGAATGGGCGAAGTAGTCGGCGAACTTGGCGCCCGCGGCCTCTTTCCCAACGACGACCTTTGCCGACAGCTTGCCCACCTTGCGCATGTGATCGCGGAGCCGGCCCAGCAGAGTAGCATCCTCGGCCAGCCCTTCCGCCAGGATGTCGCGCGCGCCCTCCAGCGCTGCCTTCGCATCGGGGAAGCCCTCGGACAGGAACCCCGCCGCCAGCGCCACCGGATCGGCAGTCCGGTCGGCGAGGATCGCATCCAGCAGTCCCTGCAACCCCGCCTCGCGGGCGATCATCGCCTTGGTGCGGCGCTTGGGCTTGAAAGGAAGGTAGATGTCCTCGAGCTCGGCCTTGGTCGCCGCCCCGGCGATGGCGCGGGCCAGGTCGTCGGTCATCTTGCCCTGTCCGGCGATGGACTCGGCAATCGCCGCCCGCCGCGCCTCCAGTTCGCGCAGATAGCCCAGACGTTCCTCCAGCCGGCGCAGCTGGCTGTCGTCGAGGCCCCCCGTCACCTCCTTGCGGTAGCGCGCGACGAAGGGGACCGTGGCGCCGCCATCCAGAAGCTCGATTGCCGCGGTCACCTGCTGGGGCGTGGCCCCGATCTCGGCGGCGATCAGGCTGGGGATGCGGGTCAGGCTCATGCGAATCCTCGTCAGGCAGGGGCAGTGCGGGGCGGGCACCTTAGCCGCGCCATGGGGCAGGGTGAAGCCCGTGCGCCCCGCGTCCTAGCGCGTCCGGGCGGGGCTTTGCCCGAAGCGCTTCTTGTAGGCCTTGGAGAAGCTGGACCGCGAGTTGAAGCCGGTTGCCAGCGCGATTTCGAGGATCGAGAGCGTGGTGTCGGACAGCAGGTTCCGCGCCTCCTGCAGCCGCAGGCCGAGGTAGTAGCTTTTCGGCGTCTCCTGCACGACCTGCTGGAATATCCGCTCCAGGTGCCGGGGCGAGCGGCCGAAGACGGCGGCCAGCTCGTCGCGGTCCAGCGGCGTGGCAATGTTCGCCTGCATCGCGGCGATCACCCGCGCCACGGCGGGATGGCGCGCCAGCATCGGCGCGGGATAGACCTTCTTCTGCGTGGCGCTGGCCTCGCGGCGGCGCGAGTGCAGGCACATCTCGGCCACCGCATCGGCCAGCTTCTGCCCGTGATCGCGCGCGATCAGCGCGAGCATCAGGTCCACGGCCGCCTCGCCGCCCGCGCAGGAGAAAAGCTTGCGCCCGATGACGTAGATCTGCTCCAGCGGCTCGACATCGAACAATTCGCGGAAGGCGGGGCGATTTTCCCAGTGGACGGCCGGCGTGTCCTCGCCCAGCAGCCCCGCGCGGGCCAGGGTATAGGCGCCGGTGCAGACCGCCCCGAGCCCCCCGCCGCGCCGGGCATGGTCGCGCAGCCAGGCCAGCACGCGCTTGTCCGCCGCATCGCTGGCATCGGTGCCCGAGCAGACGATCGCCGTGGTCTCGCGGGGCAGCGGCTCCAGCCCCTGATCGACCTCGACCCGCACGCCCGAGGAACTTTCGACCGGCGCCCCGTCCATGCTGACCAGCCGGTAGCGGTAGAGAGGCTGCTGCGTCAGCTGGTTGGCGATGCGCAGGGGTTCGATGGCGGAACTGAAGGCCAGAAGGGTAAAGCGCGGCAGGACGAGGAAGGCGAAGTCGCGGGTGACCACGGGCCCTTCTTCCAGCCGCACATGCGCCACCCCGCGCGGGATGACGGCACGGGCCTGGGCGAAGGATCGGTCGGGGACAGTGCGGGTCACGGGGAACACCCCAGGTCGGGAAGGCTGCGACATCTCCGCTTCTGCTGAGGGGACGGCACCTTGTCAATTCCCGCAATCACGAGGCGGCGGCAGCCATGACCCTGCTGCTGCGGCTCCGCCTAGCGCGGCGTGAGATCCCGCAGATGGGCGATCAGCCGGGCTTCCGTCTCGGCGTTCCAGCCGTCCGGGTTCAGGGCAGCGGCCCAGGCGGGAATGTAGTGCCGCGCGGCGTAGTCGTGCCCGTATCCCAGGGTGCCGACCGCGACCGCCATGTCGACCCCTACCTGCAGCATGGTGACGACGGGCACCCATCGCATCATCGGAGACACGTCCGGCGCGCGGGTGGCACCAAGCCAGTCCGGCTGCCGCCAGGCAAGCGACCAGTCGAAGAACACGATGGGATCGCTGCCGTATTGCAGGAACACCAGCCGCATCGGCCCCCAGTCGGCCGTCGCGGATGCGAATCTGGCGTCCTGGTTGTCGGCCCGGATCAGGGATCCGTTGCCGAACTGCGGCCGCCATGCCGGACTGCCGTCCTGTCTGCGATCGACCACCATGCGCCAGAAATCGCTCAGAAACGGCGATCCGGCCCACATGGCTCCGTTCGGCATGTCGCCCAGCACATCGAGAAGCGGCAGGGTTTCCTGCGACAGGAAGGCTCCAAGGCTCAGCCCGTGCAGGTAGAGCCGGGGGCGCCTGTCCTTCGGCATGGCCGTCCAGCGCCGGTAGACCAGATCGAACAGCGCCTGCGCCTCGGCGATGCCATGCGTCGGATCGACCGCAACCGACACCGGACTTGGCAGATAGCTGTACTGGACCGCCACCGTGGCGACATCGCCCCGCGTGATGTAGTCCAGCGTGTCCATGGCGCCGGGATCCAGCCAGCCGGACCCGGTGGGCATCGCAATCACCAGCACCGCGCGCTCGAACCCTCCGACGCGCTCCAGTTCAGCCATGGCCAGGGCCGCACGCTCCTCTGCCGTTTCGGCCGCGTTGAGACCGACATAGACCCGGATCGGCGGCCTTGCCGGGGCGTTCCAGAATGCGGCAATCTCCTTCTCACCCGGCCCGGACGTGACAAAGCTTCGCCCCCAGCGCCCCAGATCCTCCCACGCCACCAGCGAGGCCGCGCTGCCGGACTTGAGCGGATCGTCGGGCGGGCTGACATCCGGGGGAATGAGCGCGTCGGCAATCTGCGCCGACCGGTCGGCGCCGCGCAGCACCGAGCGGAACAGGACCCCGTCCACCAGCGCGGCGAGCAGCGCGAAAGCGACCGCCAGCCCGACAAGGTTGGCCAGTCTGGGCGGAAGAAAGTGCTTGCCCTTCCGGCTCCAGCGCCGGAACACGACAGCGAACACGCGCGCCACCATCAGAGAAATCAGAAAGACCACCGCCGCAATGCCGGCCACCGTGAACGGCGCGACCGAGTCGACATCGGAAAGACCCCACAGGCTGCGGATCGAATTCTGCCAGACGGCACTGCGCCAGAGGCACCAGATCGAAACGGCGGCGCTGGCCGCAAGGGTTGCACGGGGAAGCCAACGGGGAACCGGCCATACGGGAAATCCGGCCCAGAGCCAACCGATCAGGCCGCGCAGCAAGGACCAGACCCCGTAGCCGAAGGCGAACACGACGCCGGACAGGACGCCCTGCAATTCCGGCTGGCGCGGAACCATGGAGGGCGTCAAAGACAGGCAGGCCAGAACGGCGCCCGCAACCAGTCCACCGACGCTGACCCGCCGGAACATCCACGCACCCAATCCAACCGAGGGCCTGCGATTCCCGGATTTGCGGTCGCCTTCCGACAAGCGGTCACCTCGGATTATTAGGACGCCCGATTACAACTAGACAGGTATCAGACGTCCGGCAAAGCAATAGTGCGGAGTCATCTACGCTTGGCAAGCGCAGCGCGGGGGGGCACTCGTGGTCGAGCCGACGGATACCCGCATATGCCTGCCTCATTGCCGGGCAGGCCTTGCCGATCACAGCTCGGAGTTCGATGGTACCGCCTCCCCGGCTCGAACGGGGGACCCCCAGATCCACAATCTGGTGCTCTAACCAACTGAGCTAAGGCGGCACTCGGGGCGCGATTTAGCCCCGCCGACCCCCGAATGCAAGCGCGAATCCTGTCCCCCTGAAGCGGGCCGCACAAGGTTTCCCTTGCACCCCGCGGCGCCTGCCGCTACCCGTCCGGCAAAGCCGGAGCATTCCCATGGGCATCAATTCCCCCAGCGACATCGCAGCCAACCTGCAGATCGGCCCCACCGACGCGGGCATGGTCCGCATCTACATCGAGGCCGAGGGCGGCATCGAACTGCCGCTCGACTTCGACCCCGAGGAGGCCGAGGAGATCGCGGAGGAACTGCGCGCCGCCGCCGAGGCCGCACGGGCGATGGGCGACCGGCCGGCGCCCAAGCCGAAGAAGCGCTAGGGCCGCGCACGGGGCTCCAGTTTCCTTGGAAGGAATTTGCAGAACTCTTCGAAGAGGTTTGCGGCCCCCGGCCGGTTGACCGCATCCCGTCACCCCGCCACCATGCCGACGCACGACCCGGAGGATTCTTCCATGGCCGCAGACGGACCCGCCCCCGATACTGACGAAGAAGACGCGGGCGACTGGGGGCCCTTTGGCAAGCCGCTCTTCGATGATCCGTCCGCCCGCGCCCTGTCGCGGGTCGGTGTCGTGGATGTCGGCTCGAACTCGGTCCGGATGGTCGTCTTCGACGGTGCGGCACGCAGCCCGGCCTATTTCTACAACGAGAAGATCATGTGCGGGCTGGGCAAGGGTCTCGCCCAGACCGGGCGGCTGCATCCCGAGGGCAAGAAACGGGCACTGGCCGCGTTGAAGCGCTTCGCCCTTCTGGCGAAGGGCATGGACATCTCGCCCTTCACCGTGGTCGCCACCGCAGCCACGCGCGAGGCCGAGGACGGCCCCGAATTCCAGGCCGAAGTCTTGCGCGAGACCGGCCTCAGGCTCCACGTCATCGACGGGGCCGAGGAGGCGCGGCTGTCGGCGCAGGGTGTGCTTCTGGGCTGGCCCGACGCCAAGGGGATCGTCTGCGACATCGGCGGCAACTCGATGGAACTGGCCCGGATCGGCGACGGCAAGGTCGGCAAGCGGGTCTCGACCCCCCTTGGTCCGTTCCGGCTGCAACAGGTTTCGGGTGACGCGAAGAAGCGCAAGGCGCATATCGACGCGATCCTCGAGGCCGCGAGCAAGGATCTGAAACCCAGCGGCGACCGCATCTACCTTGTCGGCGGCAGCTGGCGCGTCATCGCGCGGCTTGACATGGAACGCCGCAACTACCCGCTGACCGTCCTGCACGAATACCGCATGACCCCGGACGGCCTTCTGGCCACGCTCGACTGGCTGGCCACCACCGACCTGTCCGCCCTGCGCGGCCGCACCGGCACCAGCGCCGAGCGGATGGAGCTCGTGCCCCTGGCCTGCGAGGTCCTGCGCGAGATCATCCGCGTCCTGAAGCCCTCGGAAATCGACGTTTCGGCCTACGGCATCCGCGAGGGGCTGCTTTACGAACAGATGCCCGAGCGGCTGCGGGCCCGCGACCCGCTGATCGAGGCGGCGCGGGTCACCGAGCTGACGCAGGCCCGCATCCCCGGCTTCGGCAAGAAGCTCTTTGTCTTCCTCGAACCCCTGTTCAAGGGCGCGCCCCCGGAAAGGCTCCGGCTGATCAAGGCCGCCTGCCTCTTGCACGACACGACCTGGCGTGCGCACCCCGACTACCGGGCCGAGGCCTGCTTCGACAACGCCACCCGGGCGAACCTTGGCGGGCTCGACCACCCCGGCCGGGTATTCCTGGGCCTGGCACTCCTCCACCGCTACAAGAACAGCCGCGCAGGCAGCCGGATGGAACCCCTGTTCCGCCTGCTGCCGGAAACCGACATCCAGGAGGCCGAGGCCCTGGGCAAGGCGATGCGCTTCGGGGCCATGTTCTCGATCGGGGACCCGTCCAAGGCGGGTGCCCTGCGCTGGAATCCGAAGAAGCGCGTGCTGACCCTCGCGCTCACCGAGGACGGCGTCAGCCTCTTCGGCGAGGTCGCGCAGGCCCGCTTTGCCGCGCTGGCCCTGGCCCTGAAGGCGCAGACCAAGGTCGAGCTGAAGGACGCGGAATGATGCTGGCGCTGGATCACCTCGCCGTTTCGGCCGCCTCGCTCGAGGAAGGCGCGGCCTGGGTCGAGCAGGCGCTCGGCGTGCCGCTGGCGGGGGGCGGCAAGCATCCGCACATGGGCACGCACAACCGGCTCCTGTCGCTGGGCGATCTCTACCTCGAGGTCATCGCCATCGACCCGGCCGCGCCGAAACCGGGCCATCCGCGCTGGTTCGACCTCGACCGCTTTCGCGGGCCGCCGCGCCTCACCAACTGGATCTGCCGCACGGACGACCTCGACGCGGCCCTGGCCAAGGCCCCGCCCGGCACTGGAACCGCGACCGAGCTTCAGCGCGGCGACTACCGCTGGCGCTTTGCCGTGCCGGCTTCGGGCCGGCTTCCCTTTGACGGCTGCCACCCCGCGCTGATCCAGTGGCAGGGCGACCTGCACCCCGCGCGCACATTGCGCGACCATGGCATCCGCCTGACCGGGCTGGAGATCACCCACCCCGAGGCCGATGCCCTGCGCGCCGCGCTGGCCGGCCTGTCCGATCCCCGCGTCGTGGTCGAGCGCGGCCCCTGCCCCGGCCTGCGCGCGACCTTCTCCACCCCGCACGGACCCCGGGTCCTGACATGATCCGCCCCGCCCGGGACGAGGACGCTCCCGCCCTCGCGGCGCTGCTCAATCACTGGATCCTCCATAGCGCCGTCACCTTCAACCCCGTCCCCAGGACCGAGGCCGACATCCGCGCCATGATCGCCGACAAGGCGGTCGCCGGCCATGCCGTCCTCGTGGCCGAGGAGGCGGGGCGCCTGATCGGCCAGGCGAGCTATGGCCAGTTTCGCGGCGGCGCGGGCTACCGGACCTGCATGGAACACTCGATCTCGCTGCAACCGGACTGCCGCGGCAAGGGCACGGGCCGCGCGCTGCTGACGGCAATCGAGGATCACGCCCGCACGCGCGGTGCGCACCAGATGATCGCCGGCGTCTCGGGCGAGAACCCGGAGGGCCAGGCCTTCCACGCGCGGATGGGCTATCGCGTGATCGCCACCGTTCCCGAGGCGGGCCACAAGTTCGGCCGCTTCCTCGACCTTGTGCTGATGCAGAAATTCCTCTGACAAAGGCCTGTGCGCGGGATATGGTCGGCTCATGTCGATCTGGACCCGCATCACCGAAGCCCTCGCCGCCCTGGCCCAGGGCGAGCCGCTCTCCGTGGTCTTTGACCGCCTGCGCAACGCGCCGGCGCCGGAACAGTCCGTCGGCTTCACCATCGCCGTCCTCGCGCTTGGCGCCAAGATGGCCAAGGCCGACGGCACCGTGACCCGCGACGAGGTCACGGCCTTCCGCCGCATTTTCACCTTCCCCGAAGGCGAAGAGGAACACGCCGCCCGCGTGTTCAACCTGGCCCGGCAGGACGTGGCGGGCTTCGATGCCTATGCCCGCAAGATCGCCCGCCTGTTCAATCCGGACGGCCACCGTATCTGCGCCGACGACCATCATGTGCTGGTGGACATCCTGGAAGCCCTGTTCCAGATCGCCATCGCCGACGGCAGCTACCACCCCGGCGAGGACGCCTTCCTGACCCATGTCGCCGAGGAGTTCGGCCTGGACGAGCGCTGCTTCCGCATCGTCCGCTCGCGGCTGGTGGAAGGCGCGCCGCGCGATCCCTATGACGTGCTGGGCCTGCCGCGCGATGCCTCGAAGGAGCAGGCTCGCAAGGCCTGGCGCGAGCTGGTCCGCGATACCCACCCCGATGTCCTGCAATCCCGGGGCGTTCCGCCCGAGGCGATGAAGCTGGCCGAACGCCGGCTTCAGCTCATCAACGAGGCCTGGCGCGAGATCTCGGCCAAAGAGGCGGCATGACCGCCCGTCCCCTGCGCCTTGCGACCTACAATGTCGAATGGTTCAACGCGCTGTTCGACGACGCGGGCCGGATGCTGGAGGACCGCGAACCCTCGGCGCGCTACCATGTCACCCGGGCCGAACAGCTGGGCGCGCTGGGAATCGTGTTCACCGCGCTCGACGCCGACGGGATCGTCATCATCGAAGCGCCCGACACCAACGGCCGGCGCTCGACCGTGCGCGCGCTTGAGACCTTCGCCCGCGCCGCGGGCCTGCGCGCGCGCAAGGCGATGATCGGCTTTCCCTCGGACACAGAACAGGAAATCGCCTTCCTCTACGACCCCGACCGGCTGACCGCGCGACATGATCCCGTGGGCGAGCCCTCCACCACCTACGGCTCGCAGGAAGCGCCCCGCTTCGACACCACCTTCCGCTACGACCTCGACACCGACAACGTGACCGAGGCGATCCGCTTTTCCAAACCGCCGCTGGAACTGGCCGTCACCACCGCGAGCGGCACGAAGCTGCGGCTGATCGGGGTGCATGCCAAGTCGAAGAATTCGCACGGGGCGGTCGGGCGCGAGGCGCAGCTGCGGCTGTCGATCGAGAACCGCCGCAAGCAGCTGGCGCAATGCCTCTGGATCCGGCAGCGGGTGGATGGCCACCTCAAGGCCGGCGACAGCCTGATCGTGCTTGGCGATTTCAACGACGGTCCTGGCATCGACGAGTTCGAGAAACTCTTCGGCCATTCCGGGGTCGAAATCGTGCTCGGCACCTCGTCCGACCCGGCGCTGACCCTGACCGATCCCCATGCCGCCATGGCGCTGCAAAGCCGCGTCGGCTTCGCCCCCACCACGGCGCGCTTCTACCTCGCGCCGCAGAAGCGTTACTTCGAGGCGCTCCTCGATTTCATCATGGTCTCGCCCGACCTCGCCGCGAAGGGCCCCGAATGGCGCATCTGGCACCCGTTCAACGACCCCCGGATCATGGAGATCCCCGAACTGCGCGAGGCCTTGCTGCAAGCCTCCGACCATTTCCCGGTGACGATCGACTTTCCCCAGTTGTGATTTGAAATGCGGCCGCGCGATGCCCATATTCGCGACATGAGACTCGCGCTTGCCCTTTGTCTTGCCGCCGCCCCGGTCCTGGCCGAGGAGCCGCCCGCCGCGCCCAAGGCGACGGAGGAGGGCTTCAGCCTGATGGAAGAGGGCATGAAGCTGGTCCTGCGCGGCATGATGACCGAGATGCAGCCCGCCCTGGACGAGATGGGCAAGGCGCTGGAAGAGGCGGGCCCGGCGCTTCAGGGTCTTGGCGCCGAACTGGGGCCGAAGCTGCGCCAGCTGATCGCGCTGATCGACGACATCAAGAACTACGACGCGCCGGTGATGCTGCCGAACGGCGACATCCTGATCCGCCGCAACGTGCCCCTGGTGCCGAAACTGCCTCCCCTTGACCCCCAGCCCGGACCGAACGGCGAGATCGAGCTTTAGCCGGCCACCCGCGCAAGCGTCGTCGCAAGATCGCCATAGCCGGTGAAGCGGCGTTCGTAGTCCAGCCCCAGCCGCCGTGCGCAGTCCGCAGCCTTCGCGTCCAGCGCGGGATCGTCCAGTTGCGCCTGATAGACCAGCTTGCGGTAGTTGCCGAAATACATGTCGCGCAGCTCGGGGTGGCGATCCAGGCCCATCGGCTTCCAGACGAAGGCATCGAACTGCCGCACCAGGAAATCGGTCAGGTAGAAGGCGTCGAACTCTTCCTCGCCTCGGGCGGCGAAGGCGGCGTTGCCCTCGAAGAAGGCATAGCAATGCGGACCTTCCACCATCTCGACCCCCAGCCTGTCACAGGCGGCCTTCAGAAGCCCCCCGGTGCCGCAATCGGCATAGACGACGAAGATCGTCTCGTAATCCCCGCGCGCCTTCTCGACCGCCGCCTCGACCGCCGGGACGATCCGGTCGGGCCAGAGATGCAGCTTGGCCGGCAGGCAGTGCAGGTCCATGTGCGACCAGCGGTTCGCCGCCTTCAGGGCCAGGATCTCGTGCGCCAGCGCGCCGCAGGCGATCAAGAGGATGCTGCCCTGACGCGCGGGGGCAAGACCGGTTTCGGACAGGGTGGTGTCATCCATCGCCGGCGCTCAGCGCCCGACCCGGGTCCAGGTCAGGATCAGGCTGGCGGACAGCGTGGCGAACAGAAGGGCCGCGAGAGGGATGCCCGACCAGACCGCCAGCCACAGCGTCAGCCCGGCGGCCAGGATCACCAGCGCGATCAGTCCAAGGAAATGCGTCAAGGGCATGGTCCGTCTCCCTGACCCTCAATCTGCGCCCGCGCCGGCCCGCTTGCAAGGCCCTCGCTCGTCACAGGCCCGTGTCGTCACGGGCCTGTGGCGCAGAGGTCAGCCGTTCAGCTGGTTGTGCTTGCGCGAGACGAACTGCTTGGCGGTTTCCACCGCCACGGCGGCATCGCGGCAATAGGCGTCGGCGCCGATCGCCTTGCCGAATTCCTCGTTCAGCGGAGCGCCGCCGACCAGCACGATGTAGTCGTCGCGCAGGCCCTTTTCCTTCATCGTGTCGATGACGACCTTCATGTAGGGCATGGTCGTGGTCAGCAGCGCCGACATGCCGAGGATATCGGGCTTCTCGGTCTCCAGCGCCTCGATGTACTTCTCGACCGCGTTGTTGATACCGAGGTCCACCACCTCGAAGCCCGCGCCCTCCATCATCATCGCGACAAGGTTCTTGCCGATGTCGTGGATGTCGCCCTTCACGGTGCCGATCACCATCTTGCCCATGCGCGGCGCGCCGGTTTCGGCCAGGAGCGGCTTGAGGATCGCCATGCCGGCCTTCATCGCGTTGGCGGCCAGGAGGACCTCGGGCACGAACAGGATACCGTCGCGGAAGTCGGCACCGACGATGGTCATGCCCGCGACCAGCGCCTTGGTCAGCACGTCATAGGGCGCCCAGCCGCGTTCGATCAGGATGCGGACACCTTCCTCGATCTCTTCCTTCAGACCGTCGTAGAGGTCGTCGTGCATCTGCAGCACAAGCTCGTCGTCCGACAGTTCGGACAGGATGATCTCGTCGTCGTCGGCCATGACAGCTCTCCAGGCGGAAGGGTTTGGCATGGTGATGGTCGCAAACCGGCGCCCCCACTATGCGACAAGCGACATACACCGGATGAAAGCCGACAGAAAGCCGTCGCGGAACGGAAAGTTGTGGCGCCAGTTCGTTATTTGTTCTAGCCTGATGGCATGAGCAAGTCTTCCTCCATCCTGCCCGGCCATCGCCTGCGTGGACGGGGCGCAGAGTCCAACCGCGCCGGTCGGTTCGAGGCCACCAACCGTGAGGCCTTCGACGACGGCTGGGACCTGGCCGAGGAGGCGCGCCTGGTCGAGACCGAGATCCGGCACGAGCGCCCCCGCTCGGCGCTGACCTTCAACCGCTCGCCGGATCTGCCCTTCGACCGTTCGATCAACCCCTACCGGGGTTGCGAACATGGCTGCATCTACTGCTATGCCCGGCCCAGCCACGCCTTCCTGAACCTTTCGCCCGGCCTGGACTTCGAAACCCGTCTGATCGCCCGCCCCGGCATTGCCGAGGTTCTGGACCGCGAACTCCGCCGTGCCGGCTACAAGGTCGCGCCCATCGCCATCGGCACCAACACCGACCCCTATCAGCCCGTCGAACGCGATCTCGGCATCATGCGCGAGGTGCTCCGGGTCCTGTCCGCCTTCCGCCACCCGGTCTGGATCACCACCCGCGGCACCACCATCGAACGCGACATCGACCTGATCGCGCCGATGGCAGCTCAGGGGCTGGCCGCGGTCTCGATCTCGGTCACCACGCTGGACGCGGACCTCGCCCGGCGGATGGAGCCCCGCGCCCCCTCCCCCCGGCGCCGCTTGCAGATCATCCGCCGCCTCGCCGAGGCCGGGGTGCCGGTGCGTATCCAGGTTTCGCCACTGATCCCGGCGCTGACAGATCACGAACTGGAATCGGTGATGCAGGCCGGCCGCGACGCGGGCGCGCGTCTCGCCAATTCCATCCCCCTGCGCCTGCCGCTGGAGGTGGCGGGCCTCTTCCGCGACTGGCTGGAAGCAACCTTCCCAGACCGCGCCGCCCGCGTCATGGGCCGGGTGCGGGAACTGCACGGCGGGCGCGACTACGACCCGGAATTCGGCACCCGCATGCGCGGCCAGGGGCTCTGGGCCGATCTGATCCACCGCCGCGCCGAGCTCGCGCGCAGGCGCCTGGGCCTGGACGAGGGGTTACCCGCCCTGCGCTGCGACCTGTTCCAGCCGCCGGCACGGACGGGCGACCAGTTGACGCTGTTCTGACCGTTTCGGCCGCGGCACGAATCTTTTCGATAAGACTCGCGCCCCGGCCTGCCTGTCTCAGCCCCTCCGGCCGCGCCGCTCGCGCCGGCCGGCACCCGCATCGTCGCCGGTCCCGTCCGAGGCCGAAGAGAAGGGGCCCAGCTTCGCCTGGATCGCTTCCAGCGTCGGGCGGTTGCCCCTGGGCCGGCTTTCCAGCGCCACGCGCATCGCGCGCAGGTGCTCGGGCATGGTGCCGCAGCAGCCGCCGATGATCCGCACCCCCGCGTCGCGGGCCATAACTGCATATTCCGCCATCAGTTCCGGCGTGCCGTCATAATGGATATGCCCGTCGTGATACTTCGGGATGCCGGCATTGCCCTTGGCGATGATCGGCCGTTCCGTCCCTGTCGCGGCAAACCCCAGAACGGTCCGCAGCAGGTCGGAGGCACCCACCCCGCAGTTCGCCCCGAAGGCGATCGGCGGGTTGATCAGGCGTTCGACCATCTCGGCCAGTGCTGCCGAGGTCACGCCCATCATCGTCCGCCCTGCGGTGTCGAAGCTCATGGTGCCGCACCACGGCATGTCGGCGCGCAACGCCGCATCCGCTGCCGCACGATATTCCTCGGGGGACGAGATCGTCTCGACCCACAGCACGTCCACCCCGCCTTCCTTCAGCGCCTCGGCCTGTTCGTGGAAGATTTCCACCGCCAGTTCGTGCGTCAGCGTGCCCATCGGCTCGAATATCTCGCCCGTCGGGCCCATCGACCCCGCGACGATCACCGTCCGCCCGGCCTTGTCGGCAATCTCGCGGCCGATCTCGGCGCCCACCCGGTTCAGCTCGCGCACGCGGCCCTGCGCATTGTGCAGCTTCAGCCGCGCCGCATTGCCGCCGAAGGTGTTGGTCAGGAACAGATCCGACCCCGCCGCCACCGCATCGCCGTAAAGCTTGCGGATGTTCTGGGGCTTCTCGACGTTCCATATTTCCGGCGGCTCGCCCGAGGACAGCCCCATGTTGAACAGGTTGGTCCCCGTGGCCCCGTCGGCCATCAGCCAGTCACGCGAGGCAAGCATCCGGGTCAGGGCGTCGGTCATGTCAGATTCCTTCAAGGCTCGCTGGCTTCCCCTCTGCCACGGGTCGCGGGCCGAGGCAATTTCATATTCCGCATGGAGTCTTGCGGTCCGTCTCAACTCGGCCTTGGCCTGGCCTGCCCCCTGCCCGGACCCGACCCTCCGCATCCATCCAGCAAAAAGGCGCGGCCCCCGGAGGTCCGCGCCCGGCCCTGTCCTGCGACAGGGTTCAGAATTCGTCCATCAGCTGCGCCTTGGCGACCGGCATCAGTTCGGCCAGCTTGGCGCGGATCTCGTCCGCGCTGGCCTTGCCGGCCAGATCGGCCACGACCTTGCGCACCACGTCCTCCGAGCCCGCCTCCTCGAAGTCCGAGCTGACCACCTCGGCCGCATAGGCCGCGGCCTCGTCGCCGGTCTTGCCCATGAGCTCGGCCGCCCAGAGCCCCAGAAGCTTGTTGCGCCGCGCCTCGGCCCGGAACTGCATCTCGCTGTCATGGGCGAACTTGGCCTCGAAGGCGTTTTCGCGGTCGTCGAACGTGGTCATGGGATCCCCCGACTGTCTGGCGTTTCTTCCCATATGCCCATCCGGCCCGGTCGCCGCAAGCCCCTTCGGCCGGGCCAGCGCAGGGCCTGGCCACGGCTCGCGCCTTGCGGGTATCGGCCCCTTGGACTATAGGCCAGGGAAAGCGGCGTGAAGGCGCGATCCTTCCGCCGCGCCCCCCGGAAAGAGTGAACCATGGCACGGCGCAAGAAGGTCTACGAAGGCAAGGCCAAGATCCTTTACGAAGGCCCCGAGCCCGGGACCCTGGTGCAGTATTTCAAGGACGACAGCAGTCCGTCGGTGGCCGCCCCCTCGACGCTGGAAGGCAAGGGCGTGCTGAACAACCGGCTGTCGGAATTCTTCATGTCCGGGCTGAACCAGATCGGGGTGCCGACGCATTTCATCCGCCGGTTGAACATGCGCGAACAGCTGGTGCGGATGGCCGAGATCATCCCGCTGGAAGTCGTGGTGCGCAACTTCGCCGCGGGTCCGCTGTCGGCGCGGCTCGGCATCCCCGAAGGCGCGCAGCTGCCGCGGCCGATCGTGGAATACTACTACAAGGACGAAAAGCTGAACTCGCCCCTCGTGGCCGAGGAACACATCGTCGCCTTCGGCTGGGCCAACCAGCAGGACCTCGACGACATCGTGGCGCTGGCCCTGCGGGTCAACGACTTCCTGTCGGGCGTGATGATGGGCGTGGGCATCCGGCTGGCGGATTTCAAGATCGAGGTCGGCCGCATCTGGGAAGGCGACTTCATGCGCCTGATCGTCGCCGACGAGATCAGCCCCGACAGCTGCCGTCTCTGGGACATGCGCCAGCCGGAGCGCCCGGACGGCACGATCCCCGATCCCCAGCCCCTGGGCGATGTCTATACGGAACTCGCGCGGCGCCTCGGCGTCCTGCCCTCGAACGTCACGCACACGATGAAGCCCACGCTCATCAACTGAGCATACCCACCGCAGCGCCCGACCGCGCGGTGCCGGTCCGCGGGCAGGTCGCGCAAGGACCCGGCATGACGGACTATCTCGCTTTCCTGCGCCGGAACCTCCGCTGGCTTATCGCGGGGTTCCTGCTGACCTGGGCTTCAAGCTTCGGGCAGACCTTCTTCATCTCGGTCTTCGCGGGCGAGATCCGCGCCGCCTTCGGCCTGTCGCACGGGGAATGGGGCGGGCTCTACGCCGGGGCGACCATGGCCTCGGCGGCGGTCATGGTCTATGCCGGCGGGCTGACCGACCGTTTCCGGGTGCGCCGGATCGGGCCGGTGATCCTGTTCGGCCTGGCGCTGGCCACCTTCCTGATGGCCAAGGCCTCGGCTGTCTGGGCGCTGGCCGTGGCGGTGTTCCTGATGCGTTTGATGGGCCAGGGCATGATGAGCCACAGCGCCATGGTCGCCATGTCGCGCTGGTTCGCGGCGCAGCGCGGCCGGGCGGTGGCCTTCGCAGGACTTGGCGTCGCGGCGGGCGAGGCGCTTCTGCCGATCCTGGCGGCCAGCCTGCTTCTGGTCCTCGACTGGCGCAGCCTCTGGCTCGGCGCGGGCCTCGTGCTGGTTGCACTGGTCCCAGTGCTGAATGCGCTCCTGTGCCAGGAACGCACACCGCAATCCTTCACCGCCGAAAACCGGTCGGCCGGTATGCGGGGCCGCCAGTGGACCCGGGCCGAGGTCCTGCGGCACTGGCTCTTCTGGCTCCTCCTGCCCGCCGTTCTGGGGCCGGCCGCCTGGAACACCGCCTTCTTCTTCCATCAGGTCCACCTGGCCGAGGTGAAGGGCTGGGCGCATGTCACGCTGGTCGCCCTGTTCCCCGTCTTCACCCTGACCGGCATCGCCAGCATGCTGGCCACCGGCTGGGCGGTGGACCGCTTCGGCGCGGCGCGGCTGGTGCCGGTCTATCTCCTGCCGCTCGCGGCGGGCTACCTGGTCCTCTCCCAAGCCGCAACCCCGGCGGCGGGGGCGCTGGCCATGGTGCTGATGGGGCTGTCGGTCGGGGCCAATGCCACGCTGTCCGCGGCGCTCTGGGCGGAATTCTACGGCACCGCGCACCTGGGCCGGATCCGGGCGATGACCGGTGCGGTCATGGTGCTCGGCAGCGCCATCGGCCCCGGCGTCACCGGCGCCCTGATCGACCGCGGCTACGACATGACCGTGCAATCGGTCTGGATCGCCGGCTACTTCCTTCTGGCCGCCGCCCTCGCCGGGGCCGGAGCCCTCGCCGCCCGCCGCGCCCTGCCCGCCCCTGCCTCCGCGCTTGCCCCGGAGCCCGGCCCGGGCTGAGCCCCCCTTGCCCCCTGCCCGCCCCTTCGCTAAGGACGGGCCAGACCAACCCCGGGAGGCCCCGATGAAAGCCCGCGTCACCGTCATGCTGAAATCCGGCGTCCTCGACCCCCAGGGCGAGGCGATCCGCCACGCGCTCGGCTCGCTCGGCTTTTCCGGGGTCAACGGCGTGCGGCAGGGCAAGGTGATCGAGCTTGACCTCGCCGAAACCGATGCCGCCAGGGCCGAAACCGCGGTCAAGGCGATGTGCGAAAAGCTTCTCGCCAACACCGTGATCGAAAGCTACCGGGTCGAGCTTCTCTGACCGGGCGCCGCCCCCTCGGCTTTTGCCCTTGCCCAAATACTCCCGCCGGAGGCACCGCGGTTTCCCCGAAGACCGCCGCCGCCCGACCGCGCGCCATTCCTCTACCGCCGCGACACCCGCAGCCAGATCCCGTCCCGCGCCCTGACCGTCAGATGCGCCACCGGCACCGGCACCCGGTCGGGCAGCGCCTCGAACCGGAAGGCACGCACCAGATGCGCCAGCATCAGCGTGCCCTCCAGCATCGCGAACCCCGCGCCGGGGCAGACCCGGGGGCCCCGCGAGAAGGGCAGATAGCCGCCCTGCGGCACCTCGCCCGCCCAGCGGTCGGGATCGAAGGCATCCGGCCGTTCCCACAGCCTTTCGTGCCGGTGCAGGTGCCAGGGGCTGATGACCACCTGCGCCCCGCGCCGGACCCTGCGGCCCCGGAACTCGTCCGGCCGCAGCGTCTCGCGCACCAGCATCGGCACCGGGGGATAGAGCCGCAGCGCCTCGCGGAAGACATCGCGGGTCAGGCGCAGGGCCCCAAGCGTGCCGAACTCGGGCCGCAAGCTTTCGGCCTCGGCCGTGACCCGCTCCTGCACCTCGGGGTGCGTGGCCAGCAAATAGAGTGACCAGGCCAGGGCCGAGGCGCTGGTCTCGTGCCCGGCCAGAAAGAAGATCGCCACCTGATCGACCATCTCGTCGGTTTCGAACCGCGCGCCCGTCACCGGGTCGGGCGTCGTCATGATCTTGGTCGCCAGGTCCGCCGGCGCCGTCCCCGCCGCGATGGCTGCCGCCCTTTCCGCCGTCAGCCCCGCGATCAGCCCCCGGATCTCCCGCGCCGACCGCCGCGTCGCCCCCCGGTGCAGCCGCGGCACCCAGTGTGGCAGTCGCAGGAAGGCGCCGAGGTTCAGGATCGGCGCCGAGCGCTGATAGGCGCGGAATTCGTGGAACACCGCCTGCGCCACCCGGTCCTCGATCGGGATCGAAAACAGCGTGCGGAAGATCACGTCCGCCGCCGCGTGACTGGCCGCAAGCTCCACCTCCACCTCGCCCTCGCCCATCCGCGCCACCGCCGCCTCCGACGCCGCCCATATCGCCGGAAAGGCCTCGCGCAGCCGGCCACCCTCGAAGGCCGGGTCGATGATCCGCCGCTGGCGCAGCCACTCCTCGCCGTTGGTGACAAAGACCGACCGGCCGAGCAGCGGCCGCAGCCCTTCCGTCACCCGGTTCGACTTGGGGAAATCCTGCGGCCTCTCGTCCAGCACCCGGCGGACCAGCGCCGGATCGTTGCAGAGGTAGCTTTCGAAGAAGGGCGTGCGGAACTCGGCCATCCAGGCGCGATAGAGCCGCACCGGCTGTGCCGACAGGATGTCGCGCCGGAAGGCCCGCAGATGGCCCCAGAGCGAAACCCGGTCCGCCCTGGGCACCGGTTTCGGAGGCAGGGGCGGGGTCATGCGACGCTCCGGTGCGGGCTCAGCGGCCGGGTGATCCGGCTGGCAGAGGGCTTGCGCCCCCGAAACCGCTCGGCCAGCGTCATCGGCCCGGCCGTGATGCGGAAATAGTCGTAGTCGCCCGGCCGATCGAAGGCGCAAAGATACTGGAAATGCAGCCGGAAATAGCGCCGCCGCAGAGCCTGCCATGTCTCGGGGCGCAACGTCTGGCTGAAGGCGGCCGAGAGCACCAGCGGCCAGCGCTGTCCCTCGGGCGCGACACCTGTGACCGCCACCGGATCGCAGAGCGCAAAGCTGCACCCGTCGCCGGGGGCGGACACATCCACCCAGGTCAGCTCAGCCCTTGTCGAAAGATAGGCCAGATCCCCGCGCAGCCGGCCCGCCCTCGGCAGGAACGACACCATCGGCACCACCTGCCCAAGGCTCAGGAACCCCAGGGCCGGACGCCGCGCCGGCAGGCCCTCGCGGATCAGGTCGGCCAGGATCGACACCGCCAGATGCACGCCCGAGGAATGTCCGACCACCAGCACCTCGTCCAGGTCACGCTCCAGCGCCGCGCGGATGCGGGACCGGAACTCGGCCATCCGGCGCTCCAGTGCCGGCGGGTTCTCCCCCTCCAGCCCGGCGGTGAAGGCATAGTCATGCATCAGGTAATAGGCATAGATCCGGTGATCCAGCGCACGGAAACCGCGCAGCGTCAGCCACCCGGCCAAAAGCCCGAACAGGATTGCGACCCAGTGACCCGGAGATCCGGGCCCGACCAGCACCAGCCAGGCCCAGGCAACTGCCTTCGCCGCGAGGAAAAGGACCAGGAGGGCAATCACGGCCTGCAGGATGAGGACAGCAATCGGATACAGCGCCGCGATCATCGGCCCCTTGCGCAGCCGCATCAGCCGGAAGAGGGCGCCATGGCCGATATAGGCCCGGGCCGTCCGCACCAGTTGCAGATAGGTCTCGGCGATGCCCTGCGCCATGGATTGCTGCACGAGGTCCGACCAGACCAGCACCTCGACCTCGGCCTCGACCTCCCGCCCCTCGATCCGTGCGGCGACCCGCCAGCCGTAGGTCTCGCCCGCGCGGGGCTGGATTTCCAGCCGATAGCCCGAGATCGCGGCCTGTGCGGCGCCCTCGCTCCGGTAAAGCTCGCGGTAGCGCCGGGGCGGAAACGGGTCGTAGCCGGGGATGTAAAGGACATGGCGCCGGAAAACGCCCGCCTCCCCTGCGCTGTTGTCCTGTGCCGCCACGACCATCCTGCAAGTCTGTCCGCGCCACCTTAACGCCTCGCAAGGCAGAGGGAAGGCATGCGCGGCCGGATCAGCCCGGCAAGGGCAGGCCCAGCACCTCGTAGGTCTCCAGCATCCAGTAGCTGAAATCGGTGAAGGCCCCGGTCAGAAGCGCCAGCCCGACCACGACCAGAAGCCCGCCCATCAGCCGCTCGATCAGCTTCATGTGACGCTTGAGCCTTGTCATCAAGGCCATTGACTTCTCTATGAAAACCGCCGCCAGCAGGAAGGGCAGGCCCAGCCCCAACGCATAGACGCCCAACAGAAGCGTCCCGCGCTCCATGCTGCCCTCCTGTGCCGCCAGCGACAGGATCGCGCCCAGCTGCGGGCCGATGCAGGGCGTCCAGCCGAAGGCGAAGGCCAGGCCCAGCACATAGGCGCCAAGCGCCGAACCGCCCCGGTCGCCCGCGTCCATGCGCATCTCGCGGTCGAGGATCGGAATGCGGAACAGGCCCAGGAAATGCAGGCCGAAGACTATGATGAGGACACCTGAAATCCGCGCCAGAAGCAGCTGATTCTGCAAGACGAAACTGCCGAAGGCCGAGGCGGTGAAGCCGAGGAGCAGGAAGATCGTGGACAGCCCCATCACGAAGAACAGCGCCGGCAGGATCACCCGGTGCCGGTCCACCCCGTCGCGCATCTCGCCGACCGAGATCCCGCCCATGTAGGCCAGATAGGGCGGCACGATGGGCAGTACACAAGGCGACAGGAACGACAGCACGCCCGCCACCAACGCGACCAGCATCGCGGGCAGAAGGGCAGCGTCGATGATCTCGATTCCGAACATGTCCTTCCCCAGATAGCGGCTTTCCCTTGTCCCGTCACCGGGTCAGCCCGTCACATGCGCGTGGCCGGCCTGTAACCTTGCCCGCCCCCGGCGGCACGGTTACACCGCCCCTATGGCCGACTGGGACGAGATGGTGGATTGCGAGGGGCTTCTGTGCCTCCTTCCGGTGCTGCGCGCGCGCAAGCGGCTGATGTCGCTGGCGCCGGGCCGGGTGCTCTGCGTCCGGGCGACCGATGCCATGGCCGAGATCGACCTGCCGCATTTCTGCGCCGAGGCCGGCCACGACTATCTCGGCAACAGCCGCGAGGGACCTGTCACGCTGCACCTGATCCGCCGCGGCTGACGCGCCCCCGTCGCGGGCCGGCCCGCGACGAGGAGACGCAGTCGAACGAGGAGCGTTCCTCAGCGGCCCAGAGACCACCAGCCCTTGCGCTTGGGCTTGGCGGGTTCCTCCGGCTCGGGTGCCGGGGCCCCGGCCTCGGCGGGATCGGCGACAACCGTCTCGGCCACCGGCTCCAGTCCCGGATCGGGCGCCAGCACAGGGGCCGGCTCGGCGGCCGCCGCTGCCTCCGGCTCGGGCGCCTTGGCCCGCGACCGCGACTTCGGCTTCGCAGCCTCGGCAGGAACCGGGGCTTCCTCGGCTGCCGCCGCAGCCTTGGACCGGCTCGCCCGCTTCCTAGGCGCAGGCTTCTCCTCGGTCACCTCTTCCGCCACGGGCTCGGCCACCACCTCGGCAGCGGCCTCGGCCACCGGGGCCGCCTCCTCCCCCGCCGGCTCGGCCTTCGCGCCTCGCGGCTTGCGGGTCCGCTTCGGCTTGGCCGCCGGGGCCTCCTCGGCGACCACCGGAGCCACCTCGGCCTCCTCTGCCGGCACGACAGCATCCGAGGACTCGTCCTCGTCACCGTCGTCCGCGGCCTCGGCACTTTCGGTCACCTGAACGCCGTTCTCGCGCTGGCCGCCACGCCGCCGCCGCCGCCGCCGCTTCTTGCGCGCGGGTTGGCCGTCTCCCTCGCCCGCAGGCACCTGCACCGGCGCCGCGGCAGCCGCTTCCGACTCCTCGGCCTCCGCCTCGACCAGGTCGTCAAGGATCTCCTCGTCCTCCTCCTCGACCGGGGCGCCCATGAGGCCGGCATGACCCGAAACGACCGGGGTCTCCGGCACGGCCCGGATCGCGGTCTTGAACTTCTCGATGGAATAGTCGGGGCTGACCATCGTCGGATCGGCCTCGATGCGCACCGCCATGCCATAGCGCGCCTCGATCAGCGCCACATGCTCGCGCTTGTGGTTGAACAGGTAGTTCACGATCCCCACGGGCGCCCGCAGCAGCACCTCCTTCGACCGCTTGCGCGTGCCCTCCTCCTCCAGCGCCCGCAGCACCGTCAGCGCCATCGAATCGTCCGACCGGATCAGCCCGGTGCCATGGCAATGCGGGCAGGGCTGGGTGGTCGATTCGAGCATTCCCGGCCGCAACCGCTGCCGGCTCATCTCAAGGAGGCCGAAACCGGAAATCCGCCCGACCTGGATCCGCGCGCGGTCGGTCTTCAGCTTGTCCTTCAGGCGCTTCTCGACAGCGGCGTTGTTCTTCCGCTCTTCCATGTCGATGAAGTCGATGACGATCAGGCCCGCCAGGTCGCGCAGGCGCAGCTGGCGCGCGATCTCCTCGGCGGCCTCGAGGTTCGTCTTCAGCGCCGTCTCCTCGATCGAGCCTTCCTTCGTGGCCCGGCCCGAGTTCACGTCGATCGCCACCAATGCCTCGGTCACCCCGATCACGATGTAGCCGCCGGATTTCAGCTGCACCACCGGGTTGAACATGCCGGCCAGATAACCCTCGACCTGGTACTTCGCGAACAGAGGGGTCGGATCCTGATAGCGCACGACCTGCTTGGCGTGGCTCGGCATGATCATCCGCATGAAGTCCTTGGCGGTGCGATACCCCGCCTCGCCCTCGACCAGCACCTCGTCGATCTCGCGGCTGTAGAGGTCGCGGATCGACCGTTTGATCAGGTCGCCCTCCTCGTAGATCTTCGCCGGAGCAATCGACTTCAGCGTCAGCTCGCGGATCTGCTCCCACAGCCGCATCAGGTATTCGTAGTCGCGCTTGATCTCGGGCTTGGTGCGCTTGGCCCCGGCCGTGCGCACGATCAGGCCGGCGCCCTCCGGCACCTCCAGCTCGTTCGCGATCTCCTTGAGCTTCTTGCGGTCCACCGCGTTGGTGATCTTGCGGGAAATCCCGCCGCCGCGTGCGGTGTTCGGCATCAGCACGCAATAGCGGCCGGCGAGCGACAGATAGGTGGTCAGCGCCGCCCCCTTGTTGCCGCGCTCTTCCTTGACGACCTGGACCAGCATGATCTGCCGGACCTTGATCACTTCCTGGATCTTGTAGCGGCGGGCGCGCGGACGGCGCGGCTGGGCGATCTCCTCGGCGATGTCCTCCTCGGCGATCGATTCGATCTCCTCGTCGGTTTCGCTGGCATGATCGACCGCGCGATAGGCTTCCGGGCCGTTCTCGACCGACTCGTTGTCGTGGTCGTGGTCGTGATCATGGTCGTCGTGGCGCTCGGCGGCCTCGGCCATGGCGGCCTCGACCAGCGGTCCGTCCTGGGTCTCGTCCTCGCCAAGGTCCACGACATCCATGCCCGAGGGGCCATCCGACACGGCATCGGCAGACTTGACCGCTTCCGACCTGGCCGCGGGACGCGGTCCGCGACGGCGCGAGCGGCGGTTGTCCTCTTCCTCCTCGGCGCGGGCCATCGCCCGCTCTTCCTCGATCAGCGCCTTACGGTCGGCGACCGGGATCTGGTAATAGTCGGGATGGATTTCGGCGAAAGCCAGGAATCCATGCCGGTTGCCGCCGTATTCGACGAAGGCCGCCTGAAGCGACGGCTCGACCCGCGTCACCTTGGCCAGGTAGATGTTTCCGGCAATCTGGCGTTTGTTTACAGTCTCGAAGTCGAACTCTTCGACCTTGTTTCCATCGACCACGACCACCCGGGTTTCCTCGGGATGGGTGGCATCGATAAGCATCTTCTTTGACATGTCGGTCCATTGCGCCCCGGGCGCAACAGGCCCCCTGGCGGACCAGCGGGATGATTGAAACGGGCGGGGCGGCTTGTCTGAGCGCGGGCAGCGGGCACATGCGCCGATCCTCGACCCGGTGGGCCGAAGGGATCGCCTGGCAAAATGCTCACACGCCTCATCGCGGTTACAATTGAAGGGCCTTTCGGGCCCTCCACCTAAGTCAGCCAACAAATCCGGGGACTTGCGGGCAAAGTGCACGACCTTGCGGCCGATCCGGCTCCCCCGGGGCGACACGATCCGACGCGCCAGGGCCCAAGGGGAGAGAATTCTTCGGGCAGCGGACTGCCTTCGGGCGACCCTAGCGGCAAAATCCGGACAAGGGCAATGGCGAATTTCATCTCCCCGGGCGTCGGAGTGCTGCGGGAAGACCGGAACGGGCCTGATCGCCGGACGGGTCGCGAAATTGCGGTGGCACCCCGCTGGCGACTGCCCTAGAACCTTCGCAAATCGGGGAGGCCAAGGTGATCAAGTTCGTTTCGGAAAAGCAGCCGGACATGGCGCGCGTCGATGCCCTGCTTGACCGTTGCCGGGCCGCGAACCACTGGGCCAATTGCGGCCCCCTCTACGGGATGCTGGCCGAAGCCTATGCCGCGCATTTCACGCTGCCTCCGGACCGCGCCGTCACGCCTTGCGCCAATGCCGGTGTCGCATTGGAGGCCATGGCCCGGCGTCTGGAGCAGATCGCCGGGCGGCCCCTGCGCTGGGTGGGATCCGCCTTCAGCTTCCAGAACCTCGGACGCGGCTATTTCGCCGGCATGACCTTCGTGGATTGCACGGACGACGGATTGCTGGACCTCGACCAGCTGGCCGGCCTGTCGCCCGACAGCTTCGATGGCATCATCGTCGTGAACCCTTTCGGGCTTCACCGTGACCTGTCGGCCTATGTTGCCTATGCCAGGCGGACCGGAAAGCAGCTGATCTTCGACAATGCCGCCGGCGTGGACCGGGTCATACCCGACTGGCCCTGGCAGGCGTTCAGCCTGCATCACACCAAACCCTACGGCTTCGGCGAAGGGGGGCTGGCGGTCACCCCTGCCTCCGAGGCGGCTGCCCTTTACGCCCTGCTGAACTACGGACCCGCCCCGGAACGGCCGGAACACTGGCTCAACAACGGCAAGATCTCGGATGTGTCCTGCGCCTTCCTGATCGACCGGCTCGAACAGTCGGCGGCCTGGCGTCCGGGCTTCCTCGAACAGGCCGAGCGTGTGGTCGCTCTGGCTAAGGGCCTCGGGTTGCGCCCCCTGCGGCCATTCGGTCCCGCGGCACCGGCGATGAGCTGGGCTTTCGTCGCGCCGGTGCCGGTTCCGCTCGACCGCGTGATGCAATCGAAGGACCTGGTGCTCGGGAAATACTACAAGCCCCTGGCGCCGCTGCCCAATACCGTTCGCCTCTACGATCACCTGGTGAACGTGCCGACCCATCCCGACGTGGCCCGCCTCTCCGACCGGCAACTGACCGACGTGATCGCCGCGCTGCTCTAGGAGCCGACCGGCAATCCCGGTCCCTTGATGACCCTTGCCGGCACGCCGACCGCCGTGCAGTCTGCAGGGATGTCCCTGACCACGGCGGCTGCGGCCCCGATGATGGCACCCGCACCGATGGTGATGCCCGGATTGATGCAGGCGCCCGTGCCGATCTCGACGCCTTCACCCAGAGTCACACGCCCTGAAAGGTGCACCCCCGGGCTCAGCGTGGAGAACCTCCCCAAGACGGCATCATGCCCCACGGTCGCGCCGATGTTCACATGGCAATGTTCGCCCAGCTCGATGTCGGTCGTCAGCAGGGCCCCCGCACAGATGATCACGCCATCGGCAAGGCGGACATTCCTGCCCAGCCAGGCGCGCGGGTGAACCAGCGGCGGAAAGGTCCGCACGCCCGCCGCCACGAGTTCCACCACAACCTTCCGACGCGCCGCCGGATTGCCGATCCCCACAGCGACGGCAAGTGTCGTGGCCTCTCCGAAGGCGCCGATACCGGTTTCCACGGGAAATCCCTGCACCGTTGAGGGCGCCGGATACTCTGGCGACACGAGAAAGCCCCGCATCCGCCACGCTGGCCGTTCCGCATTCTGATCAAGGACGATCTGCAGGATTTCCCTGCCGAAGCCTCCGCAACCGAAGATCACCAGATCGCGCATCGTCAGCCCCCGAACCTTTCCTTCACGACCGACAGGAAACGGCCGACCATCGCCGCCTCGCGCTGTCTGGCATCCTCCATGTCCTGAAGCAGGCCCTTCCTCGTCTCGATCGCAAAGGGAATTTCCGCCTCGCCATAGGCGACCCCCCGCTTCAGTTCGAAACCCGCCCGCCAGCTTGCCGCATCGAGCCCGGGCTGCGGCACGACGACCGGGATGCACCCGCACAGCGCCGCATAATACAGGTACATCGTATGAGGATCATGGCAGTAGAAATACTCGCAGCGGTTGAAGATCGCCGCGATCTCCGTGTGCGACATGTTGTCAAGCAGCGGAGCCGCGTCATCCTTCGCCATCTCGGGGCGGAAGGTCGCGCTTCCCTTGCGCACCATCCGGCACCGGCCGCTGCGGCCTGGCAGCCCCTCGTTCCGATAGATGTCGGTGCGCAGCCACCTGACCTGCAGCAGATTGTCGGGCGAGAATCCGGGCAGGCCCTCGGCAAAGGCCTCCTGATAATGGAAGGTCAGCTCGTCCGGTCCGAACCTCGCCTTCGCATCGTGAAACCCCGGACGGTGCAGCAGCCACCTGACCACATGCGGCGCGCCGAGCGGATTGCCGTCGATGATCTCGGGATAGAGCGCGATGCATCCATCGCCCCTGCTCCGTTTCCAGGTGGGCACTGGCATGCTCGGATGACAGACGACCTTGTCGGCGTAGGGCAAGGGAGCGGTCCCGCGCCGCCGTGCCAGGCGCCGACGGTTTGCCTGCTGAAGCGCGAAACCCAGCTTGCCAAGCTTTCGCCGTCGCTCGGCAAATGTCTCGGCCCTTTCATTCCACAGGAACGCCTCCTGCCCTGCCTCGCGCAGGCGATGGGCCAGCGTGTGCAACACGATCGAGCCGCCACTGTTTTCGTCGAAGTCGCTTGCCCAGACCACGATGGGCAGGCCGACCTTCACTGTGTCGGAGGTCATCGTCAGACGTAATCCGCCCGGCTCAGGCCGTATTTCGCCATCTTCTCGTTCAGGGTCCGGCGTGGCAGGCAAAGCTCTTCCATCACCGCCACGATCGACCCCTTGTGCCGCCGCATCGTGTTGTCGATCAGCATCCGCTCGAAGGCTTCCACATAGTCCTTCAGGGGCTTGCCTTCCGTGGTCAGTGCCGGCCCCGAGGCCTCGTTCTCGGCCATCAGCAGGCTTGCGATCGACCCCGATCCCCGCCGGTTCTGCAACACCGCCCGCTCGGCGATGTTCACGAGCTGCCGCACGTTCCCCGGCCAGGGCGCCTGCAGCAGCTGCGCCGCCTCCTGTGCCGTCACCTGCGGCGCCTCGCAGCCGTATTCCTCGGCGAACTGCTCGCTGAGGCGGGTGAACAGTTGCAGGATGTCCTCGCCCCGCGTCCGCAGGGGCGGCAGGAGGATCGTCATCGCCCCCAGCCGGTAGAACAGGTCCGGCCGCAGCGATTGCTCCAGCGTGGTGTCGGGGGCGTGGCTGTTGCAGATCGCGATGATCCGCGTCTCGGGCGGGGTGCCCTGATCGTTGATGAAGGTCAGAAGCCGCGCTTGCAGGGCGCTCGGCATCGCCTCGATGTCCTCCAGCAACAGCGTCCCGCCCCGCGCCTCCTCGACCAGTGGCAGCGCCCCGTCCTCGCCCGGACCGAAGAGTCGCGCCGCCAGCTTGTCCTCGGACCAGGCCGCGCAGGAGATCGAGAGGAACTTCTTCGAGGCCCGCGGCCCCACCGCATGCAGCGCGTGGGCGACAAGGGTCTTGCCCGTCCCCGTCTCGCCGTCGATCAGGACGTGGCTGTCGGCCTGGCCCAGGTCGAGGATATCCTCGCGCAGCCGCTCCATCGCCGGGCTGGACCCGATCAGCTTCTTCATGATGGTCGAGCCGTCGGCGAGTTCCTTGCGCAGCGCGCGGTTGTCCAGCGTCATGCGCCGCGCCTGGGTCGCCTTCTTGGCAAGCTCGGTCATCCGGTCGGGGTTGAACGGCTTTTCCAGGAAGTCGAAGGCGCCCACCCGCATCGCCTCGACCGCCATCGGCACATCGCCATGGCCGGTGATCATGATGACCGGCAGGCCCGAATCCTGGCCCATCAGCCGCTTGAGGAAGGCCATGCCGTCCATTCCCGGCATCTTGATGTCGCTGACCACGACGCCCTGGAAATCCGGGCCGATCGCCTTCAGCGCGTCCTCGGCGCTGGCGTAGGTTTCCGTGTCGAACCCCGACAGCGCCAGCCACTGGCTGATCGACTGCCGCATGTCCGCCTCGTCATCGACGATCGCCACCTTCATTGCGCGGGCCATTGGGACCTCTTCATTCTGCTGCTTCCTGTCTGTTGCCGAGGATCGGCAATTGCATCTCGAACACCGCGCCGCCGCCGTCGCCGTTGCGCGCGGTCAGACGCCCGCCCAGATCGGTCACGATGCCGCTGGAGATCGCCAGGCCAAGGCCCACGCCCTCGCCCGGCTTCTTCGTCGTGTAGAACGGCTCGAAGAGGTTCTCGAGATCGGCGATCCCGTGCCCGTTGTCGCGCACCGTCAGCGTCGCGGTTTCCCCCGCCGACAACATGATCTCGATATGCGGATCCTTGATGTCCTTGGTGGCATCCAGCGCGTTGCGCAAGAGATTGATGATGACCTGCTCCAGCCGCAGCCGGTCGGCCATCACCATCACCGGCTGACGTGGCAGGCCCCGGCTGATCTTGACGACGCGCGCCTTCAGCTGCGGTTCCATCATCGCCAGTGCCGAAGAGACACAGGCGCGAAGATCAACCTCCTCAAAGGCTTCGCCGCCCTTCCTCGCGTAAGACTTCAGCTGCCGCGTGATCGCGCCCATCCGCTCGATCAGGTCATCGACCCGCTGAAAGCTGGACAAGGCCTCTTCCACCCGCTTGCGCTGCAACAGCAGCCGTGCGCCGGCGAGGTAGGTCTTCATCGCCGCGAGCGGCTGGTTCAGCTCGTGGCTGACCGCGGCCGACATCTCGCCGAGCGCGGCCAGTTTCGAGGACTGCGCCAGTGTCAGCTCGGCGACCTCCAGGTCCTTCTTCACCTTCTCGCGTTCCGCGATGGCCCGTTGCAGCCGCGCATTCAGAAGCCGCAGTTCCGCCGATTCCCGCTGATAGGACAGCGACCGCGACCAGGCCCGCCGCGACAGGAGGTAGAAGGTGAAGGCCATCAGGATCGCAAACCCCATGATCTCCAGCGCCAGGATCCCGTTCACCTGCTCGCGCACCGATCCATAGGCGGTGAAGGTGGCGATCTTCCAGCCGCGGAACGGCACCCGCGCCTCGGTCCGCATCACCGCCTCGCCGCGGACATAGGCGTCGGGCGGCTCCTGCGCCCATTCCGCCGTGGCCCGCAGCGCCCGCGCGATGGCCGAGGGCGGATCGCGCAGCGCCAGCGCCTCGGACATGGGCAGGCCACGCCAGCGCGGCTCGGTCGAGAGCATCACCGTGCCCTCGCTGTCGGTGACCATCACCGCGTCCTGCAGGCCCGCCCAGGCGCGTTCGTATTTCATCAGATCGACGGATACGATGATGACACCCAAGACGCGCGAATCGGCGGTGATCGCCCTCGAATACAGAAAGTCGAAACCGCCCGCGTCGCGCTTGACCGGGGTGAAGATCGTGTCCTTGATGCGCTGCGCCGTCACGAAATAGGCCGCGTTGCGGTGGTTGGTGCCCAGGACGTTCCGGTTCGTCGCGCCGACGACCCGGCCCGAGGCATCGACCAGCCGGATCGAGGCCACCCCGAGTTCCGTCTGCAGCGCGATCAGCTTGGCCGACGTGCCCGAGAAGTTGCCCGCCTTCAGCGCCGAGATCAGGTCGGGGTCGTTCGACAAGAGAAGCGGCACGACCGAGGTCCGCTGCAATTCCGCCATCAGGTTCCCGGTATACAGCGCCAGCCGCACCTCGGCCCGGCTGCGGGTGTCGGCGGTGTAGCGGTCGGTCAACAGCCGGTTCGACACCAGCACCACCACGATAGCCAGCATGACCAGGAAGGCCACGGCCAGCTTTGCGCGCCAAGGCAGGCCCGGCGCGCTGGGTGCGATCGTGCTGGTATCGGTTGCAGTCATTGGGACAGAGTAGGCCCCGTCCGGGGTGGTCTCAAGCCGAAGGGGCTCAGGCCAGCGCCATCCCGCGCATCAGCGAGGCGAACAGCCCCTTGCCGTCCGCGCTGCCCAGCGCGGCCTCGGTCGCGCGTTCGGGATGTGGCATCATCCCCAGCACGCGGCGGTTCTCCGACAGGACGCCCGCGATGTCGGCCATGCTGCCGTTGGGGTTCTCGGCGTAGGTAAAGGCGATGCGATCCTCGCCCTTCAGCCGCGCCAGACCTTCGGCGTCGATGGTGTAGTTGCCGTCGTGATGCGCGACGGGGATGCGGAGCTCCTGCCCCTTCGTGTAGGCGCTGGTGAAGTCGGACTGCACCGTCCCGACCCGCAGCGTCACCGTGCGGCAGACGAATTTCAGCGTCGCGTTGCGCATCAGCACGCCGGGCAGCAGGCCCATCTCGGTGATGACCTGGAACCCGTTGCAGATGCCCAGCACATAGCCGCCACGCGCGGCATGGGCGCGGATCGCCCCGCTGATCGGCGACTGCGCCGCGATCGCGCCGCAGCGCAGATAGTCGCCAAAGCTGAACCCCCCCGGCACCCCCACCACATCGACGCCGGCCGGCAATTCGCTGTCCTTGTGCCAGACCCGCGCCACCTCGAACCCCGCGCCTTCGAAGGCCACGGCCAGATCGCGGTCGCAGTTCGACCCGGGGAAGGTGACGACGGCGGCTTTCATCGGGGCGACTCCCTGTTCGGACTGGCCGCCTGATAGCGCAGGTCGCCGCAAAGGGCCAGAGCTTGCACCCCGCACCGCAGGCGCTAGGCTTGCGACATGCTGGATGCCGCCCCCCTCTCTGCCCTGCGCGCGATCTTCGCCGACCGGGCCTCGGTTGCCGAGGCCGTCCTTGCCGAACATGCGCAAAGCGAAAGCCTCGTCTCTGCCGGACGCCCTGACGCCGTGGTCTTTCCCCGCACAACCGAAGAAGTCTCGGCGCTGGCCCGCTGGGCCACGGCGCATCGCCTGCCCTTGATCGGCTGGGGCGCGGGCACCTCGCTGGAAGGCCACGCGCTGGCTGTCGCAGGCGGGGTGGTGGTGGACTTCCGCGAGATGGCCGCCGTTGTCGAGGTCCGGGCCGAGGACCGGCTGGTCCGCGTCCAGCCCGGCCTTTCGCGCGAGGCGCTGAACCGCGAACTGCGCACCACCGGCCTGATGTTCCCGGTCGATCCCGGCGCCAATGCCTCGCTGGGCGGCATGGCCGCGACCCGCGCCTCCGGGACGACCGCGGTGCGCTATGGCACGATGCGCGACAATGTGCGGGGGCTTGAGGTGGTGCTGGCCGACGGGCGGGTAATCCGCACCGGCACCGCCGCCCCGAAATCCGCCGCCGGCTACGACCTGACCGCGCTCTTCGTCGGCTCCGAGGGCACGCTCGGCCTGATCACCGAGCTGACCCTGCGCCTCCACGGCCAGCCCGAGGCGGTGATGACCGCTGTGGCCGCCTTCCCCTCGGTCGGCGCGGCGGTAGATTGCGTGATGGCCACGATGCAGATGGGCCTTGCCCCGGCACGGATCGAGTTTCTCGACACCGACACCGTCGCCGCCTGCAACGCCTATTCGGCGCTCTCCCTGCCCCCTGCCCCGCAGCTGCTGGTCGAATTCCACGGCCACCCGCAGGGCCTGGCCGAGGACGTCAGCCGCTTCCGCGACCTCGCCGCCGGGTTCGGCGCGGCGGGCCTCGACTGGGCCGAGCGGGCCGAGGACCGCAGCCGCCTCTGGGCCGCGCGGCATGCGGCCTATCGGGCGATCCTCGCGTCGCGGCCGGGGGCACGGGCGGTGGTGACCGATCTTTGCGTGCCGATCTCGCGGCTGGCCGAGGCGGTAGAGGAGACCCGCGCCGACATCGCCGCCTCGGGCATCCCGGGGCCGATCCTCGGCCATGTCGGCGACGGCAATTTCCACGCGATCCTGATGGTCGATCCGGGGTCCGAGGCCGAAATCGCCACCGCCAAGGCGCTCGCGCAGCGGATGGCCGACCGGGCGCTGCGGCTCGGGGGCACGATCACCGGGGAACACGGGGTGGGATTCGGCAAACGGCCCCTGATGGCGGCCGAACACGGAGAAGGCTGGGGGATCATGGGCGATGTGAAACGCGCCCTCGATCCCCTGGGGCTGATGAACCCCGGCAAGCTGGTGCCGGGGTGAGGCTCAGAAATAGGGATGCGGCTGGCGGAACAGGCCGCGGTCGATTTCGCGCTCGCGGCGTTCCAGGTCGATCCGCGAGACCGCGCCTTCCAGATAGGCGAGCTCGCGCGCGGTCAGCGCGCCGGGGGCCTGGGCCGGAAACAGGGATTTCAACAGGTTGATCATGGTGCTGCCCTTTCTTCTTGTGCCGAAGATAGGACGCCGCAGCGCAGCATTGTAGCGTCAGGGCGGCAATTCCGCCATGCACCTGCCGCATAGGCCGTTACAAAACTGCCGTATCTCGCGTCAGGCTGCCTGTCCGGCAAGCAAGGCCCGTGCCGCCGCCCGCGCGGCCTCGGTCACCGTGTCGCCGGCCAGCATCCGGGCGATTTCCTCGACCCGCTCCGCCTCGCCCAGGCCGCTGACGGTGGACAGGGTCTGATCCCCCGCCACCCGCTTTTCCACCCGCCAGTGCCGCGTGCCGAAGGCCGCGACCTGCGGGGAATGGGTCACCACCAGCACCTGCGCGCCCGCCGCCAGCGCCTTCAGCCGCCGGCCGACTGCATCCGCCGTGGCCCCGCCCACACCCCGGTCGATCTCGTCGAAGATCAGCGTGACGCCCGGAGTGTCGCCGGTCAGGCAGACCTTCAGCGCCAGCAGGAACCGGCTGAGTTCACCGCCCGAGGCGATCCGGTTCAAGGGCCCCGCCGGCGCACCGGGGTTGGTGGCGACGGTAAAGGTCACGGCGTCCACGCCCTCGGGGCCCGGCTCGCCCGCCGCGATCTCGGTTGCAAAGACCGCACGTTCCATCTTCAGGGGCGCGAGTTCCGCCGCCATCGCGGCATCGAGCCGCGCCGCCGCCGCGCGCCGCGCCGCCGTCACCCGCGCCGCCTCGGCGGCATAGGCCGCCTCGGCCTCGTCCACCGCCTTGCCAAGCCTGGCAAGCCCGGCCGCGCCGGCGTCGATCGCCGCCAGCCGCGCCCGCAGGCCGTCCGCGAACCCGCCCAGATCGTCCGGCAGCACCCCATGCTTGCGCGCCAGCGCCCGGATCGCGAACAGCCGCTCCTCGACCCGCTCCAGCTCGCCGGGATCGAAATCCAGCGCCTCCAGCGCGCGCTCCACCCCGGACTGCGCCTCGCCCAGTTCGATGAGCGCGCGGTTCAGCGCCTCCAGAGGCGCGTCGAGCCGACCCTCGGCCTTCTCCGCCGCCCCGTCCAGCCAGCGCAGGGCGTCGCGCATCCGGCCCTCGGCGCCCTCTTCCGACAGCGCGGCCAGGGCGCGGGCCACGTCCTCGCGGATCCGCGCCGCCCCCTGCATCAGCCGGCGCCGGGCATCCAGCGCCGCATCCTCGCCCGGCTCGGGCCGCAGCCTGTCCAGTTCCGCCACCGCATGGCGCAGGAACTCCTCTTCCGCCGCCGCCCGCGCCAGCGCGCCCTCGGCCTCGGCCAGGGCGGCCCTTGCCGCGCGCTGCGCCGCCCAGGCGGCACGCAGGGGCGCCAGATCAAGGCCCGCATAGGCATCCAGCAGCGCCCGATGCCCGCGCGGGTTCAAGAGGCCCCGGTCGTCGTGCTGGCCGTGGAGTTCCACCAGCCGGTCCGACAGGTCGCGCAGCACCTCGCCCGAGACGCGGCGGTCGTTGACCCAGGCAGTCTTGCGCCCGTCGGCGCTGTTGACCCGGCGCAGGATCAGCTCGTCCTCCGCCTCGATCCCCGCCTCCTCCAGCACCTCTCGCGCGGGATGGGCGGGGGGCAGGTCGAAGGCCGCCGTCACCTCGCCCTGCGCCGCGCCCTGACGGACCAGTTCCGCCCGGCCCCGCCAGCCCAGCACGAATCCCAGCGCGTCGAGGAGAATCGACTTGCCCGCCCCGGTCTCGCCGGTCAGCACGTTCAGCCCCGGGCCGAGATCGAGGCTCAGCCGGTCGATGATCAGCACATCGCGGATGTCCAGGCTACGCAGCATGAGATGGCCCGTAGGGTGCGCATTCATTGCGCACCATGCTTACAGCCACTCGCCGCGCACCATCTGGCGGTAGATCGTGCGCAGCCAGCCCTCGCCTTTGGCTTCCGGGGACAGTCCCTTGCCCTTCAGCAGGCGGAAGCTGTCCTCGTAAAACGGCGAGGACTGGTAGTTGTGCCCCAGGATCGCCGCCGCCGTCTGCGCCTCGTCAGTCAGGCCCAGTGCCAGATAGGCCTCGACCAGCCGGTGCAGCGCCTCGGCCGTGTGCGAGGTGGTCTGGAAGTCGGCGACCACGGTGCGGAAGCGGTTGATTGCCGCGGCATAGTGCCGGCGCTTCAGGTAATAGCGTCCGACCTCCATCTCCTTCGCGGCAAGCTGGTCGAAGGCCAGTTCGAACTTCAGCATGGCCGACCGGGCATATTCGCTGTCGGGATAGGTCTCGATCACGTCGCGCATGCCCTTCAGGGCCTGGAAGGTCACGCCCTGGTCGCGGCCCACGTCGTCGATCTGGTCGTAATAGGACAGCGCCATGAGGTAGAGCGCATAGGGCGCATCCTCGTCGCCGGGGTAGAAGTCGAGGAAGCGCTGCGCCGCGTCGCGGGCCTCGGGATACTGCCTTGCCTTGTGATGGGTGTAGGCCTGCATGATCAAGGCACGTTTGGCGTATTCCGTGTAGGGATAAAGCCGCTCCACCTCCTGGAAGTAGATCAGCGAATCCTTCGCGCGCTTGCCGGTAGCAAGTTCCAGCTCGCCCTTCTTGTAGATCTCTTCCGCGGTATAGCTTTCCAGCGGGCGTTCATTGCTGCCGCCGCCTGCACAGCCGCTCAGCAGGGCAACCAGAAGCGCCGTCTTTAGGAACCCCGCGCCGGGCCTTCTGCCTGACATTCTTCGCCTATCCAACCTCAGCCCGGGCAGTTTGCCCTGTTCTTGGCTCGTGTGTTCGGCTCGTCCTAGCACAGAAAAATCCGGCGCGCAAAACGCCTTTGTCGTCCAGACGAAGGTTCAGTTGACGGCGTTGCGCGCGGGCAAATCGGCCGGAAGCACGCCCACGCCCGGCAGTTTGCCCAGCGTGCCGGGCCCGCAATCGACGATCTCGTAGGCCAGGGGATTCGCAAAAAGCGTCCGCAACAGGCGGTTGGTCAGGGCATGGCCGGCCCGCTCACCGACATAGCGTCCCAGGATCGGCCCTCCGGCAAGCGACAGGTCACCGACCGCATCAAGCATCTTGTGGCGTACCGGCTCGTCCGCGTGACGCAAGCCGCCCGGAGACAGCACCCGGTCGCCCGAGAACACGACGGCATTCTCCAGCGTGCCGCCCAGCGCCAGGCCACGGGCCCGCATCGCGTCAACGTCGGACTGGCGGCAGAAGGTGCGGCTGTCGGACAGTTCGCGCACGAAGGCGCCGTTGGCCATGTTCAGCCGACGCTCCTGCACCCCGATCGCCCGGTCCTCGAAGTCGATGCGGAAGTCGATCTCCAGCATCTCTGCCGGTTCCAGCCGCGCCACGGCATCGCCCTCGCGCACCTCGACCGGGGCAAGGATCCGCACAGCGCGGACCGGCAGGTCCTGTTCGTCCAGTCCGGCGGCCATGAAGCCCGCGATGAACGGCGCGGCCGAGCCGTCAAGGATCGGCACTTCCGGCGCGTCGATCTCGATCAGCGCATTGCTGATCGCCAGCCCCGCCAGCGCCGCCATCAGGTGTTCGATGGTCGAAACCGAAACGCCGTCGGCGTTCTCTATCACCGTGCACAGCCGCGAGGGCGTGACGGCGTCCCACCGCGCCGGGACCATCGCGTCGCGGTCGGAGGACACATCGGTGCGGCGAAACCAGATCCCGTGATCCGCTGGGGCAGGATGCACCACCATGCGCACCGGTGCACCGCAATGCAGACCAAGGCCGGCAAAGGCCGCAGGGTGTTTCAGGGTATACTGCACGTCTCGCTTGACCTCGACTGCGGCGGTTGGCTCGCCCGCCTGCGCTTTCACGTTAGCTATTCGGTAAGGTCTGCGATCTCAACTCACTCTTTGTGACGGTATGTGTCAGATGTGAAATGCTCGGCAACTCCTTGCCGAAAAAGAGAAAAGGCCCGGTTTCCCGGGCCAGTCTCCACAGGATCGCCGCGTTCTTCTCAGTTGGCCTGGCGGCGCAGAAAGGCGGGAATCTCGATCCGGTCCTGATCCGACCCCATGTCGTGATCGTCATCGTAGGAAGTCACTGGCGGCTGGGTACGGCCCGCCGGCGAGGCGGCGCTGCCGGCCTCGAGGTGACCCGCCATCCGGTTGATCAGCGACCCGATGCCAAAGCGCGGCTTCGCTGCGGCGGCGGCGGCAGGTGCGGCGGCGGCGGGCGCGGCCGCGACCGGGGTCGGACGGCCCGGACGGCCCGCCGCGCTGCCGGGACGGTTGACCGCAGCCTGCAACCGGGCGAGAGCTTCGGGCGAGGGCTGCCCTGCCACCCGCGGACGCGGCGCGACGAAGGCACCCGGATCGGCTTCGATCGCGGCCGGGGTGGAGCGCACCAGCGTCGGCTGCGCCGGGGCCTGCGGCCGGTAGGCCGGCGGCGGCAGGTCGTCCTCGACCGCCATCTCGTCAGCCTCCATGTCGGCCCTCGAGGCAGCAGCATCGAAGGCGGCATCCGCAACCGAGGTGATATCGTCATCGAACACGTTGCGGTCTTCCATCGCCGGCGCGGCGACCGGAGCCTGGACCGGGGCTGCCGCACGCGGCGCCTCCGGCTCGGGCGCGGGGGCCAGCGTCAGGGGCCGCTCCATCGAACGGCGCGCAACAGGGGTTTCGGCCTTGTTCGCTGCCGAAGCGTCGATTCCCGTCGCCACCACCGAGACACGGATCCGGCCCTCCATCGCGGTGTCCAGCGTGGAACCGACGATGATGTTGGCCTCGGGGTCCACCTTCTCGCGGATGATGTTGGCAGCCTCGTCCAGCTCGAACAGGGTCAGGTCATGCCCGCCGGTGATGTTGATCAGCACGCCCTTGGCGCCATTCAGGCTGATCTCGTCGAGAAGCGGGTTGGCGATCGCCTTTTCCGCCGCCTGCACCGCGCGGTCCTCGCCGGTGGCCTCGCCGGTGCCCATCATCGCCTTGCCCATCTCGTCCATCACCGCACGCACGTCGGCGAAGTCGAGGTTGATGAGACCCGGCCGCACCATCAGGTCGGTCACGCCCTTCACGCCCTGATACAGCACGTCATCGGCCATGGCGAAGGCTTCGGTGAAGGTGGTGCGCTCATTCGCCAGCCGGAACAGGTTCTGGTTCGGGATGATGATCAGCGTATCGACGACCTTCTGAAGCGCCTCTATGCCCTCTTCGGCCTGCCGCATCCGCTTGGCGCCCTCGAACTGGAAGGGCTTGGTCACGACGCCGACGGTCAGCACCCCCAGCTCGCGCGCGGCCTGCGCGATGATCGGGGCCGCGCCGGTTCCGGTGCCACCGCCCATGCCGGCGGTGATGAAGCACATGTGCGCGCCCGCCAGGTGGTCGACGATTTCCTCGATCGTCTCTTCCGCCGCAGCGGCCCCGACAGAGGGCCGCGCCCCCGCGCCAAGACCTTCCGTCGCCTTGACCCCCATCTGGATCCGCGACCCCGCCCGGCTTTGCTGCAAGGCCTGCGCATCGGTGTTGGCCACGACGAATTCGACGCCTTCCAGCGCCTTCTCGATCATGTTGTTCACCGCGTTGCCGCCCGCGCCGCCAACACCGAACACGGTGATGCGCGGCTTCAGCTCTTCACGCTCCGAAGTCATCGTCAGATTGAGTGCCATTGGGTTTGCCCGTCCGTTTGTCCGCCGCCTGTTTTATCGGGCCTTTCTCGCGCAATTCCCCTGCGGAAGGCCGACTTGTTGGTGATTCTATCCACAAGACCGCCAAAGGTCACGCAAAAACTCGCGCCAAACCACGAAATCTGGGGGTCAAATACCCGATATCAGCGGCATTTCGCCCTTCATGTGTGGATATTGTGGTCACCAGTTGTCCTTGAACCATTTGACGGCCCGCCGCAGCGATCTGGCCGGATAGCGTTCGGCCGGAATCTCGAAGTCCCACCATTCGTCCTGCGGGTGCGCCGCAAACAGGCACAGGCCCACGGCACTGGCAAAGGCCGCCCCGGTTGCCGCCTGCGGCAGGCCCTGCACGCGCAGGGGCCGGCCCAGCCGTACTCGCTGGCCAAGAATCCGCGTCGCGATCCCGTCGAGGCCCGGGATCTGGCTGCCACCGCCGGTCAGCACGATCTGCTGGCTGGGCAAGGTGTCGAAACCGGCGGCATCCAGCGTCGCACGCACCTCCTCGATGATCTCCTCGACGCGCGGACGCATGATGCCGATCAGTTCGGTCCGGCTGATCCGGCGCCGGTCCTTCTCCCAGTCGCCGCTGTCGCCGCCGATGTCGATCATCTCGCGGTCGTCCATGCCGGTCGCATAAAGCCCGCCATGGCGCGTCTTGATCCGCTCGGCCACCGACATCGGGATCTGCAACCCCTTCGAGATGTCCGAGGTCACATGATCGCCGCCCATCCGCACGCTGTCGGCATAGATCATGTGCTTCTTCATGAAGATCGAGATGCCGGTCGCGCCGCCGCCCATGTCGATGCAGGCCGCGCCCAGCTCCTGCTCGTCCTCCACGAGGCTCGAGATGCCCGAGACATAGGCCGACGAGGCCAGCCCCGCCAGTTCCAGGTCGCAGCGCTTGATGCAGTAGAGCAGGTTCTGCACCACGTCGCCATCGACCGACAGCAGGTGCATGTCCACCGCCAGCCGGTGCCCGATCTGCCCGCGCGGGTCCGCCAGGCCGGACCGATGGTCCAGCGCGAAGTTCACCGGCTGGGCGTGCAGGACCTCGCGGCCGGGGCCGAGGTCGGGCACCTCGCAAGCCGCCAGCACGCGGCTCACGTCCTGTTCGGTGACCACGCTGTCGTGCAGGTCCAGTTCGCCCGCCAGGCCATAGCTGCGCGGTTCGGCGCCCGAGAAGCAGGCGATGACGTGATCGACCCGCACGTTGGCCATCTTCTGCGCCGCCTGCACCGCGGTGCGGATCGCGCGCTCGGTCTCGTTCATCACCGCGATCTCGCCGAAGCGCACCCCGCGGCTGCGGGTGGTGGCGGCGCCGATCACCCGGAACTGGCTCTGCCCCGCCATCGGCCCGACACCGTCCTGCTCGCGCAGGCGGTCCGGCCCGTCGAAGCGCAGGATGAGACAGGCGATCTTCGAGGTGCCCACGTCGAGGATGGCGATCACGCCGCGCTGCATGGCAGCCCGCCGCATGTTACGCATGGCACGCTGGGAGGTATAGAGATCGGTCACAGTTCGTTCTCCACGGTTTCAAGTCCTTGCGCGCGGCGGACCTCGGCAAGGGCGTTCGGGGTAAGGCGAAGGGTGGGTCGGTGGTCGGACCGCAGATCCACGGTCAGGATGTCGCGGTTCATCAGGTCCTGGGCATGGTCCAGCGCCAGCAGGCGCTCCAGCGCCTGAACCGGATTGGTCTCGGGCAGAAGGATGCGCTGGTCGCGGTCCAGCACGATGTCCCAGCGCCGCTCGCCCATGCGGACGAGCCCCCGGATGCGCGGGGTCAGCGGCCCGGCAGCGGCGATCAGGTCCAGCGCCTCGGGCGTGGCGAGATCAGCCCCCTCGCCCGCGATCAGCGGCAGGTCGGCCCGGTCGGCCCGCGCCAGAAGGCCCGCGACACGATGCCCGGTCTCATCCACCAGGGTCAGCCCCTCCTCCGTGCGCCAGACGGCCACGGGCACGCGCTCGGTGATCGTCACCTGCAACACGCCGCCGGACCGGACCCGCAGATCGGCGCGCAGCACCGCGTCCAGCGCCTCGATCCGCTCCCGCGCGGCATCCAGGTCGATGTCGAAGGACGACATCGGCAAATCCAGCGCCAGCTTCGCGCGCACCGCCTCGGCCAGATCCGGCGACGCGCCCTCGATCCGGGCCAGCGAGACCCGGAACTCGGGCCGCGCCTCGAACTCCTGCCGCAGGTGGGTCAGCTGGCCGATCACCGCCTGCCGGTTCGGCTCGTGGCTGAACCACAGCGCCCCCGCACCCAGCAGCACCAGCGTCGGCAGGCCCTTCCAGACGAAGCCTCGCACATAGGGCGTCAGCATCCAGCGCTGGACGCGGTAGGCCCATCTGGACGGCGCCGGATCCTTGCGGACGCGGGGCGCGGCGGGGCGGCGGGCGATCAGCGATTGCATGAGGCGTCCTCCACCATCCAGGCGCAGAACTCGGGAAAGCTGATGCCCCGCATCGCCGCCTGTTCGGGGGCGAGCGAGGTGGGCGTCATCCCCGGCTGGGTGTTGGTCTCCAAGAGGATCAGCCCGTCCAGCCCCCGCGCCTCGTCCCAGCGGAAGTCGGTGCGGCTGACGCCCCGGCAGCCCAGCGCCTTGTGCGCCCGCAGCGCATGGTCGAGACAGGCCGCCTCGATCTCGGCCGGGATCCGCGCCGGGCACTCGTGCCGGCTGCCGCCTGGCTTGTATTTCGCGTCGTAATCGTACCAGCCGTCGGTGATGATGTCGGTGACGCCCAACGCCCGGTCGCCCATCACTGTCGTCGTCAGCTCCCGCCCCGGCACATAGGCCTCGACCATCACCACCGCCGGCATCGAGGCCGCCAGCCGCGGCGCATTCGACCCTTCGCGGACGATGTAAACCCCGACCGAGGACCCCTCGTTGTAGGGCTTAACCACATAGGGCGCGGGCAGCACATGCCGCGCCTCGACCTCGTCGCGGGTCGCCAGCACGCTTTCGACCACCGGCAGACCGGCGGCCAGATAGACCTCCTTGGTCTTGACCTTGTCCATCGCCAGGGCCGAGGCGAGAACGCCGGAATGGGTGTAGGGGATCTTCAGCCATTCCAGAATGCCCTGCACGCAGCCGTCTTCGCCCCAGCGGCCATGCAAGGCATTGAAACAGACCTCGGGTTTCAGCTCGGCCAGGCGCGCAGGCAGGTCGGGGCCGCAATCGACCTCGATCACCCTGTAACCAGCCTCCCGCAGGGCCTTGGCGCACTCGCGCCCAGAGACAAGCGACACTTCCCGCTCAGCGGAAAGCCCACCCATCAGAACCGCCACTTCGGGGGCCATCCTGCTCGATGCGCCCGCCATGCACTGCCTCATCCGGGTCTTGTGCCGACCCGTGATCCGTTATTCGCGCGGGTATTCTCCGACCCGCATGATTTCCCACTCTAGCGTGATACCGCTTGATTGGTAAACCTTTTTCCTGACCTCTTCGCCGAGATTTTCCAGATCCGCCGCCGTAGCCCCTCCGGCGTTGATCAGGAAGTTGGAATGCATGGTGGACATCTGCGCCCCACCAAGGCGCGCGCCCCGCATCCCGGCGTCGTCGATCACCTTCCAGGCCTTCAGCTCGTGCGTGTCGTCGGCGCGCCCGGTCGAGCTGAACCCGGCCGGATTGCGGAAGGTCGATCCCGCGCTCCGCTCCTTCGTGGGCTGGCTCGCGTCGCGCCGGGCGATCTGCTCGGCCATCCGTGCCTCCAGCGCCGCGGGCTCGCCCTCTGCCGCCCGGAAGGTCGCCGAGACGATGACCGCGCCCTCGGGCAGGTCGCTCTGCCGATAGCGCAGGTTCAGCGCCGCCGCAGGCAATGTCACCGCCTCGCCTGACCGCGTGACGACCCGCACGGCCTCAAGCACGTCCGCGACATAGGACCCGTAGCACCCCGCGTTCATCCGCACCGCCCCGCCGATGCTGCCGGGAATGGTGCGCAGAAAGGTCAGGTCCCGCCCCGCCTCGGCCGCGCGGCGCGCGACATGGCCATCCAGAGCGGCGGCGCCCGCGATCACCCGGTCGCCGTGAACCTCGATCCCGTTGAACCCGCGCCCCAGCCGGATCACCACCGCCCGTATGCCGCCGTCGCGCACGATCAGGTTCGACCCGACCCCCATCGGAAAGACCGGGATCGCCGGATCCAGCGCGGCCAGGAACTGCGCCAGGTCCGCCTCGTCCGCGGGCTGGAACAGCCAGTCCGCCGGCCCGCCGACGCGCAGCCAGGTCAGGTCGGCCAGCGGCCGGTTGGGCGTCAGCACGCCGCGCGTTTCGGGAAGTCCGCTCATGTCCGCCTTCTGCGGCGCTTTGGCGCGCGGCGCAAGCCCTCAGCCCCGCCAGCGCCGGGCGAGGAGGATCCCGGCCAGCGCGCCCAGCAGAACCGGGGCGGCAAAGACCAGCGCCTCGCGCAGGAAGGCCATGCCGCCGCGGAAGTCCAGTCCCCTGTCCTGCCAGCTCATCGCGATCACCGCGACCAACGCCGCCACCGGCAGCGCCAGCGCCGCGCCCCGGCCATAGCGGCGGGTCAAGAAGAAGGACAGCACCCCGGCGAACAGCACCGTAGCCCCGCCGACCGCCCAGAGGAATCCGTGCATCGCCCTACCCCAGTTGCCGGCGCAGCCAGCGCCAGAGGAAGATCACCGGCCAGCGCAGGACCGAGGCCCCTGCGGCCAGAAGCAGAAGCCCGGCCACCGGCCCGGCGACCCAGGTCACCCAGCCCAGCAGCGGCACTCCGACGGCGATCAGCACATAGGCCGCGCGCCAGTGGTGATCGCGCGAGGGGAACATGGCGATCACATTGGCCAGGATCAGCCACAGCATGCTCAGCACCAGCGGCCAGTAATCGGGATCGGCGCCAAGGTTGCCGATCATGCGCCAAGCCTCCCGGGATTTGGAAATGACAGCTCGTGCGGCCTCACTTCTCCAGCTCCTTCGGCAGGGGCGCCGGCCGTCCCAGGGCGCGGCGCAGGAAATAGATCAGCGGATTGCGGAACATCGAGACGAAGGCGAAGGTGCCGACCAGCACCCAGACCCAGCCATGGACCCAGCCGATCCAGCCCAGCAGGAACGGCGCCACGATCAGCAGGGCCAGGCCCGGCAGCATCTGCCGCTTCATCGGCAGCATGGCGACGATGGCGGCACAGAGGATCCATAGGCAACCGAAGAACAGGGGCGAGACATAACCCCAGATCATGCGGCGATGCCCCCGGCGCGATGCGATGTCATGCCGCCGCTCCCATCAGCTTTGCGGGCAGCGCATTGGCCCAGGCGCTGATCGTGCCCGCGCCAAGGCAGACCACCATGTCTCCCGGCCGCGCCTGTTCCCTGACCAGGCGTGCAAGGTCGGCCTCGTCCAGAAGCGCGCGGGCATGGCGGTGGCCATGCGCGATCAGGCCCGCCACCAGATCGTCGCGGCTGGCGCCGGGGATCGGATCCTCTCCGGCGGCATAGACCTCGGCGATCGCCACCACGTCGGCCTCGTTGAAACAGGTGCAGAACTCCTCGAACAGGTTCGACAGGCGGGTATAGCGGTGCGGCTGGTGGATCGCGATGATCCGGCCCTTCGTCGCCTGCCGCGCAGCCTTGAGCACGGCGGCGATCTCGACCGGGTGGTGGCCGTAGTCGTCGATGATGGTGACGCCGTTCACCTCGCCAACCCTGGTAAAGCGGCGGTTGACGCCCGCGAAACCTGCCAGCGCCTCGCGGATCTCGTCCTTCTTCATTCCCAGATGCCGCGCGACTGCCACCGCCGCCAGCGCATTGCTGACGTTGTGGTCGCCCGGCATCGGCAGGGTGCAGCCCTCGATGCTGCCGCCTTCGGACTGCAACAGGATGTCGAAATGCGCCGTGCCGTTTTCATAGGCAAGGTTCACCGCCCGCACATCGGCCTGGGCGTTGAAGCCGAAGGTCACGACCCGACGGTCGGTCACACGGCCGACCAGCGCCTGCACCTCGGGGTGATCCGTGCAGCAGACCGCCAGCCCGTAGAACGGAATGTTCGAGACGAAATCCAGGAACCCCTTGCGCAGATTGTCGAAGGTCCCCCAGTGCTCCATGTGCTCGGGGTCGATGTTCGTCACGATGGCGATGGTCGCGGGCAGGCGGTTGAAGCTGCCGTCGCTCTCGTCGGCCTCGACCACCATCCACTCCCCCGCCCCGGCCCGCGCGTTCGAGCCATAGGCATGGATCACACCGCCGTTGATGACGGTCGGGTCGAACCCGCCCCGGTCCAGAAGCGTCGCGACCATCGTCGTCGTCGTCGTCTTGCCATGGGTCCCGGCAATGGCGATGTTCGACTTCAGCCGCATCAGTTCCGCCAGCATCTCGGCCCGGCGCACCACCGGCAGCTTGCGCCGGCGCGCCTCTTCCAGTTCCGGGTTGCCCTTCTTGATCGCCGACGAGATCACCACGACCGAGACACCATCGCCGATGTTCTCGGCCCGCTGCCCCTCGAAGAAGGTTGCGCCCAGCTTCTCCAGCCGGTCGGTGATCTTCGAGGCCTTCGCATCCGACCCCTGCACCCGGTAGCCCAGCGTCATCAGCACCTCGGCGATGCCGCTCATCCCGATCCCGCCGATGCCGACGAAATGGATCGGCCCGAGCTCCAGCGGCAGTTTCGTCGCAGCTGCGTTCATCTCGCGTCTCCCGCCAGTTCTTCCACCAGGGCCACCAGCCGCGCGGTCGCGTCCGGCTTGCCCTCGCCCAGCGCCGCGCGCGCCATGGTCTCGGCGCGGTGCGGGTCCTCCAGGATCGCGGCGATGTGGCCCGCAAGGCCGGCCGCGTCAAGCGCGTTTTCCCGGATCACCACCGCCGCCGCCGCGTCCGCCAGCCCCTTCGCGTTCGCCGCCTGGTGATCGCCCGTCGCCGCCGCATAGGGCACCAGGATCGCCGGCCGCCCGATCACGCTGATGTCGGCCACCGACGAGGCGCCCGAGCGGCTGACCACCAGCTGCGCCTCGGACAGGCGCCGCGCGATGTCGGGGAAGAAAGGCGCCACCTCGGCCCGCACCCCCGCCGCCTCATAGGCCGTCACAGCGCGCGCGGCATCCTCGTCGCGGGCCTGATGCGCCACCCGCAGATTGGCGCGCAGCGCCTCGGGCAACAGCGCCACCGCCGCCGGCACCACCTCGGACAGGATGCGCGCGCCCTGGCTGCCGCCGATCACCAGAAGGCTCATCGGATAGTCGCCCGGCGGGATATAGGGCGCCGCCGCCCGGTCCAGCACCGCCTGCCGCACCGGGTTGCCGACCGGAATGCCCGCCACCCCGGCCGGCAGGTCGGTCGGCCATGTGCCGCAGGCGACCCGGTCCACCCGGCGGGCAAAGACCCGGTTCACCCGGCCCAGCACGCCGTTCTGTTCGTGGATCATCCGCGGCCGCCGCAACAGCCAGGCCGCCGCCAGCGCCGGGATCGAGGGATAGCCGCCGAACCCCACCACCACCGCCGGACGGTCGCGGAGCTGCGACCACAGCGCCCCCAGCACCCCGCCCGCGATGCGGAAGGGCGCCGCCAGCTTCGCCGCCGCGCCCCCGCGCGAAAAGGTCGCGCTCGACACCCGCTGCACCGCGACCTCGGGCGGGAACCCGCCCGCATAGCGCGCCCCGCGCTCGTCGGTGGACAGGACGACGCGCCAGCCCCGCGCCAGCATCGCCTCGGCCAGGGCCTGGGCCGGGAACATGTGCCCCCCCGTGCCCCCCGCCGCGATGAGAAGCAGTCTGCCCGTCATCCTGCCGTCCCCTTGCCGGAGCCGGCCGAGCCCCCCCACCCCATCCCTCCCCCGCGAAGGGGGGAGGGGGGCGCGAACCCTGCGCCATCCGCGCCGAAGACCACCGGCGAAGGATCGGGCGCCGCCCCTCCCCCCGGTGGGGAGGGGATGGGGGTGGGGGGCCGGTAGGAGCTGCGCGTCGCCGCCATCACCGCCCCCGCCGGAACACGTCGCTCATCTGCCCGCGCGGGCGTTCCCGGGTCAGCGCCAGAAGCATCCCCATGGTGATCCCCGCCGCGATCACCGAGGACCCGCCGTAGCTCACGAAGGGCAGCGTCATCCCCTTGGCCGGCAGAAGCCGCACCGCGACGCCCATGTTGATCATCGCCTGCACGCCGAAGATGCAGGCCAGCCCCGCGCCCGCCAGCCGCGCGAAAGGGTCGCGCTCGGGCAGAAGCCGCCACAGCGAGCGCACCACGATGAGGCCGTAGAGGCCCAGGATGAACAGCACCAGGATCAGCCCGTATTCCTCGGCCGCGACCGCGATGATGAAATCGGTATGCGCATCGGGCAGCGACCATTTCACCTGCCCGCTGCCCACGCCCACGCCGAAGAAGCCGCCCTCCTGGATCGCGTTCGCCGCATAGCCAAGCTGGGTGCGCGGGTCCACGTCGGGCGACAGGAACCCGTCGATCCGGCGCGCGAAATGCTCGCTGCTCTCATAGAAGACAAGGCCGGCCGAGGCGACGATGCCGCCCACCACGCCGATCAGCAGCATCGGCGCGCCGCCGACGAAATAGACCACGCCCCAGGCGAACAGCACCAGCGCCGACTGCCCGAAATCGGGCTGCATGGCGAGGAAGCCGACAACCACCAGCGTCAACGCGAAGGAAATCGTCTTGCCCGGCGGCCCCGCCAGGTCCTGGCTCGCCGCGATCAGCCAGGCCACCACCACCACGAAACCGGGCTTCAGGAACTCGGACGGCTGCACGCTGGCAAAGCCGAAGGAGAACCAGCGCACCGCGCCCTTGCCGAAATCGGTACCGAAGACCGGCAAGAGCATCAGGGCCAGCATCGACACGGCGAACCCCAGCACCCCCAGCCGCCGCACCATGTCGGGCGGCATCATCGACACCAGGATCATCACCACCAGCGCGACCCCGCCGAAGAAGGCCTGCCGCTGCACATAGTAGAACGGCTCCAGCCCGTTGCGCGTCGCCAGCGGCACGCTGGCCGCCAGCCCCAGCAGAAGCCCGATCCCGAACAGGACGAAGACCGAGGTCAAGGTCCACTTGTCGATCGTGCGCCACCACTTCGGGATGACCGGCTCGGACACCCGCACGGGATTCGAGCCATAGACCATTTCAGTCATGGATAACCGCCTGTCGCCTGCTCTGCCGCTTGCGCCCGGATGTATCCCCCGGGTCGTCATCGTTCAGACTAGCGCCAATCGGCGGGCAAGGCCAGCACCAATAGGGCCCGCGGAGGCGGGAATTCTAGCCGTTGCGGATCACGTGATCCGCCGCGACGGATCCGTCGCGCACCCAGCGCCCGTTCGGCAGGTCGTTCTCCTCCAGCTTGGCCACGATCTCGGCCTCGCCCAGGCCCAGCCGCTCCCACCGGCCCCGCAGCCGGGCACGCAGGACATGTTCGGGCACCTCGACCATCACCGTGATATCGAACATCGGCCGCAGCCGGTCCCAGGGTGCCTGGTTCAGAAGCAGCCAGTTGCCCTCGACCACGATCACCCCGGTCTCCCTCGGGATCAGCCGGGCACCGGCGCGGGCGATCTCGATCTTGCGGTCGAAGACGGGGACGGCGACCTCGGCTTCGTCGCGCGCGCGCAGCCGCTTCAGCGTGTGATAAAGCCCGCCCACGTCGAAGGTCATCGGCGCGCCCTTCCGGGGACGCAGGCCCGCCGGCACCAGGTAAAGATCGTCGTAATGATAGCCGTCCATCGGCAGGACCGCCGCGAGGCCCGGCTGACGGGCATTCAGCTTGCCCACCAGCTTCTCGGCCAGCGTCGATTTCCCCGACCCGGGAGCCCCCGCCAAGGCCGCGATCACCCGGTCCCCGCCCGCCGCCCGCGCCTCAAGCAGATCGGCTATCCGTGTCACCTCGACCGAGTCCGCCATGCCCTCTCCCCCCGCCTTCCCGTCACCATGCCGCGCCGGGCGGGCCGGACGCAAGACCCGATGGCCCCTTCCGGCCCGATTCGGATCGGGGTTAAGAAACCCCTAACGTCCGCGACCAAGTTCTTGAAAATACGACAGTATCAGAGATTGTCCACCGTGGACACATCCGCTCAGAACGGGACATCGTCCACCTGATCGGCCGGGATCACCCAGCGCGCGACGACCTTTTTCGACCCGGCGTGATCGAACTCCACGTCCAGCTTGTCGCCCTCGATCCCCATGATCTCGCCATAGCCGAACTTCTGGTGGAAGACCCGGTCGCCGATCACATAGGGCGAGGCTGCCTCGAGGTCGATCACCACATGCCGCGCCTCCTGCGGCTGGCGGATCGGGCGCGAGGACTGGTTCTCCTGCAACCGCCGCCAGCCGGGCGAGTTGTAGACGTCGGCCTTCGAGACGCGCTCCTCCAGGCTCGACCCGAACCCCACCGACGCCGCCGCCCCGAAGCCCCCGCCATAGAGACCCGGCGCGGTCAGCACCTCGACATGCTCCCCCGGCAACTCGTCGATGAACCGCGAGGGCAGCTGCGACTGCCACTGGCCATAGACCCGCCGGTTCGAGGCAAAGCTGATCGTCGCCAGCCGCTCGGCCCGGGTGATCCCGACGTAAGCCAGCCGCCGCTCCTCCTCCAGCCCCTTCAGCCCGCTCTCGTCCATGCTGCGCTGGCTGGGGAATAGCCCGTCCTCCCAGCCCGGCAGGAACACGACCGGAAACTCCAGCCCCTTCGCGGCGTGCAGGGTCATGATCGTGACCTTCTCCTCCGCGCCTTCCGTCTCGTTGTCCATGATGAGGCTGACGTGCTCCAGGAACCCTTGCAGGTTGTCGAAACCTTCCAAGGCCTCCACCAGCTCCTTTAGGTTCTCTCGGCGACCTTCTGCCTCAGGGGACTTATCCTTCACCCACATTTCAGAGTAACCAGATTCTTCGAGGATATCTTGAGCCAGAAAGATGTGGTTTCCCTGAAGAATGGCGATTGCCCTTTCACAGACCGCCATACGCGAGTTGAGCATCGCGATCTGGACTTCCATTCCTTCGTAGGAACTGCCCCCCGGTTCGAGGCCCGCTAGCTGCTCGATCAGAGGTTCTCTTAACTTCCTCAGACCATTCAACTGCTCGGAATGGCGGCCAATCTCGACCGGATTATCCCTGTTCGCTACAAAGTAGTGCCACCTGTCCACCCCCTCGACGAAGGCCCGCAGCTGCGCCGCGCCCTTGCCCGGGATCACCCCCTTTGCCAGCGCCTCCCGCGCACCATCCAGCAGCGATACGCCGGCAGCCCGCGCCAGCACGTTGATCTTCGCCTGCGCCGTGTCGCCAAGTCCCCGCTTCGGCAGGTTCACCACGCGCTCGAAAGCAAGGTCATCCTCGGGCGAGACCGCCAGCCGGAAATAGGCCATCGCATCGCGGATTTCCTGCCGTTCATAGAACCGCGGCCCGCCGATCACGCGGTAGGGCAGACCGATGGTCAGGAACCGGTCCTCGAATGCCCGCATCTGATGGGAGGCGCGCACCAGGATCGCCTGGTGGTTCAGGTCCACCGGATCCATCCCCCGCGTGCCGCGCTGGATCGCCTCGATCTCTTCGCCGATCCAGCGCGCCTCTTCCTCGCCGTCCCAATGGCCGATGAGGCGAACCTTCTCGCCCAGCGCCCCCGCCGTCCACAGGGTCTTGCCCAGCCGACCCGCATTCTTCGCGATGATGCCCGAGGCCGCGCCGAGGATATGCCCGGTCGAGCGGTAGTTCTGCTCCAGCCGGATCACCTGCGCGCCGGGGAAATCCTTCTCGAAGCGCAGGATGTTGCCGACCTCGGCCCCGCGCCAGCCATAGATCGACTGATCGTCGTCGCCCACGCAGCAGATGTTCCGGTGCCCCTGCGCCAGAAGCCGCAGCCAGAGATACTGGGCGACGTTCGTATCCTGATATTCGTCCACCAGGATATAACGGAACCAGCGCTGGTATTGCTCCAGCACGTCCGGATGCGTCTGGAAGATCGTGACACAGTGCAGCAGAAGATCACCGAAATCCACCGCGTTCAGGGTCTTCAGCCGGTCCTGATAGGCCGCGTAAAGCTCGGTCCCCCGGTTGTTGTAGGCCCCGGCTTCCGAGGACGGCACCTTCTCCGGCAGCCAGGCGCGGTTCTTCCAGCCATCGATCAGGCTGGCCAGAAGCCGCGCGGGCCATCGCTTTTCGTCGATGTTCGCGGCCAGCACCAGCTGCTTCAACAGCCGCAACTGGTCGTCCGTATCAAGGATGGTGAAGTTCGGCTTCAGCCCGACCAGTTCGGCATGCCGCCGCAGGATCTTGACCGACAGCGAGTGGAAGGTGCCCATCCAGGGCATCCCCTCGGCCACCTCGCCCAGAAGCCGCCCCACCCTCTCCTTCATCTCGCGCGCGGCCTTGTTGGTGAAGGTCACGGCCAGGATCTCGTTCGGGCGCGCCCGCCGCTGGTGCAGAAGATGCACGATCCGCGCCGTCAGCGCCTTGGTCTTGCCCGTCCCTGCCCCGGCCAGCATCAGCACCGGGCCATCCAGCGCCTCGACCGCTGCCCGTTGCGCCGGGTTCAGGTCGTCGAGATAGGGCATGGGCCGCGCCGCCATCGCGCGTTGCGAAAGGGGCACGGGCGCGGCGGCGGCCTCGAAGGCCTGGTCTTCGTCCCATCCTGTCATGTCCCGCAGTATAGCGGTTGAGGCGGGCGGGGAAAGGCCCTACGTTCGCGCATTGTTCATGGATTTTCGGCACCCCATGGCATACCCCGGCATACCGTCGCATTTCTGTCAGGAAACGGCGCCATTCCCTCTTGCGCCGCACCGCAGCGCCCCTAAGGTGCATAGGCCTTGCCGCACCCTGGGGAGCTGTCGCCGATGCCCGAATTCAAGAAGATCCTGGTTGCCAACCGCGGCGAGATCGCGATCCGCGTCATGCGGGCGGCCAACGAGATGGGCAAGAAGACCGTCGCGGTCTATGCCGAGGAGGACAAGCTTTCCCTCCACCGCTTCAAGGCCGACGAAGCCTACCGGATCGGCGAGGGGCTGTCGCCGGTGGGCGCCTACCTCTCGATCCCGGAAATCATCCGGGTGGCGCGGATGTCAGGGGCGGATGCGATCCATCCGGGCTATGGCCTTCTCTCCGAGAACCCGGATTTCGTCGAGGCCTGCGACCAGGCCGGGATCACCTTCATCGGCCCGCGCGCCGAGACGATGCGCGCGCTTGGCGACAAGGCCAGCGCCCGCCGCGTTGCGATCGAGGCCGGCGTGCCGGTCATCCCCGCGACCGAGGTCCTGGGCGATGACATCGCCCTCATCAAGAAGCAGGCCGCCGAGATCGGCTATCCCCTGATGCTGAAGGCCTCCTGGGGTGGCGGTGGCCGGGGCATGCGGCCGATCCTGTCCGAGGACGAACTGGAATCGAAGGTGCGCGAGGGCCGGCGCGAGGCCGAGGCCGCCTTCGGCAACGGCGAAGGCTATCTGGAAAAGATGATCCAGCGCGCCCGCCACGTCGAGGTGCAGATCCTGGGCGACAAGCAGGGCAACTGCTGGCACCTGTGGGAGCGGGACTGCACCGTGCAGCGCCGCAACCAGAAGGTCGTCGAACGCGCCCCCGCCCCCTACCTCACGCAGGCCCAGCGCGAGGAAGTCTGCGAGATGGCCAAGCGCATCTGTTCGCATGTGAACTACGAATGCGCCGGCACCGTAGAATTCCTGATGGATATGGACACCGGCAAGTTCTACTTCATCGAGGTGAACCCCCGCGTCCAGGTCGAGCACACCGTGACCGAGGAAGTCACCGGCATCGATATCGTCCAGGCCCAGATCCTGATCGAGGAAGGCAAGTCCCTGCCCGAGGCGACGGGCGTCGCCTCCCAGGCCGACGTGAAGCTGAACGGCCACGCGCTGCAATGCCGGGTGACGACGGAAGATCCGCTGAACAACTTCATCCCGGATTACGGCCGCCTCACCGCCTATCGGAGCGCCACCGGCAACGGCATCCGTCTCGACGGCGGCACGGCCTATGCGGGCTCGGTGATCACCCGCTATTACGACTCGCTGCTGGTCAAGGTCACCGCCCACGCCCAGACGCCCGAAAAGGCGATTGCCCGGATGGACCGCGCGCTGCGCGAGTTCCGCATCCGGGGGGTGGCGACGAACATCGAGTTCGTGATCAACCTCCTGAAGCACCCGACCTTCCTGGACAACACCTACACCACCAAGTTCATCGACACGACGCCCGAGCTGTTCGCCTTCAAAAAGCGGCGCGACCGGGCGACGAAGATCCTGCTCTACATCGCCGACATCACCGTCAACGGCCATCCCGAGACGGCCGGCCGGCCGAAGCCCCCGGCCGAGGCCAAGCCGCCGAAGGCGCCGCTGCCCAAGGCCGAACCGGCGATGGGGACCCGGAACCTGCTGGAGCAGAAAGGCCCGCAGGCGGTCGCCGACTGGATGAAGGCGCAGACCAAGGTCCTTCTGACCGACACCACGATGCGCGACGGGCACCAGTCGCTGCTGGCCACCCGGATGCGGTCGATCGACATGATCAAGGTCGCACCCGCCTATGCCGCGAACCTGCCGCAGTTGTTCAGCGTGGAATGCTGGGGCGGCGCCACCTTCGACGTGGCCTACCGCTTCCTGCAGGAATGTCCCTGGCAGCGGCTGCGCGACCTGAGGGCCGCGATGCCGAACCTGATGACGCAGATGCTGCTGCGCGCCTCGAACGGCGTGGGCTACACGAACTACCCCGACAATGTGGTGCGCAGCTTCGTGTTGCAGGCCGCGAAAACCGGGGTGGACGTGTTCCGGGTGTTCGACAGCCTCAACTGGGTGGAGAACATGCGCGTCGCGATGGACGCGGTGCTCGAGGCGAACAAGGTCTGCGAGGGCACGATCTGCTATACCGGCGACCTTCTGGACCCGGCCCGGTCGAAGTATGACCTGAAATACTACCTCGACCGCGCGAAGGAGCTGAAAGCGGCCGGCGCGCATGTGCTGGGGCTGAAGGACATGGCGGGCCTTCTGAAGCCCGCTTCGGCCAAGGTCCTGATCAAGGCGCTGAAGCAGGAGATCGGCCTGCCGGTCCATTTCCACACGCACGATACCTCGGGCGCCGGGGCGGCGACGATCCTCGCGGCGTGCGACGCGGGCGTGGATGCGGTCGATGCGGCGATGGATGCGTTCAGTGGCGGCACCTCGCAGCCCTGCCTTGGGTCGATCGTCGAGGCGCTGCGGCATACCGACCGCGACACCGGCCTCGACATCGCGGCGATCCGGCAGATTTCCGACTACTGGGAGGCCGTCCGCAAGCAGTATGCGGCGTTTGAGTCCGGCCTCCAGGCCCCGGCCTCGGAGGTCTATCTGCACGAGATGCCGGGCGGGCAGTTCACCAACCTCAAGGCCCAGGCGCGGTCGCTGGGGCTGGAGGAGCGCTGGCACGAGGTCGCCCAGGCCTACGCCGACGCGAACCAGATGTTCGGCGACATCGTGAAGGTCACGCCCTCCTCGAAGGTCGTGGGCGACATGGCGCTGATGATGGTGGCGCAGGGTCTGACCCGCGCGCAGGTCGAGGACCCGAACGTCGATGTTGCCTTCCCCGAGTCCGTGGTGGACATGCTGAAGGGCAACCTCGGGCAACCGCATGGCGGCTGGCCGGAGGGGATCCTGAAGAAGGTCCTGAAGGGGGAAAAGCCGCTGACCGAGCGCCCCGGCAAGACCCTGCCTCCTGTGGACCTGGAGGCCACGCGCAAGAAGATCTCGGCCGAGATGAACGGGATCACCGTCGATGACGAGGACCTGAACGGCTACCTGATGTATCCCAAGGTCTTCCTCGACTACATGGGCCGCCACAAGACCTATGGCCCGGTCCGCACCCTGCCGACGCCGGTCTTCTTCTACGGCATGCAGCCCGGCGACGAGGTGTCGGTCGAGATCGACCCCGGCAAGACGCTGGAAATCCGGTTGCAGGCGGTGGGCGAGACGACCGAGGACGGCGAGGTCAAGGTCTTCTTCGAACTGAACGGCCAGCCGCGCGTGATCCGCGTCCCGAACCGGGCGGTGAAGGCCAAGACGGCGGCCAAGCCCAAGGCGCAAGAGGGCAACCCCGCCCATGTCGGCGCGCCGATGCCGGGAGCCGTGGCCTCGATCGCGGTGACGGTGGGGCAGAAAGTCCGCGCGGGCGACCTGCTTCTCAACATCGAGGCAATGAAGATGGAGACTGGACTGCACTGCGACCGCGAGGCGGTGGTGAAGGCGATCCATGTCCATCCGGGCAGCCAGATCGAGGCCAAGGACCTGCTGATCGAGCTGGAATAGACGGGTCGGTCGTGCGGCCTGTCCACCGTGGACAGGCCTGCCACCCGAACGGAGTCAATGGCTTGCCCGCGGATATTAACCGTCCGGCAACCATTGGCCCCCGCGGGGTGGGTGGGCGCTGACGCCCACCCGGGGATTGCGGATCAGTAGCGCGAGAAGAAGTCGTCAACCTCGCGCTGGGCTTCTTCCTTGGTCTTGCCGTAACGCTCCTGGATCCTGCCGGCCAGCTTGTCCTTGTGGCCCTCGGCGATGTCCAGCTCGTCGTCGGTGAGCTTGCCCCACATGATCTTGGCCTCGCCTTTCAGCTGCTTCCACTTGCCGGCGATCTGATCGTTGTTCATCGGTCTTCTCCTCTTGACTGGCCGCGCATCCGGGGCAGCCTTCACGGAGAGAGAACGGGCAAGTCGCGATCTGGTTCCGCCCCCGACACGGGACCGGCGGAAACCCGCAAACGGAAAGGGCCGCCCCGAAGGACGGCCCCCGACATTGGCTGAAGCCTGTCGATCACTCGGCCTTGAAGGCGCCCGAGTCGACCGCGGCCTTCAGTTCGTCGGCCGACAGTTCGCCCGAGGCGTCGGTGTCGGCGGCCTTGAAGGCCTCTTCGGTCACGGCCTTGTAGACGGCCTGGACTTCGGCCAGCGAGAAGCTGCCGTTCGCATCAGTGTCGACAACTTCCGGCGCCGCGGCGTCTTCGGCCAGAACAGCCGTGGCCGACAGGGCGGTGGCAGCGAGAACAAGTGCGATCTTCTTCATTTCTACTCTCCAGTTTGCGGCAACGCAGCATCGGCGGCCGCGCAAGAAGGCGACTCTGCCTTCGCCGCGCAAGTTACTCAATTGATTGCGCTTTCCAAGATGGACTCCGCGCAGTCGAGGCAACCATCACGGGAAATTGACAACGTTGCAACGCCCCTTGCGCTGCACATGCATCCGCGGCAGCGCGCCGTCTTCCGCCAGGATTCGCCGGCCGCAACCGCCCATCCGCACAAATTTTGCACGACGCTTCACTTTCCCCTTGCAGCCGCCCGCAGGTCTTTATAAATCCCCGCTCGTCCAGACGGCGCGGGCGTAGCTCAGGGGTAGAGCATAACCTTGCCAAGGTTAGGGTCGTGAGTTCGAATCTCATCGCCCGCTCCATCCGGACCAAAAGACAGGGCCCCTCTCGGGGCCCTTTGTCGTTTCTGGCGCTGCCGGCGGAACGCGCTCTATTCGGGATAGGCCACGGCGCCTTCCTTTTCGGGATAGCGGCACTTGTTCAGCACCACGCCCAGCACCTGCGTGCGCTTGGCCAGGTCCTTGCCGCAGCGGTCCACTTCGGCGACCGTCGTCTCGTCCGCCGCCGCAATCATCAGCGCGCAGTCCACCTGGTCGAGGAAGGAAATCGCGTCGTCGTTCACCAGCATCGGCGACATGTCGAACAGGATGACATCCGGCCGCAGCCGGGTCTCGATCTCGTCGATCAGGTCGGCCGTCCGCGTCGCGGACAACAGCTCGGCCGGGCTGGCGATGGGAGTGCTGCTGACCGCGAAGGCCAGGTTCGGCGCGCAGCGGCGGATCTGCCGCAGGTCCAGCACCCCCGAGGCCAGCATGCCGCCGAATTCCGGCCCCGGCTCCAGCCCCATGATCGACAGCAGCGAGGGATGCCGCAGGTCCAGCTCGATCAGCAGGACCCGGGTGTCGGCCATCCGCGACAGGCTGAAGGCGAGGTTCAGCGCGATCGTGGACTTGCCGCAGGCCGGAGTGGGCGAGGTGATCGCAACCCTGGTCCAGCCGTTCGTCCGCAGCGTGCGGATCATGTTCGTCCGCATCAGGTCGAAGCTGGCGGCGCTCTGGCCGGGGTGCATTGCCACGATCCGGTTCTGTTCCAGCCGCCTGGGATCAAGCACCACTTCCGCAAGGTCGTGCCAGGGTCCGCTTTCGATCTGCGCCGGGGCGCCGGGCTTGGACCCCTGCATCTTGCGGTCGCGCGCGGCCCGGGCCTTCGCGAGTGCCGATTGTATCCGTTCCATGTCGTCCTACTCGGTCTTGCCAGAGGCCGCCGGGGCGGCGACCTCGCTTGGATCTGGGCCCTGGGTCGCCTGCCCGAAGAGAGTGTTGATCGGCTTGATGTAGATGTGCACGACCAGCATCAGGATCGGGATGTTTATCAGGAAGACCGCCAGCAGCGCCAGGTTGCCCGAGAAGGCCGGCCGATGCGGGCGGGGGCCCTCGATCACACCGACCGTCCCGAAAGCCGGGGCCCCGATCACCTTGGCCAGTTCCGACGGCCGCCGGATCGTCTGGTTCATCACCTCGAGCAGGAAGAGCAGGGCACCCGACAGGATGACCCCGGCCCCGAAGGCCGCGATCGAAATCCGTTTGCGATTCGGTTCGGCCCGGAAGGCCGGCGGAACGGCCTTCTCGATCATGGTGATGCGCTGGCCGCGATCCGTCGCCTCGATCCGGTTGCCCATGCGGGCCTCGGACAGACTGGCGACCGCCTGTTCGTACTGGACGCGCAAGGTCTCGTAGTTGCTGCGCAATTCGGCCAGCTTGATCGAGTTGCCGGGGGTCGCCTGGATGCTGCGTTCCAGATCCTTCACCTCCTGCTCGATCTGCGCCTTCTGCTCGGCCAGGAACTGGATCTGCCCGTCGATGTCCAGCATCTGCACCTGGAAGGGTGTCAGCCGGCCGCCACCAATGGCGTCCCGCTGTTCCTTGACGGCCTCTTCCAGCGCGGTGACCTCGTTCTGCAAGGCCCTGACCCGCGGGTTCGTCGGCGACAGGACCACCAGCGCAGAAGCCAGTTCCTGCCGCGCACGTTCCAGGCGTTCCTCTTCGGGCGTGCGGGCGTCGGCGGTGGTGACCACCCGTCCCGTGCGATCGTAGAGCTCGGTCAGCCGCTGGCGGCGGTCACGCAGACTGGCAAGATCACGGTCCAGCTGCAACAGGCGTTCCTGCTGGGCGGCCTGCCGGGTGCGGCGGAATTCCAGGCTTTCGGGCAGCGCATCGCGGTTGGCCTGCTCGAACTCCAGGATCCTGGCGTTCTGCTGGCCGAGCTCTTCGGTCAGCCGTTCGACCTCCTGCTCGAAGAAATCCAGCGTGCTGGCCGAGGCCCCGGTGCGCAGCTCGGTGCTCCACTGCACGATCTGCTCGGCGATCTCGTTGGTAACGCTTGCCGAAAGCTCGGGTTCCGAGGCGCCGAAGGAGACGGTCACGACCCCGGTATTGCCCTGGGTGTTCGGCATGTAGATCGACACGCGACTGACCATGTCGACCAGCTTCTGTTCGGCCGTCATCTTCGTGGCACCGGCGAACAGGTCGTGCCGGTCGGCGATCGCCAGGAGGTTGTCGCGGGTCATGATCCGCTGCCGGATCGCCAGCAGGATCTCGTCCGCGGTCGATCGCACCGTCGAGGCGGCCAGTTCGTCCGGGATCTGGGCATTCTCGATCAGCAGCCGCGCCTCGGCGCGGAACACCGGCGGCAGCGATACGGCATAGAGAATCCCCGCCGTCGTCGCCGTGAAGATGATCGCGGCGATGATCGGAAGCCGACGCAGGATCAGGGAAAGGTAGAAACGCAAATCAAGCGTCATTCAGGTCTTCTCACTCGTCTCGCGTGGGGCAGATGCCGAAAAGAACACGCCATCATCCAGCACCTGCTGCAGGATGGCCGGCGTGACCAGTTGCCGCCCCTTGGTAAAGGCATAGACCATCGCCAGGTCGCAAAGCTGGTTGACCAGGCGGGGCACGCCCTGGGTCTGCTCGTAGATCATCGCGATTGCCGGCGCCGTGAAGATGCGACGCTCGCAGCCTGCCACCTTGAGCCGGTGCGGAATATAGCCCCTCAGCGTCTTGAGGTCCATCGCGCCGAGGTGATAGCTGGCCGCCACGCGCTGCGCGAACTGCCGCATTTCGGGCCGGGAAACCATCTCTCGCAGCTCGGGCTGGCCGATCAGGACCAGCTGCAGCACCTCGTCCTTGCCCGAGTTGATATTGATGAACATCCGCAGCTCTTCCAGCGCCTCGGGCGACAGGTTCTGCGCCTCGTCGAAGATCAGCACCACGCTGCGGCCGGCGGCATATTCGGCCAGAAGGAAGTTCTGAAAGCGCGAGAAGAGATCGACATAGCTTTCCTCGATCTCGGCCGGCTGTTCCAGCGCATGCAGCACCCAGCGCAGAAGCTCGGCGCGCGAGCCGTGCGGGTTCGACACCAGCCCGACGCGAAGCTCGGATCCCAGCGACCGCACGAGGTGCAGCAGGAGCGTGGTCTTGCCGGCGCCGACCTCGCCGGTGATCAGCGTGATCGGGGCATGGGCGCGCACGCCGTATTCCAGCATCGTGTAGGCGCGCTGGTGCGAGGGGGGCCAGAACAGGAAATCCGGATCCGGCGTCAGGGCGAAGGGCCGCACCTTCAGGCCGAAATGTTCGGTGTAGAGATCCGGCGTGGACACGACGGGCGGTTCGTTCGGCAAGAGCCGCGAACGAACCCGCGTCACCGCGGGACGGGGTGATTCGACGAACGAGGGCGGAGGGGTCGAGACCAAGCTCCGATCCTGGTAGGTCGGGATGTCCGGCATAGTGTCTGCGGCAGTGTCCGCCGTTTCCGGCACCGTATCCGGCGCGTTTCCGGCATCCGGATCGAACCACAGGATGCGCGATAACAACTTCCGGGACCTACTGCGCGTCATTCACTCACCCTTAAGCAATTTCCCGGGGCCTCCGGTCTCTTGCACCCCTGTCTTAATCATACTTCAACGGCATGGCGACGGCTTCCACTCTACTGATGCCGCTACGGCAACAAAGTAGGGAAATCATCGCTGTAGGGTCTGGATTCCCCCTGAAATGGCCATTTTCTCTCCCAATGTCCGTGCGTATCTAGCCGGAGTCATGTAGGAAAGCTCAAGGAAATTTTGACGGCGCGCGAATCGTTGATGGTCCCGGTCAGTCCCCGGTTTTCGGGAAGGTGTGGAGTGGTGTTGATTGTGCAGATTTGTCCCGGGGCCGGTGCGGGTCGCGGGACCGCTTGTTGCAAGCGGCCCCTGGGGCAGACCGTGCGCCGGTTGGCGGATGCCACGGAAGGCAAGTCGAGAGGGTAATGGCATGAAGGACGCGATGCAGGACCTTCCGGCAGAAACGGATATCGCCATCGTCGGCATGGCCGCGCATCTGCCCGGGGCAGCGGATATCGCCGCCTACTGGGAGAACCTGCGCCAGGGCCGGTCGGCCGTGCGCCGGCTGACCGAAGAGGAAATCCTTGCCTCGGGCGAAAGCCCGGCCGTGCTGCGCAACCCGAACTACGTCCCCGCGGCCGCCCTGCTGGAGGGTTACGACCGCTTCGACGCGGAATTCTTCGGCTTCTCGCCGAAGGAGGCCGCCATCCTCGACCCGCAGCACCGCCAGTTCCTCGAGGTCGCCTGGGAAGCGCTGGAGAGTGCAGGCCATACGCCCGAAGGGTTCAAGGGCCGCATCGGCGTCTTCGCGGGCTGCGGAATGGGCAGCTATTTCTACTTCAACCTCTGCTCGAACCCGGCGCTGGTGGAAAGCACCGGCATGTTCCTGCTCCGCCATACCGGCAACGACAAGGATTTCCTGTCCACCCGCGTCAGCCATGTCTTCGACCTGAAGGGGCCGAGCCTCGGCATCCAGACCGCCTGTTCCACCTCGCTGGTGGCAGTGCACTATGCCATCCAGGCGCTTCTGAACGGCGAATGCGACATGGCGCTGGCGGGCGGCGTGACCATCGACCTGCCCCAGGGTCGCGGCTACCTCTACAAGGAGGGCGAGGTCCTGTCGCCCGATGGCGTCTGCCATGCCTTCGACCACCGGGCACAGGGCACCGTCTTCGGGTCGGGCGCGGGCACGGTCCTGTTGCGGCGGCTGGAAGACGCGCTGGCCGATGGCGACCATATCTGGGCCGTCATCAAGGGGTCCGCCGTCAACAACGACGGGGCCGCGAAGGCCGGGTATCTGGCACCGTCCGTGGAAGGCCAATCCGCCTGCGTCGCCACCGCCCTGGCCGTCGCGGGGACACCTGCCGAAACCATCGACTATGTCGAATGCCACGGCACCGGCACCTATCTTGGCGACCCGATCGAGGTCGCCGCCCTGACCGAGGCCTTCCGCCGCACGACGGACGCCACGGGCTTTGCGAAGATCGGGTCGGTCAAGACCAACATCGGCCATCTCGATACGGCCGCCGGGGTCGCAAGCCTCATCAAGACCACTCTCGCACTTTACCACGGCCAGATGCCGCCCAGCCTCAACTTCGAGGCCCCGAACCCCGCCATCGACTTCGACAACAGCCCCTTCCGGGTGAACGACAGGCTGTCGGACTGGCCCCGCCGCATGGGCCCCCGCCGCGCCGGCGTGAACTCGCTTGGCGTCGGCGGCACCAATGCTTTTGTCGTCGTGCAGGAACCCCCTGCCGTGGCGGCCTCCGAACCCTCGGACTGGCCCTTCCAACTCATCACGCTCTCGGCCCGCAGCCAGTCGGCTTTGGGCGAGGCGTCCCAACGCCTTGCCGCGCACCTGCGCGCCCATCCCGAACAGGACCTGGCCGATGTCGCCTGGACGCTGAAGGAAGGCCGCCGCGCCTTCGAACACCGGCGCGTGCTGGTCGCTGGCTCCCACGAGGAAGCCGCGAAGATGCTCGAGGCCGGCGATCCCCGCCGCGTCTTCACCCAGCGGCGGCTGGGCGATGCCCCGGATGTCGTCTTCATGTTCCCCGGCGGCGGCGCGCAATATCCAAACATGGCGCGCGACCTTTACGAGACCGAACCCGTCTTCGCCGAATGGATGGACCGGGGTCTTGCCGCCCTGGGCGATGCCGAGGCCGAGACCCGCGCGCTCTGGCTTCCCGCGCCGGGCCAGGAACAGGCCGCGGCCGAGGCGCTGCGCCAGCCCTCGAAGCAGCTTCCCCTCATCCTCATCGTCGAGGTGGCGCTGGCGAAGCTGTGGGAAAGCTGGGGCGTCCGGCCGGCCGTCCTGATCGGGCATTCGATGGGCGAAAACGCCGCCGCCTGCGTGGCGGGCGTGATGACGCTTGAGGCCGCCGTCGGACTCGTCCGCAAGCGGGGCGAACTCTTCGACACCGTGCCTGCGGGCGGGATGCTGTCGGTGCCGCTGTCCGAGGCCGCGCTGAAACCCTACCTTGGCGATCTCGACATCGCCTCGGTCAACGCGCCGGAACTGACCGTGGTCTCTGGGTCCGACGCGGGCCTCAAGGACCTGGCGGAACGGCTGAAGGCCGATGGCATCGACACCACCCGCATCGCCATCGACATCGCCGCCCATTCGCGGATGCTGGAAGGCATCCTGCCTGCCTTCCGTGCCCACCTCGCGGGGATGCAGCTTTCGCCGCCGCAGATCCCGATCATCTCGAACCGCACCGGCCAGGTCCTGACGGACGCCGAGGCGACCAGCCCCGACTACTGGGTCGCGCATCTGCGCAACACCGTCCGCTTCGCCGACGGCATGGCGACGCTGCGCCAGAAGGCCGATCGCGTGTATCTGGAGGTCGGACCCGGCCGGGCCATGGCGTCGCTCGCGCAAGCCAACGGAGCGATGGGCGGCCAGCCGGTCCCGGCCAGCCTGCGGCACCCCGACGACACCGTCAGCGACGACCGCCACTTCATCGCCACCCTCGGCCGCCTCTGGGCCTGCGGGGCCGAACCCGACCTGACCCAGCTCTGGGGCGAGGCGAAACGCCGCCGCGTCCCCCTGCCGACCTACCCCTTCCAGCGCAGCCGCTATTTCGTCGAACGCGGGACACCCGCCGTGGTGACCGAGGCCGACCTGACCCCGGCCCGCCACGACAGCGTGACCGACTTCGGCTACAGGATCGGCTGGCGCGTGATGCCCGCCGACTGCCCGGTGGACGTGGAAACCGAACTGGGCGATCCCCTGACCTGGCTCGTCTTCGCCGATGAGACCGGCCTCGCCCGCGCCGCCGTCCAGCGCCTGCGGTCGGGCGGCCACCGCGTCATCACCGTCCACGCCGGCGACGCCTTCGCCCGGACCTCGGACGACACCTACACGCTGGCCCCCGAACACGGGCGCGAGGGCTATGACGCGCTTCTCGCCGACCTCGCCCAGCGCGACCTGTCGCCCGCCCGGATCGCCCATTTCTGGCTGGTCACGGAAAAGGAGGCCTTCCGCCCCGGCTCCTCCTTCTTCCAGCGCAACCTCGAACAGGGCTTCTGGAGCCTCTTCTTCCTCGGTCAGGCGATGGGCGAGATCGGGCTGAAACCCCTGCCCCACCTGACCGTCGTCACCTCGGGCGCGGCCCAGGTGCGGACCGAGGCGCTGCCCTACCCCGAGAAAGCCACCGTCGCCGGCCCGGTCCGCGTGATGCCACGCGAACTGCCGGGGCTGACCGCCAGCCTTCTGGATGTGACGCTCGACAGGAAGATCGCGCCGGAAACCGTCTCCGCCGTCATCGAAGAGATGCTGGCCACCCCCGCAAATACCGTCGCCGCGATCCGGGGCGGCCGGAGACTGGAAACCCGCCTCGTGCCGGCGAAACTGCCCGATCAGGCCGAAGTGCCCGAAGGCTCGGTCTGGGTCATCACCGGCGGCTTTGGCGGGATCGGCGTCACCGTGGCCGAACGCCTGATGCGCGACCGTCATGCCAAGGTTGCGCTCATCGGCCGCCACGTCCCCGAACCGGGATCGGTCCGTGCCGGGGTGCTGTCGCGCCTCGAACGCCTCGGTCGCGTGATGGCCGTCGCCGCCGATGTCTGCAACCCCGAGGAGATGCGCGCCGCCTTCGACCGCGTCCGGGCCGAGTTCGGCCCGATCCATGGCGTCGTCCATGCCGCAGGCACCGTCGATGACGCCCCCCTCCTCGGCAAGGACCCGGGGTCCGCCGACGCGGTCCTGTCGCCCAAGGTCCACGGCACGAAACTGCTCGACACGCTTCTCCCTGACGGCTCGGTGGACCGGATCGTGCTGTTCAGTTCCACCTCCACCGTCCTGACCCCGGCGGGCCAGGCCGACTATGTCGCGGCGAACGAATACCTCAACGCCTTCGCCAAGTCCCGCGCGGGCGGGCTGACCAAGGTCACCTCGGTCAACTGGGGCATCTGGTCCGGCATCGGCATGGCCGCCGACGCCGACGCCCGACGCCAGGGCAAGGACGCGGGCACGCCGCTGCCCGGTCAACTGGTCCTCGAGCGGATGCAGAAAGGCGAGGATGAAACCCGGTTTCATGCCACCCTGACCAAGGACCAGTGGGTGATGGACGACCACCGCCTCCTGGACGGCACGGCGGTCCTGCCCGGCTCGGCCTACCCCGAGATCGCCAGCGAGGCGCTGATGGCCACAGGCCTCAAGGGCGGCCTGCACCTGACCGACCTGACCGTCTTCCGCCCCCTGCGGCTGGAGGCGGACCTGCCGCGCGACCTGCGCGTCAGCCTCACCCGGGCCCGCGACGGCAGCCAGCGCCTGCAGGCCCGCGCGCTGGAGCCGCAGGGCTGGGCCCTGACCGCCGAGATGGGCGTGGCCCCCCTGACGACGCAACCGGAAACGCTCGACCTCGCCGCCATCGCCGCGCGCTGCCCCGACAAGGCCACGGCTCCGGGGGGCGAGACCCTGCCATCGGCGCAGGAAGACCGGATCGCCTTCGGCCCGCGCTGGCAGGTGCTGAAAGCGACTGCGCTTGGCAACCGGGAAGGGCTGGCAACCCTGGCGCTTCCGACCCAGGCCGTGCAGGACACCGCCACCTGCACCATCCACCCCGCGCTTTACGACATCGGCACCGGCTGGGGCATCGCGCTTCTGCCGAAGGTGGCCGAGGGCTTCGTCTGGGCCCCGGTGATGACCACCGCGATCCGGGTCCATGGCCCGCTTCCCGCCGAAATCCGCAGCTGGGTCCGCCTGTCGGGCACGCCCGCAGAGGATACCGCCAGCTTCGATGTCACCCTGACCGATCCCTCGGGCAAGGTGCTGGTCGAGGTCGAGGGCATCACCTTCCGCAAGGTCGCCTTCGAGGAGGCGCTCGCCAAGCCGCAGCCGCCCAATCCGCGCGACGTGATCCGCGACGAGGACCAACGCGGCCAGTCCCCCGCCGAACAGCGCCTTGCCCAGGCCCTTGCCGGCGGAATCCGCCCGGCCGAGGGCGCCGAGGCCTTCCTGCGAGCGCTTGCGGCAGACGGTGCGCAGGTCCTTGTCTCCTCGCTGGATCTCGAGGCGCTGGTGAAACAGGCCAACGCACCGGTTGCGGCAGAGACCGAAGGCCCCGGCTTTGCACGACCCGAACTGGAAAGCGCCTATGTTGCGCCCCGGAACAGCGTCGAACGCACCCTTGCCGGCTTCTGGGCCGAGCTTCTGGGCGTCGCCGAAGTGGGGGTGGAGGACGACTTCTTCGCGCTCGGCGGCCACTCGCTTATCGCCGTGCGCCTCTTCGCGATGATCCGGCGGCAGTGGAAGGTCGACTTCCCGATCTCGGTCCTGTTCGAGGCCCCGACCATCGCCCGCTGCGCCCAGCTCATCATCGACCGCATCGGCCCGCAGGACGACAGCGCCCCGGCGCCGACCGCGCTTGCCGATCCGGCGGGGCCGAAGTTCACCCACCTCGTCGCCATGCACCGGGGCGAGGGGGGGCCCAAGACTCCGTTCTTCCTGGTCGCCGGCATGTTCGGCAACGTGCTGAACCTGCGCCACCTTGCCAGCCTTCTGGGCACCGACCGGCCGTTCTACGGGCTTCAGGCCAAGGGCCTCTTCGGCGACGACAAGCCGCACATGACCATCGAGGAGGCCGCGGCCTCCTGCCTCGCCGAGATCCGGCAAGTTCAGCCGAAAGGCCCCTACCTGCTCGGCGGCTTCTCGGGCGGCGGGCTGACGGCCTGGGACATCGGCCGGCAGTTGCGCGCCGAGGGCGAGGAGGTCGCGCTGATGGTCCTGCTCGACACGCCCCTGCCCGTCCGGCCCTTCCTGACCAAGCCGGACAAGGCCCTGATCAAGCTGGCTGAACTTCGCGCTGGCGGGCCGAAGTTCCTGGCGGAATGGGCGCGTCGGCGCTGGGAATGGGAACGCTCGCGCCGCGCCAAGGCCGCGAACGAGCCCGACCCGACCGTGCCCTCCTACAACAACGCCGCCATCGAGGCCGCCTTCCGCCATGCTATCGGGGTTTACCAGCTGAAGCGGTGGGAGGACGGGAATGTGGTCCTCTACCGCCCGCCCTTGGACCGCCACTACAAGGTGACGGGCGGAAACTGGGTGTCCAAGGCGCGGGAATACGTCTTCCACGACAACCTCTGGACCCCCTTCGCCCCCCGGCTGGAGGTGGTCGAGGTGCCGGGCGACCACGATTCCATGGTGCTGGAACCCAACGTGCGCGTTCTTGCCGCACGGATGAAGGCCGCGATCCAGGCGGCCGAGGCTGGCGAAACCCGCCCGTCCGCCCAAAGACTTGCAGCCGAATGACCCGGAGACCGACATGACCCTGACCGCCCTGCTGATCGGCAACGAAAGCCTGACAGTCGAATGCGGCAAGCGCTGGCTGGAGCGGGGTCATCGGCTTGCCGCGGTGGTCACGCGCGAGCCCAGGGTCGCGGCCTGGGCCGCGGGCGCGGGGCTGCGGGTCATCGCACCGGGCGCTGGCCTGGTCGAGCGCACGGCGGGCCTGGAGGTCGACTGGCTGCTATCGGTCGCCAACCTGTCGCTGGTGCCGGCGCCGGTCCTGGCGCTGGCCCGGAAGGGTGGGGTCAACTTCCACGACGGCCCGCTGCCCGGTTACGCCGGTCTGAACGCGCCAGTCTGGGCGATCCTGAACAGCGAGACGGCACACGCCGTCACCTGGCATCTGATGACCGAGGGGATCGACGAGGGCGAGGTGCTGGCCACCCGCTCCTTCGCGATCGAGCCGGACGACACCGCCTTCACCCTGAACGCCCGCTGCTTCAGCGCGGCGCTGGACAGTTTCACCGATGTCATCGCGGCACTCGAGGCGGGCGGCCAGCCACGCCAGCCGCAAGCCCCCGGCCCGCGCAAGGTCTGGATGCGGTCGGACCGGCCCTCTGCCGCCGGACGGCTGGATTTTGCGCAACCTGCCGAAGCGGTCGCCCGCCGGGTGCGGGCGCTCGACCATGGCGGCTACCGCAACCCGCTTGCCGTGCCCAAGGTCGAGGCCGCGGGACAGGTCTGGGCCGTGGGCCTGGCCGAGGTCGTCGCGGGTTCGGGCGTGCCGGGCGCGGTGCTGGCGCGCGATGCCGACAGCGTGACGGTGGCCTGCGGTTCGGGCGCGGTGCGCCTGTCGCGGCTGACCTGCCTGAAGGGTCTGCCGATCGACACCGCCCGGGCCGGCGCCCTGCTGCCCTCGCCCGATGCCGCCGAAACCGCCCGGCTTGACGCAGCCCTAGCCCCCGCGGCCGAGGCCGAGGCACGGCTGCGCGGTCTGCTCCTGCACCCCGATCCGGCGCTGGCATCAGCGGATTCGGCCGCGCAGGACTGGCGTCAGATCCAGCTCGACGGTCCCGAAGCAAAGCCTGCCCGCCTGGCGCTGGCCGCCCTCTGCGCGCTTGGCCGCAGTGGGGGCGATCTCGCCCTGGGCCTGGGCGCGGACCGCGCACCGGGCTATCTTCTGCCCTGGGTGCCGGTCCGGCTCGACGCAACCGGCCCCCTGGCCGAGGCCGAGGCCCGCGCGAGCCGCGCGCTCGATGCCGCCCGCGCCGCCGGGGGCATCGCAGCCGACCTCGCCCTGCGCGAGCCCGGCCTGACCGCGCTGTCGCCCTCTGGCCTCGCCCTGGGCGAGGGCACCGCCCCGCTGGCCGGCAGCACCGTCACCATCACCACCGGCCCCACGCCGACGCTCTGGCACGACGCCGCCCGCCTGCCCGCCGCCGAGGCCGCCCGGCTGGCCGAGCGCATCGCCCGTGTCCTTGCCAGGATGGCCGCCACACCCGAGGCCGATCTGTCCGGCATCAGCCCGCTGTCCGAGGCCGAGACCAGGGTCTATGCCGGGGCTCTTGCTGCCACGCGGCGCGACTACGACCGGCAGGCCACCCTGCCCGGCGCGATCCTTGCGCAGGCCATGCGCACGCCGGAGGCGACCGCCGTTGTCGCGGGCGAGGCGCGGCTGACCTACTCTCAGCTGGCCGACCGGGCAGGCCGGATCGCGAACACCCTGCGCGGGCTGGGCGTCGGGCGCGGCACGCTGGTCGGCCTGGCCTGCCGGCGGACGACCGACATGGTGGCCGGCGCACTCGGCATCCAGCTGGCCGGCGCGGCCTATGTGCCGATGGACCCGACCTATCCCGCCGACCGCCTGGCGCTTTACGCCGAGGATTCGGGGTGCCCCGTCATCCTGACCGAAAGCGCTGTGGCCGAGGCCCTGCCGCACGGCCCCGCGCGTCTGGTCCTCGACACCGATCCGCGGCTTGCGGCGGCCCCCGCTGCGCCCCCCGCCGATGGTCCGACCGCAGAGGACCCTGCCTATGTGATCTACACCTCCGGCTCCACCGGCCGGCCCAAGGGAGTGGTCGTCACCCACCGCAACGCGATGAATTTCTTCGCCGGTATGGACGACGTGCTGGGCACCGATCCCGGCACCTGGCTGGCCGTCACCTCGCTGAGCTTCGACATCTCGGTGCTGGAGCTGTTCTGGACCCTGACCCGCGGCTTTACGGTCGTCCTGGCCGATGACAGCGCCCGGGTCCGTCCCTCGGCCGGATCAGGGGGAGGCAACGGGATCAGCCCGCGGAAGATGGAATTCAGCGTCTACTACTGGGGCAACGACGACCTGCCGGGTCCGTCGAAGTATGAACTGTTGCTGGAAGGCGCAAAATTCGCCGACCAGAACGGCTTTGTCGCCATCTGGACGCCAGAGCGCCATTTCCATGCCTTCGGCGGCCCCTACCCGAACCCTTCGGTCACCGGCGCGGCGGCGGCCGCCGTGACGAAGAACATCGGCGTGCGCGCCGGCAGCATCGTTGCCCCCCTGCACCATCCCGCCCGGATTGCCGAGGAATGGGCTGTCATCGACAATCTGACCAATGGTCGCGCGGGCCTGGCCTTCGCTTCGGGCTGGCAGCCGGACGACTTCGTGCTGCGGCCCGAGAACACTCCACCCGCCAACCGCCAGGCGCTGTTCGACTCGCTTGACGCCGTGCGCAAGCTCTGGCGCGGCGAGGCAGTGGACTTCCCGCGCAAGGATGGCACGCCCTTTGCCGTCAGGACCCAGCCGCGCCCCGTATCGAGGGAAGTGGAGGCCTGGGTCACCACCGCGGGCAACCCCGAAACCTGGCGCGATGCCGGCAAGGCGGGTGCGCATGTGCTCACCCACCTCCTCGGCCAGTCGATTGCCGAGGTCGCGGACAAGGTGAAGCTCTACCGCGCCGCGCTGGCCGAGGCGGGTCACGACCCGTCGCGCTTCAAGGTCACGCTGATGCTGCACACCTTCCTCGCCAGCGACCGCGAGACGGCGCGCGAAGTCGCGCGCGAGCCGATGAAAAGCTACCTGCGCTCGGCGGCCGGGCTGATCAAGCAATACGCCTGGGCCTTCCCGGCCTTCAAGAAGCCGCAAGGGGTGGCCAATCCCATGGATATCGACCTCCGGTCGCTGGCCCCGGACGAGATGGAGGCGATCCTCGATTTCGCCTTCCAACGCTATTTCGAGGACTCGGGCCTGTTCGGCACGGTCGAGGATGCGGTGAAGCGCGTCGAGGAACTGAAGGCCATCGACATCGACGAGGTGGCCTGCCTCATCGACTATGGCATCGCAACGCCCGTGGTGCTGGAGGGGCTGAAACATGTGGCCGAGGTCCTGCGGATCACGAACTCCGGGGCCGAGGCCGATGACTCGATGGCCGGTCTCATCCACCGCCACGGGGTGACGCACCTGCAATGCACGCCCTCGATGGCGCGGATGCTGGCCGAGGATCCCGGCGCCCGTGCGGCGCTGTCGCGGCTGAAGCGGATGCTGGTCGGAGGCGAGGCCTTGATGGGTCGCCTGGCCGGCGATCTCTCGGGGCTGATCGGCGGGCCGGTGCTGAACATGTATGGCCCGACCGAGACGACGATCTGGTCCTCGGTCGAGGCGACAACCGGGGCAGAGGGTGTGGTCAACATCGGACAACCCATTGCGAACACGGCGCTTTATGTGCTGGACGACAGCCAGTCCCCGGTCGCCGATGGCGAGGCCGGAGAGCTCTGGATCGGCGGCGAGGGCGTGGCGCAGGGCTATTTCCGGCGCCCCGACCTGACCGCCGACCGTTTCCGCCCCGATCCCTTTGCCGGTCGGGGGCGGATGTATCGCACCGGCGATCTGGTGCGCAGGCGGCCTGACGGCAAGCTCGACTACCTCGGCCGGGCCGATTTCCAGGTCAAGATCCGCGGCCACCGGATCGAACTGGGCGAGATCGAGACCGCGCTGGAAGCGATGGCCGGGATCCGGCAGGCCGTGGTCATCGCCCGCGAGGATCAGCCCGGCGATGTCCGCCTGGTGGCCTATGTCACCGCCGATGGCCCGGTGGACGAGCAGGCGCTGCGCCGGGATCTGTCTGCGCACCTGCCCGAGGTCATGGTCCCCGCCCATGTCGTCCGGCTCGAGGCGATGCCGCTGACCCCGAACGGCAAGGTGGACCGCAAGGCCCTGCCCTCCCCCCACGCCGCCGCCGCCCCCGCCGCCACCAAGGCCGTCGCGCCGCTGGAAGGCGGGGTCGAGGCCACCATCGCCGCCGTCTTCGCCCGCGTCCTCGGCGTGCCGCAGGTCGGGCGGTCGGACAATTTCTTCACCCTTGGCGGCCATTCGCTTCTGGCGGTGCAGGCGCACCGCGAGCTGAAGGTGGCGCTGAACTCCGACCGGATCGCGATCACCGACATCTTCCGCTTCCCGGTCGTCTCGACGCTGGCCGAACATGTCGCCAAGGTGCTGCCGCAGGCGTCGGCCATCCCGGCCCAGGTTGCCGCGCCCGTCGCCGCCGCGCCCGCGCCGCAGCCCGGCGCGACCGGGGCCGCCGACAGCCGGATGGATGCCATGGCGCGCCGCCGGGCCATGCGCGAGGCGCGGGAGAAGGCGCTGGGATGACCGCTCCGCTGCGGCTCGGCCGGGTCGGGCAGGCGCTGGCCGACCTGTTCCCGGCCGGGGTTTCGGTGGCGGTCTGCAACCTTGCCGCCGCCGACCCCGGGGCGCTCTGGCCCGAGGAACGCGCGGCCGTCGCCAGGGCGGTGCCGCGTCGGGTCAGCGAATTCGCCGCCGGACGCCAGGCGGCGCGCCAGGCGCTCTCTGCGCTCGGCCTGCCGCCGGTCGTGCTGCCCCGCCTGCCCGACAGATCCCCGCTGTGGCCCGAGGGCATCTCCGGCTCGATCTCGCACTCGGCCGGTCTGGCCGTGGCCGTCGTCCGGCGCGGGGGTCCGATCGGGGTCGATGTCGAGCCGGACGAACCGCTCGCGCCCGAGATCTGGCCCGAGATCGCCTCGGCCGCCGAACGTGCCGCGCTGCCGGCGGGGGAGCCGGGGCTCTGGCTGCGCCGGCTCTTCGCGGCGAAGGAGGCGCTGTTCAAGGCGCAGGCACAGGGTGCGCGGGCGATGTTCGGCTTTGATGCGGTGCATCTGACCCTTGCCGAGGACGGCTTCGATGCCCAGTTCCTGACCGATGCCGGGGCCTTCCGCACCGGCGACAGGGTGCGGGGCCGGCTGGCTCTGGTCGAGGGTCTGGTTCTGGCAGGGGTGACACGGTGACGATGATGACGCGACGGACGGCGATCCTGTCCAGCCTGCTTTCGGCGATCGGCGCCGGCGGGCTCTACTGGCACCTGACCCGCGCGCCCTCGGCAGAGTCGGTGCGCACCCGGCTGACCGGGTTTTCGGTGCCGAAACCGGATCAGCCTCTGTCGGTATTCCACCTTGGCCACAGCCTGGTGAACCGCGACATGCCCGCGATGGTGGCCCAGCTTGCTCCCGCCGGCCACAGCTACGACAGCCAGCTCGGCTGGGGCACGACCCTGCAAGCGCATTGGGGCGACGCGCCGATCAACGGGTTCGAGGCGGAAAACGCCCACCCCCGCTTTCGCCCGGCGCTGGAAGCCGTCCAGAGCGGCGACTACGACGCGATCGTGCTGACCGAGATGGTCGAGATCCGGGCTTCGATCCGCTACTACGACAGCCCGGTCTATCTGGCCCGCTGGGCCGCCGAGGCGCTGAAGGCGCGTCCCGATGTGCGGCTCTATCTCTACGAGACCTGGCACCAGCTGGACGACCCCGAAGGCTGGCTGGAGCGGCTGGACCTGGATCACGACCGCTACTGGCTGTCGCGCGTCCTCGGCCCCGCGCTGGAACGGTTGCCGGAAGGCACGCGGATCTTCCTGATCCCCGCCGGCCAGGTGCTGGCCGCCTTCGTCCGCGCGGTCGAGGCGCAGGGCGGCGTGGGCAATGTCCGCGACCGGACCGACCTCTTTGCCCGGGCCGAGGACGGATCGCTGGACGTGATCCATCTCAACGACATCGGCAACTACCTCGTGGCGCTGGTCCACCATGCGGTGCTCTATCAGCAAAGCCCGGTCGGCCTGCCCCATGCCCTGCTGCGGGCCGATGGCAACCCGGCGACGCCCCCCTCTCCCGAGGTGGCGCGGCTGATGCAGGAGACTGTTGATTCGGTTATCCGCAACCTGGGCTTGTCGGGCCTTTCGGCCTGATGATGTGACCGCCCCCCGACGGCATCGATGTGCCAAGGTGGGTCTGCGAGGA
>NZ_VMDU01000006.1 GCF_008271465.1 Tabrizicola flagellatus | reverse complement strand
CTACGCAACTTCTGGCGCCCAACGGATACATCAGCGTTGGCGGCACCTCGTCCGTGATCGGGTTTGCCACCATGGGCCTCTACATCGAAAGCGACTACTGACATGCGGAACGGGCTGTGATCGCGGGAGTCTGACAGATGCCCCTGTTCGATGACAGCATCTTCGATCCGGCGGTGTTCGACATCGGGTCCGGCGTTGAAGTGCCAGCTCAGGGCGCGGCGGCAGGCACGGTTGTGCTGGGAGGCACATCCTCCGGCACTGCCGCAGTCCGGGGAGATGGGGTTGGCGCGCTTCCCTTTTCCGGCAGTGGCGCGGCCATTGTCCCGGCCGGGGCAGCCACGACCGGCGCTCTATCGCTGGCTGGCGAGGGGACCGCGGAGGCAACCGCAGACGGTGTAGCCGGTGGGTTGCTGGCCCTGAGTGGCCAAGGGGATGGAGCAGCGCGAACAATCGCCGAAGCCAGTGGCGGGTTGGAGTTTTCCGGAAGCGGCGACGGGATGGCCCTGTCCGAAGGCCGGGCGGTAGGCGGGCTGAGCCTGGTCGGATCGGGGGGCGCAGTCGTCCGGGCGGCCGCCACAGGAATGGGCGGTCTTGACCTTTCTGGCGGTGCGATCGGAGCGATCGCAGGCGCGGCGGACTACTCCACCGGCAATCTCGCATTTGCCGCCGGTTGGCCGAGAGCCGGGATACTGCTCGAGCAGCCGCCCCGCACCGGCATGGTTCTTAACCCGGTCCGTAGGGGCCAAATCATGGAGATCTCGTGATGGCTGCCAGGTTCACGATCCGCAGGGGCGACCGCAGTCCCTGGATTGCTTACAAGTTCGGCATCGATCTGTCGCTGGCGACCGGGGTCACGTTCTCATTGCGCGACGAGGCAGCGAACGCGGTATTCATTGATAATGCGCCGGCGATCATCGCGAACGGCAGCTATCGGATCGACGGCCAGATGGTGACACTCGCCCCGACCGACGGGGTTGTGTTTTACGCCTGGACGGCGACTGACACGGCCGTCGAACGGAGGAGCTGCATCGGTCTGTTTCACATCCAGTGGCCTGGTGGCCTCCAGGAGACATGGCCGAGCCAGGGCTTCATTCCAGTTGTCATCGGCTCGAACTTCTGATCGCTCACGGATGGGGGCAAGGCACCTTTCAAAGCGCGATAGAACCCTCTCTATGCACCTCTGGAAGCCACCGATCGAAAATCGTTTTGCTGCAAACTCTGTTGTCAAAGTGTGCAGATTCTGATGTCACGCCACATCCGCTTTTCCACAGCTATTTTCGCAAGAAATCGCTTTACAGGCTTTCGCTCCTGTCCCACCATATCTAGTAAGGGCCTCGTCAGGCAAACGCAGACCCTTGCCAGATACCCAGTTTCTAGTGGGTTTCGGCCCGCGAGAAGCTTCATGATGAGGCCGGGCATGTCGCTTTCCGAAGACTACGCTGTGATGGAGGATCTCCACCCCATCGACATCGTCGAAACCCTGGCCGAACACCACGCCTGGGAATTCGACCGCGTGACCGACGACCAGATCGCCATGGCGGTCGAGGGGCAATGGCGCACCTATTCCCTGACCCTGGCGTGGAGCGACCAGGACGAAACCCTGCGCCTGATCTGCACCTTCGAGATGGACCCGCCCGCCGAAAAGCTGCCTGCCCTCCTCGACGTGCTGAACCGCTGCAACGATATGGTCTGGTCCGGCGCCTTCACCTGGTGGGCGGAACAGAAGCTGATGGTCTGGCGCTACGGGCTGGTGCTGTCGGGCGGCCAGATGGCCGGGCCGGAACAGATCGACCGCCTGATCGCCAGCGCGGTCAGCGCCTCGGAGCGGTTCTACCCGGCCTTCCAGCTCGTCTCCTGGGGCGACCAGTCCCCGGCCGAGGCGATGAAGGTTGCCATTGCCGAGGCCTACGGCCGCGCCTAACCTGCCCCCGGTTCGAAAGGGGGATGGGATGAACCTGGATCGTGTGACCCGCGAGGGGCTGGTGCTCCTGGGCTGCGGCAAGATGGGGACGGCGCTGTTGACCGGCTGGCTGGCCGCCGGGGTGCCGCCGGCCTCGGTCTGGGTGATCGAGCCGAACCCGACTGACTGGCTGAAAGGCACCGGCGTTCACCTGAACAAGGGCGTTCCGCCGGCGCCCGCCGTGGCGGTGCTGGCGGTCAAGCCGCAGATGATGGGCGCGGCGCTGCCGGCCCTGCAGGCGCTCGGCAACGGCAGGACGCTGTTCGTCTCGATTGCCGCCGGAACGAAGATCGCTACCTTCGAGGATGTGCTGGGCATCCGCACCCCCATCGTCCGCACCATGCCGAACACGCCCGCGATGGTCGGCAGGGGGATCACCGCGCTCTGCCGCAACTCCCATGTGTCGGACGCCGATTTCGCCCTGGCGCGCGACCTGATGGCCGCCGTGGGCGAGGTGGTGGACCTTGCTTCCGAGGACCAGATCGACGCGGTTACCGCCGTCTCGGGCTCGGGCCCCGCCTATGTCTTCCACCTGATTGAAGCCCTCGCCGCCGCAGGGGAAGCCGAGGGCCTGCCCGCCGGGATGGCGATGCAACTCGCCCGCGCCACGGTCTGCGGGGCGGGGGAACTGGCCTATCAGAGCCCCGAAAGCGCCGCGCAGCTTCGCATCAACGTGACCTCGCCCGGTGGCACCACGGCGGCGGCGCTGGCGGTGCTGATGGACCCGGAGTCGGGCTTCCCGGCCCTGATGCGTCGGGCGGTGAAGGCCGCCGCCGATAGGGGGCGGGAACTCGGCAAATGACCATCACCTACGACGACTTCGCCCGCGTGGACATCCGCGTCGGCCGCATCACCCGCGCCGAACCCTTCCCCGAGGCGCGGAAGCCCGCCTACAGGCTCTGGGTCGATTTCGGGCCGGAGATCGGCGAGAAACGCTCCTCGGCCCAGATCACGAAACACTACCGGCTCGAGGATCTCGTCGGTCGGCAGGTGCTGGCCGTGGTCAACTTCCCGCCGCGCCAGATCGGCCCGGTCCTGTCCGAGGTGCTGGTCCTGGGCCTGCCCGACGCCGAGGGCGCGGTGGTGCTGATCGGCCCGGACCAGGAGGTGCCGCTCGGCGGCAAGCTGTTCTGAGGCGGTGGTTGGCGTGAAGAATTGTCAGCTACACTGCTGTGCATCTCGATGACTACGTTCTGGCTATCCTGAAGCATAGTCAATGCTCACTTCATCTACTTCCCTAGCCACTTCACAGGGGTAGTTCTCCACGATGAACGCCTTCATGCAAAGGGGGCGGAATTGCCCTCGGTCGCGACTGGACACCTTGTCATCGGACTGTCTAGGCTTTGGGTTGAAGTGCGAAAGCATGGGGGAGCTATGCGCAAGTTGATGTTTGCGGCCGCCGCGGCATTGATGGGATGCAAGGCAGACTATGTTGGCGAAGGAAGCATCAAGGCGGCTCAGGCTGCCATTGATGGGAAAGCGGCTACAATGACCGGTGTAATCGGCATCGAAACCGGCAGCGATACAAAGTGCAGGGAGCTCGCTCCATCTCTGGCCGAGGCGCTTGCCACGGAATATGCAGGCGCGACATTCATCGGATGCACGCGGCGCAATTTCGACAACTTCGCAGATTTCAGGGTAGCGCTACCGGTCCTCCCAGCGAACACCAAGTCTGGTCCACCGCTGTCGATGCGGACCAGTCTTGCTGACGACACGGTTATGGTCGGCCTGTATCTTGACCTTGATGCCGTGGAACGCCTGAGGGCAGAACTGCCTGATGACGTCACACTCTTTGCTTCGGGGCCAATCGACATCGCCGTGACCGTTGACGTACGAAATGACACTGATGCCCAGGTTTCGGTGACTACGAACGGAGCGTTCGTGGATGGGCAGCCCATGCCAAACCGGAGAGTGCACGATCTCGCTTCGGGCGCGATCATTCGTATTCAGCCCTCAAATGTTCATGCAGCCGCACTGGCGAACGGGCAGGGTGCCTTTCTATTCAGCTTTGATCGCTGATGCGTCAGTCGGTGCAGATCGGGGCGTGCGACGCCTCTTGTTGAGTCAAACGTATCTCAGACCCCGATCAGTTCTGCCTGCCGCACGATGACCTCGGCCTGCCGCATGCTGGCGATGTCCACCAGCCGCCCCTTGTAGACCGCGGCGCCCTGGCCCGCGGCCTTCGCGGCCTCCATCGCCGCCAGGATCTCGCGCGCCTCGCGCACGGCGGCTTCCGAGGGGGTGAACACCTCGTTGGCCAGCGCCACCTGCTTGGGATGGATCGCCCATTTGCCGACCATTCCCAGGGTCGCCGAGCGTCGCGCCTGGGCGCGGAAGCCCTCCTCGTCGCTGAAGTCCCCGAAGGGCCCGTCCACCGGCAAGACGCCATGCGTCCGGCAGGCCGCCACGATCGCCGCCTGGGCCCAGTGCCAGGGGTCGGACCAGTATTTCTGCCCCTCGCGGTGCATGTAGTAGTTTTCCTGCGTCCCGCCGATGCCGGTGGTCTGCATCCCCATGCTCGCGGCAAAGTCCGCCGCGCCCAGGCTCATCGCCTGCAATCGGGGGCTCGAGGCCGCGATTTCCTCGACATGGGCGATCCCCGCCGCCGTCTCGATGATGACCTCAAGACTGATCCGCTTCTGCCGCCCGGCCGCCGCCTCGCAGGCGGTGACCAGCGCATCCACCGCATAGACATCCGCCGCGCAACCGACTTTCGGGATCATGATCTGGTCGAGCCGCTCGCTCGCCTGTTCCAGGAGGTCCACCACATCGCGATACCAGAAAGGGGTGTCGAGCCCGTTGATCCGCACCGACAGCGTCTTGCGGCCCCAGTCCACCTCGGAAATCGCCTTGATGATGTTCGCCCGCGCCTGCGCCTTGTCGGCCGGAGCGACCGAATCCTCCAGATCCAGGTTGATGACATCCGCCGCACTCGCCGCCATCTTGGCGAACAGCTCGGGGCGCGAGCCGGGGCCGAACAGCTGGCAGCGGTTCGGACGGGCGGGGGCGGGGGGTTGCAGGCGGAAGCTCATGGGTGGGGCCTTGTGGAAAGTATGTTTCGCAGGATGATGCGTCTGCGGTATATTCTTGCGCGGTCAACCGCAAGCCCGATTTCGCAGTTGCAGCAAAACGGCCGCTCATCAAGCCCTGCGGCTTTCTTCGCTTGCGTCCCGCGCGCCGGCAGCGAAGAAAGCCTGCAGGCTTGATGAGCGACCCCATGATTTCCGTCACCGAAGACAGGTTCCGCCTCGCGCAGGCCTTCACCATCAGCCGAGGGTCCAAGACCGAGGCGCAGGTGCTGACCGTCCGCATCGCGCGCGGCGGCAAGGCCGGATGGGGGGAATGCGTGCCCTATGCCCGCTACGGCGAGACCCTGGCCAGCGCCCGCGCCGAGATCGAAGGCCTGCCCGAGGGCATCGACTGCAGGGCGCTGCAATCCGCGCTCGGACCCGGCGCGGCGCGCAATGCGGTGGACTGCGCGCTGTGGGACCTTGCGGCCAAGCGTGCCGGAAAGCCGGTCTGGCAGCTTGCGAACCTGCCCGCCCCCGGCCCGGTTGTCACCGCCTTCACCCTGTCCCTGGCTCCGCCCGACCTCATGCGGGCGGCGGCTGCGGCAAACGCACACCGGCCGGTGCTGAAGATCAAGCTCGGCACACCCGACGACATGCCCCGGCTCGAGGCCGTCCGCGCCGGCGCCCCGCGCGCGCGGATCATCGTCGATGCCAACGAAGGCTGGACGCCCGAGGTCTATGCCGACCTCGCCCCGCATCTCCTCCGGCTGGGGGTTGCGCTGGTCGAACAGCCGCTGCCCGCCGGACAGGACGGGATGCTGTCCGAGATCCCCCGCCCGGTCCCGATCTGCGCCGACGAAAGCTGCCACGACCGCGACAGTCTTGCGGGGCTCAAGGGCCGCTATGACGCGGTGAACCTGAAGCTCGACAAGACCGGCGGGCTGACCGAGGCGCTGGCCACCCGCGACCTCGCGCTGCGGATGGGGTTCACGGTGATGGTCGGCTGCATGGTGGGCTCGTCGCTGGCAATGGCTCCGGCGGTGCTTCTGGCGCAGGGGGCGGCGTGGACAGATCTTGACGGCCCGCTGCTTCTGGCCGAAGACCGCCCGTATCCCCTGCGCTACGATGCCGAAGGGGTCCACCCGCCCGATGCCAACCTCTGGGGATAGACCATGACCCGCACTGTCTATGTGAACGGCGACTACCTGCCCGAAACCGAGGCCAAGGTCTCGATCTTCGACCGGGGGTTCCTGATGGCCGACGGCGTCTATGAGGTGACCTCGGTGCTGGACGGCAAGCTGATCGACTTCGAGGGGCACATCCGGCGGCTGGAGCGGTCGCTGCGGGAGCTGGAGATGACCTGCCCGATCTCGTCGGACGACCTGCTGGCGATGCATCGGGAGCTGGTCCGGCGGAACGGGATCAACCAGGGGATGATCTATCTTCAGGTCACGCGGGGCAATCCGGGGGACCGCAGCTTCCTGTTCCCCGATGCCTCGGTGCCGGGGACGGTGGTGGCCTTCACGCAGAACATCCCGAACCTGGCGGATGCTCCGGCGGCCAAGACCGGGTTCCGGGTCATCACGATCCCGGACCTGCGCTGGAGCCGGGTCGATATCAAGACGGTGCAGCTGCTGTATCCCTCGATGGGGAAGATGGCGGCGAAGAAGGCCGGCGTCGATGACAGCTGGTTCACCGACGAGGCGGGGGCGGTGACCGAAGGGACCTCGAACAACGCCTATATCGTGAAGGGGAACCGGATCATCACGCGGGCGCTGGGCAACGACATCCTGCACGGGATCACCCGGGCGGCGGTCCTTCGTTTCGCGGCCGAGGCCCAATTCGAGGTGGAGGAGCGGCCGTTCACCCCGGCCGAGGCGCAGGAGGCGGACGAGGCGTTCTCCACCGCGGCCTCGATCTTCGTGATGCCGGTCGTGGAGGTGGATGGCAAACCGGTCGGGTCGGGCAAGCCGGGGCCGGTGGCGACGCGCCTGCGCGAGATCTACCTGGACGAGATGCGGAAGGCCGCGATCTGAAGGTGTCCACGGTGGACAATCGCCGAGTTTCATTTGGAAACAAGAACTTGCGATTTTCCGTTAGGGGTTCCTTAACCCCTGTCCACGGCGCCTCGGGGGCCGCATGACGCTGTATATCGATGCGGACGCATGCCCGGTGAAGGCCGAGGCCGAGACGGTCGCCACGCGCCACAGGGTGCGGATGGTGGTGGTGTCGAACGGGGGGATCCGGCCCTCGGCGAACCCGCTCGTCGAGAGCGTCTTCGTGGGCCAGGGGCCGGACGAGGCCGACAAGTGGATCGCCGAGGCCTGCGGGCCGGGGGATGTGGTCGTCACCGGGGATATACCGCTCGCCGCGAAATGCGTGGCAAGGGGTGCGCAGGTGGTGAAGTACAACGGCGAGGAGCTGACGGCCGCCAATGTCGGGATGGCGCTGGCGACGCGGGACCTGATGCAGGACCTGTGCTCGGCCGATCCGTTCCGGCTGGGCGGGGGCAGGATGTTTTCCAAGGCCGACCGGAGTCGGTTTCTGGATGTGCTGGACCGGGTGTTGCGGGCGGCGGCGCGGGGGGCGTGAGTGGTCCCGGGCGTGATGCGGTTGCGCGGGTTGGACGTGCGGATGGTGCGGCTCATAGCGCACCCTACGGTGGGGATGCGGTGGTGCGCTTTGCACGGTGGGGAAGGTGCGCTGTAGCGCACCCTACGCGGCGGTGAGCCGCGCGCTGTTCTCATATGACGGCTTCCGGCGCGGGGCGCGGGACGGGGTGCCGCTGGCGCTGTCGATCTTCGCCTATGGGGTGGGGTTCGGGCTGGTGGCGGCGCAGGCCGGGTTCGGCGTGGGCAAGGCCGTGGCGACCAGCGCGGCGATCTATTCCGGCTCCGCGCAGCTGGCGGCGGTGAACCTGCTCCAGACCGGCGAGGCGACGCTCTGGGCGCTGTTTGCCACGATCCTGGTGATCAACGCGCGGTATCTGCTGTTCGGGGCGGCCTTGCAGCCCTGGCTCTGGTCGGCGGGGCCGGTGCGGGCCTATGGCAGCCTGCTGCTCCTCGGCGATGCCAACTGGCTGATGACGATGCGCAAGGTCCGCGCGGGAGAGGAGGACCGGGCCTATCTTGCCGGCACCGGGGCGCCGATCACGGCGGGATGGTTGGCGGGGACGGCGCTGGGCGCGGGTGCGGTCAGCGTGTTGCCGAGGCCGGAGGCGCTGGGCTTCGACCTGATGCTCGCCTGCTTTGCCGCCGGCATGATGACGGCCATGGTCAAGGCGCGGGCGGACCTGCTGCCGGTGGCGGTGGGCGCGGGGACGGCGCTGGTCGTGGCGCATCTGTTCGGCCCGGCGCCCGCGATCATCGCTGCGGGGCTGGCGGGGGCTGCGGTCGCGGCGCTGGTGCACCGATGACGGACAGCTTTCCGGTCCTGCTGGCGGTCATGGCCTCGGCGGCCTTCCTCTGCCGCGTGGCGGGGTTCATGCTGATGCGCTTTGTGCCGGTGACGCCCCGCATCGAGGCGGCCTTGCGCGCCACGCCCCTGGCGGTGATGGCGGGGATCACGGCGCTGGCGGTGCAGGCGGGCGGGCTGGCCGAGGGGCTGGCGCTGACCGCCGTCGTCGGGCTGACGCTGGTGTTGCGCAGCGACGTGGCGGCGGCCCTGCTGGGGGTGGTCGTGGTGGCGGGGCTGCGCTGGGCGGGGGGTTGAGGAACGGCTCCTGCGTCGCGCCTTCGGCTTCTTCTCGCCGAGAAAACTCCTCGTTCGCCTTCGGCTTCTCGTCGTGAGGGGGCGGTTCCAGCGAGGAGGGGCCGAAGAGGCCCACGACGAGCGGCGCCGAAAAGCAGAACCGGCGGCCCCTTGCGAGACCGCCGGTTCGCATGTCTCGACCGGGTCGGCCTAGTGCAGCCGCGCTTCGACCTGGGCGATGGCCTCGTCGATCGAAGTCGAGACGGCATCGGCGGTCATCTGCTTGGACAGCACGTCGCCGGCAGCGGCCACGGCCACCGCGACGGCCTGTTCCCGGACCTGGCGGATCGCGGCGGCTTCGGCCGAGGCGATCTGTTCGGTGGCCGACGCCATCCGGCGGGCGATCGAGGCCTTGAGATCCTCCTTCGCCTGGGCGGCGGCGGCGAGTGCCTCCTCCCGGGCCGCGCTGACGATGCGGTCGGCCTGTTCCTGGACTTCCTTCTGCCGGCGTTCGTAGGTGGCGAGGATCGACTTGGCTTCCTCGCGCAGGGCGCGAGCCTCGTCGAGTTCGGCCTTGATGGCGGCGGCGCGGGCGTCGAGCATGCCCGTCAGCTTGGCCGGGACCTTCATGTAGACCAGGATACCGATGAAGGCGATGAAGGCGATCAGGACGACGAAGTTCGTGTTCTGCAGCGAGAAGAACGGGCCCGAGGCCGCCATCGCGGGCGAGGCGAGAAGAGCGAGGAGGATGGAGAGCTTCTTCATCGCCTTACCCTTTCAGCCGGGCCGCAACGGCCGCGGTCACGGTTTTCGCATCTGCACCGACGCCAAGCGCGGCAACCAGTTCGGCCGCGACATCACGGGCCACTTCGGATACCGCCTGGGCGGCGCCGTCGCGGATTTCGGCAATCGTCTTCTCGGATTCCGCCGCCTTTGCCGCGATTTCGGCATCAGCCTTCGCGGTGGCCGCATCGAGGTCCTTCTGGATCTCGGCCCTGGCCTGGGCCACGATCTTCGCGGCCTCGGTCCGGGCGTTGGCCAGCGCCTCGTTGTAGGATTTCTCGGCCTCGACCGCTTTCTGCTTCAGCTCTTCGGCCGCGGCAAGGTCGTTGGTGATCGTGCTTTTCCGGTCGGCCAGCACCGCGCCGATGCGGGGCAGGGCGATGCGCGACAGCACGAAATAGATCACGACCAGCGTGACCAGAAGCCAGAAGATCTGGTTCGGCCAGGTCGAGAAGTCGAGCTGGGGCATCCCCACAGCCTTTCCCGCCTCGGCAGTTGCTTCGGTTGCCATGTCGTCTCTCCTGTGGAACCTGGGCCGGGGATCATCCCGGCCCGGATGTCAGCGCAGAAAGATCAGACGGCGAACATCAGCAGAAGGGCGATCAGGAACGAGAAGATCCCGAGAGCTTCCGCGAAGGCGATGCCGACGAAGAGGTTGGCCATCTGGCCGGGGGCGGCCGAGGGGTTGCGCAGCGCGCCGGCGAGGAAGTTGCCGGCGATGTGGCCCACGCCGATGCCGGCGCCGCCGAGGCCGATAGTTGCCAGACCGGCACCGATGTATTTGCCGAGCAGAGCGAGTTCGCCTTCCATGATGTCTCTCCTATGGATGGAATGCTGAGGATGGTTGGACCCGGACCTAGTGATGGGCGTCGCCGACGGCGTCGCGCAGGTACACGCAGGTCAGAATGGTGAAGACGTAGGCCTGAACGGCGGCCACGAGCGTTTCCAGCCCGTAGATCGCGGCGATGGCGGCGATCGGCACGACCGAGGCGATGCCCATGGCGCCGGCAAAGCCCGCAAAGACCTTGATCACGGCGTGGCCCGCCATCAGGTTGCCGCCAAGACGGATGGAGTGCGAGAGCGGCCGCACGAAGTAGGAGATCAGTTCGATCACCGCGAGGATCGGGCGCAGCACCAGCGGCGCCGAGGAGACCCAGAACATCGACAGGAAGCCCAGGCCCTTGCGGTAGAGGCCGACCAGGGTGACGGTCAGGAACACCAGGAGCGCCAGCACCGCCGTGACGGCGATGTGCGAGGTGGTGGTAAAGGACATCGGGATCAGGCCGAGCATGTTCGACAGGAAGACGAACATGAAAAGCGTCATGATATAGGGGAAGAACTTCAGCCCTTCGTGGCCGGCCACGTCCTCGACCATCTTGTGGATGAAGCCGTAGAACAGTTCGGCCACCGATTGCCCGCGCGAGGGGACGATGGCGCGGCGGCGGGTGGACAGGACCAGAAGCGCGATCATCGCAACGACCGCGATGCCCATCCAGAGCGTGACATTGGTGGGCGTGTACCATTCGATGGGACCGTCGCCGAACAGCGGCTTGACGACGAACTGATCCATCGGGTGGATCTGAAGCCCGCTGCCGTGTTCTTCCGTCGCCATCGTCAGTTCCCTTCCTTGTCGGCCTGTTCGGCCTTTCGTCCCAGTTCCCTCGCGCTGCCCAGCATCGTCCTGACGCCCGCCGCGAAGCCGAAGAGCGAGAAGATCACCAGGAAGACCGGCAGCGTGCCGAACAGCACGTCGAGCCCGTAACCGATGCCGGACCCCAGCATGATGCCGGTCGCCAGCTCGATCACCATCCTCCAGGCCAGCTCGCCCTGCGAGAAACCCCTGGCTGCGGCGGACCTGGGCGGCGCTTCCTTCGCCTTCACCTTCGACAGCCGCGCCTCAAGCTCGCGCAGGCGGTCGGGGTCGGGTTCGGTCGCCATCGGCCATGTCCCTCGCAGTCGCGGCGGTTCTACGGAGCGGGGCATGGAGAGTCAAGCGCGCAAAACTTTCGGCAAGTCATTGAAAAAAGGCGATTATGGTGGTCGCTTTCGGCGCCGCGGGCTGGCTGTGGTCTGAATCTCATATTCAACCCCGCGGTTGACGATCTTGTGGCCCGCGGAAATAGTCGCAGGATGACCGACCCTCTGGATGCCGTCTTTGCCGCGCTTGCCGACCCGACCCGCCGGGCGATCCTGACCATGCTGCTTGAGGACGACATGGCCGTGACGGATGTGGCCGAGCCCTTCGCGATGAGCCTGGCCGCGATCTCCAAGCATCTGTCGGTGCTGGCCGATGCCGGGCTGATCAGCCGTGAACGGCGTGGCCGGGTGATCTGGTGCAAGCTCGAACCCGAGGCGATGCGCGCGGCCTCGGTCTGGATGCGGGGGTTCGGGTTGTTCGACCCCGTGGACCTGGACGCCTTCGAGCGGTTCCTGGAGAAGGAACTGTCGGAAGAGGACTAGCGTCGCCGCCGTCGCCTGAACCAGCGTTGCAGTGACCAGCGGCTGCGGATGATCGCGGCCGAGATCGGCTCGCGCAGGCGCGGCAGGTCGATGGCCAGGAGCAGCAGCCCGGCGGGCAGCATCCACAGGCCGAGGATCGGCAGGAACCAGAAGAGGCCGCCGATGGTCAGAAGGATGGCGAGCGGAAAGCGGATCGGAAACCAGCTGTCCCGGCGCAGTCGCGAAAGGGGCGCACGCAACTGCGGCACCAGGCGTTCAAGTGCGTGAAACTGCCGATTGAACCGGCGCTCGCGGCGTGACATCGGACCCCCAATTCGCAGGATCATGCGACAGGAAGGTGACAGGGGTGCGACGCCGGATCAGGGTCGCGCGCGCCAGCGCCGCGCCAGGCGGCGTGCCTTGTGCCGTGCCCGGATCAAAAGGACCGAGATCGGGCCGCGCAGGACGGGCAGGTCAACGGCCAGGAGGAGAAGGCCGAGGGGCAGCATCCAGATCCCGAGGAAAGGCAGGAAGGACAGCAGTCCCCCGGAAATCAGCAGCAGGGCAAGTGGGAATCGGATCGGAAACCAGCTGTCGCGGCGCAGCGTGGACATCGGTCCGCGCAGGGGCGGAATCAACCGCTCCAGCGCGTCGAACTGTCGTTGGAACCGGCGTTCCCGTCTGTGCTTTGCGGCCATGCGGTCAAGATGGGGACCGCGGGCGGCGCTTCAAGGGCAGGCTCGTCGAGCACTTCGTGCACTCCTCGCGGGGGGGCGCCCGACGAGTGCACGAAGTGCTCGAGGAGGCGTCGCTTACCCGTCGATTCGGATGCGCGCGTTCGAGGGATCGAAGGGGCTGTCCTCGGTCACGACCGCATCCCATTCCCTCAGCTGGATCTTCACCTTCAACTTCTGGCCGGGGGTGGCGAGGTCCGGGTGCACATAGCCCATGCCGATCTGCTTGCCGAAGGCGACCGAATACCCGCCCGAGGTCAGTCGGCCGACCTTCACCCCGTCATGGAAGATCGCCTCCTTGCCCCAGGGATCGGTGTCGTCCGGCCCGTCGATCAGCAGCGTCACGCATTTGAAACGGATGCCGGTCTCCAGCATCTTCTCCTTGCCGCGGAAGTCCTTGGACAGGTCCACGAACCGGTCGAGCCCGCCTTCCAGCGGCGTCGCGTCGCGGCCAAGCTCGGACCCGAAAGCGCGGTAGGATTTCTCCTGCCGCAGCCAGTTCTGCGCCCGGGCGCCGACGCCCTTGAGCCCGTGCTTTTCGCCGACCGACCAGATAAGGTCCCAGAGGTAGCGGCCGAATTCGATCGGGTAGTGAAGCTCCCAGCCGAGTTCCCCGGTATAGGCGACGCGGACGGCGCGGACGGGGCACATGCCCAGTTCGATGTCGCGGTAGGAAAGCCAGGGGAAGCGCTTGTTGCCCAGCACCGTTTCGGGGTCGGCGTCCTTGACGATCTCCTTCAAGAGCGCGCGGGAATTGGGGCCGGCCAGCGCATAGACGCCCCATTGCGTGGTCACGTCATGGATGTCGATGTGCCCGCCGCCCTGCGCCATCCAGTCCTCGGCCGATTTCAGCAGGAAATCCGCGTCATAGGCCGTCCAGGCGCCGGCGGAGATCAGGTAGTATTCGTCGTGTTTCAGCCGGACGATGGTGTATTCGGTCCGCGTGGTGCCGTGATCGGTCAGCGCGTAGGTCAGGTTGATCCGGCCCACGTTCGGCAGCTTGTTGCAGGTGAAATGGTCGAGGAAGGCCGTGGCGCCCGGGCCGCGCACCAGGTGCTTGGTGAAGGCCGAGGCGTCGATGATGCCGACGGTGTTGCGGACGGCCTCGGCCTCGGCCTTCGCATAGGGCCACCAGGTGCCACGGCGGAACGACCGGCCGTTGTGGTCGAAGTCGGCGGGGGCGTCCTTGGGGCCATAGTAGTTCGGGCGTTCCCAGCCGTTCACCTGGCCGAACTGCGCGCCCATTTCCTTCTGCCGGTCATAGGCGGGGGCGGTGCGGAGCGGACGGCAGGCTTCGCGTTCCTCGTCCGGGTGGTGCAGGATGAAGACGTGGTCGTAGCACTCCTCGTTCTTCCGGGAGGCATATTCCGTCGTCATCCAGCCACCGAAGCGCTTGGGGTCGAGCGAGGCCATGTCGATCTCGGCCTCTCCTTCCGTCATCAGTTGCGCGAGGTAGTAGCCGGTGCCGCCCGCGGCGGTGATTCCGAAGGAGAAGCCCTCGGCCAGCCACATGTTGCGCAGGCCGGGCGCGGGGCCGACCAGCGGGTTGCCGTCGGGGGTATAGCAGATCGGGCCGTTGTAATCGTCCTTCAGGCCCACGGTTTCCGAGGACGGGATCCGGTGGATGAAGGACATGTATTCCTGCTCGATCCGTTCGAGGTCGAGCGGGAAGAGATCGGCGCGGAAGCTGTCGGGGACGCCATACTGGAACCGGGCCGGGGCGCCCTTTTCGTAGGGGCCGAGGATCCAGCCGCCGCGTTCCTCGCGGACGTACCACTTGGCGTCGGCATCGCGCAGGACCGGATGCTGCGGGTTGGTCTTGCGCCATTCGACGAGGGCGGGGTCGGGCTCGGTCACGATATACTGGTGTTCGACCGGGATCGCGGGGGTCTTGATGCCGAGGAGCCGCGCGGTGCGCTGGGCGTGGTTGCCGGTGGCGGTGACGACATGTTCGGCGGTGATGTCGAAGCGGTCGTCGGTGGGGATCAGCATGCCCCCCTTGTCCTCGAGCCGCGTGCAGGAGACGATCCATTCGCTGCCGGTCCAGCGGTAGCCGTCCACCTGGATCTTCCGCTCGATCGTCGCCCCCAGTTGCCGCGCCCCCTTGGCCATGGCCTGCGTCACGTCGGCCGGGTTGATGTAGCCGTCCTGCGGGTGGTAGAGCGCGCCGATCAGGTCCTCGGTCCTGACCAGCGGCCAGCGATCCTTGATTTCCTTCGGGGTCAGGAACTCGTGATAGACCCCGGCGGTCTCGGCGACCGAGGAATAGAGCATGTATTCGTCCATCCGCGCCTGGGTCTGTGCCATGCGCAGGTTGCCGACGACGTAGAAGCCGGGGTTCAGGCCCGTCTCGGCCTCGAGCCCCTTGTAGAAATCGACCGAATACTTGTGGATGTGGGTCGTCGCGTAGGACATGTTGAACAGCGGCAGGAGCCCGGCCGCATGCCAGGTGGATCCCGCCGTGAGCTCGTCCCTTTCGACCAGCATCGTGTCCCAACCGGCTTTCGCAAGGTGATAGGCGATCCCGGTGCCGACTGCGCCGCCGCCGACGACAAGGGCCTTGACGTGGGTTTTCATGGAAGGGACTCCCGCATTAGGTTTGCCCCTATGTGCCAGAGCCGGGGGAAACCGGGCAAGTCCACCCGACCTTTGGCGTCAGAAAACGACATGGGGACATGTCGCGCCGAAGTCTTGCCCCGATTCTGCGGTTGAAGGGGCGAAAAGGGAATCGAGCATGTCCGTCCGCGAGACCGCGCTTTCAGAAATGCCGCCCGCCACGCCCCCGTCGCTCGCCGCGTTGGTGGCGCTGGCGGCGATCCTGCTGTCCTGGCTGGCCGATTATGCCGGGCAGGCGGCCTATTTCGGGCCGGGGGGCAGTCTGTCGCCCGGGGGGGCTGCAGTCCGCGGTGGCGCAGGCGGCGGTGGTGGTGGCCGGGCTGGTCCTGGGCCTCGCGCTGGTCGGGCGGATGGAGCTGCTGGCGCGGGCAGTGACTGCGCTGTTCCTTCTGATTGCGCTGATCGACATTTCGATGTGGACAGCGGTCCGGGAACTGCCGCAGATCCTCGCATCGGGTCGAGGTCTGGGACTGTTGCAGGGGCTGTCGCAGACGGCGCAGCTTGCGCTGGTCGTCTGGCTTCTGCGCGGGCCGCGGGCCGAATGGCGGCGTGCCGGGCTGGTCATGGCGGCGGTGTTTCTGGCAACGCAGCAACTGGCCCAGGGCTGGTTCCGCGCCGATCTGCTTTACGTTCGCAAGGATCCTGCTGCGCAAGTGGCGCCGGTGGATATCGAGGCGCTTTATGCCGCACAGGAGCAACTTTTCGGGGCGCAGGTCGCGGCTCTGGGGCCGGGGCAGGCAGAAGAGCCGGAGGTCTTTGCCCTGACGCTGGGCGGCACGGCGGACCAGTCGGTTTTCCTGTCCGAGGTCGAGGGCGTCGCCGCCATCCTTGACGCGGCCTATGACGCAGGCGGTCGCACCCTGCGGCTGGCCAACAGCCGAACCGCTCCGCTGCGCTATCCGATGGCGAACCGGGCGAACCTTGCCCGGGCGCTGGTCGAGATCGGTCGGCGGCAGGGGCCGGAGGATCTGGCCTTCCTGTTTCTCACCTCGCACGGGCAGAAGGACCGTTTCGCGCTGGATTTCCCCGAGGCGGGCACCACCGACCTGACAGCGGCCGATTTCGCCCGGATGCTGCGCGAGGCCGGGATCGGCCCGGCCGTCATCGTGCTGTCGGCCTGTTTCTCGGGCTCGTTCCTGGACGATCTGGCCGCGCCCGACCGCCTCGTGATCACCGCCGCGCGGGGCGACCGGACCTCGTTCGGCTGCCGCGACGGGGCGGAGTGGACAGAGTTCGGCCAGTCCCTCTTCGACCGTGCGCTGCGTGTCGAGGCGGACCCGCGCAAGGCCTTCCGGGCTGCGGCCGAGGACGTGGCCCGGAAGGAGGTGGCGAAAGGGCTGACGCCCAGCGTGCCACGGATCCGGGAAGGGGCCGAAATCGGCGCGGTGCTGGACCGGGTGCTGGCGCGCTGAGGGGTGGCTCGTCGTGCACCTTCGGCTTCTCCTCGCCGGGCGCTACCGACGAGAAGCCGAAAGCGCACGAGGAGGGGTCCCTTGCCGTTCCGGGCGTTCTGCGCAAGGTTGGCGCGGATCGGAAGGAAGGCCCACAGATGACCCGTTACAACCAACCCCTCGGCGGCAACGAGATGCCGCGTTTCGGCGGACCGGCGACGATGATGCGCCTTCCGGCGGCAAGCAGCGCGAAGGGGCTGGATGCGGCCTTCATCGGCATCCCGATGGATCACGGCACCAGCAATCGCCCCGGCACCCGGCTTGGCCCCCGGCAGATCCGCGACGAAAGCCGGATGATCCGGCCCTACAACATGGCGACCGGCGCGGCGCCCTTCGAGCACCTCCAGGTCGCCGACCTGGGCGATGTGGCGATCAACACCTTCGACCTGAAGAAGTCGGTGGACATCATCACCGCGCATTACCGCGAGGTGCTGGCCGAGGGCGTGATTCCCCTGACCCTTGGCGGCGACCACACGCTGACCTGGCCGATCCTGCGCGCGATCAAGGAACGGCACGGGCCGGTCGCGCTGATCCATGTCGATGCGCATGCCGACATCAACGACACCATGTTCGGCGAAACGGTGGCCCACGGCTGCCCCTTCCGCCGCGCCTGGGAGGATGGCTGCCTGATCAACGACAAGGTGTTCCAGATCGGCCTGCGCGCCACGGGCTATGCGGCGGACGATTTCGACTGGGGCCGCCGGCAGGGCTGGACGGTCGTGCAGGCCGAGGAGTGCTGGCACAAGTCGCTGACCCCGCTGATGCGCATCGTCCGCGACCGGATCGGCGATGCCCCGGTCTATCTGTCCTACGACATCGACAGCCTCGATTCGGCCTTCGCCCCCGGCACCGGCACGGTGGAGCCGGGCGGGCTGACCACCTGGCAGGGGCTGGAGATCATCCGCGGCTGCGCCGGGCTGAACCTGGTCGGCTGCGACCTGGTCGAGGTCTCGCCGCCCTATGACCCCACGGGCAACACCGCGCTGATCGCGGCGAATTTCCTTTACGAGATGCTTTGCGTGCTGCCCGGCGTGCCGCAGGTGCCGTCGCGCTTTTCCGGCCTGACCTTCTAGGCCGGGGCTTCAGTCGCCTCCGACCGTGCAGCGCTTGACGCCGTCCTTCCCGGTCGTGCAGGAACTGCCCTTGCCGGCCTCCCTGGGCGCGGGTTTGTCCTCCGCCTCGCTGCCGCCGAAGAGCCCGCCAAGGAACCCGCCGCCGCCACCCGACCCTGCCTGCGCGCCTTCGGCCTGTTCGGACGCGGCGCGGTCAGCGGCCTCGCGTTCGGCTTCGGCGGCGGCGCGGGCTTCACGGTCGGCCAGATAGGCCTCGCGCTCGGCCTGTTCCATGGCGGAGGCCAGCACGATCACCGGCACCTTGCCGAGGCCTTCGACCTTGTCGATCACGCTGGCGTTCATCGCCTCGACATGCAGGGTCTGGAAGAAGGGCACCAGCTCGGCGTCCTTCATCCGCTTCGGTGCGAGCACCCGCAGGTGGATCTGCGCGCCGACGTCGGCAAAGAAGAGGCGGCCGCGAAACCCTTCGGGCAAGAGATCCTCGGTCACGTCGAGGCCGCGCACGGTCATGAATTCCGTGCCGCGGAATTCGGCCGTCATCATCTGCAACTCCATCCGCTGCTGCATGGCGGCAAAGCTGGTGAAGATGATGTTCGGATAGCGCACCGCCTTGATCAGCACGGTGCGGTCGCCCTTCTCATAGGCGAGCGTGACGGTCTCGGTCCCCGTGCCGGAACTGGTCTCGACCATCTTTTCCAGGCTGCTGATCGCCTTGCGGTCGGCGCCCTTGGTCGATTTCGGCAGGAAGGGCTTCACGTCGTCGGGCACGGCGGCGCGCACGGTCCAGCCTTCGGGCGGCTTGGGCAGCATGTCGGCCAGTTTCGACGGCATCCCCGCGGCATTGGCTGCGCCGGTCAGCCCGGCGACCCGGCCGGTAAGGCCCGAGACATATTCCTGGAAGGTCAGGCCCTCGGCATCCTCGCGGCCGGCCCATTTTGCCGACATGCGGAAGTCGAAATACAGGTAGCCGCCTGCCATGATGGCGAACAGGATCAACGAGCCGACAAGGCGTATCACGGGTCAGTCCTTCCCTTGGTCCCGGCGTTGCGGGTCTGTGCACAATGCCGTCCTAGCGGCAAATTTTGGCAAGCTTCGGGCAGGAACGAAAAATTCATGCCTGTCGCCGCGCCGAGGCCAGCGCGAACAGTCCTGCGGCGACGACGATGATCGAGGGGCCGGTGGGTGTGTCCTGCCAGAGCGAGAGCCCGAGCCCGCCAAGCCCGGAAAGCGCCCCGATCAGGATGGCAAGACCCGCCATGGCCTCGGGCGTGCGGGCGAAGCTGCGGGCGGTGGCGGCGGGGATGATCAGCATGGCCGCGATCAGAAGGGCTCCGACGATCTTCAGCGCGACGGCCACGACCAGGGCCAGCGCAAGGACGAGGATCAGCCGCTCGCGGTCGGGTCGCAGGCCGGCGGCATGGGCCAGGTCCTCGGACAGCGTCGCGGTCAGAAGCGCCTGCCAGCGCCAGGCGAGAAGCGCAAGGACGGCCAGCGCCCCCAGCCAGACCAGGGCCAGGTCGGTACGCGACACGGCGAGGATGTCGCCGAAGAGATAGCTTGAGAGGTCCGTGCGGACGGTGGGGAAGAAACTGACCGCAACGAGGCCGAAGGCCAGCGCGGAATGGGCGAGGACCCCCAGCGTCGTGTCCATCGCCCAGCCGCGCGCCGACAGGCCCGCGACGGTGACGGCCATGGCCAGAGCCACGGTCAGGGTGCCAAGGCCGATCGGCAGGTCGGTGGCCAGCGCCAGCGCCACGCCAAGGATGGCGGCATGGGCCGTGGCGTCGCCGAAATAGGCCATGCGCCGCCAGACGACGAAGGACCCGAGCGGGCCGGTCGCCAGCGACAGGCCCACCGCCGCCAGGCCCGCGCGGATCAGGAAATCGTCAAGCATGGTCGTGCGCGTGGTCCCTTGCGTGGTCGTGCAAATGCTGGTGGTCGTGCCGGTGGTGGTGCGGGTGTGCGGCGTCGTGATCGTGGTCGTGTTCGTGGCGGTAAAGCGCCAGCGCACCTTGCGTGCCCAGACCGAACAGCGCCCGGTATTCCGGCGCGCTGGAGACCACCCGGGGCGTGCCCTCGCAGCAGATGTGGCCGTTCAGGCAGATCACCCGATCGCTTGCGGCCATCACGACGTGCAGGTCGTGGCTGACCATCAGGACCGCCGCGCCGGTGTCGCGCCGGACTTCCTCGATCAGGCGGTAGAAGGCCGCCTCGCCCGGCTGGTCCAGGCCCGAGGTCGGCTCGTCCAGCATCAGGATCTGCGGCTTGCCCAGCAGCGCGCGGGCCAGAAGCACGCGCTGCTGCTGCCCGCCGGAGAGGGTAGCCATCTGCTCACCCTCCTGCCCCGCCATGCCAACACGGGCCAGCGCCTCGGCGGCGGCCGCGTCCGACACCCGGACCGGCAGCGACAGGAAGCGGCGCACGGTGATCGGCAGGGTCCGGTCGATGGTCAGCCGCTGGGGCACATAGCCGATGCGCAGTCCGGCCTCGCGCAGGATGCGGCCTTCGGCAACCGGCACGATCCCCAGAAGCGCGCGCAGAAGCGTGGACTTGCCCGAGCCGTTCGGGCCGAGGATCGTCACGATCTCGCCCGGTGCGACGGTGAGCGAGATGTCATGCAGCACCTCTTCGGCTCCGAAGCGGACGCAGACATGTTCGGCGGACAAAAGGCTCATGCCGGCACCCGGCAGGCAGGGCAGAGGCCGAGCGCCTCGATCGTGGTGCGTTCGACCTGGAAGCCGGCCCGGGCGGCCTCGGTCTCGACCGCCGCTCGGGCGGCGGTGGCGGCGGCTTCGGCGACAGAATGGCAGCCGCGGCAGATCAGGAAGGCCGGGGCGTGATCCTCGCCCATGTGGGTGCAGGCGGTGAAGGCGTTCAGCCGCTGGATGCGATGGGCAAGCCCCTGATCCACCAGGAATTCCAGCGCGCGATAGGCGACTGGGGGCTGGTTGCCGAAGCCTTCCTGCGCCAGGCGCGACAGCACGTCGTAGGCGCCAAGGGCCTTGTGCTCCTCGAGCAGGATTTCCAGCACGCGGCGGCGCACCGGGGTCAGCCGGGCGCCGGTGGCGGCGGTCAGCGCCTCGGCCCGGTTGAGCGCGTCATGGGCGCAATGGGCATGGTCATGCGCGGCGAAGGCCAGGTCGGGCGCGGCGCAGCCGGGGCAGTCGTGGGGGTCGGGCATGATGGACACCGCCGGGGGTTGACGTGTTATGATATTACATACATAGATCGGTGCGCAAACGAAAGGCCCGACCAATGCGTTATATCATTACTCTTCTTGCCAGTGCCACCCCCGCCCTTGCCGAGGTGCCGCAGGTGGTGACCGACATCCCGCCGGTGCATGCGCTGGTGGCGCAAGTGATGGGCGATCTTGGGCAGCCGGAACTGCTTTTGGCCCGGGGCGCGGACGAGCATGATTTCCAGCTGCGCCCCAGCCAGGCGCGGTCGGTGGCGGGGGCGGATCTGGTGGTCTGGATCGGGCCGGAGCTGACGCCCTGGCTGGACGGCGCGCTGTCGGTGCGGCCCGAGGGGGCGGCGGCGCTGGCGCTGCTGGATGCCGAGGGCACGCAGCGCCGGTCCTATGGCGAGCCGGCAGGGGGCGGCGATCATGGGCATGACCACGGCCACGACCACGGCCACGACCACGGCCACGACCATGGGGCCGAGGACCCGCATGCCTGGCTCGACCCCGACAACGCCCGGGTCTGGCTGGGCCTGATCGCGGCCGAACTTGGCCGGCTGGACCCCGAGCACGCGACCACTTACGCGGCGAATGCGGCCGAGGCCGAGGCGGGGATCGCGGAGCTGGACGCGCGGCTGAAGGCCGAGCTTGCGCCGGCGCAGGGCAAGCCCCTGGTCACTGCCCACGACGCCTTCGGCTATTTCGCCGATCACTTCGGGCTGACGCTGGCCGGCAGCATCGCCGAGGGCGATGCCTCGGCGCCCGGGGCCGCGCGGCTGGAGGAGCTGCGGCGAGAGCTGGAGGCGGGGGGCGTGGTCTGCCTCTTTCCCGAGGTGCAGCACGACCCGAAACAGGCCGAACAGCTGGCCGAGGGGACCGGGGTGAGGATCGGCGGGGCGCTGGACCCGGTGGGCTCGTCGCTGGAGCCGGGGCCGGGGGCCTATGTGGCGCTGCTGCAGGGGCTGGCCGGGACGATCGCGGACTGCGCGGGGCGGTGATGTCCACGCCGGACGGGGCGGGCTGAGCGAACAGGATCAAGGGCTTGGGCGTCGGTGTTTACCGGCGGTCAACCTTGTCCGCCGCCCCCCACCCCCGGCCCCTCCCCACTTTGGGGGCGGGGAGGCGCCCGGGGCGGACGAAGGGGCGCCTGGTCGAGGGTGGCGCTTGCCCAGCCGGCGGATGCCTCCGGCGGGAGTATTTGGGAAAAGGGCAAGGGCCTTTGCGGGGTCAGTCGGCGGCCAGCGCCAGCAGGCGGTCGCAGTCGATGTGGCGGGCAAGATGGTCGGCCAGCGCGTCGAGCGTCTCCTCGACCGCCCGGTCGTAGCTTCGGGTGCCCGGGGTCGCGCCGAGGCTGGCGAGGAAGGCGCGGCGGAAGGCGTCCTCGGTGAACATGCCGTGCAGGTAGCTGCCCATGACGCGCCCGTCCGCGCGGATGGCGCCTTCGGGCTGGCCGCCCACGGTGAACAGGGGGCGGGCGCGGTCGGGGCCTTCGGTGCGGCCGAGGTGGATCTCATAGCCCCGGACGCGGGTGTTCGAGGCGGGGTGCAGGGCCTCGGTCTCGGTCACGCGCTTGTCGGGGGTCATGGTGGTGGCAAGGTCGAGGAGGCCGAGACCGGGGACCGAACCCGGATTGCCCTCGATGCCTTCGGGATCGGCGATTTCGCGCCCCAGCATCTGGTAGCCGCCGCAGAGGCCGAGGACGCGCGCGCCGCGGCGCAGGGCGGCGGCCAGGTCGATGTCCCAGCCTTGCGCGCGGAAATGGGCGAGGTCGGCGATGGTGGCCTTGGAGCCGGGCAGGATGATGAGGTCGGCCTCGACCGGCAGGGGCTGGCCGGGTTTGATGATGCGCAGCGTGACGCCCGGTTCCTGGGCCAATGGGTCGAGGTCGTCGAAATTGGCGATGCGGTTCAGCTGCGGGACGGCGATCAGGAAGTCTCCGCTTCCCCTCGTGCCGCCAAGGTCGGCCGCGTCCTCGGCGGGGAGCTTGTGGGCATCTGGGAACCACGGGACGGTGCCGAGGCCCGGCCAGCCGGTGCGCGCCTCGATCAGGCGGTAGCCGTCGTCGAACAGACGCGGATCGCCGCGGAACTTGTTGATCAGGAAGCCGCGGATCATCGCGGCATCGGCGGGGTCGAGGACGGCTTGCGTGCCCACGAGTTGCGCGATGACGCCGCCGCGGTCGATGTCTCCGGTCAGGATCACCGGGGTTTGCGAGGCAATGGCGAAGCCCATGTTGGCGATGTCGCCCGCGCGCAGGTTCACCTCGGCGGGGCTGCCGGCGCCCTCGACGATGACGAGGTCTGCTTCGCGCTGGAGGCGGCGGAAGCTGTCGAGGACCGGGGCCATCAGCTGCGGCTTCAGCGCGGCGTAGTCGCGGGCCTTCACCGTGGTCAGGCGGCGGCCCTGCACGATGACCTGTGCGCCGGTCTCCGATTCGGGCTTCAGGAGGACGGGGTTCATGTCCACATGGGGGCGGACCCCGCAGGCGCGGGCCTGGAGCGCCTGGGCGCGGCCGATCTCGCCCCCTTCGGCCACGGCGGCGTTGTTCGACATGTTCTGCGGCTTGAACGGGCGGACGGTCAGGCCCTGGCGGTTGAAGTGGCGGCAGAGGCCCGCGACGAGCAGCGACTTGCCGACGTTCGACCCGGCGCCCTGGATCATGATCCTCATGGCCGTCGCGCCATGAGCCAGAGGAAGAACACCCCGCCGACCAGGCCGGTGACGACGCCGATCGGCATGTCCTCGGGCGCCATCACCACGCGGGCGACGGTGTCGGCGGCGACGAGGAAGACGGCCCCGGCCAGTGCCGAAAGCGGCAGGACGCGGGCGTTGTCGCCTCCGGTGGCGAAGCGGACGAGGTGGGGCATCATCAGGCCGACAAAGCCGATCAGGCCCGAGAAGGCAACCATGACGCCGGTGATGAGGGCGCCGGCGACAAAGACGGTCAGGCGGAAGCGGGCGACGGGGATGCCGAGCGAGGCGGCGGTCTCGTCGCCCAAGGACATTGCGTTGAGCGCGCCGCTCTGGCTCCAGAGCCAGAGGCCGGCGGGGAGGAGGACGGCGAGGGGATAGACGAGGTGCGACCACTGGGCGAGGCCGAGGCCGCCGAGCATCCAGAAGACGACGGTATGGGTGGCCTTGGGATCGCCGAGGAAGATCAGGACATTGGCCCCGGCCATGATGATGAAGCTGACCGCGACGCCGGCGAGGACGAGGCGGTCGGCCGAGGTGGCCCCGGTCACCCGGGCGACGGCGAGGACAAGGAGCGTGGCGGCCAGCGCGCCGCCGAAGGCCATCAGGGGCACGGTCAGAAGGCCGAGGAAGAGGCCGGTGTGAAGGAGGGCGGCGATGGCCCCGAACGCCCCGCCCGAGGAAATGCCGAGAAGGTGGGGGTCGGCCAGCGGGTTTCGTGTCACCGACTGGAGGGCCGCGCCGGTGATCCCGAGCCCTGCGCCGACCAGCGCGGCAAGGAGGGCGCGCGGGAAGCGGATGTCCCAGACGATGGCCTCGCGCCCCGCAGTCCAGTCGGGGGTGACGAGGCCCGGGGTCAGGTGGTGGGCAAGGATGGCCCAGACGGTGGAGAGGGGAACGGGGACGGCGCCGACCGAGACGGCCAGGAGGATGGTCAGGAGAAGGACGGCGCCGCCACCCAGCGCAACACCGGCCCGGCGCGTGAGGCGCAGGGTCGCGGAGGCGGGGGTGGCGAGCGGGGTTTCGGTCATTTGGACCAGAAGGATCTGACGGTCGCCCCCGGGGCGCGGAGTTTTCGAAAACTCCGCATCGGAGCCTTCAAAGGCTCCGGTCCGATTTCTTGGAAGAAATCGGCGCCCGGCCGGTTCTGGCGCGCATAGGGTTGCATCACTTCCCCCAGAAGCCCGCCACCAGTTTTTCCACCGCGCGGATGTTGCGCGGGCCGGGCGTGGCCTCGACGTATTCCAGGACCACATAACGGTCGTTCTTCACCGCGTCCACGCTGGCGAAGGCGGGGTTGCCTTCCAGGAAGGCGATCTTCTGGTCCGCCGTCACGTCGCCGTAGTTGACGATCACGATGACCTCGGGGTTGCGCTCCACCACCGGCTCCCAGGCGACGGTGGCCCAGCTTTTCTCGAGGTCGTCCATGATGTTCACGCCCCCCGCCGCCTCGATCAGGGCGGTCGGGATGGCATAGGCCCCGGCGGTGAAGGGGCTTTCCTCGCCCGAGTCGTAGACGAAGACCCGCAGGGGTTTCGTGCGGTCCACCCCCGCCGTCAGCTCGGCCAGCCGGGCCTGCCAGCCCGCGACCAGCGCCTGTGCCCGGTCCTCGACCCCGAAGATGCGCCCGAGGTTCAGGATGTCGCCGTACATGTCCTGCATCGAGGACCGGGCCTTGGGGCCGATGTGGATGCAGCTTTCGGTGAGCTCGTAGGTCCTGATCCCCAGGGGCTCCAGCGTTTCGGGCGTGACCTCGCCGCCGACCTTCATCCCGTAGTTCCAGCCGGCGAAGAAGAAGTCCGGCTCGGCCCCCGCCAGCACCTCGCGGGTGGGGTATTGCGCGGACAGTTCGGGCAGTTCGGCGATGCCTTCGCGCAGTTCGGCATCGAGCGTCTTCCAGCCCGAGACGCCGGTGTAGCCCACCATGCGGTCGCGCAGGCCCAGGGCCAGCATCATCTCGACCAGGTTCACGTCATTGGCGATGGCGCGGCTGGGGGCGGCGTCGAAGGTGACCTCGCGGTTGCAGCTTTGCACCGTGACCGGGAAGGCGAGGGCCGGGGTGGAGAGGAGGAGGAAGGCGAGGAGGGCTTTCATTCAGGCATCCAGTCGGAAGGAGAAACGGGGGGTGCCGTCCGAGCGGTCGATCCGGGGATGGACCCGGAAGGCGCGGGCGATGGTGGTTTCGGTCAGCGCCGCATCGGGCGGGCCGTCGGCGATGATGCGGCCCTGGTCGAGGATCAGGACCCGGTCGGCGAATTCGGCGGCAAGGGTCAGGTCGTGCAGCGTGCAGACCACGGCAAGGCCGAGGCCGCGGAGCAGGCGGAGAAGCTCAAGCTGGTGGCGGATGTCGAGGTGGTTGGTCGGCTCGTCCAGCACCAGGATCCGGGGTTCCTGGGCAAGGGCCCGGGCGACCATGACGCGCTGACGCTCGCCGCCCGAGAGGGTGCCAAAGCGGCGGTCGGCGAGATGGGCGAGGTCCATGCGGACCATGGCCGCATCGGTGATGGCCTTGTCGCGCGCGCCCGGCCCCATGCCCTGCCGGTGCGGCAGGCGGCCGAGCGCCACGATGTCGCGGGTGGTGAGCGCAAAGTCGGTCGGCTGTTCCTGCAACACGGCGGCGACCACCCGGGCGGCCGCGCGTGCCGGCGTCAGCCAGAGGTCGCGGCCCTCGACCAGCACCGTCCCCGACAGGGGGGCCTGGTGGCGGTAGAGAAGGCGCAGGAGCGAGGACTTCCCCGCCCCGTTCGCGCCGCAGATCGCCAGCACCTCGCCCTCGGCCAGGCGGAACGAGATGTCGTGCAGGATCACCGGCGCGCGCTTCGGCCCCCAGGTGACGTTGCGGAGTTCGAGGACCGTCATTGCAGGGCGCCCTCGCGCGTCACGATGATCGCGGCGGGGATGCGGGCAAGCGTGGTGTCGCAAAGGCGCTGCGGCAGGTCACGCCCGTTCAGCCAGCCGTCCTCCAGTGCCGCATAGGTCCGGGCGAACTCCACCAGCTCGTCGAGCGGCTGGTCGGGGTCGATGTCGCCGAAGAGCCAGGTCGCCTTGCCGGTGGCGCGGTAGCCGACGACGCAAGGCGCGCCGTGATCCGGCACGCAGCCCGCAAGGCAGGCGGTGCCCGAGACCTCGAACGTCTCGCCAAGGTCGGCCGTGGCGATGGCGGCGCGCAGCTTCTTCAGAAGGTCGAAGCCCGGCTTGCAGGCCTCGCCCTTGTGCTTGCAGGCCTTGCAGACAAGGATCTGGTGCGGCGCGGATTGCGCCACGGAATAGGGAGGTGAGGCCGCCGGCCTCCGGGTCTGGTCCATCGAATACTCCTTCCGGGGCACCCCGCCCGGTGGTTTCTGGTTTCGATGGCAGGTCTCCTGACTTCGCGGGTCTCGGCTCTCCCCCGCCTTCCCGGCTGATCGCCAGTGGCTTCGGGGGGTCGCTCGCCGCTTACAGTTGCGGGGGCAGTCGGGGACTTGGCGGCTGATGCCTACACCTCACCCCGTTCCCTTTTCACCCGACTGCGCTTTGCGCCGTGCCGGGAACCATCGCCCCATCTCTGCGCCCGATCGGACCCTGGCGCAAGACGGAAAGCGACACCCGGATCGCGGCTTGCGGCAGCGGGCGGAGAGGTCGGACCGGGAGGGAAAGAATGGTGGCGAGGGAGGGACTCGAACCCTCGACCTTGCGATTATGAGTCGCACGCTCTAACCAGCTGAGCTACCTAGCCACGGCTCGGCGGATTAAGGGGGGCGGCGGCAGAGGTCAAGGGTGAATCGCCCGCGTCGCCGCGCCACCCAAAATTCTTCGTCGAAGAATTTTGGGTCCCCCGGTCGCCGCCTCAGCGCGCGACGCGCGGCCGGCCCGAGGCGGTGGCGGTGACACGGGCCTCGATGAACATCTGCCGGCCCTCGATCTCGACCTCCTTCACCTCGCGCTCGACACCCACGCGCAGATCGACGGCGCCGGCGGCCTTCGCGCGGGCCGAAGCCTCGGCGACCAGCGCCGCCTCCAGCGCGGCAAGCGCGGCCTCGGCGCTGGCAAAGGTCTGCAAGCCCTCGGCCAGATGCGCGACGAAGCGGCCCTCGGCGGGCGAGGTGACGATGCCGGTCGCGCGCTGGCTGACCTGGCCGGCCACCGCGCCGATGGCATTGGCCACTCCGGCGTGGGCGGGCAGGATCATCGGGCAGTTCAGCCGTTCGCCCACCGCGCCATAGTAGGACGGGGCCGAGGCGCCAAGGCCGATCACCGGCACGCCGAGCCTGAGGGAAACCTCGACCACGCCGCGATGCTGGCCGAGGCCCGCCGTGGTCAGGCTGTGGCGGGCAAGGGCCTGCGGGTCTTCGCCCGCGAAGGCCGCATCCTCGCCGAAGGCGGCCTCAAGCAGGCAATCGACGGTCTGCCGGGTCAGCTGGTCCACCACGGCCTGCGCAAAGGCCTCCGGCCCAGTGGCGAACCGCTCGCCCGCCCCGGTCCGCCGCCTGGCGATCAGCCGCAGCGCCTTTTCCGCCGCCGCCCCGTCCCAGCTGTCGAGCCGCCCCAGCACATGCGCCGCATCCGAGGGCGTGACGCCCGAAATCATCACGAGGCCCCGCGCCACCAGCCGTTCCAGCGCAGCGACCTCCAGCCGCGAGGTGAGCGCGTTCGCCATCGGCATCGGCGCGGTGATCCGGTCCAGCACCGCCAGATCGCGAGCGTTCAGCCCCCCGCGCTGGCCGGTCATGGGGACGACGAAACGCCCGTCCATCTCGCCCACCGCCTCGGACGAAAGCCAGCGGTCCAGCGCGGCATGGACCATCGGCCCATGCTCCACCGCCAGAAGCGAGACCGGCATCAGCCGCCGCGGGCCAAGGCGCAGGCCGCCCTTCAGCCCCTCGGTCACCAGATGCACCTCGCTGTCGCCGCCAAGGCCCGTGGTGCGCATCGCCACCGCCTCGACCATGGTGCGGAAGCCGCCGACGCGGGCGCCCAGGGGGTCGATCTCGGGCAGCCCGTCGCGGAGGAGCGCGACATCGGTCGTCGTGCCGCCGATGTCGGACACCAGCGCATCCTGCGCCCCGGTCAGCCAGCGCGCGCCGACGATGCTTGCGGCGGGGCCGGAGAGGATGGTCTCGATCGGGCGTTCGCGGACCATGGCGGCGGAAATCAGCGCCCCGTCGCCACGCACCACCATCAGCGGCGCGTCGATGCCCACCTGCAAAAGGTGACGCTCGCAGGCCGCCACCAACCGGTCGATCATGCCGATAAGCCGGGCGTTCAGCACGGCCGTCAGCGCGCGCTTCGGGCCGTTGAGGTTGGCCGACAACTCGTGCGAACAGGTCACCGGCCGGCCCGTGACGCGGCGGATCAGGTCGCGGGCGGCCACCTCATGCGCCGGGTTGCGGGTGGCGAACTGGGCGGCGACGGCAAAGCCCGAGACCTCGTCGCCTAGCTCCCGCACCATCAGTTCGAGAAGCGACAGGTCCAGGGCCGCGACCTCGGTCCCGGCATGGGTATGTCCGCCGGGCAGGCGCACCACGGGATCGCCCTTCAGCGCCTCGGTCAACCCGGCGCGGGTCAGGTCGGCGTCGTCGAAGCCGATGAAGACCAGCGCCACGCGCGCGCCCTGGCCCTCGACCAGCGCGTTGGTGGCAAGCGTGGTGGACAGCGATACCAGCGCCACATCGGCGGGCCGGACCCCGGCGGCGGCGATGGCGGCATCGACCGCCTGGCCGATGCCGATGGCCAGGTCCTGCCGCGAGGTCAGCGCCTTGGCCTTGCCGAGGACGACATTCGCCGCCTCGTCGAGGATCACCGCATCGGTATAGGTGCCCCCGGTATCGACACCCAGAAAATAGGCCATTGCCGCCCCTGAACCTGCCCCGTTCCCTGCCAGCTAGACGAGCTTGCCGCCGCTGTCAGCCCCGGAAACGACATCAGGCCCGCCGCCGGCGCCGATGGGCGGGGGGCAGGTTCAGCATCGCCCGGTATTTCGCCACCGTGCGCCGGGCGATGGGCGCGCCGCCCTCGGCCAGCGCCTCGGCCAGCGCCTCGTCGGAGAGGGGATGGTCGGGGTCCTCGGCGGCCACCAGCCGGGCAAGCCGGTCGCGCAGCGCCCCGGCGGAGGGCCCGCCCTCCTGCGCGGCGCGGGTGAAGAGGCTGCGCAGCCACCAGGTGCCGCGCGGCGTATCGACCGCGGTGCCGGCCACGACCCGGCTGACGGTGCTTTCGTGCAGGCCAAGCGCGGTGCCGACCTCGGCCATGGTCATCGGTTGCAGCGCGCCGAGGCCCGCCTCCAGCGCGGCGGTCTGGCGGGTCAGGATCTCTTGCCCGACGGACAGCAGAGTGGCGTTCCGCCCCTCGATCATCTTGATCAGTGCGCGCGCCTCGGCCCGGCCCTTGCCCCGACCCTCGGCGACCGAGACCGAGGGCAGGGCGGATCGGTTCAGCGACACGATCCAGCCCGAGGCGCCCTTCTCGGCGATCAGGTCGGGTTCACGCACCGGGGCGGCGTAGGGCTCGAATCCCGCGCCGGGCTTCGGATCATAGCTGCGCAGCCGCCCGAAGGCCGCGCGAAGTTCGGCCGGGTCCAGCCCCGCCTCCCGGGCGATGCGGTCGATCTCGCCCCTGGCCAGGAGGTCCAGCCGGTCAAGGAGCGACACCATCGCCCGGTCCAGTTCGCCCGCCTCCTCGGCCTGAAGCCGCAGGCAGTCAGCCAGGTTGCGGGCGAACAGCCCGGTCGGCTCGGCCTGCCTTTGCAGGCGGGTCAGCACGCCATCGACCGCAGCGACCCCGACACCCAGTTCTGCGGCGACGGCGGCCGGCGGGCGGCCGAGCCAGCCCGAGGGTTCCAGCGCCTCGGCGAGCGCCATGGCGATGCGGGTCTCGGCCGGGTCCAGGCGCAGGGCCTCGATCACCGACAGGACATGGCCGACGAGGCTTGGCCCCGCGGCCGCCTGTTCGGGGCGCTCGGCATCCGCGGCGAAGGCGGTGCGCCAGCGCGGGATCCATTCCTGCACCTGGGGGCGGGTGAGGATGATCTGCGGGTTCTCGGCCGCCTGTTCCTCGAGATAGCGGGACAGGCCCGCGGCATCGGCGCGCAGGATGCGGATCGAGGCCGCAAGCCCGGTGGTCAGCGCCATGCGCTGGGTCTGCTGGACCGAAATGCGGGAACTGGACTTCAATCGGCTCCTCCGGGCCCATGGTTCCCATGGATGCCGCCATGTCGCAAGTCTTTATCCGGAAACGATTTCCTGCGGAGATCGTAACAGTGGCCGCATGGCGTGGGTCCGTGGGTCCTGCGAATTCCGGTCTCGGCGGTCAGGAGAAAACCCCCTCGCAGTACCATCTGTCGGTCACCGCCCCGCCTCGGCCGTAGAACAGCCAGAGCCTTTCGCCCCCCTCGGTCTCTACCCGCCAGTAGTCGCGGGCGCCGCCGCGCCAGTCGGGATCCTCCAGCCACCATTCCGGTTGCAGCCGTTCCGGCCCTGCCGCCATGCGCAGGGCAAAATCGCGCCGGCGCCAGCGGAAACGGGCGGGCGGGTCGGGGGTTTCGGGTGCCTCGACCGGCTCGGGGCGGAACATGACCAGCGGGCGGGGGGCGGCGGGGGCGGGCCAGGGGCCGTCATGCGGCTGGCTCCAGGCGGCCATCAGCACCCTGGCGGCCTTCGCGGGCACATGGCTGTCGGCCGGGTGCAGGCGCAGCACGGCTTCGGTCCCCAGCCGGGCGCCCAGGCGGCCGATCAGATCCTCCAGCGCCTGCCCCGGCGCGGGGGAGGCCCCCGCCAACGCCTGTTCCGTGACCGCGATCTGCCCGCGATGCTGGACGGGGCTGACCGCCTCGGTCGCCAGCGCCTCGAGCCGCAGGCAGTCGATGCCAAAGCCCGCGTCGATCTGGTCGAGCTTGAGGTGCAACAGCGGACGGATCCGGTCGGGGCTGTCGGTCGCCCGCGCCAGCCCGACCTCGACCGAGGCCACGCCGCCATCGGCGCGGAAGCCCTGGAACAGGACGCGCCGCACTCCGCGACCCCGGGCGCGCAGCTTGTCGCAGAAGGGCGGCAGCAGGCGGTCGAGCGCCGCCTCGACATCCGAGCGCAGGCCGATCGGGTCGGGCAGGGTCAGCCGCACCGCGAAATGCATCGGCGGGCGCGCGGGGCTGACGGGCTCGGGCTCCATTCCCAGGGCCTGATCCAGCCGGCGCAGCGTGTCGGCGCCGAAGCGGCGGGCAAGGGCGGCGCGGGGGATTCCCGCGATCTCGCCCACTCGGCGCAGGCCGAGGCGGGTCAGCCGGTCCACCACGTCGCCCGGCAGGCGCAGCGCGGCCAGGGGCAGGTCGGCCAGCGCCTCGTAGAGCCTTCCGGGCGGGGCGATCACCGCCGCCTCGGCCCCGCGCGCGGCCACCACGCGCGGCGGGCCGCCGCCCCGTTCCCAGCCCCGGCGTTTCGCCGCGCGGGACCGGGTTGCCCGCGCCTCCTGCTCGATGGCGTCGCCCGAGCGCAGCGGCGCCACCCGCGCCCCGCCATACCGCGCCAGCGCCCAGGCCGCGCCGGGCGTGTCGGCGATCGCCGCGCGCACCGTCAGGCCGAGGCCCTCGCAGTCCTCGGCCACCCGGGCCAGCACCCCCTCTTCTCCGCCATGCAGATGCGCCGCCCCCGTCAGGTCGATCATCAGCCCCGCCGGCGGCTCTTCGGCCACCCAAGGCGACAGGCGCCCGGCCCAGCGGCGCAGGGAAAGCAGGAACTGCGCCTCGGCCGGGGGATCGGCGGCGACGGTCAGCAGCGCCGGGCAGATCGCGGTGGCATCGCGCAAGGGCTGGCCGGCAGAGAGGCCCGCCGCCTCGGCCTCGGCCGAAAGCGACACCAGCACCTGCGCGCCGTTGCGGTCCCCCACCACGGCCAGCGGCACCGGCACCGCATCCTGGCGCCGCCGCATGACCCGCTCGGCGGCCAGCCGCGGAAACCACAGCGACAGGATGCGACGGCCGGACATGTGCGACTCATTTGTTCACTTTACGTTCCAGGAGTGCCACCGAACTGCGAGCCTGTCGAGGCGCACACCGCCGCAGATGACAAGTGCGTGAGAGCACAACGCGCCGGCTTCCGCGACGGAATGCCGCGCCTATAGTGCGCGGACCAGGCCAGCGAGGGAGCCAGCAGATGAAGTTTGTCAAAGCCATCGTTATCGGCGCAGTCCTGACCGCAGGGGCAGCCTTCGCCGAAGGAGACCGCACCGACCCGAACGCCATCGCGCGGTCGGACCTGATGAAGATCGTCGGCAAGAACACCGGCATCCTCGGCGGCATGGCCAAGGGCGAGGCCGCCTATGATGCTGCCGCCGCCGAAGGCGCCAAGGCCGCGCTGATCGAGGCCGCGGCCAAGATCGAGGAAACCTTCAAGGACCAGGGCGGCGCGGATCCGGCCTCGGAAGCCAAGCCCGAGATCTGGGCGAACTGGGAGGACTTCCTGACCAAGGCCAAGGCCATGGGCGATGCGGCGGGGGCGATGGATGTCGCCTCGGCCGAAACGATCGGCGCAGGGATGGGCGCGCTGGGCGGAGCCTGCAAGGACTGCCACACCACCTATCGCGTGATGAAGCAGTAACCGCTGCACCGACGCGAAACAGAGGGCCCCGGTCAGCCGACCGGGGCCTTTCTCATCCGCACCAGACCCGGACTATTCGCCCGCGCGCGTCGAGGTCGAGGTTCAGTCGCTGCGGGCTGTAATCCTCGGTGACCGGCATGCCCGGTTCGATCACCCGGGTGCCGGCTGGCAGCGTCATCGCCGCCAGGACCGAGCGGTTCCGGCCGACCAGATCCTGCATCCCCGAGGCGCCGCAGGCGTCCGGCCCGGACGGCGGCGGGGGTGTCGGCACGGGCGGCTCTGCGGCCACGCAGGCCGCCAGCAGGCCCGCCGCCAGCAGGCCCGCACCCATATGTGCCCGGCGGTCAGCCACAGACGACCCGCTCGATCACGTCGCGGCGGTCGAGCCAGAAGTTCAGCCGGTCGGCGCGATAGTCCATCGTCACCGCCATCCCGTGCTGGATCACCCGCACCTCCTGGCTGAAGCGCATCCCGTCCAGCAGGACGCCGGGCTTGCCGACCAGATACTGGAACTGGCTCGCGCCGCAGGCATCCGGGCCGGGATCGACCGGGGCGGGCAGCGGCTCGACGCAGGCCGACAGAAGCGGCGCGGCAAGGGTTAGGGCGACAATCGCATGTCTCATGGTCGTTTCCTGAATTGCGTTCGCCGCCAGTCTGGCACACCTTGGCCTGGACCATAAGGGAGGGAAAACCAGATGCGCACCCGTGCCGCCGTCGCCGTCGCCGCCGGAAAACCGTTGCAGATCATGGAAGTGAACCTCGACGACCCGAAAGAGGGCGAGGTTCTGGTCGAGATCAAGGCCACCGGCATCTGCCACACCGACGAATTCACCCTGTCGGGCGCCGACCCCGAAGGCATCTTCCCCGCGATCCTCGGCCACGAAGGCGCGGGCGTGGTGGTGAAATGCGGTCCCGGCGTCAAGACGCTGAAGCCGGGGGATCACGTCATCCCGCTCTACACCCCGGAATGCCGGGAATGTCCCTCCTGCCTGAGCCGCAAGACCAACCTCTGCACCGCGATCCGCGACACGCAAGGAAAGGGGCTGATGCCCGACGGGACGACGCGGTTCTCGATGCTCGACGGCACGCCGATCTACCACTACATGGGCTGCTCGACCTTCGCCAACCACACGGTGCTGCCGGAAATCGCGCTGGCCAAGGTGCGCGAGGACGCGCCCTTCGACAAGATCTGCTACATCGGCTGCGGCGTGACCACCGGGGTCGGCGCGGTGCTGAACACCGCCAATGTCGAGGCCGGGGCGACGGCGGCGGTCTTCGGCCTGGGCGGGATCGGGCTGAATGTGATCCAGGGGCTGAAGCTGGCGGGCGCCGACAAGATCATCGGCATCGACATCAACGACGACAAGGAGGAATGGGGGCGCCGCTTCGGCATGACCCATTTCGTCAACCCGACGAAGATCGAGGGCGACATCGTCCCGCATATCGTCAACATGACGAAGACGCCCTTCGACAAGATCGGCGGGGTGGACTACAGCTTCGACTGCACCGGCAATGTCAAGGTCATGCGGGCGGCGCTGGAATGCACTCATCGCGGCTGGGGTCAGTCGATCGTGATCGGCGTGGCGCCCGCCGGGGCGACCATCGAGACGCGCCCCTTCCAGCTGGTCACCGGCCGCGTCTGGAAAGGCACCGCCTTCGGCGGCGCGCGGGGTCGGACGGATGTGCCGAAGATCGTGGACTGGTACATGGACGGCAAGATCCAGATCGACCCGATGATCACCCACATCCTGACGCTGGACGAGATCAACAAGGGCTTCGACCTGATGCATCAGGGCAAGTCGATCCGCTCGGTGGTGGTGTATTGACAAGGCCGCGCCTGCCGGTGTCCGTCGCACCCGGACCGGGCCCATGGAAGCGCCGGCAGGTGCGGGTGCTGGGCTGGCTGGCCGCGTTCTGGCTGGTTTCGGACCTCGGCTACTATTTCGGCCTGCCTGCGCTGGGCATCGGCAACGACTACAACATGAACCCGATGCCGGTCGCGGCCTTCTACCTGTTCTGGTCCGGCCTGGCCGCGATCGTGTTCTGGCCGCTCTACAGCCGCTGGAATGCCGACGGGCCCTGGCCGACCTGGCGGAACCGGGTGCTGGCGGCGGTGATCTGGACCGGCACCTTCGCCCTGGCCCTGGCCTTCCTGCGCTGGGGCCTTCCTGCGCTGCCCAAGGCCAGCTGGCCCGCCGATCTGGGCGAACCGCCCGACCTTCTGGTCGCCACGCCCGCCTATTTCTTCCCCAAGACGGTCGAGATCCTGTTCCAGCAGCTCCTGGTCCTGGCGATGATCGTCAGCCTGTCGCTGGACGGACTGCCGTTGCGGACCATCACGCTGTTCTCGGCCCTCCTGTTCGGCGGCATGCATATCCTGCTGGCCTTTTCGGGCATCCCGCCGCGTGCGGTGATCGTGTTCCTGCTGGGCGCCACGCTGTTCGGCGCCCTGCTGCCCCGGCTGATCCTGCGAGCCCGCTTCGGTCTTGCGGCCGCCTTCGCGCTGCACTGGGCCTTCTACGCCGTCGTGCTGACCCAGGCCCGGATCTTCGGGCCGCATGTCGCAAGTTCGGTCATGGGATAGGTCCATGTCCGCCACCCCCGCCCTCCGCGCGCTGGCTGCCCTTGGGATCGAGGTCACGCTGCATCCCTACGCCTACGACCCCAAGGCCGAGGCCACCGGGCTGCAAGCCGCCGAGGCGCTGGGGATCGACCCCGCCGTGATGCTCAAGACGCTGATGGTCGAGGTGGACGGGCGCCCGGCCTGCTGCGTGATCCCGGCCGGCCGCCAGCTTTCGATGAAGCGCGTCGCCGCCGCGTTCGGGGCCAGAACGGCCGCGATGATGCCGGTGCCCAAGGCAGAGAGGCTGACCGGCTACCACGTCGGCGGCATCTCGCCCTTCGGCCAGAAACGCCCGGTGCCCATCGTTTTCGAGGCGACCGCCTGCACCGCCTCCCGCGTCTGGATCAACGCCGGCCAGCGCGGACTGATCCTGTCCCTGTCGCCAGACGCGGCGCTGACGGCGCTCGGCGCCAGCGCCGCCGCGCTGGTCGCCTGATCCGCGCCCGGCTTGCCACGACGCCCGGCCGAGCTAACCTTCCTCCAAAGACACGGGGCAGGAAGAGGAACCCCCCCGATGCACCGCCCGATCGCCGCCGTCTGCTTGGCCTTCGCCCTTCTTGCCGGCGCTGCATGTGCCGAACCATTCCGGATCTCGCTGATCTTCGGTTCCGACAGCCTGAACGTGGTGGCCGAGGACATCCGCTCGGTCCGCCGGGTGAACGACGGCAGCCGCGGGGCGGCACTGGTGATCCGGCTTGCCGGGCGGCTCCACCCGGCCATGGCCGCCCTGACCGGGGCCCACGTGGGCGAAACGGGCCGGCTGCTCATCTGCAACGAACTTGCCGTGGAGCCTTATCTGAATGCCCGGATCGATGCGGCGATGTTCGTGATCTCGGATACCGACATCGCCCGGATCGACCGGCTGCAAGCCATGCTGACGGGACCGCGCTGCAAGGACGCGCCCGACAGCTAGTGCCTCTTCGCCCAGGCACGATAGGGACGCTCCACCCAAAGCGTCGCCGCGACCGAGACGGCCGTTGCCAGCACGCCAAGCGCCAGCATGGGCACGAGCGAGCCGTAAGGAGCGACCCCGGCCATGCGCAAGAGCGTTCCGGCGACCGAAAAGACCAGAAGATGCAGGAGGTAAAGCAGATAGGATGCTTCGCCCCAGACCAGGGTCCAGCCCGGCATCCGCCAGCCGCCGGCTGCCAGCCCGTAGACCAGTGCCGCCGAGGGCAGCCCCGCCACCCATTCCCTTCCCCAGGCAAGGGGCAGGAGGCCCGTCACCACCGCCGCCAACCCCAGCGCGCCTGACAGCACCGCCAGCCCCGCCCCCCGCCGCCAGCCGGCCGCAAGGGCCAGTGCGATCAGCCCGCCAAACAGGAACTCGACGACCCCGGAATAGAGGATCAGCCCCAGCCAGCCGGGCAGCGGCACTTGCGCAAGCTTCAGCCCCTGCGTCACCAGCGCCCAGCCGATCAGCGCCAGCATCGCCCCTCGCGCGCCGAATCGGAAGAAGCTGGCGGCGAAGACCAGGTAGAACAGCCCCTCTACCGTCAGCGTCCAGGCCACCGCCATCACCTGATCCGGCAGCGGCAGCAGAAGGACCGAGACCACCAGGCTCCACCCGTCCGGCCAGGCCGACCAGTCGCCGCGCAGGATCGCCAGCCCCGCCATTGCCATCAGGGTCAGCCCCAGCGCGGCCCAGTAGGGCGGCATGATCCGCCAGAACCTCTGCCGCAGGAACCAGGCCGCGCCCCGGTCCTGCCGGCCCATGGCCGCGTGGAAGATGACAAAGCCCGAAAGGACGAAGAACGCGTCCACCCCGGCCTCGCCACCATGGAACCAGCGCAGGAGCCCCGGATCCTGCCCCTCGGCCACCGCAGCGGCCTGAAGGTGGAACAGCACGACCAGTGTCGCGGCCACCCCGCGCAACATCTGCAATCCACCGATCATCCGTCCGTCCTGGCCTTCCGCAGGCGATTTCGCCCGCGGATCGACCCAAGTCAACCTCGCGATTGCGCTTTCCTTGCCGCCCCCTCTCGGCCACAAAGGGGCAGACGAGAGGAGCCCTTCATGCCCGCAGACCCCCGCGCCCTGCGCCTTGCCGTCCTGATCGACGCCGACAACATCCCCGCCCGCCATATCGAGGCGGTGCTGGACGAACTCGCCGCCTATGGCGAACCCTCGGTGCGCCGGGTCTATGGCGACTGGTCCTCGCAGGCGCTGGGCCAATGGAAGGAAAAGGCCCGCAATCTTGGCCTCGTCATGCACCAGCAATCCGCCAACACGAAGGGCAAGAACGCCTCCGACATCGGCCTCGTCATCGACGCGATGGACATCCTGCATGCCGGCAAGGTCGATGGCTTCGTGCTGGTCTCCTCCGACAGCGACTTCACCCGCCTGGCCTCCCGCATCCGCGAGGACGGGCTGCAGGTGATCGGCGTGGGCGAGAAGAAGACGCCGGAATCGCTGCGCAACGTGTGCAACCGCTTCCTGTTCCTGGAAAACATCGCCAACCCGCCCGAACCCGCGCCCGAGGCGCCGGGGCCGGCGAAGCCCGCGAAGGAACCGGCCAAGGCCGAGAAGGACCCGCCGTCCAAGGCCATCCCCCTGGTCCTTGCCGCGATGAAGAAGATCGGGATCGAGGAGGACAGCTATTCCCTCGGCGTCCTGGGCCAGGTGCTGACCCAGCTCTACCCCGATTTCGACAGCCGCAGCTACGGCTGCCAGAAACTCTCCGACCTCCTGAAACGCACCGGCCGCTTCGAGGTGCTGAAGGGCGAGGGCAACCACCTGATCGTGCGCGACAGAGCCTGACAGGGCCAGCCGGGCGCTTCCCTCCCCCCTCGTGGGGGAGGGAGAGGGTGGGTGGGGCCACCGGCCCCGACTCAGAAGATCGCCGTCAGCCAGCCTGCGAAGGCATCCACCGCCGGTCGGCGCGGGCCCCTGGGCAGGACCAGCGCATAGGTCACGACCGGCAGGCCGGACAGGGGCAGCCGCACCAGCCGCCCGGCCTCCAGATCGGCGCGGCAGATGATCTCGGTCGCCGTGGCCGCGCCCAGCCCCTGCCGGCAGGCCGACATTTCCAGATGCGGGCTGCCGACCTCCACCCGCCGCAAACGGGCAGGGTCGAGGCCGGTGCCCGCCACCTCGGCAAGATCCAGATGCCGGTCCACTCCCATCACCCAGGGCATGTCCTGCGGATGCAGCCCGGTCGCCAGCAGCGAGGGCGCACAGACCGCGATCACCGGCGACCGGCAGAGCGGCCGGATCTCCTCGTCCGCCGTCTCTTCCCAGCCGTCCGACAGGGCGCGGATCGCCAGGTCAAAGCCCTCGCGGGCCAGGTCCAGCTTCTCGGGACTGGGCGACAGGGCGACCTCGACGCCGGGATGCGCGGCCCAGAACCCGGGCAGGCGCGGCATGATATGGGTCTCGGCGATGAAGGTCGTGGTGGTGACCCGCACCACGCGCCGCGCCTCGTGCTCCCGCAGCGCGGCGATGCCCGCCTCCACCCGCCCGAACCCCTCGTCGAGCGCCCGCGCCAGCGCCGCCCCCGCTTCGGTCAGCGCCACCGTGCGCCCCGCCCGGCGCACGAGCTGCACGCCCAACTCGCCCTCCAGCGCCCGCACCGCCTGGGTCACGGCGGCATGGGTCACGTTCAGCACCCGCCCGGCCTCGGCGAAACTGCCGGCCCGCGCGGTGGCGTCGAAGGCCCGCAGCATGGACAGGGGCGGCAGGTCACGCCAGCGCGACATGTAAGTTCAACTTTCGTCCCGCGGAAATTGCTGAGTCGGATATTCGCAGATTCGATGGCATATCCAAGACCTGATCCACCACGGGACGAAAGCCATGCACGGCGTCAACCTCGACCTTCTGCGCTGCACCCCCCACCACCCGGACGGCCGGCCGAAGGACCCCCATGCCCACCACCGCATCGCGCTGGCCGAAGGCCTGCACCAGTCCCGCCTGCGCAGCTGGCGCTCCCTCCTCGGCCGCTTCGCAGACCTGTTCCAGCGCCGCGCCCCAGAGCCGCAGCCTTGCCTCGACCACACCCCCTGACGGCACTTGCCCTTTCGCAAATACTCCACGGGGGGCGCGGGGGGTGTGAAACCCCCCGCTCCGCCGGCCGCGCAAAGGCGCGACCCTACTCCACCTCGACCGTGACCCAGGTCTCGAAACAGACTCCGCCGGCCAGCGCCATGACCCCGATCGTCGCCCGCCCGCCAAGGCCCCGCTCCGGTCCGAAGACCTCGACGAACAGGTCCGACAAGCCGCTCGACACCTTGTGCACCTCCTCGAACTCCGGCGTGCAGACCACGAAGTTCAGGCTCCGCACGATCCCCTTCACCCGGTCCAGCGAGCCCACCGCCTGCCGGATCCCGCCCAGCACGTTCAGCCCCGTCCGCCGCGCCGCCTGATAGCCCTCCTCGACCGTCAGCCCCGCGCCCAGCCGGCCCCTGTGGGTGATCTCGCTGCCCGCCTGCGCCACATGGCCGGACAGGAACAGAAGGCTACCGACCCGGTGAAAGGGCTTCATCGTGCCGTAGCCGGCGCCATAATAGCCGTCTCGCTCGAAGTCGGGGATATCGAGGCCCATCCGCAGGGCCAGCATCTCGGGCTGGGTCATCGCGCATTCCATGATTCGCGGGTCAAGGTTAACGCAAGCCTCGGGCGGGCGGCCCGCCCGACGCATGCCCGACGCATGCCAGACGGATGCCAGACGCGGGACATCGGCCCGACCCGCCGGATTAATCCCGCGTTCGCAAGGGCTTGGCCCGTCCTGTGCGCCCTCCAACGCAGCCTCTCTCGAAATCCGCGTTCATTTCCGGTCAACCATTCCCTAGCTTCCCCGCAAAGGAGCCCGCCATGACCCCCATTTCCCTCGGCCTCGACACGTTTGGCGACGTGACTCTTGGCCCCGATGGCCAGCTGCAACCCATGGACCGCGTGCTGCGCGAGGTCGTGGAGCAGGCAGTCCTCGCCGATGAACTCGGCATAGATTTCATCGGGTTGGGTGAGCACCACCGCCCCGATTTCGCGATCTCGGCGCCGGAAATCGTGCTGGCCGGCATCGCGGGCCGCACCCGGAGCATCAGGCTCGGCACCGCGGTCACGGTGCTGTCCACCGACGATCCGGTGCGGGTGTTCCAGCGGTTCTCCACCCTGCATGCCCTGTCGAACGGAAGGGCCGAACCGATCCTGGGGCGCGGCTCCTTCACCGAAAGTTATGCGCTCTTCGGGCATGACCTCGGCGACTACGACCAGCTCTTCGAGGAACGCCTTGAAATCCTTGCCCGCCTGCTGCGCGAGCCCCGCGTCACCTGGTCCGGTCGGACCCGCAGCCCGCTGCAGGACGCTCTCGTCGTCCCGCCGCTCAGCCAGCCGATGACGGTCTGGGTCGGCGTGGGCGGCAGCCCGGAAAGCGTGGTGCGCGTGGTGCGGCAGGACCTGCAACTGGTGCTGGCCATCATCGGCGGCGATCCGGGCCGCTTCGCGCCCTACATCGACCTCTACCACCGCGCCTGTGCCCAGCTTGGCCGCCCCGTCCGGCCCATCGGCGCCCATTCCCCCGGCTTCATCGCCTCCACCGACGAACTCGCCCAGGAGAAGCTCTGGCCGCACTACGCCGAGATGTTCGGACGTATCGGGCGCGAGCGTGGCTGGCCTCCGGTCACCAAGGACCGCTACCTGGCCGAGATCGCCCACGGCGCGCTCTTCGTCGGCAGCCCGGAAACCGTCGCCCGCAAGATCGCCCGCACCGTCCGCACCCTGGGCATCCAGCGCTTCGACATCAAGTATTCCAACGGCCCGATGCCGCATGCCGACCTGATGGACTGCATCCGGCTTTACGGCGAGAAGGTCATTCCCATGGTGCAGGAGCTGCTGGCCGAGAAAGCAGCGTAGAACCGGCGTAGGGTGCGCTAAAGCGCACCACCACCCCCCAGATGTTGTGTCCCGCGCTTGGCCGCCAGCAACATCTGGCGGTGCCTTTCCCGGAACCGTTCCCGGTCCGCGGACGTATACTCGCCGACGCAGGCGGGGCAGCAGACGCCGTCCTCGTAGTCCGGGTCCGCCTGGCCCTCTGCCGTCACCGGTCGCCGGCAGGCCCCGCAGATCTTCAGTCCCCCCGGCTGCAACCCGTGGCCGACCGACACCCGGTCGTCGAAGACGAAGCATTGCCCCTGCCACAGGCTTTCCGCCTCGGGCACCTCTTCGAGGTATTTCAGGATCCCGCCCTTCAGGTGATAGACTTGGTTGAGTCCCTGACCCAGAAGGTAATTCGTCGATTTCTCGCAGCGGATGCCGCCGGTGCAGAACATGGCGATCCGCTTGCCCGCGAACCTTTCGCGGTTGGCCTGCCACCAGGCCGGAAACTCGCCGAAGGCCTTCGTCCCCGGGTCCACCGCGCCCTGGAAGGTGCCGATCGCCACTTCGTAATCGTTGCGGGTGTCGATCACCACGGTATCAGGATCGCGGATCAGCGCGTTCCAGTCCCGCGGCGCCACATAGTGGCCAACCCGCGCCAGCGGGTCCACGTCCGGCTGGCCCATGGTGACGATCTCGCGCTTCAGCTTCACCTTCATCCGCCCGAAGGGCATGATCTCGGCGAAGCTTTCCTTCCACTCCAGCCCCGCGCAGCCCGGCAGCGCCCGCACCGCCGCCAGCGCCGCGTCGATCCCCTGCCGCGTCCCCGCGATGGTGCCGTTGATCCCCTCGGGCGCGAGCAACAGCGACCCCCTGACCCCATGCGCCGTGCAGACGTCCAGCAGCCCCGGCTTCAGCGCAGCAGGGTCAGGGAAACGGGTGAAATGATAGAGGGCCGCGACGGTCAGCATGGCCCCCCTTTGCGCCCATCCCCCCGGAATTTCAAGCGCTTCGCTTGACGCACCCCGGACCGGCCCTTACGCAGGGAAGATCACCACCCGGAGGCCGCCATGAGACCCGCAACCGACGCGCTGATCGTGATCGACGTGCAGAACGACTTCTGCCCCGGCGGAGCGCTGGCCGTGGCGGGGGGCGACGAGATCATCAGCCGGATCAACGGCTTGATGGACGAATTCGCGACTGTCGTCCTGACGCAGGACTGGCACCCGGCTGCCCATGCCTCCTTCGCCGCGAACCATCCGGGCGCGGCCCCGTTCAGCCTGATCCAGATGCCCTATGGCCCCCAGGTGCTCTGGCCCACGCATTGCGTGATCGGCACCGAAGGCGCGGCCTTCCACCCGGGTTTGTGCACTGATGCGGCGCAACTTATTGTCCGCAAAGGCTTTCGGGCCGAAATCGACAGCTATTCCGCCTTCTTCGAGAACGACCACGCCACCGCCACCGGGCTGGAAGGCTACCTGCGCAGCCGGGGGGTGACATCGGTCACGCTGGTCGGCCTCGCCACCGACTACTGCGTGGCCTATTCGGCGCTGGATGCGGCGCGGCTGGGGTTCAAGGCCACGGTTCTGGAAGGCGCCTGCCGTGCCATCGACCTGAATGGTTCCCTTGCCGAAGCGAGGGACAGGATGCGCGCGGCCGGCGTCGCGCTGGAGGATTGACATGGTGGACATCGCGACCCGGGTCTGGAACCACAAGTGGAAGATCGACCCGATCGTGCGGTCGCTGATCGACACCGACTTCTACAAGCTTCTGATGTGCCAGTCTATTTTCCGCAACAAGCCGGATACGACGGTGGTGTTCAGCCTCATCAACCGCTCGACGAAGGTGCGGCTGGCCGAGCTGATCGACGAAGGGGAACTGCGTGAACAGCTGGACCATGTGCGCTCGCTGTCCCTTACGCGCGGCGAAAGCACCTGGCTGCGCGGGAACACCTTCTACGGCAAGCGGCAGATGTTCCGCTCCGATTTCATGGAATGGTTCGAGGGCCTGCGTCTGCCGGCCTATCATCTGGAAAGGCGCGATGGCCAGTTCGAGCTGACCTTCGAGGGCCGCTGGCCCGAGGTCATGCTGTGGGAGATCCCGGCCCTTTCGGTGCTGATGGAATTGCGCAGCCGCGCGGTGCTGCATCACCTCGGCCGGTTCGAGCTGCAGGTGCTTTACGCCCGCGCCATGACCCGGCTGTGGGAAAAGATCGATCGCCTGCGCCGGATCGAGGGTCTGCGCATCGCCGATTTCGGCACGCGGCGGCGGCACGGGTTCCTCTGGCAAGACTGGTGCGTGCAGGCGATGATCGAGGGGCTCGGCCCCTGCTTCATCGGCACCTCGAACTGCCTGATCGCAAAGAACCGCGATGTCGAGGCGATCGGCACCAATGCGCATGAATTGCCGATGGTCTACAGCGCCCTCGCCGATACCGACGAGGAGCTGCGGCAGGCGCCCTACAAGGTTCTGGCCGACTGGCACGAGGAACACGACGGCAACCTGCGGATCATGCTGCCGGACACCTACGGCACCGAGGGCTTTCTGCGGAACGCCCCGGACTGGCTGGCGAAATGGACCGGCATCCGCATCGATTCCGGCGATCCGGTGCGCGGCGCCGAAACCGCCATCCGCTGGTGGCAGGAGCGCGGCGAGGACCCGCGGGAAAAGCTGGTGATCTTCTCGGACGGGCTGGACGTGGAGAAGATCGAGGAGCTCTACGCCCGCTTCCACGGCCGGGTGAAGGTGTCCTTCGGCTGGGGCACCATGCTGACGAACGATTTCCGCGGCCTCGTGGCCGATGACGCGCTGGCGCCCTTCAGCCTGGTCTGCAAGGCGCTGTCGGCGAACGGGCGGCCGACGGTGAAGCTGTCGGACAATCCGGCAAAGGCCATGGGGCCGGCGGAGGAGATCGAACGCTACAAGCGGGTGTTCGGCGTCGGCCAGCAGGAGGAAATCGAGGTCGTCGTCTAGCGCAGGCCCAAGAATTTTCGGCGAAAATTCTTGGGCGGGTCATCCCAGTACCGCGCGGGCGCAGTGCAGCGCACGGGCCAGGTGGCTGGCGTGGATCGGGTCGTCCGGCGCCAGTCGCGGCATGGTCCAGCCGACCGAGGCCAGCGTCCGGGCCAGGGTGAAGGCCTCGACCATCGCGCCATCGGTCGTGCCATAGCCCGCCATCAGCGCCGCGCGCAGCTGCGGCTGCTCGTGATGCGCCCAGGTCTGCACCAGCGCGGTGCCGAGGTCGTAAAGCCGGAAACCGAAGCCCGCGTCGTCGAAGTCGATCAGCGATACCGAACGCCCGTTCACCAGCACGTTCTCCCGCAGGACATCGGCGTGGATCAGCCCCAGATCGCCTGCCAGCCGCTCCCGCAGCGCATCCCGCGCGCGGATCAGGACCGCGCGCTGCTCGGGGCTGGCAGCGGGATGCTCCCAGAACCGGCCCCAGAGCGGGTCTTCCCCGACCAGCCCCGCAAGATCCCAGCGCGGGCGGGTGAAATCCTCGGGCAGCACCAGGGCATCGGTCGCCCGGTGCACACGGGCGAGGAGCGCGCCGAGGGCGTGATAGAGGTCCAGCACCTCGACCAGCGGGCGGGCGAAGGGCAGGGCTGCCTCGCCCAGGGCCTCGCCCTCCATCCAGGCGATCGCCGAGGCATGGCGGCCGTCCGGCAGCGGCACCAGAAGCCGGCCATCCAGCGCGGGCAGGGCGGCGGGCACGGGACAGCCGGCCGCGGCCAGTTCGGCGCACCACCAGAGTTCCGAGCGGATCGCGGCGGGGGACTGATAGCCCGCCCGGTGCAGCCGCAACGCGGCGCGGGCGCCCGAGGGCAGGGCCATCTCGAACACATGGTTCTCGCGGTCGCGCAGCAGCCGCAGCACGCGCCCGCCCCAGGCCTGCGCGGCGGTCTCGGCCGGGGTCATTCCTCGTCCCCGACCTTGCCGCGCAGGGCCTTGACCTGGCCCCGCGCAGTCTTGGCGGCGACCCGGCGGCGCTGGCTGGCAAGCGTCGGCTTGGTCGCGATCCGCCGTTTCGGCGCGACCAGCGCGGCGCGGATCAGTTCGACGAGCCTTTCGCGTGCGATCTCGCGGTTGCGGGCCTGGCTGCGCGTCTCGTCCACCTGGAGGACGATGGCCCCTTCCGTCGTCCAGCGCCGCCCCGCCAGCCGCTTCAGCCGCGCCTTGACCCCCGGCGTCAGATGCGGCGAACGCTCGGCCTCGAACCGCAGCTCGACGGCGGTCGAGACCTTGTTGACGTTCTGCCCGCCGGGGCCCGAGGCGCGCATGAAGCTTTCGCTCAGTTCCCACTCGGCGATGGCCAGGGTGTCGGTGATGTGCAGCATGGCGCGGTTATGGCGCGGGCCCCGCCGTCAGGCGAGCGCAAAATTCTTCGGCGAAGAATTTTGCGTCCCCGCGAGGGTTTCCGGGATGCAGGCATCAGCGTCCCTTCTGACGCAGCCAGTCGCGGATGATCTCGCGGTGACGCTCTCCCGAGTAGCTCGGGAAATGGCCGCCGTGGACGACCCGGACCGGCAGCCGCAACAGCCGTTCCATGGAGGCGATGTACTGCCAGCGTTCAAGGTCGCTCGTGCCCTCGATCAACTCGCCGTCATAGACGATGTCGCCCGAGAACAGGATGCCCGTCGCCGCCTCCCAGAGCGCGATGCCGCCGGGGGAATGGCCGGGGGTGTGGATCACCTCGAACTGCCGGTCGCCAAGATCGACCACGTCGCCGTCCCAGAGGATGCGGCCGACCGGTGCGGCCCGGACGGAGTAAGTCTCGGACCGGTAGGGTTCGGGCGGCAGGGTCGTGAAGATCTCGTCGGTCACATAGTTCTCGGCAAGTGTGTTCTCTCGCGTCGGCGCGCGGAGCAGATGCGCTTCGGCGGCGTGGCAGAGCCGGCAGGGAAATTCGTGGTGCAGGCCGATGTGGTCGAAATGGGTGTGGCTGGCCACGGCCTGAAGCGGGCGTTCGGTGAACAGCGGCACCTGCTCGCGCAAGGAGACCACGCCCATGCCGCTGTCCACCAGCATGTCGCTGTCGCGGCCCCGGACGTGCCAGACATTGCAGCGGTAGAACTCGCGGATATGCGGCTCGTCGATATGGGTGACACCATCGCCCACCCCACGCACCCGCCACCAGTCTTCTGGTTTCGCCCTCATTCCGACAGCACCACATGGGTCTCTGCGCCGAGGTCCAGCACGCGGCCCTCCTCAACCAACTGAGATTGCGGCAGATGCACCACCAGCCGCAAGTCCGGTGCGGTCAGCGGGCTGACATGGGCGCGAACATAGGACCCGAAGAAGGCCGCGTCCTGCACCGTGCAGGGGCCGAGGCGCAGCGCGCCGGTGGGCGAAATCGCCTCGGGCCGGATGCAGAGGATGCCATCCGCCACCGGGACCGGGCCGAAGGGGGCATTTCCGCCCGAGACCGGGATCCGGTTGACCTCGCCCATGAAGCCGGCGGTGAAGAGCGTCTTCGGATGCAGATAGACCTCGCGCGGGGGGCCGTGATCCTCGATCCGGCCATGGTTCATCACCACGATCCGGTCGGCGATGGCCATGGCCTCCTCCTGGTCGTGGGTGACATGGACGAAGGTCGTGCCCACCCGGCGCTGGATCGCCTTCAGCTCATCCTGCATCTGGCGGCGCAGCTTCAGGTCCAGCGCGCCCAGGGGTTCGTCCAGCAGGAGAACGTCAGGCTCCACCGCCAGCGCCCGGGCCAGCGCCACCCGCTGGCGCTGCCCGCCCGACAGTTCGTGCGGACGGCGGTCGCCGCGCCCCTCGAGGCCCACCAGCGCCAGCATCGCATCGGCCTTCTTCGCGCGGTCGGCACGGGGCACGCCCCGCATGCGCAGACCGAACCCCACGTTGTCGCGCAGCGACATGTGGGGAAACAGCGCGTAATCCTGAAAGACGGTCGTCGTCGGCCGGTCCTTCGGCGCGACACCGGCCATGTCGCGCCCGCCGATCAGGATCTGGCCCGAGGTCGGCTCGGCGAACCCGCCGATCAGGTTCAGAAGCGTGGTCTTGCCGCAGCCCGAGGGGCCGAGAAGAACGACGAACTCTCCCGCCGCGATGTCGAGGCTGACATCGTTCAGCGCCAAAGCGGTGCCATAGCGTTGCGAGACGGAACGGATCGAGACGGAGGCGGTCACTTCGTCCTCCGGAAGACGAGAAGTTCAAGCAGGATCACCAGCGTCACCGAGACGAGGAAGACGAGCGAGCCCACCGCATTGGTGGCGGGCGACAGGCCCGAGCGGAGCATGGACCAGATTTCCACCGGCAGGGTGACGTCGAAGCGCGTCAGCAGGAAGGCGATGATGAATTCATCCCAGGAGAAGGTGACCGACAGGAAGAAGGCGGCGGCGAGCGGCGCGGCCAGCATGGGGGCGGAGATCAGGAGAAGCACCTTCCACTCCGGCGCGCCAAGGTCGCGGGCGGCGCGTTCGGCGTTCCGCTGGTGGTCGCCCATGGCGGCATAGGTGATGGCGAAGCAGAGGGGAAGGTTGATGACGACATGGCCGATCCCGGCGGTCCAGAGGGACAGGCGTACCCCGGTCTGGGTGAAGAGGTTCAGAAGGCCGAGCGCGATGATCAGGTAGCTGACGGTCAGGGGCGCGATCAGGACCCCCCGCATCAGGGCGGACCCCGGCAGGCGGACACGGGCCAGGGCATGGGCGGCGAGGAAGCCGAGGATGAGCGCGACAGTGGAGGAGACCACCGCGACCAGCAGCGAATTTCCCAGTGCCGTCATCAGTTTCCCGTCGGACAGGACCTTGGCGTACCACTCGAACGTGACCCCCCGGAAGGGCGGCACCGGCAGGCGGCCGTCCTGGAAGCTGAAGACGACCAGCACCGCGACGGGCAGGAAGACGAAGACATAGGCCGCCGCGAGATAGGCCCAGGAGAGCAGGCGCATCAGGTGCCTCCGTTCAGGCCGCCGGCCCCCCACCCCCATCCTCTCCCCGCGGCGGGGGAGGGGAGGCTCGGGTGGAACTGGCGCAGGAGTGCTTCGACGGTGGACAGATGGCAAGGTCGCGACGAAAAGAGCGCCTCCCCTCCCCCTTGTGGGGAGGGGATGGGGGTGGGGGGCTGGCGGCAGGCCATCATACCCGGTCCAGCCGCAACCAGCGGCTGCTCGCAAAATAGGCCAGCGTCACCACCGCCATCAGCACCACGCTCAGCGCCGAGGCCAGGGGAAAATTCCCGCTGCGGCCCAGTTGCAGCATGATCAGCTGCGGCAGGGTCAGTTCCGTGTTGCCGCCCAGGATCTGCGGCGTGATGTAGTCGCCGATGCAGAGGACGAAGGTCAGGAAGGCCCCGGTCACCACGCCCGGCAGGGTCAGGGGCAGGATGACATGGACGAAGGTCTGCCAGCGGCTTGCGCCCAGGTCCTGCGCGGCGCGGGCGTAGTTCGGCGACAGCTGGATCAGGTTGGCATAGATCGTCAGCGTCAGGAGCATCACGAAGAAATGCACGAAGCCGACCACCGTCGCGGCCCGGGTCGAGGCGATCTGCACCGGCTCGGCGATCAGCCCGAGGCCCAGCAGCGTCTGGTTCACCACCCCGTTCTGCCCGAGGACCAGAGGCCAGGAATAAGACCTCACGACGTAAGAGGTCCAGAACGGCAGCACCGCCATCAGCAGCGCCAGCCTTTGCCAGCGCGCGGGCACCCGGAAGGCGATGATCGCGGCCAGGGGATAGGCGAGGACGACCGAGATCACCGTCACGACCGCCGTGATCTCAAGGCTGTTGATCAGCGCCTTCAGCATCGTCCAGTCGGTGAAGATGCGGGCATAGTTGCCCGTGTCAAAGCCTTGGACGACCTGCCGCCCCTCCATGTGGGCGAAGGATAGCGCGATCATGCCCAGGAAGGGCAGGACGAAGAAGGCAGCCGTCCAGAGCAGGGCCGGGGCCATGAGGCCCCAGGCGAGACGGCGGTCGCGGGCGGCGAGACTCACTGGTTCAGCATCTCGGTCCAGAGGTCCTGCATCGCGGTATCAAGCGCCGCGTCCGGGATCGGGTAAAGCTGGGCGCGGGCCAGGAAGTCGGGCTGCTGGTCCCAGCGCAGGACGGCCTTTGCCTCGGGGCTCAGCACCTCGCCGGCCTTGGCGTTCGCCGGCATGCCCCAGTAGCAGGACGAGGTCGCAAGGGCCGCCTGACCTTCCGGCGAGACGATGTATTTCACGAATTCCAGCGCGAGGTCGGGCTGGGTGGAGCCCGCCACCACTCCGATCGACTGCGCCCAGCGAAGCGCGCCCTGCTTCGGGATGGTCCAGTCGAGGTTCGGGTTCTCGGTCGCCAGCACCGCCGTCAGCCATTCGCCACCGCCGACCACGATATCGACCTCGCCCGTCGCCAGCGCCGTCTGCGCCGCGACCACCTCGGAGACCTGCTTGGACGCCTTGCGCAGCGCCATCAGCGGTTCGCGCAGCGCACCGAGGTTTTCGGCGGTGATGTCCGCGGTCTTGATCCCCTGGCTCAGGGCCACCAGACCCAGCACCGGCAGGTAATAGTCGTAGATCCCGATCCGCCCGTCATACTTGCCCGAGGTGAGGGTGGCCATGTCCTCCATGTCCGCCGGATCGACCTTGGATTTGTCGTAGGAGACGGTGTTGTAGCCGAACTTCTCGGTCACGGCATAGGTCTTGCCGCCCACGGTGTTGTTCTCGGCCATCACCAGTTCGGGGAAGAAATCCGCCGTCGGCAGCTGGTCGGCGGGCAGTTCCGCCAGATGCCCGGCCTCGACCGCGCGCTTCACGTCCACCGCGTCGATCACCAGCACGTCCCAGTCGCCGGGCTGCGACTGGTCAAGGATCGCCAGGCCGGCCGCCGTGCCCTCATACTCCTTGAGGTTCACCTTGACGCCGAACTTCTCCTCGAAGGGCCGGATCAGCGCGGGGTCGGTGTGGTCGCACCAGACAAGCGCGTTCAGCTCCTGCGCAAGGCCGGGCGTCGCGGTCAGGATCAGGGCAAGGGCGGACAGCGTGCGGGTCATCGTCATCTCCATGTTGGGGGGCCTCTGGTCGGGCGCTTGAGAAAAGAATTGAGTTCGTTCATTTTTGAAGTCAACATCAAATAATGGGCAAGACAGGAACCGCATGACCGGGCTGCGCGAAAGACAGAAGGCCGACCGCACGCGCCGGATCCTCGAGGCGGCCTCGCGGCTGTTCCGCGCCCAGGGCTACGATGCCGTGCGCATCGAGGACATCGCGGCCGCGGCCGAAGTGTCGGCGGGCACCTGCTACAACTACTTTTCCACCAAGGGTGATCTCCTCCTGTCCATCGTTTCGATGGAGGTGGAAGAGGTGATCGAGGCGGGCCGCGCCCTTGTGCTGTCGCCGCCTTCGGACGTGGCCCGCGCGCTGGTCGAGCTGATCCGGATCTACTACGACCATTCGTTGAACTACCTGTCGAAAGAGATGTGGCGCAAGGCCATGGCGATTTCGATCGAGGCCCCGGCGACGCCGTTTTCGCGGCATTACACGCAGCTGGATGCGATGCTGTCGGCTCAGGTCTGCGAGCTGCTGTCCGCGCTGAAACTTCGCGGGCTGACGAGGGGCGACCTTGATCCCGCGGTCCTGGGGCAGATCGTGTTCAGCGCGCTGAACCAGCTGTTCATCGAGTTCGTCAAGGACGACGCGATGCCGATGCACGATCTGCATCGGGCAAGCGAGGCGCAGACGATTGCCCTTGCCGCCCTCATGCGGCCCCAGCCCGAAAGGATGGCCTGACCCGGAGCGGTCGAGACAAGACCTGTGTCTCAGAGCTCTGACCCGACCAGATGGCCCTCGCCGATGTCGCGCAGGACGACGCGCGCCGGCGCCTGGCCGGGCGGATGGACCGGACTCGGGATCTCCACCGCCAGCCTTGGACCGGAGCGGCGTTTCTGCCTGGGGTCCGGGACGGGAACGGCGCCGATAAGGCGGCGGGTATAGGGGTGCTGAGGGTTGCCGAAGATCTGTGCCCGCGTGCCGAGTTCGACGATCTGGCCCAGATACATCACCGCCACCCGGTCCGAGATGTTGTCCACCACCGCCATGTCGTGGCTGATGAACAGGTAGGCCACCCCGAATTCGGTCTGCAGGGCGCGCAAGAGGTCCAGCACCCGCGCCTGCACGCTGACATCCAGCGCGCTGACGCTTTCGTCGGCGATCACCAGTTCGGGTTGCAGGGCCAGCGCCCGGGCGATGCAGATGCGCTGGCGCTGGCCGCCCGAGAATTCGTGCGGATAGCGGTTCAGGTGTTCCGGCTCCAGCCCGACGCGCGCCATCAGGTCCGCGGCCCGGGCGCGCTGGCTTGCGGCATCGCCGATGCCGTGGATCAGCAGGGGTTCGGAGATCAGGTCGCCCACCCGCATCCGCGGGTTGAGCGCGGCCATCGGGTCCTGGAACACCATCTGCACCTTCCGGCGCATCGCCTTCAGGCCCTGGGCGTCCAGCCCCTCCATCGCCTGGCCGGCGATCTCGATCCGGCCCTGATGCGGGGCAAGGCCTACCAGCGCCCGGGCGATGGTGGACTTGCCGCAGCCGGACTCGCCCACCAGGGCGAAGGTTTCGCCCTTGCGGATGTCGAAGCTGACGTGTTCCACGGCATGGACGTTGGCCGAGACGCGGCCCAGGACGCCCTGACGCAGGGGATAGCGCACGACGACATCGGTCAGCCGCGCGACCGGCTCGGTGCTGACCGGGGGGCGGGTCGGCCCCTGGCCCATGCGGGGCACGGCGGCCAGCAGGGCCCGGGTATAGTCGGCCGAGGGGCGGTCGAAGATCTGCAGGGTCGGCGCGGCCTCGACCTGGCGGCCCTGGCGCATCACGATCACCCGGTCGGCCATCTCTGCCACTACGCCCATGTCGTGCGTGATGAGGATGATGGCCGTGCCCATCTGCGCCTGCAGGTCGCGGAGAAGGTCCAGCACCTCGCGCTGCACGGTCACGTCGAGCGCCGTGGTGGGTTCGTCGGCGATCAGCACCTCGGGCTTCAGCGCCAAGGCCATGGCGATCATCACCCGCTGGCGCATGCCGCCGGACAGTTCGTGCGGATATTGCGTCATCCGCCGTTCGGGTTCCGACAGGCGCACCGCCCGCAGCGCGAGGGCGGCGCGCTTCGCGGCCTCGGGACGGCTGACCGCCTCATGCGCCCGGATCGCCTCGGCCAGCTGGGCGCCCACGGTCATCACCGGGTTCAGGCTGGTCATCGGTTCCTGGAAGATCATCGCGATCCGGTCGCCGCGGATCGCGCGCAGCGCGGGTTCGGACAGCCCGGTCAGGTCCTGTCCGGCAAAGCGGATGCTGCCGCCGGTCACGCGGACGGCGGGTTGCGGCAGAAGGCCCATGATCGCCAGCGAGGTGATCGACTTGCCCGAGCCGCTTTCCCCGGCGATGGCCAGCGTCTCGCCCTTCCTCAGCTCGAAGGACAGGTCCTGCACCAGGGGTTTCAACCCAGCTTCGGTGCGGGCCGAGACGCAGAGGCCCTCGACCCGCAGGACGGTGTCCGGGGCGGTGGCCGCCCCGGTGGCTGGCAGGGCTTCCGCCAGGGTCATTCGAAGACGACCCGGGGGAAGTAGAAGCTGACGACCCAGTTCGGCATGTCCACGATTTCCGAGATGCGCAGGTCGCCGCAGACGGAACAGAGCATGTAGGCGTCCACCGCCGAGATGCCCTGCTGGCGGGTCAGCAGGTCGATCATCCCCGACACCGCGTCGCGGGCCGCCGTCATCAGGTCCGGCCCGACACCCGTCGTCGCCTCGTAGCCCTTGGCGTCCAGATGCCGCGTCACCGGCCCCGGCGTGGTGAAGCGCGGGAACTTCAGCGGCTGGTCCTTCACCAGGTCCAGCGTCAGGACGACGTTCATCGGGCTTTCGATCGCCGTGCCGCAGACTTCGCCATCGCCCTGCGCGGCGTGGGTGTCGCCCACGCTGAACAGTGCGCCCTCGACCTCGACCGGCAGGTAGAGCGTGACGCCCGCCGTCAGGTCCCGGATGTCGAGGTTGCCGCCGACCCGACGCGGCGGGACGACGGAGTGCAGGCCGGCTTCCGCCGGCGCGCAGCCGATGGTGCCGCTGAACGGCTTGAGCGGCACGCGGGCCGATGACCCCCACATCGCGGGCTCCATGCTCGCCGGGTCATACGACCACAGACACAGCGCGGGGTCCTTGAACTGGTCGGCCAGAAGGCCGAAGCCCGGGATGTTCGCGGTCCAGCCGAAGCCCTTGCCGTCGAACACCCTGGGGGCGAAGCCCTCCAGCGTCACCTTCAGCACGTCGCCCGGTTTCGCCCCCTCGACCCAGATCGGCCCCGAGACCGGGTTGATCTTGCCGAAGTCGAGGTCGATCACGCTTTGCAGGGTGGACGACGGGCCAAGCTGGCCCGCCGAGGAATCATGACAGTGGAACTCGATGGTCGAGCCCGGCGCGACGCGCAGCGCCGGCGGCAGGGAGTTGTCCCAGCCGAAATGATGCTGCGCGCCGTGGATCGTGTAGTCGCAGGCCTTGCACATTACTGTTTGACCCAGACGTAGTCGTAGTTGACCGGGATCGAGACCGGATCGACGTAAAGCGCATCCTCGCCGCCCATGCGTTCCGACTTCATCGTGTAGCGTTCCTCGTTGAACACGGGCACCCAGGGGGCCTGTTCCATCACGCCCATGTAGATGTCGGACCAGAGCTTGAGCCGATCCGCCGACTTGGCCGGGTCGAACATGCTGTCCGCCTCGACCGCCTTGGCATCAAGGGCGGGGTCGCAGAACTTGGACCAGTTCCAGCCGCCCTCGCCGGCGCCCGCGCAGCCGAGGATCGGCCCGTAGAAGTTGGACGGATCGGGGAAGTCGGCGATCCAGGCCATGCCGCCCGACCAGATCATCGGCGCGGTGCCCGCGCCGCCGGCCTCGATCACGTTGGCCTGGGCGAGGTTCTGGATGTTGGCCTTGATGCCGATGGCCGCGAGGTCCTGCTGGATCGCCTGCGCGATGCGCGGGTTCGGGTCGGTGTTCATGACGTAAAGCTCGGTCTCGAACCCGTCGGCGAGGCCAGCATCGGCCAGAAGCTTCTTGGCGCCTTCCGGGTCGTAGGGATAGCCCGCGTAGTCCTTGGTATAGCCGGGCATCGAGGGCGGCAGCGGCTGGTTCGCGGGGATGGCGCGGCCGTTGATGATCTGGGTGATCCTCTCCTTGTTGATCGCCATGTTGATGGCCTTGCGGACTTCGACCTTGTCCAGCGGCGGAATGGTCACGTTCAGCGTGATGTAGCCGGTCTGAAGCTGGCCGCCCTGCACCACGCGCGCGGCCTGGGCCGGATCGCCCATCACCTCCTGGAACTTGGCCGGAGGGATGCCGTCGCCGGGCAGGTCGACCTCGCCGTTCTGAAGCCGGAGCAGCGCCACGACGGGTTCCTGCCCGACCTCGAAGACGATGCTGTCGAGGAACGGCACGCCCGGGCGCCAGTAGTCGGCGTTCTTCTCGAACACCAGCCGCTGGCCCAGTGTCCATTCCGCCAGCTTGTAGGCCCCGGTTCCCACGGGTTTCTTCCCGAAGTCGGCGCCGGCCTCGTCCACGGCTTCCTTCGGCACCACGCTGGCGAAGTTCAGGGCCATGACGTGCAGGAAGGTCGCGTCGGGCCGCGACAGGGTGATCTTCACGGTCAGGGGGTCCACGACCTCGACTCCCGACAGGCCGCCCGGCCCGGCGTTCTCGAACCCGGCGATGGCGCCGAAGAACCCGGCCCCCGGCGACTGGGTTTCCGGGTTGGTCACGCGGTCGAGCGAGTATTTCACGTCCTCGGCCGTCATCTCGCGCCCGTTGTGGAACTTGACCCCGGCGCGCAGTTTGAAGGTGTAGATAAGGCCGTCCTCGGAAATCTCGTAGCTTTCGGCAAGGCCCGGGCGCAGGTCGGTGGTGCCGGGGGTGTAGTCCATCAGCCCGTCGAAGAGGGACTTGATCATCGACCAGTTCTGCCAGTCATAGCCGATGGCGGGGTCGAGCGTGGCCACGTCGTCCTTGTAGGTGATGGTGATGGACCCGCCGGGCTTGGCTGCCGGGTCGGGGGTATAGTCCTGCGCGACGCCGGGCAGCGCGAGCGCCAGCATGACGGCGGTGGAGGCGAGCAGTTTCTTCATTGTCATTCTCTCCTGTTGGGTTTCAGCGAAGTCGGATGCGGGGGTCGATCAGGGGCGCGATCAGGTCGGCCAGCAGGTTGCCGAGCACGATGGCGCAGGCCGAGACGAGCGTGACGCCCATGATGATCGGGATGTCGACGCGCTGGATCGCCTGCCAGGCCAGTTGCCCGATGCCGGGCCAGCCGAAGACGCTTTCGACGACGACGATCCCGCCCATGAAGATGCCGATGTCGATGCCGATCATTGCGATGACCGGCAGGATCGCGTTCGGCAGGGCGTGGCGCAGGATGATGCGCGCACGGGTCAGCCCCTTGGCGCGGGCGGTGCGGATGTAATCGGCGCGCAGGACGTCGATCATCGAGGACCGCATCATGCGGGAATACCAGCCGGACCCGAGGATGCCCAGGGTCACGGCGGGCAGCACCAGATGCGCGAAGGTGCCGTAGCCGCCGATCGGGAACCAGCCCAGCTTCACCGCGAAGATGTAGAGGAGCAGGAGGCTCACCACGAATTGCGGGGCCGAGACGGTGATGAACGAGGTGACCATCAGCGTCTGGTCGATGGACCTGCCGCGCCAGAGCGCGGCGATGATGCCCATGGTCAGGCCCAAGACCAGTTCGCAGAAGATCGCCCCGGCCATGAGGAGGAGCGTGGCAGGAAGGCGCGACCAGATCAGCTCGGCCACCTGCGTCTTCTGCAGGTAGCTGCGGCCCATGTCGCCTTGCAGAAGGCCGCCCATGTAGCGCGCGTACTGGACGACGAAGGGCTTGTCGAGGCCCAGCTGCTCGCGGATGTTTTCCACGGTCTGCGCCGTCGCCGACCGGCCCGCGATCTGGCGCACGGGGTCGGCGGGCAGGACGTAGAGCAGGAAGAAGGTGATGAAGCTGACGCCGAGGAGGATCAGCGCGGACTGGATCAGGCGGCGAAGCAGATAGGCGGCCATCAGTCGCGCCCCCGTTGCGTGGGGTCCAGCACGTCGCGCAGCGCGTCGCCGACCAGGTTGAAGGCCAGCGCCAGCAGGATGATCGCGGCGCCGGGGATGAAGACCAGCCAGGGCGCGGTCTGGAAATAGGTCTGGTTCTCGAAGATGATGTTGCCCCAGCTGGGCGTGGGCGGCTGCACGCCGATGCCGAGGAAGGACAGTGTCGCCTCCAGCAGGACGGTGGTCGAGATCCCCAGCGTGCCCCAGACGATGATCGTGGGCAGAAGGTGCGGCAGGATGTGGCGGAAGAGGATGCGGGAGGTGGAGGCCCCCAGCGTCCGCTCGGCCGCGATGAAGTCGCGCGTCGCAAGCGACGAGGTCTCGGTATAGATCACCCGCGCGGTCTGCACCCAGTTCACCAGCGCGATGACCATGGCGACGATCCAGAGCGAGGGCTGGAAGATCGCGGCCAGGCAGATGGCAAGAAGCAGCGCCGGGAAGGCCATCATCAGGTCGGTGAAGCGCATGAGGATGCCGCCGATCCAGCCCCGGAAGAAGCCCGCCGTGATCCCGACCAGCGTGCCGATCACCAGCGCGAGGCCATTGGCCACCACGCCGATCACCAGCGAGGTCTGCGCGCCGTAGAGAAGCCGGCTGAACAGGTCGCGGCCCAGAAGGTCGGTGCCCATCCAGAACTTTCCGTCCGGCGGCATCGGTGCGCCTTCCAGCGTCAGGCCGTCGAACATCTGGTCGTTGGGGTCGAAGGGCGCGATCCAGGGCGCAAGGACCGCGCCCGCGACCACGACGACGATGATGACCAGACCCAGAAGCGCCAGCTTGCGCCGCATCAGCCGGGCAAGGGCACCCTGGGGAACCGCTTCAGCCGCGCTCAGATCGGTCATCCGCCCCCCCTTGCGCCGCGACGATCCGCGCGGCCGCGTCCTCGAAGCTGATCCGCCAGGCCATCGCCATCCGGCGGAGTTGCGCATAGGCCTCGGCGTCGGACTTGCCCCGCGCGGCCAGGAGCGTCACCGCGCGGACCACCGTCTGCCGGTCCTCCAGCCGCCGCCGCAGATCGGCGATCTCGGCCGACAGGGCCTTTTGCGCATCGAAGGTGTCGCGCGCGATCAGAAGCGCCGAGTACGCCCCGCTGTCGCCCACGGGCTTCAGAAGCTGGGCGTGCGCGCCCGCCTTCAGCGACCACTCGATCCGGCCCGGCGCCTCGGAGCCGATCAGCGCGATCATCGGGATCGGCGGCTGGCCCGGCTCCCAGGGGAACATGCCGTCATGGCCCATGTCGGCGTCGAAGAAGATGTAGTCGGCCGCCATCGCCTCGGGACCGAGGTCCGGCCAGGACTGCGTGACCTGCAACCCGATCGCCGTCAGCTGCCGCGTCAACGCCTGCACGGTGGCATGGGGGCGGTGCAGGATGATCGCCTGCGCGCCGCCGAGGTTCGGGATACGGATCGGGCGGCGCTTCATGACACCACCCGCAGGGCCGGAGCCAGGGTCTGGCGGCTGCGCGTCAGGTAGGGGTCGCCCGCCACCGCCTCCCAGCGCTTGATGGGCCGGAACGCCCCGCCCTCGACCCGCGCGATGATGACCGGCAGGACCGTGTGATGCGTCTCGGGATCGACGATCCCCGCGCGGTCGGCCAGAAGCTGCGACAGCGGCCAGTTCTCGGCCCCTTCGCGCCCCGCCAGAAGCCGCGCCAGTTCCATGACGGCAGAGAAGGCCGCCGCCTCGTGCGAGGACCCGAAGCTGCCCGCGCCCGGCCAACCCGCGACGCCCCGGAAATAGGGACCGGCCGCCACCAGCCCTTCGGCCGCCTGGCCGAGCGCCGGCAGTTCGCATTCGGTCACGTTGCAGGACAGGACCGGGCAGCGGTCGGGCCGGAAGGCCGCGTCCTCAAGGCCAAGCGCCCGGTAGGCGGCCATGAATTCATAGGACGACGGGCCGATCAGCGAGTTCAGGATGAAATCCGGCCGGGCAAAGCGCAGCTCCTCGATCATCCGCCCCACCTCGGGCGAGCCGATCGGCAGGTAACGTTCCCCCACGACCTCGCCGCCGGCAGCGGTGATGCGTTCCCGGGCGAGGCGGTTCATCTCCCAGCCCCAGATGTAGTTCGAGCCCACCAGATAGGCCCGCCGCCCATGCGCCGGCATCACCCAGTCGAGCAGCGGCAGAAGGTGCTGGTTCGGACAGGCATGGGTATAGACCACATGGTCCGAGGCCTCGAACCCCTCGTAGGGGACCGCATACCAGAGCGTCCCGCCGTATTTTTCCACGGTCGGGATCACTTCCTTCCGGCTCCACGAGGTGATGCAGCCCAGCACATGCCGCGCCCCGCTGTCGCGCAGGATCTCCTCGCAGAGCGGTGCGTAGGCGTCGATGTTGCCGCCGGGGTCGCGCTCTACCGGCTGAAAGCACAGGTCGAGGGCAGGGTCACCGTTGACCCGGGCGATGGCGGCCAGCGCGCCGGAGCGGCAGGCTTCGGAGATCAGCGAATAGCTGCCCGAGCGCGACAGGAGGAGCCCCAGCTTGATCTGCCGTTTCAAGACATTCCCCAAACGTCAAAAGGCCCTGTCGCAGACGGATTACCGTCTGCGTCCAAGGCCCGAGTGCCACATCACATGTCTGCGATTTTCCTGACCGACGATATGCGCGACGAAGCTTTGGTCAAGGGTCCATGTGGATTTTCTTGCACCGATCCCGGATTGCCGGGGCGAAGTGATCAAGGAACGGGCAATCCCGGCCTGTCGGCACGCCGGCGGGGGCCTGTTGCCCCGCGGCGAAATAGAGAAAGGGTTGCCCTGCTCAGGCAACCCTTTCCGAGATCCAAGGAGATGGGCCAGTTAGGCATCCAAATCCAATCGGTGGTCCATTTTCCAGGGGCTGCCCTTAGAAAATTCCCCTCCCGACTGTCCCGACACCTCTCTCCAATATCACTCTAGACACTGGATCACCTCCTTTCGAAAAGTTGCCGATAGGGGGAGCGTGCCACAGATTTTGTGTTTGTCAAAAGAAATCACGCAACCTTTGCGCCCAGTTTCGCGACCGCCAATCGAAATGGCAACAATGCCACCAGGGCGAGCAGAAGTTTCACCAGCCAGTCACCAACGGCCAGCGAAACCCAGAACGGGGCCTCGGGTCCAAGGCCCAGAAGCGGCGCGGGCCCGGTCGCCCAGGAGACATCGTTGCCCGGTTCGAGGAAGGTCAGCGCGGCCGAGAAGGCGATGGTGAAGAACAGCGCGGTGTCCAGCGTCGAGGACAGGAGAGTGGAGACCAGCGGCGCCCTCCACCACGACCCCTGCCGCAGCCGGTCGAACACGGCCACGTCCAGAAGCTGGGCGCAGAGGAAGGCAAGGCCCGACCCCAGCGCGATGCGCAGGGTGACGAGCGGGCCGAATTCGCCCGTAATCTGCGTCCCGACGAAGGAACAGAGGATGCCCGCCGCGAATCCCGCCAGCACCACGCGGCGCGCGGCGGCGGGGCCCTGCAGGCGGTTGGTCAGGTCGGTGACGAGGAAGGCGAAGGGGTAGCTCAGCGCCCCCCAGGTCAGGAAGGCGCCCAGCGGGAACTGGACGAGGATGTTCGAGGCGACGACGATCGCCGCCATGGCGAGAACGCCGGGGATCAGGATGCGCATGCTGTGGTCCGTTTTGGCAAGGTCGCGGAGACTTGGCCCCAGGGCGGAGCGAGTGCGACCTATACCCGGCACAGGCCGCAGTCAACCTCAGTCCGAGGCCAGCACCGCCTGGCACTGCTTCGGCAGGTCGGCCATGGTGAACTCGCGCGGGCCCTTCTTCTTCGGCGCGTCGTCATCCTTGGGCTTCTTTGCACCCGGCTTGGGCGGGTTGAGGTAGTCCGTCACCCACCACATCAGCGTCTCGTCGCAGCCGTCGCCGCCCTTGGACAACTCTTCGACCGTGGGCTTCTGCGTCTCGCAGAGCCGTGCGCCGGCAGGGCATTTCAGCCGGACATGGAAATGCGTGTCATGCCCGGCTACGGGCCTGATCTTCTGGAGCCATTTCCTGTCGGATCTCTTCGCGGTCTTGCACATCTCGATCTTCACCGCGGCGGCGACGAAGATCCGGTCCACGCGCGGGTCGCTCGCGGCTTCCTTCAGCAGGCGGTGGTGCACCTTCGTCCAGTTCTCGGTCACCGACCGCTGGTCGGCCGAGCGCACGGGGATCGAGCTGATCTCCTCGCGCGCGGCGACGCTGAGCGACAGGCTCTGCGGCGGCAGCATCCAGATGTCGGCGTCCAGCCCGATCTGGTGGCTGGCATGGCCCGAGGTCATCGGTCCGCCGCGCGGCTGGCTGATGTCGCCGATGTAGAGGCCCTGGCCAAACCCGATGTCGCGCGCGGTCTGCGACAGGTCCATCAGGAACCGGATCATCTCGGGCTGGCCCCAGTTCCGGTTGCGTGACAGCCGCATCGCCTGCCAGGTCGGCCCGGTTTCCGGCAACTGCACCAGCCCCGCCCCGCAGCCGCGGGCGTAGGAGCCGATCGGCATCGGCTCTTGCCGAGAAGGTGACGCCTTGGCGCCGAACAGTTTGTTGGCAAGCTTCTCGGCCTGGGCAGGGGTTCCGAGGAGACAGGCCAGCAGGGCAATGCGGATCAGGGTCATGCGGGCATCTCGCCTTTCGGTTTGACGAAGCTTAGCAGAACCAGGCCAATCAGGAACAACAGGATCAGCGGCGCGATGCCGATCCGCTGCGATCCGCTGATCGTCGTGGCCAGCGCGATCAGGGTGGGCGCCATGAAGCTGGCGACCTTGCCGGACAGGGCGAACAGGCCGAAGGCCTCGGTCGCGCGGTCGGGCGTGGTGTGGCGCGCCATCATCGTGCGGCTGGCGGCCTGAAGCGACCCGCCGGCCGCCCCGATCAGCGCCCCGCAGGCAAAGAAGATGCGGTCCGACATCGACGAGGCGGGGTCGAGCGCGAGGCCCCAGAGGCTTTCGCGCGTCATGCCGACGATGATCAGGCAGACGAAGATCAGCACGAGGATCGACACGATGATCACCGGCTTTGGCCCATAGGCGCGGTCGGCCCGCCCGCCGATCCAGGCGGCGATCATTGCGGTGACGGCGCCGACGATGCCGAAGATCCCGATCTGGATGATCGACCAGCCAAGGACACCCGAGGCATAGACCCCGCCGAACCCGTAAAGCGCGTTCAGCGCGTCGCGGTAGAACAGCGACGAGGCCAGGTAGGCCGACAGGCTGCGCCTGTAGCGCAGGCTGAGGATCAGCTCCTTCAGGCTGGCGAAGGCGCGGCCGAGGTGCAGCGGGCGGCGGTCGGTGTGCGGTTCCTTCACCCAGAGGAAGAAGGGGATCATGAACAAGACGTACCAGAGCGCGGTGAACGGCCCGACGAAGCGCGTGCCTTCGCGCGCCTCGGGGTCGAGGCCGAAGAGGGGCGGCGTGCCGAGGAGGGTCTGCCCGCTGTCTGCCCCTTCGGCGAAGAACAGCAACATCACGATCAGCGCGAGGAGCCCGCCCAGATAGCCGAAGGCGAAGCCCGAGCCCGAGATCGCGCCCAGATCGTCGGCCTGGGTCAGCGAGGGCATCAGCGCATTCGTGAAGATCGTCGCGAATTCCATCCCGATGAAGCCGATGCCGAACAGGCAGACCGCCCAGAACAGCATCGCCTCGCCCCCGCCCGGCGCGACCCACCAGAGCCCGGCGGAACCCACGACGTAGAAGGCCGAGAAGGCCCAGACCCAGACCAGCCGGCGCCCGGTGCCGTCGGCGATGGCACCGAGGATCGGGGCCAGCACCGCGATGGCGAAAGAGGCGATGGCCAGGCCCCAGCCCCAGTAGGCCTGGGCTGCGGCCTTGGCGGCCTCTTCGTCAAGCCCCGCGCCCATGTAGTAGCCACGGGCGATCTCGGCGAAATAGGGGCCGAAGATGAAGGTCAGGAGCAGCGTGTTGTAGGGCTGGCTGGCCCAGTCGAAGAAGTACCAGCCCCAGATGCGCTGCCGTTCGGTCGCCATGCCTGCCCCCTGCCTTTTTCGGAAGTGAACCCGGAAACGGGTCGCGGCGCAAGCGAAGGCTCTTCGCGGCGCTGCCGCTTGCTCATCGCGGCGAGGAGCGCGCCGCAGGCAAGCGAGGAGCCTAGCCCAGCCGTTCGGGCGGCCAGGGACGGGTGGCTTCGGCGGCGATCCAGGCTTCGACCCAGGCGGGCAGGGGCGGGCTGTCCGGCGCGGCCCCCAGCGCCACGGCCAGCTCTGCCGGAGGCACGATCCCGGTCCGCGTGCCGTTCGTTCTGCCCACCACGGCCGAGCGGATCAGCACCTGCGAGGCGCAGTCGTCGCCCTGCCACATCGACTGTTCGGTGTAGAGGAAGCGGTCGTCCCAGCCGAGGCAGCGGCTGTAGGTCGTAAGCCGCGAGAACATCGTCACCCTCCGCCGGTAGCGCACCGAAGAGCCGGCCACCGTCATCCCCCAGCCCTTCGCCTTCAGGACCCGGTGCAGGCCGGTTCGTGCACCCAGCGGCAGGCGGCCCAGGTCGTAGAGCGTCAGCGTGCGGCCGTTGTTCAACTCGAACCACGGGTCCAGATCCCAGGGCCAGCAGAGGTGATGGCTGACATGGGTGTCGAACAGCCCAAGCGCCGGCATGCGGCGGGCGCGGGCCAGTTCCTTGAACATGCGCAGGAAGGGATACATCGGCACACTCCGGTTGGGCGCCCTGACTTGCCCGGCCGCGCGCCTGCGTCAAGCGGAACGCTGCGGAAGGCATTGCCCTTCGCCGCCCCGGCGGCTACCTCTGGCGCAGACCGGACGGAGTGCCCGATGACCTCGCTTTATGAAATCCTGATGTTGATCCTCGGCATCGCCAAGTTCCTGATCCTGGCGCATTTCGTGATGAGTTGGCTGATCAATTTCCAGGTGCTGAACATCCGCCAGCCGCTGGTGGCGCAGGTCTGGCACGGGTTGAATCGCCTGCTCGAACCGCTCTACGGCCCCATCCGCCGGCTCTTGCCGGCCATGGGGGGGATCGACCTGTCGCCGCTGGTGGTGCTGATCGGGATTTACGCGCTGGAGATCATCCTGCGCAACAATGTGGCGGTCTTTCTCTGACACCGACCTGACCCTTGGACCACGCGGCCCGGCTTCTTCATTCCGTCTTCGGATTTCCCGGGTTCCGGCCGGGCCAGGCCGAGATCGTGCAGTCCGTCCTGCAGGGCCGGAATACGCTGGCCATCATGCCCACGGGCGGGGGCAAGTCGCTGTGCTATCAGTTGCCCGCGCTCTGTCGCGAAGGGGTGACGGTCGTCATCTCGCCGCTGATCGCGCTGATGCGGGATCAGGTGCGGGCGCTGCGGGCAGCGGGGGTCGAGGCGGGGGCGCTGACCTCGGGTAATACCGATGACGAAACCGAAGAGGTGTTCCGGGCCATCGACGATGGCCGGCTGAAGCTTCTCTACATGGCGCCCGAACGGTTGGCCTCTGCCGGCACGGCGGCGCTTCTGCGGCGGGCGCGGTGCGGCCTGATCGCGGTGGACGAGGCGCATTGCGTCAGCCAGTGGGGGCATGACTTCCGCCCCGACTACCTCCGGATCGGCGAGTTGCGCCGGTCCCTGCGCGTGCCGCTTGCCGCCTTCACCGCCACGGCGGACGAGGAGACGCGGGCGGAGATCGTGGCGCGGCTCTTCGACGGCGAGGCGCCGGTCACCTTCCTGCGCGGTTTCGACCGGCCGAACATTCATCTGGCCTTCGCGGTCAAGGATGGCCCGCGCGCGCAGATCCTGCGCTTTGCCGCCGCGCGGCGCGGGCAGTCGGGCATCGTCTATTGCGCGACCCGCGCCAAGACCGAGACGCTGGCCCAGGCGCTGCGCGAGGCGGGGCATCCGGCCGTGGCCTATCACGGCGGGATGGAGGCGGATGAGCGGCGTCTGGTCGAGACCCGGTTCCAGCGCGAGGACGGGCTGATCGTGGTGGCGACGGTGGCCTTCGGCATGGGGATCGACAAGCCCGACATCCGCTGGGTGGCCCATGCCGACCTGCCGAAGTCGATCGAGGCCTATTACCAGGAGATCGGCCGCGCGGGCCGCGACGGCAGTCCGGCCGAGACGCTGACGCTCTACGGTCCCGACGACATCCGTCTGCGCCGGACCCAGATCGACGAAGGCGCGGCGCCGCCGGACCGGAAGGCGGCGGACCATGCGCGGCTGAACGCTCTCCTGGGCCTCGCCGAGGCGCTGGGCTGCCGGCGGCAGGTGCTGCTGGGCTATTTCGGCGAGACGGCCGAGCCCTGCGGGAACTGCGATCTCTGCGATCGGCCGGCGCAGCTGTTCGACGCGACCGAGGCGGTGCGCAAGGCGCTGTCGGCGATCCTGCGGACGGGGGAGTGGTTCGGGACGGGGCATCTGATCGACATCCTGACCGGAACAGCAACCGCGAAGGTGCGCGAAAGGGGGCACGATCAGTTGCCGACCTTCGCGGTGGGCCGCGACCTGTCGAAACCGGCCTGGGGGGCGGTGTTCCGCCAGATGATGGGGCGCGACCTCGTGCGGCCCGATCCCGACCGCCACGGCGCGCTGCGGATGACCGAGGCCGCGCGGCCGGTGCTGCGCGGCGAGGCGACGGTGACGCTGCGCCGCGACACGGTGGCGGCGGCGGGGGAGCGGGAGCCGGTGGTGCGGGCGCAGGTGGCGGAAGAGGATGCGGTCCTGCTTGCCGCGCTCAAGGCCCGGCGGCGGGTGCTGGCCGAGGCGCAGAACGTGCCGGCCTATGTCGTCTTCCCGGACAGGACGCTGATCGAGATGGCGGAGCGGAAGCCCGCCACGCTGGACCAGATGGCTGGGATCACCGGTGTCGGGGCGAAAAAGCTGGAAAGCTATGGCGCCGCGTTCCTGGAGGTCATCACCGGTGCGGCGGAGGGGCTGCATCCGGCGCGGATGCGGCTGGCGGGGCGGCCGGAAGGGGCGCTCTTCGACCGGCTGGCGGAGGTGCAGCTGGCCCTGGCCCGGGGCGAGGACGGGACGGGAAAGTATCTGAACTGCACCCATGCCACCCTGCGGGCCATCGTGGAGCGGCGGCCTTCGACCCTGGCCGAACTGGCCCGGATCCAGGGGATGGGTGACGCGAAGATCGAGCGTTTCGGCGCGGCCTTCCTGGAGGTCCTGCGGGACGGCTGACGGCCTGTCCACGGTGGACATTTCCGGATTTCATAAGAAAATCAGAAGTTTGTCATTTTCCGTTAGGGATTTGGCAAGATGTGCTCGGCGACTGGTCCCGGGGCCGGCCGACCGCATCGAGCGCTGGCGCGCAAGCCTTTTCTCTCGCCTCTGGCCTGCGGCCAACCGGCTCGGCCACGGGGGCGCTTCGCCCCCCGCACCCCCCGAGAGTATTTGCCAAAGGGCAAATCCGGGGGGCGGGCAGATCTCCGTGGCGGTCCGGGCGCGCCGGGCGCAACCGTGCGGCAGTCAGGCGGCGCTTTCCACCACGCTCGCGACCGGAGGCCGGGCCTCGGGCGGGCAGTATTCCGTGAGCGTGGCCTCGATGGCGGCCTTGCGCAGGGGTTTGGTCAGGTAGCGGTCGATTCCGGCGGCCAGGATCCCGTCGGCATCGCCTTCCATGGCATGGGCGGTCAGCGCAACGATCGGCACGCGGGAGCCGGTCGCGCGGATGGTTCGGGCGGCTTCCTTGCCGTCCATCTCGGGCATCGAGATGTCCATGAAGACGAGGTCGGGCTGGAAGTCCTGGAACATTTCCACCGCGATGCGGCCGTTGTCGGCGAAGCGCAGGTCGATGTCCATGTCGCGCACCATCTTCTGGAAGACGAGCTGGTTCGTCCGGTTGTCCTCGGCCGCGAGGACCCGCATCTGGCGCAGGTCGGCCGGGGCGGGTGGGGGCGGCGGGTCCGCGGCCACGACGGCGGGGGCGGTCAGCGCCTGCAGGTGCCGGTAGAGGTCCGACCGCAGGATCGGCTTCTGCAGGATCGCCGCAAAGTCATGGGCGAGGCTGCCGAGACCCGCCGGGTTCGACGACAGGAGGAGCACCGGCATCGTATGGCCCGCGGCGCGGATCGCCTCCAGCAGCTGCACGCCGTCCATCTCCGGCATGGCATGGTCGGTCAGGACCACGTCGTAATCCGGATCGGCGGCAAGCCTTTCCAGCACCTCGGCGGCCGAGCGGCAGAGCGCGACCTCGATCCCGCAGGGGGCAAGCTGGCGTTCGAGGATGGTGCGGTTGATGAACTGGTCGTCCACCGCGATCACCCGGCGCACCGCGACCGGCACCTGGACCGGCCCCGCATCCTCGGCCACCGGCAGGGTGACGCGGAAGCCGAAGGAGGAGCCGCGGCCCAGTTCGCTGTCCACCCAGACCGCGCCGCCCATGTGTTCGATCAGCCGCCGGGTGATGGCGAGGCCAAGCCCGGTGCCCTCGAACTTGCGGTTCCGTTCGTCCTCGACCTGGTTGAACTCGCCGAAGATGTGGTCGAGGTGGTCGGGCGCGATGCCGATGCCGGTGTCTTCCACCGTGACATGCAGGGTCTGGGTCCCGTCCTCGGCCTCGATGCCGACGACGCGGGTCAGGACATGGCCTTTCTCGGTGAACTTGACGGCATTGCCGATCAGGTTGGTCAGCACCTGCCGCAGACGGCCGGGATCGCCGACGAAGCGGGTGGGCAGGAACATGTCGAAGTCGATCATCAGGTCGATGCCCTTTTCCCGTGCGCGGGGCTGCAGGAGCATCGTCACCTCGTGGATCGTGCGTTCGAGGTCGAAGGGTTCGGGGCGCAGCGTCAGGCGCTCCGCCTCCATCTTGGAATAGTCGAGGATGTCGTTGATGATGACCAGAAGCGCCTCGCCCGACGACCGGATCGTCTCGGCGAAGAGGCGCTGTTCCTCGGTCAGGGCGGTGTCGCAGAGAAGTTCAGCCATGCCGACGACGCCATTCATCGGTGTGCGGATCTCGTGGCTCATGTTGGCGAGGAAGGCGGACTTGGCGCGGTTCGCGGCCTCGGCCGCGGCGCGGGCGGTCTCGAGCTGCGCCTGCTGTTCGCGAATCGCGGTGATGTCGGTCCGCAGGCCGACGCGGCCCCCGTCGGGGGTGACATGGTCGGATTCCAGGATCACCCGTCCGTTGGCGAGCGTGTTCTCCGCGATGGTGTCGGCGGCGCGGAAATGCGCCAGCCGGTCGGCGAGCCATTCCTCCTCGCGGCCCACGGCATCGGGGACATGGGCGTTTCGCAGCCCGTGGCGCAGAAGCTCCTCGAAGGTGACGCCCGGCTGCATGACGGGGGCACTGTCGGGGAACATTTCGCGGTAACGCTGATTGCAGGCCAAGAGCCGTTCCTCCCTGTCGAAAAGGACGAAGGCATCGGGCAGCACGTCGATGGCGGCCCAGATGCGCATCTGTTCGGTGATGTCGATGATCAGCGAGACGAGCCCGCCGTCGTTGGCCCGGCGTTCCTGGAGCTTTATCCAGTTGCCGGTCCGCAGCTTGAGCGTGATCGGTTCGATCCGATCGTCTTCCAGGCGCGCGCAGATGCGCTCGGCGACGGCCTCGGGGCTTTCCTCGCCGAGGTCGAGCATGGTGCGGGCAAAGACGGCGGCCAGTTCGGCATAGGAGATGCCGGGGGCCACCGGATGACCGGCGAACCAGGCCAGGCAGGCTTCGTTCGCAAGAACGAGCCGCATGTCGGCGTCGAACACGGCAAAGCCGTCGCGGATGGTGTTGATCGCGTCCCACAGCCGGCGTTCGGCCATGACGGCCGCGGTATGGGCGCGGTCCAGATCCTCGACGAAGCGGGTGTTCTGGTGCTTCAGGAGCTCGGCCTCGGAGCGGGCGGACTTCACCGCCTGGCGCTGTTCGACGATCTGGTCGGACAGCGCGCGGGCGTGGATCGCCAGCTTTTCGTTGGCCGCGTGCAACTCGCGGCTTTTCTGGTCGAGCAGGCGTTCGGCCGCCAATCGCGCGCGCCGTTCCCTGACCAGTCGTTCGGTTAGATCCATGCTGCCCCAGCCGGCGAATTCGGGTCCCGTCCCGGCGCGGGCGGGCGCCCACGTCGGGTATTCGCGACTAGCCTCGCCGATCAGGATGAACCAAGGCTTAACGGCAAAGCGGCCTTGCGCGTGCTTGCCTCGGGCGGGGGCGGCATGCGACAGTCGGGCCGATCGGTCAGGGAGGCATTTCGATGCGCGGGTTTGTGAAAGCTGCGGTGGCGGCGGCATTTCTGGGCATTGCGGGCGGGGCATTGGCGCAGGACCTCGTCCCCGAGCGGCGATTCATCGTCACCCAGGACGAGGACCTGCCGGGGGGCGACATTGCCTCGGTCTTCGACACGACGGTCGAGGCCTGCGAGCGCGCCTGTCTGACCAATGCGCGCTGCGAGGCCTATGTGTTCAACACGCGCAACGGGTCGTGTTTCGTGAAGAACAGCCCCGGCGAGGGCGCGTTCTTCGCCGGGGCCCTTTCGGCGCGGGTGGTCGAGACCGATCCGGCGGTACGGGCGGCGGCGGCAGAGCGGCGGAAGGAGCTGGGCTTCCTGCCCGACTGGGACATCCAGCCCGCCTTCGAGCAGGCGCAGGGCCTGGGCCGGCAGCATACCACCGGGCCGTGGAGCGCCGAGGAGCATCTGGCCGCGGCCGCCGAGGCCGAGGCGCGGGGCGACTGGGCGGGGGCGGCGGCCTTCACCGGGGCGGCGCTGAACCGGACCGACGATGCGGCGACCTGGGGCGAATTCGCGCGGCGGCAGCTTGAGGCCGGGAAGGCCGATCCGAACCAGTCGGGCTATTTCTTCTACCAGGCGATGCTGTCCTCGGTGAACGGCTACCTGCGCGCGGACAGTCCGGCGCTGCGCCACACGATCCTGGTGACCATGGCCGATGTGCTGGAGCGCAACGGCCGCGGGCGCGACACGGTGCAGGCGCTGCGGCTGGCGCAGTCGTTGCAGGACCGGACCGACACGGCGGCGCTTCTGGATGCGGCGATCGGCAAATACGGCTTCCGCATTGCCGAGACGCAGGTGCAGTCCGATCTGGCACGCCCGCGCATCTGCGCGACCTTCAGCGAGGATCTGGTGGCCTCGGGGGTGGATTATTCGACCTTCGTGCAACTGAAGGATCCGGGCCTTGTGGTGGAGAACGGCGGCTGGCGGCAGCTGTGCGTCGCGGGGCTGGAACACGGCAAGCGCTACAGCATCACCTTCCGCGAGGGGCTGCCGGCGGCCGATGGCCAGACCCTGGCGAAGTCGGTCGAGATCACGCAATACGTCCGCGACCGCAATCCGGGCGTGAAGTTCCCCGGGCGGGGCTATGTGCTGCCCAAGGCCGGCGAGCCGGCGCTGCCGGTGCAGACGGTGAACACCGAAAGGCTGGACCTGACGCTCTACCGCGTCACCGACCGCAACCTCTTGCGCGCGATCCAGACCAACTACTTCGGCACCCCGATCGACGTCTATTCCGAGGAGTATTTCTCGGGCGAAGTGGGCGAGAAGCTCTGGACCGGCTCGGCCAGCGTGGCGCAGGAGGTCAACCGCGACGTGACCACCCGCCTGCCGATGGGCGAGGCGCTGGCCGGCCAGCCGGCGGGGATCTATGCGCTCAAGGCCGAGGTGCCGGGGGTTGACCCCTACAACATCCCTCCGGCCTGGCAGTGGTTCGTGGTCTCGGACCTGGGCGTGACCACCATGTCGGGCGTTGACGGGCTGCATGTCTTCGTCCGCAGCCTGTCCACCGCGAAGGCCAAGGCCGGTGTCACGGTCGAGCTGCTGAACCGGGCGAACGCAGTCCTGGCGACCTGGGTGACCGACACCGAGGGCTATGCCCGCATCGACCCGGCGCTGACCCGCGGCACGGGCGGCAGCGCCCCGGCGATGGTGGTGGTGAAGGACGGCGAACAGGACATCGCCTTCCTGTCGCTGACCGACCCCGAGTTCGACCTGTCCGACCGGGGCGTGGCGGGGCGCGAGGCCGCGCCGCCGGTGGATGTGTTCCTGACCACCGACCGCGGCGCCTATCGCGCGGGCGAGACGGTCTATGTCACCGCTCTGGCCCGCGATCCGGAACAGAAGGCGGTCGAGGGCCTGCCGCTGACGGCGGTGCTCAAGCGCCCGGACGGGGTGGAATATGCCCGGACCGTGGTGAATGACTGGGCCGGCGGTTACGTGTTCAGCCAGCAGATCGCCGGCAGCGCGCCGCGCGGGGTGTGGCGGCTGGAGATCTTCGCCGATGTCGAAGCCCCGGCGCTTGCCGCGAAGACCTTCCTGGTCGAGGACTTCCTGCCCGAACGCATCGACTTCGACCTGGCCATGGGCGATGCGCCGCTGACCCTCGGCGGCGCGCCCGCCGACCTGACCCTGTCGGCGCGCTATCTGTTCGGCGCGCCGGGCGCGGGGCTGGCGGTCGAGGGCGAGGTGCTGTTGCGCGCGGCGCAAGGGCTGGAGAAGTTTCCCGGCTATGTCTTCGGCCGCCACGACCAGCCTTTCAGCGCCCAGATGGCTGCGCTGGAGGGGGCCGAGACCGACGAGGCCGGCGCTGCCACCCTGCCTGTCGCCCTGCCCGAGGTCGCCGATCCCTTCCGCCCGCTCGAGGCGCGGGTGACGGTGCGGGTGGCCGAGGGCTCGGGGCGCCCGGTCCAGCGCGAGCTGGTTCGCGCGCTGGCACCGTCCGAGCCGATGATCGGCATCAAGCCCCTGTTCGACGGCGTGGCGCCCGAGGGCGGTCAGGCGCGGTTCCAGCTGATCGCGGTCGGCGCGGGCGAGACGGCGGTCGATCTGCCGCTGCGCTGGAAGGTCAACCGGGTGCAGTATGACTATCAGTGGTATCAGAACTTCGGCGAATGGAGCTGGGAGCCGGTCGTCACCCGCGAGCTGGTCGCCGAGGGCGAGGCCCGGCCCGGTGCACAGCCGGCGGAGATCGCCGCCGATGTGACGTGGGGCAGCTACGAGATCGTGGTGGAACGGGCGGATGGCGGAAAGGCGGCCTCGTCGATGGAATTCTACGCGGGCTGGTATGCGCCCGCCGATGCCTCGGCCACCCCCGACACTCTGGAATTGTCGCTGGACAAGCCCGCCTATCGCCCCGGCGAGACGGCGACCTTGCGCGTCGTGCCGCGGGCTGCGGGGACGGCGCTGGTCACGGTGCTGTCGAACCGGCTGGTCGCCATGCAGGCGGTCGAGGTGAAGGAGGGCGAGAACCTGCTCCAGCTGCCGGTGACGGATGACTGGGGCACGGGGGTCTATGTCACCGCCTCGGTCCTGCGGCCGATGGATGTGGCGGCAGGGCGGAACCCGGCGCGGGCGCTGGGGCTGACCCATGCGAAGATCGACCCCGGCGCGCGGGCGCTGTCGGCCAAGGTCGAGGTCGCGGCCGAGGCTGCGCCGCGCGGGCCGCTGGACGTGGCGGTGAAGGTCGAGGGCGTGACGGCGGGCGAGACGGCCCATGTCACCATCGCGGCGGTGGATGTGGGCATCCTGAACCTGACCGGGTTCAAGGCCCCCGATCCGCAGGACCACTACTTCGGCCAGCGCCGGCTGGGCGTGGGCATCCGCGACCTTTACGGTCGGCTGATCGACGGGCTGAACGGCGCGACCGGCGAGGTCCGCTCGGGCGGCGACGCGGGCGCGCAGGCGCGGTTGCAGGCGCCACCGCCGACAGAGGAGCTGGTGGCCTATTTCACCGGCCCGGTCGAGGTGGGCGCGGACGGCTATGCGCGGGCGACGTTCGACCTGCCGAGCTTCAACGGCACGGTGAAGGTGATGGCCGTGGCCTGGTCGAAGACCGGGGTAGGGCAGGCATCGGCGGATGTGCTGGTGCGTGACCCGGTGGTGTTGACGGCCAGCCTGCCGCGTTTCCTGTCGCCGGGCGACACGTCGCGGCTCTTGCTGGAGGTGGTCCATGCCACCGGGCCTGCGGGGCGGATGAGCCTCGACGTGACGGCGAACGGGCTGACGCTGGGCGCGGTGCCCTCGGGCTTTGACCTCGGCGAGAAGGCCAAGGCGGTGTTCGAGGTGCCGGTGACGGCGGGGGATGTGGGCGTGCAGAGCATCGACATCAGCCTGACCACGCCGGACGGCAAGGTGCTGAAGAAGACGCTGACGATCCCGGTGCAGGTGAACGACCCGGAAGTTGCCCGCATCAGCCGGGTGGAGCTTGCTTCGGGGCAGAGCTTCACCTTCGACGGCAACGTGTTCGCGGGACTCGTGCCGGGGTCGGGCAAGGCGGTGATGGCGGTGGGCCCGATCGCGCGGCTGAACGCGCCGGGACTGCTGGCGGCCCTTGACCGCTATCCCTATGGCTGCACCGAGCAGATCACCTCGAAGGCGCTGCCGCTGCTGTACTTCGACCAGGTGGCGCGGGTGATGGACCTGAAGGGGGCCGAGAACATCCAGACCCGGATCGACGAGGCGGTGGTGGAGATCCTGGCCAACCAGTCCTCGTCCGGGGGCTTCGGGCTCTGGGGGCCCGAGCAGGGCGATTTCTGGCTGGACGCCTATGTGACCGACTTCCTCAGCCGGGCGCGGGCGCAGGGTTACACGGTGCCGGACCTCGCGTTCCGCAACGCGCTGGCGAACCTGCGCAACCAGGTGAACTATGCGCCCGACTTCAGCGCTGAGGCCAACGGCGGCGGCGAGGCGCTGGCCTATGCGCTGATGGTGCTGGCGCGCGAGGGCGCGGCGGCGGTGGGCGACCTGCGCTATTATGCCGATGTGAAGGGCGACGATTTCGCGACGCCCTTGGCGCAGGCGCAGCTGGCGGCGGCGCTGGCCTCCTACGGCGACCAGTCGCGGGCGGATGCGATGTTCCGCAAGGCGCTCGCCAAGCTGGATGCGCAGGGGCCGGAGCAGGGCCAGGTCTGGCGGGTGGACTACGGCACCCGCTACCGCGACACGGCGGCGCTCTTGACGCTGGCGGTCGAGGCCGGGTCGAACGCGGTGGACCGCGAGGCGCTGACCGACCGGCTGGCCGCGCAGGGCACCAACCTCTCGACGCAGGAGGCGACCTGGGCGCTTCTGGCCACCAACGCGCTGATCGACCGGCCGGGGGCCGAGGGCATCACAATCGACGGCCAGCCCGCCGAGGGTCCGCTGGTCCGCGTGCTGGAGGCCGGCGCGGCGACCCCGGTCGTCGTGCGCAACAAGGGGCCGGACACCAGCGTCACGGTGACGACCTATGGCGTCCCGGCCGAGCCCGAGCCCGCGGGCGGCAACGGCTATGCGATCACCCGGACCTACTACACGATGGACGGTCAGGAGGTCTCGCCCGGCAGCGTGGCGGCGGGCACCCGGCTGGTGGTGGTGCTGGAGGTCACGCCCTTCGCCTATGGCGAGGCGCGGCTGATGGTCAGCGATCCCCTGCCCGCGGGTCTGGAGATCGACAACCCGAACCTGATGTCGGCGGGCTCGACCTCGGAACTGGGCTGGCTGGATGCGGTGCAGGACGTGGCCCATGCCGAGTTCCGGCAGGACCGCTTCCTGGCCGCGATCGACTGGCGGTCGGATGCGCCGTTCAAGCTCGCCTATGTCGTGCGCGCGATCAGCCCGGGCAGGTTCCACCATCCGGCGGCCTCGGTCGAGGACATGTATCGCCCCGATTTCCGCGCCCGGAGCGCGACCGGGACGCTGACGGTCACGCCCTGAGCCGGGGCGGGAGGCGGCCATGACGCGGGGCGGAAGAAAATTCTTCGCCGAAGAATTTTCGGCCCCCCGGTTTCCGCGCGCCGGTTGGGTGCTGGCGCTGGCCGCCTGCCTGTGGCTCGGGGCGCTTGGACGGGACCGGTTCGACGCTTTCATCGACGCGACCGTCCTGCCGCCCCTTGCGGTGGAGATGTCGGTCGAGGTGCTGGACCGCGACGGCGACCTCTTGCGCGCCTATACGGTTGCCGATGGCCGCTGGCGGCTGGCCCTGCCGCCGGACAGGGTGGACCCGCTCTACCTGCGCATGCTGGTGGCCTACGAGGACCGCCGCTTCCGCGACCATGGCGGCGTGGACATGCGGTCGATGGCGCGGGCGGTGGTGCAGGCGGCGCGGAACGGGCGCGTCGTCTCGGGCGGATCGACGCTGACGATGCAGGTCGCGCGGCTCTTGGAGGAAGGGACGACCGGCAAGGTCGCGGGCAAGCTTCGGCAGATGCGGGTGGCTCTGGCGCTGGAGCGGCGGCTGTCGAAGGACCAGATCCTGCAGCTTTACCTGCATCTCGCGCCCTTCGGCGGCAATCTCGAAGGGGTGCGCGCGGCCTCGATCAGCTATTTCGGCAAGGAGCCCGCCCGCCTGACCCCGGCCGAAGCCGCACTTCTGGTGGCGATCCCGCAGGCCCCGGAAAGCCGCCGCCCCGACCGCGCCGCCGACCGGGCCGAGGCCGCGCGGAACCGGGTGCTCGCCCGCGCGGTGGCGGCGGGGGTGCTGGACCCCGAAACCGCCGAGGCCGCCCGGCGCGAGGCGGTGCCGGGCCTGCGTCAGCCCTTCCCGGCGCTCGCCGCGCATCTGGCCGACCGGGTCCGCGCCGAACGCCCGCAGGATGGGCAGCACCGACTGACGCTGGACGGCGACCTGCAACGCCGGCTCGAGGCGCTGGCGGCCGAGGCAGTCGCCGGCCGGGGCGAGGCCTTGCAGGTGGCTATCCTGGTGGCCGACCATGCCTCGGGCGAGATCCAGGCCTCGGTCGGCTCGGCGGGCTATCAGGCCGATCTGCGGCAGGGCTTCGTGGACATGACCCAGGCGCTGCGCAGCCCCGGATCGACGCTGAAGCCCCTGGTCTATGCCCTGGCCTTCGACGAGGGGCTGGCCCATCCCGAGACGATGATCGAGGACCGGCCGATGCGCTTCGGCACCTACGCGCCGCAGAATTTCGACCGGCTCTACCTCGGCACGATCCGCATGCGCGAGGCGTTGCAGCTGTCGCGCAACATCCCGGTGGTGGAACTGACCGAGGCGCTGGGGCCGGCGAAACTGATCTCGGCGATGGAGAAGGCGGGAATGAAGCCGGTCTTTCCGGGCGATCAGCCGGGGCTGGCCATCGCGCTGGGCGGGGTGGGGGTGACGCTGCAGGACATGGTGCAGCTTTACGCCGCGCTGGCCCGCGGTGGGGTGGCGCGGCCGCTGACCTGGCGGCTCGGGGCCGAGGGGGCCGAGGGGCAGCGGCTGGTCTCCTCCGTGGCGGCCTGGCAGGTCGGGGACATTCTGGCTGGACTGGCCCCACCACCCGGCGCGCCGGCGAACCGGCTGGCCTACAAGACCGGCACCTCCTATGGGCACCGCGATGCCTGGGCCATCGGCTATGACGGCCGGCATGTGGTGGGGGTCTGGATGGGCCGGGCGGACGGGACGCCCGTGCCGGGGGCCTTCGGCGCGGATGTGGCGGCCCCGGTGCTGTTCCAGGCCTTCAACCGGCTGAAGCGAAAGCTCGACCCGCAGCCCCCCGCGCCGCCGGCGACCCTGCTGGTCGCCAACGCCGCGCTGCCGCAGCCGCTGCAACGCTTCCGGTCGCGCGCGGCGGCCTTTGCCGAGGCGGCGGATGCCCCCGCCGTGGCCTTCCCGCCTGACGGTGCCGAGGTGGAGCTGCTGGCGGCCGGGCTGAAGGTCAAGGTCGCGGGTGGCACCGCACCCTTCACCTGGCTCGCCGACGGGGTGCCGGTGGTCGTCGGCTCCGAGGCGCGCGAGGCGATGCTGGCGATGCCGGGTGCGGGCTTCGTGACCCTCAGCGTGATCGACGCCGAGGGCCGGTCCGACCGGGTGCAGGTGCGGCTGCGGTAGCACCGGAGTTTCATGGAAACTCCGGACCGGAGCCTTGCAGGCTCCGACGCGATTTCTGCACAGAAATCGCTCAGGCGCGTTCGATGGCCAGCGCGATCCCCTGGCCGCCGCCGATGCACATGGTGACAAGGGCGGTGCGCCCACCGGTCCGTTCCAGTTCGTGCAGCGCCTTCACGACCAGGATCGCCCCGGTCGCCCCCACCGGATGACCCAGCGCGATCGCCCCGCCGTTGGGGTTCACCCGCGCGGGGTCGAGGTCCAGCGCGCGGGACACGGCCAGCGCCTGGGCTGCGAAGGCCTCGTTCGATTCCACCACGTCGAAGGACTGCGGCCTGACCCCGAGCTTCGCACACAGCGCCTGCACCGCCGGGATCGGGCCGAGGCCCATGACCTTCGGGTCCACCCCGGCCAGCGCATAGCCCATGATCCGCGCCCGGCTGCCCTTGCCGGATCGCGACAGGACCAGCGCGGCGGCGCCGTCGTTGATGCCCGAGGCATTGCCGGCGGTCACCGTGCCGTCCTTCTGGAACACCGGCTTCAGACCCGCCAGCGCCTCGGCGCTCGTGGCCTTGGGGTGTTCGTCGGTGTCGAAGGTCACCGGGCCCTTCCGGCCGCCGACCTCGACCGGCACGATCTGGTCGCGGAACCGGCCTTCGGCGATGGCGCGGGCGGCGCGGGTCTGGCTTTCCAGCGCGAAGGCGTCCTGATCCTCGCGGCTGATACCGTGCAGCGCGGCGACGTTCTCGGCCGTCACCCCCATGTGCCCGGTGCCGAAGGGGCAGGTCAGCGCCCCGGTCATCATGTCCAGCGCGCGGGTATCGCCCATCTTCTGCCCGAAGCGGGCGGCGGGCAGGATATAGGGCGAGCGGCTCATGCATTCCGCCCCGCCCGCCAGCGCCAGTTCGGCATCGCCCAGCATCAGCGCCTGCACCGCCGAGACCACGGCCTGCGCGCCCGAACCGCAAAGCCGGTTGACGTTCATCGCCGGCGTCGTCTCGGGGATGCCGGCGTTCATCGCCATGACGCGGGAAAGATACATGTCGCGCGGTTCGGTGTTGATGACATGGCCCATGACGACCTGACCGATCTGCCCGCCTTCAACCCCCGCGCGGTCCAGCGCGGCCTTAGCGGCATGGGTGGCGATGTCGATGGGCGGCAGGGCGGACAGCGCGCCGCCGAAGCCGCCGATGGCGGTGCGGGCGGCGGAAAGGATGTGGATCTCGGTCATGGGGGCCTCCGGTGTTTGGCCCATCATGCACCAGGGGCGGAGCGAAGGGTGAGGAAACGTCGCGTCACGGCGGCCATTGACATGCGCTAACAGCCGGGGGAGACGGGGCGGATCAACGGGAGACCGATCTTGAACGACCTGATCCGCGCCCATGCCGGGCTTCTCTTCGCCGGGGTGGCGACCTTCATCCTGATGGGGGCGGGGCAGGCGCTGTTCGGGCCGGTGCTGCCGGTCTATGTCCGCGAGTTTTCCCTGACCGAGGGCGAGGCGGGGCTGTTCGTCGCGCTTCTGTGGGTGGGCTGCTTCCTTGGCGTGGGCATCATGTATCTGCTCGGCGCCCGGATCGGGCCGAGGCACGCCCTGGCGGCGATGGCGGCCGGGACGGCGGTGATGGCGGCGGGCCCGGGCTGGTGGCTGACGCTGGCCGGCGGCGCGCTCTTCGGTGTGGGCTACGGCATGGCGACGGCGGTGTTCAACCCGCGCGTGATGCGGGCCTTCGGCGCCAAGGGGCCGTCGATGCTGAGCCTGCTGAACGCGACCTTCGGGGTCGGCGCCATTGCCGCGCCGCTGGTCTTTGTCTGGCTGGGCAGCGACCCGGCCTGGACCTTCGGCGCGGTGGCGCTGGCGCTTCTGGCGATCTTCGCGCTGGCCGGCCCGGCCGGTCGGGTCGCGGCGGCACCGGCGGGCGAAGTGCGGGCCTTCCGGCCGCACTGGGGGATCCTGGCCTTCGGCATGGTCGCCATCGGGATGGAGGCGAGCCTTGCCGGCCTTGGTCCCTCGGCGCTGATCCGGGCGGGGGTGGAGGAGGTGCGGGCCTCGCAGCTTCTCAGCGCCTTCTTCGTCGTGTTCCTGCTGGCGCGCGTGGGGCTGATCTTCATCGCGCACCGGGTAGAGCCCTTCGTGCTTTACACCGCCGCCATCGGCTCGGCCGCGCTGTTCGCGCTGGGCGCGGCGGTCCTGTCGCCCGCGGTGTTCTTCGTGGCGATGGGCGCCTCGGCCGGGGTGTTCTTTCCGGGCTACTACGTCACCGCCAGCGGCAAGATGGGCGAGGACATCCGGGTGCCGCCGACCATCGTCGCCGCGGGGCTGGTGGGCGCGATCACCACGCCGCTGATCCTGGCGCCGGTCAGCGCCGCCCTGGGCGAGCGGGGATTCTTCGTGCTGGTGGCCGGGATCCTGCTGGGGCTGAGCCTGGCTGCGGTGCTGTCGCTGCGCCGGATGCGGGTCTAAGAATTTTCGACGAAAATTCTTAGACCGGGCGCGCCGCCTGCCAGTCGGCGATCCAGTCCACCGGGTAAAGTAGCATCAGCACGTTCAGCGCCAGGCCGTCGCGGATGATCAGGGCCGTCGCCACCTCGAACAGGATGATGAGGGCCACGGTGGCCCAGACCGGCAGCCGGCTGGCCAGCCAGAAGCCCAGGATCATCGCCGCGACGTCGGACATCGTGTTGATCACCGAATCCCCATAATAGTCCAGCGAGATGGTGACGGTCCGGTAGCGTTCGATCACCGCATCCGAGTTCTCGATGATTTCCCAGCCGCATTCGATCAGCGTGGCAAGGGCCAGCCGCCAGCCGAAGGAAAGCCGCCGGGCGACCAGCCAGAGCGCGCCATAGAACAGGAAGCCGTGGATGATGTGGCTGGGCGTGTACCAGTCCGAAAGGTGCTGCGAGTTCTCGGCGCTGACGACCTCGCCGTGCCAGAGCTTGACGTAGCCGCAGGTGCAGATCGGCGCGCGACCGATCCACAGAAGCCAGGCGGCCGTAAGCAGGATGAGCCCGAGGGTGATCAGGATCGGGGTGAGGCGGTCGCGGGCGGTGGTGTCGGTCATGGCCGGCAGGCAAGCATGCCGCCCGGTTCCGGTAAAGTGCGGTGTGCATTACCCTGACGAAATCCGGCCCGCTGTGGCGGCCGTGCAGGAGGCGAGGCGATGGACGAGAAGAACCCCTGGCGTTTCGGCCCGACGCGGGGCGAGCTGTGGTTCTGGCTCTGGGCCAGCCTGGGCGGGCTGTCCCTGATGGGCGTGGCCCTGGTCGTGCGCGGCATCCCCAAGGGCCCGGCGATCGCCGAGGTCGCGGGGCTGGCCGTCGCGGTTTTCGGCTATCTTGGCGGCCGGTCGGTCAAGCGGCTGATCCGGCGCGAACATCCCTAGGCTGGCCAGGCGCCCCGGACCTGCGGCTGCGGCAGGACACGGCGGCCCTGCGGGGTGAGGAGGGCGGCCTCGCGGCCTTCGATCACCACGGCCGAAAGCGGCCCGCCATAAGCCGCGCCGCTGTCGAGGTTCAGCCGGTTGCCGTAATGGGTCGCGGCCTCGATGGCGGTGTGGCCATGCACGATCAGCGGGCCGAAGCTGGTGCCTTCGCTGAGGAAGGGTTCGCGGATCCAGACGAGGTCGGTTTCGCTCTGGTCTTCCAGCGGCACGCCGGGGCGGATGCCGGCGTGGACGAAGGCGGCCTCGCCCGCGCGGTGCAGGGTCGGGCGGGTGGTCAGGAATTGGACATGGGCCTTCGGCACGGCGGCCAGCGCCTCGGCATGGACCTTGTCGATCGGCCGGTCCCCGGCCTTCGCCACACCATAGGACCGCAGCGTGTCGGACCCGCCGAGGCGGGGATGCAGCCAGGAAAGTTCCGCCCGCAGCCCGGGCTCGGGTTCCCACGGGTTGCGCAGGAAGCGGGTGAACATACGGTCGTGGTTGCCTTTCAGCACCACCCAGTCGCGGCCTTCGGCGATACCTGCGATCAGGAAATCGAGGACGCCCCGGCTGTCCGGGCCGCGATCCACAAGATCGCCGACATGGACGACCTGCCCGGAACCGTGGAGCGCCATGTCATCGGCGATCAGGTCATGCGCGGCCCGCAGGAGGTCGAGCTGACCATGGATGTCGCCGATGGCGTAGATGTGCATCTGTCAGGTCCGACCGGAGGAAGCCGGGGGTTTCACACCCCCGGACCCCCGTGGAGTATTTGGGAAAGGGGCAAGCTGCAAGGCAGGTCAAGAGACGTCGAACTGCAGCGCCTTGACCTGCTGGAACATGCCGGTGCCTTCCAGCGTCTCGATCACCTTCGGGTCGATCGGCTGGTCGAGGTAGAGGATCGCGATGGCGTCCTGGCCCACGCCCGACCGGCCGAGGGTGAAGTTCGCGATGTTGACGTTGTTCTTGCCCATGGTCATCCCCAGAAGCCCGATGATGCCCGGCACGTCCTCGTTCGTGGTGTAAAGCATGTGGGCCCCGATCTCGGCGTCGATGTTGATGCCCTTGATCTGGATGAACCGCGGCTTGCCATCGCTGAAGCAGGTTCCCGCGACCGAGCGTTCGCGCTTGTCCGTGACCATCGTCACCTTGATGTAGGCGTCGAACACCCCGGTCTTTTCCTGCCGGGTGGTGGAGATCTGGATGCCCTTCTCCTTGGCCACGACGGGGGCAGAGACGAGGTTCACGTCCGGGTTCTGCGCCTTGAGCACCCCCGCGATCACCGCCTGGTTCAGCGCGGCGAGGTTCATCTCGGCCACGCGGCCGTCGTAGAGGATGTTGATGGCGCGGATCGGTTCCTCGGTCATCTGGCCGATGAAGCTGCCCAGATGACCGGCCAGTCTGATCCAGGGGCCCATGATCGCCGCTTCTTCCGCCGTCACGTTCGGCATGTTGAGCGCGTTCTGCACCGCGCCGGTCAGGAGGTAGTCCGACATCTGCTCGGCCACCTGCAGCGCCACGTTCTCCTGCGCCTCGGTGGTCGAGGCGCCGAGGTGCGGGGTGCAGACGACGTTGGGATGGCCGAAGAGCGGGTTCTCGGTGGCGGGTTCCACTTCGAACACATCGAGCGCCGCACCTGCGACATGGCCGGAGTTCAGCGCGTCGAGCAGCGCCGCCTCGTCGATCAGCCCGCCGCGTGCGCAGTTGATGATGCGGACGCCCTTCTTCGTCTTCGCAAGGTTCTCCCGCGACAGGATGTTGCGGGTCTTGTCGGTGAGCGGCACGTGCAGCGTGATGAAATCCGCGCGGGCCAGAAGCTCGTCCAGCTCGACCTTGTGGACGCCCAGCTGTTTCGCGCGATCCTCGGACAGGAAGGGATCGTAGGCGATGACCTTCATGTGCAGCCCCACCGCGCGGTCGCAGACGATGCCGCCGATGTTGCCCGCGCCGATCACGCCGAGGGTCTTGTTGAACAGCTCCACCCCCATGAACCTGGACTTTTCCCACTTTCCGGCGTGGGTAGAGGCGTTGGCTTCGGGGATTTGCCGAGCAATGGCGAACATCATGGCGATGGCATGTTCCGCCGTGGTGATCGAATTGCCGAAGGGCGTGTTCATCACGATGACGCCCTTCCTGGACGCCGCCGGGATGTCCACGTTGTCCACCCCGATCCCGGCGCGGCCGACGACCTTGAGGTTGGTGGCGCGTTCCAGAAGCTTTTCGGTGACCTTGGTGGCCGAGCGGATGGCGAGGCCGTCATACTGGCCGATGATCTCGGCCAGCTTTTCCTTGTCCTTGCCGAGTTTCGGCATGTAGTCCACCTCCACCCCGCGGTCGCGGAAGATCTGGACGGCGGTTTCGGAAAGTTCGTCGGAAACGAGGACTTTGGGCATGTTCGGAACCTGTGTGTTCGGGGACATCGCGTCCCGGGCCTGACCCGGGACCTCGTGTGATGAGGGGAGGCCCCGGATCAGGTCCGGGGCGGGGACTCAAGCGGCCTGTGCGAGCGCGGCGATCTCGGCCTCGAAGGCATAGGCGATCCAGGGCATCAGCGCCTGGACATCCGCCGTCTCGACCGTCGATCCGCACCAGATCCGCAGGCCCGGGGGCGCGTCGCGGTAGGCGCCGAGGTCGAAGCCCGCGCCGGCCTTCTCGATCCGTTTGGCGACGGCCTTGGCGAAGGCCTCGCCATCGGTGATGCGGGGATCGGTGAACTTGAGGCAGACCGAGGTGGTCGAGGCGGTCGCGGGGTCTTCGGCCAGGTTCGCGATCCAGGGGTTCTGGGCGCAGAAGTCCCAGACGACCTTGGCGTTGGCATTGGCGCGGGCAATCAGCGCCGGCAGGCCGCCGATCGACTTGGCCCATTTCAGCGCGACGAGGTAATCCTCGTTCGCCAGCATGGACGGCGTGTTGATCGTCTCGCCCTGGAAGATGCCTTCGATCAGCTTGCCCTTGGCGGTCAGCCGGAAGATCTTGGGCAGCGGCCAGGCGGGGGTGTAGCTTTCCAGACGTTCGACGGCACGGGGGCTCAGGATCAGGACGCCATGGGCGCCCTCACCGCCCAGGACCTTCTGCCAGGAGAAGGTGGTGACGTCGAGCTTGTCCCAGGGCAGGTCCATGGCAAAGGCTGCGCTGGTCGCGTCGCAGATTGTCAGCCCTGCGCGGGTGGCCGGTATCGCGTCGCCGTTGGGCAGGCGCACTCCGCTGGTCGTGCCGTTCCAGGTGAAGACCACGTCCCTGTCGAAATCGACCTGCGCGAAATCCACGATCTGCCCGTAGGGCGCCTTGCGCACCGTGGCGTCGAGTTTCAGCTGCTTGACCACATCGGTGACCCAGCCCTCGCCGAAGCTTTCCCAGGCCAGCATTTCAACGGGGCGCGCGCCGAGCAGCGACCACATCGCCATTTCCACGGCCCCGGTGTCCGAGGCCGGCACGATGCCGATGCGATAGTCGGCGGGGACGCCGAGGATTTCGCGGGTCAGGTCGATCGCCTCTTTCAGCTTGGCCTTGCCGACGGCGGCGCGGTGCGACCGCCCGAGGGGGGCATCGGCCAGCATGTCGAGGGAATATCCGGGGATCTTGGCGCAGGGGCCGGAGGAGAAGCGCGGATTGGCCGGGCGCTTGGCCGGCGGGGTCAGGTCAGTCATGGTAGCCTTCCAGCTAAAAGCCCTTCGTTGGGGAAGGGTGTCCCGCCGCCGTGGGTAATGGCCCGCCCGCTCTGGCGCAAGCGGAAAAATCGCGCTAGTCCGACGCTTGGTCGCGAAAAAGCGACGCGCCTGTTCACTATCGGAAACCTGCCCCCATGTTCGTCGTCACGCTTCTGACCAACCCCGAAACCCCGGTGCTGGAGCGGGTGACTGTGGAAAGCCTTCGCAATGCCTGGGGTGGCGGTCAGGCGCGCTGGCTTGATCCGGGCGTGGCGGCCGAGTTCGATCTTGAGACGGTGCCGGAGAACCGCTGGCAGGTCTGGGCGGACCTTCAGGCGCTGCGCATCGACATGGTGGTGCAGCCCGCCGAGGGGCGGAAGAAGCGCCTGCTGATCGCGGACATGGATTCGACGATGATCCGGCAGGAATGCATCGACGAGCTGGCCGACGAGGCTGGCGTCGGCGCGCATGTTGCCGCGATCACGGCCCGGGCGATGAACGGCGAGCTGGATTTCGAGGGCGCACTGCGCGAGCGTGTGGGCCTGCTGAAAGGCCTGCCCGAGGCGGTGATCGGACAGGTCCTGCGCGACCGGATCACGCTGATGCCGGGGGGCAGGGTGCTGGTGGCGACGATGAAGGCGCATGGCGCCTATGCGGCGCTGGTCTCGGGCGGGTTCACGGCCTTCACGGCGGCGGTGGCGGAGAAGCTGGGGTTCGACGAGAACCGGGCCAACAGGCTGCATGTCGCCGAAGGCAGGCTCGCGGGGACGGTGGCCGAGCCGATCCTCGGCAAGGAGGCCAAGTTGCAGGCCCTGACCGAGATCACCGCGCGGCTGGGACTCGCCCCTGCCCAGGCGCTTGCGGTGGGCGACGGGGCGAACGACCTGCCGATGCTGCTGGCCGCCGGGACGGGTGTCGCGCTGCACGCCAAGCCCCGGGTGCAGGCCGAATGCGAGGTCCGGGTGAACCACGGCGATCTGACGGCGCTGCTCTATTTGCAAGGCTATAGCCGCGAGGAGTTCGCGCCGGTCTGAGCCCAGCGCCCGGACCCAGCGCCCGGGGGTTTCACCCCCGGACCCCCGAGAGTATTTTGGAAAGGGCAAGATGCATTTGCCCTTTTCCCAAATACTCCCGCCGGAGGCAGCGACCTGTCCCCTCGCACCCGGCCTCGATCGTGGCCACCGGCTGCCCCTTGCCCCCGGTTCGGGAACAGGCCAGAAGCCGGGGTCATGTTCGAGATCGCCACGCATCTTGCCCTGCTTCTGATCCTTGCCGCCTTCTGCGCCGGCTTCGTGGACAGCATCGCGGGCGGGGGCGGGCTGATCTCGGTGCCGGCGCTGCTGCTGGCCGGGGCCTCGCCGGTCGAGGCGCTGGCGACGAACAAGCTGCAGGGCACCTTCGGGGCGGCGACGGCCACCGTTGCCTATGCCCGGGCGGGGCATGTCAGGCCGCAGGGGCAGCTCTGGATGGCGGCGGTCAGCGCGCTTGCCGGAGCGGCCGGTGCGCTGATGGCGCACATGATCCCGACCGAGGTGCTCCGCCTGGTCATGCCGGTCGTCCTGATCGGGGTCGCGGCCTTCTTCGCCCTGAAGCCGGGGTTGTCCGATGACGCCCGGGCAGAGCGGATGAAGCCCGCGGTGTTTGCCGTCACGGCCGTTCCGCTGATCGCCGCCTATGACGGGTTCTTCGGCCCCGGCACCGGGTCATTCTTCATGATGGGGTTCGTCCTGTTGGCCGGCTTCGGCGTGCTGAAGGCGACGGCGCATACCAAGATGCTGAACTTCGCCTCGAATCTTGGCAGCCTTGCGGTCTTCGTCTTCTCGGGCGCGACCTGGTGGGCGGTGGGTCTGGCCATGGCGGCAGCGCAAGTCGCCGGGGCCACCCTGGGGGCGCGGCTGGCGATGCGGGTGGGCGCGCGGCTGATCCGGCCGCTTCTGGTCGCCACCTCGACCGGGATGGCGTTGCGGCTCTTGTGGCAGGCTTTCGGCTAGCCGTGTCCTCCTGCAAGGTCATCCCGCCTCTTCAAGGCCGGGGTGTCCCCGAATTCGGACTGGAGTTCTGATCTGTCGAACTGGTCAAGCCGGCGCGGCAGGCCGGCCGAGTGTCGGTCACGATGCGCATGGCGCGGAAGCCGTGGCCAGGGAACCGGCACAGGCCGCAGAGCGCGACGGCGCTTGTCGTGGCGCGGCACGTTTCGCCTGCCTCTCGGCATGGTCGGCCCTGTCGTGTCACTGACCGCGAGAGCGGCGGCGGGGCCCTAGCCGGTCTCTCTGAAGGCCGGTTCTTGCCGGGTGCGCGGCAGCGGGATCAGGGTCCGGGGTGCGTGGCTGCGGCCGTGGAATCTGCCGCCGGGATATTCGCCACCGGCTCTGGCCAGCGGCGGTTGCTGTCCCTGTGCACCCGTCCGAGGGTTGCGGAATCCCGCGCCCGGAGGCTGCGCCAGGGGCGAAGGCGACAGAGCCGAAGCCTGTCCGGCTGGCGACGCAGATGAACTCGGCCACCCCCGACTTGTTCGGTGCGGGCATCGATCATGAAACCTGGGGCAGGAACGTGCCATTCAGGTTCAGGATCGTCCTTGCGAGGGTGCGGGCTGCCGGCAGTTCCAGCTGTTGAAGCGGGCGCACCAGGAACCAGTGACGTTCGACCGGCAACCCCGGCGCGGCAAGTCTGACCAGGGTTCCGGTCCGCAGTTCATCGGCCACCGTGTGCAGCGAGAGGAACCCGATCCCGAGACCTGCCATCGCCGCCTGCTTGATCGTCTCGTTCGACCCCATCTCGACCAGGTCGAACGGCTGCCCGTCGCCCAGCCGGTCGAGATAGCGCTCCATCAGGATTCGGGTGCCTGACCCCTCTTCCCGCGACAGGAAGGTTTCGCCGGCCAGATCGGCGCCGGACAGGGCCTTCTGTCCCGCCAGGCGATGCGTGGGCGCCGCGATCAGCCCATGCGGATGCGGGCCGATCGGCTGGGCGTCGACAGGCGGCGACCGGGGCGGGCGGCCCATGATCACAAGGTCGAACTTCTGCATCGCAAGGTCGCGCAGCGTCTCTTCGCGGTTGCCGACCTGAAGCGATACCTCGATTCCCGGATGCAGCTGGCGCAGGGTCTGGACCAGCCGCGGCGCGAAATACTTGGCCGTGGAGACGACGCCCAGCACGACTCGGCCCTCCTTGCCCGCCTGCAGCGCCGCGATCCGGGCCAGCGCCTGCGACAAAGCGCCCTCCACCCGCGTTGCCCCGTCCAGCAGCACTGCCCCGGCCTGGGTCAGTCCCGAGCCGGACCCATCGGAATGGCGATGCAGCAGGGGTGTGCCGACCGCTTCTTCCAAGTTCTTGATCTGGCTATGGATTGCCGGAGTCGTGAGTCCAAGTTTCCGACCGGCTGCAGTCATCGACCCCAGGCGAGCCACCTCGACAAGGGCGCGGAGCTGACGGAGCGTGATGCTGTCTGTCCGAGACATTTAAATTTTTCTGAATGCGATATAACAACTATTAAATTTTCCCTCAGGCCACGCAAGTCCAACCTGACCCCAGGACATCGCAAGGTATGGGGAGGACCATGGCGAGCGACGACGGGGTTCTGCCGACGGCTCATGTGCCCGAGGCGCTGCGCCCTCTCATGGAGGAGATGGCGCAAGCTGCGATCCGGCTGTCCAGGCTGATTTCGCGCAACGGGCTTGACGGCATGCTTGGAACCAGCGCAGGCACCAATGCCGACGGCGATCAGCAGAAGGCGCTGGATGTCATTGCCGACGATCTGTTCCTGACGGCGGCCCGCAAGGGCGGTGTGCGCCATTTCGCCTCCGAGGAGCAGGATTCGGTGGTGGTCCTGAACGAGGCCGCACCCTGGGCGCTGGCGATCGATCCGCTGGACGGATCCTCGAACATCGACACCAACGTTTCGATCGGCACAATCTTCGGGATCTTTCCGGCGGCGGCCGAGCCGGACCTCAGCTTTCTGCGCCCGATGTCGGAGCAGGCCGGCGCGGGCTATGTGATCTACGGCCCCCAGACCGCGATGCTGCTGAGCTTCGGCCAGGGCGTGCAGCGCTATGTGCTGGATGTCGAGGCGGGCCGGTTCAGGCTTGTCGATCCGCAGGTGACGATCCCGACCGAGTCGAGCGAATATGCGATCAATGCCTCGAACTATCGCCACTGGCCGAAGCCGATCCAGCTCTGGGTGGACGACGCGGTTGCCGGTGCCGCAGGTCCGCGCGGCAAGAACTTCAACATGCGCTGGATCGCAAGCCTGGTGGCCGAGGTTCACCGCATCATGTCGCGCGGCGGCATCTTCCTTTACCCGCGCGACGACCGGAAGGGATACGAGAACGGCCGCCTGCGCCTGATCTACGAATGCGGGCCGATCGCCATGCTTGTCACCCAGGCCGGCGGCGGGGCCACGGACGGAACCGACCCGATCCTGCAACAGGCCGCGACCAGCCTGCACCAGCGCACCCCCTTCGTCTTCGGCACGCTCGGCAAGGTCGCGCGCGTCGCCGCCTATCACGACATGCCCGAAACCGAAGCCGCACTCTTCGGCAAGCGCGGACTATTCCGGAACTGAGGACCCATGAGCAAGAAACACCCCATCATCTCGGTCACCGGCTCGTCCGGCGCGGGTACCAGCACCGTGAAGCATACCTTCGACCAGATCTTCCGCCGCGAGGGAATCAAGGCGGTCTCGATCGAGGGCGATGCCTTCCACCGCTACAATCGCGCCGACATGAAGGCCGAACTGGCCCGCAGGTCGGCCGAAGGGGACCTCACTTTCTCGCATTTCAGCTACGAGGCGAACGAGCTGGAAGAGCTGGAGCGGGTGTTCCGAGAGTATGGCGAAACCGGCAAGGGCCGTACCCGGACCTATGTGCATGACGAGATCGAGGCGGCAAGGACCGGCGTCGCGCCCGGCAACTTCACCGCCTGGGCGCCGTTCGAGGACGGGTCGGACCTGCTGTTCTACGAAGGGCTGCACGGCGCGGTTGTGAACGACAAGGTGAACCTGGCCGCCCTGGCTGACCTGAAGATCGGCGTCGTCCCGGTCATCAACCTGGAATGGATCCAGAAGATCCATCGCGACCGGGCCCATCGCGGCTATTCGACCGAAGCCGTCACCGACACGATCCTGCGCCGGATGCATGCCTATGTGCACTGCATCACCCCGCAGTTCACCGAAACCGACATCAACTTCCAGCGCGTGCCGGTGGTCGATACCTCGAACCCCTTCATCGCGCGCTGGATCCCGACGCCGGACGAAAGCCTTGTCGTGATCCGCTTCAGGAATCCGCGCGGGATCGACTTCCCCTATCTCGTCTCGATGATCCACGGGTCGTGGATGAGCCGCGCCAATTCCATCGTGATCCCCGGAAACAAGCAGGATCTGGCGATGCAGCTGATCCTGACCCCGCTGATCGAACGCCTGATCCGCGACAGCAAGCGCGCCTGAGGGAGGATGCCATGAACAACCCCGCACCGATCGTCAGCGAGCGCGACATGGCCAATGCGCTGCGCGCGCTTGCCATGGATGCCGTGCAGAAGGCGAATTCCGGCCATCCCGGCATGCCGATGGGCATGGCCGATGTGGCTGCCGTCCTGTTCAACCGGTTCATCACGCTGGACCCGGCCGACGACCGCTGGCCCGACCGCGACCGTTTCGTCCTGTCGGCCGGACATGGCTCGATGCTGCTATACGCGATCAACCATCTTCTCGGCTATTCCGACATGGGGATCGACCAGATCCGGTCCTTCCGCCAACTGGGTGCGCGCACTGCGGGCCACCCGGAATACGGCCATGCCAAGGGCGTCGAGGTCACGACCGGGCCGCTGGGGCAGGGCATCGCCACGGCCGTCGGAATGGCGCTGGCCGAACGCATGGCCGCCGCGCGCTTTCCGGGGCTTGTCGATCACTGGACCTGGGTGATTGCCGGCGACGGTTGCCTGATGGAGGGGATCAGCCACGAAGCCATCGACATGGCCGGGCATCTCGGCCTCGGCCGGCTTGTCGTGCTGTGGGATGACAACCGCATTACCATCGACGGCGACACCGCGCTGTCCACCTCTACCGACCAGAAGGCGCGGTTCGCGGCGGCGGGCTGGCATGTCGCAAGCTGCGATGCGCATGACATGGACTCCATCGCCGCGGCCATCACGGCCGCCATGGCCGATCCGCGCCCGTCGCTGATCGCCTGCCGGTCGGTCATCGGCTATGGCGCGCCCAACAAGCAGGGTGGCCATGACATCCACGGCGCGCCCCTGGGCGAGGCCGAGATCGCCGCCGCCCGCGCCCATCTGGGCTGGACTTCCGAACCTTTCGACATCCCCGAACCCATCCGTGCGGCCTGGGCCAAGGTGGCCGCGCGGGGGGCTGCCGCCCGCGCCGACTGGGAGGCGCGGTTGGCAGCCTCCCCCGATCGCCAGGCCTTCCTGTCGGCGCAGGCGGCAGATGCGGGCGCGCTTGCGGCGCCGATGGCCGCCCACAAGGCAAGGCTTCTGGCCGATGCCCCCAAGGTCGCCACCCGCAAGGCCAGCGAAATGGCGTTGCAGGTGGTGGCCGAGGCGCTGCCCTTCGTCGTCGGCGGGTCGGCCGACCTGACCGGATCGAACCTGACCAAGGCCAAGGTCCAGCGGCCCGTGTCGCGCACCGATTACTCTGGCAGCTACATTCACTACGGCATCCGCGAACACGGCATGGCCGCCGCGATGAACGGCATCGCGCTGCACGGCGGTTTCCGGGCCTATGGCGGCACCTTCCTTGCCTTCGCGGACTATTGCCGCCCTGCGATCCGGCTGGCCGCGCTGATGGGCGTGCCGGTGACCTATGTGATGACGCATGACTCGATCGGCCTGGGCGAGGACGGTCCGACCCACCAGCCCGTCGAAACCCTCGCCTCGCTTCGCGCCATTCCGAACCTCACGGTCATCCGCCCTTGCGATGCGGTGGAAACCGCCGAGGCCTGGGAGATCGCGCTGGCCTCGCAGGCCACGCCCACACTTCTGGCGCTGTCGCGTCAGAACCTGCCCACCGTCCGCCGCCTGGCCGACGAGAACCTGACGGCGAAGGGGGCCTACATCCTGCGCGAGGCTGCGGACCGGCAGGTGACGCTGATGGCCACCGGCTCGGAAGTGGAGATCGCGCTCGCCGCCGCCGACCTGCTGGCCGCCGCCGGCATCCGCGCCGCCGTCGTCTCGGCACCGTCCTTCGAGCTTTTCGCCGCCCAGCCCGCGGACTACCGCGCCGAGGTCCTGGGACAGGCCCCGCGGGTGGGGATCGAGGCCGCGATCCGCCAGAGCTGGGACGCGATGCTGCGCGAAGGCGATGCCTTCGTCGGCATGACCGGCTTCGGCGCCTCGGCCCCCGCGCCCGCGCTTTACGCCCATTTCGGTATCACGGCCGAAGCCGCCGCGAAGGCAGCCCGGACACTTATCGGATAAGGACAACAGACGGAAATGACTGTGAAAGTTGCCATCAACGGCTTTGGGCGCATCGGTCGCAATGTGTTGCGCGCCATCGTGGAATCGGGCCGCACCGACATTCAGGTCGTGGCCATCAACGACCTTGGCCCGGTGGAAACCAACGCCCACCTCCTGCGCTTCGACTCGGTCCACGGCCGGTTTCCCGGCGCGGTGACGACCGGCGAGGACTGGATCGACGCAGGCACCGGACGGATCAGGGTCACCGCCATCCGCAACCCCGCAGAACTGCCCTGGGCCGGTGTGGACATCGCGCTGGAATGCACCGGCATCTTCACCACGAAGGACAAGGCCAGCGCGCATCTGTCGAACGGATCGAAGCGCGTCCTGGTCAGCGCGCCCTGCGACGGGGCCGACAGGACCGTGGTCTATGGCGTGAACCACGGGGCACTGACGGCCTCCGACATGGTGGTCTCGAACGCCTCCTGCACCACCAACTGCCTGTCGCCAATGGCCAAGGTCCTGAACGACGCCATCGGGATCGAGAAGGGGATGATGACCACGATCCACAGCTACACCGGCGACCAGCCGACGCTGGATACCATGCACAAGGACCTGTATCGCGCCCGCGCGGCGGCGCTTTCCATGATCCCCACCTCGACGGGCGCGGCCAAGGCCGTGGGTCTGGTCCTGCCCGAGTTGAAGGGCAGGCTCGACGGCTTCGCGATCCGGGTACCGACGCCGAATGTCTCGGTCGTGGACCTGAAGTTCATCGCCCGCCGCGCGACCAGCGTCGAGGAGATCAACGCCGCGATCCGGGCTGCGGCGGACGGCCCGCTGAAGGGCATCCTCGGCTACACGACGCAACCGAACGTCAGTTCCGACTTCAACCACGCCCCGCATTCGTCGGTCTTCCACATGGACCAGACCAAGGTGATGGACGGTACGTTGTGCAGCGTCCTCAGCTGGTATGACAACGAATGGGGCTTCTCCAACCGCATGGCCGACACTGCCGTCGCCATGGGCAAGCTGATCTGAGGAGGACGGCATGGCATTGATTACGCTGCGACAACTGCTGGATCACGCCGCCGAGCACGGCTATGGCGTGCCGGCATTCAACATCAACAACATGGAGCAGGGTCTGGCGATCCTGAAGGCGGCCGAGGCCTGCGACGCGCCGGTCATCCTGCAAGCCAGCCGGGGCGCGCGCAGCTATGCCGGCGACATCATGCTGCGCCACATTGTCACGGCGCTGTCCGAGATGCACCCGACGATCCCGATCTGCCTGCATCAGGACCACGGCAACAACGAGGCCACCTGCCTTTCGGCGATCCGCCACGGCTTCACCAGCGTGATGATGGACGGCAGCCTCATGGAGGACATGAAGACCCCGGCCAGCTACGATTACAACGTCGCCATCACCGCGCGCGTCGCCGATGCCGCGCATTGGGTCGGGGCCTCGGTCGAGGGCGAGCTTGGGGTTCTGGGCAGCCTCGAAACCGGCGAGGCCGAGGCCGAGGACGGTTCCGGCGCCGAGGGCAAGCTGGACGAAAGCCAGCTTCTGACCGATCCCGACCAGGCGGCGGATTTCGTGGCCAGGACCGGCGTCGATGCGCTGGCCATCGCCTGCGGCACCAGCCACGGGGCCTACAAGTTCAGCCGCAAGCCCGATGGCGACATCCTGGCGATGCGGGTGATCGAGGCGATCCACGCCAGGATCCCGAACACCCACCTTGTCATGCATGGCTCGAGCTCGGTTCCGCAGCACCTGCAGGACCTGATCAACGAGAGCGGCGGGCAGATGCCGCAGACCTGGGGTGTGCCGCTGGAAGAGATCGTCCGCGGCATCCGCCATGGCGTGCGCAAGGTGAACATCGACACCGATTGCCGGATGGCGATCACCGGCCAGTTCCGCCGCGTCGCCAAGACCAACCCCGCCGAGTTCGACCCGCGCAAGTTCCTGATCCCCGCGATGAAGGAGATGGAGGCGCTGGTGAAGGAACGGTTCGAGGCCTTCGGCACCGCCGGACATGCCAGCTCGATCCGCGTGATCGGCATGGACGAGATGGCGAAACGCTACGCAAGCGGCACCCTTTCCCCTGCGGCCCCGGCCGCCAAGGCAGCCTGAGGAGGACCAGACATGGCTGACGGCAATACCAAGAGAGAGATCACCGACAAGAAGGAACGCTACCGGGCCGGCGTGCTGAAATACGCCCAGATGGGTTACTGGGACGGCGACTATGAACCCAAGCCGACCGACCTGCTGGCACTTTTCCGTATCACGCCGCAGGATGGCGTCGATCCCATCGAGGCGGCGGCGGCCGTCGCGGGCGAAAGCTCGACCGCGACCTGGACCGTGGTCTGGACCGACCGGCTGACGGCCTGCGACCAGTATCGCGCCAAGGCCTACAGGGTCGAGCCCGTCCCCGGTCGCCCCGGCGAATACTTCTGCTATGTGGCCTACGACCTGATCCTGTTCGAGGAAGGCAGTATCGCCAACCTCACCGCCTCGATCATCGGCAACGTCTTTTCGTTCAAGCCGATCAAGGCGGCGCGTCTGGAGGACATGCGCCTGCCGGTGGCTTACGTGAAGACCTTCAAGGGCCCGCCGACCGGTCTTGTCGTCGAACGCGAGCGTCTGGACAAGTTCGGCCGTCCGCTCTTGGGCGCCACGACCAAGCCCAAGCTGGGGCTTTCCGGCAAGAACTATGGCCGGGTGGTCTATGAGGGCCTCAAGGGCGGCCTCGACTTCATGAAGGACGACGAGAACATCAACTCGCAGCCCTTCATGCACTGGCGCGACCGCTTCCTCTACGTGATGGAGGCGGTGAACAAGGCCAGCGCCGAGACGGGCGAGGTCAAGGGCAGCTACCTGAACGTCACTGCCGGCACGATGGAGGAGATGTATCGCCGCGCCGATTTCGCGAAAAGCCTCGGCTCCGTAATCATCATGATCGACCTGGTGATCGGCTACACGGCGATCCAGTCGATGGCCGAATGGGCGCGACAGAACGACATGATCCTGCACCTGCACCGCGCAGGCCACGGCACCTACACCCGGCAGAAGAACCACGGCGTCAGCTTCCGGGTCATCGCGAAATGGATGCGCCTGGCCGGGGTGGACCATATCCACGCCGGCACCGCGGTCGGCAAGCTGGAAGGCGACCCGCTGACCGTGCAGGGTTACTACAATATATGCCGCGAGATCTACAATCCGATCGACCTGCCGCGCGGTCTCTACTTCGAGCAGGACTGGGCCGACATCAAGAAGGTGATGCCGGTGGCCTCGGGCGGCATTCACGCCGGCCAGATGCACCAGCTGATCGACCTGTTCGGCGACGATGTCGTGTTGCAGTTCGGCGGCGGCACCATCGGGCATCCCATGGGCATCCAGGCCGGGGCCACCGCGAACCGCGTGGCGCTGGAGGCGATGATCCTGGCCCGCAACGAAGGGCGCGACATCAGGAACGAAGGCCCGGAAATCCTGCGGGCCGCCGCCAAGTGGTGCAAGCCGCTGGAGGCCGCGCTCGATACCTGGGGCGACATCACCTTCAACTACACCTCGACCGACACGTCCGACTTCGTGCCGCAAGTCTCGGCTTCCATGTAAGGAGAACCACCATGCGTATCACCCAGGGCTGCTTTTCCTTCCTGCCCGACCTGACCGACGAACAGATCAGCGCGCAGGTGGAATACTGCCTGTCCAAGGGCTGGGCGATCGGCATCGAATACACCGACGACCCGCATCCCCGGAATACCTACTGGGAGATGTGGGGCAACCCGATGTTCGACCTGAAGGACGCCAAGGGCGTGATGCTGGAACTGGCCGATTGCCGCAAGGCCCATGGCGACAGCTACATCCGCTTCAACGCCTTCGACAGCACGCGCGGGTTCGAGACGGTGACGATGAGCTTCATCGTCAACCGCCCGAAGGTGGAACCCCGCATCCGCATGGTGCGGCAGGAGGTCGATGGCCGCTCGCAGCGCTACAGCTTCGAGACGGTGCGCTGACCCACCGGCGCGGTCCCCGTTCCGGGGCCGCGTCGCCACGCCGCAGAGGAAGGGAGGACGAAGGAATGAACGCCGAAACCCCGGCACCCCTGCCGCCGAAGGTCGATCTGCGGGCAGAATTCGAGGAAAGCGGCGTCAAGGCCGTGCTGGACGAGCTGGATGCCGAACTGGTGGGCCTGGCGCCGGTCAAGGCCCGCATCCGGGAAACGGCGGCGCTTCTGCTGGTGGAACGCGCGCGCAAGCGCTTCGGCCTGTCGACCGAGACGCCCACGCTGCACATGTCCTTCACCGGCAATCCCGGCACCGGCAAGACCACGGTCGCGCTGAAGATGGCGGGGTTGCTGCACCGGCTGGGCTATGTCCGCAAGGGCCATCTGGTCTCCGTCACCCGCGACGACCTTGTCGGCCAGTATATCGGCCATACCGCCCCCAAGACCAAGGAAGTGCTGAAGAAGGCCATGGGCGGCGTCCTGTTCATCGACGAGGCCTATTACCTTTACAAGCCCGACAACGAACGCGACTACGGCGCCGAGGCGATCGAGATCCTGCTGCAGGTGATGGAAAACAACCGCGACGACCTTGTCGTGATCCTTGCCGGCTATGCCGACCGGATGGAGAACTTCTTCCAGTCGAACCCCGGCTTCCGCAGCCGCATCGCGCATCATATCGAGTTTCCCGACTATTCCGACGAAGAGCTTGGCCGTATCGCCGAAGGCATGCTGGCGGCGCAGAACTACCAGCTGTCCCCCGGGGCAAGGGCGGCCATGGCCGAATACATCGCCGCCCGCCGCGCCCAGCCGCATTTCGCCAATGCCCGGTCGATCCGCAACGCCCTGGACCGGGCGCGGCTGCGCGCGGCGAACCGGCTGTTCTCGGCTGATGGCGCAGTGACGGTCGAGGCGCTCTCGACCATCGAGGAAGGGGATATCCGTGCCTCCCGCGTGTTCCTGGGCGGGCTGATGCATGAAAGGAAGGCTGCCGAATGAGCATGCGCCGCAAGATCAGGATCGCGCCGTCGATCCTTTCCGCCGACTTCGCCGACTTCGGGCGCGAGATCCGCGCGATCGAGGATCAGGGGGCGGACTGGGTGCATGTCGATGTGATGGACGGCCATTTCGTGCCGAACCTGACCTTCGGACCGCCCGCCGTCGCCGCCTTCCGCAAGCATGTCAGGACGGTGATGGACGTGCACCTGATGATCGCGCCGGTCGATCCCTGGATCGACGCCTATGCCAGGGCTGGCGCCGACATCCTGACCGCGCATGTCGAGGCCGGGCCGCATATCCACCGCACGCTGCAGGCCATCCGCGGCGCAGGCATGAAGGCGGGCGTGGCGTTGAACCCCGGCACTCCGGCCGAGGCGGTGGAGCATCTGCTGGACCTGACCGATCTGATCTGCGTGATGACCGTCAACCCCGGCTTCGGCGGGCAGAAGTTCATCGACATGTCGGCCAAGGTGCGCCGCTTGCGCGCCATGATCGGCGACCGGCCGGTGCATGTCGAGATCGACGGCGGGATGGACCCCGTGACCGCGCCGCTGATGGTGGCGGCGGGGGCCGATGTGCTGGTCGCCGGATCGGCGGTGTTCAAGGGCGGATCGGTGGACAACCCGGGCGTCTATGGCGCGAACATCCGCGCCATCCGCGCCGCGGCGGAAGGGGCGGCCGGTGCTTGAGGCGCTGATCTTCGATGTCGACGGCACCCTGTCGGAAACCGAGGAGCTGCATCGCCAGGCCTTCAACCAGACCTTCGCCGCCCGCGATCTGGATTGGCACTGGACGCGCGACGACTATCGCCGCCTGCTGACGACCACCGGCGGCAAGGAACGCATCGCTCGGCACATCGCCGAGCTGGGGGCCGATCCCGGCGCCTTCGACATTCCGGCCCTGCACCGCGACAAGACCGACCGCTACACCGCCCTGATGGCTGCGGGCGGCGCGACCTTGCGGCCCGGCATCGCGGAGCTGATCGCCTCGGCGCGCGCATCCGGCCTGCGGCTGGCCGTCGCCACCACGACCAGCCGCCCCAATGTCGAGGCGCTGACCCGCGCCACGTTCGGAAGGCCCGCAGAAGCGGTTTTCGACGTGTTGGCCTGCGGCGACGAAGTGCCGGCGAAGAAGCCAGCCCCGGATGTGTATCTTCTTGCGCTTCATCGGCTCGGCCTGCCGCCGGGCGCGGCACTTGCCTTGGAGGACAGCCGCAACGGCCTGCGCGCCGCGCGGGCCGCCGGGCTGGCTTGTGTCGTCTCGCCGTCGGTCTATACCGAGAGCGAGGATTTCGCCGGGGCCGCGGCAGTGCTGGACGACTTCACGGCAGTCGCCGATCTGAAAGCCCTTGCGCAGCTTCTGGCGGCGGAGCGCAGCAAAAGACGGGAGATGACGGGATGAGCAGCTTCGGTGCCTGGCCCCTTGCCGACCGGGCGGCCCCCGCCCTGATCTTCGATCTGGACGGCACGCTGATCGACAGCGCGCCGGCGATCCATGCCGTGTCGAACGCGGTTCTGGCCCGGCAGGGCTTTCCGGCGCTCGACCTCGACGAGGTTCGCAGCTTTGTCGGCAAGGGCGTGCCGCATCTGGTGCGCTGCCTGCTGCAACGCCACGGCCAGTACCCCGATGGCCCGCTTTATGCGACGGTGCATGACGACCTGATCCTGCGCTACGAGACCGAGGTCGAGGGGAACGCTGTCTATCCGGGAGTGCCGGAGGCGCTGCAACGTCTGGCGGCGATGGGTTGCCCGATGGCCGTTGCCACCAACAAGCCCCTGCGTCCGGCGCTGGCGGCGCTGCGGCATGTCGGGCTGGAGCATCTGTTCGGCACCATTCTGGGCGGCGACAGCCTGCCGACCCGCAAGCCGGACCCGGCCATGGTCCATGAGGCGGTGCGCCGACTGGACCGGGAGGACGTGCTCTACATCGGAGACAGCGAAGTGGACGCCGAGACCGCGCTGAACGCGGGACTGCCGTTCCTCCTGTTCACCGAGGGCTACCGCAAGACGCCGGTCAGCGAGCTGCGCCATGCCGCGGCCTTCGGGGATTTCAGCCAGTTGCCCGACATCGTGTTGCGTTGGACCTCGCACTAGACTCCGGCGCGCAAGGCGGCAGGGTTCGGGTCGATATCTGACCTGAATCAAGGACGCTGGATCCGCCTTCAGGCATGATCCCTGCCCGGAGGTGGACGCATGGACTTGGTTGCCCTTCTGGATGTCGTTGACGAGCCGGTGCTGGCGGCGCTGTTCGGCCTTCTGACCGGGGTCGTGTTCGGCGTGGCGGCGCAGCGGTCGCAGTTCTGTCTGCGCGCGGCCACGGTGGAGTTCGCGCGCGGCCGGCTCGGGCCGCGGGTGGCGGTCTGGCTCCTGGCCTTCTCGACCGCGGTGATCTGGGTGCAGGGGGCCGCGCTTCTGGACCTGTTCGAGGTCGGCGAGGCGCGGATGATGGCGGTGGCCGGTTCCTGGTCCGGTGCAATCATCGGCGGGCTGATGTTCGGCGCCGGAATGGTGCTGGCGCGGGGGTGCTCCGGACGGCTCCTGGTGCTGGCGGCGACGGGGAACCTGCGCTCGGTGGTGTCGGGTCTGATCTTCGCCGTGGTGGCGCAGATGTCGCTGCACGGCTGGCTTGCTCCGCTGCGCGGCTGGCTGGCGGGGCTCTGGGTCACGCCGGGGGGCGCGAACGTCAACCTTTTGACGGCGCTCGGCTTGCCCGATGCCGCGGGTCTGGTGCTGGGAATGGCCATCGCTGCCCTGGCTTTCGTGCTGGTGCGCCGCAACGGGCTGGGGCTTTCGACCATGGTTTTCGCCTCGGGCGTGGGCTTTGCCGTTGCGCTGGGCTGGGTGCTGACCTATTCCCTCGCGCAGGTCGCCTTCGAGCCGATGGCGGTGACCTCGGCCACCTTCTCGGGTCCCTCGGCCAACACGCTGATGTTCTTCCTGACCGAGAACCCGGTGCTCGACTTCGACATCGGTCTGGTGCCGGGGGTGTTCCTCGGCGCGCTGCTGGCTGCGGCCTGGGGGCGCGAGCTGAAGTTCCAGGGCTTCGAGGGCGAGGGCCAGATGCGCCGGTCGATGACCGGGGCGGCGCTGATGGGCTTCGGCGCGATGCTGGCCGGGGGTTGCGCGATCGGCGCGGGCGTAACTGGCGGGTCGATCTTCGTCGCAACCGCCTGGCTGGCGCTGTTCTGCATGTGGGTCGGCGCGGGCGTCACCGACTGGCTGGTCGATCAGGGCGGCGTCGGCCAGCGCGTCCCGGCCTGACCGCCCTGCTGCCCCGGCCCTACTGCCCGGTCGCCTCGCGTGCGATCTCGTCCAGAAGGCCCTGCACCTCCTGCATCGCGCCTTCGGGCAGATGGCGATAACCGACGGCGACCTGACCCTCGCGGTCGGTGACGAAGATGCCATAGGGGCAATGCGCGATGTTCATCGGATCGGCCTCCATCACCTTGCGCGACAGCACCGCCGAGCAGAACAGGAATACGTCCGCCTGGTCGTAGATCTTCACATCGCTGCCGACATCGGCGCCGGTCCGGTTCAGCATTTCGCCGACATGGCTGCGGTAGTCGATCACCAGCCCCCGGTCCACGATGGCCGATTCCACGGCGAAGGTGGCATCCTCGAAGCTGCCGTCGAAAGGATAGGTGGTGGCGTCCTGCGCGAGCGCCGTCTGGCTGGCAAGGGCGAAGACAAGGACGGTTGCGGCAAGTCTGCTCATGGCGGCACCTCTCTCTGCGGGCCGGGACTCAGGCCCCGGCGTTGTAACGATAGCCCTTTTCCGCCCGTTCGACACGGCCGATGCCGCCTTCGGGCAGGTGGTAGCCGATGATCGCATGGCCCTCGCTGGCCAGTCGGTCGAAAAGCGCGACCCGCGTCGCGGCGGCAAGATCGGGATCCTGGTCCGAGCCGCTGGGCCATTCGGGCCGCTCGAAGGCGACGTGATGGTTGCCGATGCAGTCGCCCAGCACCATCGCTGGGGTCGGACCGGCGATCTCGAAGGCCAGATGGCCCGGCGTGTGGCCTGGGGTCAGCCGGGCGATGACGCCGGGCACGGCCTCTTCCCCGTCGGCCAGAAGGCGCACGGTTTCCGCGATCGCCCCCAGACGCCGCGCGGCGCCCACGGCAAAGGTCGTCCGCGCCTCGCCGATGGCGGCCACGGTGTCGGGGTTCGTCCAGTAGTCGAATTCCGTCTGGCCGATCATGTGTTCGGCGTTCGGGAACACCGGCTCGTCGAACTCGTCCAGCAGGCCCCAGAGGTGATCGGGGTGGCCGTGGGTGAAAAGGACATGGGTGATGTCCTCGACCGTCAGACCGAGCGCCTCCAGCGCCTCCATCAGCTTGCCGGCCGAGGGCTGGAAATCCGGGCCCGCGCCGACATCGAACAGCACCGTGTTCGTGCCGTCGCGCAGCAGCGTCACGTTGCAGGGCGGGGTCAGCTGGTCGGTCGGCAGGCCGTATTTCGCGACGATGGCCTGCATCTCCTCCTGCGGCATGCCGCCGAGGATGAAGTTGCCCGGCAGCACCAGGTTGCCATCCGACAGCGTGTCGATCTGCACCTCGCCCAGCGTCAGGGTGCTGGCGGCCCAGAGCCGCCTTGCCCCCAGCGGCGCGGCAAGCGCGGCGGCGGTGAAGGTCAGGAGGTGGCGGCGTGTCAGCATGGGCAGGTCCTTGTGAAAGGGCGGGCGCCCCGTCGGGCGCCCGCCAGTCTGGGAGGAAGACTTCAGCCGAACATGTCGGCCGTGATCCCGGCATACCAGCCCAGGGATTCCTCGTAGGTCGCCTTGCGCAGTGCCGCGTCCTCTCCGGTCTCGGAGATGAAGCTTTCCACGCTGGCGATCTTTTCCGGCGTCGGTTCATAGGAGGCGCCGACCTTCACCCCGTCGTCCGGCGCGATCAGCGACCAGCAGGTGTTGGAATATTTGGCCGGGAAGGTCTTGGACCCCGTCAGTTCGCCCCGGATCGTCATGGCGGCGACCTTGGCCTGGCTGTTGGCCGAGAAGCCCGACTTGGGCATGTCGCCCTGCGCCGAGCTGTCGCCCAGCACCCAGACGTTCTCGTCTGCCTTGGCCTTCATCGTCGCCGGATCGACCGGCGCCCAGCCCGAGTCGTCGGTGACCCCGGCCAGCGCCGCGATCTTGCCGGCCATCTGGCCGGGGATCACGTTGCAGCAATCGACCTTGGTCACCTCGCCGTCGATCACGACCTCCATCGCGTCGGGGCGCACCTCGACCTTGCCGCCGCCGAAGTCGGGGCCGATCCATTCGACCATGCCGGCGTAATGCTTGTTCCAGCCTTCCTCGAACAGCGCCTGCTTGGAGAATTTCTCTTTCGGGTCGGCGACGATGATCTTGGCGGTCGGGTTCTTCTGTTTCAGCACATGGGCGATCATGCTGATGCGCTCATAGGGCCCCGGCGGGCAGCGGTAGGGGTTCGGGGGCGCGATCATGGCGAAGACGCCGCCTTCGGGCATTTCCTCGACCATCTTCTTCAGCAGCTGGGTCTGCGGCCCGGCCTTGTAGGCATGCGGCATCTTCTCGGCGGCGTCCAGCGACCAGCCGGGGACCGAGCCGTCCTTGAAGTCGATGCCGGGCGACAGGACCAGCCGGTCATAGGGCAGGACCTGCCCGCCGGCCAGCGTGACGGTCTTTGCCGCGCGGTCGACGCCGGTCGCCATGTCGTTGATCACGGTGACCCCGCCGCCGGCCAGCTTGTCGTAGTTGTGCTGCAGGCTTTCGAAGTCGCGGAAACCGCCGAGATAGAGGTTCGAGAAGAAGCAGGTCGTATAGACCGGGTTCGCCTCGACCAGAGTGACCTCGATCGCGCCGCCCGAGTCCTTGGCGAGATAGCGCGCGGCCGTGGCCCCGCCCGCCCCGCCGCCGATGACCACGACCTTCGGCTTGGCCTGGCCCCAGACGGTGGGTGCGGTCAGAAGGGCACTGGCGGCAATGCCGGTGCCGAGGAAATGGCGTCTGTTCAGGTGCATCGGGTTCTCCTCCCCTTGGGTTGCGTCTTCCCGCGCGGTTGACCCGCGCCTGTCATTGCAGCGTGGCGAAATAGGCGGCCAGCGCCGCGATCTCTTCGTCGTTCAGGCGGCCGGCCATCATCTGCATCACCGGATGCGGGCGCAGCTTCTGCTTGTAGGCGTGCATGGCGACCACGAAATCCTCGGCCGGCCAGCCGGTGATCGAGGGGATGCCCTGGTCGGACCCGTCGGCCTGGTGGCAGGTCTGGCATTCCGAGGCGAGGTATTCGCCATAGGCCGGGTCGCCCTGGATCGCGAGGATCTCGGGTGAGAGCGCCGGGTCGGTCTTGCGGGCGGTAGGTTCGGATTCAGGAATGTCCTGCGGCCGGTCGGAATAGGCGCGCAGATAGGCCATCAGGTCGGCGCGATCCGTCGCCTCGGCCATGCCGCGATAGTTCATCCGTGTGCCCGAGACAAGCGCCTTGGGATTGGCGATGTAGGCATCCAGCGTCTCGAGCGTCCAGACCAGGCCGTCGGCCCCCATACGGACGATGGATTTCGAGTAGTTGAAGTCGGCCAGACTGCCCGCCTGCCGGCCGAAGATCCCGGTCAGCCGGGGACCGACCCGGTTCTGCGCTTCCGGCCCGATCTGGTGGCAGGCGCTGCATTGCCGGGCAAAGAGCGTGGCCCCGCGTTCGGCGTCGCCGATCGCCTCGGCTGCCCCCGGCACGGGCCCGAGGGCAAGGCAGAGGGCAAGCGCGACAAGGCTCCTGCGCATGTTATTTCGCGAAGGTGGACAGATAGGCGATGACGGCGTCGCGCTCCTCGGGCTTCTTCAGGCCGGCGAAGGACATCTTCGTCCCCTTCACAAAACCTTTGGGGTTCTCGAGGAAGGCATGCAGCGAGGCATCGTCCCAGATGCCGCCCGCGGCGCCCATCTCGGCCAGAGTGTTGGAATATTTGAACCCCTCGACCTGACCCATCGGCGCGCCGACGATGCCGTTCAGCACCGGCCCGGTTCCGTTCTTCGCGCCCTCGCCGACCTTGTGGCAGGCGGAGCATTTCTTGAACACCGCCTCACCCGCGGCAACCAGCGCCGGATCGGCGCCGCCCGCCGCGACCGCCGGTTGAGCCTCCGGTTCGGCAGCGGCGGCCTCGGTGGCCGGTTCCGCCGCGGGCTCGGCCTGGGCGAACTCGGTCGCTGGGGCCTCGGCCGGTTCGGGGGCGGGCTCTGCCGTTGCCCCGGTCGAGGCCTGGGTGATCACCGGCAGCGTTCCGGCGGGCTTGCCGTCGGGATCGGTCGGGGTCACGTTCAGCTCGACCGCGCGCTTGGTCACCTTGGGCGGCTCGGTGCGGCAGTTCTCCATGCAGGGCTCGGCCGAGAACAGCGGATATTCCGTCTGCGGCCGGTCATCGACATAGAAGCCCTCGGCATTGGGCATCACGATCTCGGTGAAGTTCTCGTTCGACAGGACGAAGTCCTCCTCCACCAGCCCGTTGGAATACAGCAGGAAGGCGGTGATCGCGTAGGTGTCGTCCACCGACAGCGTCTGCGCCGCGCCAAAGGGCATCGAGCGGTGGACGTAGTCGAAGACGGTGGACAGGTGGGGCCAGTAGCTGCCGATGGTCTTGACCGGGCGGGGATCCTTCAGGCTGCCCGCGCCGCCGGCCAGCACGGGCCAGCTGTCCAGACCCTCGGCGAAATCGCCGTGGCAGGAGGCGCAGTTGTCGCCGAAGACCTGCTCGCCCGTCTCGACATCGCCCGACCCGACCGGAAGGCCCTGACCGTCGGGCAGGACGGCCACGTCCCAGGCCTCGACCTCTTCGGGCAGGGCGGGACGGCCGAGGCCCAGCGGCTTGCCCATGGCCGGAGCCGCCGCCTGCGTTTCAGCCGAGGCCGGCGCCGGCATGGTTTCCGCCGAGGCCGCCCCGTAAGGCGCCGGTTCGGCGGGTGCCGCTGCCACGGCTTCGACCGGCGCCTCTGCTGCCGGTTCAGGCGCGGCAGTGGCAGTGACAGCCGGCGCGGGAGCCGGGGCGACCTGCTCCCTGGGGCCGGTCGTGGCAAAGAGGACGGTGGCGATGGTCGCGGCGGTGGCCCAGCCGGTGACCAGAAGGATCGTCGGGAATTCAGGCGATTTCGACATTCTCGACCTCTCCGTCGGCGCGCACCCACCAGACCTGGATGCCGTTGTTGTGGTAGACGTTGTTCAGCCCGCGAATGTCGCGCAGGGCCTGCTTGGTGGGCTGGACATAGCCCGTCTCGTCGATGGCGCGGGACATGATGAACATCTCCTGCCCGTCCCAGGTCATGTCGTAGTGGAACCGGGTCAGCGCCTTGGGCCGCGCCTCGCCGGTGATGCGGGCCGGCACCCAGGTGTTGCCGCCGTCCACCGAGACATCGACGCGGGTGATCCGGCCATGCCCCGACCAGGCCAGCCCGGTGATGACCAGCGGCCCCTTGCCATGCCGGATCGGCGCCTGCGGCGAGGGCGAGGTGATGACCGATTTCGCATCCATCACCCAGGTCCATTTCCGCGCCCGGCCGTCCGGCATCAGGTCGGTGTATTTCGAGGTCTCCTCGCGGCTTTCCACCGCCTGGTCATAGACTCCGATCCGGCGCAGCCACTTGACCCACATGTTGCCTTCCCAGCCCGGCACCACCAGCCGGACGGGATAGCCGTGTTCCTTGCGCAGCGCCTCGCCGTTGGCGAAGAAGGCGACCATCACGTCGTCCAGCGCCTTTTCCATCGGGATCGAGCGGCCGTTGGACGAGGCATCGGCGCCTTCGACATAGACCCACTTGCCTTCGGGCTTCACCCCCGCCTCGGCCAGCAGGTCGCGCAGCATGACCCCGGTGTATTCCATGTTGTGGATCATGCCTTGCGTGAACTGGCAGCCCTCCAGCTGCGCGCCGCCCCATTCCATGCCGCCGTTGGCCGCGCATTCGCAGAAGGCGATGGCGATATGGCGCGGAAAGCGCATCAGGTCGTCGTAGGTGAACACCAGTTCACGATCGACCAGCCCGTTGATCATGAGCCGGTAGTCCTGCTTGGACAGTTCGATCGCGCCGGAATGGTGCCGCTCGAAGGCGCAGCCCTGCGGCGTGATCGTGCCTTCCAGCGCATGGATCGGCGTGAAGTTGATCGAACTGACCGGGCTTTCGGTCAGCCATTCCACATTGCGCCGCACCACATGGCTTTCGAAATGGATCGGCATGCCATAGGGCGTGGCGTCCACCGGATCGCCGAAGGCCGAGGCCCAGGGCTGGACCTCGGTGATCAGCGGGTCGGGCGCGGTCTGGGCGCTGGCGGCTGTGGCCACAAGCCCTGCTCCGGCGGCGGCGGTGCCGGCCAGGAAGGCGCGGCGGCTGGTTGCAGGTTCGTCGGTCATCTGGCGAACTCTCCTGTTCAGATTCCGGTCACGGAGACCGAGGGGTTGGGCTCGAGCCGGACGGTGCCCAGCTTGCGGATATGCGCTTCCACCACGTCCCAGATCTGCGGCCCTTCGGTGCCTTCGTTCACGCTGGCCCAGCCGCCCACGGTGTAGGACCTGGCGGGGTCGATCGTCTCGCCCGTGTCGAGAAGCACCATGTCGCTGATCCGTTCGCCGATGGGTTTCGACACGTCGCAGGCAAAGCCCATGCCGCCCACGCGCACCATGTCGCCGCCCTGCTGGTAATAGGGATCGGGGTTGAAGATGTTGTCGGCCACGTCCTCGAGCACGGTCTTGAGCGTCTCGCCCGTCATCTCGGTCCGGTAGACCTGGCCGTAGGTCATGCTGGTGACGTTGTGGATGTCCTCGCGGGTGATCGGATCGCCCGGCAGCAGCGAGGCGCCCCAGCGCACGCCTGGCGACAGCGCGATCTGCACGTCGCGCTCGGCCCGGATGGCGTTGCAGATCAGGTCGTCCCAGGTGCCCTGGAAATTGCCGCGCCGGTAGAGCAGGCTTTCGGTCTGGCCGACGACCTCTTCCAGGTCTGCCTTGAAGGGCGCGCGCTCGCTCTCGATCAGCGCGGCCATCTCCGGGTCGGGAGTGATGACATCCGAGAAGATCGGGATCAGCTTGTGGCGGAAGCCCATCATCTTGCCGTCCCGCACGTCCAGATCGACGCGGGAGACGAACTTGCCGTGGCTTCCGCTGGCGATCAGGATCGTCTGGCCGACCAGCACCGGCTCGGGGATCGCGTCATGGGTGTGGCCGGTCAGGATCACGTCGATGCCCTGGACGCGGGACGCCATCTTCTTGTCCACGTCGAAGCCGTTGTGCGACAGGACGACGACCAGATCCACACCCTCGGCGCGAACCTCGTCCACCACCTCCTGCATCCGTTCCTCGCGGATGCCGAAGCTGTATTCGGGGAACATCCAGCGCGGGTTGGCGATGGGCATGTAGGGGAAGGCCTGGCCGATCACGGCGACGCGCAGACCTGCCTTGTCGAAGATCTTGTAGGGTTCGAAGGCGGGTTCGTCCCATTCGGCATCGAAGATGTTGGCGCCGAGGAAGGGGAAGGGCAGGCTTTCGACGATCTCCTGCACCCGGGCGGTGCCGAAGGTCCATTCCCAGTGGCTGGTCATCGCCTCGACCCCCAGCGCGTTCATCACGTTGACGACGTCCTGCCCCTTGGTCAGGTAGCTGGTCATCGAGCCGTGCCAGGTGTCGCCGCCGTCCAGAAGCAGGCTGTCGGGCCGCGCGGCGCGGATCGCCTTGACCACGGTCGCCACCCGGTCCATGCCGCCCATCCGGCCGTAGGTGCGGCCAAGCGCGGCGAAGTCCTCGTAGGTCAGCGCATAGGCCTCGGGGCTGCCGGGCGCGATCTTGAACATCTCCTGGAAGGCCTTGCCCACCACATGCGGCGGCTGGCCCTTCGCCTCGCCCACGCCGATGTTCCATTCCGGCTCGCGGAACCAGATCGGCTTCATCTGCGCATGGAGGTCGGTGATGTGGATCAGCGTCAGGTTGCCGAAATCGTCGAACTGCAACAGCTGGTCCTGCGTCAGGGCCTGCTGCGCGGCCAGACGCGACCAGTTGCCGAAGCCCGAAATCCCGTAGATCGCCGAGGCGGCGAGGGATGCCTGAAGAAACTCGCGCCGGGTAATCATCCCGTTCACTCTCCTTCGGATAGCCCTTCCCGGTCGCGCAGGCGCGTCAGGCGGGCCGTCCCGTCATTTCCGTTGTGAGGGGCGGCCGACCGATGGATCGGCCACCCGGATGGTCTAGTGCCGCACCGCGACGCCTTCGACCGAAAGTCCGTTCCCGCGCGAGGCGACGAAGAGTTCCAGCGCCTTGAACTCGTCCGAGTTGGGCTTGAACGTCTCGGCCCGGGTGTCGCGCACGCAGCCGACAAAGCGCTGCTGGGCGGACAGGATCCCCGCATCCTTCAGCCGGTAGGTCGGGAAGCCGTTGATCTGGCCCTGGCTGAGGTGGTCGGCGCGGATGAACATGCCCTGGTTGTCCTCGTGGCAGGAGGCGCAGGACATCTCCAGCTGGCCGAAGCGGGTGTAGTAAAGTTCCTTGCCCTTTTCCCAGAACGGGGCGGCGGGACCGTCGATGGCGACGTTGACGATCATCCCGCGCGACTGCATCGAGATCAGCGCCAGCATGTCCTTCATCTCGTTGCCGGTCCAGTTCCAGGACTCCAGCCCCATGCGCTCGGTCACGCATTCGTCGATGTAGTTCTCGACCGTCATCAGCGCGCCGGTCTTTTCGTCCACGCGCGGCGTCACCGCGCGCAGGCCGGCCATGCTTTCCGGGCCCTGGTGGCAGCCGGCGCAGCTTTCGCCGTTCTTGCCGATGGGCGAGTTCCACAGATCCAGGCCCCGATCCACATAGACCATGCCGGGATTGTCGAAATCGTCGCGCTCCAGATCGCGGGTCTCGTCCTCGCGGTAGAGCCAGCCGGAATAGATGGTATCCATCTTGTCCTTCAGGAACTCCGGCGCGGGGGCCTTGGTGACGATCTCGATCGGCCCGTTCTCGCTGTCGATGACCAGCGTGTCCTCGACCGGATCGGCAAGGGCCGCGCCGGAAAGGGCGAGGCCGCAGGCAAGTGCGGCAATGGCTGTTGTGGTGCGGTGCATGGCTTTCTCCTCCCCTGTGCCGACCGCTAGCCGATCGCGATCGGCTTGACGTCCTCGTAGACCGAGCCGTCGTCGTCGTACCAGGTGAATTTGAACTCGCCGGCTGCGTCCACCCTGGCATCGAACTCGAAATAGGGGTTGGTCGACACGGCCGGGTCGATGGCGACGTCGATCACGTTGACCCCGTTCAGGTCGCAGGTGAAGCGGTTGATGATCTTGCGGGGGATCAGGTTGCCGTCCTTGTCCTTGCGCTGACCGGATTCCATGCTGTGCGAGATCAGCGCCTTGATGGTGACCACCTCTCCCGCGGCGGCGGACTTGGGAACTTTCACCCGGGGTTTGACTTCTTCGACCATGGTGTCTCTCCTGTTCTCTGTCTCAGCCGCCGCAGCCGCCGATGGTGACCTTGACGGTGGCCTGGGCCTGGACGATCGAACCGTCGGCCATCTTGGCCAGGGCGATCACGTCCTGGGTCTTGGCCAGACGGATGCGGGTGGCGGCGAACTGGCGGCCGGCGGCCGGACCGAAGGTGAAGGTGGCCACCGCCGGTTCCGGGTTGCCGTTGGCCAGAAGCATGATCGCCACTGCGCCGGGCGCATCGACCGAGACCGGAACCGTGTTGCCGTTCTCTGCGATCTCCGGGGTGGTCAGGGTGATGCCGCCGCTGCCGGGGGCCGCCCCGCCGGTGAAGGCGGTGGTCAGCTCCTCGATGGTTGCGGCGGCGGACAGGCCGGGCATGGCGGCGAAGGCGATGCCGCCGAGGCCGAGCGTCAGGGCTTTGCGTCTGCTGAGGGTCACGGGAAATCTCCTGTCTGTCTGGGGCCGGTCGGTCGGGCCCATCATTCCTTGAGGGTGAGCAGGTAGGCCACCACATCCTCGATCTGCTGGCCGGTCAGGATCGGGGGCAGGTCACCCTCGGGCGCCTTGCCGGTATAGCCGGCCCCGGGGCGGATGAACCCTTCGGTCTTGTAGAAGGCCGGCATGAAGGTGCCCTCGAAGGTCATCTTGGCGTTGGCAACGATGCCGCGGAGTTCCGCTTCGGACCAGCGGCTGGCCACGCCGTCCAGCGGCGGGGCGATGTTGCCGGGAAACTGCACGTCCGGCAGGGCGGCAATGGTGTGGCACGCGACGCAGTTGCCCAGGGCATTCGTCGTCATCACCTTGATTCCATTGGCAGGATCGCCCGGGGTCCCGGTCAGGGACGCCTCGATCTTGCCTTCGTTGTAGACCACGTCCTTGGGCGCGACCTCGGCCAGGGCTGGCATCGCAAGAGACAGCAGAACCGCTGTCGCCAAGCAAGGCTGGCATGTCATCTTCATCCTCCCTGTATTCCTCCGCATACGACTATGAGATGAATCGGAAGGTCTCGCAACAAAAATATAGCAGGAACCCTATATTGCTATGTTCCTAAGAACTTGGCTAGGGCTGCTGCCCCTGCGACATGCGTTCGGCGACGAATTTCTGGAAGTTCTCGCCCGACTCGTAGCCGTGGTCGCGCACCCAGATCAGCAGGGCCTCGGTCGTGCCCTTGCCGAAGGATCCGGGCATCATCGCAACGGCGGCCTCGGGCGTAGTCGCGCCTTCGGGCACCTCTTCGGGCAGGAAGATCAGCGTCGGCGTGAACATGACGCCCCAGCGCATCGCCATGGCCTTCTCCGACAGGACGGTGCCGTCAAAATCGGTCACTTCCACATCTCCGAACAGGTTAAGCTGCACCACGAAGTAATGCTCGCGGATCAGCGCCTCGATCGCGGGGTCGGTGAACACCTTCTCGTGCATCTCGGTGCAATAGATGCAGCCGCGCTGTTCGTAGATCAGCATCAGCCGCTTGCCCTCGGCATTGGCCTCGGCCAGGTCCTCGCGCAGGTCCTTGAAGGTCTCGCGCAGCCATTCGGGCTTGTGCAGGCCGTCGTCGCCGAGTTCGACAGCAACGGCCGGGGTGGAAAGGGCAAGGGCGGCGGCAAGTGCAAGGCGGCGCAGCATCGGTGTCTCCTGTCAGGTCAGGGTCGCGGACCAGTCGAAATTGCGGATCATCCAGTCGGCGATCAGATTCACGGTGTTGGTGGCAATGAGGATACCGAAGACGATCAGCATCACACCCATCGCCTTTTCCACATGGCCCATCAGCGCGCGGTGGCGGGCGACCCAGGCCAGGAACGGCCCGGCGAAGAGCGCCGCCACCACGAAGGGCAGCGTCATCGACAGGCCATAGACCAAGAGCAGCATCCCACCCCGCCACAGGTCGCCCATCCCCGAGGCGACCATCAGGATCGCCGCCAGCGCCGGGCCGACGCAGGGCGTCCAGCCGAAGCCGAAGGCAAGCCCCATCAGGTAGGCCCCGGCCAGGGTGCGCGGGTTGCCCGCGCTTTCCACCCGCGCCTCGCGGTAGAGAAACCCGATTCGCAGCACGCCTAGGAAATGCAGCCCGAAGAGGATCAGAACCGCGGCGGCGACATAGGACAGCGGCTCCTTCCACTGGGCAAAGCTGCGGCCAAGCGCCGTCGCGCCAAGGCCGAGCAGGACGAAGATCGTCGTCACCCCCAGTGCGAAGGCCACCGCCTGCACCACCAGCCGCACGCGCGCGCCCGGGGCCACGGTGCCGCCCTCGCGCAGCTCGCGCACCGAAAGGCCCGCCATGTAGGACAGATAGAACGGCACCATCGGCAGGATGCAGGGCGACAGGAAGGACAGCAGTCCCGCCAGCGCCGCGCCGCCGAATGATATGTCCAGCATCGCCTCTCCTCCCCGGGAAGCGCACCTTGCCGGAAGGGCAAAGGTAGATTACGATAGTTCTATGTTTCTATGAGGCTGTCAACGTGGCTGCTCGCCTTCTGCTGATGCTCGGTCTCCTGCTGGCGCCGCTCCGGGCGGGGGCGGAGGGGCTGGAACTCCTGATGTTCGAGCAGCCCGGCTGCATCTACTGCGCCCGCTGGGACCAGGAGATCGCGCCGCAGTATCCGCTGACCGCCGAGGGCAAGGCCGCCCCCCTGCGCCGCCTGCAACTGCGCGAGCCCCTGCCCCCCGACCTGACGCTGGATGCGCCGCCGGTCTATACGCCGACCTTCGTGCTGGTGGCCGCCGGGGTCGAGACCGGCCGGATCGAGGGTTATCCGGGCGCCGATTTCTTCTGGCCGCTGCTGGCGGAGCTGATCACCGAGGCGGCCGACTGAGGCAGACATGCCGCGCCCGAGGGCCTACGACATGCACGGCTCATGATCGAGGGTTGCCCTTTCGCCGGGGTGATAGCATTACGGGCGGGGGGAGAAGTCGGGGACAGGACCAGGGTGGACAAGCCGCTTCCGCCGACAGAGGAATTGGCACAAAGCGCCGCAGCGGGCGAGGCTCCCGACTTGCGCGGACTGGTTGCTTCCGCCGAAGAGGCCTCGACCCTTCTGAAGGCCATGGGCCACGACGGGCGTCTCACGATCCTGTGTTGCCTGCGAACCGGGCCGAAAAGCGTCACCGAACTTGAAAAGCTGTTGTCGGCGCGTCAGGCTATCGTCAGCCAACAACTGGCGCGGCTGCGGCTGGAGGGGCTGGTCAGCGCCCGGCGCGAGGGTCAAGCGATCTTCTATTCGCTGCTCGATCCGAAGGCTGCGGCGATCATCGAACTGCTCGCCCGACTCTACGACGGGACCGACCAGGGCTGAGCGGACGGCAAGGAGAGGGCGAATGCTGGATGCGGTTCCGATTGGCGTGCTGGCGGCCCTTGTGGGCCTTGCGGGCGGGCTGGTGCTGGGCCTCGCGGCGCGGCTGGGCGACTTCTGCACGCTCGGTGCGCTGGAATCGGCGGCCTATGGCGGCGACCAGACCCGGCTCCGGCTCTGGGGCATCGTGCTGGGCGTGGCGATCCTCGCCACGCAGTTCGGCGCGATGGCCGGGCTGATCGACCTGTCGGCCACCTTCTACCACAGCCTCGAATGGAACGCGCTCGGCTCGGTCCTGGGCGGGCTGGTCTTCGGCTACGGCATGGCGTTGGCCGGCAACTGCGGCTTCGGCGCGCTGGTCCGCTTCGGCGGCGGCGACCTGCGCTCGCTGGTCGTGGTCGTGGTCATGGGCATCTTCGGCTTCATCGCGCTCTCCGGCCCTCTGGCCCCGCTGCGGGTGCTGCTCTTTCCGCAGCCCGAGGCGACCGGGCCGCAGGGCATCGTCCATGACCTCGGCCAGCTGGGCATGCCGCCCGTCCTGGTGATTGCCTGCATCGCGCTCTTCTTCCTGGCCTGGGCCCTGGCGCACAGGGACCTGCGGCAGAGCCCGCGCCAGATCGCCTGGGGTGTCGCGGCCGGGCTGGCCGTGGCCTGGTGCTTCATGGGCACGACCTGGCTTGCCGCCGAAAGCCTGGGCGAGGTCGCGGTCGAGGGCCCCTCCTTCACCGCGCCGGTCGGGCGGACGCTGATCTTCCTGATGACCTCGACTGCCGGCGGCATCACCTTCTCGGTCGGCTCGGTGGTCGGGGTGATGGTCGGCTCGCTGATCGGCTCGACCATCCGAGGCATGTTCCGCTGGGAAGCCTGCGAGGACCCGCGGGAACTGGGCCGCCAGGTCGGCGGCGCTGCGCTGATGGGAATCGGCGGCGTGGTCGCGATGGGCTGCTCGGTCGGACAGGGCGTCACCGGATTCGCCACGCTGGCCTGGTCGGGGCCCGTCACGATTGCCGCGATTGCTGCCGGCGCGCTGCTTGGTCTCCGCCGCCTGATCGCCGGGTTCCAGCCAGAGTAGGCGCCATTCCGCACCTTGCCGCCCATCCCGATCCAGCGCCATGCGCCGGGCAGAACGCCGGCCGTGAGGGCTCGGGCGGTCGTTCATCCTGGGGGGCCCCCGGCTGGAGTGTGGCGATTGCGTCCTGCCCCCGCTTCGGGTGAGTGCCTTCCCTTGACCTCACAGCTGATGGCCCCAGTCCGCGCCCTGCATCTCGCGCAGGCGGCTGGCGGTGCGTTCGAATTCGAACGAGCCCTCGCCTTCGAGGTAAAGCCGTTCCGGCACGTCGGCTGCCGAGGCGATCAGGCGGACCTTCGCCTCGTAGAGCGCGTCGATCAGCGTCACGAAGCGTTTCGCCTCGTTGTAGTTCGCCGAGGACAGTTGCGGGATGTCTTCCAGGATTAGCACCCGGACCGCGCGAGCAATGGCCAGATAGTCGGCGGGCCCGAGCGGTTTCGAGCACAGGTCCCAGAAGCTGGCGCGCCCGATCCCGCTGGCAAAGCGCGGCAGGACGACCTGGCGGCCGTTGACCTCCAGCGCAAGGGGGGCTTCCGGGGCGCCGCCGGTCAGGTCGGTCCAGATCGCGGCGATCTCGGCCGTGGCGGTGCGAGCGGGGTGGAAATAGACCTGCGCGCCTTCCAGGCGGTGCTGGCGATAGTCGGTCGGACTTTCCAGTTCCACCACCTCCAGCTTCTCCTCCAGCATCGCGATGAAGGGCAGGAACAGCGCCCGGCTGAGCCCGTCCTTGTAGAGGTCGACCGGCGGGCGGTTCGAGGTGGTGACGATCACGATGCCGGCGGCGAAGAGCTTTTCGAACAGACGGCCGACGATCATGGCATCGGCGATGTCGGTGATCTGCATCTCGTCGAAGGCCAGAAGGCGCAGGTCGCGTGCCATCTCGGCCGCGACCGGGGCCAGTGCGTCCTCGACCCCGCGTTGCCGGGCGGCATGCATGCCGCGGTGCACCTCCTGCATGAAGGCGTGGAAATGCACGCGACGTTTCTGCTCGATGGCGGTCGCCTCGGTGAAGAGGTCCATCAGCATCGACTTGCCGCGCCCGACCCCGCCCCAGAGGTAAAGGCCGCGCGGCGGGGCGACGGGCCTCGCGAAGAGGCCGGCGAACAGGCCGACGCGGCGGGTGGCATTGGCCTCGAGCCAGCTGCGCAATGCCTCGAGCCGGGGCAGGACGGCATGCTGGGCCGGATCGGCCCGCAGGCTGCCTGCTGCCACGCGGGCCTCGTAGATCTCGGTCAGGGTCTGGCGCATGGGCCAGACTTAGCGGCGGGCGCAGGGCAAGGGAAGGGCGCTTGCCCGGTCAGGCCGTCAGGCGGCGCTGACCACGCATTCCGGCAGAAGCCGCATCACGTCCTCGGGCCGGCAGAGCTGGGTCGCGTCGGTGGTGACGGCGGCCGAGGCCGCGGCCGATCCCATGGCCAGCGCCTCGGCGTTGGACTGGCCGCGGGCAAGGGCCAGGACGAAGGCAGCGACGAAACTGTCGCCGGCGCCGACGGTGGACTTGACGCGCACCTTCGCGGCCCTCGCGAAGAGCCGCTGCCCGGCATCGGCCAGCACGTTGCCCTCGGCCCCGCGCGCCACGATCACCGTCCTGGCGACGCCCCTGTGGACCAGCGACTGCGCGAATTCCGCGGTATCCTGCAGCGTGGGCAGCGGACGCCCGGCAAGCTCTTCGCCCTCGGGGCCGTCCATGCGCAGAACCTCAAGCCCGGGGATCGGATGGCGCACCGCCTCGGACAGGGTTGCGCCCGAGGTGTCGAGCACCACGCGCGATTCCGGCATCGAGGCCGCCAGCTGGGCCGGGAAATCGACCGGCACGCCCGGCGGCTGGCTGCCCGAGATCACCGAGATCCCACCGGGACGCGCGGTGGCGCGCAGAAGGGTGAAGACGCGGGCGCGTTCCGCCTCGCCCCAGACGGGACCGGGCAACATGAAGCGGTACTGCTTGCCGGTGGTCACCTCGTTCACTGTCAGCGACTGGCGCGTCTCGCCGGGGCCGAGGATGGACAGGAAGGTGACGCCTTCCGCCCGGATCAGCCCGGCCAGCCGGTCGCCGGTCAGCCCGCCGATCGCCACCAGCGCCAGGCTGTCGCCGCCCAGCGCCTTGATCGCGCGGCTGACGTTCAGCCCGCCGCCGCCGGGATCGAGCAGGGGCTCGGTGCAGCGCAGCTTCTGGCCGGGGATCAGCTCGTGCACCTCGGTCGCCATGTCGAGCGCGGGGTTCAGCGTCAGGGTCAGGATCGGGGCTTGGGTCATGCGGCACCTGTTCGTGTTACCGCTATCATAAACCCTTCGCGCCGAAATGGAACCGCCCCCGGCACGCGAGGCCGGGGGCAAAAGTTTTCGAAAACTTTTGCCAGAATCCTTCGAAGGATTCTGGCTCCCGCACTCAGCCGTTCAGCATCAGCTGGTAGCTGGCGGGCACATAGCGGAAGCCCTCGCCCATCGCCTCGACATAGCCCACGCCGGGGAAGGGCATGTGGTAGCCGATGAAGGGGATGCGGTCGGCGGCGATCTGGCCGAAGACCCGCTTGCGCGTGGCTGCTGCGGCGGCCTTGTCCATGTCGAAGCGAACCTCCCAGTCGGGTTTCTGCAACGACCAGACATAGTGGTTGGCGGTATCGGCGGTGATCATCAGGCGCTGGCCTTCCGATTCCACCTGATAGGCCATGTGACCGGGGGAATGGCCGAAGGCGGCCATTGCAGTGATGCCCGAGGCAACCGAGCCGCCATCGTCGAGGAAGGCAAACTTGTCGTTCAGGGGCTTCACGTTCCTGTCGAAGCCTTCGTTCGCAGCGCCCGACCAGTGGTTGTGCTCGGCGGCGCCGGTGACATAGCGCGCATTGGCGAAGGTCGGCGTGGTGCCGTCCGCGCCCATCAGCCCGCCGATATGGTCGCCGTGCATGTGGGTCAGCACGACGACATCCACCATGTCCGGCGTCATCCCGGCGGCGGTCAGCGCGGCCAGCGTGGCCTCGGCGGCAAGGCCGGTGTCGAACAGCACGATCTCGGCCCCGGTATTCACCACGGTGGGCGTGAAGAAGTTCTGCGTCCGGTCGGCGGGGATGAAGTTTGCCGCCGACAGCGCGGCAAAGTCTTCGGGGGAGGCGTTGGTGCCGAAGGTTTCCTGCGGATTGTCGCCGGCGCGGGTGCCGGCGAGCAGCGTCGTGACCTCGAAGGCGCCCAGCTTGAAGCGGTTCCAGGGCGCGAAGCCCGAGCCCTGCATCTTCTCCTGCGCCGCGGCGGGCAGGGGCAGGGTGGCGGCAAGGGGCAGGGTTGCCGTGGCGAACAGGGCCTGACGGCGGGACAGGCCGGTGGTGCGGCCCGCGACGTGGTCGGTCATGGTATCCTCCATGCTGTTGATAGCGGAAGGATAGGCCGGCTTCCGCCTGCGGCAGGTCACAGGGCCGTCATCTCGGGGGCGCTTCTGCACATGCCCTGTGCATCAGGGCCGGGAACCCACTTATTCCCACCAGCGGTCGATGGCGGCGATCTGGTCGTCGGTCCAGCCGAAATGATGCGCCAGTTCGTGCACCACGACATGCCCGACCAGATCCTGGATCGAGACATCGCCGCGTTCGGCCCATTCGTCGAGGATCGGACGGCGGAATAGCCAGATGACATCGGGGCGCGTCACCTGCTCGGCGGTGGATTTCTCGGTCAGCGGGATGCCGTCGTAGAGGCCGGTCAGGTCGAAGGCATCCTCGATGTCCAGCTCCTCCAGCATGGTGTCGTCGGGAAACTCCTCGACCCGCAGGCGGACATGGGTCGCGGGTTCGCGGAAGGGTTCGGGCAAGGTGGAAACCGCCTCGTGCGCCAGCTGTTCGATGAAGGCGAGCGAGGGGGCGATGCTGTCGGGTGCGGGATTCGTCATCCGTCAGAGATAGGAAGGAATTCCGTGGGGTTGAAGGGGCGGGCAACGCATTTTGCCGCGGCAGGGGCGGAGCCTGGGCGGCGCCTCAGCCGAAGGCCAGCCCGACCGCACCGAAGGGGCCGAAATCGGCGTGGAACCGGCTGCCGGGCGGGGCCTCGACGGGCCGGATGAAGGACCCGGAAAGCAGGATCTGACCAGCCTCGACCCCCTCGCCATAGCGGGCCAGGCGATGGACCAGCCAAAGGATCCCGGTCACCGGATCGTTCAGCACGCCTGCCCCGAGGCCGGTTTCCTCGACCACCCCGTCGCGGGTGACGATGGCTCCGACCCAGCGCAGGTCGAAGGCATCGGCGGCATGGCGTTCGGGTCCCAGCACGATCCCGGCATTGGCGGCATTGTCGCTGACCGTGTCGGTGATGATCCGCGCCCGGCCCGTCGCCGGATCGGCGCGCAGGATGCGGGTGTCGAGGATCTCGAGCGCGGGGGCCACCCAGTCGGTCGCGGCCAGCACCTCGTCGCGCGTCACCTCCAGCCCGTGCAGGGGGGCGCGGGTGGCAAAGGCGATCTCGGCCTCCACCCTGGGCTGGATGAAGCGGCCCCTCGGCACGGTCGCGCCATGGGCAAACAGCATGTCGTCCATAAGCACGCCGGAATCGGGTGTGTCGATCCCCAGCGCCTGCTGCATGGCGCGGCTGGTCAGGCCGATCTTCCAGCCGATGACCCGCGCCCCCGCCGCGCGTTTGCGCGCGACCAGCGCCGCCTGCACGGCATAGGCCTCGTCCAGCGTCATCCCCGGATGGAGAAGCGACAACAGCCCGCATTGCCGGCCGGTCCGTTCGGCCTGAAACAGCATCTCGGCGGCGGCTTCGATCTCGGGCCCGTTCATTCGTCGGCCACCCCGTTGCGCAGCGTCCCGATCCCCTCGGCGCTGACCTCGACCACGTCGCCCGGTTTCAGCCAGACCGGAGGCTCCAGCCGCGCGCCTGCGCCGGTGGGCGTGCCGGTGACGATGATGTCCCCCGGCACCAGCGTGGTGAAGGTCGAGATATAGGCGATCTGCCGTGCCACCGGGAAGAGCATCCGCCCGGTGCGGTCCGACTGGCGCGGCGCGCCGTTCACGCGGGTCTCCAGCGCGATGTCGAGGATCTGCGCCGGGTCGCGGAAGGGCACGAGCCAGGGCCCCATGGCGCCCGAGCGCTCCCAGTTCTTGCCTTGCGTGACGTTGAACTTGGCATGTCGCACCCAGTCGCGGATCGTGCCTTCGTTGCACAACGTCAGCGCGGCGATATGGGACAGCGCCTGCGCCTCGGGGATGCGGCGACCTGCCGTGCCGATGACGACGGCGATCTCGCCTTCGTAGTCGAGCTGGTCGCTTTCCGGCGGGCGGATCAGGGGCGCGCCATGCCCGGTGAAGCTGCGGGCAAAGCGGGGGAAGAGCGACATGAAGGCCGGCGCCTCCTGCCCGTCGCGGTATTCGGCGTTGCGGTCGGGGAAGTTGACGCCGACGCAGATGATCTTCTCGGGGTCGGGCACGGGGATGTCCCAGGCGAAGCTGCCCTCGGCATGGCTGGCCGGGCGGCCGGCGGCGGCGTTCAGCACCCGGTCGATGGCCCCGGCCTCGATCACGCAGCGCAACGTTTGCCACTGGGGGAACTCGTCCGACAGCGCGACCACCCCGCCCGGCGCGGTCACGCCCCAGAGCTGCCGCCCGTTCGCGGTGAAGGTGACGAGATTGCCGGTCATGGCGCGACGATCGGGGTGGCCTTCAGGTCGCTCTCGGCCAGCGCCGCGCCGTCAAAGGCGGACCCCAGCTCGAACCAGGAGCGCGGCGCCGGGGCGCCCCAGAGCGTCTGGCGCTGCGGATCCTTCAGGTCCCACTTGATCGGTTCCAGGTCCGGGTCGCAGGTCTGGTAGTCCGAGCAGTAGAGCTCCGTCCGGTGCCCGTCCTTGTCGCGAATGTACAGGAAGAAGGCGTTCGAGATGCCGTGACGGCCCGGTCCGCGTTCGATATGGGCAAGGTAGCCGGTGGTGGACATCAGGTCGAGAAGGTCGATGATGTTCAGGGGGGTCGGCACCCAGAAGGCGGTGTGATGCAGCCGCGGCCCGGTGCCGTTGGTGAAGGCGATGTCATGCACCCCGCCCTTGCGGTGCATCCAGGCGGCCCAGGTGCGGCCCGTCTCCTCGTCGGCGGTGTATTCGGTGACGCGGAAGCCCATGTCGCCGTAGAAGGCCACCGCCTGATCGACATTCGATGAGAACAGGTTGAAATGGTCGATGCGCAGCGGCTTGACCCCGCGATAAAGCCGATACTGCTGATGGATCGGGGGCAGACGGTCCATCTTCGCATAGAACTCCAGCGGCACGCCCCAGGGGTCGCGCGTGGCCAGCACCCGCCCCATGAAGGGGCGTTCGGTCCAGGCGACCGGCAGGCCCCGGCCCGCGAACCAGTGCGCGGCGCGGTCGAGGTCCTCTTCCGACCAGACCTTGAAGCCGAGGGTGCCCACCGAAGGCTCCGCCGCACGGCGCAGGATCATCGAGTGATGCCCGCGCTCCTCCATCCCGCGCAGGTAAAGCGCGTCGGGGACTTCGTGCGTGACCTGAAGGCCCAGCGTATCGACGTAATAGGCGCGGCTCCAGGCCAGGTCGGTGACGCGCAGCTCGACATGGCTGAGGCGGACGATGTTGAAGGGCGGGGTCAGGTTCGGGGCGGGAATGGGCATCGGTCCTCCTCCTCAGGCGCCGAGACGCGGGATCCGGTGCGATCCCAGCGCGAAGGCCACGTTCTTCTGTTCCATGTAGAATTCGAACGACCAGTCGCCGCCGTCGCGGCCGATGCCGCTGGCCTTGACCCCGCCGAATGGGGTGGGCAGGTGGCGGACGTTTTCCGAGTTCACCCAGATCATCCCGGCTTCCAGCCGGTCGCTGAAGCGGAGAGCGCGAGTCAGGTCGTTGGTCCAGACATAGCCCGTCAGGCCATAGGCAACCCCGTTGGCGATGGACAGCGCCTCTGCCTCGTCCTTGAAGCGGATCGAGGTCAGGAAGGGGCCAAACACCTCTTCCTGGGCGATGCGCATGTCGGGGCGGGCCCCGGTGAAGAGGGTCGGGCGGAGGAACCAGCCGGTCTCGCCGACGCGCGTGCCGCCTGCGGCGAGCGTCGCGCCCTCGGCACGGCCGAGCGCCACATAGGACGCGACCTTGTCGAAATGGGTCTCGTGGATCAGCGGCCCAACCTCGGTCGCCGGGTCCAGCGGGTGGCCGACGCGGATGCGGTTCACCCGCTCCACCAGCCGGGCGTGGAAGCTGTCGGCGATCGAGTCCTGCACGAGGAGCCGGCTGGAGGAGGTGCAGCGTTCGCCGTTCAGCGAATAGATCATGAAGATCGCCGCATCGAGCGCCCGATCGAGATCGGCATCCTCGAACACGATGACCGGGTTCTTGCCGCCGAGTTCGAAGTGGACCCGTTTCAGTGTCTCGGCCCCCTGGCGCATGATCGCGCTGCCGGTGCGGCTTTCGCCGACGAAGGCGATGGCGCGGATGTCCGGGTGTTCGGTCAGCGCCCGGCCCGCGCCTTCGCCCATGCCGTTGACCAGGTTCAGGACGCCGGGGGGCAGGCCGGCCTCGTGGCAGATCTCGGCCAGAAGGCGCGCGGTCAGCGGCGAGAACTCGGCCGGCTTGTGGACGACCGTGCAGCCGGCGGCCAACGCCGGGGCGATCTTCCAGGTGGACAGCATGAAGGGCGTGTTCCACGGGGTGATGACCCCCACCGGGCCGATCGGATGCCGCGAAGTGACGTTCAGGTGGTCGGGCGTGGGCAGGCTTTTCCCGTCCCGCGCTCCGGGGGCGAGGTCGGCGAAGAAGCGGAAATTCTCGGCCCCGCGCAGGGCGGCCTTGGACATGAAGCGCCAGGCCTGCCCGGTGTCCCAGCATTCGCAGAGCGCGATTTCCTCGGCGCGAGCCTCGATGAGGTCGGCGATGCGGTGCAGGATCGCCTTGCGTTTGTCGCCCGGCAGGGCCGCCCAGGCAGGGAAGGCCGTCTTCGCCGCCTTTGCCGCGCGGTCCACCGTCTCGACCGTGCCCAACGCCACGCGGGCGATCAGGCTTTCATCGACCGGAGAGCGGGTCTCGAACCAGTCCTCCCCCGCCACGTCCTGCCCGTCGATCAGGTTAAGGATGCCGCCCGCGCGGAAGCGCGCGAGGTGGCCGGCAAGTTTCGCCTGATGGGTGGCTAGGTCGGTCACTGGCTGTCTCCCGGCAGGTAGCGGCGGATGGAGGAGGTCTTGGGCGAAAGTGCGGGGTCGATGTCGCGCATCTCGAAGGACAGCATGAAGGAGGAGGTGGCAAGGACCTCGGCGCAGAAGGTTTCGGCGGCGGCGAAGATCTCGGCCGTGGCGCGGGCCTTGTCCTCGGCGCTGCGCCCGCCGCGAAGCCGGAGCGAGATGTCGAGGAAGGCGTGGTCCGGGTTGCCGTCGGCGATCACGACATGGGTGCAGGCCGTGGCGCGGACGCGTATCCCGGCGAGCGGCAGGATCCCCGTCGCGGCGGCGGCATCGCGCAAGGTCCGGCAGAGGCCCGCGATGTCGAGGCGGTCTTCCAGGTTCGGGGAATAGTCGATCTGGATATGCGGCATCGGTGCGGCCCGGTTGATACTTGCTTTGTTAAGTAAAAAGCGGACTATGTCAACCGGAATGTGCGGCGGCCGTAGGGGGAGCCGCCGCCGGGGGCATCGAACCCCCGACGGCGGCGCTGCCGCGGACCGGGACTGTGCGGCGGGTCAACTGGACAAATCCGGGGGCTTGTGACAGGGAAGGGCGGTTCAAGGAGCCGCCCCGATGACCGTCACCACCCGCTTTGCCCCCTCGCCCACCGGCTGGATCCATGTCGGCAACCTGCGCACCGCGCTGATGAACTACCTCATCGCGCGGCAGAACGGCGGCACCTTCATCCTGCGGCTGGACGACACCGACCAGGAACGCTCGAAGCAGGAATACATCGACGGGCTGAAGGAGGATCTGACCTGGCTGGGTCTGACCTGGGACCGGGTCGAGCAGCAGTCGAAGCGGCTTGCCCGCTATGCCGAGGCCGCCGAGCAACTGAAGGCCGCGGGGCGGTTCTACGAATGTTTCGAGACGCCGGTGGAGCTGGACCTGAAGCGCAAGAAGCAGCTGAACATGGGCAAGCCCCCGGTCTATGACCGGGCCGCCCTCAGCCTGACCGAGGACCAGAAGGCCGCCTACCGCGCCGAGGGGCGGCAGGGCTACTGGCGCTTCAAGCTGGACCAGGAGCGGATCGAATGGACCGACGGGATCATCGGGCCGATTTCCATTGATGCGGCCTCGGTTTCGGACCCGGTGCTGATCAAGGCGGATGGCCAGGTGCTCTATACCTTCGCCTCGTCGGTGGACGACGTGGACATGGGCGTGACCCACATCGTGCGGGGGGCGGACCATGTGACGAACACCGCGACGCAGATCCAGATCATGAAGGCGCTGGGCGGCACGCCGCCGACCTTCGCGCACCATTCCCTCCTGACCGGGCCGCAGGGCGAGGAACTGTCCAAGCGGCTGGGGGTTCTGTCCTTGCGCGACCTGCGGGCGCGGGGGGTGGAGCCGATGGCGCTTCTGTCGCTGATGGCGCGGCTGGGGTCGTCGAAGCCGGTGGAACTGGCCTCGAGCATGGAGGAGCTGATCGCCGGGTTCGACGTGGGCTCCTTCGGGACCGCGCCGACCAAGTTCGACGCCGAGGACCTGTTCCCGCTGACCCGCCACCATGTCCAGTCGCTGCCCTTCGCGGCCGTCAAGGACCGGATCGCGGCGCTGGGCGTGCCGGAGGCCGAGGCCGAGGCCTTCTGGGCGGTGGCCAAGGGCAACATCACGGTGCTGGCCGATCTGGGCGACTGGTGGACGCTGTTCCGCGACGGGGCCGAGCCGGTGGTGGACGAGGCCGACCGCGACTTTGTCCGGCAGGCCCTGGCGATGCTGCCGCCGAAGCCCTGGACGCAGGGAACCTGGGGCGAGTGGACGGCCGCTGTAAAAGAGGCCACGGGCCGCAAGGGCAAGGATCTGTTCCGCCCGCTGCGCCGGGCGCTCACGGGGCGCGACGCTGGGCCCGAGATGGCCGAAGTCATGCCGCTTCTGCGCAAGGTGCCGAGCGTCTGAGCCCTCGGGCAACCGCCGGGGGCCGTCTGCCCCCGGACCCCCGAGGATATTTGGGAACGGAAGAAGGGGCTGGCACATGGCCGGGCCGCAGGCGAAGTTCGTCGAGGGGAACCTGTTCCGGCATGTGTCGGTGATGGCTCTGACCTCGTCGGTCGGGCTGATGGCGGTCTTCGTCGTCGATCTGGTCAACATGGTCTACATCGCCCTTCTGGGGCGCGAGGAGCTGGCGGCGGCGATCGGCTATGCCGGGGCGATCCTTTTCTTCACCACGAGTTTCGGGATCGGCATGTCGATCGCCGTGGGCGCCCTAGTCGCACGGGCGCTGGGCGCGCGCGATCCGGCGCTGGCGCGCGAGAAGGCGACGACCGGGCTGGTGCTGGGCTTCGTCTTCGGCTCGCTGTTCGCGGCGGTGGTCTGGCTGGCGCTGTCGCCGTTGGTCAGCCTTCTGGGCGCCACGGGCGAGACGCATGACCTGGCGGTGCATTTCCTGGCCATCGTGGTGCCTTCGCAGCCCCTCTTGATGGTGGGCATGGTGGGCGGGGCGATCCTGCGCAGCCATGGCGATGCGCGGGCGGCGATGATGGCCACGGTCTGGGGGGCGGTGGCGACGGCGGTGCTGGACCCGATCCTGATCTTCGGCCTGGGGTGGGAACTGACCGGGGCCGCGCTGGCGAGCGTGGCCGCGCGGGTGGTGATCGCGGTGATGGCGCTGCGGCCGATCACGGCGAAATACGGCGGGTTCGACCGGCCGACGCCGGGACAGGTGGTGGCCGACATGGGGCCGGTCTGGGCGATCGCGGTGCCTGCGATCCTGACCCAGGTGGCAACGCCCGTGGGCCAGGCCTTCGTCACCCGCGCCACCAGCACCTATGGCGAGGCGGCGGTGGCGGGCATGGCGATCGCGGGTCGCCTGACACCCGTAGCCTTCGGGGTGATCTTCGCGCTCTCCGGTGCCATCGGGCCGATCATCGGGCAGAACTTCGGGGCCGGCCGGATGGACCGGGTGCGTCGGGCCTTCCTGGACGGGCTGGTGTTTACCGGACTGGTGATCCTGGTGGTCTCGGCCCTGCTTTTCGCGCTGCGGGCTCCGATCGCGGATGCGTTCCGGGCCGAGGGGCTGACACGCGACCTGGTCTACCTGTTCTGCGGGCCCTTGGCGTTGCTGTGGTTCTTCAACGGGATGATCTTCGTCGGCAATGCGGTCTGCAACAATCTCGGGCGACCCTTCTGGTCCACGGTGGTGAATTGGGGCCGGCACACGCTGGGGACCGTCCCGCTGGCCCTGTGGCTTGGCAGTCTTTGGGGGGCGCAGGGCGTGCTGGTCGGGCAGGCCATCGGCGGGGTGATCTTCGGGCTGGCCGCGGCCTGGCTGGCCCTGGTGGCGATCCGGGCCCCTGCCGTCACGCCCGGCCCCGGTCGCACCGGATCGCTGCCCGAGACGGAACCGATGGCCGGCCCCGGCGCACGGCGCGTCTGAACGGCACATCGCTGCGCGGACGTTCGTGTTAAGTTCCGGTCAACGGCTTGATGCTAAACCGATCCCGCAACGGACGAGGAGGTGTCGATGGCAAAGACCGGCCACAGACTGCCCGAGCTGGTCAGCAACGCTTCGCGCCAGGGCGCGGCGCCGGGCGACCCGACCGAAGGTGGGGATCGCGACCACGTCATCCCTTGCGGCGCCGGAACCGAGAAGCCGTTCGCGGGCGAGCGTCGTGACGTCTTCGTTGTGGGGGACGGAGACGTCTCCGGGGGCGACAGTGCAGACGGCGGCGGCGGTCGCGGCGACCACGGTCGGCTGGATCTTCTGGGAAACGACTGGTCCGGGGGCCGGGTGAACTGCATCGGCGGGGACCGGAACACCGGCCTTGTCACCTTCCATGACCGGTCAGGTGCGGTCCCCGGCGCGATGAGCCTTGCCGAGATCGAGCACCTCATTCCCTGCTTTTCCGCCGGCACCCTGATCGAGACGCCCGAGGGGCCGCGCCCGGTCGCAAGCCTGCGCCCCGGCGATCCGGTCCTGACGCTGGACGATGGGCCGCAGCCTGTCCGCCGGATCGCCCGGCGTGCGGTCGGGCTGGCCGAGGTTCTGGCCGATCCCGGCCTGAAGCCGGTCGAAATCCCGCCCGGCGCCCTTGGTCCCGGTCTGCCGGAACGCGTGATCCGGGTCTCGCCGCAGCACCGGGTCCTGTTCGGTGGCGCCGTCTGCGAGCTGCTTTTCGGCGCCGAAGAGGTGCTGGTTCCCGCCATCCAGCTCCTCGGATGGCGCAACGTCAGACAGCGGATGCAGGCGTTGACCTATGTGCAGATCATGTTTGATCGCCATCAGATCGTGCGGACGCAGGGGCTCTGGCTGGAAAGTCATCAGCCGAGCCGGCATGGGATTGCGGGCATCCCCGATGCGCAGCGTGCAGAAATGCTGCGATCGTGCCCTGAGCGCGAAGGGGCCGGATCCTGCCAGGCCGCGCGGATGACGCTGAAGGACTACGAGACGCGGGTGCTGCTGGCGTCCTGATCCGCCACCTTCGGGGACCGCGCGGCATACCATCGTATCCCGTTTTTCGCTTGCCCGCCCGCGGGGCGATGGGCTAATCAGACGCTGTCAGGTTCGGGAGAATCCGTCGGGCTCAACAGGGCCGTCGGTGCCGAAGGAGCAACCGCCCCGGTAAACTCTCAGGCGCAAGGGACCGTAGCTGACGACAGACTCTGGAGAGTTCCCGGCCGGGTCCGGGACGCCGAAGGGATAACGATCTCAGGCGCACCTTGGGGTGCAGGGACAGAGGGGGCATCGAGGGGTGGGGATTGGCCCGCCTGACGGTGCCGGTGCGTTTCTCCGGCCAGACATGGGAGGGGCGGCCATGGCCGACCTGGAAGAGCAGGAGCTTCTTCACCTGGGGCTGGAGGCCCTGCATGAAGAATTGGGCGGCAAGATGGTGCCCTTCGCGGGCTACCGGATGCCGGTTCAGTACCCCGAGGGGGTGCTGAAGGAACATCTGCACACGCGCGCTGCGGCGGGTCTGTTCGATGTCAGCCACATGGGCCAGGTCATCCTGCGGCCGAAGGGGACGATCGACGAGCTGAAGCTTGCCTTCGAGGCGCTGATGCCGGTCGACGTCCTTGGTCTCGCCGAAGGGCGGCAGCGGTATGGCCTCTTCACCAATCACGCGGGCGGGATCCTCGACGACCTGATGTTCACCAACCGCGGGGATCACCTGTATGTCGTGGTCAACGCGGCCTGCAAGGCGGCGGACATCGCCCACATGACGGCGATGATGCCGGGGGTTGCGGTGGAACCGGTGACCGACCGGGCGCTCCTTGCGCTCCAGGGCCCGGGGGCCGAGGCGGCGCTCGAGGCGCTCGTCCCGGGCGTCGCCGCGATGCGCTTCATGGATCACCGGGTGATCGGCGAGATCTGGGTCAGCCGGTCGGGTTATACCGGCGAGGACGGTTTCGAGGTCTCGGTCCCCGAGGCGCAGGCGGAGGCCTTCGCGCGACGGCTGCTGGCCCAATCCGGAGTGGCCCCGATCGGCCTTGGCGCGCGCGACAGCCTGCGACTGGAGGCGGGGCTTTGCCTCTACGGCCATGACATCGACACCGCGACCAGCCCGGTCGAGGCCAACCTGACCTGGGCGATCCAGAAGTCCCGCCGCGCGGGCGGCGCGCGCGAGGGCGGTTTCCCGGGTGCGCAGCGGATCCTGCGGGAACTGGCCGAGGGGCCGGCGCGGCTCCGTGTCGGCCTGAGGCCCGAAGGCCGCGCGCCGATGCGCGAGGGCGTGGAGCTTTTCGCCCCGGATGGTACGCCTGTCGGAAAAGTGACCTCCGGCGGGTTCGGACCTTCGGTGAATGCTCCGATTGCGATGGGCTATGTTGCCCGCGCCCATGCTAGCATCGGCACCGAACTCATGGGCGAGGTGCGCGGCAAGCGCCTGCCCGTGACCGTGACCGAGATGCCGTTCCAACCGACAACCTACAAGCTCTGAGGACTGACCGATGAAATACACCAAGGAACATGAATGGCTGCGCGTCGAGGGTGACCTCGTGGTCGTCGGCATCACCGAACATGCCGCGACCCAGCTGGGCGACGTGGTCTTCGTGGAACTGCCCGAGCCCGAGACGCAGGTGGCCGAGGGCGACGAGGTCTGCGTGATCGAAAGCGTCAAGGCGGCAAGCGACATCCTGGCCCCGGTGGACGGCGAGATCGTCGCGGTGAACCAGAAGCTGGTGGACAACCCTGGGTTGGTGAACGAGGACCCGACGGGCGCCGCCTGGTTCTTCAAGATGCGGGTCGATGACCTGTCGGTCCTCGACCAGTTCATGGACGAGGACGAGTATCAGGACCTGATCGGCTGACCTGCACCGCGCCCGGTGTGGACCTCGCGCCGGGCAAAACTTTTCGAAAAGTTTTGCAAATTCCTTCGAAGGAATTTGTCCGCCCCATGCCAGAGGCCCGCGCCATGACCTTCACGCCCACAGACTACAACCCCTACGACTTTGCCAACCGCCGCCACATCGGTCCCTCGCCGGTCGAGATGGAGGAGATGCTGGCCGCCGTCGGTGTCCGAACCCTGGACGAACTCATCGACCAGACCGTGCCGCCGTCGATCCGGCAATCCCAGCCGCTGACCTGGGCTCCGCTTGCCGAGCATGAGCTGCTGGCCCGGATGAAGGAGGTCGCTGCGAAGAACCGCGTGATGACCTCGCTGATCGGCCAGGGCTACTACGGCACCGTGACGCCACCGGCGATCCAGCGGAACATCCTGGAGAACCCGGCCTGGTACACGGCCTACACGCCCTATCAGCCCGAGATCGCGCAGGGCCGGCTCGAGGCTCTCCTGAATTTCCAGACCATGGTCTGTGACCTGACCGGCCTGGACGTGGCGAACGCCAGCCTGCTGGACGAGGCGACGGCGGCGGCGGAAGCCATGACGATGGCCGAGCGGGTGGCGAAATCGAAGGCGAAAGCCTTTTTCGTCGACCGCTTCTGCCATCCCCAGACCATCGCCGTCATCAAGACCCGGGCGCTTCCCCTGGGGATCGAGATCATCGAGGACGATGTCCGCAAGCTTGATCCGAAGCAGGTCTTCGGCGCGATCTTCCAGTATCCCTCCAGCTACGGCCATGTAACCGACTTCACCCAGCGCATCGCTTCGCTGCACGCGGCGGGGGCCATTGCGATCATGGCGACGGACCTCCTCGCGCTGTGCATGCTGAAGGAACCGGGTGCGATGGGGGCGGACATCGCCATCGGCAGCGCGCAGCGCTTTGGCGTGCCGATGGGCTATGGCGGGCCGCATGCGGCCTTCATGGCGGTGAAGGATGCCCACAAGCGGCAGATGCCGGGCCGGATCGTCGGGGTGTCGATCGACGCGCAGGGGAACAAGGCCTACCGGCTGTCCCTGCAAACCCGCGAGCAGCACATCCGGCGCGAGAAGGCCACCTCGAACGTCTGCACGGCGCAGGCGCTTCTGGCCGTCATGGCCTCGATGTATGCGGTGTTCCACGGGCCGAAGGGCCTGCGCGCGATTGCGGAACGGGTGCACTTCCTGACCCAGCGGCTTGCCCGTGCGCTGAAGGCAGCGGGGGCGAAGGTTGACCCGAAGGCCTTTTTCGACACGATAACCATCGAGGTCGGCGTCGGTCAGGCCGGCATCCTTGCGGCCGCCCGCAACGAGGGGCTGAACTTCCGCAAGATCGGCAACGACCGGGTGGGCATCAGCCTCGACGAGACCACCGACGAAAGGGTGCTGGTCAAGGTCCTGCGCGCCTTCGGGATCGACGGCGTGCCGCCGCACCGCGCCACCCTGGGCTTCCCGGAAGAAATGCTGCGCACGTCGGACTATCTGACCCATCCGGTCTTCCACATGAACCGGGCCGAGTCGGAAATGATGCGTTACATGCGCCGGCTGTCCGACCGCGATCTGGCGCTCGACCGGGCGATGATCCCGCTCGGCTCCTGCACGATGAAGCTGAACGCGGCGGCCGAGATGATGCCGATCACCTGGCCGGAATTTTCGTCCCTGCACCCCTTCGTCCCGCGCGACCAGGCGGCGGGGTATCACGAGGCGATCAATGACCTCAGCCGGAAGCTGTGCGAGATCACCGGCTACGACGCCTTTTCGATGCAGCCGAACTCGGGCGCGCAGGGGGAATATGCGGGGCTTCTGACCATCCTCGCCTACCACCGGGCGCGGGGCGACCACGACCGCAAGGTCTGCCTGATCCCGACCTCGGCGCATGGCACCAACCCGGCCTCGGCGCAGATGGCGGGGATGGAGGTGGTCGTGGTGAAGTCGGCGCCGAACGGCGACGTGGATGTCGAGGATTTCCGCGCCAAGGCCGAGGCGGCGGGCGACAGGCTGGCGGCCTGCATGATCACCTACCCCTCTACCCATGGCGTGTTCGAGGAAACGGTGCGCGAGATCTGCCGGATCACCCATGACCACGGCGGGCAGGTCTATATCGACGGGGCGAACATGAACGCGCTCGTGGGCCTCGTGAAACCCGGCGAGATCGGCGGCGACGTGAGCCACCTGAACCTGCACAAGACCTTCGCCATCCCGCATGGCGGCGGGGGGCCGGGCATGGGGCCGATCGGTGTGAAGGCCCATCTCGCGCCGTATCTGCCGGGGCATCCGGAAACGGACAATCCCGAAGGCGGCGGGCTGAAGAGCACCGACCAGGGCACCGTGTCGGCGGCGCCCTATGGATCGGCCTCGATCCTGCTGATCAGCTGGGCCTATTGCCTGATGATGGGAGGGCCGGGGCTGACCCAGGCAACCCGCGTGGCGATCCTGAACGCGAACTACATCGCGGCGCGGCTTTCCGGGCACTACCCGATCCTCTTCATGGGCAACAAGGGCCGCGTCGCGCATGAATGCATCCTCGACACCCGCCCCTTTGCCGAGGCGGGCGTCACCGTGGACGACATCGCCAAGCGTCTGATCGACAACGGTTTCCACGCGCCGACCATGTCCTGGCCCGTGGCGGGGACGCTGATGGTGGAACCGACCGAATCCGAGACCAAGGCCGAGATCGACCGCTTCATCACCGCGCTTCTGTCGATCCGCGAGGAGATCCGCGCGGTCGAGAAGGGCGAGATCGCGGCCGAGGACAGCCCGCTGCGCCATGCCCCGCACACGGTAGCCGCGCTGGTGGGCGAGTGGGACCGCAAGTACAGCCGCGAGACGGGCTGCTTCCCGCCGGGGTCGTTCCGGGTGGACAAGTACTGGCCGCCGGTCGGGCGGGTGGACAACGTCTATGGCGACCGGAACCTGGTCTGCACCTGTCCGCCGGTCGAAGCCTACGCCGAAGCCGCGGAATAGGCGCAGCCCAGGAATTTTCGTCGAAAATTCCTGGGGTTGGTCCTGCCGTCAGGGTTGCGGTTTCGGCACGGGGGTGCCCAAGGCACCCCCGGGTCGGGGTGAAGCGCCCCCCTCCGCGCCGATGCCGCTGGTCCTGGGTTTGGTCAGGCCCGGCACGGCGGGCGGCGACTTGACTGCGGGCTCGCCTCCCGGCAGCCGGCCGGCCGCCGCGCCCTGCCTGGCCAGGCAGTCCTGCGCCTGCACCAGCGCCGGGCCGATGCCATCCACGTCGAACCCGTCGTCGATTCCCATGCCCAGCATCCGCAGGTAGCGGCCGCTGTTCAGGAAATCGACCGTCGCCTCGATCCCCGTGTAGGTGATCCCGCCGTAAGTCTCGTCCCAGGCTTCGCCCTTGCCGATCATCGGCAGGCCGGTTTCCATCATCACCCAGAGCTCGAAGGTCTGTCCCGGCTTGAACCGGACATCCGGCTGCGAAAGCAGGATCGACAGGGTGTCGTTGGGATAAAGCCCCAGCCAGAGCGTCTGGCCGTTCATGTAGCTGACCGTGGCGTAGCAGTACGAGAACTTGCCGTCGGCATCCGTATAGGCGCCCCCGATCCAGTTGCCGGCCTCGAACCCGGTTCCGGGGATCTCGCGGACCTGGGCATGGGCGGGGGCGAAGGTGGCCGTTGCGACGACCGCGGCAAGGGTGGGAAGGCGCATGTTCCGGTCCTTTGGCTGGGGGCTGGCTCGGGTCAGGGTGGCGGGCCGGGACGGCAGCCACAAGTCAGGCTTTCCAGAGCGGAACCGGCCATTGACCAAAGCCCCCCGCCCGCGCTAGCCCTGCCCGGTGATGACCGCGACCAAGCCCACCTTCCTTGCCGGACTGGCCGCAAGCCTGCCCATCGTCCTGGGCTACTTTCCGATCGCCTTCTCTTTCGGCGTGGCCGCGACCCGTGCCGGGTTTACCGCGACCGAGGCCTTTGCCCTGTCGCTGCTGATCTATGCCGGGGCCTCGCAGTTCCTGGCGCTTGCGCTCCTGTCCAGCGCGGCGCCGGTCCTGGTCACGGCCTTCACCCTGATCGCGATGAACCTGCGCCATGTGCTTTACGGCCCCGCCCTGATGCGCGAGGCCGGGGAGGGCGCCTCGACCCGCCATGCCTGGGCCTGGGCCTTCGGCCTGACCGACGAGGTCTTCGGCCAGGCGCTGGGCGCGCTGGCCCGCGGGCAGCGGTTCTCCGAGGCCTGGATGTCGGGCCTCGGGATCGGGGCCTATGCGGCCTGGGTCGGTGGCACGGTCGTCGGGGCGCTGGCCGGGGGCGGCGCGCTGGACGGCTGGCCCGCGCTCAGTGCCGGCCTCGGCTTCATGTTGCCGGCCCTGTTCCTCGCTCTGCTCCTGTCGATCCTCAGCCGTCGCCAGTTGCCCGTCATCGCGGTGGCAGGCCTGGTGACGGTGGCGGCGACGCTGGCCATCAGCGCGACCAGCGGCATCCTGATGGGGATGCTGGCCGGGGCGCTGGCCGGGCTGGTGCGCCGATGAACTGGGAGCTGCTGACCGTCGCCCTGATGGCCGGGGCCGCGAACTGGGCCTTCCGCGCCCTGCCGGTGATCCTGCGCAGCGACCGCATGGCCGCCAGCGGCTGGCTGGAGCGGTTCCTGTCGGCCACCGGACCCGCCGCCATCGCCACGCTGTTCGTCGCGGCGATCCTGCCGACGCTGTCGCCCGAGATGCGCGCGTTCGCGCCGGTCGCGGTGGGCACGCTGGCAGTGCTCGCTGCCTATGCCGCAGGCCGTTCGGTCGTGCTGGCGACGCTTGCCGGGGCTCTGGCGCATGGATTGACAGTCTGGGCGATTGGGGCAGCTATCCCTTGACGCATCGCTTGCGCCGGGGCGCGGCATGCGCGACCATGGTCCCGGAAAGGGAGGCCCGCCATGCTGGAAATCAGCCCGCAGAAGGTCGTGCATGTCATCTACCTGGCGCGCGAGGCCGGCGTCGGTGACGCCGAGCTGCATGCGTTCATCGATGCGCTGAACGATGATGAAAAGGCGCAACTGACCGCGGTCGCCTGGGTCGGTCGGGGCGCCTTCGAACCCGAGGACTTTGACGAGGCCGTGGCCACCGCGGTTGCCGAGGCCACGACCCCCACGGCCGATTACCTGATGGGCATGCCGCATCTGGCCGAGAACCTGGAAGCCGGCCTCGACGCGCTCGGCATCGACGTCGCGGGCGAGGAAGAGGATTTTCTCTGACGCCTCATGCCTGCCCCCTTGCGCAACCTCTGTAGCGAACACATCTTCAAAGCTGACTAGCTGTGAGGTCTGCCATGCCTGTAGCCGATGCCCTGAAACTGACCTGCACCGCCTGTGGCCAGGCGAATCGTGTGCCCGCGTCCCGATTGGGCGATGCGCCCAAATGCGGGGTCTGCGGGGCCGTCCTCGTAAATGGCGAGGTCGCCGAACTGGACGCTGCCACCCATGACAAGATGACGCGGGGCGACAGCCTTCCGGTTCTCGTCGATTACTGGGCGCCCTGGTGCGGCCCGTGCCGGGCGATGGCCCCGGAATTCGCCAAGGCTGCGAAGGTGCTGGCGCAAGAGGCGCGGCTGGGGAAGCTGAACACCGATCAGCACCAGGAGATCTCGGCGCGTGCCGGCATCCGCGGCATCCCCGCTCTGATCCTCTACCGGAACGGACGCGAGGTCGCGCGGCTGGCCGGGGCGCGTCCTGCTGCGGACATCGTGGCCTTCGTCCGTCAGCATGCACGCTGATCCGGCGCCGACGCGGCTTGACACTCCCCGGGATTTGCGCTGAATAGCGCTCTGCGGATGGGGCAGTAGCTCAGTTGGGAGAGCGTATCGTTCGCAATGATAAGGTCAGGGGTTCGATCCCCCTCTGCTCCACCAGTTTTCCCAGGACAGTGATCTGACGCCGGTCCAAAAGGGTCGGGTCGTGGCCTGCGACGGCTCAGTCCTCGGTCCGGCCGGGGAACGCCTTGCGCCGAAACGCCCTCAGCGCGGACTGTCCCAGGCCAAGGCCCTTGCCGGCCAGTCCGCCGATCTCGGCCAGGGCGGCGGCAAGGCTTTGGGCCAATGCGCCCGGCTCGACTCCGAAACGGTGCCCGCGGGCCAGCATCGCCTTGCGGATGGCCAACGTGATCACGGTGCCCAGGACCATCCCGGCCAGCGCATCGCTCATCCAGTGCACGGCCAGGAAAGGCCGCGACAGCGCGGCGATGCCGCCAACCGAAAGCCAGGCCCAGGCGTAGCGCGGGCAGGACAGCGCCAGCGCCACGGCGCAGGCGGTTGCGGTCGTGGCATGTCCCGACGGGAACGCGGCCCAGCTCGGCATCAGCGCCAGGGGGGAAAACTCCAGCACGCCGATATCGGGCATGGCAGAGGGGCGGGCGCGGCCGATGACGTTCTTCGCCAGATTGGCCAGGATGCCGCTGACCGCGACCGAGGCGATCATGAACATCAACGTCGAGCGCAACTGCGCGAGGGACCCGGACGGATCGTCCGGGATCCTGCGTCGCGCCAGGGCGATGCAGGCCAGAAGGAGCAGCCCGATACCCAATGGCCAGGCCGAGTTGCCGAACTCGGTCGCAAGGCGCAGGGCACCGACCAGGGTCGGGTCCAGCGAGCGGGCGTAGTCGCGCACCACGGGGTCGACGGCCACCGCCACCAGGAACAGGGCACAGGCCAGGCTGATGGCCAGCGACAGCCGGCTCTGCCCCGCAGCCAGGTTTGGAACGGGTGCCGGTGCGGCCGAAGTCGCCTCCTCTGGCCGGACCTGAGTCAGCAGCTCCTCCCCCGATCCGGCGTGTTTCACGGTGTCCCCCGGCAATCCAGAATGTCCAGCGTCACCCACTTGCCCGCCCCGATGGCCAATCCCTCGACCGTTCCGGTCAGCTGACATCCCGGGGTCTCTGCGTCAAGATCGGGCGAAGCGTCGCGCAGGTGGATGACAACCTGGCAGGCGCCGGGGCGGATCGCCTCTTGCACCGGGGCCGAGGCCGGCAGCAGCCGGGTATCGCGTCCCCCGCGCCAGACCAGCGAGGGTTCCTGATAGCCCCATCCGGTCAGCCGTGGCCGGTCGCAACCCTGCCCGGCGGCGACCTCGCCGGCCAGTGCCATTGCCGCCTCGGTCGGCCAGAGCTGCGGCATCCGCGCCGCGGCCGAGATCAGCGCCCCATGCAGGATCACCCCTGCCGCCGCCAGTGCCGCGACAAGGCCCACGGGCTGGGACCGTCGCCAGAAGCGGATCGCCAGGCCACCCGCGATGACCGCCCCCGCAAGTCCGGCCAGCACCAGCGCCGCTGCGGCCCGGTCGCCTGCATTTGCGCTGTAGTTCAGGACGAAACCGCCTAGGGCAAGACCGGGCAGGAAGGCCAGCACCGCCAGCCCCCGCAAGAGGCGCGGGACCGCGCTTGCCGTCGCCGGCAGGTGCCCCACGGCAAGAAGGGCCAGCGCGGGCAGGGCGGGCAGCGTGTAGTGGATCAGCTTGGTCGGCACCGCCTCGTAGACCAGCCAGACCGGGATCGCCCAGGCCAGGCAGAACCGCGTCGCCGGCGCTCGCCGTGCCCGCCAGATCGCCGGCAGCGCCAGGATCAAGAGCGGCAGCGCCGGCCAGAAGGTCACGGGCAGAGCCAGCAGATAGGTTCCCGGCGGGGCGCCCTTCCCCTCCTGTCCCGCGGCGATCTTCGGCAGAAGGTCGGCGCCGACCGATCCGGTCCAGAAGGCCCCCTCCGTGCGCAGCGTGATCGCCAGGACCCAGGGCAGGACCAGCGCCAGCGCGGCGGCGATCGGCAGCGGTGCGGCCAGCGGGCGCAGCCAGCCCGCCCGCCGGTCCAGCGCCACCAGTGCCAGTGCCGTCAGCCCCGGCACCATCGGCCCGATCGGCCCCTTGATCAGCAGTCCGGCCGCGATCGCCAGCCAGAAGCCCCAGACCGCCGGCCGTCCGACCGTTTCGCGCAGATAGAGCCGCGCCAGCACCGCCTGCGCGGCCAGGGTCGTCGCCAGAAGCGCCGCATCGGTCTTGGCGATCCGCGCCTCGCCGCCGATCACCAGGGTTCCCGCGAAAAGCGCCGCCGCCAGCAATGCCGGTCTCCGCCCGAACAGCGGCGCCCCCGCCACCGCCACCAGCAGCACCGACAGCACCGCCCCGGCAAGCGAGGGCAGCCGGTAGACCCAGAGCGGTGCATCCGGCCCGCCGCCCGCCGCCAGGACGGCGGCGCTTTGCAGCCAGTAGATTCCGACCGGCTTCTTGTGCCGGGGCTCGTCCTGAAAGCGGATGTCCACGAAGTCGCGGCTTTCCACCATCTGCCGGCTGGCCTGAACGAAACGCGCCTCGTCGCGGTCGGTGACCGGCAGGGCCGACTGCGCTGGCAGGAAGGCCAGAAGCGCGAAGAGCGCCAGCGCCAGCCAGTGCCAGGCGGCGCGCGTGCCGGTGACGGGATGCGGCGCGGAAAGAGTCGTCAATGCACGCCTCTCCGTTCGCCCGATTGCGGCCGGGACCGGCGCTCGACCCACTGGGGCAGATGGCGCCGGGCGGCATCTATGCGCAGGACGGGGTAAAGCGCCAGCGCCGCGCCGGCGCCGAACAGCACCGAAAACACCGCATCGCTGAGAAAATGCCGGCCCAGTCCGATGCGCAGCAGCGAGACCAGCGCGATGTAGCCGACCGCCGCTCCGATGGCCAGCAGACGCGCTCCCCGGCGCGTCAGATGCGGCCAGAGGATCGCCAGGATCGGCAGGGCCAGCCCGGCGGCCAGCGCCACCTCTCCCGACGTGAAGGAACAGTTGCGCACGCATTCCTGCACCACCTGCCAGGCCGGGGAGAAGTCTGCGGTGCCGCCGAACTCGGCCAGGGTGTCCGGGCGGGCGCGGCCGACATGATGTTTCAGCAGCAGGTTGGCGATGACGCCGCTTGCCAGCGCCACGCTGAGGACCGGATAGGCCACAAGCCGAAGGTCGTCCCCTCTGAACCGGCTGAGGAACAGGCCGGCCAGATAGGCCAGGATCAGGATCAGCGTGACGATCTCGCCCAGCCGGCGGAGTGTCAGGTTGATCGTCCGACCCGGCCCCGTGGCCCAGGTGAACCCGCCGCCTTCGACCGCGAACAGGCGCGACACCGCAAGGTCGATGCCGGGAAAGGCGGCGAAGACGGCCTGCGCCAGGATGAAGACCAGCAGATAGGCGATCACGAGGCGCTGGTAGCTCATGTCAGGGCTCCGGTGACTGCAGGGCGGCTGGGCAGGCCGGGCCGGGCAGGCGGTAAAGCACCAGCTCCTGTCCTCCGGCAAAGCCGGGTGGGGCGACCAGACGGGCGATCTCGGCGGCCTCGGCGACGGGCAGCGCGGCGCCTGCGCGCAGAAGCAGCACCGCACAGCCGTCCCGGGCGGGGTCGTAGGGGGCGGTCATCTCCCAGTGATGTGCGGGCAGGCCCTTTGGCGGGACGGCGCGGATCGCCAGTCCTCCCGTCGCGCCGAACCAGGACAGATCGGCCAGGAGGTCGCGGTCCTGTGAGACCAGGGCCTGTGCGCCGGCCTCCCGCGCCGTTTCCAGCGCCCAGGTGGCGATCTCGCCGTGGCCCAGATAGCGCGACAGGACCGGGCGTCCGTCGGGCCGCTGCACCCCGGTTCCGAAGGCCTTCATCATGGGCAGGGCCAGCGCAACCAGCAGCCCCAGCCCCAGCGCCAGCCGGGCCAGCGCACGGTGCCGCACCAGCCACAGCGCCCCCAGGATCGCTCCGGGCACCAGATACAGAACCGCCCAGTTGGCAAGGGCCGGGCCCTTGGCGGCCTGCCCCACCACGATGACCAGCGGCACCAGCGCCAGCGCCGCCACCCCCGCCGGCGCTCCCCCCGCCACCAGCCCCAGGATCATCGCCGGGAACAGGATCGGCCCGGCGACCAGGAACTGCTCGGCCAGAAAGCGCAGCGGGCGTAGCAGCGACAGCCCGCCGCCGGCGGTGATGTCCTCGACATGGTGCAGCGTGATGAAACCGTGCTGCCGCAGCCAGACTACATGTGGCGCGACGACGACCAGCATCACCGCCAGCGCGAGCGCCGCGTCGGACCGCCCCGGGCGCAGCCCGGGCGACAGGACGGCGGCGGCCAGGCCGCCGGCCAGCCAGAACAGCATCGCATGCTTGGCCAGGATCCCCAGCCCCAGCGCAAGGCCCAGGATGACGGCCGCCGCGCGGTCGCGGCCTCCGGCCAGCCGCGCCTCTCCGGCGCGCAGCTGTGCCCAGAGCGCCACCGCCGCCGCCAGGAGCATCGGCGTGTCGGTGGTCATCACCGCCGACCCCAGCGTCACCGCCGGTGCGACGAGGTACAGCAGCGCCGCCAGTTCGGCCACCGGGCGCGGAGCCATTCGGCGGGCGGCAAGGAAGATCACGCCCGCCGTCGCGGCGTGAAACAGCACGGCAGGCAGTCGCACGGCCCAGACGCTCTGGCCGAGAAGCTCGGTTGCAGCCCGCAGGATCCAGCCGATCAGCGGCGGCTTGGAATAGGCGCCGAATTCCAGCGTCTGGCCCCAGAACCAGTATTGCGCCTCGTCGGTCGAAAGCTCGGTCAGGTCCAGAAGGGCAAGGGCGATCCGGAAACCGATCAGGCCGAGCGCAAGGAAGAAGGCGCCACCCGCGAAGACCTGACCCGCGCGGTCAGTTGCCGGCATTGGCCGCGCGGTCGGGGTGCTCGGCATGGATCAGCCACAGATTGCGGAGATAGATGAACAACCCCATCGACTGGCCCAGGATGAACACCGGGTCGCGCCGCCAGAGCGCATAGGACAGAAGCACCAGCCCCCCCGCCGTCGAGAAGTACCAGAAGGCCAGCGGGATCACCGACCGCTTCTCGCGCTCGGACGCGATCCACTGCACCAGGAAGCGCGCGGTGAACAGAAGCTGGCCGGTCAGCCCGATCATCACCCAGGTGAATTCCTGCCAGCTCTGCACATGCAGCCAGGCCCAGAGTGTTTCACGCATTGACTTTATCTCCCGCAACAGGAACCGGCCGTGCCTCGGCAGGGGCGGGTTCGGATCTGGTCTCAGTGGTCAGCATCTGCGCCCGCGCCCGCTTGCGACGGCGGATCAGCCAGGCAACGCCGAAAAGATCGACGATCCCGACCAGCGCCCGGTCCAGGTTGCCGTATTTCGACCGGCCGCTCTGGCGCGGGGCATGGGTCACGTCCACATGCGCGACCTGCCAGCCGTCGCGCGCGAACAGCGCCGGCAGGTAACGGTGCATGTGGTCGAAATAGGGCAGGGCCAGGAAGGCATCGCGGCGAAAGGCCTTCAGCCCGCAGCCTGTGTCGCGCGTCCCGTCGCGCAGCACGGCCGAGCGGATGGCATTGGCCGCGCGCGAGGCAAGGCGCTTGGACCAGGTGTCCTTGCGCCCGACCCGCTGTCCCGCGACCAGGCCGCAGGCCGGGTCGGCGCCGGGGCCGACCAGCGGCGCGATCAGGCGGGGCAGGTTCTCCGGCGGGTTCTGGCCGTCGCCGTCCAGCGTGGCGACGATGGGCGCGCGCGCCGCCAGCACCCCGGAATGCAGCGCGGCCGACTGCCCGGCCGAGACGGGATGGCCCAGCACCCGGATCCGTGCGTCGGCTGCAGCAAGGCTCAGGCAGATCTCCCGGGTGCGGTCGGTCGATCCGTCGTCCACCAGGATCAGCTCCCAGGACCGGTCCGCCATCGCCGCGGCGATTCCTTCGACCAGGGCCCCGATCGCGCCTTCCTCGTTCTTCATCGGCACGACAAGGGATACGCCCGGCGTCGTGCCGGGCGGCAAGGCCGGTTCTGGGTTCATTTCGTTCTGCCGGTCTTTGGCCATTGGGCACCCCTAGGCCCGTTTCGTGACGATCCTGCGAAGGGTCGGTCCGGCGACTCTATCGCTTCCTGTCGGCGGTTGCCAGCCCGCCTCGGGCCGGGCGGCGCGCGTCAGCCTGTCGCGAATCTTTCATCCGGATTGCACGTCCCTGTCGCATCGTCCCGGCAGCATCCCCGCGTCACAGACGCAGGAATCTCCCGACATGACTTCACGACCGATCCTCGGCGCCGCACTTTGCCGCGACAGCCTCGCCGCCCACCGCCACTGGCTGCTCGAGGCCCCGCGCGACCTCGAACTGCAACATTTCGTCGAGGTGTCGGTGCTCGACGGCGACTGGTCCGGCCTGGCCGACGAGGTGAACCGGCTGCTCGACGGCCACGAGGGCCGCCGTGGCATCCATGGGCCGTTCTGGGGCTTCACCATCGCCTCCTACGACCCCGAGGTGCGCCGCATCGTCGCCCGCCGGATGGAGCAGGCGCTGGATGTCTGCGCCGCGGTGAACGGCACGCATGTCGTGATCCATTCGCCCTTCACCACCTGGGGCTACAACCACCGCGGTCTCTATCCCTCCGACACCGCCCGGATGCTGGAAGCCGCCCGCGACACGCTGGGCGGGGCGCTGAGGCGGGCCGAGGACATGGGCGTGACCTTCGTGCTGGAGAACATCGAGGACATGGAGCCCACCGACCGCGCCATGCTCTGCGCCGAGCTGGGCTGGCAGGCGCTGGAACTGTCGGTGGACACCGGGCATGCGCATTACGCCCACATCTCGACCGGGGCGCCGCCGGTGGACTTCTACATCCGCGCCGCTGCCGGTCGTCTGGGCCATGTCCACCTGCAGGACGCCGACGGCTTCGCCGACCGGCACTGGCAGATCGGCCATGGCACGATCCTCTGGCCCTCGGTCTTCGCCGCGCTGGCCCAGGCCCGCGCCGCCGGGGCCAATCCGCGCATGATCCTGGAACTGCGCGACAAGGCGGGCGTGATCCCCTCGGCGCAGTATCTCAAGGCGATGGGGCTTGCGGAATGAACCCGCTGAAATTCGTCATCCTGTCCGACCTGCACCTCTCTGCCCCCGGCGTGCCGGTGAACGGGCTGGACACCGGCGCGCGCACCCGCGAGGCGCTGGACACGATCCAGCGCGACCATGCCGACGCGGCCTTCGTCCTTCTGGCGGGGGATCTCGCCGACCGGGGCGAGGTCGCGGCCTACCGCCACCTGCACGACCTGATCTCCGACCTGCCGATGCCGGTCTACCTGACCCTCGGCAACCACGACGACCGCGCGGCCTTCCTGTCGGTCTTCGGCGAGGCTCTCGACGACCCGCTGGGCCGCGTCTCCACCGCCTTCGATGCGGGCGGGCACCGGATCGTCCTGCTCGACACGACCGAACCGGGGCTGGTCGGGGGGCGCCTTTGCCGGGGCCGGCTCGACTGGCTCGCCGCCCGGCTGGACGAGGCCGCAGACCGCCCGGTCATCATCGTCCAGCACCACCACGCGAACCCGCTGTTCCTGCCGGTCGATGCGATCATCCTGGAAAACGCTACCGACTACGTCCAGGTGCTGACCCGCCACCCCGAGGTGCGGCAGGTCATCGCGGGCCATGTCCACCTGCCGACTTCGGCGGTCTGGAAGGGCATCCCGATGACCACGCTGGCAGGCTCGCACTATTCCGTCACGCCGCATGTGCCGGGCGTGCCGGGCCGCCAGCGCCAGCTGGAGGGCCCGGCACAGATGGCCGTGGTCCTGCTGCATCCCGAAGGCGTCACCGTGCATTTCCAGGATCACGGCGAACGCCACCTGACCATGGCGCCGGGCCTGTTCCACTAGGACCCGGCGGCCAAAACCGAAGCCTTTCCGCCCCTGCCGGCCGGTTCCGGCAAGGATATGGAGCGATTTTTCCTAACACTATGTTTCGTATAGGTATTTTTGCCTGTCTGTCGTCAATCCGTCATCGAATCCCCGCATAAGGGCGCCGCGATCCAACCTTCCACAACGGAGACAGGGACGATGACCCAAAAGCTTGCGACCGCCACGCTTGTGGCCCTCGCCGCCACGGCCGGCACCGCTTCGGCCGAGCGTGCGAAATTCGAATACTGGTATGGCCTGACCGGCGACCTGGGCGCCGTGGTGGCGGAAACCTGCAATCGCTTCAACGCGAGCCAGGACCAGTACGAGGCCGTCTGCGTCGGCCAGGACGGCTATGAAAAGGCCGTGCAGAACACCATTGCCGCCTTCCGCGCCGGCAAGCACCCGACGCTTCTGCAATCCTTCGACGCCGGCACCGCCGACCTGATGATGTCGGGCGAATTCTATCCGGTCACCAAGCTGATGGCCGACACCGGCGTGACCATCGACTGGGCCGACTATTTCCCCGGCATCGCCAACTACTATTCGTCGAAGTCGGGCGAGTTCTTCTCGATGCCCTGGAACTCCTCGACCCCGGTCTACTACTGGAACAAGGACCTCTTCGCCAAGGCCGGCCTGACCGAGGCGCCGATCACCTGGGAAGGCATGGAAGCCGCCTTCAAGGCGCTGAAGACCGCGGGCGTGGACTGCCCCTACGCCTATGCGCCCTCGTCCTGGATCGACCTGGAACAGTTCTCCATGGCCCATGGCGTGCCGGTGGCCTCGAACAACAACGGCTATGACGGCCTGGACAGCGAGCTTCTGTTCAACACCACGCTGCACGTCCAGCACATGGAAAACATCAAGCGCTGGCTCGACGAGGGCCTGGCCCAGCTGCGCACGCCCGCGGCCGGCAAATCCTCGCGCGACAGCTTTGTCGAAGGCGAATGCGCGGTGTTCTTCTCGTCCATCGCCGACCACAACACCGTCCACAAGCTGAAGCCCGCCTTCGCCTGGGACGTGCAGATCATCCCGACCTACGAAGGGGTGGAGCGCAAGAACACCGTCGTCGGTGGCGCCTCGCTCTGGGTGCTCTCGGGCAAGACCGACGAGGAATACAAGGGCGCGGCGGCCTATCTGGCCTTCATCGCCACCAAGCCGGAACAGCAGTTCCTGCTGGAGAACTCGGGCTACATCCCGGTGACCAAGTCCACCTACGAGGCGCTGAAGGCCGAAGGCTTCTACGACAAGGAACCCTACATCAACCGCGACATCGCCATGAAGTCGCTGACCTGGACCGAACCGACGCCCCTGACCCGCGGCATCCGTCTCGGCAGCTTCATCCAGATCCGCGCCGAATGGACGGCCGAGGTCGAGGCCGCGCTGGCCGGCCAGAAGACGATGAAGGAGGCGCTGGACACCGCCGTTGCCCGCGGCAACGACCATCTGAAGCGCTTTGCCGCGACCTATCCGGGCAAGTCCTTCCCGTAATCGCCTCGATCCTTGCGACCCGCGGGCGCGGCGGCCTCCTGCCGCGCCCCTCCCTTCTGCCGGAGACCCCATGCGCCGCGCCCATTTCAAGTTCAGCTGGATCGTGCCGCTTCTGCTGGCCCCGCAGCTTCTGGTGATCTTCACCTTCTTCTACTGGCCCTCGGCGCAGGCGCTCTACTGGGCCTTCACGCTGGAACAGCCCTGGGGCGGCGGCAACACCTGGGTCGGCTTCGACAATTTCCGCAAGGTGCTGTCGGACCCCTATTACTGGGGCTCGGTCCGGGTCTCGGTGATCTACGCGCTGGCCACCACCATTCTGGCCATGGGGATGGCGCTGACGCTCGCGCTGTTCGTGGACCGCCAGCTTGCCGGCTACCGCGTCTGGCGCATCGGCATCATCTGGCCCTATGCCGTGGCCGCCCCCGCCGTGGGCCTTGCCTTCCAGTTCGTCTTCAACCCCGGCGCCGGCATCTTCAGCTACATCAACACCATCTCGCCCGGCTGGTGGGATCTGTCGAAACATCCCTGGCAGGCGGTGACCGCAATCGTCATCGCCGGGGCGTGGAAGCAGGTCTCCTACAGCTTCATCTTCTTCCTCGCCGCGCTTCAGGCGATTCCCCGCAGCCTGACGGAGGCCGCCGCCATGGACGGCGCGCGCCCCCTGCGCCGGATGATCGACCTGCAACTGCCGCTCCTGACGCCGACCTTCTTCTTCCTTCTGGTCATCAACATCACCGACAGTTTCACCGACAGCTTCGGCATCGTGGACACGCTGACCGGGGGCGGGCCGTTCCGGGCGACGGACCTGATGGTCTACAAGATCTATTCCGACGGCTTCCGCGGCTTCGACTATTCCGGCGCCGCCGCGCAGTCGATCATCCTGATGTGCCTCGTCATGGCGCTGACCTTCATCCAGTTCCGCTACATCGAGCGGCGCGTGCATTACACCTGAGGGCGCCCCATGATCGAACGCACCCCCGTCCTGAACCTGATGACGCACCTGATCCTGGGCCTCGGCCTCGCGATCATCCTCGTGCCGGTCTGGCTGGCCATCGTCGCCGCGACCCTGACCCTGCAGGAGGTCAACACCGCCCCGGTCGAGCTCTGGCCCGGCGACCAGTTCTGGCCGAACCTCAAGGAAGCCTGGGCGCAATCGGACTTCGGGCCGAAATTCGTCAACTCCTTCATCGTCGCGGTGGGCGTGGTGGTGGGCAAGGTCACGCTGGCCTGCATCACCGCCTTCGCGCTCGTGTTCTTCGACTTCCGCGGCCGGATGCTGATCTTCTGGGCGATCTTCATCACCCTGATGCTGCCCTTGGAGGTCCGCATCGTCCCGACCTACGCGGTCGCCGCCAACGCGCTGTCACCCTTCCAGACCATCCTCGACGCAACCGGCATCAGCTGGCTTCTGAACACGTTGTCGGGCATCGAGGTCAGCCTCGAATGGAACCTCCTGAACAGCTACACCGGCCTGATCCTGCCCCTTGTCGCCACCGCCACCGGCACCTTCCTCTACCGCCAGTTCTTCCTGACCATCCCGGACGAGCTGGTCGAGGCCGCGCGGATGGACGGCGCGGGCCCCTTGCGCTTCCTGTGGGACGTGCTGATCCCCTTGTCCAAGACCAACATCGCGGCGCTGGCGACGATCATGTTCGTCTATGCCTGGAACCAGTATCTCTGGCCGCTCCTGGTCATCACCGACCGGGCGAATTACGGCATGGTCGTCGTGCAGTTGTCCGACCTCGTGCCCGACCAGCTGACCACCGGCGGCGGCACGCCGACCTGGCACCTCGCCATGGCCGCGACCCTTGTCGTCATGCTGCCGCCGATCGCCGTCGTCATCTTCATGCAGCGCTGGTTCGTGCGCGGCCTCATCAACACCGACAAGTAGGGGGCTCCCATGGCCGAGATCGCCATCCGCAACGTCGCCAAGACCTATGGCAAGACCAGGATCATGGAAGGGGTCAACCTGACCATCCGCAACGGCGAGTTCGTCGTCATCCTCGGCCCCTCGGGCTGCGGCAAGTCCACGCTCCTGCGCCTGATCGCCGGGCTGGAAGAGATCACCGCCGGTGAGATCGCCATCGCCGGGCAGGTGGTGAACGACCTCGAACCCCGCGAACGCGGCTGCGCCATGGTGTTCCAGAACTACGCGCTCTATCCGCACATGACGGTCGCGGAAAACATCGGCTATGCGCTGAAGGTCGCGGGCGTGCCGAAGGCGGAACGTCAGGCCCGCATCGCGGCCACCGCCGCCTCGGTCGGGCTGGGCGATTTCCTCGACCGCCGTCCGGGGCAGCTCTCCGGCGGCCAGCGCCAGCGCGTCGCCATGGCCCGCGCCATCATCCGCGAGCCGAAGGTGTTCCTCTTCGACGAACCGCTTTCCAACCTCGATGCCAAGCTGCGGGTCCAGATGCGGCACGAGATCCGCCGCATCCACACCCGCATCAAGGCCACCTCGATCTTCGTCACCCACGACCAGCACGAGGGCATGACGCTGGCCGACCGGCTGGTGGTGATGAACAAGGGCACCATCGAACAGGTCGGCACCCCGGACGAGATCTACGACCGCCCGGCCAGCCTTTACGTCGCAGGCTTCATCGGCAGCCCGGCGATGAGCTTCCTGCCCGGCCGGGTCGATGCCGGCCGCCAGGCGCTGATGCTCGAGTCCGGTGCGGCGCTGCCCCTGCCGCGCGCGCTGGCGCAGGCGGCGGCCGGGCGGCTGGTCCAGGCGGGCCTGCGCCCCGAGACCCTGTCGCTGACCGCGCCCGGCAAGGGCCAGATCGACGCGCGGGTGGATTTCGTCGAGGAACTGGGCGCCGAACGCCTCTATCACCTGATGGTCGAGGACCTGCCCCTTTCCGTCCTCAGCAGCGAAAAGGTCCGCCCGGCCGAAGGCGCCCCGATCGGCGTCTCGGTGCCCCTGGGCGCCCTGCATCTCTTCGACGCCGACACCGGCCGGCGGATCGAGCCGCAGGCGGCCGAAACCCCGGTCGCGGTGACGGCATGACCATGGCGACAGACCGGACCGCGACGCTCGCCTGGCTGACCGGGACTGCGACGGGCGGCGCCGCGCCCGCCGCGGTCGGGCAGAAGTTCACGCCCGAGGGCGCTGTCATGCCCTATGCCGGCAATACCTTCATCTGCCATATCCCGCCCGGCCCGGCGCACGAGGCGCTGACCGCCACCGCCGCCCATCTCCGCGCCGCCGCCCCCGCCGGCGCCTATGCCTTCCTGCCGCCCTCCTCCTATCACATGACCGTCTTCGAGGGCGTGACCGACCGCGACCGGACCGGCGGGCGCTGGCCCGAGGGCCTCGACCCCGCCCTGCCGGTCGAGGCCGCCACCGACCACTTCCTGCCCCGCCTTGCCGGGGTGAACCTGCCCTCGGCCACCGCCATCCGACCGACCGGGATCTTCGCGGGAACGACCGTGCAGGTCACCGGCGCGACCGAGGCGGACGAGACCGCGCTCCGCACCGCGCGCGAGACCCTGCGCGCCGTGACCGGGATCCGCCGCCCCGACTTCGCCGATTACCGCTTCCACATCACGCTGGCCTATCTCCTGCGCTGGCTGACGCCGTCCGAGGCCGCCGCAATGGCCGATCTCTCGGCGAGGCTGGCCGAGGAGCTTGCCGCCCTCCAGCCCGAGATCGTGCTGGGCGGCATCGAGTTCTGCACCTTTGCCGACATGCACGCCTTTCCCCTTGTCGCGCGCCTGTCCTGAATTCGCGGGCCGGGTGCGGCCACCGGCGCCGACAGGGCGCCGAAACGGTCTCGACCCCGCGCCGCGGGCCGGTCAGGGCCGAGTGTCGGACACGCGAGGGTTGCGCACAAAAGGCTTGATCAACAGGCGTTATCGGGCGACATTTCCGGAATTCTCAACGGAAGCCGACATCGGGAACGCCTGCGTGGCAGACGTGGAACGGGGTCGCGCCTGTCATTGGAGTAAGTGCATTGCAAACCGCCTGGATCCGTTCACCCATCAGGAATCATCTCGGCACCCGGGACGGCTCTTGACCGGCTCGCCTCCGTCCAGCCGCATCTCCGGGAACGCCGAGGCGCAGGTGCGCCGCGTTGCCGTCATGCCTTGCGCAGCCCTTGCCCCGGTCCTGCATCTGCGCCACGGGCCGGCCGGGGTGGCGCTGTCCGGTGCTGCAACGGCCCGGCTCGGCCACCGACCCACGCCGCCGGATACCGCGCTCGGCCTGCATGGCGGCTGGGACTGGGACGGCCGCACCCTGACCGCCGAGGTCGATGCACTGGGCTATTTCAGCCTGTTCTATTACAGCAAGGGGTCCGAGATCGCCGTCTCGGCCTCGATCCTGCAACTCCTGGCGCTTGGGGCCGATGCCGAACCGGACCCCGTTGCTCTGGCCGTCTTTCACCGCATCGGGCACTTTCTGGGAGAGGACACGCCCTTCCGGCACATCAAGGTGCTGCCTCCCGCTGGCAGGCTGGTCTGGCGCGACGGGGTGGCAAGCGTTTCCGGCAACCTGCCCATCCCGCGCGAGGCCGGGTTGAGCCGGTCGCAGGCGGTCGAAGCCTTCATCGAGGTGCCGCGCGCAGCCATCCGCCGCTTTCTGGCCGACTGGGACGGGCCGGTCGTCCTGCCGCTGTCCGGCGGCCGGGATTCGCGCCACATCCTTCTGGAAATGCTGCACCAGGGCCGCAAGCCCGACATGGCGGCAACCTTTCATCAGGGGGGGCAGATCCTGGATCGCGAGGTGCAGGCGGCGCGGGCGCTGACGGAACGGGGGGGCGTGCGCCACGGCCTGCTCGGCCATCCGCGCCGCCGGCTGCGCGATGCGCTGCGCGCGATGCTCCTGACCCAGTTCTGCGCCGACGAACATGCGCAGATGATGCCGATGCACGACTACCTCTCCGGCACTCCGGGTGTGGCGGCATTGGACGGGATCGGCGGCGACATCCTGACCAATCCCGACGATTCGGCGGCCGATTTCTTCGACCGTGCCCGCCAGGGCGACTATGACGGCATCGCCCGTCGCCTCGTCGCAGGCCACGGCAGCGTCATCAGCCGCCCCGGTCATCCGGGCGGGGCCGGGGCGATCCATTCGCCCGACCTCGAAGAGGCCGCCATCGCCCGCATCGCCGAGGCGATCCGCGCCTTCGACGCCGCGCCCGACCCATATCAGGCCTTCTGGTTCTGGAACCGGACGCGGCGCGAGATCGCCTTCGTCTCGACCGGCATCCTCGGCCCCGCGGCGCGGGTCGGCTGCCCCTTCCTTTCGCCCGAGTTCGTGGAACTGGGCCTTTCGCTGCCCTTTGCGGTCACGCGCGACCAGCGGCTGCACGACGACGCCATCGCCCGGGCCTATCCGGCCTTCGCCGACATTCCCTATGCCGAAGGGTTCCGCAACCCGCCCCTGCCGCGCCTGCGCTGGGCGCGGATGGCAAACCTGCTGGACGGCCTGCGCGTGGCGGCAATGGCGCAACCGGACCGACCGATCGGGGCGATGCGTCAGCTCTTGTCCCGACAGCCGCTGCACCGCAAACCCGCCGACATCTACCGGCTGCACGACCATTTCGTCACGACGATGACTGCCGACGAAGCCCGACGGCTCATCGCGCTCGAGGACCGGCTTCGGAGCAAGGCGCCGAAAGGCGAAAGGGTGGTGACCGATGTCCTTGGCGCTTGAGGCACAGCTCATCCGAATCCGCAAGTTCCTCGACCGCCGCCGGGCCGACCGGTTCCGCCGGCAGGCCATGGCGCAGCCCTTTTCGCCCGATGCGCGGTCGCGCCTGCTCCTGGTGACCCAGCCCGAGCGGTTGCCGCAAAGCCAGATCTATCCGTTCCACCATTACGCCCCCGACTTCATGCGGCTCTACGGGACCGAAATCCGCGAGGCGGATCTGGGCGACATGCTGGCCGGTCGCCCGGTCGCCGCGCGGGGCGCGACCGTGGTCGCCTTTCAGACCCCCTTCGACGTATCCGACACCGATCTTGCCCGCCTGTTCGACCGGCTGCGGGACGACCATCCGGGCGCCCGGATCGCTTGTCTCGACTGGTTCGCGCCGACCGACCTGCGCAATGCCGCGCGCATGGATGGCACGGTGGATCTCTACGTCAAGAAGCATGTGCTGCGTGACCGCGGCGCCTATGGCCGGCCGACGCTGGGCGACACGAACCTGACGGACCACTATGCCCGCAGGCTGAACCTGCCCGAGCCGGAGGTCTGCTTCCCGATCCCGACCGGCTTCCTCGACAAGCTGGTCGTCGGCCCGTCCTTCGTCACCGCGCCCACGATCCTGCCCACCCTCCTGCAACGCCCGCCCTCGTTCCGGGGGCGCGACATCGACCTGCATGCGCGCTTCGACGTGAACGGCACGCCCTGGTACAGTGCCATGCGGGCCGAGGCCGATGCGGCCGCCGCCGCTCTTTCCGGGATGACCGTGGTGCGCGGCATGGGCGTGCATATCGCGCAGTTCCTGTCCGAACTGCGCCACAGCAAGATCTGCTTCAGCCCCTTCGGCTATGGCGAGGTCTGCTGGCGCGATTTCGAGGCGGTGATCTCGGGCGCGGTGGTGCTGAAACCCGACATGAGCCATGTGGAGACCAACCCCGACATCTTTGTCCCCTGGGAGACCTATGTGCCCCTGGCCTGGGATCTGTCGGACCTGTCCGACGTCCTGCGCCGCCTGCTGGGCGACGCGCCGCTGCGCGAACGGATCGCCTCGCAGGCCTTCGACCGGCTGCGCACCTGGGTCGCCTCGGACGGCTTTGCCCGCCAGATGGCGCCGCTCCTTGCGGCCTAGCCGGTGACCTGCACCTCGGTTCCCCAGTCGGCGCATTTGCGCATGAGCTCTGCGGGCAGGGGCTGGTCGGTGTATAGCGCGGTGATTTCCGCCAGCGAGGCCAGTCGCGCCGGAGCCGAGCGGTCCAGCTTGGAATGGTCGGCCACCAGGAACACCTTGCGCGACTGGCGGATGATCGCCTTCGACACCCGCACCTCGGCCAGGTCGAAGTCCAGCAGGTCGCCGTCGCGGTCCAGCGCCGAGGCGCCGATCACCGCGTAATCGACCTTGAACTGCTCGAAGAACTGGGTGGTCAGCTCGCCCACCAGGCCCCCGTCCGTCCGCCGCAGCGCGCCGCCGGCCACCACGATCTCGCAGCCCGGATTGGCGACCAGGATGTTCGCCACGTTCATGTTGTTGGTGATGACGGTGATGTTGCGATGCGTCAGAAGCTCGCGCGCCACCGCCTCGGTCGTGGTGCCGAGGTTCAGGATCAGGCTGCAATTGTCCGGGATAGCCGCCGCGCAGGCCTTGGCGATGGCGGCCTTGGCGCCCTCGTTCATCCGCCGCCGCGCCTCGTAGCCGATGTTGGCCACGCCTGTCCGCAGCATCGCCCCGCCATGCACCCGGTCCAGATGCCCCGCATCGGCCAGATCGGCCAGGTCGCGGCGGATCGTCTGCAAGGTCACGTCGAAGCGCTGCGCCAGGTCCTCGACCATGACGCGACCCTCGGCCCGGGCCAGTTCCAGGATCTCGGTCTGCCGGAAATTCAGCGCCACTGCGTGGTCCTTCCCGCTGCGATTCCCCGCCTTCTGCCACGACGGACAGCACCTGTCAGCGATTTTCTGCAACCGTGCGATCCGTTTCGTTTGTTTGCGTTTGCAGAAAGATCACCGTGCAATCGCAGCGTTGGCGCCGGAATTTGCGCGCAGATGTTCGTTTCACATAAAAACGCGCTAAAACGAAAAAATGTCATTGACGTCGTGGTGCCATTCGGCGCAGCTATGCGACGGGGGAGGAACTCAGGTGACAGAGGCATCGGCCGGGGTCGTCAGCGACCTTTTCATCATCGGCGGCGGGATCAACGGCTGCGGCATCGCCCGCGATGCCGTCGGTCGCGGCCTTACGGTGACGCTGGCCGAACAGGGCGACCTGGCGCAAGGCACCTCCTCGGCCTCGACCAAGCTGTTTCACGGCGGCTTGCGCTACCTCGAATATTTCGAGTTCCGCCTCGTCCGCGAGGCGCTGGAGGAACGCGAGACGCTCCTCGTCGCCATGCCGCACATCAGCTGGCCCATGCGCTTCGTCCTGCCGCTCTCGCCCGACATGCGCTTCGACAGCGACACGCCGACCTCGCGGCTCCTCGGCTGGGTCATGCCCTGGGCGCGCGGGCGGCGGCCCGACTGGCTGATCCGGCTGGGGCTGTTCCTCTACGACACGATGGGCGGGCGCAAGATCCTGCCCGCGACGCGCACGCTGGACCTGCGCAATGATCCCGCCGGGCGGCCGCTGAAGCCGAAGTTCACCAAGGCCTTCGAATACTCCGACTGCTGGGTCGAGGATTCGCGGCTCGTCGCGCTGAACGCCCGCGACGCGGCGCAGCGCGGCGCGCGCATCCTGACCCGCACCCGCGTCACCAGCGCCGACCGCCAGGGGGATCTCTGGCAGGTCACCACCGAAGGGCCCCACGGCCGCGAAATCCACCGGGCCCGCGCCCTGGTGAACGCCGGCGGACCCTGGGTCGAAGAGGTAATCCGCAACGTGGCCCGGATCAACTCGTCGGAAGGCGTGCGACTGGTCCGGGGATCGCACATCGTGACGAAAAGGCTTTTCGACCACGACCGCTGCTACTTCTTCCAGGGCTCGGATGGGCGGATCATCTTCGCCATTCCCTACGAACAGGACTTCACCCTGATCGGCACCACCGACAAGGACCACAAGGGCGCCCCCCGGGATGCCCATTGCACCGACGAAGAGCGCGATTATCTCCTGGCCTTCGCCTCGGAGTATTTCGACCGTCCGGTGACGCGCGACGACGTGGTCTGGACCTATTCCGGCGTCCGGCCGCTCTACAACGACGGCGCCAAGTCGGCCACGGCGGCGACGCGCGACTATGTCCTGTCGCTCGACCGGAACGGCGCACCGCTTCTGAACGTCTTCGGCGGCAAGATCACCACCTATCGCCGCCTGGCCGAATCCGCGCTGGCGAAACTCGCGCCCTTCTTTCCGCACGCGAAAGCTGCATGGACGGCCCGCGTGCCCTTGCCGGGCGGCGACTTCCCGCATGACGGGGTGGCGGCGCTGACCGCGCGGCTGAAGCAGAACCACCCGTTCCTGACCGACTACTGGGCTGCTCGACTGGTGCGCGCCTATGGGACCGACGCCGAACGGATCCTGGGCAGCGCCACCACAGCCGAGGCGCTGGGCCAGGACTTCGGCGCCACGCTCAGCGAAGCCGAGGTGCGCTGGCTGATGAACCACGAATACGCAAGCAGCGCGGCCGACGTGGTCTGGCGGCGCTCCAAGCTGGGCCTGCGGATGACCGCCGACCAGATCGAGACTTTGGACCGCTTCATGGCGGACGCCGCCCGGGCCGCGCGCCCGGCGGCGGAATAGGGGGCTGGGAATGACGCTGGAATTGCAGGGGGTTTCACGATCGGTCGCGGGCAGGGTGCATATCCACCCCACCGACCTGACCCTGAAGAACGGCACGATGAACGTGCTTCTCGGCCCCACTCTGGCCGGCAAGACCAGTCTGATGCGGCTGATGGCGGGGCTCGACAAGCCCACCACGGGCCGCATCCTCTGGGAGGGCGCGGACGTCACCGGACAGCGCGTGCAGGACCGCAAGGTGGCGATGGTCTATCAGCAGTTCATCAACTACCCCGGTCTGACGGTTTACGAGAACATCGCCTCGCCCCTGCGCCTGATGGGGCGTCCGGCGGCCGAGATCGACAAGGCCGTCCGCCAGACCGCCGAGATGTTGCGCCTGACCCCGATGCTGCAACGCAAGCCCCTGGAGCTGTCGGGCGGCCAGCAGCAGCGCTGCGCCCTGGCCCGGGCGCTCGTGAAGGGCGCGGGGCTGGTGCTTCTGGACGAACCGCTCGCCAACCTCGACTACAAGCTGCGCGAGGAGCTGCGGGTCGAGATCCCCCGCATCTTCGAGTCTTCGGGCGCGATCTTCGTCTATGCCACCACCGAACCGGAAGAGGCGCTTCTCCTCGGCGGCAACACCGCGACGCTCTGGGAAGGCCGCGTCACCCAGTTCGGCCCGACGCCCACGGTCTATCGGCTGCCCGAGGACGCCCGGACCGCGCGGGTGTTCAGCGATCCGCCGATGAACTTCGTGACCACCCGCAAGGAGGCAGGCCGGCTGACCTTTGGCGAAAGCGCCCACGCCCCTGCCAAGGGCGAAGCCTACCATCTGCCCGACGGCACCTATCAGGCCGGGTTCCGCGCGAACCACGTCACGCTGAACCGCCATTCCGGCGATGCGGTGGAGTTCCGCTGCGTTCTCGGCGCGACCGAGATCACCGGGTCGGAAACCTTCGTCCACCTGACCCACGGGCAGGACCGCTGGGTCGGGCTGGTCCATGGCGTCCATCCCCTGACCGCCGGATCGCAGACCTCGGTCTTTGTCGATCCCGCGCATGTCTATCTGTTCGACTCGACGGGCCGGCTTGCCGCGCCTGCCCCTTATGCGATGGCGGCCTGACATGTCCCGGATCACGCTTTCCAACCTGGCCCACAGCTACCTGCCGAACCCGACCTCGGACGCGGATTATGCGCTGAAGGAGATGGACCATGTCTGGGACGACGGCGGGGCCTATGCGCTGCTCGGCGCCTCGGGCTGCGGCAAGACCACGCTTCTGAACATCATCTCGGGCCTTCTGCGCCCCAGCCAGGGCCGGGTGCTGTTCGGCGACCGCGACGTGACCGACGCGCCGACCACGGAACGCAACATCGCGCAGGTGTTCCAGTTCCCGGTGGTCTACGACACGATGACCGTGCGCGACAATCTGGCCTTTCCGCTGCGCAACCGGGGCATGGATGCGGCCTATATCGCCCGCCGGGTGGACCAGATCGCGAAGATGATCGGCATGGAGGCCGACCTGAACCGCAAGGCGCGCGGGCTGACCGCGGATGCCAAGCAGAAGATCAGCCTCGGCCGCGGCATGGTGCGCGAGGACGTGAACGCGATCCTCTTCGACGAGCCGCTCACCGTCATCGACCCCCACATGAAATGGGAACTGCGCACGCAGCTGAAATCGCTGCACCGCGAATTCGGCCACACGATGATCTACGTCACCCACGACCAGACCGAGGCGCTGACCTTCGCGGACAAGGTCGTGGTGATGCACGAGGGCCGCGTCGTCCAGATGGGCACGCCGGAAGAGCTGTTCGAGACCCCGGCCCATACCTTCGTCGGCTATTTCATCGGCTCGCCGGGGATGAACCTCCTCGACGCCGAGATCGCAGGATCCGAGGCGCGCCTGCAAGGCGTCTCGGTGCCGCTGGGTGCGGCCTACGGGCCAACAACTGGCCGCACCCAGATCGGCATCCGCCCGGACTATGTCGCCATTTCGGACGAAGGGCTGCCGGTCACCGTGAAACGGGTCGAGGACGTGGGCCGCCATCGCATCGTCCGGGCAGAATTCCATGGCCAGCCGCTGAACGCGATCCTGCCCGAGGGGATGACCGTTCCGCCCTACCCCCGCGTCGCCTTCGCGCCCGCCAAGATCAACGTCTATGCCAACGACTGGCGCGTCGCGCCGCTGGGGAGCTGAGCCATGGAAAAGACCCAGAACAACAAGGCCTGGTTCCTGGTCCTGCCGGTTCTGGCGCTGGTGGCCTTCTCGGCCGTCCTGCCGCTGATGACCGTGGTCAACTACGCCTTCAACGACACCTTCGGGAACAACGAATTCTTCTGGGCGGGCATCGAATGGTTCGACGAGATGATCCATTCCGAACGCCTGCGCGCGGCCCTGGGCCGACAGATCGTCTTTTCGCTGATCATCCTGGCGATCGAGGTGCCGCTCGGCATCTTCATCGCGCTCAACATGCCGAAGAAGGGCTTCTGGGCCAGCCTCTGCCTCGTGCTCATGGCCCTGCCGCTCCTCATCCCGTTCAACGTGGTCGGCACGATTTGGCAGATCTTCGGCCGGGTGGACATCGGACTTCTGGGGCACACCCTGGCGGCCTTGGGCATCGACTACAACTACACCAACGATCCCCTCGACGCCTGGATCACCGTCATCGTGATGGATGTCTGGCACTGGACCTCGCTGGTGGCGCTCCTGTGCTATGCCGGTCTCCAGTCGATCCCGCAGGCCTATTACCAGGCCGCCAGGATCGACCAGGCCACGCGCTGGTCCGTCTTCCGCTACATCGAACTGCCGAAGATGAAGGGCGTCCTGCTCATCGCGGTTCTGCTGCGCTTCATGGACAGCTTCATGATCTACACCGAGCCTTTCGTCGTCACCGGCGGCGGTCCCGGCAACTCCACCACCTTCCTGTCGATCGACCTGGCCAAGATGGCCACCGGCCAGTTCGACCTCGGCCCCGCCGCCGCCTTCTCGATCATGTACTTCCTGGTGATCCTGCTGATCTCCTGGGTCTTCTACACCGTGATGACCAATCTCGACCGCGAGGAGGCCCGCTGATGCGCATCCGGTCCAATGCCATCGTGATGACGATCTATCTGCTGTTCCTGCTGGTGCCGATCTACTGGCTGGTGAACATGAGCCTGAAGACGAACACCGAGATCACCTCGTCCTTCACGCTGTTCCCGCAGAACCTGACCTTCCGCAACTACATGGTCATCCTGACCGACCCGTCCTGGTACATGGGCTATGTCAACAGCCTGATCTATGTGGTGCTGAACACGGTCATCTCGATCACCGTGGCCCTGCCCGCGGCCTATGCCTTCAGCCGCTACAGCTTCATGGGCGACAAGCACCTGTTCTTCTGGCTGCTTACGAACCGCATGGCCCCCCCGGCCGTCTTTGCGCTGCCCTTCTTCCAGCTCTATTCCGCGATGAACCTGATCGATACCCACATCGCGGTCGCGCTGGCGCATTGCCTGTTCAACGTGCCGCTGGCCGTCTGGATCCTGGAAGGCTTCATGCGCGGGGTGCCCAAGGAAATCGACGAGACCGCCTATATCGACGGCTATTCCTTCCCGACCTTCTTCGTGAAGATCTTCATGCCGCTCATCGCCAGCGGGATCGGCGTCGCGGCCTTCTTCTGCTTCATGTTCTCCTGGGTCGAGCTTCTGCTCTCGCGCACGCTGACCACCACCGACGCCAAGCCGATCGCCGCGACGATGACCCGGACCGTATCCGCCTCGGGCATGGACTGGGGCGTGCTTGCCGCCGCCGGGGTCCTGACCATCGTTCCGGGCGCGCTCGTGATCTACTTCGTCCGCAACTACATCGCCAAGGGCTTCGCCCTGGGGAGGGTGTGACCATGACCGCTTCGCGCTGGACCACGATCTACCTCGTCATCGCGGCGATCATGCTGGCCATCCTCGCCATGCTCTACGCCGCCGTGCCGGTGAAGGATGGCGTCAAGGACTGGACCGGCCAGCTGATCCCCGGCTTCTGGATGGCCTGGACCTTCCCCGTCGCGCTGTTCTTCTGGTGCATCGCCGCGCTTCTCATCCTGATGACGCTGCTCGCCATCCGCTTCCCGGAGACCCCCCGCGTGGGCATCCTGCGGATCGAGACGACGCGCGGCGACCGGCTGTTCATCACCCTTCTGGGCTCGGCCTTCATCCACCTGGCCTGGCTCTACTTCGCGGGTCCCGACGCACTCTGGGGCGCGCTTCTCCTCTCCCTCGCCTATGCCGCCGCGGTCTTCCGCTGGGTGTAGGCAAGGGGCACTGACGACCCCGGATCGGGCCACCGGACCGGGCAAGACCAAGGCAAACGTCTCAAATCTGGGAGGATTCACATGAGACTTCGCACAACCGCAACCGCCATGGCCCTTGCGCTCATGGCCATGCAGGCCCCCGCCTGGGCCGACATGGAGGCGGCGAAAGCCTTCCTCGATGCCGAAATCGGCGATCTGTCGGTGCTGAGCCGCGCCGAGCAGGAAGCCGAGATGCAGTGGTTCATCGACGCCGCCAAGCCCTATGCGGGCATGGAGATCAAGGTGGTCTCGGAAACGATCACCACCCACGAATACGAATCCAAGGTGCTGGCCCCGGCCTTCACCGCCATCACCGGGATCAAGGTCACCCATGACCTGATCGGCGAAGGCGACGTGGTGGAAAAGCTGCAGACGCAGATGCAGTCGGGCGAGAACATCTATGACGCCTACATCAACGACTCGGATCTGATCGGCACCCACTGGCGCTATCAGCTGGCCCGCAACCTGACCGACTGGATGGCGGGCGAAGGCGCTGCGGTGACGAACCCGAATCTCGACCTGAACGATTTCATCGGGCTGAAGTTCACCACCGGCCCGGATGGCAAGGTCTACCAGCTGCCCGACCAGCAGTTCGCCAACCTCTACTGGTTCCGCTACGACTGGTTCACCGACCCCAAGACCATGGAGGACTTCAAGGCCAAGTATGGCTATGACCTCGGCGTTCCGGTCAACTGGTCGGCCTACGAGGACATCGCCGAATTCTTCACCGGCCGCGACATGTCCTACATCGGCGGCCCGGCGACCGGCGTCTATGGCAACATGGACTACGGCAAGAAGGACCCCTCGCTCGGCTGGCGCTACACCGACGCCTGGATGTCGATGGCCGGCATGGGCGACGTGGGCGAGCCGAACGGCCTTCCGGTCGACGAATGGGGCATCCGCGTGGACGAGAACTCGCGTCCCGTCGGCTCCTGCGTGGCGCGCGGCGGTGCGACGAACGACGCGGCGGCAGTCTATGCCGTGACCAAGGCGATCGAGTGGCTGCAGAAATATTCGCCGCCGGAAGCGCAAGGCATGACCTTCGGCGAGGCCGGTCCGGTTCCGGCGCAGGGCTCCATCGCCCAGCAGATGTTCTGGTATACCGCCTTCACCGCCGACATGGTCAAGCCCGGCCTGCCGGTGATGAACGAGGACGGCACGCCCAAGTGGCGCATGGCGCCCTCGCCGCACGGCGTGTACTGGAAGGAAGGGATGAAGATCGGCTACCAGGACGCCGGGTCCTGGACGCTGCTCAAGTCCACCCCGGTCGATCGCGCCCAGGCGGCCTGGCTCTACGCCCAGTTCGTCACCTCGAAGACCGTGGACCTGAAGAAGTCCGACGTCGGCCTGACCTTCATCCGCGAGTCGACGATCAACAGCCAGCACTTCACCGACCGCGCGCCCAAGCTGGGCGGCCTGATCGAGTTCTACCGCTCGCCGGCCCGCGTCCAGTGGTCGCCGACCGGGACGAACGTGCCTGACTATCCGAAGCTCGCGCAGCTGTGGTGGCAGAACATCGGCGACGCCATGTCGGGGGCCAAGACCCCGCAGGAGGCGCTCGATGCCCTCTGCGCCGAGCAGGAGAAGGTGCTGGAGCGTCTGGAACGTGCCGGCGTCCAGGGCGACATCGGCCCGAAACTGAACGAGCCGCAGGACCCGCAAGTCTGGCTCGACGCGCCCGGAGCCCCGGTCGCCAAGCTCGAGAACGAGGACGAAGAGCCCAAGACCATCAGCTACGACGAGCTGATCAAGTCCTGGCAGTAAGCCGAAATGGTCCCGGGCGGCGCGCACCCGTTCCGCCCGGGACCGATTTCTTCGAAGAAATCGGATCGGAGCCTTCAAAGGCTCCGGTCCGGAGTTTTCAAGAACTCCGCGTCGCGCGACGGGTTTTCCGGCACGGATCCAAACCTTGAGATTTCCCTAACGCCCGCGACCAAGCCCTTGTAATTCTTGCTACTCCAGCGATTGTCCACCGTGGACACATCTTCCGGCAGGCCACAGACATGACCCATATCCTCGCCATCGACCAGGGCACCACCTCTTCCCGCGCGATCCTGTTCGACGCCTCGCTGAGGCCGGTCGCCCAGGCACAGGAAGAGTTCCCGCAAGCCTACCCCCGCCCCGGCTGGGTGGAACATGACCCCGCCGATCTCTGGTCCACCGTCGCGGCCACCGCGCGGGCGGCGATCGAGAAGGCCGGGAAGGGGGCAGGCGAGATCGCCGCCATCGGCATCACCAACCAGCGCGAGACGACGCTGATCTGGGACCGCAAGACCGGCCAGCCGATCCACCCCGCCATCGTCTGGCAGGATCGGCGCACGGCGGACACCTGCGCCGCCCTGAAGGATCAGGGCCACGAGGCGATGATCACCGCCAGGACCGGCCTCCTCCTCGACCCCTATTTCTCGGGGACCAAGGTCAAGTGGCTGCTCGACCATGTCGAGGGCGCCCGCGACCGGGCGAAACGCGGCGAGCTGGCCTTCGGCACCGTGGACACCTGGCTGATCTGGAACCTGACCGGCGGGAAGGTGCATGCCACCGACGCCACCAACGCCTCGCGCACCCTTCTCTACAACATCGCGACAGGCGCCTGGGACGAAGAGATCTGCCGCCTCCTCGACGTGCCCATGTCGCTCCTCCCCGAGGTGAGGGACTGCGCTGCCCCCTTCGGCATGACTCGCCCCGACCTCTTCGGCCGCGAGATCCCGATCCTAGGTGTCGCGGGCGACCAGCAGGCCGCGACCGTGGGCCAGGCCTGTTTCAGCCCCGGCATGATGAAATCCACCTACGGCACGGGGTGCTTCGCGCTCCTGAACACCGGGGCCGACCGGGTGCCCTCGAAGAACCGCCTTCTGACCACCATCGCCTACCAGCTGGACGGCAAACCCACATATGCCCTCGAAGGCTCGATCTTCATTGCCGGCGCCGTGGTCCAGTGGCTCCGCGACGGGCTCAAGATCATCCGCGAGGCGAAGGAGACCCAGCCTCTTGCCGAGGCGGCGGAAGAGGCGCAGGGCGTGGTCCTCGTCCCCGCCTTCACCGGCCTCGGCGCGCCCTATTGGCGGCCAGACTGCCGGGGCGCAGTCTTCGGCCTGACGCGCAACTCCGGCCCTGCCGAGTTCGCCCGCGCGGCGCTGGAAAGCGTGGGCTACCAGACCCGCGACCTCCTGGAGGCGATGCGGGCCGACTGGGGCACCGAGGCGCAGGGCGTCCTTCGGGTGGACGGGGGCATGACTGCCAGCGACTGGACGATGCAGTTCCTGGCCGACATCCTCGGCGCCCCGGTGGACCGGCCCAGGGTGACCGAGACGACGGCCCTTGGCGCCGCCTACCTGGCCGCGATGCAGGCGGGCGTGGCCGGCGGGCCCGAGGAATTCGCGAAGTCCTGGGCGCTCGACCGCCGGTTCTCGCCACAGATGGACGCCGCCACCCGCGACGCGAAATACGCGCGCTGGCGCAAGGCCATCGCCGCCACGATGAGCCTATGACGGCTCCGCGCGCCCGGGAATTTTCGGCGAGAATTCCCGGGTTGCCAGCGGCCTTCGCCATCACCCAGCCCGGCCGCATCCTCTTTGGCAGGGGCGAGGCGGCGAAGGCACCAGGTCTGATCCGCGCCTTCGGTGGCCGCGTGCTGGTCGTCCACGGCGCAAACCCCGCCCGCGCCGCCTGGCTGATCGAGGCGCTGGGGCCGGAGACCCTGGCCCTGCCCTGCGCGGGCGAACCCTCCCTCGCCGACCTCGAGGCCGCCCTGGCCACCGCCCGCGCGTACCGCCCCGACTGCGTGGTGGCCCTCGGCGGCGGGGCGGCGCTGGACCTGGGCAAGGCGCTGGCGGCGCTGATCCCGGCGCCCTCCGGGCCGCTGGATCACCTGGAAGTCGTGGGCAAGGGCCGGCCGCTGACGGCCGATCCACTGCCCTTCGTCGCGATCCCGACCACGGCGGGGACGGGGGCTGAGGTGACGAAGAACGCGGTCATCGCGGTCGAGGGTCGCAAGGTTTCCTTGCGCGACGACCGGATGGTGGCGCGGCTGGCCATCGTCGATCCGGCGCTGACGGACGGTTGCCCGCGGGGGGTGACGCTGGCCTCGGGTCTCGACGCAGTGACGCAGGTGATCGAGCCCTATGTCTCGGTCAAGGCGACGCCCTACACCGACGCGCTTGCGCGGCCCACGATCGGGCCCGGGCTCGCGGCGCTGATCCGGCTGATGCAGGACGAGGACGCAGCGGCGCGCGACCGGATGGCCTGGACCAGCCTCTGCGGCGGGCTGGCGCTGGCCAATGCAGGTCTTGGCGCGGTGCACGGGCTGGCCGGAGTGATCGGCGGGATGACGGGCGCGGCCCATGGCGCGATCTGCGGGGCGCTCCTGGGTCCGGTCCTGGCCGCGAACCGGGCGGCGGCCATGGGCGCGGCGCGCGCCCGGCTGGACGAAGTCTGCGCGATCCTCGCCGAGGTGCTGGGCGTGACCGCCGACGAGGCCCCCCTGGCGCTGCAGGCCTGGGCCCGGGTCTCGGGCCTGCCGGACCTTGCCGCGCTGGGGGTAGAGCCCGCCCGCCATGCCGAGATCGCGGGGGCGGCGCTCTCGGCCTCGTCGATGAAGGGCAATCCGGTGCCCCTCATGGAAACGGCCCTGCGGCAGGTGCTGGTAGCCGCCTCAGCCGCAGCGGATTGACGCCGATCAAGGCGGCAGAGGCGCGGCCCGGATATGCTTTTTCCGATGCGCGACTTGCAGGAGGCTTCGCGATGCGCCTGATGATGATCCTGTTTTCGATGATCGGCACCGCCCTGGCGGGATCGGGGGTCATTCTGGTCCTGACCTTGGGCTATGACACGCTCTGGCCGATCGTCGGGGCGGCAGCGGCCGGAGCGGCCCTTGCCCTGCCGGTCAGCTGGCTGATCGCCCGGCAGATCGAAGGCTAGGCTTCCAGAAAGACCCGGACGGTCTCCTCGAACTCGCGTGGCTTTTCGGCATGCAGCCAGTGGCCCGCGCCGGGGATCTTCGCGAAGCGCGCCTTCGGGAACAAGGCGCGGATCGTCTCGCGGTGTTCGGGCAGGACATAGCGGCTTTCGGCGCCGGTCAGGAACAGGGCGGGGTGGTCGAACACGCCCAGGGTTCCCGGCCAGCCGACGATCTTCGGCATCTCGGCTTCCAGCACCGGCAGGTTCAGCCGCCAGCGCGGCGGGCGCTGGCGCAGATCGAGCGATTGCAGGAAGAAGGCGCGCAGGGCGGGGTCGTCGATCCGGGCCGACAGGGCTGCGTCCGCCTCGGCCCGCGTGGTGATCCGCGACAGGTCGATCTCGGCCATGGCACGGGCGTTGCGGGTCTGGTCATGGGCATAGGCCACGGGGGCGATGTCCGCGACGATCAGGCGGCGGATCAGCTCGGGGCGGGTCAGCGCGAGTTGCATCGCGGCCTTCCCTCCCATCGAATGGCCCAAGAGGTCCACCGGCTGCGGCCCTAGGCTCTCGATCACATCGGCCAGGTCGGCGGCCATCTCGGGATAGCTCTGGGTCGGAAAGCGCGGGCTATCGCCATGGTTGCGCATGTCCACCGCCACCACCTCGCGCCGGTCGGCCAGGCGGCGGGCTATGACGCCCCAGTTCCGGCCCGAGCCGTAGAGGCCGTGCGCGATGACCAGGGTCGGGGCCTCGGGGGCCGCTGCGGCGGGGTGGCGAATCGTGGCGAGCATGGGTTTTCCATAGCGATTTCGAGAGCTTCAGGCCAGTGAACCCGACGCAGGGCGGTTGATCGTCCCGGCAAACGACACTAGGTTCTGCGGGGGCGGTGGAGGGTGACAAGATGAGTGCGGTGACGATCCAGCAGATGGCGGATCGGGTGGCGCAGCTTCTGGAAGAGAGGCTGGGGCTGGGCGGCAAGGGACTCGCCGCAAAGCTGAAGCGGGCCGGTCGCCTCTTGCCGCGCAAGGTGCGCGATGCGGGCAGGCTGCTGGCCGGCGCGGCCCAGAAGGCGCAGAACCCCAAGCTTCTGGGGCAGATCGACATGGGCGAGGTGACCGAGGCCTACGATGTCTGCCTGAAGCATCTGATCGCGATCGACCCGGTGAGCCGCCGGCGCGACCTGTTCGCGGGCATTGTCGGCTCGGTCGGCTTCGGGGTGCTGGTGCTGGCCGTGGCCATCTTCGGCTTCCTGGCCTGGCGGGGCTACTTCTGAGACCCTGTCCACGGTGGACAGGGCCGGAGTGGTTTCCAGAACAAGGGCCTGGGTTTCAGCCTTTACGATTTCGCAAGGATTTCCCCGGATGGGCCCGGGTCCAGTGCCCGGGCATGCAGCGCCCGGCGGGTGACCAGCGTCACCGTGACGAAGGCGACGTAAAGCAGCAGATACCACGAGCCGAGCTTGGCGAAGCTGACCATTTCGCCCTGGATCTGGCCCGAGTAGATCCAGGTGCCGGTCGCGGTGCCCACGTTCTCGGCCACCCAGAGCGCCAGCGCCGACAGGAAGGCGGCGACGGGCAAGGGCATCCACCAGTGCCGGTCGTGGATGCGGAACCAGATCCGCGTGCGGCCGTAAAGCGCCACGGTCGCGACGAACAGCGCCAGGCGGATGTCGGGCAGGAAATGGTGGGCGAAGAAGTTGAGGTAGATCGCGGCGGCCAGCGCCACGGTCAGCGGAAAGCGCGGGTAGGGCGCGAAGGCCATGTCGAAAACGCGGATGACGCGCGCCATGTAGCTGCCCACGGCGGCATACATGAAGCCCGAGAAGAGGGGCACACCCATCAGCTTGAAGATCCCCGGCTCGGGGTAGGCCCAGGAGCCGGCGCTGACCTTGAACCATTCCATCGCCGTGCCGGTGAGGTGGAACAGGAGAATGACGCGGGCTTCTTCCCAGGTTTCCAGCTTGGTCGCAAGGAAGACCCCTTGCGTGGCGATGGCAAACAGGAACAGCGCGTCATAACGGTGGAGCGGCCAGTCTGGTTGCCAGATGGCCTTGGTCCCGAGGATCGCGAGGAGGAGGAGACCGCCGAAGAGGCAGGCCCAGCCCTGTTTCAGGACGAACATCACGAGTTCGGCCACCGCGAAGGGCAGCCGGGCCCGGGCCCAGTCGCCCATGCGGTGTTCGAGGGAGCGGGTGTCGGGGGTGGTCATCTGGCCCTGCCGGTTGAGGTCGGCGGATGTGACTGGGGAAGGGTCGCGGCGTCAAGGTGGGGATCGCCCGAGGGGTCAATGCCTGCGGTCAAGGAAAGCTTACGCGAGTTTTCTCAAGGGGTGCCGCAACGGGTGCCACAAGGAGCATCAGCCCCTTGGGAACGCTGTGTTAACCAGATGAATTCCGGGGGAAGACGGCGTCTTATTACCATTTTCCTTGCGTCTTCCTGCCGTCTCTACGCGCGCCGGGGGGGTGGGACGTCAACCATGCGCGGCGAACCTGGCCATATTCCTTCATATTTCTCAGTACTGCCTTGTTGAAACGTGTGTCGCACAGTTTTGCTCTTCAGTAACTGGTTGTCTTGCCACGTCCGCATGGAGCGCATAGTTTTACCTTTGATTTGTTGCGTCTCCAGAAGGATACATGAATGAAACTTCAAGATTTGGCTTTCCATGATGTATCGGATTTATTGAAGACTTGGGGGGGGTTGCTGCTAATACTCTTACGATTGCCGGAGCTATCTTGCTGCTTCGCGATATTGGGTGCGGTCAGCAATCTTTGTCTTGGAATTTTTGGGCAGGTTGGGTGACATTGGCAGGCATATGTCTTGTTCTGTTGCAGATTCATGTCTGGGCAGAGCAAAATTACCCGCGATGTGTAATCTGCCGCTGGGTGTTCAGTCTATTGATGCTATTAATCGTTGTGATTGGCATCTTCCCGGGCGGAATCTTGCTTGCTGCAACTTGCCGGTGATCGGGGTTCCCTTTGGCCGATTGTGTTTCAGGGTGGACCGCTCCTAGCGGCACCAAGCCGGAATAGAAGAGATTTTCGCCCGGAATCCAAGCGCAATTGCGCCGCTGGGCGGTGCCCTGCCCACCCCCCGGAAAGGCGCTTTGCAACGGCATTCATCCAAACTTCGGCTGATGAAGTGGCGTTAAAGAGCGACTACATCGACTGTCGTGGTGCCTGCTCGATGGAGGACACGGCCCTTTCGGTCGCAGCAATGTGGACAGTTTACCCACCCTGCCGGGCGTTCGCCCTTACAGCTCGGGGTAGATCGGGAAGCGCTGGCAGAGCGCCTCGACCTCGGCCTTCACCTTGGCCTCGACCGCGCCGTTGCCGTCCTCGCCATTGGCGGCGAGACCATCGACGACCTCGATGATCCAGCGGGCGATCTGGCGGAATTCGGGTTCACCGAAGCCGCGCGTCGTGCCTGCCGGGGTGCCGAGGCGGACGCCGGAGGTGATCGTCGGCTTTTCGGTGTCGAAGGGGATGCCGTTCTTGTTGCAGGTGATATGCGCGCGGCCGAGCGCCTTTTCGGTCGCGTTGCCCTTGACCCCCTTGGGACGCAGGTCCACCAGCATCAGATGCGTGTCGGTGCCGCCGGTGACGATGTCGAGCCCGCCCTTCATCAGCTCGTCCGCGAGCGCCTGAGCGTTCTTCACGACCTGCGCCTGGTAATCCTTGAAGCCGGGGCGCAGCGCCTCGCCGAAGGCCACGGCCTTGGCGGCGATGACATGCATCAGGGGCCCGCCCTGGATGCCGGGGAAGATCGCCGAGTTGACCTTCTTCGCGATCTCCTCGTCGTTCGTCAGGATCATGCCGCCGCGCGGGCCGCGCAGCGTCTTGTGCGTCGTCGTGGTCGCCACATGGGCGTGCGGGAAGGGCGAGGGGTAGAGGCCCGCTGCCACGAGGCCCGCGAAATGCGCCATGTCCACCAGGAGGTAGGCGCCCACGCTGTCGGCGATCTCGCGCATCCGCTTGAAGTCGATGATGCGGGGGATGGCCGAGCCGCCGGCGATGATGAGCTTGGGCTTGTGCTCGGTCGCGAGTTCCTGGACCTGGTCGTAGTTCAGCGTCAGGTCCTGCTTGCGCACGCCATACTGCACGGCGTGGAACCACTTGCCGGACTGGTTCGGCGCCGCGCCATGGGTCAGGTGGCCGCCCGCATCCAGCGACATGCCGAGGATGGTGTCGCCGGGCTTCAAGAGCGCCTGGAACACGCCCTGGTTGGCCTGGGAACCCGAGTTCGGCTGGACGTTGGCGAAGCCGCAGCCGAACAGCTTGCAGGCGCGTTCGATCGCCAGGTTCTCGGCGATGTCCACATACTGGCAGCCGCCGTAATAGCGCTTGCCCGGATAGCCTTCGGCATACTTGTTGGTCATCACCGAGCCCTGCGCCTCCATCACGGCGCGGGAGACGATGTTCTCGCTGGCGATCAGCTCGATCTCGTGCCGCTGGCGGCCGAGCTCCTGGGTGATCGCGCCGAACAGTTCCGGATCGCGGGAGGACAGCGGTTCGGTGAAGAAGCCGGTATCGCGGTGGGGGGCGTTCATCGTCAGGTCCTCCGGGCGTGGGTGTGCGGCGGTATTTAGACCAAGCGGATGCGACGGGAAAGGCAAGAAAGCGACAGGTCCGGCACCGGCCGCGAAATATTCTTGCCGCAGGTGACGGACGCGGCTGCGCCCTCGCCCCACAGCGGCATCTGTCGCCGGCTTGCGGCGGGATGCGTCCATGGTCAGAGTGCGACGTGAAAGACCTTGTGCCGGGAAGGAGGCAAGTCTGTGACGGGGATGGTCGTCCGTGCGTCCTTGCTGGCGCTTGTGCTGTCGGCGTCTGCTGCCCGTGCCGACGATTGGCAGGCTTGTCATGCCGGCGACCAGGATGCCTGCCTCGCCGGTTCGCGTGCGGCGCAGGCGGCCGGCGACGATGCGCTGCTTCTGAAATTCATCCGCAAGGGGTGCGACCTGGGGAATGTCATCTCATGTTCGGATCTCGGGATGAGCTATCTGGTCGGTCTCGGCCAGGCGGCCGATCCGGATCGGGCGATCCCGCTGCTGCGGGATGGGTGCGACAAGGGCTATGGCCGGGCCTGCGGCAACCTTGGTTGGGCCTATTACACCGGCACCGGGCTTGACCGGGATCCGGCGCAGGCCGCGCGTCATTACCGGCTGGGGTGCGACGGGGGCAGCGGTCCTGCCTGTCGCAACCTGGGCCTGATGTATCAGGCGGGGGACGGCGTGCCGCAGGATGGCGCCCGGGCGACCCGGCTGTTCGACCGCGCCTGTGACCTGGGTGTGGACAGCCTCTGCTGAACGGGCAGCCGGCCAGGGCCGGAGGAACTGGCGGGCGTCGGGCTGGATGCGGGGACAGGGGTTGAGTTCGCTGCGTGTCCCGGACAAGACTGGGCAGCCGGTCGGGAGGGGCTCAAGTGCGCATCAGATTCACGGCGAGCAAGGCAGAGGCGGCGGTCAAGGCCTTTGCGGCGCTGACGGCGCGCTACGGCCAGGCCGACGCACGGTCGGCCGAGGTGATCGTGGCGCTGGGCGGCGACGGGTTCATGTTGCAGACCCTGCACGCGGCGCATGGGCGGCGGTTGCCGGTCTATGGCATGAACTGCGGCACGATCGGCTTCCTGATGAACGCCTATGCCGAGGACGGGCTGATCGAGCGGCTGCGGGCGGCGGAGGAGACGGTGATCAATCCTCTGGCAATGCGGGCGCAGAATGCGAAGGGCCGCGTGACCGAGGCGCTGGCGATCAACGAGGTTTCGCTTCTGCGCCAGGGTCCGCAGGCGGCAAAGCTGCGGGTTTCCATCGACGGGCGGGTGCGGATGGACGAACTGGTCTGCGACGGGGCGCTGGTGGCGACCCCGGCGGGATCCACCGCCTACAACTACTCGGCGCATGGGCCGATCCTGCCCATCGGGTCGGACGTGCTGGCGCTGACCGCGATGTCGGCCTTCCGACCGCGGCGCTGGCGGGGGGCGCTGTTGCCCCGGACAGCCCTGGTGCGGTTTGACGTGATCGAGGCGGAGAAGCGCCCGGTCATGGCCGATGCCGATAGCCGGTCCTCGGTCCGCGATGTCGTCAGCGTCGAGGTGCGCTCGGAGGACAGCGTGCGCCACCGGCTCTTGTTCGACCCCGGTCACGGGCTGGAGGAACGGCTGATCGGCGAACAGTTCGTCTGAACGCCTGCGTCGCGCCGACCCGGATTGGCCGGTGCGGAGCGCAGTCGGGCCTGACCGCTCGGCTTTGCCGAAAATCCTGTCCACTTGCCGCGTTTCCGCCCTGATCGGATCACCCGGCATTAGGACTTCGACCGGCATCCTTACCCTTGGGTACATGGGTGTGTTCGGGGCCGGAAGTGATCAACTTTCTGGTGGTGGAGACGTTCACGGCGGCGCCGCTGAACGTGATCTCCGGAATCTGCGATCTGGAGCTTGTGGTGCAGGGCGGCAAGACGCTGCTTTACACCGCGACCCGGGCTGGCGGCGGCGTCCTCGCGCTGGAAGTCGGGGCGTCGATGACGCTGCTCGACCAGGAAAACATCGCCCCCGGGACAGCCCTGCCGGCCCCGGCAACGATCGAGACCGTGGTCATCAACGGCACCACCCACCTGATCGTGACCGGGGCGAACCAGGCCGGGGTCAACGCCTTCGGCATCTCCGGGACCGGCGCGCTGAACAGCCCGATCCAGCTGCCGGGCAGCCTCTCGGGCGCGATCTCGGCACAATGCGTGGCGCAGGTCGGCGGCACGACCTATTTCTACGCCGCGCGGATGGGCGACAGCACGATCCACACCTATTCGGTGGCCGCCAACGGCACGATGACCCTGGTCGGATCGAAGGTGCTGGACGGTCCGCATACCGGCATCGACATCGGCGACATGATCCCGGTCACCGTGGCCGGGCAACGCTTTCTGGTCAGCCTCTCGCTGGAGGCCGACGTGGTGCGCGCCTTCCCGATCGCCGCCAACGGAACGCTGGGCAATCCGACCGTGATCGGCGCGCCGCAGGGGCTGGGCATCGCCGACCCCTCGGCGGTCCGGGTGGTCGAGATGGCGGGGACCAGCTACCTGCTCGTCGCCTCGCCCAATTCCTCGTCGATCAGCGTCATCGCCCTGACTGCCGACGGGGCGATGACCGTGACCGACCATGTGATCGACACGCTGGATACCCGCTTCCAGTCGGTGCTGACGCTGGCCACCGCCCAGGTCGGCGACCGGGTCTTCGTCATCGCCGGCGGTGGCGACGACGGGCTGACGGTGATGACGCTGATGCCCGACGGCCGGCTGGTCAACTGCGGCCAGCTCCTCGCCGGCCAGGGCCTGCCCTACGACAACATCACCGCCATGACCGCGCGGGTGGTGAACGGGGTGATCGAGCTGTTCATCGCCACCGAGGGCGCCGGCATCACCCGGTTGCAGATCGACCCCGGCACGCTGGCGCCCATCCAGAGCGGCGGGGCTTCGGGCGACACGCTGACTGGCGCGGCCGGATCGGACATGATCGTAGGCGGCGACGGAGCCGAGGTGATCCAGGGCGATCAGGGCAACGACATCCTGGCGGATGGCGGCGGCTGCGACACGCTGTACGGCGGGGCGGGGGCCGACATCTTCGTGCTGGGCGCCGATGCCGCGCATGACGTGATCGCCGACTTCCAGTTCGGCATCGACCGGATCGACCTGTCTGCCTGGGGCCGCATCCATTCGCTGGCCGCGCTGACCATCACCGCCACCGCCATTGGCGCGCTGATCTCCTACGGCGACGAGACGCTGGAGCTGATCTCGTCGAACGGCATGCCGCTGATGCCGGGCAATTTCCAGCTGCGCGATTTCATCGGCCTCTGGCACGCGCTGCCGACGCCGCCCGACCCCGAGAACATGCTCTATGGCACCAACCAGATCGACTTCATCACCGGAACGGCCGGTGATGACCTGTTCCTGGTCTCGACCGGGGCGGACACGATCAACGGCGGCGCGGGGTTCGACACCATCGTCCTCACCGGGGCCACGGCCGGGGTCCGGGTCAACCTCGATGTGCCGAGCCAGAACACGCAACTGGCGGCCGGGCAGATCTACATCTCGATCGAGGGGATCACCGGATCCCACTTCTCCGACACATTGACCGGCAATGCGGTCGACAACCGGATCGACGGGCTGGACGGAAACGACCGGCTGAGCGCCGGCGCCGGCGCCGACAGCCTGTTCGGCGGCAACGGCAACGACACCCTGCTGGGCGGGCTCGGGGCCGACATTCTGGACGGCGGCGCCGGCCGTGACCGGGCCAGCTACCGCGAGGCAACGACCGCCGTGCTTGCTGATCTGGCCAATCCGGGCCTGAACACCGGCGAGGCGGCGGGCGACAGCTATGTCTCGATCGAGGACATGGAAGGCGGCGCAGGCGCGGACACGCTTCTCGGCGACGCGCAGGCCAACGTCCTGCACGGCGTGGACGGGCACGACCGGCTCGAGGGGCGCAGCGGCAATGACAGCCTCTATGGCGGCGACGGCAACGACACGCTGATCGGCGGCGAGGGCGCGGACCGGCTGGAGGGCGGCAACGGCATCGACATCGTCAGCTACGATACGGCCACCGCTGCGGTCCGGATCGACCTGGTCACGTCCAGCCAGAACCAGGGCGAGGCGCTGGGCGATGTGTTCCTCACCATCGAAGGGTTCATCCTGACCGCCTTCGCCGACAGCTTCTCGGGCTCGACTGCGGCAGAGACTGTCCAGGGTGGAACCGGCAATGACACCCTTTCGGGCCTCGGCGGGGCCGACTGGCTGACGGGCGGGGCGGGCAATGACCTGCTTTACGGCGGTGACGGCGACGACACGCTGATCGGCGGCGCGGGGGCGGACCGGCTGGAAGGCGGGGCGGGAGTGGATCTGGCCAGCTATGCCGGGGCCGCGGCGGGTGTGCTGGCCGACCTGACGACGCCCGGGCTGAACACGGGCGAGGCGCAGGGCGATGTGTTCGTGGCGGTCGAGGATCTGGAGGGCACGTCCTTCAACGACACGCTTGCCGGCGACACGGCCGCAAACCGGCTATACGGCGGGGAGGGAAACGACAGCCTGTCCGGGCGGGCGGGGAACGACATCCTGTTCGGCGGCGATGGCAACGACGTCCTGTTGGGCGGCAGCGGGTCCGACATCCTCTACGGCGGCGCAGGGTTTGACATCGCATCCTACGCCGACAGCACCACCGCCTTGCGGGCCGATCTGGAGACTCCGTCCCTTTCCACCGGCTTTGCGCTGGGCGATCTGTTCCATGAGATCGAGGGCGTGACCGGCGGCAGCGGTGCCGACACGCTGCACGGCGACGGGCAGGCGAACCTGCTGGCGGGCGGGCTGGGCAACGACATACTCGAGGGCCGGCTAGGCAACGATACGCTCTACGGCGAGGACGGGCTCGACAGTCTTTACGGCGGCGATGGCGACGACCTGCTGGATGGCGGGGTCGGCAACGACCGGCTGGAGGGCGGCAGCGGGAACGACCGTCTGCTCGGCGGGGACGGCAACGATCTTCTCTATGGCGGTGATGCCGAGGATGTGCTGGAGGGCAGGCTGGGCGACGACATGCTCTTCGGCGGTCTTGGCAACGATCTCCTCGACGGCGGGGCCGGCAACGACCGGCTGGAGGGCGGGTCGGGCCTCGACACGATCCTCGGCGGCGACGGCAACGACCTGCTGTATGGCGACGACGACAGCGACTGGCTGGATGGCGGGATCGGCAACGACACGCTCTATGGCGGGACGGGCGACGACAGCCTCGACGGCGGCACCGGGTCGGACCGCCTGGAGGGTGGTCTTGGGAATGACCTCTACATCATCGACGTGGCCGGGGATGTGGTGGTCGAGGCCGCCGGCGCGGGGACCGACACGGTGCGGACCACGCTGGTGAGCTGCACCCTGGGCGCCAACCTGGAAATCCTGGTGTTCACCTCGGCGGTCAGCGTCCTGGGCGCCGGCAACACGCTGGACAACACCTTGGCCGCGGGGGCGGGAAACGACACGCTGTCGGGGCTGGCGGGGCTGGACTGGCTCTATGGCGACGCCGGCAACGACAGCCTTGACGGCGGGGACGACACCGATGCGCTCTGGGGCGGCACGGGCGACGACACGCTGATCGGCGGCAACGGCGGTGACAACCTGCAAGGCGAGGTGGGCAATGACCGGCTCTACGGCGGCGCCGGAGTGGACTGGCTGTTCGGCGGCGATGGCGAGGACCGGCTGGAAGGCGGCACCGAGACCGATGCGCTGTTCGGCGGCTTCGGCAACGACTCGCTCTACGGCGACAACGGCGGCGACAACCTCGACGGCAGTTATGGAAACGACCTGTTATACGGCGGGCAGGGGATCGACTGGCTCTATGGCTCGTTCGGGGAGGATTCGCTCTATGGCGGGACCGAGACCGACGCGCTGTTCGGGCAGGAGGGTC
>NZ_VMDU01000005.1 GCF_008271465.1 Tabrizicola flagellatus | reverse complement strand
CAAGTAGTGAAGCTGACACTCACATCATCGGGTTTCCCCTAGTGAGCCGATATGCTAGCGATTGCGACGCCGATGCGCGACAGACCGCCCGCATATCCCTTCATGAACCAATCATGTCAAAGAGCCATCGTCAGACAAAAAACGTGTGATCCGCCAACTTCCTGGCGTATCCCCTCGCGCCTTGCCTTCAGATTTTCCAGAGTTCCGCGTCGTCTTGCCGCCGCTTCCGTCCGTCACCGTCACGTTCCCGCTTCGGTGAGGGGGTATTTACGCAGCCGACCCGGAACCCGCAAGAGCAAAAAGTGCCTCCGTCACGAAAATTTTGCATTGCGCAGAAAAACTCGCAAAATCTGGTGGTTGGCGCAACAAACCCCACAACGGACGCGGCGTCGCGGCAATTTTCTTGCAGGCGCAGCAGGGCCGGACCGGCTTCAGGCCGAGGCGCGGCGCGCGGCAGAGGCCTTCGGGACCAGCCGCAGCGCCAGAAGCGCCAGCGCAAGGACCACATAGACCAGCACCTCGGTGGTCCAGACCTTGGACAAGAGCGCCAGATGCGCCACTCCAGCCAGAATCGCCACATAGGCCAGCCGGTGCAGCCGGCTCCAGGCCGCTGCCCCCATCCGCCGGATCGCCCCGTTCCACGAGGTCGCCGCCAGGGGAATCATCACCACGAATCCCACCATCCCCAGGATCACATAGGGCCGCTTCACCAGGTCCGCCGCCATCTCGGACCAGCGCAGGCCCATGTCGAGCCAGACCCAGGCCACCAGGTGCAGCGCCACATAGAGGAAGGCCAGGAGGCCCAGCGCCCGGCGGAAGCGGATCAGGTTCAGCCCGGCCCGGCGCAGGGGTGTGATCGCCAGCGAAGCCAGCAGGAACTGGAGGCCCAGCTCGCCCAGCCGATGCTCGATCGCCTTCACCGGATCGGGGCCGAGCGTGTTGGCCACCGCCCCCCAGACCAGAAGGCCCAGCGGCACCAGGCCCAGGAGATAGACCACCCAGGTCGGCAGGGCACGGGCCAGCCGGTTCAGCCGGTCCATCAGTAGTTCGCCTTCAGGTCCATCCCGGCGTAAAGCCCGGCCACCTCGGCCTCGTAGCCGTTGAACATCAGCGTGTCCTGCCGCCCGCCGAAAAGGCCGGATCCGATCACCCGTTCCGAGGCCTGGCTCCAGCGCGGGTGGCTGACGTTGGGGTTCACGTTGGAATAGAACCCGTATTCCTGCGGTTGCAGCATGTTCCAGGTGGTCGGCGGCATCTCGGCCGTCAGGCTGATCCGAACGATCGACTTGATCGACTTGAATCCGTATTTCCAAGGCACCACAAGGCGGATCGGCGCGCCGTTTTGCTTTGGCATCTCCTCGCCGTAAAGTCCGGTAGCCAAGATCGTCAGCGGATGCATCGCCTCGTCCAGGCGCAGCCCCTCGCGATAGGGCCATTGAATGAACGGCGAGGCCTGGCCCGGCATCTCCTCTGGCCGGACCAGCGTCTCGAAGGCCACGAACTGCGCCCCCGGCTGCACGCCGACCCGGTTCAAAAGGCCCGCGAGTTCAAAGCCGATCCAGGGCACGACCATCGACCACGCCTCGACGCAGCGGAAACGGTAGATGCGTTCCTCCAGCGGCTGCCCCTTGATCACATCGGCCAGATCATAGGTGCCGGGACGCTCCACCAGCCCGTCGATCACGATGGACCAGGGGTCCACGGTCAGCCCGCCCGCATAGCGCGCCGGATCGCCCTTGCCGGTGCCGAACTCGTAGAAGTTGTTGTAGCTGGTGATGTCCTCCAGGCTCGTGGGCGCGGCATCGGTGGAATAGCGGCTGGGCGCGGCCTCGATCCGGGCCAGGGCGGGGCTTGCGGCAAGGGCCGCGGCCCCCGCGATCAGCTGGCGGCGGTTCAGCCACTGGGCTTTCGGCGTGACTTCGGACCAGGTCAGGCGCATCGGCGGGCTCCATCAGGGTTTCGCCAAAGATGCGTCATCCTGCATGAAAGGCAAAGCAATCCGCGTCACGACTGCGGGACGGCGTTGAAACATGACGCGCAGATGTTCACGGTCGATGAACATTCCTCACGCCAGTTTGACTGGAAAACTGAGAACGGCGCGGCTTAGCGCAAGTCGCCTTCCGGTCAACCGCCCCTCACACGAATTTACCTCTGATCCGATGTCGCATCCCGGGCCTATCAGCCCGTGCCAATGACGGCATACCGATCATAACGGGAGTGACACCACATGATCCGCAGAACCTTTCTTGCGCTGACCGCCGCCACCGCCTTCGCCCTGCCTGCCTTTGCCGACGGCCACTCGAAGGACATCGTCGATACCGCCGTCGCGGCGGGCTCGTTCAACACGCTTGCGGCGGCCCTGACCGCTGCGGGCCTGGTCGAGACGCTGAAGGGCGAAGGCCCGTTCACCGTCTTCGCGCCGACCGACGCCGCCTTCGCCGCCCTGCCGGCCGGCACCGTCGAGGACCTTCTGAAGCCCGAGAACAAGGACAAGCTGACCGCGATCCTGACCTACCACGTCGTCCCGGGCAAGGTGATGTCCACCGACCTGACCGAGGGCATGAAGGCCGCCACCGTGAACGGAAAGGAGATCACCATTACCCTCGAAGGCGGGCCGAAGGTGAACGGTGCGGTGATCTCGGGGCCGGACGTCGAGGCCTCGAACGGCGTGATCCACGTCATCGACAGCGTGATCCTGCCGCCGGAAGGCTGACGCATCGGATCGGGGGCGCCAAAGGCGCCCCCGTCTTCATTGATCCAGCAGAGGGACAACACATGAACCGCCGCACGCTTTTCCGCCTTGCCGGGGCCGTCTCGATCGCCTCGCTGATCGCCGCCTGCGTTCCCGCGCCCAAGGAACCCGACATCATCGACATCGCCGCCTCGAACCCGGACTTCTCGACCCTGGTCGCCGCGGTCAAGGCCGCCGGGCTGGTCGAGACCCTGAAGGGCGATGGCCCCTTCACCGTCTTCGCGCCCACCAATGCCGCCTTTGCCGCCCTGCCGAAGGGCACGGTCGAGAACCTGCTCAAGCCCGAGAACAAGGACCAGCTGGTCAAGGTGCTGACCTACCATGTCGTCCCCGGCGCCGTGACTTCGGATCAGCTGGCCGGCAAGCGGATGGACGTGGCCACCGTCCAGGGCCAGACCGTCCACATCGACGGCCGCAACGGCGTCAAGGTCAACCGCTCGCGTGTGACGACCGCCGACATCATGGCCTCGAACGGCGTGATCCATGTCATCGACCGGGTGCTGCTGCCGAAATGACGAAAGGCCGCCCTTCCGGGCGGCCCCTTGCTGCACGGATCGGGGCGGGCCCACCGGCTCGCCCCGTTTCGCTTAGTGCACCACAGCCTCGGCCGGGCGTTCGCGGCGGCTGGCCACCACGCGCTCGCCGATGATCAGACCCTCGGGGCCTGCCGTCACGCGGATGGTCGAGCCGTCCATGACCTCGCCGGCCAGCAGCATCTCGGCCAGCGGATCCTGCAACTGGCGCTGGATCACCCGCTTCAGCGGCCGCGCCCCGAAGACCGGGTCGTAGCCCTCGTCCGCCAGCCAGGCCTTCGCGTCCGCATCCAGATCGAGCGTGATCTTCCGCGCGGCAAGCCGCTGTTCCAGCCGCTTCAGCTGGATCTCGACGATGCCCGCCATGTCCGCCCGGTTCAGCCGGTCGAAGATGATCTGCTCGTCCAGCCGGTTCAGGAACTCGGGCCGGAAATGGCTGCGCACCGCCTCCATCACCTCGGCCTTGGCCGCGCTGGAATCGGCACCTTCCGGCAGTTCCGACAGGGCCCGCGCGCCCAGGTTCGAGGTCAGGATGATCAGCGTCTGCTTGAAGTCCACGACCCGGCCCTGCCCGTCGGTCAGGCGACCGTCGTCCAGGACCTGGAGCAGCACGTTGAACACGTCGGGATGCGCCTTTTCCACCTCGTCGAACAGCACGACCTGGTAGGGCCGGCGCCGCACCGCTTCGGTCAGCACCCCGCCCTCGTCATAGCCGACATAGCCCGGAGGCGCGCCGATCAGCCGGGCCACGGAGTGCTTCTCCATGAACTCCGACATGTCGATCCGCACCATCGCACTGTCGTCGTCGAAGAGGTATTCGGCCAGCGCCTTGGTCAGCTCCGTCTTGCCGACGCCGGTCGGGCCGAGGAACAGGAAGCTGCCGAGCGGCCGGTTCTCGTCCGACAGCCCTGCCCGCGCCCGGCGGACGGCACGGCTGACGGCTTCCACCGCGGCCTTCTGCCCGACCACGCGCTTGCCAAGCTCCTCTTCCATCTTGAGCAGCTTTTCCTTCTCGCCTTCCAGCATCTTCGAGGTCGGAATGCCCGTCCAGCGTTCCACCACCTCGGCGATCTGCTCGGGCCGGACCGATTCCGACACCAGCGCCTCGCCCTCGCGGCCCTCGGCCTCGCCCAACTTCTTCTCCAGTTCCGGGATGCGGCCATACTGAAGCTCGCCGGCCTTGGCGAAGTTGCCCTCGCGCTTGGCCTGCTCCAGCTCCGCCCGGGCGGCGTCCAGCTGTTCCTTCAGGCTGCGCGCCGCCTCCAGGCTCGCCCGCTCGGCCTGCCACTTCGCCGTCAGTTCCGCCGATTGCTGTTGCAGGTTGGCAAGCTCCTTCTCCAGCTTCTCCAGCCGGTCCTTCGAGGCAACATCGGTCTCCTTCTTCAGGGCCTCGGCCTCGATCTGCAACTGCAGGATCTGGCGATCCAGCGCGTCCAGCTCCTCGGGCTTGGAATCCACCTCCATCCGCAGACGGCTCGCCGCCTCGTCCACCAGGTCGATGGCCTTGTCGGGCAGGAAGCGGTCGGTGATGTAGCGGTGGCTCAGCGTCGCCGCGGCAACCAGGGCCGAGTCGCTGATCTTCACCCCGTGGTGCAGCTCGTACTTCTCCTTGATCCCGCGCAGGATGCTGATCGTGTCCTCGACCGTCGGCTCGCTGACGAAGACCGGCTGGAAGCGGCGGGCAAGGGCCGCGTCCTTCTCCACATGCTTGCGATATTCGTCCAGCGTGGTCGCGCCGATGCAGTGCAGCTCACCGCGCGCAAGGGCGGGCTTGATGAGGTTCGCCGCATCCATCGCGCCTTCGGATTTGCCCGCGCCGACCAGCGTGTGCATCTCGTCGATGAACAGGATGATCTCGCCGGCCGCGGCCTCGATCTCCTTCAGAATGGCCTTGAGGCGCTCCTCGAACTCGCCGCGATACTTGGCGCCGGCGATCAGCGCGCCCATGTCCAGCGCCATCAGCCGCTTGTTGCGCAAGGACTCCGGCACGTCGCCGTTGACGATGCGCAGTGCCAGCCCTTCCGCGATCGCCGTCTTGCCGACGCCAGGCTCGCCGATCAGCACCGGGTTGTTCTTCGTGCGACGCGACAGCACCTGCATCGCGCGGCGGATTTCCTCGTCGCGGCCGATGATCGGGTCGATCTTGCCGTCGCGCGCCTGTTCCGTCAGGTCACGGGCGTATTTCTTCAGGGCCTCCATCGTGTCTTCCGACGAGGCGCTGTCCGCCGTCCGCCCCTTGCGGATGTCGTTGATCGCGGCGTTCAGGCCCTGGGCCGTCACCGCCCCCGCCGTCAGCGCATCCTTGGCGCGCGTGTTCACCAGCGCCAGCGCCGTCAACAGGCGCTCGACCGGCACAAAGCTGTCCCCGGCCTTCTTCGCCACGGTCTCGGCCTCGTCCAGCACCCGCACCAGCTGCGGGTCGATGTAGGTCTGGCCGTCGCCGCCCGAAACCTTCGGCAGCTTGGCGATCGCGGCATTCACCGCCGCATTGACCTGCTCGGGGCTGCCGCCCGCCTTGCGGATCAGGTTCGCCGCAAGTCCCTGGTCGTCATCCATGAGTGCCTTCAGCAGGTGATCGGGCAGCACGCGCTGGTGGCTTTCCCGCATCGCGATGGTCTGGGCGGCCTGAAGGAAACCGCGCGACCGCTCCGTGAATTTCTCCAAATTCATTGGTCATTCTCCTCTCGTGAAGCGCCCTGCCTGCGGTGCCCGGAACCCCAGCCCACCGCGTGAAGGCCTTGCCTCTCATCTGGGCAGGCCCGACAGTCTTTGCAATCCCCGGCTGCGCAAAAACCACAGGTTCGGAAAACCTGTCGCAGACACGGGCCTTCGGCCTTTCCTTGCCGATGCCCCGGCCGGCCATCGGCGACATCGGGCCGCCCCGTCCGGGGCCGGGTCCGGCAGCTCTTGCATCGTGCGGGCGCGGTCTCACATGGTCAGTGCTTCCGAACCCGAAAGGTGCCGCCATGAGCGACGCGAAACTGCCCCTGATCCACAAGGCCCCGGTCGAGGGCCTTGCGATCCATGTCGCCCGCACCGGCCTGTCCATCGGCGACCAGGCCCGTCTCGACCGGCTGTCGGACGGGCGGATCGGCGTCTTCGCCCGACTGCGGAAACCGATCCTGGGCCTGATCCCCCATCACCGCGAAGGCCTGGTCGGCCATCTCGGCCCGGTCGCCGAAGAGATCGTCTCCCCCAGCCTCGCCCATGGCGACGAGCTGCGCGTGCGCATCATCGACCTCGTGCCCGAGCATCTGGCCAACGGCTACCCGCCCGAAGTCTACATCTCGGTCTGGGGCGACCCGCGCCACCTGCACAGCAGCCTGCCCCCGATCGACCTGCCGCCAGCCCCGGACCCCAAGCCCCGGTCGCCGAAGGGCCTCAGCGGTCTGAGACCGGCCTAAGGTTCATAGCGCACATAGGCGAAGGCACTGCCGTCGGGCGCCCAGCAGGGCACGTTGATGGTGCCCTGCCCGCCGGTGAACTCCCGCACCCGACGCCGGTCGCCGCCCTCGGGGTCGCAGAGGACCAGGGCCACCTCAAGGTCGGCCGGATGGCCGGTCGTCCCCGGCGGGTAGGCCAGATACAGAAGATGCCGCCCGTCGGGCGAGGGGTGCGGGAACCAGTTGACGAACCCGTCCGCGAACAGCTGCCGCTGCCCCGACCCGTCCGCCGCCATCACCCAGATCTGCGCATGGCCCGTGCGGTCGCAGTTATAGTAGATGCGGCCGCCGTCCGGGCTGAAGTCCGGCCCGTCGCAATGGCCCTCTCCGCGGGTCAGCCGCCGCTCCGCCTGCCCCGGCACCACCGTGTAGACATCGATCACCCGGCTCCCGCCGCGCGCCGCGACATAGGCCAGCACCCGCCCGTCCGGCGAGACGCCATGCCACCAGCTCGGCGCCTCGGCGGTGATCCGCTCCGGCGCGCCGCCAGTCACCGGCACCACATAGATCCGGCTGCCCTCTCCCTCGTGATGCGAGGACAGGATGATCGTCGTCCCGTCCGGGCTGATCCCGTGATCGTTGTTGCACTGCACCGCCGCGCCCGTCTCCACCGGCTCCAGAGCCGGGGCATCCAGCGGCACCCGGAACAGCCGCCCCTCCCCGTTCACCAGCAGCCAATCGCCCGAGGGCGCCCAGTTCGGCGCCTCGATCCGCCCCTCGACCGCCAGCACCTCGCGCACCCGGCCGGTCGCCACCGCATAGGTCTCGATGATGCTGCGCACGACGGAAGCCCCTCGAATTCGATTCAAACCTGCACTTGCCCTTTCGGAAATACTCCGCAGGGGGTCCGGGGGACGCGAAGTCCCCCGGCGGCCTGCCAGTGGCACTTACCCCCGGTCCTTCGCGACCAGAAGCTTCCTCGGCCGCAATGCCTCCGCCGCCTTGAACAGGCTGAAGGTCTGGTTGACATAGTTCACCACGCCCGAGACCTTCTCCAGATAGGCCTGCAACTCCGCCGTCCGCTCGGCCTCGACCAGCTGCACCGGGCGCGAAGGGTCCATGCCCTCGAACTGCACATAGAACAGGGGCTCTCCCCGCCGCAGGATCAGGTCCTTCTGCGGCTCGTGCCATTCGAAGGCCCACATCAGCGGCCGCGGCCAGATCGAGATCGGGAAGCGACCGCCGAAGATCGTGCCGGGCAGGGGGTCGGACCGGTAATGCGCGAAGGCCGACAGCTGGCTCAGATAGACCATCTCGTCGGCGATGAAGTAATAGGGCAGGTGCAGTTGCACCGTCGGCCGGTCGGGAAAACGCCACTCGGCCTCGCTGACCAGCGTCAGCACCTCGTTCAGCTTCGACGACCGGATGGGCGAGGAGGCCCCGGCCTTGTTCACCAGCACCGGCTTGCCCTTCTCGTCGCGCTGAAAGCCTATGTGCAGGTCGAAGGGGCATTTCACCATGAAATACCGGCTTTCCAGCTGGATCACCGCCGGACAGCGGCTCGCCGACTTGGCATGCGCCTTGTTCGGCGGGCGGATCTGCACCCGCTCGGGCGGATCGTAAAGGACGGCCCCCTTGTCCTGCGCCAGGAACCAGCCCACCACCAGGGGCCCGGAGTCCGGCCCCTCCTCGGGCCGCTCGTAACTCAGGGTGATGTCCATCGCCTGCTCCTATTCCAGCGCCCTGCGCAGGGCACGCACCGCCTCCGCATCGGTCCGCCGCAGCACCGGCGGGGCAAAGCCCATCTCGACCGCCCGGCCCGCGACAGGGACCGAGGCCGAACATGAGGCATGAATCTCGGCAATGCCAAGCCCCTTGAAGAGCGCCGCATTTGCCGGCGTGACACCCGACCCCGGCATCACCGTGATCCGCCCCTCAGCCCTTGCCAGCAGCGACGCGATCCGCGCCGCCCCGGCCTCGGCCGTGACCGCGCCGCCTGAGGTCAGTATCCGGTGAAAGCCAAGGCCCACCGCCTGCTCCAGGGCCTCCTCCATGTCCGGCGCCAGATCGATGCAGCGGTGCAGCACCAGTTCCATGCCGCGCGCCGCCGTCACCAGGCGCCTCAACACCGGCACATCCAGCCGCCCGTCCGGCAGCGACGCGCCCAGCACCACCCCCGCCAGCCCCGCCCCCCGGACGGCGGCGATCTCGGCCTCCATCATCGCGACCTCGGCCGCCGACCAGACGAAATCGCCTGCCCGAGGCCGGACCATCGCCACCACCGGCACGCTGCAGCGCGCCGCCGCGGCGATCAGCCCTGCCGACGGCGTCAGACCGCCCAGGGCCAAGGCGGCGCAGAGCTCGATCCGGTCCGCGCCACCCGCGACGGCCTCGATCAGGCCCTCGGCGCTGTCCACACAGACCTCCAGCGTCACCCCCAAGCCGCCACCCCCGCCATCGCCGCGCCCAGCAACCCCGCATCCGCGCCACACTCCGCCGGCACCAGCAACGGCCTGCGAGAGCGCCGCAGCACGCGGACCCGAACCGCCTCGTCCAGGTACTCCACCAGCCCCGGAGCCTTCGACAACCCACCGCCCACCGGCACCACCTCCGCGCCGACCACATTCACCACCATCGCCAGCGGGCCTGCCACCAGCTCGCGCCACAGGGCCATCGTCTCGCCAGCCTCCGCCTCGCCCGCGATCCAGCCCGCGACGATCGCCTCGGCGCCGAGGAGCTCGGCCGTCCGCTTGCGGTGCAGGCGCTCGAGACCCCGCGCGCTGCCCACCGTATCGATACAGCCCACCTGCCCGCAGCCGCAGCGGAAGGCGAACTCTCCCCGGATCACGGGTCCATGCCCCCATTCCCCGGCATAGCTGCCCGCTCCGGTCATCACGCGCCCGCCGACCACCAGCCCGCCGCCGACCCCCGAACCCAGGATCACCCCGAAGACCGTGGACCGACCGCGCCCGGCCCCCATTTCCGCCTCGGCCAGCGCAAAGCAGTCGGCGTCGTTCAGAACCCTGACCGGACGCCCGGTCGCCGCCCCGATCCGGCATTCCAGCGAAATGCCGTCGATCGCCGGGATGTTCGCAACCCTGCCAATCCCGCTGACCGGGTCCACGACTCCGGCGATCGAGATCGCGATGCCTTGCTCATGTCCGGTCACGAAACCCGTTACGGCCGCCAGGAAGGCACCCGGATCGTCACCGGGGGTCGGCACCTCGCCCAGGGGCCGCAAGGCCCCATCCCAGGCGGCCGCCCGGATCCGGCTGCCGCCGATGTCGAATGCCAGGATCATTCTGTCCCCGTTCTGACGCCGTTCCGGCCCCGTTTGCCGCCAGTCTTGACAGCCCATCCCCGCCCCGTCAAACCGCCTGCAACGCAGGAGACCCCGATGACCGCAGATGATCGCCTGATCGTGGCGCTGGACGTTGCAAACGTGGTCCAGGGTCTGGACCTTGTGGCCCGGATCGGCGACGCGGCCAGCTTCTACAAGATCGGCCTCGGGATGCTGACTGGCGGCGGTCTGGCACTGGCCAACGAGCTCAAGCACGAACAGGGCAAGCGCGTCTTCCTCGACATGAAACTCTTCGACATCGGCGCCACGATCGAGGCCGCCGTCCGGGGCCTGGCGCAATACGACCTCGATTTCCTCACCGTCCACGGCGACCCGCAGGTCGTCACCGCCGCCGCCACCGGCAAGCGCGGCACGGACCTGAAGATCCTTGCCGTCACGATCCTCACCTCGCTCGACCGCGCCGATCTGGACGCGAACCTCATCAAGCCCGGTGACATCCACGAGATTACCCTGGAACGCGCTGCCCGCGCGCTGGCCGCCGGAGCGGACGGCGTCATCGCCAGTCCGCAGGAGGCGGCGATGATCCGCGCGCTACCCGAAGCGGCGGGCAAGCTGATCGTCACCCCCGGCATCCGCCCCGCCGGGGTAGCCACCGGCGACCAGAAGCGCATCGCCACCCCGCGCCAGGCCATCGCCGACGGCGCGGACCACATCGTCGTCGGCCGCCCGATCTGGCAGGCCACCGATCCCGCCGCCGCCGCCCGCGCCGTGATCGCCGAACTGCCCTGATCGCGCCAAGGGACTACCTTGCCAGAGGGCCCGATCTGCTCTTGCCCTTTTCGGAAATACTCTCGGGGGGTCTGGGGGGCGAAGCGCCCCCAGCGCCCGCCCAGCAGCATGCCCGATTCCTTTCGGAATCCTTTACGAAAATTTTCAACGTATTGATTTTCAAGTATTATCGGCTCTTGTCCACCGTGGACAGGTCAGGCCAGCAGCCGCGCCCCGTCCCGGCTGGTGATCCGGACCTCGAGGATCGCCCCCTCCGGCTGGTCCGCGGCGAAGGCCACCTCGGCGAATCCCTCGGTCCGTCCGATCCGGGGTCCCTCGGTCAGCACGCGGTGGACCTGCCCCACCTGCGCGGCGAGATGGGCGGCCAGCACCGCTTCGCCCAGCGTCCGCAACCGGGCGGCGCGCTCGCGGATCTCGGCCCCCGGCACCTGCGGCATCCGGGCGGCCGGGGTGCCCTTGCGGGGCGAGAAGGGAAAGACATGCAGGAAGGTCAGCCCGCAGTCCGCGACCAGATCGAGGCTCTGCCGGAACATCGCCTCGGTCTCGGTCGGAAAGCCCGCGATGATGTCGGCCCCGAATACGATGCCGGGCCTCAGCCGCCGCGCCTCCTCGCAGAAGCGGATCGCGTCGTCGCGCAGATGCCGCCGCTTCATCCGTTTCAGGATCAGGTCGTCCCCGGCCTGCAGCGACAGGTGCAGGTGCGGCATCAGCCGCGGCTCGGTCGCGATCGCCTCCATCAGCGCCGGGTCGGCCTCGATCGAATCGATGGAACTGATCCGCAGCCGGGGAATCGCCGTCAGCTTCAGGATCCGCCGCACCAGATCGCCCAGGCGCGGCTGGCCGGGCAGGTCGGCGCCCCAGGAGGTCAGGTCCACCCCGGTCAGCACCACCTCGTTGAAGCCGCGGTCCACCAGCCGGCTGATCTGCTCGACCACCACCCCCGCCGGGACCGAGCGCGAATTGCCCCGGCCGTAGGGGATGATGCAGAAGGTGCAGCGATGGTCGCAGCCGTTCTGGACCTGGACATAGGCCCGATGCCGGCCGAACCCGTCGATCAGATGCCCGGCCGTCTCGCGCACCGACATGATGTCATCGACCTGCACCTTCTCGGTCGCGCCGATCAGGTCCGGCGCGGCAAGGCCCTTCCAGGTCTCGGGCTGCATCTTCTCGTGGTTGCCGACGACACGGGTCACCTCGGGCATGGCGGCGAAGGTCTCGGGCTCGGTCTGCGCGGCGCAGCCGGTCACGATGATCGGTGCGCCCGGATTCTCGCGGGACAGACGGCGGATTTCCTGCTTGGCCTTGCGCACCGCCTCGGCGGTGACGGCGCAGGTGTTGACGATCACCGCGTCCGACAATCCCGCCGCCGTGGCCAGTTCCTTCATCGCCTCGGTCTCGTAGGCATTCAGCCGGCAGCCGAGCGTGGCAAAGACCGGAGGTTTCACCGGATGGGCGGGCGCGTTCATCGGTGGGCCGCCAGGTAGTCGGGCGACAGCACCCCGTCGAAGACCCGCGCTACCGGGCCGGTCAGCCAGACGCCATCCTCGCGCCAGTCCACCTCCAGCGTGCCGCCGTCCGCCTCCAGCACCACACGCCGCCCGGTCAGCCCGCGCAGATGCGCCGCGACCGCCGTGGCGCAGGCGCCGGAGCCGCAGGCGAGCGTGATCCCCGTCCCCCGCTCCCAGACCCGCATCCGCAGGTGGTCGGGGCCAAGCGGGCTTGCGAACTCCACATTCGTGCGCTGTGGAAACAGCGGGTCATGCTCGATGCCGGGGCCGAGCGTGGCCAGGTCCACCGCCTCGGCATCGGCGACGAAGTGGACGCAATGGGGGTTCCCCATGCCCATAGCCGCTGGATCGCCCGGCAGGGGCAGGTGCAGCGGATCGACCGCGCGTGCCAGCGGGATCGCAGCCCAGTCGAGTTGCGGCGGCCCCATGTTCACCGCAACCCGGCCGTCCTCCAGACGCTCCGCCCGCAACCCGCCGCGCGCGGTGACCAGCGAGACCCGGTCCCGCCCCAGACCGCGCATCACATGGTCCGAGACGCAGCGGGTCGCATTGCCGCAGGCCCCGGCCTGGCTGCCGTCGCTGTTCCAGAACACCAGCCCGAAATCGGCGCCGGGCGCATCGGTGATCTCGGCCAGCTGGTCGAAGCCCACGCCCCGGTGCCGATCCCCCAGCGCCCGCGCCAGCGCAGGCGTGACCACCGCCCCGCGCCCGCGCGAGTCGATCACCACAAAGTCGTTGCCCGCGCCATGCATTTTCATGAACGGCAGGCCGGTCTGCGCCCAGGTCTCCATCATGCCCCGGCATATACGCCCGCACCCGAAGATTTGCCAGTGCCGCTCGTTTTTGCCCTTGACCCTGTGGGCGGGCTTGCCTAATCAGCCGCCTCGTGGGGCCGGTAGCTCAGTTGGTAGAGCAGCTGACTTTTAATCAGCGGGTCACAGGTTCGAATCCTGTCCGGCTCACCACCACTTCCTGAAAGCCGTGGACTGTATTGCGGGTGGACCCGACGGACCGGGCTTTACCCATCTGGCACGGCATGGCCTGCTTTTGGTCAAAGTTGTGCTCCAATTCATCGGCTCTGCTTTCGATTGTAACCGTGCAAGGAGTTCCCGATGAACCGTCGCCAGATCCTGTTGTCCTTTCCCGCAGCCCTGATCCTGCCGGCGCCGCTGCTCGCCGAGGGCGACGCGCTGCAATCCGCCTTCGAGGGCCTGTCCCCCGCCGCCCGCCGCGCCGCGCAGGAGCAGCTGGCCATGGCCGGCTTCTATTCCGGTGGCATCGACGGCGCCTATGGTCCGGGCACGCGCCGCGGTCTGGTGCAGGCGGCCGCGTTCATTGAGCAGAACAGCTATGGCCGCACCCGATTCGATCTGGGCTCTGCCAAGGGCGCTGCGGCCTTTGTCCAGGCGCTGGCAAGCGGGGATCTGGGCAAGTATCTCTGGGGCGAGGGCGACGAAAGCGACGGCGGCTGACGGTCGGATGCGGCGGGGCAAGGCCGGTCAGATCATCTTGATCGTGTCCTTGCCCACCGCCAGCATGTAGCCCCGCCGGGCGATGGTCTTGACCAGCAGTTCCGACACAAGCTGGTTGCCCAGCGCGTCGCGCAGCCGCTTCACGCGGGTCGCCCCGGCGGCCTCGTCGCAGTCGGCCTCGTTCCGGCCCGAGATCACCGCCTCGATCTGGGCGCCGGTCAGGACCTCGTCGTCCATCCGCGCCTCGGCCAGGACCGACAGCGTTTCCAGCGCCGCCTCGGTCAGCTGGAATTCCATGTCGTTGATGTAGACCGCCCGCGCCTCGCGGGAAATCATCAGGCTTGCGACCTGGATCCCCGACCGCTGGATCGCCGAGATGCGGCGGTTCAGCGCGATGATCATGACCAGGAACACCAGCGCCGCGATCAGGAGCGCGGTCGAGAACACCAGAAGCACGAAGATCACGCTGCGATAGCTGACCAGCACCTCGGAAAAGGCGGTGCCGGATTGCGCGAGGATCTCCAGCAGCTTGATCTCGGCGCCCGAGCGCAGGTCGTCGTTCTCGACGAATATGCGTTCGACACGCGCATTGAAGGCGTTCGCGTCCGGCAGGTTCAGGAACAGGAACAGGGCCGCCGCCAGCAGGATCAGGACGATGGCTGCGATACCGAAGGCGACGACGCGGTTGCCCGCCTTGAGACTCTCAGTAACGGAGGAAGAAGTCTCCGGCACTCGCTTTCCTTTCCTCAAGCCCTTCGGGCCCGAATGTGGACAGAACGGTCAGCAAGGTCCAGCCACCCGATGCAAGCCTCGGCGCGAGTTCGCCTTCGGCCGCGCCGGGGCTGCAATTGCCGTCCGACACCTGCGAGACACCGTAGATCAGCTTGAGCGGTTCGTCACGCTTGGCCTTGTAGTCGGCATAGCATTCGGCCGAGGCCGGCCCGGCTAGGGCCAGGGCAAGCGCAACTGCGACAGAAGCGGTCAGTCTTTTCATTTTTCCGGCTCCGGAAAGGAGGCTGCTCGATTTGCCCTCGGACAATGCGCGCGGGCGCGCTGATATTCAATATCAGGCAAGAAGTTGCGGCCTTGTTATCGGATAGCAAGTCAGGTCTGCCGCACCGCTATGGCCTAGCAGGCGGACGATATTGCTTACCCGGGAGGCATGGGTCGAGCGTGGGTCATCGAGGTCGCGGACCATCGGCAGCGACCGCAAAGACCAACAGACCCCCAGCAGGAGGCACGCATGTCCGTCGAATTCAGAAGCAAGTCGCATCGCATCGCGTCGCATGGCATATCGGAAAGCACGCTGACCGGACGCCGCTTTGCCGCAATGCTGACCGGCGGCGCCGCGGCGCTGGCGCTGGTGCTGGCCACCGCGATCCCGGCCAAGGCCGACAAGAAGGACGACCTGGCCAAGGCGCTGATCGCGGCTCTTGTCGTCGGCGCCATAGCACATGAACTGAAGGACCGCGACCGGCCGGCGCCGGCGCCAGCCCCCGCACCCCTGCCCGAGCCGGTGTCGTCCAGGCGCGTTCCATCTGTCTGCGCAATATCGATCGACGGGGCGGACCGTTCGGTCTCGCTCTACCCCGAAAGCTGCCTGCGTGCGGAAGGCTTTCGCCACCGCCTGCCGCGCGGCTGTTCCAATGGCGCGACGATCTTCGGCGAACGGGACCGGGTCTATTCGGCGAAATGCCTGCGCGACGCCGGTTTCCGCGTGCAGGGCAACTGACATCCGGGCCGCCGAGGCGGCCTTGACCGAGACGGGACCGCCCTGATCCCGTCTCCTGCTGGGGGTGGGAGGGTGAGCAGCTCCCGCCCCCTTTTTCCGGCGCCGGTTCCGCGCTAGGTGGACACATGGCCCGCAACCTTCCCGATTTCCTGCACGAGACCGAGGCGCTCTGCACCGGCGCCCTGCGGGTGGTCGGCGTGGACGAGGTTGGGCGCGGACCCCTGGCCGGCCCGGTGACCGCCTGTGCCGTGCGGCTGGACCCCGCCCGGATCCCGGCGGGCCTGCGCGATTCCAAGATGCTGACGGCTGCGCGGCGCGAGGCGTTGTTCGACGAGATCATGGCGCTGGCCGAGGTCTCGGTCGCGCATGCCAGTGTCGAGGAGATCGACAGCCTGAACATCCTTCGCGCCAGCCACCTGGCGATGGAGCGGGCGGTGGCGGGCCTTGACGCGGACCACGCCCTGATCGACGGCAACCTGGTCCCGCGCGGGCTGGCCTGTCCGGCGACGGCCATCGTCAAGGGCGACGCGCGCTGCCTGTCGATTGCGGCGGCATCCATCGTGGCCAAGGTCACGCGCGACCGGATCATGGTGGATTTGGCGCAACAGCACCCCGGCTACGGCTGGGAAGCCAATGCCGGCTACCCGACCAAGGCGCATCTGGAGGCGCTGCAAACTCTGGGCGTCACCCCTTGGCATAGACGTTCGTTCCGCCCCGTCCACAACATATTGTATCAAGCGAATTCTGTAAGTTCTTGATTCAAAAAAGAATTTGACGACGAATCGGCTGTGACTCATGATTCCCTGCAACATCGGCACGCAAGATGCCGGGGGCAGAGGCAGAGACATGACGACCAGGAATACCGCGGCGGAAGGGGCGCTTCCGCTGAACCAGATCCTTGCCGGCGACTGCGTGGAGGTGATGAATTCCCTCCCGCCTTCCTCCGTGGACCTGATCTTCGCCGACCCGCCCTACAACCTGCAGCTCAAGGGTGAGCTGCACCGGCCCGACAATTCGAAGGTCGATGCGGTGGACGATCACTGGGACCAGTTCTCCAGCTTTGCCGCCTACGACGCCTTCACCCGCGACTGGCTGGCGGCCGCAAGGCGCCTGCTGAAGCCTCACGGGGCGATCTGGGTGATCGGCAGCTACCACAATGTGTTTCGCCTGGGGGCCGAATTGCAGAACCAGGGTTTCTGGCTGCTTAACGATGTCATCTGGCGCAAGTCGAACCCCATGCCGAACTTCAAGGGCAAGCGGCTCACCAACGCGCACGAGACGCTGATCTGGGCCAGCCGCGACGAGGCGGCGAAATACACCTTCAACTACGAGGCGCTGAAGGCGCTGAACGACGGCGTGCAGATGCGGTCGGACTGGGTGATCCCGCTCTGCACCGGGCACGAGCGGCTGAAGGACGAGAACGGCGACAAGGCCCATCCGACGCAGAAGCCCGAGGCGCTGCTGCACCGGGTGCTGGTCGCCACCACCAATCCCGGCGACGTGGTGCTGGACCCGTTCTTCGGCACCGGCACCACGGGTGCGGTCGCCAAGATGCTGGGCCGCGACTTCATCGGCATCGAACGCGAAGCCGCCTATCGCAAGGCTGCCGCCGAGCGGATCGCACGGGTCCGCCGCTTCGACGCCTCGGCGCTGGAGGTCTCGGGCTCGAAACGCGCCGAGCCGCGGGTGCCCTTCGGCCAGGTGGTCGAACGCGGGATGCTGCGGCCGGGGGAAGAGCTTTTCAGCCTGGGCAACCGCTTCAAGGCCAAGGTGCGGGCCGACGGCACGCTGATCGGCAATGACGTGAAGGGCTCGATCCACCAGGTCGGCGCGGCGCTGGAAGGCGCGCCCTCCTGCAACGGCTGGACCTACTGGCACTTCAAGCGCGACGGCAAGCTGGTCCCCATCGACATCCTGCGGCAACAGATCCGGGCCGAGATGGAGGCCGACGGCAGCCGCACGCACTGAGATTTCGGAACACGCCTGTCCCCCGGTCCGCCTGGGGGACACCTTCACCCCGCCGGGATGTCCTGGCGGGGTTTTTTCCGTTCCTTGGCCTCGAGTTGGTTGATCCCGGCCCCCAGGTTTCCTATCCCGGTTCTGATATCGGGATGGAACACGGATGGTCTTTCGCCGACGCAAGCCACTCAGCCTCTGGCAAAAGCTGCGCGCCCTGGTGCTGCCGCGAGGTGGCTGGGGCCGGGCGTTCCGCTATCTGCGCCATCGCGCCAGCCGCATCCCCGACGCACCGCACCGGATCGCGCGGGGGATCGCCTGCGGGGTCTTCGCCTCCTTCACGCCGCTGTTCGGGCTGCATTTCTTCCTGGCGGTGTTCCTGGCCTGGATCATCCGCGGCAACATCATCGCCTCGCTGATCGGCACCGCGGCAGGCAACCCCCTGACCTTCCCGTTCATCGCGATGCTGTCGATCGACCTCGGCCAGACGATCCTGGGCACCAGGGCCGATGGGGTTCCCATGTCGCAGGTCATGACGGCCTTCGGACAGGCGGGCGACGAGATCTACCGGAATGTCCGTGCGATCTTCACCGCAGAGGAGATGCGCTGGGACCGGCTGGAGCGGTTCTTCCGCGGCGTGTTCCTGCCCTATCTGGTCGGTGGCATGGGCCCCGGCCTGGTCGCGGCGATCGCGTCGTACTGGCTCAGCCTGCCGGCCCTGAACGGCTATCAGAAACTGCGGGCTGCCAGGCGCGAGGCGCGGGCACAGAAGCTGTCGGCGAAGGCCGAGGCGACAGATGAAGGGAACGGGAAATGAACGGTGCGAATGCCCTGGTCGAGACGCTGCTGGCCTCGGGTGTCAGGGTCTGCTTTGCCAATCCCGGAACGTCCGAGATGCATTTCGTCGCGGCGCTGGACCGCCACCCCGAGATGCGCTGCATCCTCTGCCTGTTCGAGGGCGGAGTGTCCGGCGCGGCGGACGGCTACTACCGAATGGCGGGAGAGGTGGCAGCGACGCTTCTGCATCTGGCGCCCGGCTTCGGCAACGCCTTCGCCAACCTGCACAATGCCCGAAAGGCGCAGTCGGGTGTCCTGAACATCATGGGCGACCATGCCGACTATCATCTGCGCTTCGAGGCGCCGCTGAAGGGCGACACGGTGGGCGTGTCGCAGGCCGTGTCGCACTGGACGCGCGTCTGTTCCGAGGCAGGCAAGGTTGCGCAGGACGCTGCCGAGGCGGTGCAGGCCGCACGGGCGAAGGGTGGGCAGATCGCCACGCTGATCCTGCCGGCAAACACCGCCTGGGAGCCGGCCACGGGCCACGCGGTCGCCGCCCCTCCGCCAGCGCTGCGCCGGCCCTCCGAGGCCGAGGTGAAGGCCGCCGCCAGGGCGCTGCGCCAGCCGGGGGCGGTGCTCCTGGTCGATGGGCCGGTGCTGTTCACTGACCTTGGCCTGCTGGCGAAACGGCTGACCAAGGCGGCGGGGGCGCGGCTGATGCAGCCCTTCTTCGTCAGCCGTTTCCGCCGTGGGGCGGGCGCGGTGAGGATCGAGCGCATGGCCTACCGGATCGAAGAGAACCTGAAGCTCTTGCAGGGCGCCCCGGCGCTGGTCCTCTGCGGCACGACCCGTCCGGCGGGCTTCTTCGCCTATCCCGGGCTTCCCTCCACCCCGGACGACCCCGACACCCGGCTGATCGACCTGTGCAGCCGCGACATGGACATCGCCTGGACCCTTCAGGCGCTGGCCGCCGAACTGGGCGAGGCCGCGCTTGGGTCGGAGGATTTCGTGTCCCTCGACCTGCCCGCCCTGCCCGAGGGCGAGCTGACCGTTACCAAGGTCGGCGAGGCGATCGCCGCGCTTATGCCCGAGGACGCGGTGGTGGTGGACGAGGGGATCTCGGCCTCCTACTTCCTTGCGCCGGGGCTGAAGCGGGCGCGGGGGCATGATGCGCTGACGATCACCGGCGGCTCGATCGGCTTTGGCCTGCCCAATGCCGTGGGCGCGGCGGTGGCCTGCCCGGACCGCAAGGTCGTGGTGCTGGAGGGCGACGGGTCGGGGATGTACACGCTGCAGTCGCTGTGGACCATGGCGCGCGAGGGGCTGGACGTGACCGTGGTGATCTTCGCCAACCGCGGCTACCAGATCCTGCGCGACGAGCTGGCGGCGATGGGGGTGAACGAGGTCGGTCGCAACGCGCAACGCATGTTCGATGTCGAGGGGCCGGCGCTGGACTGGGTGGCGCTGGCGCAGGGGCATGGCGTGGCGGGAGTGCGTGTCGCCGACATGGCCGGCTTCAACACCGCCTTTGCCGAGGCAATGGCCCAGCGCGGCCCGCGGCTGATCGAGGTCGTCTGCTGAGCCCGCTCAGCCTGCGACCGGGTTCAGCGCCTTGTTGTAGGGGTGCCAATCGCCGATGTCGGGGTAATGCCGACGCCGCCAGGCGCGGACGCGGGGGTTCATGATCCGCTTCCACAAGGGCGGGACCATCGCTGCCATGGTCATCAGCGGATAGCCGAAGGGCAGCTGCGGCGCCTCTTCCGGCGGGTAGGTCTGCAGGACCGGAAAGCGCCTATCGGGTTTGTAGTGATGGTCGGAATGGCGCTGGAGATTGATCAGCAGCCAGTTCGAGGCGCGCTGGTCCGCGTTCCAGCTGTGGCGCGGCAGGACATGTTCATAGCGTCCCCCGCCGAGATGGCGGCGCGTCAGGCCGTAGTGTTCGATGTAGTTCACCAGCTCCAGCTGCCAGATCGCGGTGACGGCCTGGACCAGGAACAGCCCCAACCCCTCCCAGCCGCCCAGCCCCAGTGCAAGCGCGAGAAACCCTGCCTGCAAGGCGGCATAGCGCCAGAACGGGTTTGTCCGGTGCCACCAGGGCAGGCCGCGCCGGGCCAGCATCACCACCTCGGCCCGCCAGGCCGAAGGCGGGCATTGCCGCAGCACGCGGGGGAAATAGCGATGGAAGCCCTCGTTGTAGCGCGCGGTCACCGGATCGCGTGGAGTGCCGACATGGATGTGGTGGACGCGCAGATGTTCCGACCGGAAATGCGAATACAGCACCGAGGCGAGGAGCAGGTCGGCAAGCCAGCGCTCCAGCCGCGACCTCTGGTGCATCAGCTCATGCGCATAGTTGATGCCGATGGTGCCCGAGACGACCCCCATGCCGAAGAACAGCGCCAGCTTCTCGCCGGCGTCCAGGTGGTCGGCGCGCGGGACGAACCAGAGCATGGCCACCAGCAGCGCAAGCTGGATCGGGAACCAGACCAGCGTGACCATCCGGTAGGCGCCCAGCTGCGCCTCTGGCGTCTGCGGATCGGGATTGGCTGTGTTGTGGCCGGTGATTGCATCCAGCAGGGTGAAAAGCCACCAGGTCGAGAGAGGCAGGAGCGCGATGGTCCAGCCGCCGAACCAGAGCCCGATGACCGCGAGCGGCGGCAGGGCAAGGGACAGCCAGAACGGCAGGACGGCGGGCAAAGGGCTCATGCCGGCAGTCTAGATCAAGCTCGACCGGCATCAAAGTCGCCAACGGGCGGGTGGCCAAGATTTTTCGTCGAAGAATCTTGGCTTTGTTCCGGATCATCCTGAAAGCTGACCCCGGGCGAGATCCCAGGCCTTGCGCATGACCGTGGGCAGGTCGGCAGGGCGGAACTGGTGGTGCGGGATCATCTCGCCCCGGTCCGGGGGGCCGTCCAGCCGGGCGACCCGGACCGACAGGATCAGGTGGAAATGGGTGAAGGTGTGGCGCACCTCGCCGATATCCTGCCAGTCGGCGACGGCCGGTGCCGGCCCCCCCTGCCCGTCCCAGCCGTCCCCGGGAAAACCCAGCATCCCGCCGAGGAGGCCCTTCTCCGGGCGGCGTTCCAGGAGGATGGCGCCGTCCCCGTGACCAAGCCAGAGCGTGCCGCGCCGGATGGGCTTGTCGGGCTTCGGGGTCTTGCGGGGAAGCTCGGCCTGGACGCCCCTTGCCCGTGCGCGGCAGGCATCCGACCACGGACAGATCCCGCAGGCCGGAGAGCGGGGGGTGCAGATGGTGGCGCCGAGGTCCATGATGGCCTGGGCATAGTCGCCGGGGCGGGAGGTCGGGGTCAGCCGGGCGGCTAGCGCCGTGAGTTCCGGCTTGGCGGCGGGAAGCGGGGTCTCGACCAGGTGAAGGCGCGCGATCACGCGCTCGACGTTGCCATCGACCACGGTCGCGGGTTCGTCGAAGGCGATGGCCGCGATGGCGGAGGCCGTGTAGGGCCCGATCCCGGGCAGTGCCAGAAGGGCGTCGCGGGTCGCGGGGAACCGGCCACCATGGTCCGAGGCGACCGCCCGGGCGCATCTGAGCAGATTGCGGGCGCGGGCGTAGTAGCCCAGTCCCGCCCATTCGCCCATCACCTGCGCATCCTCGGCGGCGGCAAGGTCGTTTACCGTGGGCCAGCGCGCGGTGAAGCGGTGGAAGTAATCCTTCACCGCCGCGACGGTGGTCTGCTGCAGCATGACCTCGGACAGCCAGACGCGGTAGGGGTCGGGGCGGATGCCCGCTGCACGGTCCTGTGGCGGGACCCGCCAGGGCATCGCGCGGGCGAAGCGGTCGTACCAGGACAGGAGCCGGGCGGAAAGGGATTCGGGGGCCTGCATCGGGGCGAAGATAGCGGACGCGACGCCGGCGGCCAGAGGGCGCGGCCGCGCCGGGCGTCCGGGCACCGGGTAACCATCCGCTGACGCAATGTTTATTCCTGTTTCAGCCTTGCCTCTGGCGAGGGGCCGCGCATCAGGTAGAATGGGCGCAAAGGACAGGAGCAGATGAGCCGCCAGCCCCTCCCCTCACCCAGTGCCGAGCACCGGATGCGCGGGTTCGAGCCTGCCTTCGGACTGATGAAGGACGCGCTGCGCGTGGCCGGAGAGTCGCGCGGCTTTGCCGTCGCGCGTCTGCTGACCCACTGGGCCGAGGTCGCGGGCGAGGACATGGCGCGCCGGACCCGGCCGGTGAAGATCGGCTATGGCAAGGGCGGGTTCGGGGCGACGCTGACCCTTCTGGTCAAGGCCAGCGAGGCGCCGATGGTGCAGATGGCGCTGCCGCAGTTGAAGGAACGGGTGAATGCCGTCTATGGCTATGCCGCCATCCAGCACATCCACCTGACCCAGACCGCCGCCACCGGCTTTGCCGAGGGTCAGGCCGAATTCACCCCTGCGCCCAAGGCAGCGAAGCCCGCCGATCCGGCCGTGGCCGCAAGGGCCGCTATCGTGGCCGAAGGTGTCTCCGATCCGGGCTTGCGCAGCGCGCTTGAACAGCTGGCGCAAAACATCTTAACTCGCCCCCGACCCAGAACTTCGGGCTGAAAAGGACGCCGACCGATGATGAAACTTAACCGCCGGGCCATGATCGCCCTTGCCGCTGCCGCCACCGCGGCCATGACCCCGGCGCTGGCCCAGGAAACCACCACCGAGGCCGCCGCCCCCGCAGTCAGCGACTATTCGCTGGGATCGCCCGACGCCAAGGTCAAGATCGTCGAATATGCCAGCTTCACCTGCCCGCATTGCGCGGATTTCCACGACAACGTCTTCACCCAGCTGAAGAAGGACTACATCGACACCGGCAAGGTGCATTTCACCCTGCGCGAGGTCTATTTCGACCGCTATGGCCTCTGGGCGGCTCTGATCGCTCGCTGCGGCGGCGAGATGCGCTATTTCGGCATCCAGGACATGCTGTTTTCCAAGCAGAAGGAATGGGCGGCCGCAGAAAGCCCGCAGGCCGTGGTCGAACAGCTCAAGACCATCGGCCGCGCGGCGGGGCTGGAGGATGCCGCGATGGACGCCTGCCTGAACGACGCGCCCCATGCCGAGGCGCTGATCAAGCAGTTCCAGACCAATTTCGAGGCCGACGGGGTGCAAGGCACGCCCACGCTGTTCATCAACGGCACCAAGCATTCCAACATGACCTACGCCGACCTCAAGGCGATCATCGACGCCGAGCTGGCCAAGGAATGACCACACCTCTGCAAGGGATCCGTGTCATCGAACTGGCGCGGATCCTGGCCGGGCCCTGGGCAGGCCAGACGCTGGCCGACCTCGGGGCCGAAGTCATCAAGGTCGAGGCGCCCGAGGGCGACGACACCCGGCGCTGGGGGCCTCCGTTCCTCGAGGTGGAAGGGGAACGCTCCGCCGCCTATTTCCACGCCGCGAACCGCGGCAAGCGCGGCATCACCTGCGATTTCCGCACACCCGAAGGGCAGGAGACCGTGCGCCGCCTGGTCGCTGACGCCGATGTGGTGATCGAGAACTTCAAGGTCGGGGGCCTGGCGAAATACGGGCTGGACTACGACAGCCTGCGCAAGGTGAACCCGCGGCTGATCTACTGTTCGATCACCGGCTTCGGCCAGACCGGCCCCTACGCGCATCGTGCGGGCTATGACTTCATCATCCAGGGCATGTCCGGGTTGATGAGCGTGACCGGCCCCGCCGACGGCCAGCCACAGAAGGTGGGCGTGGCGGTGACGGACGTGTTCACCGGGGTCTATGCCGCGACCGCGATCCTTGCCGCCTTGATCCAGCGTGGACGGACGGGCGAGGGCCAGCACATCGACATGGCGCTGCTGGACGTGGCGACCTCGATCATGGCGAACCAGGCGATGAACTACCTCGCCTCGGGCAAGCCGCCGGGTCTGATGGGCAACGCGCATCCGAACCTCGCGCCTTACGCGGTGTTCGACTGCAAGGACGGCTGGATCATCCTCGCCACCGGCAACGACGCGCAGTATCAGCGGCTCTGCGCGATCCTCGGGCTGCCGGAGCTTGCGACCGATCCCGCCTTCCTGACCAACGCCGACCGCGTGACCAACCGCGCCGCGCTGACGGAAAGGCTGACCGCCGCCACGCGCCGGTTCGCCAAGGCCGACCTTCTGGCCGCCTGCGAGGCCGAGGGCGTCCCCGCCGGGCCGATCAACGACATGGCCGAGGTCTTTGCCGATCCGCAGGTCATAGCGCGGGGCATGCGGATCGCGCCAGAGGGCGTGCCGGGCGTGCGCAGCCCGATGACCTTCTCGGCGGCCGAACTGGCGCTGGACCGCCCCGCGCCGCGTCTGGGCCAGCACCAGGCCGAGGTGCTGGGCAAGAAGGGCTGACAGCCAGGCTCAGGCCTCGCCCGCTGGCACCGCTTCCAGGATGTCGCCGGGCTGGCAGTCCAGCGCGGCGCAGATCGCGGCAAGCGTCTCGAAGCGGATGCCCTTGACCTTGCCCGATTTCAGCAGCGACAGGTTCTGCTCGGTGATCCCGATCCTCTCGGCCAGCTCGCGCGAGCGCATCTTGCGCCGGGCCAGCATCACGTCCAGACGGACGACGATCTGCATGCTGCGGGGAGGCATCAGACGAAGCCCTCGTTCTCGGCCTTGACCCGCGCCGCCTCGCGCATTGCCCAGCCGATCACGGTCAACAGCCCGGCCGCCATCAGGAAGCCCAGCGTGCCGCCGTCAAGCCCGATCGCGAGCACCTTGTCCGGCGCGGCCCAGCTGAGGATCAGGGTCTGCGCCGTGGGCACCAGGATGGTGAACAGCGCCACCAGGACCAGCGCGCGGCCGATCCGCAGGATCGTCTCGGCATTGCCGGCCTCCAGCACGGTGCCCTCGGCATAGCGGCCGAACAGCCGCGCCATCCCGCGCAAGGCTGCGACCATCGGCAGGACCGAGAGGATGCCCAGCGCCCCGACCAGCCCGGCCTGAACCTGGCTGACCGGCGTCCCCGCCGGCACAAGGGGCGCCTGGGCCAACAGCGAGGACGGGTCCGTCACCCCCTTGCCAGCATAGATCAGCACCACGACCGGCAGAATCGCCGACAGGGCCAGCGCGACCCCATACAGGATGCCCGACAGTTTCCGCAGACGCGCGATTTCCTCCATTGACATTCTCCCTTTGCGACGATGTTTTATCGTAAAATAGTAAAATCTGGCTGTCAAAGGTGACTCTCATGCTCTCTGCCCTGCGCGCCTTCCTTGGCCTTCTTGCGCTCTCCGCCTGTGCCTCGGTCGTTCCCTCCACGGCGGCGCGCCTTGCCGCGTTCGACCCGCTGACGGCCGATCCGGCCGCGCTGGAACTGGTCGTGATCCTGCCGCCCGGCCTTGCAGTCACGCCCGGCAGCGCCCGGCTGGATCTCTCCGCCTCCCGGGGGAAAGATCGGCTCTCGGGCAGCTTCCGCCTTGCGGACCGCCCCGCTCCGCCCGGCGTCGCCCTGCCGGCTGGCGCCACCGCCCGCGGCTTTGCCATCGCCGAGGCCGAGGTCGCCCGGATGCGCGCCTTTCAGGCGGAAATCGCGGGGTGGAAGCGCGAAGGGGCGGCGCGGGGGCAGCTCGGCCTCGGGATCGGCGGCTGCGCGATCGGCGATGGACCCGCGCCAGAGGCCCGGGGCTCGGTCCTGCTCCGGGTGGCGGCGGATGGCCCCTTCCTGCCGCTGGTCGCCGACGGGCGGCTGTCCGACCTGCTCGGTCCCGAGGTCCTGCGCGCGATCAAGCCTTGCCAAGCCGCCGAATAGCGCGTAGGCGCCCGCCTTCGGTTGAGATTGCGCGTCCCGGATGCTACTCTTTTCCGAAGCCCCGGCGCGGGGGCCATCGGCCGCGCCTGTCTCTGGAGGACCCGGTCCTGTCGCATTCTGATCCCGCCACCGGCCTGCCGGTCGGTCCGCGTCTGAAACCCGCCGATGCCCAGCAGGACCATGCGTCCGAGGATGTCCTGGCCCTGGTGCTGAAATCCGTCGATGACGACAAGGCCGAGGACATCGTGCAGATCGACCTGCGCGGCCGGTCGGACGTGGCCGACTACATGGTGATCTGCTCGGGCCGGTCGTCGCGCCAGGTCGCCTCGATCTCGGAAAAGCTTGCCGACCGGCTGAAGCAGGAGATGCGGATTTCCGTCCGCATGGAGGGGAAGGAAACCGGCGACTGGGTGCTGATCGACGCGGGCGACGTGATCGTCCATGTCTTCCGCCCGGAAGTGCGCGACTTCTACCAGCTGGAAAAGATGTGGCTGCCCATGGGGGCGGGCGCGGCCCGCGCGGCCAAGGCCTGATGCGGCTGCACCTCTGCGCCGTCGGCCGCCTGCGGGCGGGGGCAGAGCGCGATCTGGTGGACGACTACCTGCAAAGGCTCGACCGCAGCGGGCGGCCCCTCGGCCTCGGCCCGGTGGCCGAGCACGAGGTCGAGGACCGCAAGGGCGGCGGCATGGCGGCCGAGGGCGCGCTGCTCGCGCGCGCGATTCCCGAGGGTGCGGCGCTCTGCGTGCTGGACGAACGGGGCAAGCTCCTCACCAGCCCCGAGTTCGCCGCGCAGCTTGCCGGCTGGCGCGACGGGGGGCGACAGGATGCGGCCTTCGTGATCGGCGGGGCGGACGGGGTGGACCCGGCACTGCGCGCCCGGGCCGACCTGGTGCTCAGCTTCGGCCGCATGGTCTGGCCGCACATGCTGGTCCGGGTCATGCTGGCCGAACAGCTCTACCGCGCCGCGACCATCCTTGCGGGTTCGCCCTATCACCGGGTCTGACGGCAGCCTCCTCGCTTCATCCGGTCGCTCCTCGGCCGGGCGCAGGCGAGGAGTGCCCGAAGGGCTTCGACGAGCCGCCCCTACAAGAGCGCCCGTTCCGCCGCAGCACCCAGCCGCAACAGCCGCGCCTCCTGCCCCGGCCCGGCCATGAGGCCGATACCGCAAGAGGGCTGAGAGGTCGGCAGGCTCAGCGCGCAGCCTCCCATCAGGTTGCCGATCCGGGTGTTGCGCAGCGCCAAGAGGTTCTCGGTCACATAATAGGCGTCGTCGGTCATCAGCCGGTTCGCATCCGGCGGCAGGATCGGCGAAGAGGGCAAGAGCACCGCATCGAACTCGGCCACCCGGTCGGACCAGACCCACCGGATCTCCTCCAGCCGGCGCCAGGCAGCGATGTAGTCCGTGGCCGGAACCCCGGCACCCGAGCGGAAACGTTCGAGGATGCGCGGAAACATCTTCTCGGGCGCGCGCTCGATCGTCTCGCGCCAGATGGCATAGGCTTCGGGGGTGAACAGAACCCCGGCCAGACCCATCGCCTCGGCCACTTCGGCCAGGGCGAATCGCTCGATCCGCGCCCCGGCCCGCGCCAGCCGCGCCACCGCATCCTCGAAACCCTGCGCCGGCCGCGCGCGCATGTCGTCCAGCGCGACGGTCTCCAGCACCGCCAGCCGCATTCCGGCCAGCGTCGCACCACCCAGGTCGGTCCGCGCCCCGCCCATGGCCTCGAGCAGGAGGGCGCAGTCCTAGACCGAATGGGCCAGCGGCCCGATCGTGTCGAAGCGTTCGCAGAGCGGCACCACCCCTTCGGTCGGCAGGCTGCCGAGCGCGGTCTTCAGCCCCACCAGGTCGTTCCAGGCCGCCGGGATCCGCACCGAACCGCCGGTGTCCGACCCGATGGCCGCCGGCGCCAGCCCGAAGGCCACCGAGGCCGCCGCGCCCGAGGACGACCCCCCAGGCACCGCGCGGTCGTCGTTCAGGCAGGGCGGCGTCGCCGTTACCGGGTTCAGGCCCAGCCCGGAAAAGGCCAGTTCCGACATGTGCGTCTTGCCGAGGCACACCAGCCCGTTCAGAGTCACTGTCGCCAGCACCGCCGCATCCCGCTCGGGCACCCGGCCCTTCAAGAGCGCCGACCCCGCCTCGGTCGCCACGCCCGCCGTGTCGAAATTGTCCTTCCAGCTGAGCGGCACCCCGTCGAGCGGCCCCCGGCGCAGGCCCGCCTTGGCGCGGGCGGCGGCGGCCATCGCCTCGCCCCGCGCCCGGGCCGGCGTGGCACGGGCATAGATCCGGGCGGCGAGGGGATGCGTGTCGATCTCGTGCAGGAAGGCTTCGGTCAGCTCGACCGGATGGATGCGACCCGCGTCGATCTCGCGCCCGAGTTCGGCTGCGGTCATGTGCGCCCAGGTTCCGGTCATGGCATCCCCCGTTTTCCGGCGACCGTAGCGGCTTGGCGACGCATGGACAATCCGTCGGCGCGGGGTATGTAGGGGGGCATGGAACGGGACGCCGACATCCTGATCGCGGGCGGAGGGCTGAACGGCACCGCGCTGGCCCTGGCGCTGGCACAGGGCGGCTTCCGGGTGACGGTGATCGACGCCCGCCCCGCGCCGGCCCGGGCCGAGGCGGGGTTCGACGGGCGCGCCTATGCGCTGGCCATCGCCTCGGTCCGCCTGCTCACCGCCATCGGCATCTGGCCTGCGGTCGCCGACCGGGCGCAGCCGATCCTGCAGATCAAGGCCTCCGACGGCCGCCCGGGCGAGGGGGCGGCGCCCTTTTTCCTGCAGTTCGACGCTGCCGAGATCGAGGAAGGCCCGATGGGCCACATGCTGGAGGACCGCCACCTCTACGCGGCCTTCCTTGCCGCGATGCAGGCCGCGCCGGGGGTGACGCTACTCTCGGGCGAAAGCGTCGTCGCGCAAGAGGCCGGGCCGGCGGGGGTGACGGTGACGCTCGCCTCGGGGCGCCGGCTGACGGGGGGACTGCTGGTCGGCTGCGACGGGCGCGGCTCGGGCGTGGCCGCCCGCGCGGGGATCCGCCGGGTTGGCTGGGGCTATGGCCAGACCGCGCTTGTCACCGCGATCCGGCACGAAGGCGACCACCAGGGCATCGCGCATCAGTTCTTCATGCCCTCGGGTCCGCTGGCGATCCTGCCCCTGAAGGGCGGCCACCACTCCAGCATCGTCTGGAGCGAGACCGACGCCACCGCCGCCGCGATCCAGGCCCTGCCGGATGACGCCTATCTCGAGGCGTTGCGCCCCCGCTTCGGCGATTTCCTGGGGCAGATCGCGCTGGCCGGGGACCGCTTCACCTATCCCCTGTCGCTGTCCCTGGCCGAACACTTCATTGCCCCCCGCGTGGCGCTGGTCGGCGATGCGGCACATGGGGTGCATCCGATCGCCGGGCAGGGGCTGAACCTCGGCCTGCGCGACGTGGCGGCGCTGGCCGAGGTGCTTATCCTCGCCCGCCGCCGGGGCGAGGACCCGGGCAGCCCCGCCGCGCTGGAGGAATACCAGCGCTGGCGCCGGTTCGACGCGACGGCGCTGGCCCTGGGCATGGACGGGGTCAACCGGCTGTTTTCCAGCGACAATCCGCTGTTGCGCCTGGCGCGCGACCTCGGGATGGGGGTGATAGGCGCCCTGCCCGGCCTGCGCCGCGGCTTCATCCGGCAAGCGGCGGGGCTGACGGGCGAGCTTCCGCGCCTTCTGACGGGGCGTCCGGTGTAGGTTCCGCCGAAGGCTCGTCGATGCCTTCGGCACTCCTCGCCGCCGCCTCGCGAGGAGGAGCCGAAGGCGAACGAGGAGCCGCCGCCTTGCGCGCCTCGCGCCGGTCGAGCAGGTGGAACAACAGCGGGTTGGCCAGGATCGACAGGATCGCGCCCGCCACCACAAGGTCGCGCGCCTCGGGCGGGACGATGTCCAATTTCGCGCCCATGGTGATCAGGATGAACGAGAATTCGCCGATCTGGGCGAGACTTGCCGCGATGGTCAGCGCCATGTCGCGGCCCTCGCCCAGAAGCCGGACCAGATAGAACCCGGCCGCCGCCTTGACGCCGACGATGATCGTCACCGTGGCCAGCAGCGCCAGGGGTTTCGACATCAGGATCGCCGGGTTGAACAGCATGCCCACCGAGACGAAGAACAGCACCGCGAAGGCATCGCGCAGCGGCAGGGTTTCCCGCATGGCCTGCTGCGACAGGGTCGAGGAGGACATCACCATCCCGGCGAAGAAAGCCCCCAGCGCGAAGGAGACGCCGAAGAAATGCGTCGCGCCGTAGGCCACGCCCAGCGCGATGGCGAGGACCGCCAGCCGGAACAGTTCGCGCGACAGGGTATGGGCCACGAAATGCAGGATCCAGGGGATGACCCGGCGGCCGATCACCAGCATGAGGGCCACAAAGGCCGCCGCTTTCACCAATGTTATCAGTACTGTAGCCGCGATCGGGCCGATACCGATGTTCTGGGTGACTTCGGCGACGATCTCGGCATCCTCGCTGACCGGCATCGCCGTCCCGCCCAGGAGGCCCGCCAGCGGCGGGATCAGCACCAGCGCCAGCACCATCACCAGATCCTCGACGATCAGCCAGCCCACGGCGACGCGGCCCTTGTCGGTCTGGATCAGTTCGCGGTCCTGCAACGCGCGCAGCAGGACGACGGTCGAGGCGACCGACAGCGCGATGCCGAAGATCAGCCCGGCCCCGAGGCTCCACCCCATCGCCCAGCCGACCCCGGTACCGGCGAGCGTCGCCACCGCGATCTGGCCCAGCGCGCCGGGCAGCGCGATGCCCTTCACCGCCATCAGGTCGCGGGGCGAGAAATGCAGGCCGACCCCGAACATCAAGAGAATGACGCCAAGCTCGGCCAACTCGCCCGCAAGGTCGGTATCGGCGACGAAGCCGGGGGTGAAGGGGCCGATCACCACTCCCGCAAGCAGGTAGCCCGCGATCAGCGGCAGCTTCAGCCGCTGGGCCATCAGGCCAAACAGGAAGGCCAGCCCGAAGCCGGCGACAAGCATGGTGATCAGGGGCGTTTCGTGCGGCAAACCTTCTGCATCCTTTCCGGCCGGCAGCCCCGAGCCACGGGGTCCGGCCAGTCGCCAGTCGGGAAATCCTGTCAGGAGACAACAGGATAGTAGGCAAGGATCGACGCGATGCAATCGGCTGAGCCGTTCCGGAAGGTCACGATTCGCGCATTTGCCGAAACAGTTTGCAATGTTACGCCTTGGGAATGACTCCGCTGATCCCGAACCCCCGCGCCCGCCGCCTGTTCCTGCACCGTCATGCGCTTGCCGAGCCGCCCCGGGGTCCAGCCTCGGGTCAGGCGCTGCACGACCTGATCGCGCGGATCGGGTTCGTCCAGGTGGACAGCATCAACACCGTCGCGCGCGCCCATGACATGATCCTGTGGTCGCGCCGGCAGTCCTATCGCCCCGCGGCGCTGAAGCGTCTGCTGGAACGGGACCGGGCCCTCTGGGAGCACTGGACGCATGACGCCTCGATCCTGCCGGTGGCCTTGCACGGGGTCTGGCAGCATCGCTTCCGGCGCGATGCGGTGCGGCTGGAGGCGAACTGGAAGCGGTGGTTCCGCGAGGGGTATGAGGCGCAATTCGACAGCATTCTCAATCGGATAGCCAGAGATGGGCCGGTCGGCACCGCCGATGTCGGCGAGGGGGAGGAACGCGGCAAGGGTGGCTGGTGGGACTGGCATCCCTCGAAGACCGCGCTGGAATGGCTGTGGCGGACGGGCAAGCTGGCGATCACCCGGCGCGATGGCTTCGCCAAGATCTACGACCTGACCGAACGGGTGATCCCCGAGCCGCATCGCGCCCCCGTCCCCGCCGAGACGGTGACGGACTGGGCCTGCCGCTCGGCGCTGCGGCATCTGGGCTTCGGCACAAGCGGAGAGATCGCGGCCTACTGGAACGCGGTCGGGCCGGAGGCCGCAAAGGACTGGTGCCGCACGGCGCTCGGCCAGGGCGAGATCATTGCGGCCGAGGTCGAAGGCGCCGAGGGTCAGCGGCGCAAGGTCTTCATTTTCCCGGAGATTCTGGAGGAGACCCCGCCAGAACCCACCCCCCGCCTGCGCATCCTGTCGCCCTTCGACCCGGCCTTGCGCGACCGCGACCGGGCCGAGTTCCTGTTCGGCTTCCACTACCGGATCGAGGTCTTCGTGCCCGAGCCGAAGCGGGTCTATGGCTATTATGTCTTTCCGGTCCTGGAGGGCGACCGGCTGATCGGGCGGATCGACATGAAGGCCTTCCGCGATGTGGGCAGCCTGCGGGTCAAGGCCTTCTGGCCCGAGGCCGGGGTAAAGCTGACCAAGGGCCGCCGGGCGAAGCTGGAGGCAGAGCTGGACCGGCTGGCGGCTTTCGCGGGCTGCGAGAGGGTCGAATTCGCGGATGGATGGGAAAGGGAGACCCTGATCCGGTCAAGCCTTTGAGAACGCTGTGTTAAATCAGGCCATTTCGAACAGGTTGACGGTCTGGCATCCGTCTGGCATGCGTCGGCTTTTCGTCCCGACGCGAAGCGGGCAGATGCGGGATTTACCATGCCGGGCGAATCGGCTGTGCGCCGCTTGGCAGACGACATCGCGCGCGGCTAGACTTTGCCAATCAGCGCGTTGCGGACCCTGGAAGATTGACAGACGACACGATCCTCTACCTCGCCCTTCTTGCTGCGGCCCTTGCGGCAACGTTTCTGGTCCTGTGGCTGCGACGCCCCAAGGGCGAGCGGTCGCAAGTCGGGCCGGAAGCCTGGGTCCTGATCGACGGGTCGAACGTCATGCATTGGCGCGAGAACGCACCCGACCTTGGGGTGGTGCAGGAGGTGGTGCGCGCGGTGGCCGGCCAGGGCTTCGTGCCGGGCGTCGTCTTCGATGCCAACGCGGGCTGGAAGCTGTTCGGCCGCTACCTGCATGACGGCGAGTTCGCACGCCTTCTGGATCTGGAGGAGCGGCAGGTCCTGGTGGTGCCGAAGGGCACGCAGGCCGACCCGTTCCTGTTGCAGACGGCGCGCGAGTTCGAGGCCAGGATCGTGACCAACGACCGGTTCCGAGATTGGGCCGAGGCCCACCCCGAGGTGCGGGAGCCGGGGTTCCTGATCCGGGGCGGGGTCCGCGAAGGGAAGGTCTGGTTGCAGGGGCTGGCCGGGGTCGGTGCGCTGTAGCGCACCCTACGCTGGTAACGGGGTCAGGTCGGCACCTCCCAGCCGTCGATCACCGCGACCGCCTCTTCCGCCGTCTCGACCATGGCGAAAAGCGACAGGTCCTCGGGGCTGATGACGCCGGCATCGGCAAGCTGCTGCCAGTTCACCACGCGCTCCCACCAGTCGCGGCCGAACAGGAGGAAGGGGACCGACTTCATCCGGCCGGTCTGGATCAGGGTCAGGCTTTCGAACATCTCGTCCATCGTGCCGAAGCCGCCGGGAAAGACCACGACGGCCTTCGCCCGCATCAGGAAATGCATCTTGCGGATGGCGAAGTAGTGGAAGTTGAACGACAGGTCGGGCGTCACGAAACCGTTCGGGGCCTGTTCGTGCGGCAGGACGATGTTCAGGCCGATCGACTGGCCCCCGGCCTCGTCCGCGCCGCGGTTGCCGGCCTCCATCACGCCGGGGCCGCCGCCGGTGCAGATCACCCATTCGCGGCCATAGCTGGCAAGACTGCGCTCCGTCATCAGCCGGGCAAAGCGGCGCGCCTCGTCGTAGTAATGCGACAGGCTCGCCAGGACCGGGGTCGCCGCCCGGTCGCGGTGCTCGGGGGCCGGGATGCGGGCGCCGCCGAACATGACCACGGTCGATTCGATCCCGCGTTCGTCCATGACCATCTGCGGCTTCAGAAGCTCCAGCTGAAGCCGCACCGGGCGCAGTTCGTCGCGCAGCATGAAGTCGCGGTCGAGGAAGGCGAGCCGATAGGCCGGCGCGCGGGTCTGGGCCGTCTCGGGGATGCGGTGGACGGCGGCGGCGTCCTCGATCGAATCGCGGAAGGGGTGGCTGCGGTGGTCTTCGGTCATCAACTCGCTCGGATTGCGTGGCACTGGTGCAAGGCTTATAGGGTCGGCTGGCCCGTGACCAACCGAAAAGGGAATTTCGCATGACCCATGCCGAGCTTGAAGCCGCCATCGAAGCCGCCTGGGAGGCACGGGAGACCATCAGCCCGGCCACGCGGGGCGAGATGCGCAATGCCATCGAGGCGACGCTGGCCGCGCTGGACGCCGGCACGCTGCGCGTGGCCGAGAAGCGCGGGCAGGACTGGCATGTGAACCAGTGGGCGAAAAAGGCGGTGCTGCTGGGCTTCCGGCTGCGCGACATGGCGCAGCAGTCGGGCGGGCCGCAGGGCGGGTCCTGGTGGGACAAGGTGGACTCGAAATTCGCCGGCTGGGGCGACAGCGAATGGCGCGCGGCGGGGTTCCGTGCCGTGCCGAACTGCGTGGTGCGCCGGTCGGCCTTCATCGGCAAGGGTGCGGTGCTGATGCCCTGCTTCGTCAACCTGGGCGCCTATGTCGATGAGGGCACCATGGTCGATACCTGGGCAACGGTCGGCAGCTGCGCCCAGATCGGCAAGAACGTGCACCTGTCGGGCGGGGTCGGCATCGGCGGGGTGCTGGAGCCGATGCAGGCGGGCCCGACGATCATCGAGGACAACTGCTTCATCGGCGCGCGGTCCGAGGTGGTGGAGGGCTGCATCGTCCGCGAGGGGTCGGTCCTGGGGATGGGCGTGTTCATCGGGAAATCGACGAAGATCGTGGACCGCGAGACCGGCGAGGTCATGTATGGCGAGGTGCCGGCGGGGTCGGTGGTCGTTGCCGGGTCGATGCCGTCGAAGGGGGGCGTGAACCTCTACTGCGCGGTGATCGTGAAGAAGGTCGATGCGCAGACGCGCGCCAAGACCAGCATCAACGAACTTCTGAGGGACTGAGGATGCGCGGGATCGTGGCGGTGTTTCTTCTGGCGGTGTCGGCGGGTGCGGTGGCGGCCGGGCCGTTCGACGGGGTGTACCGGCCCGATGGCGCGGACAGTTGGGACTGCCGGACCGTGGGTTCGGATGGGGGTGCCCTGATGATCCGGGACGGTCAGTTCCACGGGGTCGAGAGCCTGTGCCGGCTGACGAACCCGGTCGAGGTGCGGGGGATGTCGGCGGTGCTGTATGATGCCGAGTGCGACGGCGAGGGCGAGAGCTACAGCTACCGGATGATGCTGATGCGGGTGCCGAAGGGATTGGCGATGGTCGAGGACGGCTATGTCAGCCTGCTGGAGCGCTGCGAATGAGCGATGCACCCGAAGACGCCGGCAAGGCGAAGCGCCCGCAGCAGGTCTATTCGCTGATCGTCCAGGTCGGGCGCAAGGAGGGCGACGGGCTGCCTCCGCGCGCCACGGGGGCGGCGCTTCTGTGCTATGCAAGCGGCGTGGACGAGGCCGAGGCGGTGCGCGAGACGGTGGCGATCCTGAAGGAGGCCGACATGGCGCCCCTGGAGGTGCAGGGGCTGGGCAGCCTCGACGAGCGGACGAAGGCCGGGGACGAGATCGACGACGAGGAGCGCTTCCTGATGGAGCGCGCGCTGAAGGAGAACTCGGTCATCGTGGCCGAGGTCACGCCGTTCTTCGACTGAGGCCGGGGCGTCGCCTTGCGGTTGCAGGACCGGGGGCAAGCGGATAGGGATGCCTTCCGATCCCGCGCCAGTGGACCTGACCATGACTTTCGTACCTCTCGACCCCGTGGACCTGACCGCAAGGCTGATCCGCTGTCCTTCGGTGACCCCCGAGGACGGCGGGGCCATCGGGCTTCTGGCCGAGGTGCTGGGCGCGGCGGGGTTCAGCTGCACGCGGGTGGACCGGGGGGGTATCGCCAACCTCTACGCGCGCTGGGGCAAGCCGGGCGCGAACCGGGCCTTCGGGTTCAACGGGCATACCGATGTGGTGCCGGTGGGGGATGCGGCGGCCTGGACGCATGATCCGTTCGGGGCCGAGGTCAAGGACGGGGTGATGTACGGCCGGGGCGCCTGCGACATGAAGTCGGGCGTGGCGGCTTTCGTCGCGGCGGCGGTGGATTTCGTGCGCGAGACGCCCCCCGACGGCGCGGTGATCCTGGCGATCACCGGCGACGAGGAGGGCGAGGGCAAGGACGGGACGGTGGCGATCCTGGACTGGATGGCCTTCAACGGCGAGCGGATGACGCATTGCCTGGTGGGCGAGCCGACCTGTCCCAACCAGATGGGCGAGATGATGAAGATCGGCCGGCGCGGCAGCCTGACGGCGAAGATCACCGTCACCGGGGTGCAGGGCCATTCCGCCTATCCGCACCGGGCGAAGAACCCGCTGTCGGCGCTGGTGAAACTGCTGGCGAAGCTCGACGCCGAACCGCTGGACCGGGGCACGCAGCATTTCGACCCCTCGACGCTGGCGATCACCACCATCGACTGCGGCAATCCGGCCGGAAACGTGATCCCGGCGCAGGCGACGGCCACGGTCAACATCCGGTTCAACGACACCCATTCCGGCGACACGCTGTCGGCCTGGCTGCGGCACGAGGCCGAGGCGGTGGCCGAGGCGACGGGCTGCGAGATCGGGCTGAAGATCGGCGTTTCGGGCGAGGCCTTCCTGACTCCGCCGGGCGAACTGTCGGCGCTGGTGGCGCGCGCGGTCGAGGCCGAGACCGGGCGGAAGCCGGTGGCCTCGACATCTGGCGGCACGTCGGATGCGCGCTTCGTCAAGGACCATTGCCCGGTGATCGAGTTCGGCCTGGTCGGCAAGACCATGCACCAGGTGGACGAGCGGGTGGAGATCGCGCATATCCACCAGCTGAAGGCGATCTATGGGCGCATCCTGCGGGATTACTTCGCATGACCGCGACCGGCAGTTTCAGGATCGAGATCACACGGGACATCCCGACCTGCCAGGCGCTGCGCCGGGTGGTGTTCATCGACGAGCAGGGCGTCAGCGAGGCGGACGAGCTGGACGGGATGGATGACCGCGCGATCCATCTTCTGGCCTGGGACGGGGACTGCCCGGCCGGGACGGCGCGGATCCTGGTGAAGGGGGCCGAGGGCAAGATCGGCCGGGTCTGCGTCCTGCCCGAGATGCGGGGCCTGGGGCTTGGCGCCGCGCTGATCGGGGCGGCGCTGGAGGTGCTGCGCGATCAGCCGGGAGTGACGGAAGCCCGTCTGGGCGCGCAGTCGCACGCAACCGGCTTCTACGAGAAGCTGGGGTTCGTGATCGAGGGCGAGGAATTCCTGGACGCGGGCATCCCGCACCGCCACATGCGCCGCGCCCTCTGACCGGCGGTCACCGTGCGGTGCGCCTTGCGGCGCGCGCCTTTCCTCTCGTCGTCGGGCCTGCGCCCTCCTCCTCGGGCGCCGGGGGTTTTCCACCCCCGGACCCCCGGAGAGTATTTCTGGAAAGGGCAAGGGGAAGCGGGATAGTCTTGGGCAGGGTGGCGTGCTAGGTCTGGGGCATGAAGACTTTGCCCTCCAAGGACGAGATCCGGCAGTGGATTTCGGATAATCCCGGCCTTTCGGCCAAGCGCGACATTGCCAGGGCCTTCGGGATCAAGGGCGATGGACGCATCGAGTTGAAGCGTCTTCTGCGCGAGCTGGAGGCGGAGGGCGTGGTCGAGAAGAGCGCGCGGCGGTTCCGCGAGCCGGGGGTATTGCCGCCGGTGGCGGTGCTGCAGGTGCTGGCGCCGGATGCTCAGGGCGACCTTTACGCGAAGCCGCTGGAAGAGGGCGTGGACGACAGCCCCCGCATCCTGGTGATCCCGAAGAAGGGCGATCCGGCCCTTGGCGCGGGCGACCGGATCCTGGCGCGGCTGGCGAAGGTGGACCTGGACGACCACGCCTACGAGGCCCGGTTGATCCGGCGGCTGGGCTCGAACCCGAGGAAGGTGCTGGGGGTGTTCCGGCAGGGAAGCCAGGGCGGGCGGATCGTGCCGATCGAGAAGGGCGACGACAAGGAGTGGCGCGTCCCGGCGGACATGACGATGGGCGCGAAGGACGGGGAACTGGTCGAGGCCGAGGCGGTGGGCGGCCGGCGGCTGGGGCTGCCCGCGGCGCAGGTCGTGGCGCGGCTGGGCGATCCGGCGGGGCCGCGGGCGGCGAGCCTGATCGCGATCCATCAGCATGGCATCCCGGATGTCTTCCCCGATGCGGTGATCGCCGAGGCCGACCGGGCCGAGCCGGTGGGGATGAAGGGCCGCGAGGACCTGCGCGACCTGCCCCTGGTGACCATCGACCCGATCGATGCGCGGGACCGTGACGACGCGGTCTATGCGGAGGCGGACAAGGACCCCGGCAATATCGGCGGCTTCGTCATCTGGGTCGCGATCGCCGACGTGGCGCATTACGTCACGCCCGGTTCGGCGCTGGACCGCGAGGCGCGGAAGCGGGGCAACTCCACCTATTTCCCCGACCGGGTGGTGCCGATGCTGCCGGACATCCTGTCGGGCGACCTCTGTTCGCTGCACGAGGGTGTGGACCGCGCCTGCATTGCGGTGCGGATGGTGATCGACGCCGGGGGGCACAAGCGGAGCCATCGCTTCACGCGGGGGATGATGCGGTCGGTGGCTTCCCTGCATTATGCGCAGGTGCAGGCGGCGGTGGATGGGGCGCCGGATGAGAAGACCGCGCCGCTGGTCGAGCCGGTGCTGAAGCCCCTCTATGCCGCTTATGCCGCGCTGAAGCAGGCGCGCGAGGTGCGGCAGCCGCTGGACCTGGAACTGCCGGAGCGGAAGATCGAGCTGGATGCCGAGGGCCGCGTCACCAGTGTGGCGTTCAAGGAGCGGCTGGAGGCGCACAAGCTGATCGAGGAGTTCATGATCCTCGCCAATGTCGCGGCGGCGGAGGAGCTGATCCGGTTGAAGCGGCCCTTGCTGTTCCGGGTGCACGAGGAACCCTCGCCGCTGAAGCTGGAAGGCCTGCGCGAGGTGGCGGAAGGCGCGGGGATGACGCTGGCCAAGGGGCAGGTCCTGCAGACGAAGCATCTCAACCGGCTTCTGGCGCAGGCCGAGGGGACGGAGTTCGACGAGCTGATCAACCTGTCCACCCTGCGGTCGATGACGCAGGCCTATTACCACCCGGAGAATTACGGGCATTTCGGGCTCGCGCTGCGGAACTATGCGCATTTCACCAGCCCGATCCGGCGCTATTCGGACCTGATCGTGCACCGCGCGCTGATCTCGGCGCATGGCTGGGGCAAGGATGGGTTGAGCGCGTGGGACGAGGAGAACCTGGAGGAGACGGGCAAACTCATCTCCGAGGCCGAGCGGCGCAGCATGGCGGCGGAGCGGGACACCAACGACCGCTATCTCGCGGCCTATCTGGCGGACCGGGTGGGGGCGGAGTTCGCCGGGCGCATCTCGGGCGTGCAGCGGTTCGGGGTCTTCGTGCGGCTGGACGAAACGGGGGCGGACGGGTTGATCCCGGTGCGGGCGCTGGGACGGGAGTATTTCCACTATGACGAAGGCAGCCAGACGCTGATGGGGTCGGAGACGGGCCTCACGCTGGGGATCGGGCAGAAGGTCATGGTGCGGCTGGCCGAGGCGGTGCCGGTGACGGGCGGGTTGATCCTGGACCTCTTGTCGGTGGAAGGGGCCACGGTTCGCCCGCCGCGGCGGGCGGGGGGGAAGTATCACCCCCGGAAGCCCGCGCAGGCGGCAGCGAAGCGGCGGGTGGTGCGGAAGCGGCGATGAAAGAGCGGGGATTTCACACCCCCGCACCCCCGTGGAGTATTTCTGAAAGGGCAAGCACAATTTGAGTCAAATGCTTGCGGTTTGGTGAGGCAGGATGCGGGCAGTTGCGGGGTTGATCGGCGTGTTCATGGCGCTTGGTGTGGCACAGGCCCAGACGATCCTGCCCGATCCGGTGGCGGGGGTGGAGGATGTGATGGGGTCTCAGGCGGGGCTTGATGCCTGGGTGCGGGACTTCCGGCCCCGGGCGCTGGAGGCAGGCGTCCCGGCGGCGACCTTCGATGCGGCGATGCGCGGCGTGGAGTTCAACCCGAAGGTGGTGGAGCGGGACCGGAACCAGAACGAGTTCGCCAAGACGATCTGGGATTACCTGGATACCGCCGTCTCCGAGGACCGGGTGGCACTGGGGTTGAAGGCCATCGAGAAGAACCGGGCCCTGCTGGAGCGGATCGAGGCGGAGTTCGGGGTCGAGAAGGAAGTCGTCGCGGCGGTCTGGGGGTTGGAGAGCGCCTATGGCACCTATCGGGGCGATCTGCCGGTGCTGGGGTCGCTGGCGACGCTGGCCTACGAGGGGCGGCGCGGGGCCTTCTTCGAGGCGGAGCTGATCGCGGCGTTGAAGATCGTCGCGGGTGGGCATGTCGAGCGGTTCACCGGGTCATGGGCGGGGGCGTCGGGTCACACGCAGTTCATGCCGTCGAGCTGGGAGAGGTTCGCGGTCGATTTCGACGGGGACGGAAAGCGGAACCTCTGGGGCGATGACCCGACGGACGCGCTGGCGTCCACGGCGAACTACCTGCGGCACTGGGGCTGGACGAAGGGGCAGCCCTGGGGGATCGAGGTGCGCCTGCCGGAGGGGTTCGACCATGACCAGACCACCGAGCGGGTGGTGAAGCCGGTGGCCGAGTGGCAGGCGATGGGGGTCCGGACGGTCTTCGGAGCGGACCTGCCGGATCACGGGCCGGGGTCGATCCTGTTGCCGGGCGGGCACCGGGGGGCGGCCTTCCTGATCTGGCCGAACTTCCAGGTGATCGAGCACTACAACACGGCGGATGCCTATGTGGTTGCGATCGGGTCGCTGTCGGACCGGTTGGCCGGGAGGCCTGCGATCCAGTCAGGCTGGCCGCGCGAGTTGCGGGCGCTGACGCTGGAGGAGCGGATGGAGTTGCAGGACCGGCTGGGCCGCGCCGGGTTCGATCCGGGGGGCGTGGACGGGCGGATGGGGCCGAAGACGGTGGCAGCCGTCAAGGCCTTCCAGAAGGCGCGCGGCATGGTGCCGGACGGGTATCCGAGCCTGGAGGTGCTGGAGGCGCTGCGGTAGCTGTCCACGGTGGACATTTCCGGTTCATCCAGTCTTTTCAGTATCTTGATCGTGGACGTCAGGGATTTCTTAACCACTGGCGCGGCCCCGGTCGGCGGCCTGTTTCCATGCCTGCCGGAGGACCACGGCGACCGCGTGGCCGGCGGTTTCCCCGACCTGTTCGGGTCGGCGCGGAGTTGGGGGTTTTCCACCCCCAAACCCCCGAGAGTATTTGGAAAAGGGCAAATGTGATGGTCAGGCGGGCCTGCGCAGGCGGACCATGAAGAAACCGTCCATTCCCCCTTGATCCGCCCAGAGGTCCGGGCGGAGACGAAGGCCGCCTTCCGGGGTCCACCAGGCCGGGTCGAGTCCGTCGAGCGCGGGGCGTTCCACGGCGAGGTCCGGTTGGCGGGAGAGGGCGGCGGTCAGTTGGGCCTCGCCTTCCTCGGGCAAGAGCGAGCAGGTGGAGAACACCAGCCGCCCGCCGGGAGTCAGCCAGCCAAGGGCGCGATCGAGGAGCCGGGCTTGCAGGGCGGTGAGGGAAGGAAGCTCGGAGCCGTCCTTGACGAAGGGCAGGTCCGGGTGGCGACGGATCGTGCCGGTGGCCGAGCAGGGGGCGTCGAGGAGGATGGCGTCGAAAGGGGCCTCGGGTTGCCAGTGGAGCGCGTCCGCGGTGACGAGGGTGGCGGCGAGGCCGGTGCGGGCGAGATTGGCCTGCACGCGGGCCATCCGCGGGGCAGAGATGTCGAGCGCAACGACTTCGGCCCCTTCGGCAGCGAGTTGCAGCGTCTTGCCGCCCGGCGCGGCGCAGAGGTCGAGGATGCGTTCGCCGGGCCGGGGTTGCAGGAGTTTCGCGGGGAGGGCGGCGGCGACGTCCTGCACCCACCAGCCGCCTTCCGCATAGCCCGGCAGGGTGGAGAGCTGGCCCGGCGCGCGCAGGCGCAGGCTGCCGGTTGGCAGAGGCTCGCCGTCGGGGTGGGGAAAGCCCGCACGAAGCGTAAGGTCGAGCGGCGGTTCCTGCGCGTGGACGGCCTCGATGGCGGCGACGGTGTCGCGCCCGTAAGTGTGGACGAGGGGTTGGCGGAGCCAGCGCGGCAGTTTCTGGACCGGAAGGACGACGGGATCGGGCAGCGCCCGCAGCACGGCATTGACGAGGCCGGCCAGATGCGCGGTGCGCCTTCCGCCCCGCCGCGCGATCTCGACCGCGGCATTGACGACGCCATGGGCCGGGGCGCCCTGGGAACGCTCGGCGACGGCGAGGCGCAGGATGTTGCGCACGGTCAGGGTCGGGGCCTTGCGCAGGTGCCGGTCCAGAAGCCTGTCGGCGCCTTCCAGGTGGCGCAGCGTGGTTTCGGCGAGGCGCAGCGCCCGGGCGCGGTCGGCGGGGGCGAGCTGGTCGCCCGAGAAGTCCGACAGCATCCGGCCCTCGCCGAGCACGCCGTCGAGAATTGCGACTGCGGTGGCGCGCGCCGCGATGCCTTCGGCCATGACCGTCCCCTTGCTGGCTCGGGATGCGGGTTATATCACGAAGGGAGGCCAGACAAGGAAGGGTCCAAGGATGGAAGGGTCGGACAGGAACGACGATCTGCCGCCCGCCGCAAGGCGGGCGCTGGCCGAAGCCGAGGCACGCCGGAAGGCTGCAGCGGCGCAGGCCCCGCTGCCGAAGGAACTGGGCGGTAGGGACGGGCCCGAGCCGGTGCGCTATGGCGACTGGGAGAAGAAGGGCATCGCGGTCGATTTCTGAGCGGGAACCGCGTTTGCGCCCGTCCCTAGCGCAGGCGGAAGGTGGCGCTGTCACCCTTGCCCTGATCGACGGTGAAGCGGAGCCTGTCGGCCCCCTGCGCCTCGACCAGCTGGCAGTTGTAGCGGATGGGCGTGCCGCTCCAGTCCATCTCGCGGCAGAAGTAGCCGTCCTTCCACGACCAGTTGCCGGTGATCTTCCAGCCCAGCGCCGTGCCATCGATGCGGCCGTCGGGCAGGACGCTGATCGACAGGTCGTAAAGACCGATGCGCAGCGTGCGGTCCTTGACCAGGCTCAGGAAGCGGTCCTTGTCCTTGACCGGCTCGAACCCGTTGGCAGCGGCCGGGACCGGGACGGAGAGCATGAAAAGAACGGCGGCCAGACGCAGCATGACATCCCCCGATGACATCGTCGGGCGGATTACGCGCCCGACGCCGGATCGGATCACCCGTCAGATGCCCAGCACATCCATCATGTCGTATTGCCCGGGCTTCTGGCCCTGACCCCAGAGCGCGGCACGCAGGGCACCCCGCGCGAAGATCGCCCGGTCGGTGGCGACGTGGCGCAGGATCACCCGTTCGCCCTCGCCGGCGAAGATCACGTCGTGTTCGCCGACGATGTCGCCGCCGCGGATGGCCGAGAAGCCGATGCTGCCCCTTGTCCGCGCCCCGGTGATGCCGTCGCGGCCGGAGACGCGGGCGTCGTCGAGGCTGACGCCGCGGCCTTCGGCGGCGGCCTGGCCGAGCATGAGCGCGGTGCCCGAGGGGGCATCGACCTTCATGCGGTGGTGGGCCTCGACGATCTCGATGTCCCAGTCGGCGTCGAGGGCGGCGGCGACCTTCCGGGTCAGGCGCACGAGCAGGTTGACGCCAAGCGACATGTTGCCGGCACGGATGATGACGGCGTGGCGGGCGGCGGCCTCGATCCGGGCGAGGTGCTGCGGTTCGAGGCCGGTGGTGCCGATGACATGGACGGCGCGGGCCTGGGCCGCGAGGGCTGCGAATTCCACCGTGGCGGCGGGGGCGGTGAAGTCGATCACCGCCTGGGCCTTGGCAAAGGCCTCGAGCGCGTCGTCGGTGACCTTCACCCCGAGAGGTGCGCCGCCCATCGCCTCGCCCACGTCGCGGCCGATCCAGGGGTGGCCGGCGCGTTCGACGCAACCGACGAGACGCAGCTTGTCGGTGCCCTGCACCAGGCGGATCAGCGTCTGGCCCATGCGCCCCGAGGCGCCTGTGACCACAAGTCCCGGACCATCGCTCATGTCGCCCCCCTTGCCGCTCGCCCTTCCCTAGCGGGTTCGCGCGAGCGTGAGAAGCCCGGCGTTGCGGGCCGGGCCGAAAGGGCCTATGTGGACGCGCATGTCCAAGCGCCATGATACCGGGTCCGGCCCGTCGCAACGTCAGCTTCGGGTGGGGGAACTGATCCGCCGCACACTGTCGGATGTGCTGAACCGGGCCGAGATCCACGACCCCGAACTGAATGCCATGTCGATCACGGTGGGCGAGGTGTCGTGCTCGCCCGACCTGAAGGTGGCGACGGTCTATGTCATGCCGCTGATGGGGTCGGTGCCGGTCGAGGCGGCGATCGCGGCGCTGGCGCGCAACAAGGCCGAGCTTCGGCACCGGGTGGCCGGAGAACTGACGCTGAAATACGCGCCCGACCTGCGGTTCCGGCCCGACGAGACCTTCGACCGGCTGGACGAGACGCGGCGGCTGTTCGCCGACCCGGCGGTGCAGCGCGACCTCGGCGCGACGGACGACACGGAATGAAGTGGCTTGCCCTGGCCCTTCTGCTGGCCCCGGTGGCGGCAGAGGCGGCAGATTGCCGGGACACCAGCTTCGAGGGCGCCTCCTACACGGTCTGCGAGGTCGGAGCGGACGAGGACCTGCGGCTGTTCCATTCCGGGCCGGACGGCGCCTACGGCAGTTTCCGCAACGTCGATCTGGCGCTGGCGGCCGAGGGCAAGGCGCTGGGCTTCGCGATGAACGCCGGGATGTACCACCGCGACCTGTCGCCGGTGGGTCTCTATGTCGAGGACGGGGTGGAACGCTCGGCCATCGTGACCAGCGACGGGCCGGGAAACTTCGGCCTTCTGCCGAACGGTGTGTTCTGCATCGGCGAGACCTTCCGGGTGATCGAGAGCCGCGCCTTCAAGAAGGCTAAGACTGCGTGTCGCCACGCCACGCAATCGGGGCCGATGCTGGTGATCAAGGGCAAGCTGCATCCGAAACTGCTACCCGGCAGTGACAGCCGCTATGTACGCAACGGCGTGGGCGTCAGCGAGGACGGCAGCCGGGCGGTGTTCGTGATCTCGAACGAGGCGGTGAACTTCCACACCTTCGCGCGGTTCTTCCGCGACGGGCTGGGCCTGCCGGATGCGCTGTATTTCGACGGCAACATCTCGCGGCTCTATGCCCCCTCGCTGGGGCGGCATGACGGCGGGTTCCCGATGGGACCGATCGTCGGCACCGTGGTCGCGAAGGGCTGAGCGATGGGCCGCACGCGCAAGGGGCGGGAGATCAGCGGCTGGCTGGTCGTGGACAAGCCGGCGGGCGTGACCTCGACCGCCGTGGTCAACAAGGTCAAATGGGCGTTGTCGGCGCAGAAGGCGGGCCATGCCGGGACTCTGGACCCGGATGCGACGGGCGTGCTGGCCGTGGCGCTGGGGGAGGCGACCAAGACGATCCCCTACATCACCGATGCGCTGAAGTGCTACCGGTTCCGGGTGGTGCTGGGCGCGGCGACGGAGACGGACGATGCCTCGGGTCGCGTGATCGCGACCTCGACACTGCGGCCGACGGACGCGCAGATCGAGGCGGCGCTGGGGGCGTTCCGGGGGGAGATCCTCCAGGTTCCGCCGCAGTATTCGGCGGTGAAGGTGGATGGCGAGCGGGCCTATGACCTGGCGCGCGAGGGTGAGGTGATGGACCTTGCCGCCCGGCCCCTCTGGGTGGAGCGGCTGGTCATGCTGGGCCGCCCCGACGCGGACCATGTCGATCTGGAGATGGTCTGCGGCAAGGGCGGCTATGTGCGGTCGATCGCGCGCGATCTTGGGCAGGTGCTGGGGTGCCTCGGGCATGTCGAATGGCTGCGGCGGGAGTGGTCGGGGCCGTTCGAAGCAGGTCAGGGCGTCTCGCTGGAGGTGATCGACGCCGAGGCCAAGACCGATGCGCTGGACGCCCGGCTGTTGCCGCTGGAGTTGGGGTTGCAGGACCTGCCGGAGTTCCGGGCGACCCCGGAGGGCGCGGTGCGGCTGCGGAACGGCAATCCGGGGCAGGTGATCGGGCACGCCGACTGGGGGACCGAGGGCTGGGCCTCTCTGAACGGCCTGGCGGTCGCTGTGGGGCACTATCGGGGGGGCGAGTTGCACCCGAGCAGGGTGTTTGTCCGGTAGGCCTGCGGCCAGGGCCTGCCGCCCCGGCCACAAGGTTTGGCACGGTCAGTCGAGGGTAAGCACCGCCTCGATCTCGAACAGCATGGGGTCGATGGCGAGTTTCGGGACCGGGACCAGGGTTTGCGCGGGCAGGCGGCCCCCGAACATCCGGATCACGGCTTCGGTCAGAGGGCCAAGCTTGGCCATATTGTGGTCGACGACATAGGCCGTCAGTTTCACCACCTGGTCGGGCCGGCCGCCGAGCGCCTCGATCACCGTGGAAATGTTGGCATAGGCCTGCCGGACCTGGGTAGCGAAATCGGGGGAGAGCGCGCCGGTGGGGTCCTGTCCGCCCTGGCCCGAGATGAAGGCAAGGCGCCCGGAAGCAGGGGTGATGACAGCAGTGCTGTAGCCGTTCGGGCGCGGGTCGGGCAGGTGGGGCGGGTTGACGATCTGGGGCTGGGTCATGGTCGGTGTCCTTCTGTGGGTCAGTCGGAACCGGCTAGGATGAAACGGTGACAGATTCTGGCACCATTCATGCTATACCCCCGGCATGAGCAGCCGCCTGAGACAGGAGTCCCTTCTGCGTCTGTTGCGCCGCAACGGCAGCGTGACGGTGGGTGAATTGGCGGGGCTGGTGAATGTCTCGCGCCGGACGGTGCTGCGCGACATCGGGGCGTTACGCGAGCAGGGCTATGTCATCCAGACCGACTGCGGGCGTGGTGGGGGCGTGCTGCTTGACTCTGGGACGATGCAGGGGACGGCGCGGGTCTCGGTCGCCGAACTGTTCGCGCTGGTGATCAGCGTCGCCACGATGCGGGCGGCGCGGGCGCTGCCCTTTGCCGATCTGGCGGATGCGGGTCTGGCGAAGGTCGAGCGGACGCTGCCCCCGGACAAGCTGCGCGACCTGCGGCGGCTCTTGGCCTGCCTGCATGTGGGCATTCTGTCGCCGCTGCAGGACCTGTCCGACACGGGGCGGATGGAGGAGGCGCTGCTCCCTTGTTTCGAGACGGCATTCCTGCGGCAACTATCCCTGCGCTTTCGCTACCGCGATGCCAAGGGGGCGGAGACGCGGCGCGAGGTCGAGCCACAGGCTATCCTGATCCTGCCGCCCTTGTGGTACCTGGTGGCCTGGGACCCGTCGCGGGCCGATTTCCGGCATTTCCGGATGGACCGGATCAGCGCGCCGGAGGTGGTCGAGGGGAAGCAGTTCCGGCGGCGGAATGTGCCGTTCGAGGCGGATGTCTGCCCCTATGCCGAGCTTGAGCGGCGCCTCGACGGCCAAAACAAAAAAGCCCCGCGTCGCCGCAGGGCCTTTCCTTATCCTTGAACCTGACCGATCAGGCCAGAGCGGCCTTCGCTTGCCCGGCGATGGCGTTGAACGCCTCGGGCTCGTGCACGGCGAGGTCGGCGAGGACCTTGCGGTCAACCTCGATCCCGGCCTTGTTCAGGCCGTTGATAAGGCGCGAATAGGTCATCTCGGAGTCGAACAGGCGGACGGCAGCGTTGATCCGCTGGATCCACAGCGCGCGGAACTGGCGCTTGCGGACCTTGCGGTCGCGGGTCGCATACTGGTTGGCCTTGTCGACGGCCTGTGTCGCGGTGCGGAAATTCGTGGAACGGGCGGCATAGTAGCCTTTCGCCTGCGCGATAACCTTGCGGTGGCGGGCGTGCGTGACCTTGCCGGACTTGACGCGGGACATCTGGGGCTCTCCTTACCGGTCGTAGGGCATGTATTTCTTGACGATCTTCGCATCGCTGTCGCAGAGCAGCATGGTGCCGGTCGCGTCGCGGACGAATTTCGGGGTGCGCTTGATCATGCCGTGGCGCTTGCCGGCGACGCCGGCCTTCACCCGACCGGTGGCCGTGAAGCTGAAGCGCTTCTTCGCCGCCGACTTGGTCTTCATCTTGGGCATTTCCATCTCCGTGGTTTCAGGCACGACTCGGCATGCCACCTTGGCCGGCCGTGCGGGTATCGAAGCCGCCCCTATAGGGGCAGCCGGGAAAAGGTGCAAGCGGATTGCGTCAATCGAACAGGCGCATCACCGTCTTGAGAACGACCCCGGGCACCTGCTCGAAGGCATATCCGCCGGGGCTGTAGATCAACGCCGCCGAGATCATGCCGAGCGCCGTCACCGCCATGATGGCGCCCGTGCGGGGGGCCCTGTTCTCGACCCAGGCCGACAACAGGGATGGCACCGAGAGCACCGTCAGCACGATGCCGACCGTCAGCAGCAGATCCGTGTCCATGGCGCCTCGCCCGTGACCCCGCGCGGGCAGAGCCTACTCGGGGTCCACGCGCGAGATCAAGCGTTCGTCGCAGGGCGCCACGCGCAGGATGTTCGTCGTGCCCTTGACGTTGAACGGCACGCCCGCAGTGACGACGATCTGGTCTTCTTCGGTGGCAAAACCATCCGACCGCGCCGCGCCCACGGCCGCGAGTACCGCGCCCTTGAAGCGTTCCTGCGGCGGGGTGATGACGCAATGCGTGCCCCAGGTCAGCGCCAGCCGCCGCGCGGTGGACATGAGCGGGGTGAGCGCCAGGATCGCCACATGCGGGCGTTCGCGCGCCACCAGCGCGGCCGTGGTGCCCGACTGGCTGAAGCAGCAGATCGCCTTGATGTTCGTGGCCTCGGCGATCTCGCGCGCGGCGGCGACGATGCCGTCGGCGACCGATTCGCGGCGGACGACGCGGCTGGCCTCGATGATGGACAGATAGGTCGGATCCTTCTCGACGCTCATCGCCACGTTGTTCATCGTGGTCACCGCCTCGACCGGATACTTGCCGGCCGCGGATTCGGCCGACAGCATCACCGCATCGGCGCCTTCGTAGATCGCGGTCGCCACGTCCGAGACCTCGGCCCGGGTGGGCACGGGCGATTCGATCATCGATTCGAGCATCTGGGTGGCCACGATCACCGGTTTGGCCGCCGCGCGGGCGCCGCGCACCAGACGCTTCTGGATCGGGGGCACCGAGGTCACGGGCAGTTCGACGCCAAGGTCGCCGCGCGCCACCATGATCCCGTCCGAGACCTGGAGGATGGCGTCATAGGCCTTCACGGCCGCCGGCTTCTCGATCTTGGAGAGTATCGCGGCGCGGCCCTTGGCCAGGGTGCGGGCCTCGATCACGTCCTCGGGGCGCTGCACGAAGGACAGGGCCAGCCAGTCCACGCCCAGTTCGCATACGAATTCGAGGTCGGTGCGGTCCTTCTCCGACAGCGCGGCAAGCGGCAGAACCACGTCGGGCACGTTCACGCCCTTGCGGTTCGAGATCGTGCCGCCGACTTCCACGGTGCAATCGGCGAAGTCCTTGCCGCAGGCGTTGACGCGCAGGCGGATCTTGCCGTCATTGACCAGAAGCGAAGTGCCGGGTTCCAGCGCCGCAAAGATCTCGGGATGCGGCAGGTTCACGCGCCTGGCATCGCCGGGGGCGGTGGAGAGATCCATGCGGAAGGCGGCGCCTTCGACCAGGTCCTCGGCGCCGTTGGCGAAGACGCCGACGCGGAGTTTGGGGCCCTGCAGGTCGGCGAGGATGCCGATCGGGCGACCGAGATCCTTTTCGACCTGGCGGATGATCTCGTGGCGCTTGCGGATGTCGTCGTGGGAGCCGTGGCTCATGTTCAGGCGGAACACGTCGGCCCCGGCCTCGAAGAGCGCGCGGATCATCTCGTAGCTGCTGGACGCCGGGCCAAGCGTGGCCACAATCTTCACGTTGCGGTGGCGGCGCATCGCCATCCTCCTGCTCATAGGTTCCGTTGATGTGGGCCGCGTGCCTTATGGACCAAGTCGGTCCATCCCGCAACGCCCGCTTCCGCCGGGCGGGGCCCAAAATTCTTCGGCGAAGAATTTTGGGGGCGGCGGCGCGAGGCGCGCCGGTCGCTGGCATCGGCGGGCGGTTGCGGGTAGAAGCGGGTCGGGACGGCGGGGGTGAAGCGTGGCGTTCAGGATCGAGGGCGAGGATCGCAAGGGGCGCTGGCTGGTGACCTGCGACCATGCGTCGAACCGGGTGCCGGAGTGGGTGAACGGCGGCGACCTGGGCATCCCGGCCGAGGACATGGCCCGCCACATCGCCTGGGACGTGGGTGCGGCGGGGGTGGCCTGCGAGCTTGGGCGGCTGCTGGACAGCCCGGTGATCCTGTCGGACTTCAGCCGCCTGGTGATCGACCCGAACCGGGGCGAGGACGACCCGACACTGGTGATGCAGCTTTACGACGGGACGATCATCCCGGCCAACCGGCACATCGGGGCGGAGGGGATCGAGGCGCGGCTGGACCGGCTCTATCGCCCCTATCACGCCGCCTATGCCCGGCTGGCGGCGCTGCGGCCGGACCGGGTGATCCTGGCGATCCATTCCTTCACCCCCTGCCTGCGCGGCCGCGCGCCGCGACCCTGGCATGTGGGAGTGCTGTACAGCCACCTGGATGAGCGGTTCTCGAAACCGCTGATCGCGCGGTTGCGGGCGGAGACGGACCTCTGCATAGGCGACAACGAACCCTATTCGGGCCATCTGCCGGGCGATGCGATCGATCGGCATGCCTTGCGGACCGGGAGGCACAACACACTTATAGAGGTGCGGAACGATCTGATCGCCACGCCCGCCGAGCAGGCGCACTGGGCCGGGCGGCTGGCAGGCATCCTGAGCCAAGTGCTGGAGACGATATGATGAACGACGCGACGCGGACCGAGCTGGAGGCGGCGGCCTTCCGGGCGCTGGTGCATCACCTGATGGTCAAGCGGCCGGATGTGCAGAACATCGACCTGATGAATCTTGGCGGCTTCTGCCGGAATTGCCTGAGCCGCTGGTACCAGGAAGCCGCCGCCGAGCGGGGGATACCCCTGAGCAAGGACGAGGCGCGCGAGATCGTCTATGGCATGCCCTATGCCGACTGGGTGGCCCTGCACCAGACCGAGGCGGATGACGCGAAGAAGGCGGCCTTCGACAAGGCTTTCGCCGAGAATGTCGGGCCGAAGCAGGTCTAGGGCGCGCGACCGCGCACCGGCGGATGGTGCGCTGTAGCGCACCCTACGAAATTGCAACAGGTCGCGCCCCAAGCCTCTCAGCGTGAAGGGTTTTTTGTGGACCTCACGCGCGAGGGCCGCTATCGTGCCGGAAAACGGGGCGCATAGACCCCGCGATTGAGGCAGCAATGGCGTTTCCTGAGCGGTTTTCGAACCTGCCGGATTATGCGTTTCCGCGTCTGCGGAAGCTTCTGGACGCGCACGCCCCCGGCGGCGAACCAATTACCATGACCATCGGCGAGCCGCGTCATGCCATGCCCGATTTCGTGGGGCCGATCCTTGCCGCGAACCTTTCGGGCTTTGGCGTCTATCCGCCGAACGACGGGACGCCCGAGCTGCTGGCGGCGATCTCGGGCTGGATTGCGCGGCGCTATGGCGTGACGGTGGCCGAGGACCGGCTGATGGCGCTGAACGGGACGCGCGAGGGGCTGTTCAACGCCTGCATCGCGCTCTGCCCCGAGACCAAGGCCGGGAAGACCCCGGTCGTCCTGATGCCGAACCCGTTCTACCAGGTCTATGCCGTGGCCGCGCTGACCGTGGGGGCGGAACCCGTCTATGTCCCCGCCACCGCCGCGACCGGGTTCCTGCCCGATTACGGCAGCCTGCCCAAGGACGTGCTGGACCGGGTGGCACTGGCCTATATCTGTTCGCCCGCCAACCCGCAGGGCGCGGTGGCCTCTAAGGAATATCTGGCGGACCTCCTGGCGCTGGCCGAGCGGCATGATTTCAAGGTGCTGGCCGACGAGTGCTATTCCGAGATCTGGCGCGAGGCGCCGCCGCCCGGCCTGTTGCAGGTGGCCGAGGCGCAAGGAGCCGATCCCGAGCGCGTCGTGGTGTTCCATTCGCTGTCCAAGCGGTCGAACCTGCCGGGGCTGCGGTCGGGCTTCGTGGCCGCGGGGCCGGAAAGCATGGGGCGCATCCGCAAGCTGCGTGCCTTCGCCGGTGCCCCCCTGCCCCTGCCCTTGCAGCGGGTGGCCGAGGCAGCCTGGGCGGACGAGGCGCATGTAGATGCCTCGCGCGCGCTGTATCAGGCGAAGTTCCGCGATGCGGATGTGATTTTCGCCGGAGTGCAGGGCTATCGAGCGCCGGGGGGCGGGTTCTTCCTGTGGCTGCCCGTCGAGGATGGTGAGGCGGCAGCCCTGAAGCTTTGGCGCGAGACGGGGGTGCGGGTGCTGCCCGGCGGCTACCTGTCGCGCGAGGTCGGGGGCGAGAACCCCGGCCGCGGATATATCCGGGTGGCCCTGGTGGCCCCGCAAGAAGAAACGCAGCGCGGGCTGACCAGGCTTCGCGACTGCATCTATGGGTGAGTGAGGGACGAATGGCATCCTATCAGGCACGGCAGCGCGATCCGCTTCTGGACCAGGGCACGCAGGCAATGCTGGAACGCCGGGGGCGCGAGCTTCTGGGGCTGGTCCTGGTGCTGGTCGGGCTGGCCTTCTCGCTGATGCTGTGGAGCTATTCGCCAGAGGATCCGGGCTGGATGGTCGCGACCGAGGAACCCGCGCGGAACATCTTCGGGCGCTTCGGGGCGGCGCTGTCCTCGACGCTGATCATCCTGATCGGCAAGGGCGCATGGACGATCCCGCTGATCTTCGGCGCCTGGGGCGTGCGCTTCATGATCCATCGCGGGGGCGAAAGGGCCATCGGACGGGTGGCCTTTGCGGTGATCGCGGTGGCCTTCGCGGCCGTCCACTGCGCGACCCTGGTGCCGGGGGATGGCTGGGCGCATACCTTCGGCCTGGGGGGGCTGTTCGGCGACACGGTGACAGGGTCGCTTCTGGGGATCATCCCGGGGACGGCAGGCTTCGGGCTGAAGCTTCTGTCGCTGATCACCTTTGCCGGGCTGGTCGCGATGATGCTGTTCGTGACCGGCTTCGACATGGAAGAGCTGCGCGCGATCCGGCGGTTCCTGCTTCTGGGGTCGATCCTGGGCTATTCGGCGCTGCGGCAGGCGCTGGGGGCGGGGGCGCGCGGCGCCCTGACCGGCGCGGCCGCCCTGCAGGATCGGGCCCGCGCACGGTCGGCGAATGTGACCGCTGCGCGGAACTTTGAACCGCCAGTCGCCATGGGCCGCGACGCCCCGGTGTCACGCCGGGTGGTGCCGCCGGTAACGGGGGGCGCGGCCGCGACGATGAAGCCCGAGCCGCTGCGGGCCAGTCAGGGCCGGGCGATGCCGGCCGCGCTGCGCGGCGAGACCCGGCATCCGGCACCCGAGGCGGAAATGGCACCCGCGAAGGAGAAGCTTGGCCTGCTGGACCGCCTGCGCCGCAAGCACCAGCCGGAGCCCGAGCCGGAACTGGTCGAATACGAGCCTTCCTGGGATCCCTCGATGCCCAGCGAGGACCGGATCAAGGCGCGGATTTCCGACGTGATCCGCAACCGCGTGCTGCGCACGCCCGATTTCCCGGTGGCGCCGCCGCCGCTGCCCACCGCCGCGCGGGTCGAGCCGCCGGTGATGCGGCCGAAGGGGCCGGCCGTGCTGATGGCCGACACGCGGCCCCTGCCCCGGTCGGTCCCGCCGGTGAGCGCCCCGCGGGCCTGGGAGCCAGAGGCCGAAGACGAGGAGCCGCTGACCCTGAACGAGGGCGCAGCCTCGGCGGACCGGGACGAGAGCGCCGGCTATCGGCTGGACGATCCGGAGGATGAGCTGCCGCCTGCCCGCCCGACGGGATTTGCGCCGGATCGCAAGGCCGTGGTGCAGCACTCGGTGAAGAAGCCTGCACCCTCGCGCCAGGCGATGGCGGAAAGTCAGCCGGCCCTGCGTTTCGACGACCATGCACAGACCTATGAACTGCCGCCGCTGAGCCTGTTGGCCGCGCCGGTGACGATCCAGCGCAACCAGCTGTCGGACGAGGCGCTGGAAGAGAACGCGCGGATGCTGGAATCGGTGCTGGACGACTACGGCGTGAAGGGCGAGATCGTCGCCGTCCGTCCCGGCCCGGTGGTCACCATGTACGAGCTGGAACCGGCGCCGGGCCTGAAGGCCAGCCGCGTGATCGGTCTGGCCGACGACATCGCCCGGTCGATGTCGGCGCTTTCGGCCCGTGTCTCGACCGTGCCGGGGCGCAGTGTGATCGGCATCGAACTGCCGAACGCCCACCGCGAGAAGGTGGTGCTGCGCGAGATCCTGTCGGCGCGCGACTTCGGCGACAGCCAGATGCGGCTACCGCTGGCGCTCGGCAAGGACATCGGCGGCGAGCCCGTGGTGGCGAACCTGGCGAAGATGCCCCACCTCCTGATCGCCGGGACCACGGGGTCGGGCAAGTCGGTTGCGATCAACACGATGATCCTGAGCCTCCTCTACAAGCTGACGCCCGAGGAGTGCCGGCTGATCATGATCGACCCGAAGATGCTCGAACTGTCGGTCTATGACGGCATTCCGCATCTTCTGTCCCCCGTCGTGACCGACCCGAAGAAGGCGGTCGTCGCCCTGAAATGGGTCGTGGGCGAGATGGAGGAACGCTATCGCAAGATGTCCAAGATGGGCGTGCGCAACATCGAGGGCTACAACGGGCGCGTCCGCGAGGCGCTGGCCAAGGGCGAGATGTTCAAGCGCACGATCCAGACCGGGTTCGACGAGGAAACCGGCGATCCGGTGTTCGAGACCGAAGAATTCGCGCCGCAGCCCTTCCCCTACATCGTCGTCATCGTGGACGAGATGGCCGACCTGATGATGGTGGCGGGCAAGGAGATCGAGGCCTGCATCCAGCGCCTTGCCCAGATGGCGCGGGCGTCGGGCATTCACCTGATCATGGCGACGCAGCGGCCTTCGGTCGATGTCATCACCGGCACGATCAAGGCCAACTTCCCGACGCGGATTTCCTTCCAGGTCACCTCGAAGATCGACAGCCGCACGATCCTGGGCGAACAGGGGGCCGAGCAGCTGCTGGGCGCGGGCGACATGCTCTACATGGGCAACGGCGCGAAGATCACCCGGATCCACGGGCCGTTCGTTTCGGACGAGGAAGTGGAAGAGATCGTCAACCACCTGAAGAGCTTCGGCCCGCCGGTCTACATGTCGGGCGTGGTCGAGGGGCCGGAGGACGAGGTGGCAAGCGACATCGACATGGTGCTGGGCCTCGGCTCGGGCGAGGCTTCGGACGATGCGCTGTACGATCAGGCCGTGGCGATCGTGGCGCGGGACCGGAAGTGTTCCACCAGCTACATCCAGCGGAAACTGGGCATCGGCTACAACAAGGCCGCGCGTCTGGTCGAGCAGATGGAGGAGCAGGGCATCGTCACCCGTGCGAACCACGTCGGCAAGCGCGAGATCCTGGTGGAGGAACGGTGAGCGAAGGGGGGCTTGCCCTCGCAACCGCCTCTGACGCCGCGAAGGCTCTGCGTCTTGCCTGGCCCTTGATCGTCGACGAATGCCGCGCGGTGCTCGGGGGAGAGTTGCACTATCAGGCAGTCGTCTATCATTGCCTTCGACTTGCGGGCGTTCCGCGCAGGCAGATCGGCATGAACGTGAAGCAGTGGATACCGTCCCCCGTCACCCCGTTGTTCAAGGCGATGGACCTTCGCAAGCACGAATCCTTTCGGGGCGGCTTTGAGCCGATCCCTGATGTCGTGCTGTTTCGTCCGGAGGTTGAGAGAGACTGGCGGCGCAGAAACCACGCCAGAACTCTCGGAACCGTGGCGATGGCGATCGAGATCAAGGCATCGGAACGCGCGAATGGCAGGCTTGGTCACGGGGAGATCGTCCGGGACATCGACAAGCTTGATGCACAGCTGACCGAGACCGGCCGACCGCGCGATGCGCTTTGCGGGGTGATGCTTGTCGTCGATGTGGCACCTCTGCCGCAGGAACGAATGCGGGCAGCCTCTGTGGCGGCGTGCCGCGACCATGCTCTCGCGCGCGGGATCGGCTGGCTTCATGTGTCTTTGGACGAGGAGGCATTCATAATTCCCTCCTAGGTCGCAGACATCGGATCAAGCGGTCGGGGAAACGGTCGGCAATCTGCTTCGGACTGCGGCGCGAAGTGTCGAATCCGGACCGCCCCGGCCGGGATCTTAAGCATTGCGGCGATTTCGCCATAAAGCAGCCTCAATCGCGCCCGAATCGGGACACAACTTCTGGTTGTAACTGAGGCAGACGTCTCGCCAGAGAATCGCTGCACTGGCCTGGCATCGCCTGAAGCGTCTTTTGGGGAAGGGGCTTGGCTTCGCATCATGGCACTCGATACTTCCGACCTCCTTGCACGGACCGATCTGGGCGACGAGCTTCTGCCCGGCACGACCTTGTTCCATGGCGCCTACCGGATCACCCGCTTCATCAACTCGGGCGGGTTCGGCATCACCTACCTGGCCCAGGACAGCCTGGGCCGCGAGGTGGTGATCAAGGAATGCTTTTCCTCGACCTTCTGCCGCCGGGCGCAGACCCGCGTCCGGGCGCGGTCGATGGGCTCGCGCGAGCATCTGTCGAAACTGGTGCGCAGCTTCCTGCATGAGGCGCAGAGCCTGGCCCGGTTGCGGCACCCCAACATCGTCGGCGTGCACCAGGTTTTCGAGGAGAACGACACCGCCTACATGGTGCTGGACTACATCCAGGGTCATGACCTTCTGGAGATCATCGAGGAAAGGCGCGCCGACCTGACGCCGGCGACGATCGTGCGGATGGCGGGAAAGCTGGTCGCGGCCGTGGCCTATATCCACGACAACCAGCTGCTGCATTGCGACATCGCGCCGGACAACATCTTCGTCACCCCGGCGGGAGAGCCGGTGCTGATCGACTTCGGCGCCTCGCGGCGCACGGCGGCGGGTGCGATGCCGAAATACTCGGGCCTGAGCGTGGTCAAGGACGGCTATTCGCCGCATGAGCTGTATACTGCGGGCGGCAACAGCGGGCCGTGGAGCGACATCTACGCGCTGGCGGCATCGCTGTATCACGCCGTTTCCGGCGTGGCCCCGGTGAACTGCCAGGCCAGGCTTTCGGCGCTGGCGGAAAAGCGGGGCGATCCCTGCAAGCCGCTGGCCGGCAACGTCGCGGGTTATCCGGCAGGTTTCCTGGAGGCAATCGACAAGGCGATGGCGGTGATGCCGGCGGCGCGCTTCCAGTCGGCCGCCGACTGGCTGAAGGCCATGCCCCAGCCCGAGACCAGGGCCGACCGCAAGGTGGTGCTGGTGCGCCGGGTGGTGCCTGCGCCCATTCCTGCGCCCGTTCCTGCGCCCGGTGCGGTAGCCGCTCGGGCTCCCGCGATCTCGCCGGTGGCGCCCGCCGCGGCTGTTCCGGTTGCCGCCGAACCCATCCCGCTGCGCGCGCCGATTCCGTTGCGACAGCGGCGCCCGACGACGCGGGTCGCCGCTGTCGATCTGTCCGGTCTGCGTCGGATCAGCGGCTTCCGTGGCGGCTGGCTGATCGACGGGCTGACGGGATCGGTGATGACCAGCGAAGGCGGGACCGCAGAGTCGGACGCCGCAGCGCTTGCCCTGGTGGCGGTTGCCCGGGCCAACCTGCAGGCACTGCAGGCGATTGAGCCGGGCGACGCCGTCGAGGACATCCAGATCACGCGCATGGACAAGCTGCACCTCGTGCGCCCGCTGGACAAGTCGCCGCATGTGCATGTCTGCGTGACCCTTGACCGGGAAGAGGCCAATCCGGCCCTCGCCCGCATGCAGGTGCGCCGCGTCGCCCAGGCCATCCGGCTTTAGACGACCTTCCTCTCCCCACCTTGCCGGCGCTGCCCAGGCGGCGCCGGTTTTCCTTCGGGCAGGGTGCAACATTCTGACCGCGGCCGGGACGCCGGCCCGGCGAGACCCATGGGGTGCTTCGGGCCGCAGGGGCCTGGCAAGATCACCGGTGGCTTGCCCGACAGACGGACAACCTGGCGTCGGAGTTCCGGGATATTGCCTTTTCCGGCACAAGGTGCTGGCCGGGGCCGCACCTATTTGTCCTGCCAAGTGTGATGCTTTGGGCTGCTCACAGGATTCAGATTGACTCTATTTGCCCAAAAGGATGAAATCTGGACCAACAAATGAGTCGTTCCCATGATCCCGGATCGCGAGACCTCCTTCCCCGGTGCCGCCGACGAGATTGCCCGGGCCAGCGGGTCGGCGGTCGATGCGGTGCTGGCGCAGATCCGGCAGATGATCGTCGAGGGCGGCCTGAAGGTCGGCGACAAGCTGCCCACGGAACGCGAGCTTTGCGAACGCTTCGCCTCCAGCCGCAACACGGTGCGCGAGGCGATGCGGATGCTGAAGGCCTTCGGCGTGGTCGAGGTGCGGCCCAAGGTGGGCGCGACCATCGTCGATCAGCGGATGAACCGGGCCTTCGACCTGTTCTCGTTCAACGTGACGGAGATCTCGCGCCAGACCTTCGACGACATCCAGGGCTTCCGCGAGCTGATCGAGACCGGATCGGTCACCCAGATATTCGCGGCTATCCAGCCATCCGACCTGTCGGATCTGCGCGAGATCAACCGCGAGATGGTGCGGGCGAAAAGCGTGATCGAGGCATCCGAGCACGACCTGCGCTTTCACACCAGGCTGGTGTCGATCATCGGCAACAAGTCGATCCTCGACATCTACCGGATCATGACCCCGGTGATCCTGCGGATCATGCAGCGCGGCAAGACCCGGCGCACGATCGAGGGCGAGACCTTCCGCGAACACGAGGCGATCCTTGACGCGGCCGAACGGCGCGACGCGCTGGCCTTCCAATACCTGATGCGCACGCATCTGCGGGCCGGCCTTTGGACCTTCGAGGACGGGTAACCAAACCGGGATGCCCGAAGCCGGGCCAGGCAACACCAGAAGGGCGAAGCCCCAAAGTCACTGACACGCAATGATCTGGGAGGACATCATGAAACACAAGCTTGCAGCCGTCGCCTTGCTGACATCGCTGCTGTCTACTGCCGCCTGGGCAGGACCCGAGATCGTCTCGGGCCCCGGTGCCGAGCCGGAATGCTTCGCGCCCTGGTCGGCGGACACGAAGTACATGCAATGGCCCGCCAAGGAAGGCCCCTACAAGATCGCCATCGTCAACGGTTTTGTCGGCAACACCTGGCGGATCCAGATGATCAAGACCGCCAAGGCCTATGCCGAGGATCCGGCCATCAAGGACAAGATCGCCGAGTTCAAGGTGGTCTCGACCGGCACCGATGCGCCCGCACAGCTGGGGGCCATCGAGGATTTCATCAACCAGGGCTATGACGCCATCGTCACGATCGCCGTGGCGCCCGACGGGTTCGACCGGGTGATCCGGCTGGCCGACAAGAACAACGTGGTGCTGGTGCCCTTCGACAACGTCCTGGACACCGACGCCGTGATGCAGGTGAACGAGGACCAGCTGGCCATGGGCCGGACCTGGGCCGAATTCGTCCTGAAGGAGCTGAAGGCGGCCGGTGTCACCGGCGGCAAGGTGCTGGAGGTTCGCGGCCTGCCCGGCAACTCGGTGGACCGCGACCGTTCGCAGGGGATCAACGAGGTCTTTGCCGCGGACGGCGGCAACTGGGAGATGATCTCGGTCGTCGGCAACTGGGATGACGGGACCACGCAGAAGGTGGTGGCCGACGCCATCGCCGTGCATGGCCAGTTCGTGGCCGTGGTGGCGCAGGGCGGCTCGAACGGGGTGGTGCAGGCGCTGAAGGATGCCGGGCACCCCTGGGTGCCGATCGCGGGCGAATCCGAGAACGGGTTCCGCAAGGCCATCGCCGAATACCGTGACGCGGGGCTCAAGGGCATTTCCATCGGCCAGTCGCCCGGCCTGGTTGCCATCGCCATGAAGGCCGCCATCTCGGCGCTGGAGGGCAACCCGATGCCGCAGCTGATCTCGGTCCCGCTGCCGGTGGCCGACTACACCACCCTGGAGGACGGCAAGAACTTCTGGTCCGACCTGCCGGACAACTTCTTCACGGTCAACGAGTTCCCGCCCTGCGGCGTGAACATCTCGGGCCCGGCCATCATGGCCAAGGACGAAAGCGACGTGAACTGAAGGTGCGGGCGGTCCCCGGTGCTCCCTGCTGAGGGCCGCCCCTTTCTGCCGGGACGAACCATGACCGATGCTCCGATCATCGCCCTGCGCGGTATCACGAAATCCTATGCCGGGATCCGCGCCCTGGAGGGCGTGGACTTCGCCGCGCATCGCGGGTCGGTCCATGGGATCCTGGGCGAGAACGGCGCCGGGAAATCGACGCTGATCAAGATCATCTCGGGCGTCGTCCAGCCCGATGCGGGCGAGATGCGGCTTGACGGGCAGCCGGTGCGCTTTGCCTCACCCTCGGCGGCGACGGCAGAGGGCGTGGTCTGCATGTTCCAGGAACTGTCGCTGATCCCGGACCTGTCGGTGGCCGACAACATCAGCATCGCCGCACCGCCGCGCCGGATGGGGCTGATCGACCGCAAGGCGCAGCTGCGGCGGGCCGAGGAGCTGCTGGCCAGGGTGCGGTGCGAGGATCTGGACCCGCGGATGATGGTCCGCGACCTGTCGCTGTCGCGCCGGCAGATGGTGGAAATCGCCAAGGCGCTGGGGCGCGATCCCCGGGTGCTGATCCTGGACGAGGCGACCTCGGCCCTGACCGCCGAGGATGTGCAGACGGTCTATGACCTTCTGGGCCGGCTGAAGGCCGAGGGGGTGACGGTGCTGTTCATCAGCCACCGCATGAACGAGGTCGAGGCCCTGTGCGACCGGCTGTCGGTCTTCCGCAACGGCCGCCATATCGAGACCTTCGCCAAGGGCGAACGCACGGATGCCGAGATCGTGCGCCTGATGATCGGGCGGGAAGTGACGGCGAAGTATCCGCCCAAACCCGCGCCCACCGCGCGGCCGCCGGTGCTGAAGGTGGAGGGGATGGAGTGGGAAGACGCGCTGAAGGGCGTCTCGCTGACCCTGGGCAAGGGCGAGATCCTCGGCGTCGGCGGTCTTGACGGTCAGGGGCAGAAGGAGCTGCTCTTGGCGCTGTTCGGCGTGTTGAAGGGCGTGCGCGGCCGGGTGGACCTGGGCGGGCGCCGCCTGCCGTCATCTCCCATTGCGGCCAAGTCGGGCGAGCCCCGCGTGGCGCTGATCCCCGAGGACCGCAAGACCGAAGGGCTCATGCTGCCCCTGTCCATCGCCGACAACCTGGTGACGGCCGCCTTCGACCGGATCGGGCGGTCAGGCGTGATCGACCCCGCGCGGCTGGAGGCGGCGGTCAAGGACGGGATCGCCCGGTTGCAGATCAAGTTGGGTCACCCGTCCGACCCGGTGCGCACGCTGTCGGGCGGGAACCAGCAGAAGGTGGTCATCGCCAAGTGGCTGATGACCGACCCCGACATCATCCTGATGAACGATCCGACGCGGGGCATCGACGTGGGCACCAAGCAGGAGATCTTCCGCATGATGCGCGACCTGGCCGACGGGGGGAAATCGATCCTGTTCTATTCCTCGGACTATGCCGAGCTGATCGGCTGCGCGGATCGGGTGCTGGTCCTCTATGACGGCCGGGTGGTGCGGGAGCTGGAAGGCGATGCGATCAGCGAAGAGGCCATCGTCGGCGCCTCGCTGAACATCGGGACGGCGGCATGATGGGCCGGCTGATCGCGCAGAACCGGGCCTTCGCCGGGGCGCTGGCGCTGTTCGCGGCGCTGTTCGTCACCTACAACCTTCTGCATCCGCGCGGCTTTTCCAGCGCGGTCTTCGTGCAGAACGCCAACGAGGCCGTGGCCATCGCCTTCGTCGCCATGGCCCAGACCGTGCCGGTGCTGATGCGCGGCCTCGACCTGTCGGTCGGCGCGGTGATGACGCTGTCGGCCTGCGTGGCGTCCTACCTCCTGACCGGATCGGGGCTGGAGATTTCGATGGGCATCCTTGCCGTGCTGGCCACGGGCACCGCCTTTGGCCTGATGAACGGGCTGATCGTAGTCCATGGCCGCCTGCAACCGATCATCGCAACGCTGGCGACGGGGGCCATCGCCATCGGTCTTGCACTCATTCTGCGGCCGCAGCCGGGGGGGAATGTGGATGGCGACCTCAGCTGGGCGATGACCAACACGGTCTGGGACCTGGCCGATACCTACGGGATCGCGGGCGGCGGCGAGGCCTGGTGGATCCGGCCCTTCGCCGATATCCCGATGCCGCTGGTCCTGCTGTTCGGCGTGGCCCTGCTGGTCTGGCTGCCCTTCAAGCGCACGGTCACCGGCCGCACGGTCTATGCCATCGGGTCGGCCGAGGGGGCGGCCTATGTCTCGGGCCTGCCGATCAACCGGGCGAAACTCGCTGCCTTCACGCTGGCCGGGTTCTTTTCGGCCTGCGCGGGGCTTTACCTCGCCTTGCAGACCTCGACCGGCAATGCCGACACGGTGCAGGCGGGGGCCTATACGCTGAACTCCATCGCCGCCGTGGTGCTGGGCGGGACGGCGCTGGCGGGCGGGATCGGGGGGGCCATTGCCTCCATCATCGGGGCGCTGATCCTGCGGGTGATCTCGTTCTATTTCCGCATCCTGGATATCGAGCCGCTGTTGCAGCCGCTGATCGAGGGGCTGGTGCTGCTGCTTGCCGTCAGCGCCGGGGCCTGGCGGACCTTCGCGGTGAAGAACCGGCTGGAGCTGTTCCGATGAAGACCGAGGACAAGCCGCTGGTCATCGCTGCCGGGTTCACGCTGGTGATCCTTCTGATCGGCACGGGCTACATGCTGAGCACCTCGGGCACGATGCCGTTGTTGCAGCCGACCTACCTCTTGCAACAGCTGCAGATCGGGTCGTTCCTGGGCATCTGCGCGGCGGGGCTGATGCTGGTGATCCTGACCGGCCACATCGACCTGTCGATCCCGGCCACGCTGACCGGGGCGGCGATGATCGCGACGGCGGTCGGCGGGCCCTGGGCCATTCCGGCGGCGCTGGCCTTCGGGCTGGCGGTCGGGCTGGTCAATGGGGCGGGGACGGCGGTGCTGCGCGTGCCCTCGATGATCTTCACCCTGGGGATGGACACCGTGCTGCGCGGCGTCACGGTCGCGCAGACCGGGGGCTTCGCCCCGCAGGATCAGGCGACACCGCTGATGTTGACGCTGGCCAAGGGCCGTTTCCTCGGCATCCCGCTGGCGCTGTATGCCTGGGCCGGCGTGTCGATCCTGATCGCCTTCCTGCTGGCCCGGACCACCTTCGGCCGGGCGCTTTACGCCATCGGCACGCGCGAGCGGGCGGCCTACCTGTCGGGCATCCGCATCCGGCCGGTCATCATCGGAGCCTTCGTCGCCTCGTCGCTGTGTGCGGCGCTGGCGGGGGTGCTGCTGGCGGGCTATTCCGCCAAGGCCTATCAGGGGATGGGCAACGCCTACCTCCTGCCCGCCATCGCCGCCGTGGTACTGGGCGGGACCAATGTGCTGGGCGGGTCCGGGCGCTATGCCGGCACGCTGATCGGGGTGATCCTGATCGTGCTCTTGAACTCCGTCCTGTCGATCATGCAGATGCCCGAGGCGCTGCGGCAGATCATCTATGGCGTGGTCATCATCGCCATGCTGCTGATCTATGGCCGGGGCCAACGCGAAACCGGATGACTGGGAGATACCATGCCGCTGCACCTTTCCGCCGCCGACATCCTGCCTGAGGACCCCGAGGCCCTGCTGGTTGGCCGGGTCTGGTCCGACGCGGCGGGCGGGCCCTGCCCGGTCCTCTGCCGTGAGGGCGAGCTTCACGACCTGACCGCGCTATCGCCCACCCTGTCGGGCCTGCTGGAGCGCGACGACCTGGCCGCGGCGCTGGCGGCGGACCATCCGCACATCGGCCCGCTGGACGCCTTTCTGAACCTGGGCGACGGCACCGGGCGACATGGGCGGCTTCTGGCGCCTTGCGACCTGCAGGCGATCAAGGCGGCGGGGGTGACCTTTGCGGGGTCGATGATCGAGCGGGTGATCGAGGAACGCGCCAAGGGCGACCCGGCCCGGGCCGAGGCGATCCGGAACGAACTCGCGGGCATCCTGGGCGGCAGCTTGCGCGGGGTGCAGCCCGGGTCCGAGGCCGCGGCGGCGGTGAAGGCGAGGCTGCAAGCGGCGGGCATGTGGTCGCAATATCTGGAGGTCGGCATCGGCCCGGATGCCGAGGTCTTCACCAAGGCCCCGCCGATGGCCGCCGTCGGCTGCGGGGCCGAGATCGGCGTCCATCCGAAATCCTCGTGGAACAACCCGGAGCCGGAGGTGGTGCTGGCGGTCAACAGCCGGGGCCGCATCTGCGGTGCCACGCTGGGCAACGACGTGAACCTGCGCGATGTCGAGGGACGGTCGGCCCTTCTCCTCGGCAAGGCCAAGGACAACAACGCATCGGCCGCCATCGGGCCGTTCTTCCGCCTGTTCGACGACCGCTTCACGCTGGAGACGGTCAGGACCCTGCGCGTCGATCTGGAGATCCGGGGCGAGGACGGGTTCCTGCTTCAGGACCATTCCGACATGGGCCAGATCTCGCGCCCGCCCGAGGAGATCGCGGCCCAGACGCTGAACCGCAGCCATCAGTATCCCGACGGTTTCGTCCTTTATCTCGGCACGATGTTCGCGCCGACCAAGGACCGCGATGCGCCGGGTCAGGGCTTTACCCACCATGCCGGTGACCGGGTGACCATCGGCTCTGCCCCCCTGGGCAAGCTGGTCAATACGGTGCGTCCCTGCGACGAAATCGCGCCCTGGACCTTCGGCACCCGTGCGCTGATGGAGAACCTGGCCCGGCGGGGCGTGCTGTGACCCGCCGGTTGCGCAGCCAGGACTGGTTCGACAACCCCGACCACATCGACATGGCCGCGCTCTATCTCGAGCGGTTCATGAACTACGGCCTGACGCCCGAGGAACTGCGGACGGGCCGCCCGATCATCGGCATCGCCCAGTCGGGCAGCGACCTGTCGCCCTGCAACCGGCACCATCTGGATCTGGCGGCGCGGGTGAAGGACGGCATCCGCGATGCGGGCGGCATCCCGATCGAGTTTCCCATGCACCCGATCTTCGAGAACTGCCGCCGTCCGACCGCCGCGCTGGACCGGAACCTGGCCTATCTGGGGCTGGTGGAGATCCTGTACGGCTATCCGCTTGACGGCGTGGTCCTGACCACGGGCTGCGACAAGACCACCCCTGCCGCGCTGATGGCGGCCGCGACGGTGGACCTGCCGGCCATCGTGCTGTCGGGCGGCCCGATGCTCGACAGCCATTCGCGCGGGGAACTGGCGGGGTCGGGGACGGTGATCTGGCAATGCCGGCAGAAATACGCGGCCGGAGAGATCACGCGCGAGGAGTTCCTGCAAGCCGCCCTCGACAGCGCGCCCTCGGTCGGGCACTGCAACACGATGGGCACGGCCTCGACCATGAACGCGATGGCCGAGGCGCTGGGCATGTCGCTGACCGGCTGCGCCGCGATCCCGGCGGCCTACCGCGAGCGTGGGCAGATGGCCTATCGCACCGGCCGCCGCGCGGTGGAGATCGTGCATGAGGACCTGCGGCCCTCGGCGATCCTGACCCGCGCCGCTTTCCTGAACGCGATCCGGGTGAACTCTGCCCTGGGTGGGTCCACCAACGCCCAGCCGCATCTGGCGGCCATCGCCGAGGCGGCCGGAGCGGAGCTGCACCCCGAGGACTGGCAGGTCCATGGTCATGACGTCCCGCTTCTGGCCGATGTGCAGCCGGCCGGGCGCTTCCTGGGCGAAAGGTTCCACCGGGCGGGCGGGGTGCCTGCGGTGATGCACGAACTGCTGGCCGCCGGGCGGCTGGACGGCGACTGCCTCACCGTCACCGGCCAGACGGTCGCCCGGAACCTGGAAGGCTGTGCGGCCACGGACCGCGAGGTGATCCGCTCCTGGGCGCAGCCGCTGAAGGACCGCGCAGGATTCCAGGTGCTGCGCGGCAACCTGTTCGACTTCGCCATCATGAAGACCAGCGTCATTTCGGACGAGTTCCGCGCGCGTTACCTGTCCACCCCCGGGCAGGAGGGCCGGTTCGAGGGCCGCGCCGTGGTCTTCGACGGGGCCGAGGACTACCATGCGCGGATAAACGACCCCGCGCTGGAGATCGACGAGACCTGCATCCTGGTGATCCGCGGCGCGGGGCCGGTCGGCTGGCCCGGCTCGGCCGAGGTGGTGAACATGCAGCCCCCGGACGCGCTGATCCGGCGCGGCATCACCAGCCTGCCCACCATCGGCGACGGGCGGCAGTCGGGCACTTCGGCCAGCCCCTCGATCGTCCATGCCTCGCCCGAAAGCGCGGTCGGGGGCGGGCTTGCATGGCTGCGGACCGGCGACATCCTCCGCATCGACCTGGCCGCCGGGCGCTGCGACGCGCTGGTGGACGAGGCAGAGATCGCCCGCCGCAAGGCCGAAGGCGCGCCCGCCCTGCGCGAGAGCGAGACGCCCTGGCAGCGCATCTACCGGCGCGAGGTCCGCCCGCTGTCCGAGGGGGCCGGACTGGTCTCGGCAAAGGGCTTGCACAGGGTCGCCAGCCGCTTGCCGCGCCACAACCACTGACCGATCGGCCGGCTAAGGACTGGACCTAGAACTCCAGCCGGCCCTTGCGAGACGCCTGGACGAGGGTCTCGATCACCTGGGCGAAGATGACGCTGAAGGCCAGCGAAAAGAGGCCAAGCTCGATGTAGGTGATCCGCAGGGACTGACCGACGATGATGACCAGGGGATGCGAAAGGTAGATCCAGAGCGACAGGCGCGCGCACCAGTCGGACACGGCGGTTGCCGGCAGGTGATGGGACAGCAACAGCAACGCAAGGCCGGTGCCGACCAGAATGACGATGTTGTCCGGCGACGGGGCGCCGAGGAACAGGATCAGCATGCTGAGCCCCAGCGTCGTCACAGCCAGGCGCCAGCCCCAGGAGAAGAAAGCGATGCTCGTCAGAACCGGGATCACCCCGAAGGCCCACAGCCCGAAAGGCCTCGACTCGGGCGAGCCGTTCAGCACGACCAGCGTGGCGAACAGGATCGCCGCCCCCAGCGAGGCCAGCGGGTGGCGAAGCCAAGGCGATAACGTCGTCGCAACGAAGGCGAAGGGCAGGAACCAGAGATGAACCCAGGTGCCCGACAGAACCATGTGCCAGCGCCACCAGTCGAAGGGCGGATCGTTGTTCTTGAGCGAAAGCGCGGTGTTCAGCATGGCAAAGACGAGTGACCAGGTCAGGAACGGGACCAGCAGCCTCTTTGCCTGTGTGCCCAGGCTGGAACTGGACGGCACCGACAACAGGACCAGGAAGAACGGCAGGGCGATGTAGGCGACGCGGTAGCCGGGAGCCTGGGTATGGAACCAGACGATGCCGAGCACGGCCAGAAACAGGCCGTAGTCGGTCAGTCCGTTCCGAGACGCTTCCACCCTCGCCTTCCCCGTCCATTCCCCCCGATCCTGCCACTTTGCAGGGAAACGGGGCGGCAATCCAGCGTGTCGAGCGCGACCGCGGGCATATTCTGCGGCCCGCTGTGGCTGATCGGTGCCAGAAAGGCCTGACGGCCGGAGGGCAGGTCAGGCGGGAAGGGCAGTCTTGCCAAGCCGCTGACGCGCCGCGCGCGGGGCCGGCAGATAGCGGGAATAGCCGAGGCCCGCGGTGTCGATCTCGGCCTGGCGGCCAGAGACGATGTCGGCCAGCACCCGGCCCGAACCGGCCGCCATGGTCCAGCCAAGCGTCCCGTGCCCGGTGTTCAGGAACAGGTTCGCCATCGGCGAGCGGCCGATGATCGGCGTCCCGTCGGGCGTCATCGGGCGCAGGCCGCACCAGAAGCTGGCACGGCTCTGGTCGCCCGCGCCGCCGAACAGGTCCTCGACCGAATGGGTCAGGGTTGCCTGGCGCTTCGACCGCAGACTCAGATCGAAGCCCGCGATCTCGGCCATGCCACCGACACGGATCCGGTCGCCCAGCCGGGTGATCGCGATCTTGTGGGTCTCGTCCATCACGGTGGAAACCGGCGCGCGGGCCTCGTCCACGATCGGCACGGTGATCGAATAGCCCTTGACCGGATAGACCGGCAGCCTGATCCCGAATTCCCGCACCAGCATCGGGGAATAGGAGCCCAGCGCCACCACGAAGGCATCGGCCGTCACCCGGCCTTCCGAGGTGTGGACGGCGACGATGCGGTCGCCCTCGGCCTCGAGCCGGTCGATGCTGACGCCATGGCGGAAGGTCACGCCCTGTGTCTCGGCCATCCGGGCCAGGCTCTGCGTGAACTTGAAGCAGTCGCCGGTCTCGTCCCCCGGCAGGCGCAGGCCGCCCGCAATCTTGCCGCGCGCGGCCGCAAGGCCGGGTTCGGCCTTCACGCAGGCATCGGCGTCAAGCACCTCGAAGGGCACGCCATCGGCCTTCAGTACCGCGATGTCCTTTTCGGCAGCCGCGACCTGCTTTTCGGTGCGGAAGAGCTGCAGCGTGCCCTGCGTGCGTTCGTCATAGGAAATCCCGGTTTCGGAGCGCAACTCGATCAGGCAGTCGCGGCTGTATTCGGCCAGCCGCACCATGCGCGACTTGTTGACCGCATAGGCCGAGGTGGTGCAGTTCATCAGCATCCGCGCCAGCCAGCTGATCTTGGCCCAGTCCGGCCGGGGCTGGACGATCAGCGGCGCATGTTCCTGGAACATCCACTTCAGCGCCTTGAGCGGGATGCCCGGCGCCGCCCAGGGCGAGGCATAGCCGGGGCTGATCTCGCCCGCGTTGGCGAAGGAGGTCTCGAGCGCCGCCGCGGGCTGGCGGTCGATCACGGTCACCTCATGTCCAGCCCGGGCCAGATACCAGGCCGAAGTGACCCCGATGACGCCCGCGCCAAGCACCACGATTTTCATGACCGACTCCGCCGCTTTCCGTTCGGATACAGATACTGCGGAGCCTTCGGCACTTCTTAGCGAATTTTGTCTCCTTTTGCATTTTTTGTGGCAGTTCCTTTTGCAATAGCGCAGTTTGGCAGAAGATTGTTCCGCGCCGCCGCGAAACTTCCGAAGGATTGCCCCTCACGCCGGATCACAGGCTGCCACGTGCCGGCGAGTTGCCGCCGAGGGGGGGGTGCACGCTGCCCCATTCGCGGCTATATCGGCGCCATGAACCGTCGCACCGCCCTTCTGGCCCCGCTTGCCTTCCTGCTGCCCTTCCCGGCCCTGGCCGAGAAGATTCCGCTGCGCACCCTTTCGGAGTATCTGAACGGGCTGACTACGGTCGAGGCCGACTTTACCCAGATCAACTCGGACGGGACGATCTCGACCGGCAAGATCTACATCCGGCGGCCCGGTCGGGTCCGCTTCGAATATGCCCCGCCCGACCGCAGCCTGGTGATCGCGGGCGGCCAGCAGGTCGCGATCTTCGACGCCAAGTCGAACCAGCCGCCGGAACAATACCCGCTGAAGCGCACGCCGCTGAACCTGATCCTCGCCGCGAACATCGACCTCGGTCGCGCGAAGATGGTCGTGGGCCATACCGAGGACGGCACCTCGACCAGGGTCAGGGCGCAGGATCCCGAACACCCGGAATACGGCTCGATCGAACTTGTGTTCACGTCGAACCCGGTGGAACTGCGGCAATGGGTCATCACCGACGACCTGGGCCAGCAGACCACGGTGATCCTGGGCGAGATGAAGAAGGGCGGCGAGATGCGCGCAAGCCTGTTCGACATCACCGCCGAGACGGCGAGGCGGAAGAACTGACCGGCGACCCGCCCCGCACCTAGCGGCAGGTCGCCAGCTGCATGCGGTACATCTCGGACCGTTGTCCGACCTTCTTTGCCACCTCCATCAGCCAGGGCTTGTTGAGGTAGGACTGGTTGGCATAGCCGGTCCGGCCCTCGTGGTAGGCCAGATACTGCGCCTCTGCATCGGCCTTCGAGATCCCCAGCCCGCGTTCGGACTGATCCATGTACCATCCCATGAAATCGGTCGCGTCGCGGATATCGTCGCGCCTTGCGCGCCGGTTGCCGGCGCTGCGCTGGTATTCCTCCCAGGTGGCGTTGAGGGCCTGGCTGTAGCCATATGCCGTGCTCTGCCGCCCCATCGGGATCACGCCGAGCACGAAGGTGTGCGGCGTGCGGGCATTGCCCACGAATTTCGATTCCTGGTGGATCGTCGCCATCTGCACATGGATGGGAACGCCCCAGCGCCGTTCGGTCGCGGCCATCGCACGCAGGTAGTGCGGCCGTTCGCGAATGATCGCGCACGCATCGTCCAACTGCCTCGGCGCCGAGTAGTTGCCGCCGCCCCCGCAGGACGCCAGACACAGAACCACCAGCGACGCACGGAGAAACCTGCTCATCTGCCCCTCGTGCTCTTTTCTTTTGCGCGGAGTCTAGACTATCCGGAACGCGGATGAAATGGGCAACACCCGCAACGGACATCAGAATTCCGCGAGAACGCGGCAGCGGCCGCACTGTACGGGTCAGGCCCACAGACTGTTTCCCGGCAGGCTCCGCGGCAAAGTGGACAGTCCCGGCACGACAGCGTAAACTTTTGCAAGGGGACTGACGGTGATGCAGACCACACATGCCAAGTATCACATCGGGCAGGTGCTTCGACACAGGAAGCACCCGTTCCGGGGCGTAGTGTTCGATGTCGATGCGATATTCTCGAACACCGAGGAATGGTACGACAACATTCCCGAAGACAGCCGTCCTTCGAAGGATCAGCCCTTCTATCACCTGCTCGCCGAAAACGGCCAAAGCTATTATGTGGCCTATGTTTCGGAACAGAACCTCGTCCCGGACGAGACCGGCGAACCCGTCGATCACCCGGATCTCGGCGACCTGTTCGGCGATTTCCAGGATGGTCGTTATCCGGTGACCTTCCAGCTGAACTGACCGGCGGTCGCTTACCACTTGTTCATGCTTTGCCCCTAGCCTGCGGGAAACGCAAGCAAAGGGGTGCGCCATGCAGCTTCAGACTCAGACCCGGCCGAAGGTGATTTCCGTGTCCGTCATCGACGACCGCATCGATGCGGCCACGGCGATCCAGTTCAAGGAAAAGATGCGGGATGCCACCCGCAACGGCCCGGCGCGGGTGGTGCTGGACCTGGCGCGGGTGCAATTCCTCGATTCCTCCGGGCTGGGTGCGATCGTCGCGGTGAAGAAGCTGCTCGGCCCCGACCGCATCCTGGAGCTTGCCAGCCTGACACCGACGGTGGAAAAGGTCTTTCGGCTGACGCGCATGGACAGCATCTTCACGATCCACCCGAACCTCGACGCTGCCGTGGCACATGCCGCGAGTGCCTGACCAGACCTCCGGGACACCGGAACTGCGTCTGGTGTTCGGTGCCGATCCCGTGGCGATCCGTCGCTCCCTGTCCAGGATGCTGGCCAGTCCGCCGCTGTCCGGACTGGGGGCCGAGGCGCGCGGTGCGGCGGAACTGGTCCTTGCCGAGATCCTGAACAATGTGGCCGAACATGCCTATGACGAGGCTGGGGGAACGGTCGAAGTCACCCTCAGGCCGGATGCGGGCGGGATTCTCTGCCAGATTGCCGATTCCGGTCGCTCGATGCCGGACGGGCGGTTGCCCGAAGGGAAGTTGCCCGCAAGCAGCGCGCCGCTTCAGGATCTGCCCGAAGGCGGCTTCGGTTGGCATCTGATCCGATCGCTCTGTGCCGATCTTTCCTACACCCGCAGCGAGGGCAGGAATCTCCTCGTGTTCCTCATCCCTGGCTGATCGGGTTTGCACACGGCAGGTCGGGTCGGATCCGACAATGCAGGATCCGGCCTCTGGGCCAGGTCCTTTCGGAAGGGATGCATCCCGCAATCGCACCCTGCCATGGATGCTCGTCACCGGGTCAGTCATCCGGCAAACCGGGCAAGACCCGGCCGCCGTCCGCTAGCGAAGGTCGGGCATCGGCACGGCCGGAGACCGTGCTTTCCGCGCCCGAATGCTCGAATGCATCGGATCTTCCATCCTATGGTCCTTCCTGCGCGCGGGATGGGCCACGATCTTGCGGCACATCCGAACCGCGGCCGGGAAGGCCGCACCCTGGCGTCCGGCCCCGACGTCCACCTCTCCCCGGACACCAGGCTCCCTGACCTCTTGGCTTCCTGCGACTCTCGTCCTAGCCTGCGAGGGCGCCGCTGCTCCAGCGGGTCAGCGACAGCACGGCAATCGGGACAGACGGAGGTCATCGTGGCGTTCTTCGCGGCAAACGGCCGTTTCCATCTTCATCGCCGCGAGCAGGCTGCATGATGCGCGACCTGCAGCTTCCAGGCCGCTCGGCCGTCTATGCGAGCAACGGCATGTGCGCGACCTCGCACCCGATTGCCTCGCTGGTGGCGATCGAGGTCCTGAAATCCGGCGGCAACGCGGTTGACGCCGCAATCGCGGGCGCACTGGTGCTCGGGATCGCCGAGCCGCAGATGACCGGGATCGGCGGGGACTGCTTCGTCCTGCTGAAACCTGCCGGGTCGGAAGAGATCGTGGCGCTGAACGGCTCGGGCCGGTCCCCTGCGGGACTGAACGCCGCCGAGCTGCGCGCCAGGGGCCTGACCGCCATGCCGATCCAGGCCATCGAGGCGGTGACGCTTCCCGGCGCCATCGACGCCTTCTGCCGGCTGAACGCCGACTACGGGCTGAAACCGATGGCCGAGGTGCTGGCCCCCGCGATCCACTATGCCGAGGAGGGCGTTCCCGTTGCCCCCCGCGTCGCCTTCGACTGGGCGGACGACATCGCCTGCCTCAAGGGGGCCGCGCGCGATTTCTTCACGCTGAATGGCCAAGCGCCCAGGGTCGGCCAGATCTTCCGCGCCCCCGGTCAGGCCGAGGTGCTGCGCCGCATCGCCCGCGAGGGCCGCGCCGGGTTCTACGAAGGCGAGGTGGCCGAGGACATGATCGCCTCGCTTCGGGCGCTGGGCGGAACGCATACGCTCGACGACCTTGCGGCAACGGCCTGCGATTACACCCTGCCCGTGTCGGGCAGCTATCACGGGGTGGACCTGGTCGAGCACCCGCCGAACGGCCAGGGCGCCACGGCGATCCTCATGCTGAATATCCTGAGCCATTTCGATCTGAAGTCGATGGATCCCTTCGGTAGTCAGCGCGCGCACATCGAGGCCGAGGCAACAAAGCTTGCCTACGACGCCCGCAACCGCTTCATCGCCGACCCGGACCATACCACCCGTCTCCGGCACATGCTTTCGCCCGACACGGCTGCCAGGCTTGCCGCGCTGATCGACCCCGGACGCGCCATGCCTGCTGCCGCGCCGCTGACCGAGGCGGTGCATCGCGACACGATCTACATCACCGTGGTCGATCGCGACCGGATGGCCGTCTCTCTGATCTACTCGATCTTCTGGGGTTTCGGATCCGGCCTTGCGTCCACGAAGTTCGGGATCAACTTCCAGAACCGCGGCGCGGGTTTCACCTTGCAGGAAGGCCACCCGAACGAGGCAGCCGGCGGCAAGCGGCCGATGCACACGATCATCCCCGGCATGATCCGCCAGAACGGCCGCGTCCTGATGCCCTTCGGCGTGATGGGCGGGGCTTACCAGCCCTGCGGCCATGCGCGGTTCGTGACGAACCTCGTGGACTATGGCCTCGATCTGCAAGAGGCGATGGACGCGCCCCGCTCCTTCTCCGGCCCCGACGGCATGGAGGTGGAGCGCGGCTACAGCGAAACGGTCCGTGCCGAGCTTGCCGCCATGGGCCACCAGGTGGTGATCCCGACCACGCCGCTCGGCGGGTCGCAGGCGATCCGCATCGACGGCGACATCCTGGTCGGCGCCTCTGACCCCAGGAAGGACGGTTGCGCCCTTGGCTACTGAGTTCGACCGCAGCGCAATCACCGCAAGCATCCGCGCCCTGACCCAGGGCGAGACGGACACGGTCGCCCTGATGGCCACCATCGCCTGCGAGATTCACCACGCGCATCCCTTCTGCGACTGGACCGGGTTCTACCGGGTCGTGGCCCCCGAACTCCTCAAGATCGGCCCCTACCAGGGCGGCCACGGCTGCCTGGTGATCCCGTTCTCCCGCGGGGTCTGCGGGGCCGCCGCCCGCTCCGGCCAGGTGCAGAACGTGCCGGACGTGGACGCCTTCCCCGGCCACATCGCCTGTTCCTCCACCACGCGGTCGGAACTGGTGCTGCCGGTCTGGAATGGCGAGGGACGGCTGCTTGGCGTGCTCGACCTCGACAGCAACACCCCGGCGGCCTTCACGCGGGAAGACGAGGACTGGCTCGTTCCCCTCCTCGCCGAGGTCTTCCGCGACGCGTCCTAGATGCGGCGGCTTGGCACGAAGGCATAGCCCGAGGGCGACAGGATGACGGCTTCCCGCAACCCATGCGCGGTCTTGTCGGTGGCGGGTTGCAGCAGCACGCCGCCTGCCGCCCCGGCCCGCTCAGCGGCCCGGTCGGGGTCGGCCTCATGCAGCCTGATTTCCACGCCCGCCCCCCGTGGCCCCGCCTCGGGAAGCAGTGCCGGCAGGGGATGGTTCGCGTAGGTCCCGTCCGAGTGCAACTGCAAGGGCTGACCGGCGTGCAGAAGGATGGCGAAGTCACGGCTGACCCGATGCGCCGTCATGCCGAAGACCTCCGTCAGGAAGGCCACTTCAACGGCCACATCCCGGCACAGGAGGTTCACCGATATCGCGCGCAAGGCATGACCGAATTCGGGCGGCGGAACGGTTTCATAGTCCATCAGGTCCCCTCCTGCCCGGCCGAGCATCTCGCCGGCCGCAAGCAAAGTCAAACGCGGCGCCTTGATCTTCCCCGGCACGCATCGGATGGTCGGATGGCAGCAGCGAGGCGCAGATGACCGAAATCACCCTTCTCGACGGCGGCATGGGCCAGGAGCTGATCGCCCGCGCGGGTTCCGACCCCGGCCCGCTCTGGGCGACGCGGGTGATGCTTGACAACCCCGGCCTCGTCCGCACCATCCACGAGGACTATTTCGCCGCCGGCGCCAGCCTGGCGACGACCAACACCTACAACATCCTGCACGACCGGCTGATCCCGCACGGTCTCGACGCGCTCTACCATGCGCTGCATCTGCGCGCGCTGGCCGAGGCGCACGAGGCGCGTGCCGCCGCCGGGCGAGGTCTGATCGCAGGCTCCATGGGGCCGCTCGGCGAAAGCTACCGGCCCGATCTGACACCGCCGGTGGAAGTCGCAGCCGCGCTTTACGCCGAGAAGGCCCGGATCCTCGCCGCCCATGTGGACCTGATCCTGATCGAGACGATCTCCTCGCTCGACCTCGCCCGCGGGGCGCTGAAAGGCGCGCGGACGACCGACCGGCCGGTCTGGCTGAGCGTCTCCGTCCAGGACCGCGACGGCACGAAGTTGCGCTCTGGCGAGCCGGTCGCGGCCCTGGCCGAAGTCCTCGCCGAGACACCGGCCGATGCCGTCCTTGCCAACTGCTCGATGCCCGAGGCGATGTCCGCCGCCCTCGACGCGCTGAAGCCGCTTGGCCTGCCCTTCGGGGCCTATGCGAACGGCTTTTCCGAGATAATCCCGCACACGCACGGCACCGAGGCCCCGGCCTATTGCGCCCGCCACGACCTGTCGCCCGAACGCTATGCCGACTTCGCGCTTGGCTGGGTGGCGCAGGGCGCAACGCTGATCGGCGGCTGCTGCGAGGTCGGACCCACCCATATCCGACACCTCCATGCCCGCCTCCTGGCCGAAGGCCATACGATTGCATAGACCCTCGCTCATCCCCGATTTCGACTACGATCCGCCGGACACGCCGCTGTCCATCCTGCACGAGGACGCGGCAATCATCGTGGTGGACAAGCCTGCGGGCCTCCTGACCGTGCCGGGCAAGCTGGCGGACCGGCAGGACTGCCTGGTCACCCGTCTGCAGGCCGCGCGCTGGGACGCGCTGACGGTGCATCGCCTTGACTGCGACACCAGCGGGGTCATCATCTTCGCCCGCACCAAGCAGGCCCAGGGCTTCCTCGGCCAGGAATTCGAACAACGCCGCGCGCAGAAGACCTACATCGCCCGGCTGAAGGGCCGTCTCGAACCGGACGCGGGCACGGTGAACCTGCCCATCGGCAGCGACTGGGACTACCGGCCGCGGCAGAAGGTGGATCCCGTCCACGGCCGCCCAGCGGTTACCGACTGGCAGGTGATCGACCGATCGGACGGCGAAACCCGCGTGCGCCTGACGCCGCACACCGGGCGCAGCCATCAGCTGCGCGTCCACATGCTGGCGCTGGGCCACCCGATCCTCGGCGACCAGATCTATGCCCCCGAAACCCGGGCCGAATATGGCCGTCTGATGCTGCATGCCGAGACTCTGGCGCTCCATCACCCGACCAGCCGGGACTGGGTCAGCTTCACGGCGCCGGTCCCGTTCTGAGGTTTGCAGATCCTTCACACTTCTGGTGTTTCGATGGTGAGAAAGCCTTTCCGGGGGTCCGGTGCTGTCCACCATCTTCAACCTGCGCTATGCGCTGATCACCTGGCCCGCGATCCTGATCGCGGTGGCGATCGGGCTGATGCTGGCCTTCCCGGGCCAGACCTGGTGGCTCCTGCCGCTGGCGCTGGTCTGCCTGGCCTCGGTCCTGACCGGCCTGCACGACCTGCGCCAAACCCGCCATGCCGTGCTGCGCAACTATCCGGTTGCCGCCCACCTCCGGTTCCTGCTGGAATCGATCCGGCCCGAGATGCGGCAGTATTTCTTCGAGGGCGACAAGGACGGCACGCCCTTCCCGCGCGACAAGCGCGCCATCGTCTATCAGCGCGCCAAGCGCGACCTCGACAAGCGGCCCTTCGGCACCCAGTATGACGTGTACGAGGAGCAGTACGAATGGCTGCACCATTCGATCGTCCCCAACACGCCCTTGCCGCACGAGGCGCTGCGCACCCTGGTCGGCGGCGGGACGGCGCAGCCCTATTCCGCCAGCCTGCTGAACATCTCGGCGATGAGCTACGGCTCGCTTTCGGCCAATGCGATCCGAGCACTGAACAAGGGGGCAAAGGCGGGCGACTTCTTCCACGACACGGGCGAGGGCGGGGTGTCGCCCTACCACCGCGAACATGGCGGCGACCTCGTGTGGGAATTGGGCTCGGGCTATTTCTGCGCGCGGTCGCCGGACGGACGCTTCGACCCGGCGCGTTTTGCCGAGGTCGCGGCCGATCCGCAGATCAGGATGGTGGAGCTGAAGCTCAGCCAGGGCGCCAAGCCCGGCCATGGCGGGGTGCTGCCTGCCGCGAAGGTCACACCGGAAATCGCCGCGATCCGGGGCATCCCGATGGGCCAGGACTGCATCTCTCCCGCCCGGCATTCGGCCTTCTCGACGCCCGTCGGCCTGCTGGAATTCATCGCGCAGATGCGAGAGCTGTCGGGCGGCAAGCCGGCCGGCTTCAAGCTCTGCATCGGCCACCCGTGGGAGTTCATGGCCATCTGCAAGGCGATGCTGGCGACCGGGATCACGCCGGATTTCATCGTGGTGGACGGGAAAGAGGGCGGCACCGGCGCGGCGCCGCTGGAATTCATGGACCATGTGGGCCAGCCGCTACGCGACGGACTTTCCTTCGTCCACAACGCGCTGGTCGGAATCGGCCTGCGCGACCGGGTGCGCATCGGCGCCTCGGGCAAGATCACCTCGGCCTTCGACATGGCTCGGGTCATGGCGCTGGGGGCCGACTGGTGCAACGCCGCCCGCGGTTTCATGTTCGCGGTCGGCTGCATCCAGGCGCAAAGCTGCCATACCGGCGCCTGTCCGACCGGCGTCGCCACGCAGGACCCCTTGCGCCAGCGCGCGATCCATGTGCCGGACAAGGCGGAAAGGGTGGCAGGTTTCCACCGCAACACGCTGCATGCGCTGGCCGAACTGGTGGCCGCGGCCGGCCTGGCGCACCCTTCGGAGCTGCGCCCGCACCACTTCCTGCGCCGTGCCTCGTCGGACAGGGTGATCTCGCTGGCCGACCAGTACGAACAGCTTGCTCCCGGTCAGCTTGCGGCCGATCCTGCCTCTTCGCCGCGCTTTGCCGAGGCCTGGGCGCTGTCGCGGGCCGACAGCTTCAGCCGCGCGGGATAGGAGTCGCGCCGCGCTCGTCCCGGATCCAAAGCGTCAGGACCATGGACGCGCCGCAGAAATACAGCCCGAAGATCCCGAAAGCCGACACCAGGTAAAGCTGGAAGAAGAAGAGTGGCCCCGCAAGCAGGGTCGAGGCCAGCGAGATCACTGTCGTACCAACCGCGAGGATGGCGCCGGCGATGGCCGAAAGGGCCACGGCGGCAGCCAGCTCTGCGGCGCTGCGGCAGAACAGCAGGGTAAGCAGGCAATGCGTGAGGATCAGCAGCACGAAGTTCGTGGCAAAAATCGGGACCAGGGTCAGCGGCACTGTCTCGATCCGGCTCGGGTCAAGCAGGGTGACCAGCAGGCAGAAGATGATGAGGAAGAGGTGCACGAGAACGGTCGGAAAGAGCACCGATCGGCGCATTCTGAAGAACAGGAAACCGAGGATCAGGAAATGCCCGACGGGCAGCACGAGGCGCAGAAGGATCGGGTCAACTTCCAGGTTTAGCGCCACAGTGTCCGCCTGCAGCAGCGCCGGGCGCAGCTTTCCAAGTAGGCCGGACGCGCCCAGCGCGACAGCGCCGAGGACGAGGCAGCCTAGGATGATCGCCAAGATCTGCCAGGGCAGCTGCGGCGCGTTGCGCCACTCGGCAACGGTGCGGTTCTGCACCGATACCGGGTCGCCACCCACCGGGCCGGCCTGGGCAATCGGCAACCGGGTATCCACGCCGCGCACAACCCTCCAGCACAGGATGAACAAGAGCGCGGTCACACATTCGTAGACCAGGACGACGATGACGATGTTCAGCACCGATGCGTCCTCAAACCGCGCCCCGGAACCGCTGGGTCTTGTCCCATTGGGTCGTGGCGCCCCGGATCTTGTCCTTCAGAAGCTGGATCACCCCGACATTGCAGGCCAGGAGGCTGGTGAAAGACGACACGAACAGGAACGGGACGGCTGCGAAGGCCTGCCTCTGCTGGTCTGAAACGCAGCCGGCCGCAATCTGGTAGTAGGGTGCGAAATTGCCGATGCCGGTGAACAGCGTCAGCGAGACGGTCAGGATCGACAGGCTGGCCCAGGTCTCGCCGACCTGCGCGGGCATCGACAGGGCGATGATGAGGTTCAGAAGGACGAGGCTGGGAACAGTATAGACCAGCAGCACCAGCGCGGCATCGAGGCGAGCCATCAGAGGCTGTCGCGTTGCCCGCAGGGTCGGAATGAAATAGCGCAGCAGGCAGTCGTTGTGCCCGATGGCCCAACGCTTCACCTGCCGGTAGCGGACTTGCCAGGTTTCGGGGCTTTCCTCGTAGCACTCGGCGCCGGCGACATAGGCGACGCGCATGCCCGCGATGAACAGCCGATAGGTCAGGTCGGTATCCTCGGCCAGCGAGATCGTGTTCCACCCACCCACCGCCTCAAGCGCCGACCGACGCACCGCCCCGGTGGTGCCGCCGAACTGCGGCAGAAGCCCCATGCGATGCCGGACTTCCTGATCGACGACGTAACCGCCGCGCCGCTCGAGGTCGAGCATCTTGGTCAGCATGTTGGCATTGGCGTTGTAGGGCACCACGCGACCCATCGTTGCGCCAACCAGAGGGTCGCGGAAGGGGGCCACCAGGCGCCGGATGATCTGCGGTGGCGGCAGGTAGTCGGCGTCGAAGAATACCAGGATCTCGGACGTCGAGCTGTCGATCGCATCCAGCAGGGCCGCCGGCTTGCCGGGCGGGGCATCGTCGGGGCGGTGGATCACGCGCAGGAAGGGATGCCGCGCCGCGAAGTCATCAGCGATCGCGCCGGTCCCGTCGCGCGAGCGGTCGTTGATCACGATCACCTCGTAGCGGTCGGACGGGTAGTCCATCCGGGTCAGACAGTCGAGACAGCCGTGAAGGACTCTTTCCTCATTATGGGCCGGGACAATCACGGTCACGCGCGGCAACGGGTCATCCGCTGCCGGCTCGCTTGTCGTGCCGCGGGGGCCGAAATGGAACAGCAGCGTCACGACGACCTGCCGGATCAGCACGACCAGAGCCAGCAGTGTTGTCGAGACATTCCAGGCAACGATCAGGGCGATTGCCGCCCCGGTCATAGCCCGATTTTGATGCCGATGGATGCGCCTTGAAGGTCGTAGAGCTCGGTATCGATATACTCACCGCGCAGGATCACCTCCGCGTTCCCGCTGAACCGGTAGGACACGAAGGGCCTGAAGGCAGTGTAGTCGTTGTTCACCGGCGCGAGCGGCGCGAGGTCGTAGGCGATCTTGCCGAAGGCCAGCTCGGCCCCGACGTTCAGGCCGCCTGCCGTCACCAGGGTGGCAACACCCGCGATATCATACCCCAGATCGGCGGCACCCGAGGAATCGGTGACCGACGCGCTGAGCTGAGTGACGAGATAGGACCCGTTGGCGTTGGCAGGGAAATACTTGACCATTTCGCCGCGCAGCGATGTTGCGTCGATGTCGCCTTCGTAATTTGCGCGGCTCACCTCGAAGTCATAGATCAGGCCACGGTCCGCGCCAGCGTTGTAGCGGTAGCCCAGCGCATATTTCCAGTCAGGCGCAGTGCCGAGGTCCGAGTTCGAGGACTCCACCATGAACCGCAGGGCGCCCGCACCGGCCGCAAATTCGGCGCCAACGCCGACCGAGGTGACGTTCTCCTCGCGGTCCTGCTGGCTGAGGTCGAAAAGGATGGACAGGCCGGAACTGACGGCGAACCGGGAGTTGAGGCCGATGTAGTCCCGATCGGAATAGCCGTTGCTGGCGTTCAGCGCGCCGTAGGTCAGCTGGACGAAGCCGCCATCCTGGGCCTGCGCCGCAAAGCCGACTGGCAGAAGAGCTGCCACCAGGAGTGACTTCTTGAATTTCCTGCTCATGATCCACTCCACTCGGGAACTCTCCGGTTTGCCGTGACACTTACTCCATTCGCGTTCCGGATGAAAGGCTTATCAAGACTTGCAACCATTTGCGCGCCGCTCTTATGGCTTTCTTGCACCAAGTCCGGCTCTGGTGCGGCCGGTGCGGGTTCGGGACTTCGTCCCCAGCCGGCAAGGAGGTTTCAGACCAGCATCCCGCCGTCGCTATCGTCGCCGGCCTCTTCCATGAGCCGGTCGATGTCGGCAATCGTGACCCTGCGATTGCCTTCCAGGCTGATCACCCCATCACGCTTCAGCGCGCTGATCTGGCGGCTGACCGTTTCGAGCGTGAGGCCCAGGTAATCGGCCATCTCCTCGCGGGTCAACGGCAGATCCACCGCCAGCGCGCCCGCTGGCCGGCGCAGGTGCAGCGCGGCATCGCGCCGGGCGATGATCGCGATCAGCGAGGCGATCTTCTCGCGCGCGGTCTTGCGGCCGAGCAGCAGCATCCATTCCCGCGCGGCGTCCAGTTCGTCCAGCGTCATCTCCAGCAGCCGCTGGGCGATGTGCGGCGTCGCGGCCATCAGATCCTCGAACGGCTTCTTGCGGAAACAGCACATCACGAGGTCGGTCGTCGCGGTGACATCGAAGGCGGCCGTGGCGCGGCCGGGGCGGCCCACGAAATCCGACGGCAAGAGAAGCCCGACCATCTGCCGCCGTCCGTCCTCCATGGTCTGGGTCAGGGTTGCAATCCCGCTGACCACCGAGCCCACGAACTCCATCCGGTCGCCCGACCAGATGATCGTCTGGCCGGCCTGGAAGCTGCGGTAATACTTGATCTGTTCCAGCCGCGTCAGTTCGTCGGTATCGCATCGGGCACAGACGGCGCGGTGGCGGATCGGACAGTCTCCGCACTGAACGTGGACGGAATGGTCCTGCAACATGAGTGCCTCTTGTTGATCTGGGTCAAGGAGCCATGGCCACCCCACGTCTAACCTAGTCCGATGAGCCACGATCCGCAACTTGCCCGCCTTGGGTTATTCGACGCACGCGTGCCCCGCTACACGTCGTACCCGACCGCACCGCATTTCGGGCCGGAGGTCGGCCCCGGCGACATGGCCCGCTGGATCGAGGCGGTGCCGGAATTCAGCGATGTCTCGCTGTATGTCCATGTGCCGTTCTGCCGCCGGTTGTGCTGGTTCTGCGCCTGCCGCACACAGGGCACCACCTCGGACGAGCCGGTGCGGGCCTATGTGCAGATGCTGAAGGCGGAACTGGCCCTGCTGCGTGCGCACCTGCCGCGCGGGGTGACGCTCAGCCGCCTGCACTGGGGCGGCGGCACGCCGACGCTGCTTGGCCCCGACCTGATCCGGGAGCTGGCCGACGCGATCCAGGCGGTGGCGCCCATGGCAGAGGATGGCGAGTTCTCGGTCGAGATCGACCCGAACGAGATCGACGATGCGCGCCTGGATGCGCTGGCGGCGGCAGGAATGAACCGGGCCTCGATCGGGGTGCAGGACTTCGACCCGATGATCCAGAAGGCGATCGGTCGCGACCAGGCCTACGAGTTGACCCGGAATGTGGCCATGCGGATCCGCGACCGCGGCGTTGCCAGTCTGAACACCGACATCCTTTACGGCCTGCCGTTCCAGACCGGACCGCGAATCGCCGATTCGGTCCAGAAGCTGCTGACCCTCTCGCCGGACCGCGTCGCGCTTTACGGCTATGCCCATGTGCCGTGGATGAGCCGCCGGCAGCAGATGATCCCCTCGGATGCGATGCCCACCCCGGAAGAACGCCTCGCCCTGTTCGAGACGGCGTGTCAGCTGTTCCTGTGGGATGGGTATGTCGAGGTCGGCATCGACCACTTCGCCAAACCCGAGGACGGCCTGGCCCGTGCCTTGCAGACCGGGGCCCTGCGGCGGAACTTTCAGGGCTATACCGACGACCCCGCCAAGGTGCTGATCGGGCTTGGCGCCTCGTCGATCAGCCGGTTCCCGCAGGGCTATGCCCAGAATGCCTCGGGCACGGCCGATCACACGAAGGCAATCCGCGAAGGCCGGTTCTCGACCCACCGCGGCCATGCCTTCCGCGGCGAGGATCTCTTGCGCGCCCGGATCATCGAGGCGCTGATGTGCGAATTCCGGGTGCTGAAGGAAGAGCTGCTGCGGGAGTTCGACACCAGTGCCGCTCGGGTGGATGCCCTGTTCCGCGCGGCTGCCGCCGGCTTCGGCGACATGGTGCAGGTGACCGGCGAAGGCTTCTTCATCCCCGAACGCGCCCGCCCGCTGACCCGGATGATCGCCCGCGCCTTCGACGCCTACGACAGCGAGAAGGCCCGACATTCCGCCGCGATCTGACGCGGATCAGCCACGCGCCAGTCGGGTCAGCAGGTCCACCTGCCGAGGCAGGCAGACCGAGCGCAGGTCGTAACGTTCGCGCACCATGGCGCGGGCGGCTTCGCGCAGGGGTAGGTAGGCCTCGGGCCGGGCCAGTGCGTCGATCAGTGCGTCCGACCACCCCGCCACATCGAAGAAATCGACCAGCCGCCCGGTCACGCCGTCCTCGATGACTTCGGCCACCGGCGCCGTGGCCGAGCCGACGACCATCGCCCCGGCGGCGAGCGCCTCGACCATCGACCATGAGAGGACGAAGGGATAGGTCAGATAGGCGTGCACCCGGCTGACATGGATCAGATCGACCAGCCGGTCGTAGGGCAGCTTGCCGGTGAAATGCACCCGCGACAGATCCAGCCGGTCGCCCAGTTCCTCCAGCAGGACATCCTTCCAGCTCCCGCCCTGTTTCGGCAGCTGGCCATAGCTGGCCTCGTTTCCGCCGACGATGACCACCCGGGCCTCGGGCCGCGCTTTCAGCACAGCCGGCAGGGCGCGCAAGAAGATGTGGAAGCCGCGATAGGGTTCGAGGTTCCGGGCGACATAGGTCAGAACCTCGTCCCCGCGCCGCAGTTCGCGCCCGTCCGGCAGCGCGAACCGCGCCGCCGGATCGGGCGCAAGACGGTCGCAATCGACCCCGTCGAAGATCACCTCCAGCCGTTCCCGCAAGATCGGCGGATGCGTGCTGGCCTGCCATTCGGTCGGCGTGACGGCCGCATCGGCATGGATCAGCGCCTGAGCCAGATAGGCGGCGCGCGACTGGGCGATCATCACCTGGTCGAAGCCGCTGGCCTGGAATTCGGGGTCGAAGCCGACATCGGCGCCAAGGCCACGATAGTAGAACTCGGCAAAGACCAGAAGCTTCGCCTCGGGCCAGACCTCCTTGAGGAACAGCGTCTCGCCCCAACCGGAATGACCATAGATCACGTCGGGCACATAGCCCTCGGCACGCAGCTTCCGCGCCAGGCGCGCCACGACCACGCCGCGATCGCTCATCATGGTGAAGGTCCGACCAAGGCGGGTGGCCGCCGGGTCGAGCGGCGGCGCCCTGTAGGTGTAGCGCAGCGTCGGGACGTCCGACGACTTGGTGTTCGCCGCATCGGTGATCGCCCGCACATCATGGCCGCGCCGCTGCATCTCGGGCGCGAGATGCAGGAACTGGCCGGGAAAGTTCTGGTGGACGAAGAGAAGTTTCACCCGTCAGGCTCCGAAGGCGGCGGCCATCAGAGCTTTGGTATAGGGGGTTTGCGGATCGGTAAACACGGCCTCGCAATCGCCGGCCTCGACGACATCGCCGGCCTGCATCACCATGACCTTGTGCGCCATCGCCCGGATGACCCGCAGGTCGTGGCTGATGAAGATGTAGGCCAGCCCCCATTTCCGCTGCAACTCGCGCAGCAGATCGGCGATCTGCACCTGCACCGTCATGTCCAGCGCCGAGGTCGGTTCGTCCAGCACCACAAGCTTTGGCCGCAGGATCATCGCGCGCGCTATGGCGATGCGCTGGCGCTGGCCGCCGGAAAACTCGTGCGGATAGCGCGCCATGGTGGCGGGGTCGAGGCCGACCTCGCGCATGATGCCGGCCACCATCTCGGTCCGGTTGTGTCCGGGATCGACGCCGTGGACACCCAGGCCCTCGGCGATGATCTCCTCGACCGTCATCCGGGGCGAGAGGCTGCCGTAGGGGTCCTGGAACACGATCTGCACTTCGCGCCGCAGGCTGCGGAGTTCGGTCCGGCCGAGACCCTGAAGATCGCGCCCCAGGAAGGTGATCCCGCCCGTCGAGGGGATGAGGCGCAGGATCGCCAGCGCCAGCGTCGTCTTGCCCGAGCCGCTTTCGCCGACGATGCCCAGGGTTTCCCCCGCGCGGACCGACAGGGTCGCCTCGTTCACCGCCTTCACATGGCCGAACGTGCGGCGCAACAGGCCCTTCTGGATCGGAAACCAGACCCGCAGCGCCTCGGTGCGCACCACTTCAGCCGCGCCCTCGGGCACCGGGGGCGGACCGCCCTTCTGCTCGGCCGCCAGCAGCTTTTGCGTGTAGGGATGCTGCGGATCGGCGAAGATCCGTGCGGCGGGGCCCTGTTCGACGATCTCGCCGCCCTGCATCACGCAGACCCGGTCGGCGATGCGACGGACGATACCGAGGTCATGGGTGATGAACAGGAGGCTCAGCCCCTCTGACCGCTTGAGGTCGGCCAGCAGGTCCAGGATCTGCGCCTGGATCGTCACGTCCAGCGCGGTAGTCGGTTCGTCGGCAACCAGCAGGTCCGGCCCGTTCGCCAGTGCCATGGCGATCATCACCCGCTGCCGCTGTCCGCCCGACAACTGGTGCGGATAGGCACCCAGCCGGCTTTCCGCGTCCCGGATGCCGACCTTGTTCAGAAGTTCCACGATCCGGGCGCGGGCCTTGTCACCCGTCAGGCCCTGGTGCAGGGCCAGGCTTTCGCCCAGCTGCTTCTGGATCGTGTGCAGGGGGTTCAGGCTGGTCATCGGCTCCTGGAAGATGAAGCTGATGTCATTGCCGCGGATCCGCCGCAACTCGCGCTCGGAGGCGCCGACCATCTGGGTGCCGCCATAGGTGATGGAACCCGTGATCGCGGCATTGTCACCCAGAAGGCCCACGGTGGACAGCGCGGTCACGGACTTGCCCGACCCGCTTTCGCCGACCAGCGCCACCGTCTCGCCCTTGCCGATGGAGAACGAGACACCCTTCACCGCCTGGATCAACCGCCCGTCCTGCCGGAAGGTGACGGACAGGTCCCTGACCTCGAGAACGCTCATCTGAAGGTTTTCCGCGGGTCGAAGGCGTCGCGCACGCCCTCGAAGATGAAGACCAGAAGCGACAGCATGATCGCGAAGGTGAAGAAGGCCACGAAGGCCAGATGCGGCGCCTGCAGGTTCTGCTGCGCCTGGCGGGTCAGCTGGCCCAGCGAGGGCAGGTCGGCGGGCAGGCCGAAGCCCAGGTAGTCCAGGCTGGCCAGCGTGCCGATCACCCCGGTGATGCCGAAGGGCAGAAGGGTCAGCGTGGCGACCATCGCGTTCGGCAGGACATGGCGGAACATGATCTGCGTGTCGCTGACGCCCAGCGCCTTGGCCGCCCGGACATATTCGAAGTTCCGCGCCCGCAGGAATTCCGCCCGCACCACGCCGACCAGCGCCGTCCAGCCGAAGGCGACCATCAGACCCACCAGGAGCCAGAAGCTTTTCGACCAGACCGCCGTCAGGATGATGATGACATACAGCGTCGGGACCGAGGACCAGAGCTCGATGAACCGCTGGAACAGAAGGTCGGTCAACCCGCCGAAATAGCCCTGCACGGCGCCGGCGGCGATACCGATGACGGTGGTCAGCGCGGTCACGATCAGCGCAAAGGTGACGGACAGACGGAAGCCGTAGATCACCCGCGCCAGCACGTCGCGGCTGGTGTCGTCGGTGCCGAGCCAGTTCTGCGCCGAGGGCGGCCCCGGCGCGACGCCGCCTGTGTTGACGATGGTGTTGTAGCGGTAGGGGATCAGAGGCCAGAGCATCCAGCCCCGGTTGACCTCGACCCCCGCGGCCTTGCCGGTGCTTTCCACCTCTGCCCGGACGCCGTCGGGGTCATCCCAGCAGGCCTCGGACCCGGCGGCGACGATCAGGCATTTCACCTCGGGCGTGGTGTAGTCGGCCTCGGTGCGCAGGTCGCCACCGAAGGCGGTTTCCGGATAGAACTTGAAGACCGGCATGTAGTAGCCGCCGTCATACTTCACCAGCACGGGGCGGTCGTTCGCGATCAGTTCTGCAAACAGGGAGATGCCATACAGCACCAGCAGGATCCACAGGGACCAGTAGGCCCGCCGGTTGGCCTTGAAATTGCGCCAGCGGCGCCGGTTGAGAGCCGAGAGCGCCATCAGCCGCGGCTCTCGAAGTCGATCCGGGGATCGACGAAGACATACATCAGGTCCGACAGGATCCCGACCACGAGGCCGATCAGCCCGAAGGCGAAGAGCGTGCCGAAGATCACCGGGTAATCCCGCTCCACCGCCGACTTGAACCCCAGCTGACCGAGACCATCCAGCGAGAAGATCACCTCGATCAGCAGGCTCGATCCGAAGAAGACCGACAGGAACAGCCCCGGAAAGCCCGCGATCACGATCAGCATGGCGTTGCGGAAGACATGGCCGTAAAGCACCCTGGCTTCCGTCAGGCCCTTGGCACGGGCGGTCATCACATACTGCTTCTTGATCTCGTCGAGGAAGCTGTTCTTGGTCAGGAGCGTCAGCACCGCAAAGGACGAGATGAGCTGCGCCGTCACCGGCAGGGTGATGTGCCACAGGTAATCGGTGATCTTGCCCCAGAGCGACAGTTCCGACCAGTTGTCGCTGGTCAGCCCGCGCAGGGGGAACCACTGGAAGTAGGACCCGCCGGCAAAGACCACCATCAGCATGATTGCGAACAGGAAACCCGGGATCGCATAGGCCGCGATGATGATGCCGCTGGTCCACGTGTCGAAGCGCGTCCCGTCATGCACCGCCTTGCGTATGCCCAGCGGGATCGAGACCAGGTAGGCGATCAGCGTGGACCACAGGCCCAGCGTGATCGACACCGGCATCTTTTCCAGCACCAGATCCACGACCGAGATCGAGCGGAAGTAGCTTTCGCCGAAATCCAGCGTCAGATACTTGCCCATCATGATCAGGAAGCGTTCGGCGGCGGGGATCGCCTCTTTCCGGCATTCCTCGGCCTTCAGCGAGGGCGTGCCGGTGAAGCCCTCGTCGCAGACGATGCGGGCGAAGCCGAACTGCACCTCAAGTCGGGCGAGGAATTCCGGCGGCAGGCCGCGGGCACCGACGTAACCGCCGTCCTCTTCCTTCACGCCGCCGTCCGCGGCGCCCGAAATGTTGCCGATCGCGTCACCCTCGCCCTCGAAGCGGGCCTGGATCTGTTCGATCGGCCCGCCCGGAACGAACTGGGTCAGGGCGAAGTTGATCAGCATCACCCCGAACAGCGTCGGGATGACCAGAAACAGCCTGCGAAGGATATAGGCGCCCAAGATCCCTGCCCGGTCCCGTTACTTCAACGCACCCTTGGCCTTCAGGGCCTCGGCCTTCTCGGCGTTGTACCACCAGATCGACAATTCGCCTACCGCATAAGGCGGCAGGGTCTCGGGATGCTCATACATGTTGTAGTAGGCCACCCAGTTGTCGCGCTTGTAATAGCGCGGAACGATCACGTATTCCGACCGCAGCACCCGGTCCAGAGCCTTGATGACAGAGGTCAGCTCTGCCCGGCTTTCGGCAGCCTCGACCAGGTCCAAGAGCTTGTCCACCGCCGGATTGGCGTATCCCATCCGGTTGCGGCTGGAATTGTCCTTCGCCACCGAGGCCCAGGCCTGTTTCAGGATGCCGCCCGGCTCCGGCCCGCCATTCACCACCGTGGTGGGCAGCGCGTCGAAGTCGAAGTTCGGCGGGCTGGCGCGTTCCTGCAGCTGCGGATCGTCGATGATGTCGAAGCTGGCATCCACGCCCAGCGCGCGCAGGTTCTCCACATAGGCGTTCATCACCGGCAGAAGGTCGGTGCGCGAGTGGACCATCTGCATGCGCAGCTTCTGGCCCTGCGCGTTGCGGCGGATGCCGTCGTCGCCCACCGTCCAGCCCGCCTCGTCCAGAAGGGCCGAGGCGCGGCGCAGGTTCTTGCGGTCAAGGTTGTTCGCCTCGGACGAGACCGAGCCCATCGGCACCTCGTCGGTCAGGATGCTGGCCGGCAGGAGGCCCTCGTCCACGAGCGGCTTCAGAAGCGCCAATTCCTCGGGCGTGGGCGTGCCGGTCGCCGCCATCTCCGAGTTCTCCCAGATCGAATTGATCCGCTGGAACAGCCCGTAGAACAGCGCCTTGTTCGACCATTCGAAGTTGAACATCAGCCCCAGCGCCTGACGCACGCGCGGATCCTGGAACTGCGGCCGGCGCAGGTTGAAGATGATCGACTGGCCGCCGGCGATGTTGCCGGAGGGGATCACCTCCTTGACGATGTCGCCGGACTGGACGGCGGGGAAATCGTAATCGGTGGCCCAGCGTTTCGGAAGGCTCTCGTTGCGGAAAGTATAGACCCCCGCCTTGAACGCCTCCATCGCGGCGTTGTCGTCGCCGAAGTATTCGATGCGGATGCGGTCGAAGTTGTTCTGGCCCACGTTCAGCGGGTGCTTCTCGCCCCAGTAGTCGGGATCGCGGGCGTAGATCACCTGCTGGCCGGGCTTGAAGCTTTCCAGAACGTAGGGCCCGGTGCCCAGGAAGGGTTCGAGGCTCGACTTCTCCAGATCGCGGTTGTTCTCGATGTAGTGCTTCTTCGAGAAGATCGGGGTCGAACCTGCCTGGGCGGGCATGTCGCGGAAAGGCGTTCCGGGCGTGAAGGTGAACTTGATGCGGTAGGGGTCCAAAACCTCGACCGACTGGAACTTGCCGTTCGCCACCGCCCGGAATTCCGGGATGCCCTTGTCGCGGAACAGCTCGTAACTGAACAGGACGTCCTCGGCGGTGAAGGGCGTGCCGTCCGAGAATTTCACGTCCTTGCGCAGGTTGAAGATCACCCAGGACCGGTCCTCGGGGTATTCCATCGTCTCGCAGAGCAGGCAGTAGGCCGCGCTGACATCGTCCAGCGTGCCCGACAGGATGGATTCGTAGAAGATCGAGGACAGCGCGGCCGAGTTGCCGGCGATGGCATAGGGGTTGAAACTGTCGAAGCTGCCCGGAGCCCACTGGCTGATCTCGCCGCCCTTGGGCGCGTCGGGGTTCACATAGGGCAAGTGGGTGAAGTCGGCCGGCAGGGCGAGGTCGCCGAAAGTGGAAATGCCGTGCGACTTGATGATCGTCTCGGCCCGGGCCGGCAAGGCCAGTGCGCCCAGCGCCGCGACAAGCGCCCCGGCCAACAGCGGGCCGTAATCCAGCCGGACCGACCTTGCCCCTGCTGCCACCTGCTTGTCTGTCCGCATCCCTCGGCCTCCCCGCTTGGTCCTGGTTGCAATACATTTATCCAATTCCGCGCTTTGTCGAGGCAACAAGCCGCGATTGCGCGCGCGATTGCGTGAGCGGAAATGAAAAAGCCGCCCCGGAGGGCGGCACTTTGGCTGTGGGCTATGGCCCGGATCAGGGATTCGCGGCCAGATAGGCAATCACGTTGGCGCGGTCCTCGGATTTGGGCAGGCCGGCGAAAGCCATCTTGGTGCCCGGAATGGCCTTCTTCGGGTTCTCAAGGAACGCATACAGGGCCTCGGGCGTCCAGGGCTCGGCCGACTTGGCGGCCATCGCCTCGGAATAGGCGAAGCCCGGCACTGCCGCATGGTTGCGCCCCACGACACCGTTCAGATGCGGGCCAACGCCATCGGACCCGTCAAGCTTGTGGCACGACCCGCATTTCTTGAACACGGCTTCGCCCGCAGCCGCATCGCCTGCCGCCAGGACCGCGGCGAGATCCACCGGCTCGCCTTCGCCCTCGGCCGGCGCAGCCTCTTCTCCGGTGTCGATGGTGTAGGCCTGGGCGATCTCTCCTTCGCCATGCCCGCCATGCCCGCCGCCGACCGTGTAAAGCGAGTCAGATGCCCAGTTCAGCAGCATCAGGACCAGAAGCGAGCCGCATACCGCGCCCACCGCCTTGGTCATCGTCATCGTGTCGAACATGGGTCTCACCTATCTGCGGTCTCGTGTCGCGCGGTATCTATCCGCTTCCCCCGCCCGGTTTCAAGGTGTAGACGCGCGACCAATCGCCCCAAAGGGCAGGTTTTCGACGGGGGAAGGTTCGGATGGCCGGTCGCATCGCCTTTCAGGGAGAACTTGGTGCCTATTCGCACCAGGCATGCCAGCAGTCGCGCCCGGAGATGGAGCCGGTTCCCAGCACCACATTCGAGGAAGTCGTGGACAAGGTCGCCCGCGGCGAGGTCGATCTGGGCATGCTGGCAGTCGAGAATTCGACCTACGGCCGGGTGGCCGATGTCCATTCCCTGCTGCCGCGCGCGGGCCTGCACATCATCGACGAAGCCTTCGTGCGCGTGCATGTGAACCTGCTGGGCGTCAGGGGCGCGGCCCTGTCTGACGTGAAGGAGGCGCATGGCCATGTGGTGATCCTGCCGCAATGCGCGGCCTTCCTGAAGGCACATGGCATCCGCGGCAAGGTCAGCAGCGACAACGCCCGCGCCGCGCGCGAGGTGGCCGAGGCCGGCGACCCCTCCAGAGCCGCGCTGGCCAGCGAGCTGGCGGCCGAGATCTACGGGCTGGATGTCCTTGCCCGCCACATCGAGGACCAGTCGAACAACACCACCCGGTTCCTCGTCATGGCGCGCGAGCCGGACTACAACCGGCGCGGATCGGGAAAGATGATCACCACCTTCACCTTCCGCGTCCGCAACATCCCAGCCGCGCTCTACAAGGCCCTGGGCGGCTTTGCGACCAATGGCGTGAACATGACCAAGCTGGAAAGCTACATGGTCGGCGACAGCTTCACCGCGACCGAGTTCTACGCCGACATCGAGGGCCACCCCGACGACCCGAACGTCGCCCTGGCGCTGGAAGAGCTGCGCTATTTCACCTCGGAGATGCGTATCCTGGGCGTTTACCCGGCCGACCGCGAGCGCGGCTAGGCCGAGGCAAGGCTGCGGTCGTAGCGGTCCTTGATCCGGCTGCCCAGCTGGCCAAGTCGCCCCTCGAACCGGGCAGTCACCCGCCCCTTGGCCAGCCGCAGCGTGTTGATGAACAGCCGCGCCGCCAGCGTCTTGGGCTTTATCTCAAGATCGACCCTGATCCGGCTGCGGCGCGGCGACAGCACCATGACCTCGACCCGGCTGGTGCCTTCGATCGAGGGGCTTTCGATGCCGAGCATCAGCCGCTGGCCCGGCGTCATCTCGGTGATGCGGACCTGAACCTTGCGCGCCTTGCCGCGGTAATGCCCGCGCACGCGCCATTCGGCGCCGACACCCGTCAGCGGAGAGCCCGGCGGGCGTTCGATCTCGACGCCATTGCGGATCGCCTCGCGTTCCCAGGACGCATGGTCGGTCAGAACGGCGAAGACCGCAGCCGCGGGGACTTCCAGATCGGTCTTGGCCGTCAGCTTCATTCACACTCCACAGGCAGAAGGTTCCGGGCGGCACCCGCAGGTCGCGATGATCGGGTCAATCCAGCCGATCCGCAAGCCAGTTGCGCAGGATGAAATGCGCGATGGCGCCCTTGCGGCTGGGCCGGATCTTCGGGTGAATCCCGGCAAACACCTGGACAAGCTCTTCCCGGCTGACCCAGACGGCGGCCTCGAGCTCTTCGGGGTCGAGGCGGATCTCGTCGCTCAGCGCTTCGGTCCGTGTGCCGATCATCAGTGAGGCCGGGAAGGGCCAGGGCTGGCTGGCCAGATAACCCACCGGCCCGCAGGCGATGCCGGTTTCCTCCATCACCTCGCGGCGCACGGCGGCCTCGATGGTCTCGCCCGGCTCGACGAAGCCCGCCAGCAGCGAGAACATCCCCTCGGGCCAGCCGGGACTGCGGCCCAGGAGCACCGAGTTCCCCCGCGTGACCAGCATGATGACCACCGGGTCGGTGCGCGGAAAATGCTGGGCGCCGCAGGCCGGGCAGGTCCGCTGCCAGCCGCCCTGCGCCATTTCGGACCGCGCGCCGCAGGTCGAGCAGAAGCCATGGCTGCGATGCCATTGCACCAGCGCCTTGGCGGTCGCCACCAGCTCTGCCTCGCGCGGGTCGAGCAGGGTCATCACCCCGCGCAGCTCGGTGAAACCGGCCTCCTCTGCGACGGCTGGGTGCCGTTGCACCGAGGGGTCGAAGAAACCGGCCTGCACCGCTTCGGCCCCCGCCTCGGGCGACCAGTCGGACAGGTCGGCGGCAAAGCGGGGTGTCCCCGCGTCATTTCCCAGAAAGACAGGCGGGCCGGCAAGCGCCAGAACGGGGTGACCGGCGGGCACCCAATGCGGTCGGCCGTCCCGGAAAAGCGGCTTGCCGCGCCAGAACGGCAGCACGGCGCCCCGGCTCAGGGACCGCGAAAGCCCCTCGGCATCGCGGCGCAACGGCGCCTGTCTGTCGAGGCCCGATCCACCGAAGGTAACCGTTTCCGCGATCCGCATGCCGACCCTGCTTTCTGCATCTTTCGTGCCGTCCGAAAGCTCTGCCGCTTTCTGTGCCGGTTGCAATCCACAGCAGGCCGCATTCGCACAACCTCCGCTTGAATAACGACAATTTGCCACAACATTGACACAACCCTCGCAATAGTTCACTCGCGTAAAGGGTGTGTTTTCTTCAGAATTGGGCTCGTGTCAGGTTACCGGACAATCGATGTTCCACGTTCCCGCAATGAGGGCCAGGATGCCCCAGGCTTCGGATCCGGCCAGGGATCACGCCGAGGCATCCGCGGAAGTGGCGGTCGATCGGACGGCATCGCAACGCCCGATTGCGCATTTGCGGCTGATCGCCACCAGCGACCTGCACGCCAGTCTGATGCCCTACGACTACCGCGCGAACCGGCCGAATGCCCGGCTTGGCCTCGGCGCGGTCTCGCAGCAGATCGCCGAGGCCCGGGGCGAGGTTCAGAACTCGCTTCTGTTCGACAACGGCGACTTCCTGCAAGGCAGCCCGATCGCCGACTATGCCGCCTCGGCCCGCAGACGGCGGGCGCATCCGGTGATCACGGCGTTCAACACGCTGGGCTACGACGCCGTGACCCTTGGCAACCACGAGTTCGACTATGGACTCGGTTTCCTGTCGCAGGCCCTGGCCGAGGCGCGGTTCCCCGTCGTATCCGCCAACGTCGCGGTGCGGCTGGGCAAGAGCCCGGCGCGGGACGAGACCTTCGTCCCCCCCTTCGCGATCCTGCGGCGCCAGATCATCGACCGCGAGGGTCAGGCGCATCTGATCCGGGTCGGCGTGATCGGTTTTGCACCGCCGCAGATCGAGGAATGGGACCGCAATGCCCCGGACGGCGGCGTGCGCACCCGCGACATCCTGGCCGCCGCCCGCGCCTGGTTGCCGAGGCTCCGTGCGCGGGGGGCCGACATCATCGTGGCGCTGGCCCATACCGGGATCGGCCCGCTGGACCCCGAACACGGGACCGAACATGCGGCGACCGCGCTTGCCGCCCTGCCCGAGATCGACGCCGTGATCGCCGGGCACAGCCATCAGGTCTTTCCCGGCCCCGATTTCGCGCCGTCTCCGGCGGTCGATCCGGTGGCCGGGCGGCTGGCCGGCAAGCCGGCCGTGATGCCCGGTCATTCCGCAAGCCATGTCGGCATCATCGACCTCCAGCTTGAACGCTGCCGCATCGGCGCGCGGCGCTGGCAGGTCGTCGGGGCATCCTCGAGGGTCGGACCGCGCAGTCCCTGTCCGGCGCCGGCCACCCCGGCGCTGCACCGGGCGCTTGTCCCCGACCACCGGGCTGCGCTGGCCTGGTCGCGCCGCCACCTGGGCGAGACGCGGGTTCCGCTGCACAGTCATTTCGCCACCGTCGCCCCGTCGGCAGCCCTGGCACTGGTCGCCGAGGCCAAGGCGGATCATGTCCGCCGGCAGCTTGCCGGGACCAGCTGGGAAGGCGTACCCCTGTTGTCCTCCGCCTCGCCCTACCGGACCGGCGGGCGCAGCGGGCCGGGCAACTTCACCGACATTCCGACGGGACCGCTGCGCCAGCGCAACCTGTCGGACCTCTACCCGTTCCCCAATACGCTGGTGACGCTTCTGGTGACCGGGGCAGAGATTGCCACCTGGCTGGAGCGCGCGGCGACCGTGTTCCGCCAGATTGCTCCGGGCGAGAGCGACGCGCCCCTCCTCGACCCCGATCTTCCCGGCTTTGCCTTCGAGACCATCCCGCAGCTCGACTATGCCTTCGATCTCAGCCAGCCCGCCCGCTTCGATCCGCAAGGACGCCTGGCGCATCCAGAGTCGCACCGGGTCGTCGGCCTGCGTCATCAGGGCCGGCTGGTCCGGGCAACGGACGAATTCCTTCTGGTGACCAACAGCCACCGCCTGGGCCGCGCGCGCCTGCAGGACCCCGCATCCGTGCCGGAGATCGCCTTCACCGATGCCGAGCGTGTCCAGTCCGTCATCGCGGCCTATCTTCGGCGTCAGGGGTCGGTGGACGCCACCCATCGCCGCAACTGGCACTTCCTGCCGATGCCCGGCACCACCGTGACCGTTGCCGCCGGGGATCGGGCCGAGCGGCACCTTGAGGACATCGCCCCGCTGCGCCCGGTTCCCCTGGGCACCGGCGCGGACGGTTTTGCCCACTTCCGGCTGCACCTGTGATGGGCTAAGGCATCTCCGTCCCCCTGAGAGCCACGCCCGTGACCCTGACCTACGACGCCATCCTCTTCGATCTCGACGGTACGCTGATCGACACCGAAAGCATCGCGCTGGTCACCGGCATGGCCGCCTTCGCCGCGCATGGGCATGAGGTGGACGAATCCTTCATGCACGGGCTGGTCGGCAAGGACGAACCCACGGCCGCGCGGATCATCCGGCAGGCCATGCCGGGCGTGGACCTCGAGGCCGTCAACCGGCACTGGCGCAAGGGGTTCAACGACGGGGTCGAGTCGGGTCTGACCCTGAAGCCCGGCGCGCGCGACCTGCTGCCGGCCTTGCAGGCACCGAAGGCCATCGTCACCTCCACGGGCCGCGCGGGCGCGCACCGGAAACTCGGGATCGCCGGGATCGCCGAGGTCTTCACCCATGTCGTCACGCTGGACGACGTGAGCGCGCCGAAGCCCGACCCCGAACCCTACCTGCTCGCAGCCTCGCTCTTCGGCGTGCCGCCCTCGCGCTGCCTGGTGTTCGAGGACAGCGAGACGGGGGCCGAGGCTGCGCATCGCGCCGGCTGCACCGTGGTGCAGGTTCCCGACATCGTGCCGAGCCAGGGCCGCTGGGCGCATCACCTTGCCCCGGACCTCGTGACCGGGGCGCGGATGGCGGGGCTTCTGTGACCTCCTCCTCGTGCGGCTCCGCCTTCTCGTCGGGACGCAGCGAGGAGTGACGCAGTCATCGACGAGCGTCAGGCCTTGCGCGCATGCAGTTCGCACAGGCAGCTGACCGGCTCGCCGTGGTTGCGCTCGATCTCGGTATCGGGGGCCAGCCGGTCCATCGCCTGGGCAAGGTCTATGTCCAGCCGCGTCAGACCCTTCGCCGAATGGGTGGTCAGCGTCACGTCCACCACGTTGTAGCGGTTGGTCCAGTCCGGGTGATGGTTCAGCTTCTCGGCCACCAGCGCCGCGCGGGACATGAAACCCCAGGCCTCGCTGAAATTCGGGAACTTCCAGACCTTGCGGATCGCGTCCTTGCCCGGCACGGCGGCCCAGCCGGTTTCGGCCAGGGGCGCCAGGGCAGTACGGCGGTCGTCCTCGGGCAGAAGCGGGGTCATGTCGTGGCCTCCGGGATCAGGGCATTGTCCTTGGCGTTGGCGGCCTTGAGGCCGGGGCGGTCCTTCAGGCGCGCCCAGTAGGCCTCGAGCACCGGGTTCGTCGGAATGGTCCTGAACTGCAGGCCCCAGCCGACCTGGCTGCCGACATAGACATCCGCCGCGGTGAACCGCCCGTCGGCGATGTAGTCATGTTTCTCCAGATGACCGGTCAGGGCGCGCACCACCTCTTCGAGGCTGCCGTAGCCAGTGCGGCCCGCGGCCTGCGGGCCCTCGGGCACCCAGCCGAAAGAGGTGTTGACGACCGCCTGTTCCAGCGGCCCCGCGCCGAAGAACAGCCAGCGGAAGAAGGCGGCCTTGTCCTCGGCCATCAGGCCCGCCTCGGGGAAGGTCATCGCCAGATAGGCACAGATCGCGGCGACCTCGGTCACGACCTTGCCGTCATGCACCAGGGCCGGGACCTTGCCCATCGGGTTGACCGCCAGATAGTCCGGCGCCTTCATCGGCGGGCCGTAGCCCAGCACCACCGTCTCGTAGGGCTGGCCGATCTCCTCCAGCATCCAGCGGGCGATCCGGCCGCGCGACATCGGGTTTGTGTAGAAGGTCAGCATCGGCGGGTCTCCCTTGCCTGCCCAGCCTACTCCCGCCCCTCGCATTTGCGGAAGGGGCCATAGGCGGTCAGCACCTCGATCTCTTCGCCGACTGCGCGGCGTTCCGCCTGCAGGTAGCGGTCCACCGCCGCGCGGAAGCTGCGGTCGGCGATCCAGTGGACCGAATGGGTCTCGACCGGAAGGTAGCCGCGCGCCAGCTTGTGTTCGCCCTGCGCGCCCGCCTCGACCCGTTGCAGACCCTGGGCGATGGCCCAGTCGATCGCCTGATAATAGCACAGTTCGAAATGCAGGCAGGGGTGGTCCTCGATGCAGCCCCAGTAGCGGCCGAAAAGCGTGTCGCGGCCGATGAAGTTCAGCGCCCCCGCCACCGGCCGGTCGCCGTTGAAGGCCAGTACCAGAAGCATGTCGTCGCGCATCGTCTCGTGGAACCGCGTGAAGGCCTCGCGGGTCAGGTAGGGCCGGCCCCATTTCCGGCTGCCGGTGTCCTGGTAGAAGGCCCAGAAGGCATCCCAGTGCCGGAGCTCGATCGCGTCCCCGCTCAGCGCGCGGATCGTCAGGCCCGAGGCCCGCGCCGTCTCGCGTTCCTTGCGGATCATCTTGCGCTTGCGGCTGGCGAGATCGGCGAGGAAGTCGTCGAAGGTGGAGTAACCCCGGTTCTCCCAGTGGAACTGCTGGGTGACACGGTGCAGGGTGCCCTCGACTCCCGCCAGCGCCTCGGCCTCCTCGGCGGTGCAGAATGTCGCGTGGACAGAGGAGAGCCGGTTCTGCGCCGCAACCGCGATGGCGCCCTGCCAGAGCGTCTCGCGGTGGGCCGTATCGCCAAGGAAGCGCCGCCCGGTGGCCGGGGTGAAGGGCACGGCGATCTGGAGTTTCGGATAGTAGCGCCCCCCGGCGCGGTCCAGCGCGTCGGCCCAGCCGTGATCGAAGATGTATTCGCCCTGGCTGTGGGACTTCACATAGAGGGGCGTGGCGGCCCGAATCCGTCCGTCCTCGCGCAGCACGAGGGGGCGCGCCTGCCAGCCGGTTCCGGGGCCGGTGGAGCCAGAGGCCTCCAGCGCCGCGAGGAAACGGTGGGTTGTGAACGGGTCGCGGGGCCGGCCCTCGGCCTGTTCGGGCGCGGCCACTGCATCCCAGTCGGCGGCGGCGATCTCGGACAGGCTGTCATGCAGGGTCAGGTCGGACATCGGCGCTTTCGGGACAGGCGGCGTCCGGGGGTTTTGCACCCCCGGACCCCCGCAGAGTATTTGTCAAAGGGCAAGCTGTGTTGCCGCAGGAAGAGGTCAAGCCGGAAGGGCGGCGAGATAGCCCTCGAAGGTCACGTTGTCGGCGCGAAGGCGGGCCTGCGCCTCTTCCTCGGGCGAACGGATCGTCCAGCAGAGGATCGCCGCGCCCTGCGCCTTCAGCTCGGCCACCCGCGGGCGGGCGAGGTCGCGTGCCTCATGGCTGATGAAGCTGGATCCGGTGGCGTCGTAATCGGGAATGTCGCGCAGCCGGTCGCAGGTTGCGGGCGAGAGGGGCGCCCAGTCCTCGGGGTCGTAGGCCGAGGTGGTCAGGCCGCGCGGCAGGTCCGGGGCAAGCCGGGCCATGTGCGCGACCGATGCCGGGTTGAAGGACATCAGCGCGACCTCGCCACGGTAGCCCTTGAGCGCCGCCGCCGTCGCGGCCTCGAGCCGGCCGTCGGTTGGCCCCATGGTGAGGGACTGGTCCTTGATCTCGATGAGAAGCGGCACGCGGCCGGCGATGAGGTCCAGAACCTCGGACAAGGTCGGGATGCGGTCATCGCCCCCGGTCAGGCGGATCCGGGACAGTTCCGCCGCCGTGCGGGCGTTCAGCGGGCCGGTCTCGGCGGTCAGGCGGTCGAGGTCCTCGTCGTGGAAGACCATCGGCACGCCGTCCGCGGAGATCTGGAGGTCGATCTCGATGGCATAGCCTGCCTCGACCGCGGCCCGGATCGCGGCAGGCGAATTCTCGATCCGCCCCGCCGCCCGGTCGTGCAGGGCGCGGTGGGCGACAGGCAGGCGCAGCAGGCCGGGAGGCAGCGGGACGCGGGTCATTTCAGGGCGAAGATCGCTTCGATCTCGACGGCGACGCCAAGGGGCAGCGAGGCGGCGGAGACGGCCGAGCGGGCATGGCGCCCGGCATCGCCGAGGACCGCGACCAGGAAATCCGAGGCGCCGTTGATGACCTTGGGCTGGTCGGTGAAATCGGGGGTGGAGTTCACGAAGCCAACCAGCTTCACCGCCCGGTCCAGCCGGTCCCAGTCGCCGCCCACGGCCTTCTTAAGCTGGGCAAGGAGCGAGATCGCGCAGCGTTTCGCGGCCTCGGCACCCTGTTCGAAGCTGAGGTCCTCGCCCAGCTTGCCCTTGATGAGACCAGCCTCGTTCTGGCTGATCTGGCCTGAGATGTGGACGAGGTTGCCCACCTGGACGAAGGGGACGTAGTTCGCCGCCGGGGCGGGCGCATCGGGCAGGGTGACGCCGAGGTCGGCGAGGCGCTTCTCGATCGGGTGCATGGGGGTCTCCACTCTGGATCGGGGCGAGGGTAACGCGCGGGCAGCGGGTGGGCAAGGGTGGGGTGTCCACGGTGGACAAGACGGATAAAGCCTTCAGATTCAATATTTTGGCCGCGGACGGTAACGAATTGGCAACCTATCCATGACAGGCGGCCCGGCCCGGCGCGCAGGATCGAACCGCGATACCCCGGTCTGGCGCGACCCGCGTGAAAAATGCGCAAGGCTCGGGGGCACGACGCCCCTTCCGGTTGACCGACTCATGCCGCGCCGCCAGCCTGAGTTTGCTCCGGGCGCGCAGGCTTTTCCGACCGCCAGCGTTCTTGCCGACCGGGGCGACGCATTCCTTCCGACCATCGCCAGAAAGGACCATTTCATGAAGAAACCAGATCTCGATATTCCCGGCGACCTGATCGAACACCTCACCGCCCGCGCAGCCGTCCTGTCCGACCTGTACCGCCAGCTGAGCGACTCCGGCATTGCGGCTTCGGTCATAACCGCGCTTGTCACCGATGATGCGAAGGCGCACCAGCGCTTTCTCGACGACCTGAAACCCGACCGCTGGCCGCTGGGCAGGCTCGACCTCTGCATCCGCATCCTCGATTACGTCAAGCGCGAGATTGCCGGCCCGCCCAGGAACCTGGACGTGTGGGTCATCCGCGAGCCGCTGACCCTGGCAGAGCAATGGCAGCTGTTCTTCATCACCTGGCGTGCCCAGCGGCGGGGAGAGGACACCACGACCCGGCAGGCCCCTGTCTGGGGCGGAGTGCCTCCGGCCCTGCCGATGGGCACCCGGACCATCGTGCCGGACGGTCCCTACCGCGATGCCCTGGAAGCCGCAGGCCTTCTGGAGAAGGCCGTCGAACAGGTGCGCGACATCTACGAGGTCGACTGGCCCACGGGCGGCAGGGTGACGCTCTGCCTTCCCTGAGGCGCCCGCGACGGCGGCAGGGTGCCGCCGCAGGTCACGCCCAGGGGCGCAAGGTCGCCGCCTTCTTCTCGTAGCTGTCGATGGCGGCGGCCTTTTCCAGCGTCAGGCCGATGTCGTCCAGACCGTTCAGGAGGCAATGCTTCTTGAACGGGTCCACGTCGAAGCGGAACACGGTGCCGTCCGAGGCGGTGACGGTCTGGCTTTCCAGATCCACGGTGATGCGGGCGTTTGCGCCCTTGCGGGCGTCATCCATCAGGTGATCCACCGCCTCCTGCGGCAGGACCACGGGCAGGATGCCGTTCTTGAAGCAGTTGTTGTAGAAGATGTCGGCGAAGCTGGTCGAGATCACGCAGCGGATGCCGAAGTCGAGCAGCGCCCAGGGCGCGTGTTCGCGCGAGGAGCCGCAGCCGAAGTTGTCGCCCGCGACGAGGATCTGCGCGTTGCGGTAGGCCGGCTGGTTCAGCACGAAATCGGGGATCTCCTTGCCGTCGGGCGTGTAGCGCATCTCGTCGAACAGGTTCTTGCCCAGCCCCGACCGCTGGATGGTCTTGAGGAACTGCTTGGGAATGATCATGTCGGTGTCGATGTTCACGAGCGGCATGGGGGCCGCGACGCCGGTGAGGGTGGTGAACTTTTCCATGTCAGCTTCCTGTCATTCGCCCGAGAGGGGCACGGGTTGCGGGATCGGTCCCTTGGGATCAAGGACCCAGTCGTAGATCTTGCCGATCTGGCGGGCCTTTCGGTCCCAGGTGAAATGCTCGTTGACGCGGGCCAGCGCGGCAACGGCCAGAGCGGGTATGGTCTGGGGCGCCGCGATCAGCGCGGCCAGGGCCTTGCGGAACCCGGCGACGACCTCGGCGCGGCTGCCCATCGGGACCTTGATCCCGGTCCCGGGGGTGACGAGTTCGCCCGGCCCGGCGTAGTCGGCGATCATCGGGACGACGCCCAGCGCCATCGCCTCGAGCACCACGCCGCCGCCGAATTCACGGACCGAGGGGAAGGTCAGGAGCTGGGACCGGGCAAGGAGGGATTGCACATCCTTGTGGTCGATCCAGCCGTGCAGGGTGACGGCCTCTGTCAGTCCCCTTGCGGCGATCATCTCCTTCAGCACGGGCATCAGCGGCCCGTCGCCCAGGATGTCCAGCACCATGCTGCCGTCGCGCAGGAAGGGCTCGGCCGCCTCGATCAGCATGTCGGGGCCCTTGTAGGGCACCAGACGGCCGACGAAGGCGCAGCGCAAGGGCAGCGTGCCCGGTTGCGCGGCGCGCAGCGAAAAGCGCCCCGGATCGATGCCGTTCTCCGGGATCAGTGCCAGCCGGTCGCGGGCGGCGGCGAATTCCGAGGCGGTATGGCGCGAGCCGGCGATGATCGCCGCGGCCGCGCGGATCATCCGGCCGCGGGACAGCGACAGCCGGTAAAGGCCGCGGACGTAGGAGAGCCATTCCCGTTCCCGCCGGCGTTCGGCGTCGAACCCCGGGGGCCAGGGCACGCCGCCATTGAGCGGGCCCATGACGAAGGGGACCCCGGCCCTGGCGCAGCGCGGGGCGATCAGGCTATTCGCCGTGGGGGTCAGGGGCGTGACGCGGTGCACGATGTCGAACTCGCCCGCCGCGATGCGGGGGCCGAACTTCTGCCACAGCTTCCGCTCGAAATAGGGGTAGGCGAGTTTCGAGGACAGGGCGGTGACCATGGTCCAGCCCTTGCCCTTGCCCATGCGCAGGATCTCGGCCAGGCGCCAGATCGGACGGGCGACGGCCTCGCTGTCGATGGCGGTGAAGTCGCGCCCCTCGACCAGGCCCGCGCGCAGGAAGGCGTCGCGGTTGCGGATCTGGGTCACGATATGGACATCGTGATGCGCCCGCAGCGCCGTGGCGATCGACCAGCCGACCAGCGGCACCGAAACCCATTCCGGGTTCGCGGCTTCCGCGATGACCAGAACCCGCCGCCGGGGGGCGGGGGTCGGGTCATCCGTGGTCGGCCGGCCGGTCATGGATCAGACCGTCGCGCCCATCAGGTCGCGCACGTCGGTCAGGTGGCCGGTGATCGCAGCCGCAGCCGCCATGGCGGGCGACATCAGGTGCGTGCGGCCGCCGCGGCCCTGCCGACCCTCGAAGTTGCGGTTCGAGGTCGCCGCGCAGCGTTCGCCGGGGGCGAGCTGGTCAGGGTTCATGGCAAGGCACATGGAACAGCCCGCAAGCCGCCATTCGAAGCCCGCGTCGATGAAGATCTGCGCCAGCCCCTCTTCCTCGGCCTGGGCGCGGACGAGGCCGGAACCGGGGACGACCATCGCCCGCTTCACCTTGATCTTGCGGCCCTTGAGGATTTCCGCCGCGGCGCGCAGGTCCTCGATCCGGCCGTTGGTGCAGGACCCGATGAACACCGTGTCGATCTCGATGTCGGTCAGCTTCATGCCGGGCTTGAGACCCATGTAGTCCAGCGACCGCCGAGCGGCCTCGACCTTGCCGCCGGTGAAGCTTTCGGGGTCCGGCACCACGCCGGTGATGGGCAGCACGTCCTCGGGCGAGGTGCCCCAGGTCACAACGGGGGCGATGTCCTCGCCGCGGATCGTCACCACCTTGTCGAAATGCGCGCCTTCGTCGGTGTAGAGCGTCTTCCAGTAGGCCAGAGCGGCCTCCCACTTCGCCCCTTTCGGCGCATGGGGGCGGCCCTTCACATATTCGAAGGTCTTCTCGTCCGGGGCGATCAGGCCGGCGCGGGCGCCGCCCTCGATCGCCATGTTGCAGACGGTCATCCGGCCTTCCATCGACAGCTCGCGGATCGCCTGGCCGCAGTACTCGATGACATAGCCGGTGCCGCCCGCCGTGCCAGTATGGCCGATGATCGACAGGGTGATGTCCTTGGCCGTGACGCCGGGGCGCAGCGACCCGGTGATCTCGACCTTCATGTTCTTCGATTTCTTCTGGATCAGCGTCTGGGTGGCCAGCACATGTTCGACCTCGGACGTGCCGATCCCGTGCGCGAGCGCCCCGAAGGCGCCGTGCGTCGCGGTGTGGCTGTCACCGCAGACCACGGTCATGCCCGGCAGGGTCCAGCCCTGTTCGGGGCCGACGATGTGGACGATGCCCTGGCGGATGTCGGTCACGGGATAGTAGTTGATCCCGAAGTCCCTGGCGTTCTTGTCGAGCGCGGCCACCTGGATGCGGCTTTCCTCGGGCATCTGCGCCGGGTTCTCGCGTCCTTGCGTCGTCGGCACGTTGTGGTCGGGCACCGCGATGGTCTTTTCCGGCGCGCGGACCTTGCGGCCGGCCATGCGCAGACCCTCGAAGGCTTGCGGGCTGGTCACTTCGTGGACCAGGTGCCGGTCGATGTAGAGGAGGCAGGTGCCGTCCTCGGCCTGATGGACGACGTGGTCGTCCCAGATCTTGTCGTAAAGCGTACGAGGAGCCATGGCTCTCACCTGTTCTTGGGATGGCTGGGATAGGCATACCGGCGCGGGCGCGCGGGACGGCGGCGGTCAGGCGCGGGCGAGGATCGAGCGGGTCATGCCGAAGAAGCGGGCCGGAAGCCGCGCGTGATCGGTGATGTCGAAGAAGATGAACCCGGACATGAGCGCGATATACGCGCGAATCTCCGGTCAGGCAAGCTGGCGTCCGGCACGAGCCGGTTCCGGCGGGCAACCTCTTCTGGCTGACCAACGCGGCCTGGCACTGGCGCAGCCCACGACGATCAGTCTGCGGTCGAAACGGCAGGTCTGGCGATCACGGGGTCCGGCGGATAGGGACCGCGAGACAGACTGCACCCGGCCTGTCCCGAAAAGGCGCACCGCGCCTAGTCGGCGATCCGGGGGTTGTCGCCCAGGCCGCCCTGTGTCTGCGCCGCAACAAGCACATCCCTGTCCCAGATCGCCTCGACCACGGCACCCGAGCGGTCCGGGCGATCCTTCTGGGGCAGGAAGGGATCGGTCGCATTGGCAAAGGAAAGGTCGGCGCCCGACCGCTCCAGAAGCGTCTTGGCGATGAAGAGGCCCAGTCCCATGCCTTCATAGCCCGGGCGCCGGTCCGGTTCCGGCTCGGGACGCCGGACACGGACAAAGGGATCGCCGATCCGCCCGATGACATTGGCAGGAAAGCCGTCACCGTCATCCGTAATGCGCACGATGATCCGCTGGGCGGTCCATTCGCCCTCGATCCAGACGCGGGAGCGGGCGAAGTCGACTGCGTTCTGCACCAGATTCCGAAGGCCATGGATGATCTCGGGCCGGCGCTGGATCACCGGCTGTTCGTCGGTTCCGTCCTGCACCGGGCCGAAGGCGAATTCGACCTCCTTGCCGCGGGACAGATGCGGTTCGGCCGCCTCGCGCAGGACGGCGGACAGGGGCGCCTGTCGCAGGTGGCGGTCGTCCTTCCCGGCCCGGCCCATGTCGCGCAGGATGTCGCGGCAGCGGTCGGCCTGATCGCGGATCAGCCGGGCGTCCTCTTGCAGCGCAGGCTGGCCGTCGAGTTCCTCGATCAGCTCGGCGCTGACCAGCTTGATGGTGGCAAGGGGCGTGCCGAGTTCATGCGCGGCGGCAGCGACGACGCCGGCAAGGTCGGTCAGCTTCTGCTCGCGCGCAAGGGCCATCTGGGTGGCCAGAAGGGCCTCGGACATCGAGCGCATCTCGGTGGCCACCCGGCGGGAGTAGAGACCCAGGAACAGGATGCCTATCACGATCGACAGCCAGAATCCGAACACGAAGAGCGGCGGGATCACCAGCGCCCGGCCGTCGGCAAAGCGCAGGGGCAGGTGCCAGACGAGGGCGGCGGTCACGATCAGGATGGCCAGCGCCCCCAGCGTGATGGTCGAACGCAGGCGCAGCACGCTGGCAGAGATGGTGACCGGCGCCAGGACGAGGATGGCGAAGGGGTTGGTCAGGCCGCCCGTGAGGAAGATCAGCACGCCAAGCTGTCCGAGGTCGAAAAGAAGGGTCAGGAAGGCCTCGGCCTCGGACAGGCGGCGGTTTTCCGGGAACAGCATCACAAGGGCGAGGTTGGCCAGGATCGAAGCCCCGACGGCCAGCACGCAAGGCCCGAGCGGCAGGTCGAGCCCATAGACCTGGCTTGCCACCAGGATCGCCGCGATCTGCCCGGCAATCGCCATCCAGCGCAGCAGGATAAGGGTCCGCAGGCGCACCCAGTTGGTCCCTGTTTCTTGGGACGGAGAGCCGGTGGCGAAGCTGGCCATGCTGTGACCGGATGTCCCTGCCGATGGATTGCTCATTGTTAAGGACGCCCCCATCTGAGATCAATGCGCCGCGTTGCAGAATGGGAGAGACGACTGTGACCAGATTTTACGCGACTGTCGCCACGGTTGCCGTTGCCGCCTTTCTCGGCGGATCGGCCTGGTATGTCCTGTCCGACCGTGAGGCGGACCCCTTCGCGCAGTGCCGCCAGGGACAGGTTGCCGGCGGCGACATCGGCGGGCCGTTCACGCTGGTCAATTCCGCCGGGCAGACGGTCACGGATGCCGAGGTGCTGACAAAGCCGTCGCTGGTCTATTTCGGCTATACCTTCTGCCCCGACGTCTGCCCCTTCGACATGTCGCGCAACGTCGAGGCCGTGGACCTGCTTGAGAAGAAGGGCATCGACGTGACGCCGGTCTTCATCTCGATCGACCCCGAGCGCGACACGCCCGAAGCCCTGGCCGATTACGAGGCGAACCTGCATCCGAAGCTGATCGCGCTGACTGGCAGCGCCGAACAGGTCAGGGCGGCCTCGCAGGCCTACAAGACCTTCTACAAGCGGCGTGAAACCGGGGACGAATTCTACCTGCTGGATCACTCGACCTTTACTTACCTGGTGCTGCCGGGCGTGGGATTTGTGGATTTCTTCCGCCGCGAGATTACATCAGAGCAAATGGCGGAAAGCGTTGCGTGTTTTGTCGAGGCGGGCAAAGCTGCGATGTGACGCCCGAAACCGAAAAAGGTATGCCGCATGACTGAAGACTTCGCCGCCGAGCTTGGCCCGGATCGCACGCTTCTGCTGGTCGATGACGACGAGCCCTTCGTGAAGCGTCTTGCCAAGGCGATGGAGAAGCGCGGCTTTCTGCCGGAAACGGCGCAAAGCGTGGCGGAAGGCAGGGCCAAGGCGATTGCCCGGCCACCTGCCTATGCCGTTGTCGATCTGCGGCTCGAGGATGGCAATGGGCTCGAGGTTATCGAGGCCCTGCACGAAAAGCGGCCCTCCTGCCGCGTTGTCGTGCTGACCGGCTACGGCGCAATTGCGACGGCGGTTGCGGCAGTCAAGATCGGTGCCATCGATTATCTGTCCAAGCCTGCCGACGCGAACGATGTGACCAACGCGCTTCTGGCGCGCGGCGGAAACCTGCCCGAGCCGCCCGAAAACCCGATGTCGGCTGACCGCGTGCGCTGGGAACATATCCAGCGGGTCTACGAGATGTGCGACCGCAACGTCTCGGAAACCGCGCGCCGGCTTTCGATGCACCGGCGCACATTGCAGCGAATCCTGGCAAAGCGCAGCCCGAGATAATTAACCTTTCTTGCACTGATCCACAATTCGCCTTATCAAGTCCCATGCCTGTCCGGGAGGGATCAGAAATTGAAAGTCGATTTGAATAGCCTTTCCTTGAAAGAGCTGAAGGATTTGCAATCTCAGGTAGCAAAGGCAATCGCCGGGTATGAGGATCGCCGCAAGAAGGAAGTACTTGCGGAACTTGATGAAATCGCCAAGGCAAAAGGATTTTCTCTGGCTGAATTGACCGGCATCGCGGCGGGCCGCAAGAGGACGCCGTCCGTGGCGAAATACGCGAATCCCGCAAATCCGGCCGATACCTGGTCGGGCCGCGGCCGCAAACCGCGCTGGTTCACCGAGGCGCTGGCGCAGGGAAAGAAGCCGGAAGACCTGGCGGTCTGACCGTCAGCCCTGCGATTTGAGCCATTTCAGAAATGCCCGGGCGGCGGCGCGTTTCGGTCCGGGCAATGTGACGACGAAATAGGCCGGCAGTTTCTGGTGGCTTTCGTGGACGATCCGCAGCCGGCCCTCGGCCACGTCGGATTCGATCAGCGCCATGCCTTCCACCACAAGCCCCAGCCCCTGCCGCGCGGCCGCCAGCGCCAGTTCCTCGTTGCTGATGTCGGTGCGCTCCAGCCGCTCGGGATCCAGCCCCAACTGTCGCAGATAGGCGTCCTGCTCCGCCCAGTTGCGCGACAGGATCCAATCCATTTTCGCCATCTCCGCGACCGAGGGGTTGCGGTCCCCGATCAGCGAGGGCGCACCGGCGATCACCAGCCGGGCCGAGGTGAGATACTCCGTCTCGACCCCCGGCCAGTCGCCGTTGCCGTAGCGGATGCCCAGGTCCATCCGCTCGCGGTGAAGGTCCACGACCTTGCTGTCGGGATGCAGGGACAGGCCGATTTCAGGATGGCGCTGCCAGAAGTCCCTGAGCCGTGGCATCAGCCACTGCGCGGCAAAGACGGCCGTCAGGGTGATGCGGACGGGGCGGTCTGCCTCGCCTGCCTTCATCGTCTCGATCCCGCGCTGGATTGCGCCGAATCCCTCGGCCAGCGCCGCGGCAAGCTGCTCGCCGTCCGCCGTCAGACTGACGCCGCGCCCCTCGCGCTGGACCAGCGGGCGCCCCAGGGCCTCCTCCAGCGCGCGGACCTGCTGGGCCACGGCGGCATGGGTCACGTTCAGGACCCGCGCCGCCTGGCTGAAGTTGCGCAGTTCCGCCGTGGCCGCAAAGGCGCGCAGGGCAGTCAGCGACGGGATGCTGCGCCAGTCGATCATATGTTAGCATGCCTTACAGGTTGGAAGCCTTATTGGTTCGCATCATAGCCGGTTTCATGGCAGAAGGGATCATCGAAAGCCGAAAGGGAGAAAGTCAATGTTGAATATCTTCGCCGACGCCCTGATGATCGCCACGCGGTTCAAGCACAACTCCGAGGACTACCTGCCGCGGCACTACCCGCGCCGGTCGCCGCGCGAGTTCCAGGATGACGTGGCGCTGCGCACCGCCGATCATCTGCGGCACACGGGCCGCTGATGCCCGGCCTCTGTCAGCAGTCCGCAAGCAGTCTCGCCACGGTCGAGACATAGTCCGCCCGCACTTCTGCGGGCGGACGAAGCCTGATTTCCAGCCGGTGGATCAGTTCCGGCAAGGGCCTTCCGAACAGCTTGTCGGCCTCCGCCTCCCTGAAGCCCGCGATCCGCACCGCCTCCAGCCAGGCCGAAACCCTGTCCGCCGCCTTGATCGCCTTCTTGATGGGCTGGGGCAGCACGGCCGGCAGGCCAAAGCGCAGATGCACCGCCGCCGTGAGCCTCTGGTCCAGTTCGCCGTAGCCTGGCCCGACCGCCGCCTTCACCGGGCTGATCATGTCGCCGATCACATATTCCGGTGCGTCGTGCAGCAGGGCCGCAAGCCGCCATCTTGGCGCAGTTCCAGGGTTCATACGGGTGAAGATCTCCTCGACCAGCAGGGAGTGTTCCGCCACCGAATAGGGCCAGTCCCCGCGCGTCTGCCCGTTCCAGCGCGCGACGAAGGCGAGGCCATGCGCGATGTCCTCGATCTCGATGTCCACCGGCGTGGGGTCCAGAAGATCCAGCCGGCGGCCCGAAAGCATCCTCTGCCAGGCGCGGGGTTGTTTCATCGGCGGGCCTTTGTTGTCTGCGGTCGGGATCAATGCTATCTGCCCCGCCAACCAGGGATCAAGGAGAGCGCCAAGATGGCAGCGGATTACATCGTCAAGGACATCGGACTGGCTGACTTCGGCCGAAAGGAGCTGACCATCGCCGAAACCGAGATGCCGGGCCTGATGGCCTGCCGCGAGGAATTCGGGGCGTCCAAGCCGCTGAAGGGGGCGAAGATCGCCGGGTCGCTGCACATGACGATCCAGACCGGCGTGCTGATCGAGACGCTGAAGGCGCTGGGCGCGGATGTCCGCTGGGCCTCGTGCAACATCTTTTCCACCCAGGACCATGCCGCTGCCGCCATCGCGGCCTCGGGCACCCCGGTCTTCGCCATCAAGGGCGAAAGCCTGGAACAGTACTGGGATTACACCGACCGCATCTTCCAGTTCGGCGGCGAGGGTGGCACGGCCAACATGATCCTCGACGACGGCGGGGATGCAACGCTTTACATCCTGCTCGGCGCCCGCGTCGAAGCCGGCGAGACCGACCTGATCGCGATGCCGACCTCGGATGAAGAGGTCTGCCTCTTCAACCAGATCAGGAAGCGCCTGGCCGCCAGCCCCGGCTGGTTCACCAGACAGCGCGATGCGATCCGGGGCGTCAGCGAGGAAACCACCACGGGCGTTCACCGTCTGTACGAGCTGCACAAGAAGGGCCTCCTTCCCTTCCCGGCGATCAACGTCAACGACAGCGTCACCAAGTCGAAATTCGACAACAAGTACGGCTGCAAGGAAAGCCTGGTCGATGGCATCCGCCGCGCGACCGACACGATGATGGCCGGCAAGGTCGCCGTGGTCTGCGGCTATGGCGACGTGGGCAAGGGCTCGGCGGCCTCGCTTCGCGGTGCGGGCGCGCGAGTGAAGGTGACCGAAATCGATCCGATCTGCGCCCTGCAGGCGGCGATGGACGGCTATGAGGTGACACTGCTGGAGGACGAGGTCGCCACGGCCGACATCTTCATCACCACCACCGGCAACAAGGACGTGATCCGCATCGAGCACATGCGCCAGATGAAGGACATGGCCATCGTCGGCAACATCGGCCACTTCGACAACGAGATCCAGGTGGCGGCGCTGCGGAACCACAAGTGGACGAACATCAAGGACCAGGTGGACATGATCGAGATGCCCTCGGGCAACCGCATCATCCTTCTGTCCGAAGGCCGCCTGTTGAACCTCGGCAACGCCACGGGCCATCCGTCCTTCGTTATGTCGGCCAGCTTCACCAACCAGGTGCTGGCCCAGATCGAGCTCTGGACCAAGGGCAAGGACTATGCGCCGGGCGTCTATATCCTGCCCAAGGCGCTGGATGAAAAGGTCGCCCGGCTGCACCTGAAGAAGATCGGCGTGAAGCTGACCGAGCTGCGCAAGGACCAGGCCGATTACATCGGCGTCAAGGTCGAGGGCCCGTTCAAGCCGGATCACTACCGCTACTGACGGCTTGGCCTTCCCCGCTGCTGTGCGCCTGCGGGGAAGGCCCGGCGATCTTTCCCGTTGCCGTTTGGTCTCGTTAACGTAAGCTGACCAGGTCTCCGCCCGGGCTCCGCCGGGGAGGGGCGGAACGGGACAGGTGAAAGGAACGAGGATACCATGGGTATGAGAGACGAGCTCATCGCGAAATACGCCGATGACCTTAAGAACAAGTGCAAGGTGACGCCGGACATGGCGCTGCTGACCAAGGTCACGATCGGCTGCGGCCCGGCGATCTATGACAATGACGCCCAGACAGTTGCCGCCTCGGACAAGGAAGAGCTGGAGCGGATCAAGAACAACTTCCTGATGAAGAAGCTGGGCCTTGCCGACAGCCCCAAGCTTATGGAAGGCATCAACGCCGCCATCGACACCTATGGCAAGTCCGAGCGCAACAAGTATCGCGCCGTGTTCTATTATCTTCTGGTCAAGCACTTCGGCAAGGAATCCGCCTACAAGTGACGCCCGGCCATGAGGCGTTGCAGGGCCCGTTCCGCAAGGGGCGGGCCTTGTGCCATCCTGTGGCACGCATTTGTCTAAAGACCTTGATACTCCTGCCTTGCCCTGGGACGGAGATTCGGGCGACAAGACCGTAGTCGGGGCAGTAAGCCCGGGACCCTAATACAGACACGCGGTGCTATGGGGTGTGCGCGTGGGTTGGATGAAGGGTCCCGTAGGGGTGCGGGGCCCTTCGTTCATTTCCGTGTCCCGTTCCTGAGCAACCAGGCATGGCCGGCCGGTGCTCCTGGCCCCACAGGACCGGAGCCATTGCCTGACCGATCCTGCGCCAGCTGAACTCCTCCGTTGACACCGCTGCTCCCTTGGTCAGGATCGCCGTGGCGGAACCGGGTGACGGGCGGCGCGTGATCGACGGACGTGCTTGAGGTCTGCAAGCCTGGCAGCCCGGCGGCCTGAACGGAGGAAATCGCAATGGACCTTGGCCTTGCAGGCAAGGTGGTCGTGGTGACCGGCGGCGCGGCGGGCATCGGTCGGGCGATCTCGGAGGATCTGGCGGCCGAAGGGGCAGTGCCGGTCATCCTTGCCCGCCGGGCACCGGACCGCGACTGGCTGGCCGGCCTTGGGCCAAGGGCAGGCTGGATCGAGGTCGAACTGTCCAGCGACGAACAGTGCCGCGCCGCCGTGGCAGAGGTCCGGGCGCGGTTCGGGTCGGTCTACGGGCTGGTGAACAATGCCGGCAGCAACGACGGCGTAGGTATCGATGCCGGACCCGAGGCCTTCCGCGCCTCGCTGGACCGGAATCTGGTGCACTACTATACGCTGGTGCATCTCTTGGCCGAGGACATCAAGGCCGCGCAAGGCGCGATCGTGAACATCAGCTCGAAAACGGCGGTGACCGGGCAGGGGAACACTTCGGCCTATGTCGCGGCCAAGGCGGCGCAGTTGGGGCTGACACGGGAATGGGCGGCGGCCCTTGCGCCGCATGGGGTGCGGGTCAACGCCGTGATCCCGGCCGAGGTGATGACGCCGCTTTACGACCGCTGGCTGCAAAGTTTCGACAATCCGCAGGAAAAGCTGGCGGAGATCACGGCGCGCATCCCCTTGGGCCAGCGCATGACCGAGGCGCGGGAGATCGCGGCGATGACGGTCTTTGCCCTGTCGGACCGCGCGCGGCATCTTACCGGACAATGGCTTTTCGTGGATGGCGGCTACACCCACCTGGACCGGGCACTCGCCGGGGTTCAAAGGTAACGGGTCGGCAGGGAACAGGAGGTCGGGCGTGGCGGATCGGTTGAAGGGCAAGCGGGTGCTGGTTACGGCGGCCGGGCAGGGGATCGGGCGGGCAAGTGCCGTTGCGATGGCGCGGGAAGGTGCCCGGGTGCTGGCCACCGACATCAATGCCGCGGCGCTGGAAAGCCTGGGGTCCGAAGGGATCGAGACCCGGCTTCTGAACGTGCGCGACGCCGGAGAGATTGCCGAGACGGTCCGGGCGGCAGGCCCGGTCGATGTGCTGTTCAACTGCGCGGGATTTGTCGCCAACGGCACGATCCTGGACTGTGACGAGGACCAGTGGGCCTTCAGCGTGGATCTGAACCTGACGGCGATGTACCGGATGTGCCGCGCCTTCCTGCCCGGCATGCTGGAACGCGGCGGCGGTTCGATCATCAACATGGCATCGGTCGCCTCGTCGGTGATCGCCGCACCGAACCGGTTCGTCTATGGCGCGACCAAGGCCGGGGTGATCGGGTTGACCAAGTCCATCGCCGCCGATTTCGTCGGCAAGGGCATCCGCTGCAACGCGATCTGTCCGGGGACGGTTGAAAGCCCCTCGCTGGAGGAGCGGTTGCGCGCCACCGGCGACTACGAGGCCGCCCGCGCCGCCTTTGTCGCCCGCCAGCCCATCGGGCGCATGGCGAAGGCGGAGGAGATCGCCGCCCTTGTGGTCTATCTGGCCTCGGACGAATCCTCCTACACCACCGGGGTTGCGCACATAATCGACGGCGGATGGGCCAATATCTGACGCAGATCGAGGATATAGGTAATCTGAGCTGACCTTGTTTTTTGCCATTCCGGCAGAATCTTTGACCTAATCTGTCAAAAAGGGCCGATTAGGTCAGCATACCTGACTTTTACTGCGCCCCGATCCAAGCTATCCAGCAGGCCCGAAGGATTCCGGTGAAAGGCGCAGCCATGGCCACGCAGAAGATGCTGAAGTTCGTCACGATCGGCAAGGAAATGCCGGAAAAGCGTGACGCAGCCTCGCGCGCGCAGGATTTCCACGAGATTTACCGGGAGTTCGCCGACCGCAAGGCCGCCGAACAGGCCAGCCGCTGCTCGCAATGCGGCGTGCCCTACTGCCAGTCGCATTGCCCCTTGCACAACAACATCCCCGACTGGCTGAAACTGACCGCCGAGGGCCGGTTGCAGGAAGCCTACGAGATCAGCCAGGCCACCAACACCTTCCCGGAAATCTGCGGCCGCATCTGCCCGCAGGACCGGCTGTGCGAGGGCAACTGCGTCATCGAACAGTCCGGCCACGGCACCGTCACCATCGGCTCGGTCGAGAAATACATCACCGACACCGCCTGGGAGGAGGGCTGGGTCAAGCCGATCCGCCCGCATGCCGAGCGCCCGGAAAGCGTCGGCATCATCGGAGCGGGGCCGGGGGGCCTTGCGGCGGCGGACGTGCTGCGCCGGCAGGGCGTGCAGGTCACGGTCTATGACCGCTATGACCGCGCGGGGGGCCTTCTGACCTATGGCATCCCCGGCTTCAAGCTGGAGAAGGATGTGGTCGAACGCCGCACGGCCCAGCTGGCCGAGGGTGGGGTCAACTTCGTGCTGAACTGCACCGTGGGCGAGGACATCAGCTTTGACGCCATCCTCGGCCAGCACGACGCGGTGCTGATCGCGACGGGCGTTTACAAGGCCCGCGACATCGAGGCCCCCGGCGTCGGCGCCAGGGGCATCGTCAAGGCGCTGGACTACCTCACCGCCTCGAACCGCAAGGGCTTTGGCGACGATGTGCCCGAGTTCGACAGCGGCGAGCTGAACGCGAGCGGCAAACGGGTCGTGGTCATCGGCGGCGGCGACACGGCGATGGACTGCGTGCGCACGGCGATCAGGCAGGGGGCGCTGTCGGTCAAGTGCCTTTACCGCCGCGACCGGGCGAACATGCCGGGGTCGCAGCGCGAGGTGCAGAACGCCGAAGAGGAAGGTGTTGAATTCGTGTGGCTTTCCGCGCCGAAGGGCTTTACCGGCGGCACCGAGGTCGAGGGCGTTATGGTCCAGAAGATGCGCCTTGGCGCGCCCGATGCGACCGGCCGCCAGACGCCCGAGGTCATCGAGGGCGCCGATTATGTCGAACCCGCCGACCTGGTCATCCAGGCGCTGGGCTTCGAGCCCGAAGACCTGCCGACGCTCTGGGGCGTGCCGGAACTGAAGGTCACGCGCTGGGGCACGATCAAGGCCGATTTCCGCACCCATGCCACCAGCCTGCCCGGCGTCTTTGCCGCGGGCGACATCGTGCGTGGGGCCTCACTGGTCGTCTGGGCGATCCGCGACGGGCGCGAGGCGGCAGAGTCGATCCTGTCCTATCTGGCCCAGACCGGGGCGGTGGCGGCGGAATAGTGAAGGGAAGGTCAAGCGTCTGGCATCTGTCTGGCATGCGTCGGCTTTGCGTCGGGCACGGATGACAGACCGGAGGCGACGAAATGTCAGGATGGGTGACCCATCCAGAAAGTGAAGCGGCGATGCGGAAAGTTCTGATCCTTGCCTGTCTTGCTACCCCGGCCCCGGGGCTGGCCGGGACCTGGACCGCGCCCGAAGGCTGCGAGGCCTTCATGACGGTGCAGTCGAAGGGCTGCCGCGTCTCGCATTACTACAGGTGCAGCGCCGATGCGCCGGGCGACCAGTGGCGGGTGGACCTGGATCAGGAAGGTCCATTCTTCTATTCGCGCATCAACCATGAGGCGGAATGGGTCGAAAGCTATGACCCGGTCAAGCAGGTGCTGGACCCGAACCCGGCCGATCCGGCCAGCATGACCGAGCTTCTGGCCGAGGGGATGGACACCTGGAGCTTCAGCCTGTCGAAGGAGGACGGCACCGGCAGCCGGGCCGAGGGCTACGACCGGTTGACCGGCAAGTCGGTCCTGATCGATGGCATCACCCTGCAACAGACCGAGGTCGATTTCACCGAATACGGCCGCGACGGCACGGTGCTGCGCCGGTCGCGCGGCAATGAATATGTCCATCCCGACTGGCGGCTGTTCTTCGCCGGGCCCGGCGAGACGGACCTGGGCGATGGCCAGTGGCTGCCGATCGACGGCAGCCCGGTGGACTTCATCTTCCCGGGCGAGGAGGGCTTTCTGTCCAGCCAGCCGCTGTATGACTGCGACGCGCTGACGGCTTCGCTTCCGGTCTGGAGGGTCAGTCATGAGCCTTGAGCGCGAGGGCGGCTGTCTTTGCGGGGCCGTGCGGTTCCGCGCCAGGCTGATGGGCACGAATTTCGGGGTCTGCCATTGCCCGATGTGCCGGAAATGGACCGGCTCGGCGCTTCTGGGGATCACGGTTCCGGCGGCGAACGTGGAGTGGTCGGGGGCGGAGCATATCGCCAGGCGCCAGTCCTCGGCCTGGGGCGAGCGGGCCTGGTGCGCGGACTGCGGCTCTCCTGTCTGGTTCCGGGTGACGGTCGAGGGGCCATATGCGGGGAACCTGGAACTGCCGGTGGGTTCGTTCGACGATGCGAACGGGCTGACCATGACCAACGAGATCTACATCGACCACAAACCCGACAGCTATGCCTTCGCGGGCGAGGGTCGGCAAGTTTTGACGCGCGCGCAGTGTGTGGAGAAATTCCCGCTGCTGGCCAGTGAGTGAGGGGCAAGCCATGACGAAATACGATGCCGCCTGGGTGAAGGCCGAAGAGGAAAAGCGCGCCTGGCTGGATGCGAACGGGCTCTACCGGGCCGAGGACGAACATTCCTCCTGCGGGGTGGGTCTCGTCGTGTCGATCAGCGGCAAGCCGTCGCGCAAGGTCGTGGAGAACGGGATCAACGCGCTGAAGGCGGTCTGGCACCGGGGCGCGGTGGATGCGGACGGCAAGACCGGCGACGGCGCGGGGATCCATGTGCAGATCCCGGTGAAGTTCTTCTACGACGTGGTGCGCCGCACCGGGCATGAGCCGGACGTCAACAAGCTGATCGCCGTGGGCCAGGTCTTCCTGCCGCGAACGGATTTCGGCGCTCAGGAACGCTGCCGGACCATCGTCGAGACCGAGGTCCTGCGCATGGGGCATTACATCTATGGCTGGCGGCATGTGCCGGTGGATGTGTCCGTGCTGGGCGAAAAGGCCAATGCGACGCGGCCCGAGATCGAACAGATCCTGATCCGCTGCGAGAAGGACATCGACCAGGAGCAGTTCGAGCGCGAGCTTTACATCATCCGCCGGCGGATCGAGAAGGCGGCCACGGCGGCGGGGATCGCCGGGCTTTACCTGTGCAGCCTGTCTTGCCGGTCGATCATCTACAAGGGGATGATGCTGGCCGAGCAGGTCTCGACCTTCTACCCGGACCTGCAGGACGAGAGGTTCGAGAGCGCCTTCGCGATCTACCACCAGCGCTATTCGACGAACACCTTCCCGCAGTGGTGGCTGGCCCAGCCCTTCCGGATGCTGGCCCACAACGGCGAGATCAACACGCTGAAGGGCAACGTCAACTGGATGAAGAGCCATGAGATCCGCATGGCCAGCAACAACTTCGGCGAGGCGGCCGAGGACATCAAGCCGATCATTCCGGGCGGAACCTCGGACAGCGGCGCGCTGGATGCGGTGTTCGAGGTGCTGGTGCGGTCGGGGCGGTCGGCCCCCATGGCCAAGACGATGCTGGTGCCCGAGGCCTGGTCGAAGCAGACCGTGAACATGCCCAAGGCCTGGGCGGACATGTATTCCTACTGCAACTCGGTGATGGAGCCGTGGGACGGCCCGGCGGCGCTGGCGATGACCGACGGGCGCTGGGTCTGCGGGGGCTTGGACCGCAACGGGTTGCGGCCGATGCGCTATGTGGTGACGGGCGACGGGATGCTGATCGCCGGGTCCGAGGCCGGGATGGTGCCGGTGGACGAAAGCACCGTGCGCGAGAAGGGCGCGCTTGGACCGGGCCAGATGATCGCGGTCGATATGGTGGAGGGCAAGCTCTACCACGACACCGAGATGAAGGACAAACTCGCCGCCGCCCAGCCCTATGGCGAGTGGATCGAGAAGGTCGTGGACCTCAACAGCCTGCTGCGCGACGTGCCCGAGACGCAGACCTTCACCGGGGCCGAACTGCGCAAGCGCCAGATCGCGGCCGGGTTCACCCTGGAGGAACTGGAGCAGGTCCTGGCGCCGATGGCCGAGGACGGCAAGGAAATGGTCGCCTCGATGGGCGACGACACGCCGCCGGCGGTCCTTTCGGCTCAGTATCGCCCGCTGTCGCACTACTTCCGCCAGAACTTCAGCCAGGTGACGAACCCGCCCATCGACAGCTTGCGCGAGGGGCGGGTGATGAGCCTGAAGACCCGCTTCGGCAACCTGAAGAACGTGCTGGATGAATCGTCCAGCCAGACCGAGATCCTGGTGCTGGAAAGCCCCTTCATCGCCAACCGCGAGTTCCAGGTGATGGTGGAGCGCTTCGGCGATCAGGTGGCCTTCATCGACTGCACCTTCCCGGTGGGCGAGGGGCTGGACGACCTGCGCCAGGGGCTGGAACGCATCCGGGCCGAAGCCGAGGATGCCGTGCGGTCGGGTGCGGCGCAGCTGGTGCTGACGGACGAGCACCAGGGACCGGAGAAGGTGGGGATGCCGATGATCCTTGCGACCTCGGCGGTCCACAGCTGGCTGACGCGCAAGGGGCTGCGGACCTTCTGCTCGATCAACGTGCGATCGGCGGAATGCATCGACCCGCATTACTTTGCCGTCCTCATCGGCTGCGGCGCGACCACGGTGAACCCCTATCTGGCGCAGGACAGCATCGCGGACCGGATCGACCGGGGGCTGCTCGATGGCTCGCTGACCGATGCGATGCGTCGCTATCGCGATGCCATCGACGCGGGCCTGTTGAAGATCATGTCGAAGATGGGGATCAGCGTGATCTCCAGCTATCGCGGCGGGCTGAACTTCGAGGCGGTGGGACTGTCCCGCGCAATGGTGGCGGAATACTTCCCCGGCATGCAGTCGCGCATCTCGGGCATCGGCCTGACCGGGATCGAGCAGAAGCTGGAGGAGGTGCACCGCAAGGGCTGGCTGGGCGGCGCGGACGTGCTGCCCATCGGCGGCTTCTACAAGGCGCGGCGGTCGGGCGAGAAGCACGCCTGGGAAGCGCAGACCATGCACATGCTGCAATCGGCCTGCGACCGGGCGTCCTATGACATCTGGAAGCAATATTCAGCGGCGATGCGGGCGAACCCGCCCATTCACCTGCGCGACCTTTTGGACATCAAGCCGCTGGGCAAGCCGGTGCCGATCGAGGAGGTCGAAAGCATCACCTCGATCCGCAAGCGGTTCGTGACGCCGGGCATGTCGCTTGGCGCTCTCAGCCCCGAGGCGCACAAGACGCTGAACGTGGCGATGAACCGGATCGGGGCGAAGTCGGACTCGGGCGAGGGCGGCGAGGACCCGGCGCATTTCGTGCCGGAACCGAACGGTGACAACCCGTCCGCCAAGATCAAGCAGGTCGCCTCGGGCCGGTTCGGCGTCACGGCGGAGTATCTGAACGCCTGCGAGGAGCTGGAGATCAAGGTCGCGCAAGGCGCGAAGCCCGGCGAGGGCGGCCAGCTGCCGGGGATGAAGGTCACGGCGCTGATCGCTCGCTTAAGGCATTCGACGCCGGGGGTGACGCTGATCAGCCCCCCGCCGCACCACGATATCTACTCCATCGAGGATCTGGCGCAGCTGATCTACGACCTGAAGCAGATCAACCCGCGCGCCAAGGTCTGCGTGAAGCTGGTGTCTTCGTCCGGCGTGGGCACCATCGCGGCGGGCGTGGCGAAGGCCAAGGCCGACGTGATCCTGATCTCGGGCCACAACGGCGGCACCGGGGCATCGCCCGCCACCTCGATCAAGTATGCCGGCCTGCCGTGGGAGATGGGCCTGACCGAGGCGCATCAGGTGCTGGCGATGAACAACCTGCGCGAGCGGGTGACCTTGCGCACCGACGGCGGCCTGCGGACCGGGCGCGACATCGTGATGGCGGCGATGATGGGGGCCGAGGAATACGGCATCGGCACCGCCGCCCTGATCGCCATGGGCTGCATCATGGTGCGCCAGTGCCAGTCGAACACCTGCCCGGTGGGCGTCTGCACCCAGGACGAGCGCCTGCGGGCCAAGTTCACCGGCACGGCGGACAAGGTGGTCAACCTCATCACCTTCTACGCGCAGGAAGTGCGGGAAATCCTCGCCTCCATCGGCGCGCGGTCGCTGGACGAGATCATCGGGCGCGCGGACCTTTTGAACCAGGTAAGCCGTGGGGCTGCGAACCTCGATGACCTGGACCTGAACCCGCTGCTGATCACTGTCGATGGTGCGCGGTCGATCACCTATGACCGGTCGAAGCCGCGCAATGCGGTGCCCGACACGCTGGATGCCGAGATCATCCGCGACGGCGCGCGGTTCTTCGAAGACGGCGAGAAGATGCAGCTGTCCTACGCGGTGCGGAACACCCATCGCACCATCGGCACGCGGGCGTCTTCGCATATCGTCAAGAAGTTCGGGATGCGGAACGCGCTGCAGCCCGACCATCTGACGGTGAAGCTGACCGGGTCCTGCGGGCAGTCGCTGGGCGCCTTTGCGGTGCGCGGTCTCAAGCTGGAGGTGCAGGGCGACGCCAACGACTATGTCGGCAAGGGCCTGTCGGGCGGCACGATTACCGTGCGGCCGCTGATGTCCTCGCCGCTGAAGGCGGAAGAGAACACGATCATCGGGAACACCGTGCTCTATGGTGCGACCGACGGGTTCCTGTTCGCCAGCGGTCGGGCCGGCGAGCGGTTCGCGGTGCGGAACTCGGGCGCCAGCGTGGTGGTCGAGGGCTGCGGGTCGAACGGGTGCGAGTACATGACCGGCGGGGTGGCGGTGATCCTGGGCCGGATCGGCGCGAACTTCGGCGCGGGGATGACGGGGGGCATGGCCTATGTCTACGACCCCGAGGGCGTGGCCGAGGACTTCATGAACCTTGAAAGCATCCTGACCTGCGCCGTGGGCCATCCGCATTGGGAGATGCAGCTGAAGGGTCTGATCCAGCGCCACCTGGAGGAAACCGGCAGCCGGATCGCCGGACGCATCCTGTCGAACTGGGACCGCGAGCGGCAGAACTTCCTCCAGGTCTGCCCGAAGGAGATGGTGGAACGCCTGCCCTATCCCCTGTCGGACGAGGTTGCGAAGGTTCCGGCGGAATAACTCTTCCGGCGCCCGGACCATACGGCCCGGGCGCCTTTGCGAAACTTTCGCAGCGCCGTCACGTGCCTGTCGTGCCGGCTTTGCTACCGAGGCAAGGTCCACCCGACAATGGAGACCTTGCCATGCAATCCAGGTTCCTTCTGTTCTGCACCGCCCTGTCCGGCCTGGCCCTGCCGGCCGCCGCCGAGACGGTGTTCCCGTCGAAACTCGCCGGCCATGCGCTGGTGCCGGCGGCGAGCTACATCCCCGCCCCCGCCGATGCGCCGAAGGATGCGCAGGTGTCGGGCAAGTTCACCGGCGCCGCCCCGGTGAGGGAGCCGGGGACCGTCCCGGGCGACACCGGCGCCAGCCACGGCAAGCGGCCGACCGGCATCAGCCTGCCGTTCCAGGGCCAGCCCCTGCAGGGCTTTTCCGGCTTTGCGATGAACCTGACCGAGGACGGCAGCATCCTGACGCTGACCGACAACGGCTTCGGCTCCAAGGCGAACAGCCCCGATGCGCTCTTGTTCTTCCACCGCGTCGCGCCGGACTGGGCCTCGGGCGAGGTCGCGGTGCGCGAGACGGTCTTCCTGCGCGACCCCGAGTTCAAGGTGCCCTTCCGCATCGCCTATGAGGGATCGGAGAGCCGCTATCTGACCGGGGCCGATTTCGACCTTGAAAGCATCCAGCTTGTGAACGGCGAGGTCTGGATCGGCGACGAGTTCGGGCCCTACATCATCCGCGCGGGGCTGGATGGCGTGGTGCGCGAGGTCTATCCGACGATGATGGATGGCACGGTGCTAAAGGGACCCGATACCACCGGCATCAGCGCGGTTTCGGTCATGGGCAAGGACTGGACGGTGCAACGGTCGGGCGGCTACGAGGGGATGGCGCTGCAACCGGGCTCGGGCCTCTTGTGGGCGATGTTCGAGAAGCCGCTTCTGAACGCCGAGGGCAAGCCCGAGGGTGACTACCTGCGCGCGCTGGCCTTCGATCCGGCCAAGGGCGAATGGACCGGGGCGGGCTTCAAGTTCGCGCTCTCCGAAGGTGCGACGGCGATCGGCGATTTCAACTTCATCGACGAGACTCGTGCCCTGGTAATCGAGCGTGACAACGGCGAGGGCGTTCCGGCGCTGAAATGCGCGGGCGATCCGAAGCCCGACTGCTTCCCCGCCCCGGCGATGGTGAAGAACGTGGTGCTGATAGACACGGCGCAGATCGACGCGGACGGTTTCGCCAAGCGGCTGGGCCATGTCGATCTGATGAACATCGCCGACCCGGACGGCAAGGCGCGTCTGGAAACCGCGGGCGGCGAGGCAGGGGTCTTCACCCTGCCCTTCTTCACCATCGAGGACGTGATGAAGGCCGACGATACCCATATCGTCGTGGCGGTGGACAACAACCTGCCGTTCTCCTCGGGTCGCGCGCTGGACAAGGCCGCGGACAACGAGTTCGTCCTTCTGGAAGTGCCGGAGCTTCTGGCGGCGAAGTAGGCCACGGGCGGGCCCCAAGATTTTTCGACGAAAAATCTTGGGGTTGCGCGGTCATCCCTCGGAGGATCTGGCCCAGAGGTTGATGTCCTTCTCCTCGGAGATGGCGTCGATCCGGGCCAGTTCCTCGGCGGTGAAGTCCAGGTTCTCCAGCGCGCCCACGCAGTCCGTGACCTGCTCGGGCCTCGAGGCGCCGATCAGCGCGCTGGTGATCCCGCCGCCCCGCAAGACCCAGGCGATGGCCATCTGCGCCAGCGTCTGCCCGCGCGCTGCGGCCATGTCGTTCAGCTTGCGCACCGAGGCCAGCGCCTTTTCCACCACGGCGGGGTCGAGCGACTTGCCCTGCGTCGCCCGGCTGCCAGCGGGGATCCCGTTCAGATACTTGTTGGTCAGGATGCCCTGCGCCAGCGGCACGAAGGCGATGGAGCCGACGCCCAGTTCCTTAAGCGTGTCCTTCAGCCCGTCGGTTTCCACCCAGCGGTTCAGGATGTTGTAGCTGGGCTGGTGGATGAGGAGCGGCGTGCCGAGGTCCTTCAGGATCGCCACCGCCTCGCGCGTGCGCTGGGAGTTGTAGCTGGAGATGCCGATGTACTGCGCCCGACCCGACCGGACGATGTGGTCGAGCGCGCCCATGGTTTCCTCGAGCGGCGTGTCGGGGTCGAAGCGGTGGGAATAGAAGATGTCCACATAGTCGAGGCCCATCCGCTTCAGCGACTGGTCGCAGGAAGCGATCACATACTTCCGGCTGCCCCATTCGCCATAGGGGCCGTCCCACATCAGGTAGCCGGCCTTGGAGGAGATGATCAGCTCGTCCCGGTGGGAACGGAAGTCGGTGCGCAGGAGTTCCCCGAAGGCTTCCTCGGCGCTGCCGGGCGGGGGGCCGTAGTTGTTGGCGAGGTCGAAATGCGTGATGCCGAGGTCGAAGGCGGTGCGGCAGATCGCCTGTTTCGTGGCGTGCGGCGTGTCGTGGCCGAAGTTGTGCCAGAGGCCGAGGCTGATCGCCGGCAGCTTCAGCCCCGAGGCGCCGCAGCGGTTGTAGATCATCCGGCCGTAACGGTCGGGGTTAGGAACATAGCTCATGGGGGCCCTCCTGTTGGCGCTATCATGCGTCGGGGCACGGGCGGCTGCAAGTTGCGCCGGACGTTGCGCCGGGACACGATCTTGTGGAAGCTGGCGGCATGACGGGGCTGAGGCAGGCATGGGATTTCGTCGCGGCGGTCTGGCTGCGGGTCGGCGACGGGCATTTCGGCCTGATTGCCGCCGGCGTGGCCTTCTTCGCCATGTTCGCAGTCTTTCCGGGCCTGGCCGCCGCCGTCGCGGTCTGGGGCATGTTCGCCGATCCCGGGGTGATCCGGGGCTATCTGGAGGTGGCCGAACGCTTTCTGCCGCCCGAGGCGGGCCAGCTGATCCACGATCAGGTGATGGGCCTGATCACCGCGCCGCGGTCGGCGCTGCAATGGACCACGATCCTGTCGCTGCTGATCGCGCTCTACTCGGCGCGGGCGGGGGTGTCGGCGCTGGTGCAGGGGCTGGACGTGGTGCACCGCTCGCGCCCGAGGGGCTGGCTACGCGGCTGGGCGGTGGACTTCCTCTTGACCGGCGCGCTGATCGGGGCGCTGTTCATCGCGCTGGTGACGGTCGTCGTCGTGCCGATCCTCTTGAGCTATGTCACCTTCGGCACCTTCGAAGCCTGGCTGACCAAGGTGCTGCCCTGGGGGGCGATGTTCCTCCTGGTCGTCACCTGCCTGTCGATCCTTTACCGTTTCGGCCCGAACGTGCCGGGCGGGTTCCGCTCGCCCTGGATCAGCGTCGGCGTGCTGGTGGCGGCGCTGGCCTGGGCCGGAGTCTCGATCGGGTTCTCGGTCTATCTGGCGAACTTCAACAGCTACAACGCGATCTACGGCTCGATCGGGGCGGTCATCATCCTGATGATGTGGCTGTATCTGAGCGTCTGGGCGGTGCTGCTGGGCGGGGCGATCAATGCCGAACTGGACGAGCGGATGCGGCGCCGGTCAGGCTGAACGGACGGCATCGGCCAGCAGGGGCGGCAGGGCGAATTCCGCAAGCGCGCGGGTGCGGGCGGCATCCGACATCTTGCGCGCGGTCTTCCGAACGATGTCGAGGACCGAGGCCTCGTCCCGCCCGGCGGCAAAATCCGCGAAATACCAGCGCAGGAAGACGAAGCAGATCACGTCCTCGAGCATCTGCACTTCCGCGTCGCGTTTCAGCCCCTCTTTCCGCAGAAGCACTCCCACGCGGTCGCAGTCGGCGGGGTCGTATCCCGCCTCGGCCATGATCCCGGCCACGCGGAGCGCATGGCGGCGGGCCTGTTCGCGGCGCCAGGCGAGATAGCCCGCCTTGCCTTCGGGATAGTCCGAGCGGGGCAGGAGCCAGCGTTCGACATGCTGCCCGCGCGCGGCGATCTGGAGGACCTCGGAGGCATCGGGGGCGAGGCGGGCGAGTTCCGCGCTCATCCGCTCGCCATAGGGCAGGGCATCGCCCTTGGGGTCGGCGGCATTGGCGGCGTCGATCAGGGCAAGGGCGCGGTGCAGGCGGTCGGTCATGGTGGTTCCCCGGTCGCGGTCATCGGGGCGCAGTCTCGCCCCGGCGGCGGCCGAGCGCAACTACTGCGGGGCTTGCCGGGCCTGGGCGGCGGCGCGCATCTGCGAGAGCGTCTGGCGCGGGGTCAGCGCCTCGGCCGAGATGTTCAGGTCGAGGACCGCGCCGCCGGGCGAGGCCAGCGCCCGGGCGAAGGCGGCGGGGAAGTCATCGGTGCGTTCGACCCGTTCGGCGTGGAAGCCGTAGGCGCGGGCGAGCGCGGGGAAATCTGGGTTCACCAGGTCAGTGGCCGAGACGCGGGCGGGGTAGGTCCGTTCCTGGTGCGCGCGGATCGTGCCGTAGGTGCCGTTGTTCAGGATCAGGACGATGGGCTGGGCGCCGGCCTGGAGGGCGGTGCCAAGCTCCTGGCAGGTCATCTGGAAATCGCCGTCGCCGGCGAAGCAGACCACGGTGCGGTCGGGATGGGCGACCTTGGCGGCGATGGCGGCGGGCAGGCCATAGCCCATCGCGCCCGACTGCGGGGCCAGGAGGCGCGCCTTCGGGCCGAAGCGGAAGAACTTGTTCGGCCAGGCGGTGAAGTTGCCCGCCCCGTTGGTCAGGATCGCATCCTCGGGCAGCACAGCGCGCAGATGCGCCGTCACCGCGCCCATATCCACCGGCGAAGGCTGGGGCGGCAGGTCGAAGGTCGCCTCGTACTCCGCCCGCGCGCGGCGGCGCCAGTCGGCCCAGGCGCCGCTGACCGGGGTCAGGGCGGCGGCGAAGGCGTTGGGGCCGGCGGGGATGCCGAGGGTGGGGATGTAGATCTTGCCGATCTCGGCCACCGAGGCGTGGACATGGATGATCTTCTGCCGTGGGACGGGCACCTGGAACAGGGTGTAGCCTTCTGTCGAGATCTCGCCAAAGCGGGTGTTCAGCGCGAGCACGACGTCGGCCTCGGCCAGGGTCCGGCGCACCCCGGCGGCAAGGCCGAGGCCCAGATCGCCCGCGTAACAGGGCGAGTGGTTGTCGAACATGTCCTGGTAGCGCAGCGCCGCGATCACGGGGATGTCGGAGGTCTCGGCGAAGGCCTTGAGCGCGGTCTTTCCGGCCTCGGTCCAGTTGCAGCCGCCCAGAAGGATCGCGGGGCGCGCCGCCGAGGCGAGGAGCGCCAGCGCCTCGGCCAGGGCGGCGGGGTCGGGGGCGGGTTCGGCGATGCGGGCCGGGCCGGTGAGCGGCGCGGCCGAGGCGGGGCCGGAGAGCATGTCCTCGGGCAGGGCGATGACGATGGGGCCGGGGCGGCCGGTGGTGGCGGTGATCCAGGCGCGAGAGAGGATTTCCGGGATGCGGTCGGCCTGGTCGATCTCGACCGCCCATTTCGCCATGGTGCCGAAGACGGCGCGGTAGTCGAGTTCCTGGAAGGCCTCGCGCCCGCGCATGTCGGTTCCGACCTGGCCGACGAAGACGAGCATCGGCGCGGAATCCTGCATGGCGGTATGGATGCCGATGGCGGCATTGGTCGCGCCGGGCCCGCGGGTGACGAAGCAGAGCCCCGGCTGCCCGGTCAGCTTGCCCCAGGCCGCCGCCATGAAGGCCGCGCCCCCCTCGTTGCGGCAGAGGATGAAGTCGAGCCTGCCCCGCGTGTCGTGCAGCGCGTCCAGCACCGCCAGATAGCTTTCCCCCGGCACGCCGAAGCCCTTCGCGGCCCCGAGCGCCACCAGACAGTCCACCAGAAGCCGCCCGCCGTTCATCATGCCGTCGTCCAATCCTGCCGATGCGCCGCTGTTGCACGGCGCCCCGGCGGCAGGAAGCCCCGAAATGGGGCCAGAGACAAGGGAGAGCCTTGCCCCGCCCGGCCGGTGTCAGAGAATCTCGTCCACATGCGGGCCCCAGGTGTCGGACAGGGCAAAGCCGCGCGGGAAGGGGTCGGTGGGGTCGAGACCCAGTTGCGAGATGCCGTAGATCCAGGCCCGCCCCGTGACCCGGGGCAGCACGGCGGGGCGGTTGCCGACGGTGGTTTCGCCCAGCATCTCGACCCGGAAGCGCGAGCCGATGATCGACTCGCTGGTCAGGCTGTCCCCGGTCTTCACCAGCCCCCGGGCTTGCATCGCGGCGAGATTGGCCGACGAGCCCGTGCCGCAGGGCGAGCGGTCCACCCTGCCCGGCTTCAGCACGGTGCAGGTCTGGACCAGGTCCCCGCGGATGTCGCGGAACATGACGTAGGAGAACTGGTTGATCTGCGGCCGTTCGGGATGCGCGACCGGCACCTTCGCCGCAAGCTCGGTCAGGATCGCGGTGCCGGCCCGCATCAGCGCGTGGGCGTTCTGCGGCGCGATCGTCAGGCCGAGCTGGCCCACGTCGATCAGCCCGTAGAAGCAGCCGCCATAGGCCACATCCAGCTTGATCCGGCCGAAATCGGAGGTCTCAAGCACCAGATCCAGATCCTGCACGAAGGAGGGCGAGGTCTCGATCGCGGCCGAGGTCACCTTGCCGTCCTGGCAGGCGGCGGTGACCGTCACGAGGCCCGCGGCGGTGTCGAGGCGCACCGTCGTCTCGGGCTCCCGCATCGCCAGCATGCCGGTTTCCAAGAGCGCCGTGACCACGCAGATCGCGTTCGACCCCGACATCGGATGCGCCTTGTCCGGTTGCAGCACGATGAAGCCCGCATCCGCGTCCGGCCGTGTGGGCGGCAGCACCAGGTTCACCGTCATCTGGGCAAAGCCGCGCGGCTCGAAGCAGACCAGCCGGCGCAGGCTGTCGTCCACGCGGTTCAGATGCACCAGCTTGTCCAGCATGGTCGCCCCCGGCACATCCAGCGTGGTCGAGGTGATGACCTTGCCGATCTCGCCCTCGCAATGCACGTCCACGACCTGCAATGTCTTCTTCCAGCGCATCGCGGCCTCGTCCCCTTGGCAGGCACCATTTCATGCCGACTTGATGTAGGCACGATTTGTCGCCAGACGACAAGCGATTTCTGACCTTGCGGCAGATCAGAACCGCGCGTCGGGCAGGTTGCAGAAGGGATCGACCGGGTTCGTCCCATGGAAGGGCTTGCGCCCCAGCAGGCAGTCGAGCGTGGCGCGCTGCATCGTGTCCATCGTGGCATAGGCATTGACCACGCAGGGCATCCTGGGGGCGTCGTAGAGGTAGTAGGGATAGCCGAAGGAGATCAGCGCGGTCGGCACCTCATGCCAGTGCCGCTGCATGGCGCCGAACATGCCGCCCGTCAGGCGGTTCCAGTCGAGGAAGATGCGGCCCCGGGTCAGGAGCGTTTCCTCGCCCATCAGGAACAGCACCAGGTCGAAGTCGCGCTGGTCGGTGCGGTCTCCGGGCCGATGTTCTGTCACCTCGAAGCCCTCGGCGCGCAGGAGGTTGGGGAAGATCATCGCCTGGCCTTCGCCGTGCAAGGGTGTGACGATGCCGGTCGAATAGACCAGCACCCGGCGGTGGCGGTCGGGCGAGAGGGGCAGGATGCCCTGCACGTCCTTGACCAGCGTGGGCGCGCGGGCGGTCACCTCTTCGGCGATGCGGGCATTGGCGGGGTTGAAGAGCCGGGCGCGGTCGGCCGGATCGCGACCCGTCCGGTGCAGCCCCAGCGCCGCCTTCAGGCCGAGGATGCGGATCAGCGCCTCGTCGAGCCGTGCGAGGGTCAGGCGGCCATCGTCCAGCGCCGTCTCGATGCGGGCGATGTCGGCCTCGGGTTCGTCCGAGAAAAGGATCACGTCGCAGCCCGAGGAGACGACCTCTGGCAGCATATCGTCCCGATGCGCCCAGGCGCCGAAACCGGCCATGGGTGTGGCGTCCGAGACGATGACGCCGTTGAACCCCAACTCGCCGCGCAGGAGCGTCTGGTTGAGCAAGGGCGAGACCGAGGCGGGGCGGCAGGCCTCGATCCCGGCATCGGGGTCATGGGCCAGGACATAGGCGGGAAAGGCGATATGGGCGGACATGACCGCCATGACGCCCGCCTCGATCGCCGCGCGGTAGAGCGCGCCGTGGGTGGCGCGCCAGTCCTCGACCGACAGCGGGTTGATCGTGGTGACGAGGTGCTGGTCGCGGTCGTCGTGGCCCTCGCCCGGCCAGTGCTTGGCGGTGGCCGCGACGCCCTGGGCCTGAAGCCCGCCGATATGGGCCAGCGCATGGGCGCGGATGCGGGCGGGGTCGGAGCCCAGGCCGCGGGTCGCCACGATGGGCGAGCGGAACAGTGCGTTGATGTCGAGGACCGGGGTGAAGGACCAGTTGACCCCGGCCGCCCGCGCCTCTTCGGCCATGATCCGGGCGATGGTGGCCGAGGCCTGCACATCGTCCACCGCCGCCAGCGCCAGCGGATTCGGCACCTCGGTACCGAAGGGCAGGCTCATCCGGCTGCCTTCGAGGTCGGCACTGACGAGGTAGGGGATTGGGGCCGCGGCGCGGAGCGCGTCGAGCGTGTCGAGTTCGGCCTTCGCATCGGGGCCGAAGAACTTGGTGATCCCGGCGGGGGCGAGGGCGGTGATCCGCTCCACCACCTCGGGCCCCGTGCCGAAGCAGATGTGGACGAAGAGCTGGCGGACCTTCGCCGCGCGGTCCATGGCGCCGAGGGTGGACCGCACCCAGTCGCGCCCGGTTTCGTCAAGGTTGAACGGCCGGGCGGACAGGATGCGGTCGATGGCGTCCATCAGAGGTAGCGGTTCCAGAGGTTCTCCAGCCGCTCCTGCCGGCCCGACCTCGGTTCGGGTTCGAGCTTCTCGGCGATGACGCGGGCGGCGGCGTCCTCGAGGCTGCCTTTCAGCATGGCCTGGGCGGCCGGCGTTTCCCAGCCCGCATAACGGGCCTTGCGGGCGGCCTCGAGCTCTCCGCTTTCCAGAAGGGCGGCGGCGCATTTCAGCGCGCGGGCGCAGGTGTCCATGCCGCCGACATGGGCGAGGATCAGGTCCTCGGGATCCAGCGACTGGCGGCGGATCTTGGCGTCGAAGTTGGTGCCGCCGGTGGTGTAGCCGCCCGCGCGCAGGATCTCGTAGAAGGCCAGGGCCTTTTCCGCATGGTTGTTCGGGAACTGGTCGGTGTCCCAGCCGGACTGGTAGTCGTTCCGGTTCATGTCGATCGAGCCGAAGATGCCAAGGGCCGCCGCCAGCGCGATCTCGTGTTCGAAGCTGTGGCCGGCAAGGATCGCGTGGCCCTGTTCGATGTTGACCTTGACCTCTTTCTCCAGTCCGAACTCCACGAGGAAGCCATAGACCGTGGCCACGTCGTAATCGTACTGGTGCTTCGAGGGTTCCTGCGGCTTCGGCTCGATCAGGATCGTGCCCTTGAAGCCGATCTTGTGCTTGTATTCGACGACCTGCTGCAGGAAGCGCCCGGCGTGCTGGCGTTCCGCCTTGAGGTCGGTGTTCAAGAGCGTCTCATAGCCCTCGCGCCCGCCCCAGAGGACGTAGTTCTGCCCGCCGAGGCGATGCGTCACGTCCATGTTGGCCTTCACCGTGGCGGCGGCATAGGCATAGACATCCGGGTCGGGGTTCGTCGCCGCGCCGGCCATCCAGCGGCGGTGGCTGAAGAGGTTCGCCGTGCCCCAGAGGAGCTTGGCCTTGTGCTTCGTCTGCTTCTCGCCCAGGTAGTCGGCGATCGCGTTCAGGTTCTTCAGGCTTTCGGCGAATGTCGCGCCTTCGGGGCGCACGTCGGCGTCGTGGAAGCAGTAGAAGGGCTGGCCGAGGATGTCGAACATCTCGAAAGCTACGTCGGCCTTGAGCTTCGCCAGCTCCATCGTCTCGCCGAACCAGGGGCGCTGGAAGGTCTGCCCGCCGAACGGGTCGCCGCCCGGCCAGGCGAAGCTGTGCCACCAGGCCACGGCAAAGCGCAGGTGGTCCTCCATCCGCTTGCCGAGGATCACCTCGTCCGGGTTGTAGTGCCGGAAGGCGAATTCGTTGGTGGAGGCGGGGCCCTCGTACCTGATGGCGGGGATGCCTTTGAAGAAGTCGGTCATGTCAGATCCTTGATGGCAGATTGGGCGGCGCGGAACCGTGCGTGGCCCGCGTCAAAGGCGTCCTTGAGGGAAGGATCGGGGTCGATCACCCGGGCGATCTGCGGCAGGGTGGCGATCTCGGCCCCCGCGCCCGTCGCGGCCATGAGGCCGAGGCGCGCGGCCCCGAAGGCGCCGCCGAAATCGCCCGCCACGGGCAGTTGCACCGGGCAGTCCAGCGCGGTGGCGATCAGCTTCAGCCAGTAGTCCGACCGCGACCCGCCGCCCACCGCCAGCAGGTGCTCCAGCCGCGTGCCGGTCGCGGCCAGCGCGTCGCGGCTGTCGCGGATGGCGAAGGTCACGCCTTCCAGCACCGCGCGGGTGGCGGCCTGGCGATCGGTGGCATGTTCGAGCCCGGTGAAGGCCCCGCGCACCGAGGCCGAGTTCAGGGGCGTCCGTTCGCCGCCGAGATAGGGCAGGAAGATCGTCTTGCCGGGGGCCTTCAGCTCGCCGAGTTCGCCGGTCAGTTTCGCCGCCTCGGTGCCGATCAGCCGGGCATACCAGTTCAGCGCATCGGTCGCGGCGAGGATCACGCCCATCTGGTGCCAGGTGTCAGGCAGGGCGTGGCAGAAGGTATGCACCGCCGTTGCCGGGTCGGGCTGGTAGCCGTCGTTCGCGGCGAAGAGCACACCCGAAGTGCCGAGCGAGACGAAGGCCTCGCCCGCGCGAACGACGCCCACCCCTACGCCCGAGGCCGCGTTGTCGCCGCCGCCGCCGGCCACGACCACGCCCCTGGGCAGGCCCCAGCGGTCGGCCAGCGCCTCGCGCAGGGAGCCCGAGACCTGGCTGCCCTCGACCAGCCGGGGCATCTGCGCACGGGAAAGGCCCGTGGCGGCCAGCAGGTCGTCCGACCAGTCGCGCCTGCCGGTATCGAGCCAGCTGGTGCCGGCGGCATCCGACATCTCGCCCACATGCTCGCCGGTCAGCCAGAGGCGCAGGTAATCCTTCGGCAGAAGGACCTTGGCCACCCTGTCCCAGACCTGAGGTTCGTGCCGGCGGACCCAGACGAGCTTGGGCGCGGTGAAGCCGGGAAAGACGATGTTCCCGGTCAGCCGGCGGAACTGCGGATCCGCGTCCAGCGCGGCGGCCTCGGCATGGCTGCGCGTGTCGTTCCACAGGATGCAGGGCCGCAGCACCTCGTCCGCCGCATCCAGCAGCGTCGCCCCGTGCATGTGGCCGGACAGGCCGATCCCCCGGACCTTGGCCAGCGACCGCTGCGCGGCGAGCCGGTCGAAGACAGTCTCGGCCGCCGAGATCCAGTCCGAGGGCAACTGCTCGCTCCACCCCTCGGCGGGGCGCTGGACGGTCAGGGGGGCGGTGGCCTCGGCGAGCACCGTCTGATCCTCGCCGATCAGGATGCCCTTGAGCCCCGAGGTGCCGAGATCGAGCCCGATATACATCACGCGGCCAGGTGCTGGGGCTTCTTGCCCAGGATGATCATGCCCAGGATGTCGTCGTCGGTGACCTCGTTCACGTTCACCGTGCCGACCAGCTGGCCGTTCTTCATCACGCTGGCGCGGTCGCAGAGCTTCATCACGTTGTGGATGTCATGCTCGATCAGGAAGATGCCGAGGCCCTGCGCCTTCAGTTCCTGGATCAGTTCGGCGACCATCTGGGTCTCGTGCGGGCCCAGAGCGGCGGTCGGTTCGTCCATGATCAGGATCCTGGCGTTGAAATAGACCGCCCGGGCGATGGCGACCGACTGGCGCTGACCGCCCGACAGGGCGCTGACCGGGACGTTGAACTTGCGGAAGTTCGGGTTCAGCCGGCCCATGATCTTGCGCGTCTCGGCCTCCATCTTCGATTCGTCCACGAAGCCGAAGGCGTTCACCAGCTCGCGCCCGAGGAAGAGGTTCGAGGCGGCGTCCAGGTTGTCGGCGAGCGCAAGGGTCTGGTAGATCGTCTCGATGTTCAGCGCGCGGGCATCGCGGGGGTCGTTGATCTCCACCTCCTTGCCGTTGATGAAGATCTGGCCTGAGTCCTTCTTGTAGGCGCCCGAGAGGCACTTGATCAGCGTGGACTTGCCCGCGCCGTTGTGGCCCAGAAGGCCCACGACCTCGCCGGGGTAAAGGTCGATCGTGACGTGATCCACGGCCTTGATCCCGCCGAAGGCGATCGAGATGTCGCGCAGTTCGACAAGCGGGGTTCCGGTTCTGTCTACCATGCTAGGGGCCCCTTCACTTGATGCGTTTGCGGTAAACGATGTCGAGATACACGGCGAGGACGAGCGCGATGCCGATCACGATGCGCTGGTAGGATCCGTCGCCGAAGCCGATCAGCACCATGCCGGTCTGCAGGCTGGTCAGGATCAGCGCGCCGATGATCGCACCGTAGATCGTCCCGACGCCGCCCGCCAGCGAGGTGCCGCCGACCACGGCCGCGGCGATGACGTAAAGCTCGTCGAGGTTGCCCATGGCGTTGGTGGCGCTGTTCTGGCGCGCGGCGCCGATCACGGCGGCGATGCCGGCCAGCGCCCCCATGAGCGTGAAGATCTTCACGATCATCGCCCGGGTGTTGATGCCCGACAGGGACGCCGCCTCGGGGTTGCCGCCGATGGCAAAGACATAACGGCCAAAGCGGGTGCGGGTCATCAGGATGGTCATGGCGAAGGCCACGGCGATCATGATCAGCACCGGATAGGCGAAGCCATGGCCGAAGCTGGCGCAGACATCGGTGTAGATGTTGCCGCCCCGTTCGGCGCAGGCCGGAATCTCCTGGCCCAGGGCCTGGTAGTATTTCTGGATGTTGCCGGTCGGCCAGATGTAGGAATTCACGATGGCCGTCGCGCCAAGGATCACCGCGCAAACGAGGCCGATCACGAAGGTCTCGGCCCAGACCGGGCGCAGGGCGAAGCCGTGGCGCTGGCGCGACCGGCGGCCGTTCAGGAAGGCCCAGACGACGAAGACGCAGGCGATGGCGGCAAAGATCCAGCTGCCGGTCTTGCCCAGCGCCCCGAAGGAGCCGCCACCGATCAGCGAGAAGCGGTCGTCGAGCGGCGCGATGGTCTTGCCGCCGGCGACGAGGAAGGCCGCGCCGCGCCAGACCAGAAGGCCGCCCAGGGTGACGATGAAGGACGGGATACCGAGGAAGGCGATCAGCGTGCCCTGGAAGGCGCCGATCAGCGCGCCCATGGCGATGCCGAAGAGGACGGTGATGATCCAGATCGACGGATGGCCGAGGCCCAGCGCCGGCGTCAGGTATTCCACCTGCAGAAGGCCCATGTACATGCCCACCATACCCATGATCGAGCCCACCGACAGGTCGATGTTGCGGGTGATGATGACCAGCACCATGCCGCAGGCCATGATCCCGATATAGGCGGTCTGGACCGACAGGTTCCACAGGTTGCGCGGCGTCAGGAAACCGTTCGCCTCGGCCTGGCTGGCACCCAGAAGCATCGAGGGGCGGCCGAGGACGAAGGTCGAATAGGCCTCGAAGGCCAGCCAGATCAGCAGAAGCGCGCCGACCATGCCCAGCAGGCGCGGGTCGATTTCCGTGGCGCGCAGGAAGCGGGTGAATCCGCCCTCGTTCGGCGCATGGGATGCAGGGGAATGAGGTGTGTCGGTCATGTCCGTCCAGCCTGAGAGGGGATGGGGCTGTGCCGGTGCCGTGCGCCGCGATGCGCGTCATCGGGCTCCGAGGACGGAGCGACGGACCAGCCAGGAGAAAGGGGTCGGCGCCGCCCCCTCGGGACGGCGCCGGAGATCAGGCCAGATTACTGGCAGGCAGCCACGTCGGGCATCGCGCCTTCGCAGGCCTGTTCCTTGGTGATGTGGCCAGCCTCGATCGCCAGACCGATGGTCTCCTTGGTGATCGGGGTCGGGGTCAGCAGAATGGCGTTCATCTCGACGCCCTTCTCGCCGCCCGAGAACTTGGTCGCGCCCGGGATAGCGTCCAGCGCCGCGCCGTCGGCCAGCGCCGAGGCGATCTCGCCGGCGGCCTTGCCCAGCTGGCGGGCGTCCTTCCAGACCGAGACGGTCTGGGTGCCGCGCGCTACGCGGTTGATCGCGGCGAGGTCGCCGTCCTGGCCACCCAGCGGAACGTTCAGGCCTTGCGCGGCCAGCGCAGCCGCCACACCGCCCGCCATGCCGTCGTTCTGCGCCAGCACGGCGTCGATGGCGTTGTTGTTGGCGGTCAGGATCTGCTCCATGTTCTTCTGGGCGTTCTCCGGCTTCCAGCCGTCCGAGTTCGCTTCGCCGACGATCTTGATGTCGCCCGAGGCAACGGCCGCGCCGATGACCTCTTCCATGCCCTGGCGCAGGAAGCCGACGTTCGGGTCGCCCGGGTCGCCCTTGATGATGGCATAGTTCCCCTTCGGCACCAGCTTGAACACCTCTTCCGCGATGATGCGGCCGACGCCGACGTTGTCGAAGGTCAGGTAGAAGGTGCGGTTGTCCTCGATCAGGCGGTCATAGCCGACGACCGGGATCCCTTCTGCCGCGGCCTTCTCGATGGCCGGCCCGATGGCGTCCTTGTCCCAGGCGTTGATGACCAGAGCATCCACGCCCTGCGCGATCAGCGCGTCGATGTCCGACAGCTGCTTTTCGGCCGAGGACTGGGCGTCGGCCGAGACATACTCGTTGCCGGCGGCTTCGATCGCGGCCTTCATCGCGGCTTCGTCGATCTTCCAGCGCTCTTCCTGGAACTGTGCCCAGGAAACACCGATCTTCTTGCCTTCGGCGAGAGCTGCCGACGAGAAACCGGTCACCGCCAGAACGGCGGCGAGAATTGCGGTACGCATATGTATCCTCCCTATGGATCGGCCTCTAAGGGCCGGTCCGGCAGATTCGCCGGAACAGGGCGGAAGATGCCGCCAATAATTTCAGTTGTCAAAAAATAAAACGCCGGCCCGCGACGGGGCCGGCACTGGACGTATCCCCCAAGGCTCAGCGGCAGGCGGCGACCGTGGGCAGGGCGTTCTTGCAGACATCCGCCTTGGTGACGTGATCCGCGTCGATGACGACGTCGAGCGTCTCGGCCGTGATCGGGGTCGGGTTCAGCATGATGGACCAGACCGGAACGCCCCTTTCGCCCCCCGAGAACTGCCGCGCGTCGGGAATCAGGTTCATCGGCGTGCCTTCTGCCAGCTGGACGGCGATGCGGCCGGCCTGCTTGGCAAGGTCGAAGTTGTTCTTCCAGACCGACACCGTCTGCGTGCCCATGGCAACCCGGTTCAGCGCCGCCGGGTCACAGTCCTGGCCACCGATCGGAACCGTGAGGCCCGCCGCCGTCAGCGCCTCGATCGCGCCGCCGGCCATGCCGTCGTTCTGCGCCAGCACGGCATCGACCTGATTGCCGGTCTCGGCCAGGACCTTTTCCATGATCGCCTTGGCGTTCTCGGGCCGCCAGCCGTCGGCATTCGCCTCGCCGACGATCCTGATCTGCCCGCTGGCAACGGCCGCGCCGATCACCTCTTCCATGCCCTGCCGCAGGAAGCCGGTGTTGGCATCGCCGGGGTCGCCCTTGATGATCACATAATTGCCCGTGGGGGCCGCCTGCTTGACGATCGCGGCGATGATCCGCCCGACGCCCACGTTGTCGAAGGTGATGTAGAAGACCTTGTCGTGCTCGATCAGGCGGTCATAGGCGATCATCGGTATGCCGGCCGCCGCGGCACGTTCCACGCCGCTCATGATCTCGTCCTTGTCCACGGGCTGGATCACAAGGGCATCGACGCCGTCCGCGATCATCTTCTCGATGTCCTGCAACTGCTTGGCCGCCGATCCGCCGGCATCGACCGGGATGTACGTGTTGCCGCTGCGTTCGATGACCGAGCGCATCGCGGTCACGTCCCAGCGCCAGCGCGGCTGGGACAGATCGCCCCAGGCCACCCCGATCTTCTTGCCCTCGGCGAGGGCGACCGAAGTCAGGGCCATCACGGCAAGGGCTGCAACCCACAACAGTTTGCGCATCAATACCTCCCCAAGATTGCACGCTCTGCAGACCCATTGCCCTAAAGGTTGAGCAAAGGCCAAGGCCAAACTCGCATATCAATTTCAGTTGTCAAAATTATTCTGCTGGTCAAAGCTTGCGGCAGGGCGGAAATGGTGGAAGTCCGGCCATTCTGCGGCAAGCCTGCCTCGATGCGCAGCAGAATCGGCGGCTTTTGCTTCGGGAGGCGAAGGAATGTTGGCCAAGGCGACGCATGCCGCCGCGACAGAGCCGCGCAAGGGCGTGGGTCCCCTGATCCCGCCCCTGACCGAAAGCCAGCGCCCGCTGCGCCAGCAGGTCTTCGAGTTGGTGCGCGCCGCGGGTCTGATTCCGCGGGTGCAGCTGGCCAAGGACCTGGGCGTGAGCCCGGCCAGCGTGACCACGATCTCGTCGGAACTGATCGAGGCGGGCCTGATCGAGGAGGTCGCGGTGCCGCGCGGCGGCGAGGCCGGGCGCGGGCGGCCTGCCGTCTTTCTGGGGGTCAAGGCAGGCGCGCATCTGGTCGCGGGGATGAAGCTGTCGGACCGCGAGCATACCGCCGTCGTCGTCGATTTCGCCGGCAAGCTGATCGCCGACGAGGCGATCCCGCGCCGGCCCGGCCCGATGCAGCTGGGCGAGCTTCTGGACACGATCGAGGCGCTGCTGGACCGGGTCTGTGCCAAGGCGAAGGTCTCGCGGTCCGAACTTTCGGGTGTCGGAATCGGAATCCCGGGTTTTGTCGATTGTGCCGACGGGGTGGCGCTGTGGTCCTCGGTTCTGGTCGAACGCGCGGTGCCGGTTGCCCAGGCAGCGAGCGCGCGGCTGGGGATCCCGGTGCAGGTGGACAACGACGCGAACCTGGTGGCCCTGGCCGAGCTGTGGTTCGGCGCCGGGCGCAGCCTGTCGGATTTCGCGGTGGTCACCATCGAGCACGGGGTCGGCATGGGCTTCGTGATGAACCACCGGATCTATCGCGGCGCGCAGCGGCTGGGGATGGAGCTGGGCCATACCAAGGTGCATCTCGACGGCGCCCTGTGCCGCTGCGGCCAGCGCGGCTGTCTGGAGGCCTATGTCGCCGACTATGCCCTGGCGCGCGAGGCGACGACGGCGCTGAACTGGGGCCACAAGGAGAGCCAGCCGATCAACGTGCTCTTGGAAAGCCTCTACGACCATGCCAAGGCCGGCAATGCCACGGCGAAGTCGATCTTCCGCCGCGCGGGGCGCTATCTGGCGGTCGGGCTGTCGAACGTGGTCAACCTCTTCGACCCGGCGTTGATCATCCTGTCGGGCGAGCGGATGCGCTATGACTATCTCTATGCCGCCGAGACCCTGGCCGAGATGGACAACCTGGCGATCAACACCGGCCGCCCGCGCCCGCCGATCGAGATCCATGCTTGGGGCGACCTCCTTTGGGCGCATGGCGCAGCGGCGCTGGCGCTGTCGGCAGTGACCGAGGCGATCCTGGCCAACCAGTCGCGCGATCTGGCGGCGGAATAGGTCGTCAGCCGCCCTCTTCGGCCAGAAGCGCAGCGAGGCCTTCGGGGTAGTCGGGGTAGAGCAGCCGCACGCCCAGCTCTTCCTTGATCCGGTCGTTCCGCACCCGCTTCGATTCGCTGTAGAAGCCGAGCGCCATCGGGGTCATCGTCGGGGCAACCTCCTCGAAGGGCACGGCGGGCGGTTCGGGCAGGCCCAGAAGCCGTGCTGCGTAGGCGATCACGTCCTGCGGCGGACAGGGATTGTCGTCGCAGACATTGTAGGCCGCGCCCGGGTTCGGACGGCGGATCGAGGCTTCCAGCACCTGGGCGATGTCATCGACATGTATGCGGCCGAAGACCTGCCCCGGCTTGATGATCCGCCGCGCGGTGCCGTCGCGGACCTTCTCGAACGGCCCGCGGCCGGGGCCGTAGATGCCGGCAAGGCGGAAGATGTGGACCGGCAGGCCCGTCTCCAGCCATTGCCGTTCGGCCACCACGCGCTGCCGGCCCCGGTCGGACTGGGGGGTGAGTGGCGTCGTCTCGTCCACCCAGCCGCCCGCATGGTCGCCATAGACCCCGGTGGTGGACAGGTAGCCGACCCAGACCGCCTTGGACTGGGCAATCTGTGGTGCCGCGCGCAGGAAGGGGTCGCCCTGGGCATCCGGGGCGGCCGAGCAAAGGATATGCGTCGCCTTGGCCAGCGCGGGGCCGAGGTCGCCGGGCCAGAGCAGGGGCTCGACCCCTTCGGCGCGCAGCGCCTCGGCCTTGGCGGGATTGCGGGTGGTGCCGATGACGCGCCAGCCCTGCGGGATCAGGCGGCGGGCAAGGGCGCGGGCGGAATAGCCGTGGCCAAGGGAGAGGAGCGTGGACATGGCCGCGACTATCGCGGGGCGGGCGGAGGGCTGCAAGGGCTTGCGGCAGGGGCCGGGGCGATCCAATCTGGCGGGCAGGGGAGGAAGGCGATGGATCAGGGGCTGAAGGGGGCGCTGGGCCTGACCGGGCCGGAGGCATGCCTTGCCTATTACCGCGACTGGGCGGCCAACTACGACTCCGGCTTCGCGGCCGAGATGGAATACATGCTTCCCGCCCATGTCGCGGCGGCCTTCATGGGCACCGGGGCGGGCGGGCCGGTGCTGGACGTGGGCGCGGGCACCGGGCTTCTGGCCGAAGCCCTGCGCGGCATGGGGTTCCGTGGCCCGATCGACGCGGTGGATTTCTCGGCCGAGATGCTGGAGCGCGCGGCTGAGAAGCGGATCTACGACCACCTGATCCGGGCCGACATCACCCGGCCCCTTGATCTGCCGCGGCGCCATGCGGGGATCGTCAGTTCCGGCACCTTCACCGCCGGCCATGTCGGGCCCGAGGCGTTTCCGCATCTGCTGGCCGTCGCCCTGCCGGGGGCGCAGTTCGCCCTGTCGATCAACCGCCGGGTCTGGACCGATCGCGGCTTCGACCGCGCGCTGGAGGATCTGTCCGCCGCCCGGCGCATCGCCGACCTGCAACTGATCGAGGTCGAGATCTACGGCGCCGCTGCCGCGCGGATCGACGCCGATCATGCCGCCGACCGTGCGTTGATCGCGCTGTTCCGCGCCGGCTGAGCGCGACCGTCACAATGGCTTCACTTGCGGACCTGCCCGGCTTTCGGCTTATATGCCGGATCAATCGCAGGACCCCGGAATGCAAGACGACCTGAACAGCGCGATCCTTACCCCCGACGCCCCGCCGATGGAAAGTTTCACCAATGCCGCAGCGGCGGTGGACCGGCTGGAGGCACTGTACACCCAGGCCACCCGGTTCCTGTCGGACCAGTTCCTGCGCACCGTGTCCAAGGGACATCCCGGCCGCCGCGTCCGCGCCTATTACCCCGAGATCCGCCTGACGGTCGCCAGCTTCGACAAGGTGGATACCCGTCTGGCCTTCGGCCATGTCTCGGCCCCCGGGACCTATGCCACCACGATCACGCGGCCGGATCTCTTCCGAAACTACCTGATCCAGCAGATCGAGCTTCTGATCCGCAACCACGGCGTCACGGTCGAGGTCGGCCTGTCGGACACGCCCATGCCGGTGCATTTCGCCGTTTCCGGTACCGAAGTCGCGATTCCGCAGGAAGGGGTGATGGACTTCTCCTTGCGCGACGTGTTCGACGTGCCGGACCTGGTGACCACGAACGACGACATCGTGAACGGGGTGATGACGCGCTATGACGACGGTTCGGCCCCGCTGGCCCCGTTCACCGCGCAGCGGGTGGACTACAGCCTGGCGCGCCTGTCGCATTACACGGCGACCGACCCGACGCATTTCCAGAACCACGTCCTGTTCACCAACTACCAGTTCTATGTGGACGAGTTCGAAGCCTATGCCCGCGCGGCGCTCGGTGATCCGGCCTCGGGCTATACGGCCTTCGTCGCGACCGGAAACCAGGTGATCACCACGCCGGACGGGGTGATCGAGACCCCGTCCAAGATGCCGCAGATGCCGACCTATCACCTGAAAAGGCCGGACGGGAACGGGATCACCCTGGTCAACATCGGGGTCGGGCCGTCGAACGCCAAGACCGCGACCGACCATATCGCGGTGCTGCGCCCGCATGCCTGGCTGATGGTCGGCCACTGCGCGGGGCTGCGCAACAGCCAGAGCCTGGGCGACTTCGTTCTCGCCCATGCCTATCTGCGCGAGGACCATGTGCTTGACGACGACCTGCCGGTATGGGTGCCGATCCCGGCGCTGGCGGAAATCCAGATCGCGCTGGAGAAGGCGGTGGCCGAGGTCACGCAGCTGGAGGGCTACGAGCTGAAGCGCATCATGCGCACCGGCACCGTCGCCACCATCGACAACCGCAACTGGGAGCTGCGCGACCAGTCCGGCCCCGTCCGCCGCCTGTCGCAGTCGCGCGCCGTGGCGCTGGACATGGAAAGCGCCACCATCGCGGCGAACGGGTTCCGGTTCCGGGTGCCCTACGGCACGCTGCTCTGCGTCAGCGACAAGCCGCTGCATGGCGAGCTGAAGCTGCCCGGCATGGCGTCCGAGTTCTACAAGACCCAGGTCAGCCGGCATCTCCAGATCGGCATCCGAGCGATGGAGCGCCTGCGCGAGACACCGATCGAGCGGCTGCACAGCCGGAAACTGCGCAGTTTCGAGGAAACGGCCTTCCTCTAGACGGCGAAAAAACCGTCAATACCCCTTGTTTCGTGCTTCGGGGCTTGATTTCGGACCTCAAACCGTGTGTCTGGGCCGTGGCCCCGCAACCGGGGGTGGACGCCCGTGTTTTGCGGGCCGAACCGTGCATATGACACGAAGCGAATAACAACGAAGGATGATCAAATGTCCAAACCGATGACCAAGACCCAGCTGGTGGCCGCCGTCGCCGAAGCCATGGGCGGCGACAAGAAAACCGCGAATGCGGCTCTGGATGCCATCGCGGCGGTCGTGTCGCGGGAAGTCGCTGCCGGCGGCACCGTGACGCTGCCGGGCCTCGGCAAGGTGGCCTGCAAGGCCCGCCCCGAGCGTCAGGTCCGCAACCCCGCCACGGGCGAGACCATGACCAAGCCGGCCGACAAGCAGGTCAAGTTCGCCATCGCCAAGGCGCTGAAGGACGTGGTCAACGGCTGATCCTTCCCGCGACAGCGGAAATGTGAGAGGGTCTCCCGTGGGGCGACCCTTTTGCATTGCGGGAGGCGGGCATGGGCAAGGTCACCGGCATCGGCGGCATCTTCTTCCGCGCCCGCGATCCCGAGGCGCTGAACGCCTGGTATCAGGATCATCTCGGCATCACCCAGCCCGATGTGGCGGTCTGGATGCAGGAGGCGGGTCCGACGGTCCTTTCGCCCTTCAGTTACGACACCGACTATTTCGCCGCCGACCGGCAATGGATGCTGAACCTGCGCGTCGATGATCTGCCCGCGCTCATCGCCCGGTTGCAGGCCGCGGGGATCGCGGTGGAGACGCGGGCCGACTGGGACGGCGACGGCAGCTACGGCACCTTCGCCCGAATCCACGACCCCGAGGGCACGCCGATCGAACTGTGGCAGCCGCCGGGGTGAGGACGCCCAAAATTCTTCGTCGAAGAATTTTGGGCCTTGCGCCTGGGCGCCGTCAGGCGGCCTGCATCCTGCTTGCATCGCGGTCCAGCACCCGCGCCCGCGCCGGCCGCGCAAGGCAGCGGTCGATCCAGTCGCGCAGCACCGGGTCCGCGGGCGTCGCCTCGGGGAACCAGGCATAGGGCGCATGCAGAAGCAGGTCCGCCGCCGAATAATGCTCGCCCAGGATCCACGGCCCCTTGTCCAGCGCCGCCCGGAGACGGGCAACCGCGGTCTGGTGATCCCGCACCGCCGCGGTCAGCCAGGGATGCGAGACGCCCGCGGCCTCCATGATGAAGGTCGGTTCCAGCACGCCCTGATACCAGGCCAGCCACATCGCGAACACGCCCCATTCGGGCGTCCCCACCGCCGGGGCCATTCCGCTGTCGGGGAAGAGGCTGGTCAGGTGCAGGATGATCGCGGCGCGTTCGGTGATGACATGGCCGTCATGCACGAGGACCGGCACCTTGCCCTCGGGATGCGGATTGGCCGGGTCGCGCCCGCCCGAGCCGTCCATGCGCGGGATCGTCACCTCGCGGATCTCCACCCAGTCCTGGATGCCCATCTCCTCGATCAGGGCGACGATGGCCGAGGACCGGCTGTGCGGGGAATGGAACAGGGTCAGCATCTTTCTCTCCTTTGCTGGCTGATGCCTCCGGTATAGGCTTCGCCTCCTGTCAGAACCTGTCAGTAGTCCATGCCCAAGTCCGACCGCCTGTTCCGCCTGCTGGATGCCTTCCGGATGCTGCCGCAGCCCGTCACCGCCGCCCGGCTGGCCGAGGAGACGGGCGTGTCCGAGCGCACGCTCTACCGCGACATCGGCGCCTTGCGGGCGGCGGGGGCGCTGATCGACGGCGCGGCCGGGGCGGGCTATACGCTGACCGAGGACCCGGCGCTGCTGCCGCAGATGTTCACCCGGCTGGAGGTCGAGGCGCTGGTCCTCGGCCTGGCCGAAGTGACCATGGCGGGCGATCCGGCGCTGGCGCGGGCCGCCGCCCAGGCCCAGGCCAAGATCATCGCCACCCTGCCCGACCGGGTGCAGCGCCAGGCGATCCACGCGGTGACCCAGACCTACCGTTTCGACCGCCGCGCCCCCCTGCCGCCGCACATGCAGACCCTGCGCGAGGCCGCCTGGGAGGAGCGCGCGCTGGACATCGCCTACCGCGACCTCTCCGGCGCGGTGACAGAACGGCGGATCTGGCCCTTGGGCACCGTGTTCCTCGACCGCGAGGTGCAGTGCCTGGCCTTCTGCTGCCTGCGCCAGGATTTCCGTCGCTTCAAGGTGCAGCAGATGGACCGGGTCGCCCTGACCGACGAAAGCTTCCGTCCCCGCCGCGTGCCGCTGCTGCGCGACTTCATCGCGCGCCTGCGGGTCGAGGGGCGCCGCAGCCCCCCGGCTTGAAAGCCCGCGAATCCGCGTGATACCGTCCGCCCCGCAGGTCCAGGAAAGCCAGATGTCCGACGCCCCCGCCACGCTCGATCCGACCAAGAAGCCGGCCGGGGCCATGACCATGGTCTACAAGGACTATTACTTCCTGCGCCGCTGGGTCGATTACTATGGCCGGCAGTTCGGGCGGGAACATCTCTACATCCTGTCGCACGGCGGCGATCCCGAACATGACCGCATCTGCGAGGGCGCCAATGTCATCCGCCTGCCGCGCGACCCGACCCTGTGGCGGATGGAACGGCGGCGCTGGTCGATCAACAGCCAGTTCTCGGCCGGGATGCTGCGCTATTACAACTGGTTCATCGTCAGCGACGTGGACGAGGTGGTGATCGTCGATCCCGCCGTGGCCCCCGACCTCGTCACCTACCTCGGCCGTTACACCCACCCCAGACGCACGCCGGCCTCGCTCTGCCCCTTCGGGATCGAGCTGGTCCACAACCCCGAGGCCGAGCCCGAGCCCCTGTCCGACGACGCCCCGATCCTGTCGCGTCGCAGGGTGTTCCGCGCCAATGCCAACTATGCCAAGCCCTGCGTGTTGCGGAAGGAAACCGGCTTTACCGTCGGCGGGCACGCGAACAGCCACCAGCCGCGCGTGCTGGACCCGCATCTCTACCTGATCCACCTGCGCTTCTTCGACTACGACATGGTCACGGAACGCCTCGCCGGCCGCAAGGACATGCGCGCGATCATGGCCGGAGACCGCGACCCGAAAGAGGTGGGCAAGGCCTGGGGCAAGGATCTGGAAACCTTCCTCAAGCTGTCCAAGGGCGTCGCCGAACGCGAGGACGCCGAGCTGCCCGAGTTCCGCAAGCGCATGATCGAGGAACAGCAGCACCTGCACGACGGCAAGATCACCTTCTTCGGCGGCGGGCGCACGAAGGCGCTCTACCGCCTGCCCGAACGTTTCGCCTCGGTCTTCTGACCGCCTGAAGGACAGCCCATGGACCTGAACCGCCGCCCCGTCGCATCGCTCTGGATTGGCGAAAGCCTGCACTACATCAACCAGCTCTGCCTGAAGTCGCATCTGGTGATGGGCCATCCGGTGACGCTGTATTGCACCGACAAGGTGCGCAACGTGCCCGAGGGGGTCGAGGTCCGCCCGGCCTCGGAAATCATGGAGATCGACCGCGCGATCGTTGCCGAGACCTCGGCCTCGTTCCTGTCCAACGTCTTCCGCTACAAGATGATCCAGAAGACCGGCGCGATCTGGATCGACTGCGACGCCTTCTGCCACCGCCCCTTCCCGGAAGGGCAGGAGCACATCTACGCCGGCCACGGTATGCGGGGCGCGCTGAACTGCGGCGTTGTGGCGATGCCGCAGACCGGGCGGCTGATCGAAAGCCTGCTCGACTATTACGACAACCTGCCCGACTACCCGGCCTGGTGGGGCAACAAGCAGCGCCGCAAGATGGACAAGCTCGATCGTTCGCTGCCGAAAGCCGTCCGCATCTATCACACCGAACGCACCGCCTTCGGCCCGCAGGCCTTCACCCATTTCGCGCAGGTCACGGGCGATATCGACAAGGCGATGACCGCCGACACGCTTTACCCCGTGCCCTTCCAGCTGAACGATGTCTTCTACGACCCCCATTCCAACGTGGAAGGCCATTTCACCGACGCCACCCTCTCGGTCCACATCTACACCAACGCGGCGCGGCCCTGGTGGCGCAAGAACCCGCCCTTGAAGGGCAGCTACATCGCGCGGATGTGCGAGAAGCTGGAAATCGACCCCTCCGCCGCCCTGGACGAATGAACTTCACCCGCCAGACCAGCCCGCATGGGTCGCTGGTGGCGCTGTCCACCATGAAGGACGAAGGCCCGACCGTGGTGGAATGGGTCGCGCATCACCTCGCGCTCGGCTTCACCGAGATCATGGTCTATACGAACGATTGTTCGGATGGCACCGACGACCTGTTGAAACGGCTCGAGGCGCTGGACATCGGCGTCCACCACCGCGACAACGTGATCCCCGAAGGAATGAAGCCGCATCCCTCGATGCTGAAGGCCGCGGCCGAGGAAGAGCTGATCATCAACTCCGACTGGCTTCTGGTGCTGGACGCCGACGAGTTCATGGTCATCAACCACCCCTCGGGCACGCTGGACGGGCTGGTGGCCGACCTGAACGCGATGAATGCCCAGGCCATGGTGCTGACCTGGCGCATCTTCGGCTCCTCGGGCATCCGCGACTGGTCGCGCGAGCCCATCACCGAACAGTTCACCCGCGCCGCGCCCGAGTTCTGGAACAAGGGCTGGGGCACCAAGACGCTGCTGAAGTTCGATCCGAAATACCTGCGACTGGGCATGCACCGCCCGATCATCAAGTCGCAGCACAAGGACACCGACTATCCCGAAAGCGTGCTGTGGGTGAACGGCTCGGGCCGCCCGCTGGAGGAATGGTTCAAATTCCGCGGCTGGCGGTCGATCCGCCGGACCGTGGGCTACGACTGGGGGCAGATCAACCACTATGCCATCAAGTCGATGGCCGCCTATTCCCTGCGCAAGTTCCGCGGCAACGCGAACCTGAAGAAGGACAAGTACAACGCCGACTACTGGTCGCTCCAGGACCGCAACGAGGTCGAGGACACCCGCATCTTCCGCCACCGCGCGCGCCGGGCCGAGATCATGGCCGCGCTGCTGTCCGATCCCGAGGTGCGCCGCCTGCACGAGGCCGCCCATGACCGGGCCGAGGCGCGGCTGGCCGAATACCGCCAGTCGCCCGATTACCTCGCTTATGTCGCCAATCTGGAAGCCGCCTCGAACGTGCCGATCAGCCAAGTCGTGGCCAAGCCGCCGAAACCCCGTGACCCCGAAGCGGTGAAGGCGGTCCAGACGAAACTGGAACAGCGCCGCAACGCCCAGCCGAAAGAGGTCCGCCGCACCCCGCCGCCGCCCGGCTGGGGCTCTCCCTTTGCCTCGCCCTATGTCTCGGGTTCGGCCGACCTCACGCAGGACATTCCGCTGGAGCTGGTGGAAAACCAGGGCCTGAAGCTCCCACTCGACCCCCGCGTCTTCACCGCCGCCGCGCTGGAGGTGATCAGGTCGGGAAAGTTCGACCGCCGCCATGCCCGCAACATCGCGGGATTTGTGAACGGTTGTTCCAGTCTCCTGGATCTGGATGCCGGCATCGGCTTTGTCGCGCTGCGCGCCCGGGCCGCCATGCCCGACCTGCGCATCACGATCCACGAGGAACGCCCCTCGCTCCTCCTCCTCTCGCGGCGCATCGCCGCGCTGAACTTTCCCGACACCGCGGGCCTTTCCTGGTCGCAGGCCACGCTGAACCCCGAAGGCATCTGGTCGGGCCTGCATCGCCTTCTGGCCGAGACCCGGCCCGAGGTCCTGCGCCTCTCCGGCCCGCTCCTGCCGCCCGAGGCGCTGCCCGAACCCGCCCTCGCAGGCCTGCGCCGCATCCTCATCCCCTTCCTCGACCCTTCCGAGGTCACCGCCGCGCGCGCGAAACTGACCCCCGCCCTCGCCGCCCTGGGCTTCGCCGAGGACGAGACCGGCGAACCGAACGGCACGCTGTTCCTGCGCCGCGACTGACCCCGGCCCCTGCTCTTGCCCTTTTCCAAATACTCCCGCCGGAGGCATCCGACGCCAGCCGCCGGGCGCCACCCTCGCCCCTTGCGCCCGCCGCCGAATGCCGTAAGGTCGGCCCTACCTCGGGGTGCCCGGCAACGGGCTGAGATGCGCAAGCGAACCCGTCGAACCTGAACCGGATCATACCGGCGGAGGGAAGGTGCATGGGCTTCTCCATCCCCGACCGTTCCGTCGCACCATGGAGAAGATGATGAAAAGACATCTCCTTGCTGCGGGCCTTCTGACCATCGCCACGCAGGCGCTGGCCGAAACGCCCGTTCTCACCGTCCTGACCTACGACAGCTTCACCTCGGAATGGGGCCCCGGCCCCGCGATCGAGAAGGCCTTCGAGGAAACCTGCGCCTGCGACCTGCGCTTCGTCCCGGCGGGGGATGGCGCGGCGCTTCTTGCGCGCGTCCAGCTGGAAGGCGCGGCCTCCGAGGCCGATGTCGTCCTTGGCCTCGACACCAGCCTGACGGCGGCCGCCGCCGCGACCGGGCTGTTCGCCCCGCATGGCCATACGCCGCAACTCGACCTGCCGGTGGAGGTCGCCGATCCCCTGTTCCTGCCCTACGACTGGGGCTGGTTCGCCTTCGTCCACGACCGGACCCGCCTGCCCGAGCCGCCGAGGACCTTCGAGGCGCTGGCCGCCTCGGACCTGAAGATCGTGATCCAGGATCCCCGCTCCTCGACCCCCGGGCTCGGGCTTCTCCTCTGGGTCAAGGCGGCCTACGGCGACCGCGCTGCTGAAATCTGGCAGGGCCTGGCCGACAATGTCGTCACCGTCACCCCCGGCTGGTCCGAGGCCTATGGCCTGTTCCTGGAAGGCGAGGCCGACATGGTCCTGTCCTACACCACCTCGCCCGCCTACCACCTGATCGCGGAGAAGGACGACAGCAAGGCCGCGGCCCTGTTCGACGAAGGCCATTACCTCCAGATCGAGGTCGCCGGCAAACTGGCCGCGACCGACCAGCCGGAGCTTGCGGACCGCTTCCTCGCCTTCATGCTGACCGAGGCCTTCCAGTCGGCGATCCCCCAGACCAACTGGATGTATCCCGCCGTCACCCCGGCAGCCGGCCTGCCCGAGGGCTTCGACGCCTTCCGACCGGCGAAGTCGCTCCTGATGACGCCGGAAGAGGCCCAGGCCGCCCGCGACCCGGCGCTGGCCGAATGGCGCACGGCACTGGCGAAGTGACCGGAGTCGCGCGCCCGATCCCCCCGCGCCTCCCCTCCCCCTCGTGGGGAGGGGATGGGGGTGGGGGGCCTGCCCGATGAAGCCGAGGCTTGCGCCTCGCCAGAACCTGCCCGCGCACCTTCTGGCGGGCCTCCTCTTGGCGCTGGTCATCGCGCCCCTGCTGGCCATTGGCTGGCGCGGGACGGGGATCTCCCTCGGTGCGGCCGACTGGGCGGCGGTGCGCTTTTCGGCGACGCAGGCGGTGCTGTCGGCGGTCTTTTCCACGCTGCTGGCCGTGCCCGTGGCCCGCGCGCTTGCCCGCCGCCAGTTTCCCGGCCGTGGCGCGCTGATCACCCTGATGGGCGCGCCCTTCCTTCTGCCGGCGGTGGTCGCGGTGCTTGGGCTTCTGGCCGTCTTCGGTCGGGGCGGCATGCTCAATCAGGCGCTCACCGCCCTCGACCTGCCGCCCGTCTCGATCTACGGCCTGCACGGCGTCGTCCTGGCCCATGTGTTCCTGAACCTGCCGCTGGCCACCCGGATGATCCTGCAAGGCTGGCTGTCGATCCCGGCCGAGCGCATCCGGCTGGCGCAATCCCTGGGCTTCCCCCCGCGCGAGACCTTCCGCCACCTCGAGGCGCCGATGCTGCGCGAGGTGCTGCCGGGGGTCGCGCTGGTGATCCTGGTGATCTGCCTGACCAGCTTTGCCGTGGTCCTGACCCTGGGCGGCGGCCCCTCGGCCACCACGATCGAGCTGGCGATCTATCAGGCGGTGCGCTTCGAGTTCGACCTGGCCCGCGCGGCGGGGTTGGCGGGGGTGCAGCTGGTGCTGGGGGGACTGGCGGCGCTGGCGGCCTGGGGGCTGACCCGGCCGGCGGGATTCGGCGCGGGGCTCGACCGGCCGCTGCGGCTGGACGCCCCGCCGGGCTGGCGGCGCGCGCTGGATGTGCTGGCGCTGATCCTGACGGGCCTGTTCCTGGCGCTGCCGCTCCTCGCCGTCCTGATGCGGGGCCTGCCGGGGCTCGCGGACCTGCCTGCCTCGGTCCTGCCGGCGGCGGCACGGTCGGTCGGCGTGGCGCTGGTCTCGGCGGTGCTGGCGACGGCGGCGGCGCTGGCGCTGGCCCTGTCGGCCGCGCGGCGGCCGGGCCTCTGGGTCGAGACGGCGGCCACGCTGCCGCTGGCGACCTCGGGCCTGGTCCTCGGCACCGGCCTTTTCCTTCTGATCCGGCCCTTTGCCCCGCCGATGACCCTGGCGTTGCCGGTCACCGTGCTGGTCAACCTCGCCCTGTCGCTGCCCTATCTCTACCGCATCCTCCTGCCCGAGGCGCGGGCGCTGCATCAGGACTACGGCCGGCTGGCCGACAGCCTCGACCTGCGCGGCTGGCCCCGTCTGCGCTGGCTTGTCCTGCCACGGCTCGCGCGGCCCCTGGGCTTTGGCGCCGGCATCGCCGCCGCGCTGTCGATGGGCGATCTGGGCGTCATCGCCCTGTTCGCCGGGGAGCGGCAGGCCACCCTGCCCCTTGTCGTCAGCCAGCTGACCGGCGCCTACCGGATGGAGGCCGCCGCCGCCGCCGCGCTGATCCTTGTCGCCCTCTCCTTCGCCCTGTTCTGGGCTTTCGACGCCGGAGGCCGCCGTGCTGCAGCTTGACCGCCTGACCTTCACCCAGCCCGGTTTCCGCCTGACCGCCGACTGGCAGGCCGAGCCCGGCAGCCTGATCGCGATCATGGGGCCGTCCGGGGCGGGAAAATCCACGCTCCTGTCAATGATCGCCGGGTTCCTGCCGCCGACCTCGGGCCGGGTCCTGTGGCAGGGCGCGGATCTTGCACCCGTCCCCCCCGGTCAGCGGCCGATGACGATCCTGTTCCAGGACCAGAACCTGTTCCCGCATCTGACCGTGGCAGAAAACACCGGGCTAGGTCTCAGGCCGGACCTGCGCCTGTCGGACGCCGATCGCGCGCGGGTCGGGCAGGCGCTGGCCCGGGTCGGCCTGGCCGGCCTGGAGGAAAGGCGCCCGGCTCAGCTTTCCGGCGGGCAGGCCAGCCGCGCGGCACTTGCCCGTGCCCTGCTGCGGGCGCGGCCGATCCTGATGCTGGACGAACCCTTCGCCGCGCTGGGACCGGCGCTGCGGGCCGAGATGCTGGCTCTGGTCCGCGAGGTGGCGCAGGAGACCGGAGCCCTCGTCCTGATGGTGACGCATGACCCCGAGGACGCAAGGGCCCTGGGCGGAAGCCTGGCTTTCGTTACCGACGGCGTGGTCCATCCTCCGGTGGCAACCGGGATGCTGCTGTCCAACCCGCCGCCAGAGGTGCTGGAATACCTAGGCCGGAAATGAAAAACCCCGCCAGTGGCGGGGCTTTCCGAAGGATCTGGCACCGATCAGGCGTGCTGCTTCTTGCCCTTGACCCCGGCCCAGAGGCGCTTGTTGGTCAGGTACAGCAGCGTCGACAGCAGCACCAGGAACAGCACGCTGACAAAGCCCGCGTTCTTGCGGTCCATCAGCTTCGGCTCGGCCGCCCAGTACAGGAACGAGGCCACGTCCATCGCCATCTGGTCCACCGTCGCCGGAGTGCCGTCGGCATAGGTCACCTGATCGTCCGAAAGCGGCGGTGCCATTGCGATCCAGCCGGTCGAGAAGGCGGTGTTCTCGTAGAAGAACGAGCCGAACTCCTCCTTCTCCTCGCCGGTATAGCTGGTGAGGATCGCGTGGATGTATTCCGGTCCGCCCATGCCCCTGAACAGCTGGTTGATCCCGGTGCCATAGGGGCCGTGGAAGCCCGCACGGGCCTTGGCCATCAGCGACAGATCGGGCGCGCCGGCCCCGGTGTTGGCCGGGAAGTTGTCGCTGGGGATCGCCTCGCGGTCCTCGCCGGTTTCCCTGTCGGTCACCGTGAACTGCTTGGCATAGGCGCGGACCTGATCCTCGGGCAGGCCGGGCCCGCCCGGGTCCGACAGGGTGCGGATCGGGACATATTTCAGCCCGTGGCAGGCCGAGCAGACCTCGGTAAACACCTGAAGGCCGCGTTGCAGCTGGAACTGGTCGAACTTGCCGAACGGGCCTTCATGGGCGAAGGCCACGTCCTCGACATGCCCACCCTCGCCGGCGGCAAGGGCGCCGCCGGCGGTCAGGGTCAGGGCCGAAGCGGCGATGAGTGCGATGTTGCGGAACATGTCTCTGTTTCCTCTCACTCGGCCGGCGTGGCCTTGGGGCCGTAGTGGGCGTTGAAGTCTTCCTCGATGGTCGCGGGCTGCGGCAGCGGCTTCTCGATCACGCCCAGAAGCGGCAGGATGACCAGGAAGTAGGCGAACCAGTAGGCCGAGGCGATCAGCGAGATCGTGGCATAGGGCTCTTCCGCGGGCATGGCGCCGCACCACATCAGGACGATGAAGTCGATTACCAAGAGGGCGAACCACCACTTGAACATCGGGCGATAGCGGCCCGAGCGCACCGAGGAGGTGTCGAGCCAGGGCGCCAGCGCCATGACCGCGATCGCGCCGAACATCGCCAGCACGCCGAAGAACTTGGCGTCGATGATGCCGAACGACAGCCATTCGGCCGCGATCACCACCCAGACATCGCCGGTGAAGGCGCGCAGGATGGCGTAGAACGGCAGGAAGTACCATTCCGGCACGATGTGCGCGGGCGTCGCCAGCGGGTTGGCCTCGATGTAGTTGTCGGGGTGGCCCAGGTAGTTCGGCATGAAGCCGACGATGGCGAAGAACACCGCCAGGATCACCGCCAGCGCGAACAGGTCCTTGATGACGAAGTAGGGCCAGAACGGAACGGTGTCGCGCTCGGCTTCTGCCTTCGAGCCGCGGCGGACCTCAACGCCCGTGGGGTTGTTGTTGCCGGTGGTGTGGAAGGCCCAGATGTGCACCGCGACCAGCGCCGCGATCACGAAGGGCAGGAGGTAGTGCAGCGAGAAGAAGCGGTTCAGCGTGGCATTGTCCACCGCCGGGCCACCGAGCAGCCAGGTCTGGATCGCCTCGCCCACGCCCGGGATCGCGCCGAACAGGCCGGTGATCACGGTCGCACCCCAGAAGGACATCTGACCCCAGGGCAGCACATAGCCCATGAAGGCGGTGCCCATCATCAGGAGATAGATGATCATGCCGACGATCCAGGTGATCTCGCGCGGGGCCTTGTAGCTGCCGTAGTAGAGGCCGCGGAAGATGTGCAGGTAGACGGCGAAGAAGAACAGCGAGGCGCCGTTCATGTGCAGGTAGCGGATGAAGTAGCCGCCGTTCACGTTGCGCATGATGTGCTCGATCGAGGCGAAGGCCTTGTCGACATGCGGGGTGTAGTGCATCGCCAGGATGATCCCGGTGACGATCTGCAAGGCGAGGCAGAAGGTCAGGACGATGCCCCAGATCCACATCCAGTTCAGGTTCTTGGGCGTGGGGATCATGATGGTGTCGTACATGAGCCCGACGATGGGCAGGCGCTTGTGCAGCCAGCGCTCACCGGCGGTCTTGGGCTCGTAATGGTCGTGCGGAATTCCGGCCATGTCTCTGATCCTTACCCAAGCTTGATCGTGGTTTCGTCGAAGAAGGCCGCCACCGGCACGTCAAGGTTCCGTGGCGCGGGTCCCTTGCGGATACGGCCTGCGGTATCGTAGTGCGAGCCGTGGCAGGGGCAGAACCAGCCGCCAAACTCGCCGGCGCCGTCGCCCAGCGGCACGCAGCCCAGATGGGTGCAGACCCCCATCATCACCAGCCATTCGCCCGCCTCGTCGAGCGTGCGGTTCTGGTCCGATGCATCGGTGCCCGGCTTGTTGGCGTTCTCCGAGTTCTGATCGACCAGATCGCTCAGCGCCGTGGCGCGGGCGGCCTCGATCTCTTCGGGGCTGCGGCGGCGGATGAATACCGGTTTGCCCAGCCATTTCACCGTCAATTGCGTGCCGACCTCGACGGCGGACACATCGACCATGATCGAGGCGAGCGCCCGGGTATCGGCCGACGGATTCATCTGGTTGATCAGCGGCCAGACAGCGGCGCCCGTGGCAACCGCCCCGGCGCCTGCCGTTGCGTAGTACAGGAAATCCCGCCGAGTGCCTTCGCCGGTGCCTGCGTGATCGTCTGCGTGGGACACGAGATCTTCTCCCCTTTCGGACCGGGGGCGCCGGCCCATATGACTTGAGGGGCAATGGAAACCCATGCCCCGCCGCGGGTGTATCTAGCCAAGGCGCGTCCCCGCGTCCAGCGGACAAAGTCGCGCAGGGTCGCATTTCTCTGCGGCAGAGGGTCGCCTGTGGCGGGACGGTCGCTGGGTTCAGGCGTCCGGTGCGGTGGCGCGCATCGCCGGGCGGTCGGCGAAAGCGGCATGCCAGGCGGCGAGCGCGGGATGGGTGGCGCGCCAGTCCCGGTCGGCATGACGGAAGTCCAGGTAGCCCAGCGCGCAGCCGACCGCGATCTGCCCCATGTCGAGCGGGCCGGCGAGATGGCTCTGCCAGCGCTCCTCCAGCGCGGCCAGGGAGCGGGCGATCTTGCTCCACTGGGCCTCGATCCAGGCGGGCGAGCGAGTGGCTTCCGGTCGGACATGCGCCTCGTAGCGCATCAGGACGGCAGCCTCGGCGATGCCGTCGCCGGTGGCCTCGAGGGTCAGCGTGTCCCAGAGATGCGGCGCGGCGGGATAGAGCCGTGCGTCCAGCAGGTCGTCGAGGTAGCGGGTGATGACCCGGCTGTCGTAGAGCGTCGGGCCGTCGGGACGTTCCAGCGCCGGGATCTTGCCCAGCGGGTTGCGGTCGACCGGCAGTGTGCCCGGGTCGAGCGGGTTGCCCGAGGCGGGAATCAGGGTGACGCGATCGACTGCGTCCGCCTCGTGCAGCAGAACCATCACCTTGCGGACGAAGGGCGAGGCGGGGGCGTGGTAGAGCCTCACTCGTCGGCCTCGCGCAGGCGGAAGCGGGCCATCAGGCCTGCGTCGATCTCGTAGGTCCGGCCTCGGAAACGCACCACCCGGCGGAGGCGGGCGGTGGCGTTGGTCTGGCGATCCTCGGCCCGGTCGGCGGGGCGGTGGAGGGAGAGGCCCTCGCCCAGGTCGTCCAGCGCGTCCTCGGCCCGCTGGTCGGTCCGGCCGGGATGGGTGGAGGACCGGACCCAGCGGGTGACGGCGACGGTTGTCGTCGCGACGAGGCCGAGGCGGATCGCGAGCGGGATCAGGGGAGCGAGGGGCAGGGGCATGGCGACCTCCGGTTGCTGGGGCCGACTGTAGGGGCGGAGGGGGTGGAGTGTAAACAGCCGCGGAAGGTGTCCACGGTGGACAATCCTGGTAAAGCGATATAATTCAGTAACTTGGCTGCAGGCGGTAACGAAAATTTAACGGACGGGTTCGGCGCGGGCAGCGGCGGACTCCGGCGGCATTGAAGCTTTCTCGAGAGGCTCCTCGTGCGACTTCGTCTTCTCGTCGCTGGTCCCTGCGAGGCGTGACAAAGTCATCAACGAGCGGTATTGCCCGACATCCCCCGCCAGTCGTTCACCGCCCGGGCCATCGCCTCGGGCGTCCTGCCGTTGGTGCAGTAGCCGGTGAAGGGCACGGTCTCGGGTCGATCAGATCCGACCCTGTCCGGCAGGTGTCGCCGTCGCTGTCATAACTGACCCCGACCGACGCCATGGCCAGCCGGTCCAACGCATAACCCTCGAACGCAGTCATGCCTACACAAGTCCCTGTCGGCGGCAATGCAGGCGCCTCAGCCCAGGTCGCGGCGGATCAGGGCCGCGATCTCTTGCGCCGAGGCGTTGCCACGCGCCAGTGCCGCCGCCGCCCGGGCGCGGATCTCCGGCGTCTTGTTCTGGTTCAGCTTCCAGGTGCCCTCGACCGAAGCGACGCGGAAACGGAAGGGCAGGATCATCCGCATCATCCTTGGCATCGCGCCTTCCGTCATCTTGGCGCTGGTCCAGGGGCGCTTGTCGGTGATTCGACCCTCGTGTTCGGCGGACAGTGCATCGACATGTGGGCGCAGCGCGTCTTCGGGCAGGAGTTCGAGGGTGCCGCGCAGATGGACTGCGACGTAGTTCCAGGTCGGGACCTGATCGGGGACCTGTTCGTGCGCGCCGTACCAGTCGGGCGAGATGTAGGCATCGGGCCCCGAGATGGCGATCAGTGCGGGCGCAGGCAGTCCGGCACGGGCGATGGGGTTCGAGCGCGCGAGGTGCAGCTCGGCAAAGCTTGCGTCATCGTTCAGCAGAAAGGGGACGTGGGCAGCCAGCGGGCCTTCGGGGCCGTTGACGGTGAGGAGACCGAACCCCCGGTCGCGGGCGAAGGCGAGGTTCTGGTCGCGCGGGGATTGGCGGAAGGCGGGGTTGGGGTGCATCTCGCGTCCTGAAGTTGGTCCCCGGACACAAGATCCTTCGAGGGATTCTGGCAAATCCTTTCAAAAGATTTGGCACCCGGCGGATCAGCTGGGTGCGATGGGGAGAGAGTAGACGTCAAGCTCGGAACGGCGGACGGCGCCGATCGAGGTCCAGAAGGCGGCACCCTCGGCATTGTCCCCGAACACCATGAGATGGCACTTGTCGATGCCCTGCGCCCGGAGCGCTGCGAGGCCTGCGGCAACAAGTCTGCGGCCATGGCCGGAACGGCGCTGATCCCCGGCGACGGCGAGGTGGTGAATGAGCCCGCGCCGCCCGTCATGGCCGACAAGGATGGTGCCGGCCAGCCGCCCCCCCGATTCGGCCACGAAACTGGTGCCGGGGTTGCGGGCGAGGAAGGCTTGCAGCGCGGCGGGTTCATCGGCGGCGGAGAGACCCACACCCGGGGTCGCCTGCCAGAGGGCGCGGGCGGCAGGGATGTCGGACGGCAGGAAGGGACGGAGGGTCATGGGCTGTCCTTCTGGTGGCTCCTCGTGCGCCTTCGGCGTCTCGTCGCGGATCGGCCAGGAGTTACGAAGTCATCGGCGAGCGGGCGAACGGAAGAGGCCGCCGAGGTTTCCCTGGCGGCCCTGTTTTGCGTCCTGCGCTGCGCGGCTCGGCCCTGAAGGGCTCAGCCTTGACGCGCCTTGTAGCGCTTCTGCGTCTTGTTGATCACATAGACGCGGCCCTTGCGGCGCACGATCTGGCAATCGCGGTGACGCGTCTTCAGCGAGCGGAGCGAGTTGGCGACTTTCATGGTCGACCCTCCTTCTACGCGGCGCGAAACTGCGCCAGATTGAACCCAATGCCTCCCGCGGGAAGCGGCGAATGGTGGGCGGTACTGGGATCGAACCAGTGGCCACTACGATGTCAACGTAGTGCTCTACCGCTGAGCTAACCGCCCTCTTGAGCCTTGCAACCGCACCGGTCCCTTCCGATGAAACGAAAAGGACGCGGAGCGAACCGCGTCGGTCAGGCGGGGTCTATACTGACAAGTCTCACGGGCTGCAAGGGGTTTTGGCTTTCCGGATTATCCGGCTATATCGGAAGCAAGAATCCCATGCCCGCCAACGGGAGCGCCGATGACACGGACCGAGACCGAGGCCTATGTCCTGACCCGCCCGGCCCGCCGGATCTCGCCGCTGATCTTCGCCTCGCCGCATTCCGGCAGCGACTATTCGCCGGATTTCCTGGGACAGGTGGTGCTGGACCGGCGGTCGGTCCGGTCCTCGGAGGATGCCTTCGTGGACAGGTTGTTCGACAGGGCGCCGGCCATCGGCGCACCTCTGCTTGCCGCGCGGGCGCCGCGGGCCTTCGTCGACCTTAACCGCGCCGCCGACGAGCTGGATCCGGGGGTGATCGAGGGAATCGCCCGGGTTCCGCACAATCCGCGCATCTCGTCGGGTCTGGGGGTGATTCCCCGCGTGGTCGCCGGGGGGCGGGCGATCTATCGCGGCAAGCTGACGCTGGCCGAGGCCCAGGACAGGATCCGGCGATTCTGGCATCCCTATCACCAGGCGCTGGCGGCCCTGGTCGAGGAGACGCGCGCGGCCTTCGGGCAGGCGGTGCTGATCGACTGCCATTCCATGCCGCACGAGGCGATCGAGGCGCATACCCGCCCCGGCCAGCCCCGGCCCGAGGTGGTGCTGGGCGACCGTTATGGTGCCACGGCGGGACGCGAGGTGATGGACCGGGTCGAGGCCGCCTTTGCCGGGGCCGGGCTGCGGGTCGGACGGAATTCGCCCTTCGCGGGCGCCTATGTGGCGCAGGCCTATGGCCGACCGTCGCGGGGGGTGCATGTGGTGCAGGTCGAGATCGACCGGGCGCTCTACATGGACGAGGTGAGGATCGAGCCCCTGGCGAGGTTCGCGGAATTCCGCGAGCTGGTGTCCGGCGTGGTGGGCGAACTGGTGCAGCCGCCGGGCGTGGCGCTGGCCGCAGAGTAAGGCACCCGGTGAACGCGGGACACCCGGCGGGTCACCTGCGCAGGCTCTGGTGCGCCCTGCTCGCAGGAACCGCTACCTGAGCGCCCTGCCCTTGATGATCGCCTCGGCACCGAACCTGGCGCGGATGGCGTCGGTGGCGCGTTCGGCGGCGGCGCGCCTGGTGGCGTTGGGGTCGAGGAGGTCTGCGGAGAGGTCGGCCTGATCCTCGGGGGCGAGGTCCGAGATGCCGACGCCGATCAGGCGGAAGGGGCCTTGCGTCCCGGCGTGGTCGAAAAGGTCGCGGGCGGCGCGGTAGATGCGGTCGGTGAGTTGGGTGGGGTCCGACAGGGCGTGGCGGCGGGTCACGAGCTGGAAGTCGCCCTTCTTCAGTTTCAGCGTCACCGTGCGGCCCGCCAGCCTTTTCGCCTTTGCCCGGTCGGCGACCTGTTCCGACAGGCGCCAGATGTGGCCGTCGAGGATGTCGGGGTCGGAGGTGTCCTCGAAGAAGGTCGTCTCCTTGGAGATCGATTTCGGCTTGTCGTCGCGGTTCACCCGCCGCGTATCCATCCCCCGCGCCAGGTGCCAGAGCCGGTCGCCCATGGACCCGAAGCGGGCGGTGAGGTCGGCGCGGTCCCAGCGGAGGAGGTCGGCGATGGTGCGGATGCCCGCCTGTTCCAGCGCCGCCTGGGTCGCCGTGCCCACCCCCCAGATGATGCGGACGGGCTTGGGGCGCAGGAAGGCCTCGGTCTCGTCCCGGCCGATGACGGAGAACCCGCGCGGCTTGTCGAGGTCCGAGGCGACCTTGGCGAGGAACTTGTTGTGCGACAGGCCGATGGAGCCGGTGAGGCCAAGCTCGTCCTCCATCCGCTTCGTCAGCCGGGCCAGGAGCACCGCGGGCGGCGCGCCGTGCAGGCGTTCGGTGCCGGAGAGGTCGAGGAAGGCTTCGTCGAGCGAGAGGGGCTCGATGGCGGGGGTGAGTTCCTCCATCATCGCGCGGATGGCGCGGGAGGCTTCGGTATAGGCGGCGAAGCGGGGCTTCACCACCACCGCCTCGGGGCAGAGTTTCAGCGCCTGGAACATCGGCATGGCGGACCGCACGCCCTTGATGCGCGCGATGTAGCAGCAGGTGGAGACCACGCCCCGGCTGCCGCCGCCGACGATGACGGGCTGGTCGCGAAGGGCGGGGTTGTCGCGTTTCTCGACGCTGGCGTAGAAGGCGTCGCAGTCCATGTGCGCGATGGACAGGCGGGTCAGTTCGGGATGCGAGACCATCCGGGGCGAACGGCAGGCCGGGCAGCGCGACGCCGCGGCATCGGTCAGGGTCAGGCAGTCGCGGCAGAGACTGGGCATGGTGGCACAAGGCTAACACGCCGGTCGTGGACTGTGGAGGGCGGCCATCGAAAGCGGTTGACCTTGCCGCCCGCCCTGCCGCCATATCCGGGGCCAGGAAAGGACCGCCGGCGCATGTCGCATCCCTATGAAACCCTGCCCGAGGACCGGTTCTGGCGCAGCGCCGTCGCCGGCCGCGACGCGCTGGAGATCGCGGGCCTGTGGAAACCGAAGTTCCGCATCAAGCGGCGCACGCGGATCGTGACGGCGGGGTCCTGTTTCGCGCAGCATTTCTCGAAGGCGCTGGTCGCGCGGCGCTATCGCTGGCTGGATTTCGAGCCCGGCCCCTCGGTCCTGACGCCCGAGCAGCGGCGGGACTATCATTACGGCACCTTCAGCTTCCGCACCGGCAACATCTACACGCCCCGGATGCTGCACCAGTGGCTGCGCTGGGCGCTGACCGACACCCCCCCGCCCGAGGAGGTCTGGGAGCGCGACGGGCGCTTCTACGACCCCTTCCGCCCCGGCGTGGAACCCGGCGGCTTCGCCAGCCCGGACGAGCTGTTCGCCTCGCGCCGCGACACCCTGGCGGCGATCGCGGCGGCGGTCAGGGGCGCGCAGGTCTTCGTCTTCACCATGGGGCTGACCGAGGCCTGGCAGAACCGGGAGTCCGGCGTGGAATATGCCGTCTGTCCGGGCACGGTGGCCGGGCGCTTCGATCCCGGGGCGCATGGCTTCGTCAACCATGGCTTCGCCGCACTGATGGCCGACATGAAGGCCGCGCTGCGGCTGATGCTGGCGGCGAACCGGACCCTCGGGCTACTGCTCACCGTCTCGCCCGTGCCGCTGACGGCGACGGCCTCGGGCAACCATGTGCTGACCGCGACCAGCCATTCCAAGTCGCTGCTCCGCGCCGTCGCCTCCGAGATGATGCAGGCGGGCCCCCGGGTGGATTACTTCCCCTCCTACGAGATCATCACCCATCCCGCCTATGGCGGCCGCTTCTTCGCGCCGAACCTGCGGTCGGTCCTGCCCGAGGGGGTGGACCATGTCATGACCCAGTTCTTCCGCGACCAGGCGGCGGCCTTCGGCGAAGAGGCTCCGGCCGCGCCCGTCCCGCCGCCGTCCCCGGCGACGGCCGATGAGGCGCCGGAGCCGGAACTGACCGAGGCCGAGGAGCTGCGCTGCGAGGAAGAGATCCTGGCGGCCTTTGCCCCGGATGCGCGCCCCGGGATCATGCCATGACCGACGCGCTGCCCCGGCTCTGCATCTTCGGCGACAGCCATTACGCCTGCCTGAAACAGGCGCATGTGCAGGGGCTGGTCGATGTCTCGGGCGTCGATCTGGAATACTGGGGGCATGTCGGCAGCCGGTTCCGGTTCCTGGAAGTGCGCGATGGCGTCATCCATCCGCTAGACGACTTCACCGCCCGGCGCTTTGCCAAGTTCAACGAGAAGGGCCGCAGCTTCCTGCCGGCGTCCGACTTCGACCTGATCTATGTCACCGGCGCCCGGGTCTATGTCTGGGGCCTGTTCGTCCGGGTGCTGAGCGCGCTGGGCGAGGGGCCTTTCGTCAGTTCCGGCCTTGTCCGGCGGATGCTGGCCGACGGGCTGCGCGGGCAGTCGGGCTATCGGCTGGCGGCGGGGCTGGCGGCGGCCGGACAGGCGCGCATCCTTCTGTCGCCCGTGGCCTACTACACCGCCATTCCTCCGCAACATGCCGGGGCGATCACCCCGGAGATGGCGGCATTGATCCCCACGCATCTGCCCCGGTTCTGGGCGCTGCTGGAAGAGATCGCCACCGAGGACGGGATCACGCTGCTGCCGCAGCCCGAGGGCACGGTGATCGGGGGGCTGTTCACCGATCCCGCCTATGCGGTGGCCGACCATCTGGCCAAGGGCGATTACGAGCATCACAACGCGGCCTATGGCGCGCTGATCCTGGACCGCGCCGTGGCGATCGCACGGCAGGGCCGGGCTTGCGGCGACAGGGAGCGCCCGGCAGGATGCGGGCAGGAGGTCGGATGCTGAAGATCGCTGCAACACTGCCGCCCGGGGCGCTGATCGGGGGGGAAGGCGAGGCGCTGGCCGAGGCGGTCCTGCGCAGCGGCGGGGCGCGATTCGTCGCGCGCGAGGCCGATCTGCTGCGCACCGAAGGCGCGATCACCGGCTGGCGCGAGGCGCAGGGCGCGACCGTAGCCGTCCCGGCCGGGCCGAACACCGGCAACAGCCGCTTCGACCCCGGCCCACCCGGCGCGATGCTGTGCCGCGAGGGCGAGAACTGCGGCTTCACCCTGCCCGGCTTTGCCCCCGAGGTCGAGGCCTTCACCGCCGCCGTCATCTACCGGTCGCAGGGCGAGGCGCGGACGCTGGCCTCGGTCTTTACCGGGCAGACGCAGAACATGATCTTCCTGGTGGAGCGCGACGGGCAGGTCCAACTGGCCGACCGGCAGGCCACGGCGGGGCTGACGCTGCCCCTGCGGCCGGGGCGGGGGGCACGGCTCGCGCTGATGGCCTGGGACGGGCGCGTGCTGCGGCTGGGGCTGGACGGGCGGCGCGCCGAGGTCGCCGCGGCGATTCCGGGCCTTGCCCATCCGGCGGATTTCTTCATCGCCTGCCGGTCGAACCGCTCCGGTCTGGCCAAGACCCTGGGCACCTCGCGCATCCACGAGGTGCTGTTCTGGCCCGACCGCTGTCTGCCGGGGTCCCCGGACCCCGAGGACCGCGCCGCCCTTGCCGCGCTGGAGGCCCATGTCCGCTGGAGCTACTGAACCGGCCGCCGATGCCGCGCCGCTGCTGGACGTTCCGCCCGCGATGGGGCTGGACGCGGCGGCATTGGCCGACCGGTTCCTGGTCGAGGGCGCGCATGCCAAGCTGTGGTTCGAGGGCGCCGGGGCAAAGCCGGGCGGGGCGCTGGTGGTGTCCTTCGACAACCTCGCGACGATCGACGAGGGCTGGCCGCGCCCGCCCTGGGCCTGGAAGCGGCTGGAGCCGCTCGGCCATGCCGTGCTGGGGGTGCAGAGCCATGCCAAGGACTGGTTCCGCCAGCCCACGGCCCCGGCCCTGTTGCGCGGGCTTGAGGAGCGCGGATTCTTCCGCCGCTTTTCCCGGGTGGTGCTGACCGGGGCCTCGATGGGCGGCTTCGCGGCGCTGAACTTCGCGCCGCTGATCCCCGAGGCGCGGGTGCTGGCCTTCAGCGCGCAATCGACGATGAACAAGGTCATCGCGCCCTTCGAGCAGCGCTTTCCCTATGCCGTGCGCAAGTCGAACTGGGAGGGGATGCCCTTCCTGGATGCGGCGGCGGCGGTGCCCTACATCCGGCGCGCGGTGCTGGTCTACGACCCCTTCGTCCCCGAGGACCGCGCCCATGCCGCGCGGATGGCCGGGCCGAACGTGCAGCTTCTGCGCGCGCCCTTCTGCACGCACGAGGCGATCCGCGTGGTGCTGAAGTCGGGCACCTTCCCGATGCTGGTCGAGGCGATGGTCGCCGGCGACCGGGTGCCCGAGGACTTCTGGCGCGCCTTCCGCGCCCGGCGTCAGGTGCCGAAGTGGCAGCGCGCGCTGTTGGGGGCGGCGGCGAACCGGGGGCGGCCTCGGCTGGTGATCCGCGCGGCCGAGGCCATGCTGCGGCAGGCGGCCGACCTGCCCGAGGAGGAGACGCTCTTCATCCGCCGCGCCCGGCGGGCGGCGGCGAATGCGCTGAAGGCGGCGGCGGGGTGAGGGCTCGTCGGGCACTCCGTGCACTCCTCGCCGTGGCGCCGACCGACGCGTGCCCGAAGGGCTCGAGGAGGCGGCCGCGGAGGCTAGGCCCCGGCTTTGGCCTTGTGCTATGCCGGGCGCGGCAGGCAGGACGTGAGTGATGGACCAGACGCGCGGCCGGATGATGGCGATGACCATGGTGGGAGGGGATCACTTCTTCCTCTCGCGCTGGGTGGACTATTACGGCCGCCAGCTTGGCCGCGAGAACTGCTTTGTCCTGTCCCATGGCGGCGACCCCGAACACAGGCGCATCGCGCAGGGCTGCAACCTCATCTACCTGCCCTATGACGAGACGCGAAACTGCTTCAACCAGCGGCGCTGGCAGATGCTGTCGCGGCTGACCTCTGGCTTCACCAACTATTACAACTGGGTGCTGGTGGGCGACGTGGACGAGATCGTCTGCGTCGATCCCGCGGTGTCGGACAGCCTGCCGGGCTATCTGGAGCAATACGCGGTGAAGGGCGGGCCGCAGGTCGTCACCCCCTTCGCCATCGAGATGGTGCACAACCCCACGCTGGAACCCGAGCCGATCAGCGAGGGGCGCAACATCCTGGACGTGCGCCGCATCTTCCGGCTTAACGCCAATTACGCCAAGCCCTGCATCACCCGCGACCGGATCGACATCGCGCCGGGCGGGCACTACGCCAATCATCCGAAGCTGCACCTCGACCCGCATCTATACCTCTTCCACCTGCGCTTCATCGACCACGACATGACCGAGGCGCGGCTGGCCCGGCGGCGGGAGCAGCGGGTGATCCAGTCCGGCGCGCTGGGCGAGGTCGAGAGGGAAAAGACCGGCTGGGACACCGCCTGGGACACCTACAAGGCATTGTCGAAGCAGACCCCGCGCGCCGAGACGGTGGATTTCCCCGAGTTCCGCAAGGAGATGGTCGAGGGCTGGCGCGAGAAGAAGGTGGTCTACTGGTCCCCCGGCGGTGCGCGTCCACCAGGGGTCTACCGGCTGCCGGAAAGGTTCAAGGTGCTGTTCTGATGGCCGGCGAGACCCCCCGCGAAGGCATCCTGATCCGCGCCGAGAACGGCGACGTGGTCCGTTACGACGAGACCGGCCTGATCCTGCGCCTGTCCGACCGGGTGATCGCCGATATCGCCGCGCGGCTGGAGCTGCCCCAGGGCGCGACCGGTGCCGCCGCCCCGCCGCCCCTGCCCGATCTGCCCCCCGACTTTCCCGACGACATCGACCTCTGGGCCCCCCGGCGCGAGGGGGACTGGCTGTTCTTCCAGGCCAACCTGCCCGGCGCAGACGGACCGCGCGGCTATCGCCGGCATGTCGAGGGCGGCGCGATCCTTGCCGAGGCGCGGGGACCGCTTCTGGCGATCCTGGGGATCGGCGGGGCGCGGGCGGGCCTGGGCAATCCCGGCCCGGCGCGGTTCCGCTGGCATGTGCTGGCCCCGGCCGACGACATCGGCGCGGTGGGCATGGGCGGCGAGGGCGAGGCGGCGGCGACCGACGCGCTGGAGCCCTTGCGCGAGCTGACGGTCGAGGCGCTGATCGCAGACGAGATCCTGGCCCGCCGCCGGGCCGACTGCCGCGCGCTGCCGCTGGTCATGGTGCGGACGGAAACCGACATGGCGGCCTCGGCGCATGATCTGGGCGCGGGGCTTGCGGTGGCGAACCTCGACCGAGCCTTCGGCAACCTGGTCGCGGCCGCGGCGCGGTTGGGCACGGGCGCGCAGGTGCTGGCCGTGGTGCTGGACTACACGCTTGAAGACCTGACCGGCGATCCGGTGGCCTATCGCGACGGCATGATCGCGCTGATGGAGCGGATCACCCGCGGCATGGCGAAGGCGGGCCTTTCCCGGCCGGTGTTCCTGACCGCCTTCGACTGCGGCACGCAGGAAATCACCCGGGGGCCGGGGCTGGAGGGCCAGTGGGAGCTGTCCTGGAATCACGCCGATCACCGGCTGGTCATCGCCGCGCCCTCCTATGCCTTCGCGATGGACGACACCGGGCGGCTGACCGAGGCCGGCCGCGCCGACAAGGCCCTGGTCATGGCCGAGGCGCTGCTGGCGGTCCACGGCGGGGGCAAGTGGCTCTGCCCGACGATCCAGCTGGCGGAATGGACCGGGGAGGCGATCCGCCTGGTCTGCGAGGCGCAGGAGCCGCTGGTCATCGACCCGGACGACCCCTTCGCCGCCGGGCCGCTGGCCGGCTTCGCGCTGGACGGCGTGACGAACGGCGCCGTGCTGACCGGCGTCGCCATCGACACCGACGATCCGAGGGCGGTTCTGCTGACCTGTTCGGCCCGGCCGGAGGGCGAGGTCTTCGTCACCTATGCCCATGCCGCCGCGCCCTGGGCGGGACCGGGCCCCGCGAACCGGGGCGCGCTGCGCGGCGAGGGCGGCGCGGGTCCAGTCCGGCGCTGGGCCCTGCCCGCGCGGCTGAGGCTTACCGGCTGATGGCCTTCGACGCGGACAGCATCCGGGGAGACAACATCTGTGTCATCTGGGTGGATGACATGATCGATGTCTTCACCTGGCGGACGACCTTCGGGCTGCGCATCCAGACACCCAACCTAGACCGCCTGCTGAACCGGGGCGTGCGGTTCGGCAATGCCTATGCGACGATCCCGCTCTGCGCCCCCTGCCGGGCGGAACTGGCCACCGGCCTGTCACCCTTCCGCACGGGGCTGGTGGACCTCAACCGCTTCTGGCGGCAGGTGCTGCCGCCCGAGAAGGCCTGGGCCTACGACCTGCGACGGGCGGGGTTCTACACCTTCACCACCGGCAAGGTGGATGCGACCTACAAGCCGATGCCCGAACGCTATCGCCGGGTGCTGTTCCACGAGGACGTGCCGGCCTTCGATTCTGGCGGGCGGACGAAGGTGAAGCTCTATCTCGACCGGGGGCCGGGGATCGCGGGGATCAACCATCCCGACGACGACGGGTCGCAGGACCGGCTGTTCTACGACTACACGGTGGCGCAGAACGCGATCGACTTCCTGGGCCGGGCCGACCCGGCGCGCCGGCATCTGATCCAGCTGGGATTCAAGCATCCGCATTACAACCTGGAATGTCCCGACCGGTTCTACCAGCTCTATGACCCGGCCGACATCCGCTGGCCCGACATCGCCGCGCCCGAGGATTACTACGGCCCCCCGCCCGGCTTTGCCGTCTATGAGGCCGCCTATATCGCCAACGGCAACTGGACGCCGGAAAAGGGCGGCGACGACGGCTGGCGGCAGGTGGTGCGCGCCTATTTCGCCGCGATCAGCCATGTCGATCACGAGATCGGCCGCTTCCTCGACGCGCTGGAAGCCTCGCCTCTGGGCGACCGGACCACGGTGATCTTCCTGTCGGACAACGGCTTCAACCTGGGCAACCACGACAGCTTCCACAAGATGAGCCAGTGGGACAGCGCCGCCCATGTGCCGCTGGGGATCTGGTCTCCCCGGATGACGGAAGGCCGGGTCATCGACCTGCCGGTCAGCCTGCACAACTTTCCCAAGACGATCATGCAGCTGGCCGGCCTGCCGCCGCGGCCCGACTGGGTTTCGGGCCAAAGCCTCTTGCCGCTGATCGACCCGAGCTTCGGCACCTTCGACACGTCGAAGTCTCCGATCACCTCGGTCTTCGGCACGCTGTCGGTGCGCCCCTCGGTCGAGGGCTACCGGCACCTGCGCTATTTCCGCTATCCGAACGGGGAAGAGCATGTCTATGATGTGGTCTCGGACCCCGGCGAGACCGAGAACCTCGTCGCGACCGCGCCCATGGATGTCCTGCGCGGGGAACTGGTGAAGGGCGCGCTGGAACTGGGTCTGGACCTGCGCGGGTTCGAGAACCCGGCGGATGGCGTGAACGCGATGATGGCGGTGGATGGCTCGGTCGTGCTGGAGGGGCGGCGCGGCAACGACAACTACTGGGTCTATGGCGCCGAGGCCGAGAAGATCCGCGAGACGAAGGACGGCGGCAACGACACGCTGTGGTATCTGGGAGGGCCGGACGGTTATGTCCTGCACTGTCCGATGAACGTCGAGAACATCCGCATCGCCACGGTGCTGGCGCGGCACGAGGATGCGGAGGCCGCGAAGAAATCGCCGCGCGTGTTGCGGATCGTGGCGCATCCCGACAGTCCGATCACCTTCGAGACGACGGAACGGGTGATGGTCGATGTCCGCGGCTCGCGCGGGAACGACGTGATGATCGGCCCGAAATATGGCGGGGCGACCTTCCACGGCGGCGAGGGCGACGACGTGCTGCGCGCGATCTCGGCCAGCGAAAGTTCGCGGCATTTCTTCTATGGCGGGGCGGGGAACGACCGGCTGATAGGCGGGGCGGGGCGCGATGTGCTGGACGGCGGAACGGGCGACGACACGATCATCGGGACGGCGGCGCGGAACCGGATCTTCGGCGGCCACGGCAACGACGAGATCACCGACGGCGACGGGTCGAGCGTGGTGCATACCGGACCGGGGAGGAACCGGGTGCGGCTGGGGGGCGGGAACGACACGCTGCACGCGGGCACCGGGATCACCCTGGTCGATCCGGGGCCGGGGGCGGTGGTCCTGATGCCGGCCTATGGTGGGGTGACCCATGTCAGCCAGTGGCAGGCCGAACAGGTCTATGACCTGACCGCCTGGCCGAAGCCGCCGCGGGTCGCGCGGCGGGCGGACGGGGCGGTGGACGTGACCCTGGGACTATCGGTGTTGCGGATCGCCGGGGTGCCCGGCGATCACGATGTCTGGGTGCAGATCCGCCAGGGCGGGACTATTCCGCCGGCTTGACCTCGGCCCGGTCCTGGCCCGAGTCATGGCCATCGCCGCCGTCCCGGGTCTTCCACAGCGAGTAGAAGATCCCGGCGGCGATGATGCCCACGGTGATCGCCAGCGACAGGTACGGGTCGAACTTGCCGAAGAAATAGCTGTAGAAGCCCTTCAGCCCGATGAAGATCAGCACCACGGCCAGCGCGTATTTCAGGTAGTGGAACCGGTGCACCAGCGCGGCCAGCGCGAAATAGAGCGCGCGCAGGCCGAGGATCGCCATGATGTTCGCGGTATAGACGATGAAGGTGTCGGTGGTGATCAGGAAGATCGCCGGGACCGAATCCACCGCGAAGATCAGGTCGGCCACGTTGATGACGATCAGCGCCACCAGAAGCGGCGTGGCGTAGAGCATCAGCTTGCCCGTCGCGGGGTTCGGCTGGCGGACGAAGAACTTCTGCCCGTGCAGTTCCTTCGTCACGTTCATGTGCCGCGAGACGAAGGTCACCACCGGATTCTTCGACACGTCCATGTCGCCCTCCGGCACGACCAGCATCTTGATGCCGGTAAAGGCCAGGAAGGCGGCAAAGACCAGCGTCACCCAGCTGTAGGCCGAGATCAGCTCGGCTCCGATGGCAATCATGATGCCGCGCAGGATGATGACGCCGATGATGCCCCAGACCAGCGCGCGATACTGGTATTTCCGCGGAATCGCGAAATAGCCGAAGATCAGCGAGATGACGAAGACGTTGTCGATCGAGAGCACCTTCTCGATGATGTAGCCTTGGAAATAGGCCGCGACCGGATTGGTGCCGTCGCTGGTGACAAGCGTGCCGTTCGACCAGGCCCACCAGATGTAACCGCCGAACAGGATGGCGATGAAGATGTAGAAGGCCGAAAGCTTCAGGCTTTCGGCCACCCCCAGTTCGTGATTGTCCCGGTGCAGCACGCCCAGGTCGAAAACCATCAGCGTGATGACGATGGTCAGGAACAGAAGCCAGAGCCAGACCGGCTTGGCCAGAAATGTCAGGAAAAGGAATTCCATCCCCGTTGAGCCTCTCTTGCGGTGCGTCGGGAGGTCAACCTTGGCAGGAGCGGAAGTCCCGGGCTGACATCGAGCACGTTTCTCGATGCGGTCCGACATCACGACAGGATCGTCGTCAGAGGGGCCCGGCCCGCGAACGGGTTACTTGGGCATGACGCGCGTCATTTCAACCCCCGGGCTGAACTTTTCGTTATCCGGCCGTGAGCGGCGGGGCGAAGGGTTCGGCGGGAAAGCCCATCTCCTCGGCCAGGCCCACCGGATCGCCCGCGCGCAGGATCGCGGCACGCAGCGCCTCGCCCGTGGTGTGGGGAAAGGCCGCGGCCAGGGCTGCCTCGGCGGCGGGGGTGGTCAGCGCGCCTTCCGCGAATTCAGGGTGCTGCTGCATCAGCCGCTGGATGCGGCGGTGCTCGCCGGTGTCGAGATGGAAGATCCGGCCGTAACCCGCGGTGTTGTTCGCGCTGTGCAGAGTATAGTGATAGGCGGGGAAGGTCGGGTCGCAATAGCTGGGCACGCGCGAGGCATGGACGACATGCTGGATGCGGAAGGGGTTGCGGCCGCCGGGCGGTTCGACCAGCGCAAGGCCGATGGCGATGGAGTGCTTCTGGAACGGCGCATGGCGGGCCGCGCCTTCGTGCAGAAAGCCGATGACGCCTGTCGGGAAGGTGACCATCCCGCCCGGATCCACCCGCCGGGCCGCGGCGCGCAGGCGGGCGACGTAATCGACCGACACGGCATCGTCGTCATCGACGCGGAAATGCGCCGCGGCGCCCGAGCCGTCGGCGCCGGCCTCGAGCATCGTCGGATGGAGCGCGCGGTTCAGGTCGGTTTCCTCGGTCCGCAGGATGCGCAGCTGGGGAATGTCGGCGGTGACGCGGTCCAGCCGGTCCTGGAAGAGGTCGGGCATCCGGGTCGAGGTGACGATCTGGAACATGAAGCCGGGGTCGGTCTGCGCCCGGATCGCGGGCAAGAGCAGCGTCTCGAACAGGTGGAACCGCACCGCCATCCGCACCGGGTGCCAGAGCTTGGCGAAGGCCGTCTCCAGCGTGTCGATCTCGCGCCCGGTGTCGCTGCGGCCGAAGTAGGAAAACCGGCAATGACCCCAGATCTGCATCGCGTCGCCCGTCCCCTGCCGCTATTGCCCGGCAGGTTAGACGCGCGGCCTTGCCCAGCGCAAGGCACGAGGCCGCTGCGAGAATCCGGTTTCCCGGCGCGGGATCATCGCTTATGTCCGCCACAAGAGTTCGGAGCCCGCGATGAGCCTCAACACCTTTGGTCACCTGTTCCGCGTCACCACCTGGGGCGAAAGCCACGGGCCGGCCATCGGCTGCACGGTGGACGGCTGCCCGCCCGGCGTGGCTCTGAGCGAGGCCGACATCCAACCCTGGCTGGACCGGCGCAAGCCGGGCCAGTCGAAGTTCACCACCCAGCGCAAGGAACCCGACGAGGTTCGCATCCTGTCGGGCGTGTTCGAGGGCCGGACGACCGGCACCCCGATCCAGCTGCTGATCGAGAACACCGACCAGCGGTCGAAGGACTATGGCGAGATCGCGCAGAGCTTCCGCCCCGGACATGCCGACATCACCTATCACCAGAAATACGGCATCCGCGACTATCGCGGCGGCGGGCGGTCCTCGGCGCGGGAAACAGCGTCGCGGGTCGCAGCGGGGGGAGTGGCGCGCGCCGCTCTGGCTGCACTGGTGCCGGGGCTGCGGATCACCGGCTACATGGTGCAGATGGGCACGAAGACCATCGACCGCAGCCGGTTCGACGCCGCCGAGATCGAGCGCAACCCCTTCTGGGTGCCCGATGCCGTGGCTGCCGCCGAATGGGCGGAATATCTGGACGGGCTGCGCCTGTCGCACAACTCGGTCGGCGCGGTGATCGAGGTCGTGGCCGAAGGCGTGCCGCCGGGCCTCGGCGCGCCGCTTTACGGCAAGCTCGACAGCGATCTGGCGGCGGCGATGATGTCGATCAATGCGGTCAAGGGGGTCGAGATCGGCGAGGGCATGGCGGCGGCCGCCCTGACCGGGGTCGAGAATGCCGACGAGATCCGCATGGGGCCGGATGGCCCGGAATTCCTGTCGAACCATGCGGGCGGGATCCTGGGGGGTATCTCGACCGGCCAGCCGGTCGTCTGCCGGTTCGCGGTCAAGCCCACCTCCTCGATCCTGACCCCGCGCCGGACGGTCACGCAAGGCGGGCAGGAGACGGAGCTCGTCACCAAGGGCCGCCACGACCCCTGCGTCGGCATCCGCGCCGTGCCGGTGGGAGAGGCGATGATGGCTTGCGTCCTGCTGGACCATCTGCTGCTGGACCGGGGCCAGACCGGCGGGGTGCGGGGCCGGATCGGATAGGGCGGGCCTGTTGACTCCCCCGCTTTCCCCTGTATAAGCCCCCCGGTCCCGGACGCGAGTCCGGGGCTTTTCATTGGTGTTGGCGGCTTCCGCAAGGAATGACCTGTCGCCGGGGCAACCCGGAAAGGACAACGCCCTTCACAAAGCGAAGGAGATCAGCGGTGACGAAACGCACCTCTGCCAAGTACAAGATCGACCGCCGGATGGGCGAGAACATCTGGGGCCGTCCGAAATCCCCGGTGAACAAGCGCGAATACGGCCCCGGCCAGCACGGCCAGCGCCGCAAGAACAAGCTGTCGGACTTCGGCACGCAGCTGCGCGCCAAGCAGAAGCTCAAGGGCTATTACGGCGACCTGACCGAAAAGCAGTTCCGCAAGATCTATGCCGAGGCCGAGCGGGTGCGCGGCGACACCGGCGAGATGCTGATCGGCCTCTTGGAGCGTCGCCTGGACGCGGTGGTCTACCGCGCCAAGTTCGTCCCGACCATCTTCGCCGCCCGCCAGTTCGTGAACCACGGCCATGTGCTGGTGAACGGCAAGCGGGTGAACATCGCCTCCTACCGCGTGTCGGAAGGCGATGTGATCGAGGTGCGTCAGAAGTCGAAGCAGATGGCCGCCATCGCCGAAGCCATCGCCCTGACCGAGCGTGATGTGCCCGACTATCTGGAAGTGGACAACAACAAGCTGACCGCCAAGTTCGTGCGGACCCCCGGCCTGGGCGACGTGCCCTATCCGGTGCAGATGGAACCGAACCTGGTCGTCGAATACTACGCGAAGAACTGATCCCGTCGGGGATCGTGACCCAAGGCCGCGCCGCCCGGCGCGGCCTTTTCGGTTCCGGCGCCTTTCGCGCCCTTCTTTGACCGGGGGGACCCAAGGACCATGACCACCACGACCAAGCACGCCACCATCGACGGCGCCCTGGTGATGATCGGCTTCGGCTCGATCGGACGCGGCACGCTGCCCTTGATCGAACGCCACATCGGCTTTGACCGCAGCCGCTTCACCGTGATCGAGCCCTCGGCCGACTTCGCGCACATCCTGCGCGACCATGGCATCCGCCACCTGCAGTTGGCGTTCACGCCCGACAACTTTGCCGATGTCCTGCGCAGCCTGTTCCCCGAGGGGCGCGGCATGATCGTGAACCTGTCGGTGGACGTGGATTCGATCGAGGTGATGAAGCTGGCCCAGGAGATGGGGGTCCAGTACATCGACACGGTGGTCGAACCCTGGCCGGGCTTCTACTTCGGCTCGACCCTGCCGAACGCGGACCGCACCAACTATCCCCTGCGCGAGAAGGTGCGCGCGCTGGGCAAGTCCTATCCCGGCGGTCCGACAGCGGTGTCCTGCTGCGGGGCAAACCCGGGGATGGTCAGCTGGCTTCTGAAAGAGGCGCTGTTGCGCCTTGCCAGTGATACCGGCGTCGAGGCCGATCCGAAAGGCCGCGAGGACTGGGCGGCGCTGATGCGCGACCTGGGCGTCAAGGGCATCCATATCGCCGAACGCGACACGCAGGTCTCGGCGCGGCCCAAGCCGCCGGGCGTCTTCGTCAACACCTGGTCGGTGGACGGGCTTCTGTCCGAGGGCTACCAGCCGGCGGAACTGGGCTGGGGCACGCATGAGAAGAAGCTGCCGCCGAACGGCCACCGCTTCGACCATGGTCCGGGCTACGCGATCTGGATCGACCGCCCCGGCGCGGATACCCGGGTGCGGAGCTGGTGCCCGGGCACAGGCCCGCAGTTCGGCTATGTCATCACCCACAACGAGGCGCTGTCGATCCCGGACTACTACACGGTGTGGGAGGACGGCCGCGCCGTCTATCGCCCGACCTGCCACTACGCCTATCACCCCTGCAACGACGCGATCCTGTCGCTGCACGAGATCAACGGCGCAGGGAAGCTTGCCGAGGCGCAGCACATCCTGACCGCGGACGAGATCGTCTCGGGCGGCGATGACCTGGGCGTGCTGCTCTACGGCCATGCGAAGGGCGCGATGTGGTATGGCTCGCGGCTGTCCTGCGACGAGGCACGGCGGCTTGCGCCCTACCAGAACGCGACCGGGATGCAGGTGACCTCCGCGGTGCTGGCGGCGATGGTCTGGGCGGCGGAGAACCCGAACGAAGGCTTCGTCGAAGCCGACGAGATGGACCATGTCCGCTGTCTGGAAGTCCAGCGTCCCTATCTCGGGTCCATCGAGTGCCATTACACCGACTGGACCCCGATCCAGCACCGGATCAACCGATTTGCCGAGGACCGCGACGACGAGGATCCCTGGCAGTTCACCAACTTCCTCGCGGTCTGACCGGCCAGCCTGGCGGAGCGCCTGCGGCGCAAGTCCCTTGTCTCGTCGTCGGCCTGCGCCTCCTCCTCGGCGGACGAGGGGCGCTGCCCCTCGCGCTCCCCGGAGTATTGGGGAAAGGGCAAGTGGATTTGCCCTTTAGCCAAATGCTCCCGCCGGCGGCACACCGAGGAGGAGGCGAAGGCCGACGACAATAGGATAGGCTTGCGCCGCAGGCGCACCTTTAGGCAACCGCCTGTCCTGGCGAAAGGTTCTGGCCTTGCGCGCGGAGGGCGGGTAAACGGGGCGCATCGCGCCCCGGGGGACAGGATGAACGACCAGATCAAGCCGCAGCCAGGCATCCTTGACATCGCCCTTTACGAGGGCGGCAAGGCGCATGTGGCCGGCGTGACGAATGTGGTCAAGCTGTCGTCGAACGAGAACCCGTTCGGCCCCTCGGACAAGGTGAAGGAAGCCTTCTTGCGCACCGTGCACAGCCTGCACCGCTATCCGGTCACCGACCATGCGAACCTGCGCGCGGCCATCGCCGAGGTGCATGGTCTGGACGCGGGCCGCATCATCTGCGGCGCGGGGTCGGACGAGATCATCACCTTCCTCTGCCAGGCCTATGCCGGGCCGCGCGACGAGGTCGTTTTCACCGAACACGGCTTCCTGATGTACCGCATCTCTACCCTTGCCGTGGGCGCTACCCCCGTCGAGGTGCCGGAGCGCGAGCGTACGGCGGATGTGGATGCGATCCTCGCCGCCTGCAACCGGCGCACGAAGCTCGTGTTCCTGGCCAACCCGAACAATCCGACCGGCACGATGGTTTCGGCAGCCGAGATCGCCCGGCTGGCCGAGAACCTGCCGCCGCAGGCGCTTCTGGTGCTGGACGGGGCCTATGCGGAATATGTCGAGGGCTATGACGGGGGTGCCGCGCTGGTCGATGCGCGCGACAACGTGGTGATGACGCGCACCTTCTCGAAGATCTATGGCCTGGGCGGGCTCCGGATCGGCTGGGGTTACGGGCCGCGGCATGTCATCGACGTGCTGAACCGGATCCGGGGGCCGTTCAACCTTTCGACGACGCAGCTCGAGGCGGCCGAGGCCGCGGTCCGGGATCAGGAGCATGTCGATCGCTGCCGGGCCGAGAATACGCGGATGCGCAGCTGGCTGGCGAATGCCCTGGCCGAGATCGGCGTGCCCTCGGACACCTCGATGGCCAATTTCATCCTGGCCCGTTTCGCCAGCCAGGAAGAGGCCGAGGCCTGCGATGCCTTCCTGCAGAAGCAGGGCCTGATCGTGCGCCGCGTCGCGGGCTACAAGCTGCCGCACTGCCTGCGCATCACCATCGGCGACGAGGCGAGCTGCCGCCAGGTCGCCCATGCGGTCGGCCAGTTCAAGGGGGTGAAATGATCTATCCCCGCGTTGCCCTGATCGGGCTGGGCCTGATCGCCTCGTCCATGGCGCATGCAATGCGCGCCGGCGGGCTGACGGGCGAGATCGTGGGCTACGCACGGTCGGCCGAAACGCGGGCGGTGGCGAGGGAGCTGTTCTGCGACCGCGTCTGCGACACGGCAGCTGAAGCGGTCAGGGACGCGGATCTCGTGGTGCTGGCGGTGCCGGTCGGCGCCATGGGCGAGATCGCCGCCGAGATCGGGCCGCACCTGAAGCCAGGCGCCACGGTGACGGATGTCGGGTCCGTCAAGCAGGCGGTGGTCGATGCGGTGGCGCCGCACATGCCGGCGGCTGTTCATTTCATTCCCGGCCATCCTCTTGCGGGAACGGAATATTCCGGGCCCCGGTCAGGCTTTGCCACGCTGTTCCAGAACCGCTGGTGGCTGCTGACACCGTCGGCCGGGACCGATCCCGAGGCCCTGGCCCGGCTGCGGTCGCTGCTGGAGGCAATGGGGGCCAATGTCGAGGACATGGATGTCGCGCATCACGATCTGGTGCTGGCGGTGGTCAGCCATGTGCCGCACGCGATCGCCTACACCATGGTGGGCGTGGCCGACCACATGCGGCGGGTCTCGCAGCAGGAAGTCATCAAGTATTCCGCCTCGGGCTTCCGCGATTTCACACGCATCGCGGCCTCGGACCCGGTGATGTGGCGCGATGTGTTCCTGACCAACAAGGAGGCGGTGCTGGACATCCTCGGCCGCTTTGCCGAGGAGCTTTTCGTGCTGCAACGCGCGATCCGCATGGGCGACGGCGAGCATCTGCACGCCTATTTCACCCGCACCCGCGCCATCCGCCGCGGGATCATCGAGGCCGGGCAGGACACCGCCGCGCCGGATTTCGGCCGGTCGGCGCCGCCGGCGAAAGAGGGCTGAGGCCGGTGCGGCGGATCTGGCTGGCCCTGTCTCTCTGCCTGGCCCAGGCGGCGGAGGCCGAGGCGATCGACAGCACACCCCGGCCGCCAGCCAATCCGCGTCTCGTGGCGACGCTGGTCGCTCCGGCGCCCGCCCCTGCCCCCGCGACGGCGGCCGCAGCCCCGGAAGTCGCCCAGCCGCAAGCCGAACCGCCGGCCGCGCCAGTCACCCTGATCCGGCCCCTGCCGCGTCCTGCCGGGCTGACGGCGGCTGCCGGCGCGACGGCGAAGGTCGAACCCGTTGGCGCCGCCGCTGCCCCCGAGGCCATGGCCGAGGCACGGTCCCTCCGGCCGCAGCCGCGGCCGCGGGCGCTGGAATCGCGGCTGGCCGGGCTCAAGGCGGCGGCCAAGGCGCCGGGGCTGGACCTGTCCGGCCGGAGGCCCGAACCCGAGATCGACCTTGGCGCGATTCCGCCGCCCACCCGCAAGGAAGAGCGGAAGAAGCGGCGTGAGAAGGCCTCGATGGCCGGTTCGGTCTGCGGAGTGGCTGCGATCAAGGGCGAGGAGATCGCGCGCATCAGTTCCAAGGTGAAGGGCTGCGGGGTCGAGGATCCGGTGCGCGTCACCTCGGTCGCGGGGGTCCGGTTGAGCCAGGCCGCGACGGTGGATTGTTCGATCGCCAAGGCGCTGAATTCCTGGGTGGACGAGGTGGCGCAGCCCGCCTTCGAGGGCCGGCTGGTGCAGTTGCAGATCGCGGCCCACTATGCCTGCCGCAGCAGGAACAACATCAAGGGTGCCAAGATCAGCGAGCACGGCAAGGGAAGGGCAATCGACATCTCGGCCTTCGTGCTGTCGAACGGAAAGGTGCTGTCGGTCGCGGGAGACTACAACAAGCTGCTGCGCAGGATCTACAAGGCCGGCTGCGGCTATTTCAAGACGACGCTCGGCCCCGGTTCGGACGGGTATCACGAGGACCATTTCCACTTCGACACCTCGGCCCGCAAGGGCGGGGCCTACTGCCGCTGACCTCAGCCCGCTGAGCTCAACCCGTGGGCGGCAGCATCCGCGGCGCGGGTCCGAGGGGGAAGGGGCCGAAGCTCATCCGCCCGTTCTCCATCACCAGGGTCAGGGACAGGACCGAGGTGTCCGGGGTCTGCGCGGCCAGCGCCTGCATGCCGCGCGCGATGGTCGGGGCAAGCTCGGGCTTCACCACGCCGGCGGCGACCAGGATCGCGGGGAGGCGGTTCCAGTTCGTGACCTCGACCGTCACCCGGCCGGCAGCGAAACCCTGGTCGTCGGCCTCGACCGTGCCCTTCGCGCTGGCCGACAGGTCGCCCCAGGCCATGTTCAGCTGGTTGACCTCGATCCGGGTCAGGATCGGCCGCGTGTCGCCCGCGTGCCGGTCGAGGGGGGCGGTGAAGGTCAGGTAGAGGCTGCCCCAGAGGCTTTCCACAACGTCGGGCAGGTCCGCCGGCGGCAGGTCGGGGATTGCCACGGCCCGCACGGCCGCGGGGATGGCCGGATCGGGGGTCAGCGGCGCGAGGTCGAAGCCGAGTTCATAGCCCGCCGGTCCCAACGCCGGATCGGCTCGCAGGCCGAGGGTGAATTCGCCGAGCGCGAGCGTCCAGCCCCGGTCGGAGGCCAGGCCCAGCGAGGCCCCCGCCAGCCGCACCTCGGCCAGCGGCAGGTCCATCGCGGGCTTGGCGCGGAGGCTCGCCTTCAGGTCGGACGAGGTGACGGTCACCGCCTGACCGGGCAGCGTCACCACCTGCTCGGGCGGCAGGGCGGCGATGATGTGCCAGGGCTTCCAGGTCATCGCGAAGACCTGGGCGAAGGGCGCCTGCCAGAAGACGCCGGTCCTGGGATCGCCGATCCGCAACCCTTCGACCGTCAGGTCGAAGCGGTTCGGGAAGCCCGCGACCGTCAGGCCCGTGTTCTCGGCCACCAGCCCCTGCCGGGCGGCATCGGCGAAGCCGGCCTCGGCCCCCTGCCGGATCGCGCCGGAGCCCACGAACCAGTAGCCCGACCAGAGGCCGGTCAGCAGCAGGAGGAAGAACATGAGCTTGCGCATCGACCGGCCCTTTTCATTGCCCGTGCCCCGGTGTTTACAGGGCCTTGCGCAACAGGGCCAGCCATGCACGCACCTCTCTGGGTCTTCGGCTACGGATCGCTGATCTGGGATCCGGGCTTTCCGGTCGCCGAACGGCGGCTTGCGCGACTGGACGGCTGGCACCGCAGCTTCTGCATGCGCTCGATCCACCATCGCGGCACGCCCGAACGCCCGGGCCTCGTTCTGGCCCTGGACCGGGCCGAGGGCGCAAGCTGCGCGGGCCTCGCCTTCCGGGTGGCGCCGGGGGAAGAGGCCGCGACGCTGGCGGCGCTGCGCGAGCGGGAACTTGTCTCCTCGGCCTATCTGGAAGAGGTGCTGCGGGTCGAGACGGCGGACGGCGCGCTGGACGCGCTGACCTATGTCATCGACCCCGACCATGCCCAGTATTGCGGCGGCCTGCCGCTGGAGGAGCAGGCGGGCATCATCGCCCGCGCCACGGGCGGGCGGGGGGCGAACCGCGACTATCTCTGGTCCACCGCCGCGCATCTGGCAGACCTTGGCATCGCCGACCCCGACCTGGAATGGCTGGCCGCACGGGTGCGCGATCTGAGTTGACCTTTTGCTTGGCTGTTGCCGTCATCCTGCTAGTCTTGGCGCAAGGCAGGGAAGCACAGGGCAACCAGAGGACACATGTCCCAGACAGACCACCGGGGGGCAGAGGTCGAGACGACCTTCTCGCAACCGATCCGCGCGATCACGGCCATGCTTCTGGTCTGCGCCCTGGTCGGGGCCGGGGCCTGGCTGATCCATGCCCAGATCATCGGCATCCTGCAGACGAACGCCGTCCTGAACAGCGTCATCGCGCTGGTCTTCCTGTTCGGCGTCCTGTCCTGCTTCTGGCAGGTCTGGATCCTGGCGCAGTCGGTCTATTGGATCGAGAACTTCGTGCGCGGCACGCCGGGCACCGAGGACGCCGCCCCGCCGCGCCTGCTGGCGCCTCTGGCCGCGCTCTTGCGCTCGCGCTCCGCCCGGATGACGATTTCGGCCACCTCGTCGCGGTCGATCCAGGATTCGGTCGTCCAGCGCATCGACGAGGCGCGCGACATCACCCGCTATCTCATCAATCTTCTGGTCTTCCTTGGCCTTCTGGGCACCTTCTGGGGCCTTGCGACCACCGTTCCCGCGGTGGTGGAGACCATCCGCTCGCTGGCCCCGCAGGAGGGCGAAAGCGGCATGGATGTCTTCGGCAAGCTGATGACCGGCCTCGAAAGCCAGCTGGGCGGGATGGGGACGGCGTTTTCCTCGTCGCTTCTGGGGCTGGCGGGGTCATTGGTGCTGGGCCTGCTGGAACTGTTCGCCGGCCACGGCCAGAACCGCTTCATCCGCGAGCTGGAGGAATGGCTCTCCTCGATCACCCGGCTCGGCTATGCCGGCGACGGCGAGGGCGCGGACCAGAACGCGCTGGGCCTTCTGGTCGATCACATGGCGCAACAACTGGAAGAGTTGCAGGCGTTGCAGGCCCAGACCGAGGCGAACCGCTTCCACTCCGAGGCGAAGATCGCCGAACTGGTCACGGCGATGACGGCGCTGACCGAACGGATCGACGCGGAAAAGGGACAATCGGCCCTCTTGCGCCGCATCGCCGAGGGGCAGGAGAAGCTTCTGGCCGCGTTGCAGGAGGGCGAGGGGGGCACCGGCAGCGACCCGGAAAGCCGGATGCGGCTGCGGTCGATCGACGTGCAGCTGCTGCGCATCCTGGAAGAGATGTCGGCCGGCCGGCAGGAAACCCTGTCCGACCTTCGCACCGACATTGCCCAGCTGACCACCGCGATCCGCCAGCTGGGCCGCAGCGCCGGGCGCGCCTGACATGGTCGCCCGCACCCGCCGCCGCGACAGCAGCCTGATCTGGCCGGGCTTCGTCGATGCGGTGACGACGCTGCTGATGGTGCTGATGTTCGTCCTGACCATCTTCACCGTGATGCAGTCGGTCCTGCGCGACACGATCACCACCCAGGACAGCGAGCTGGACGCCTTGACGGCGCAGGTTGCGCAACTGGCCAGCGCGCTGGGGCTGGAGCAGGCCAAGGCGACAGACCTCGAGGCCCGCGTCGCCGAATTGCAGGCGGGTCTGGCCGCGGCCCAGGCCGAGGGCGACCGGCAGGCGGCGCTGATCGACCGGCTGACGGCCGACCTGACGACCCGGCAGGGCGAACTGGACCTCGCCCGGTCGCGCATCACCGATTTCGAGGCCCAGGTCGCGGCACTTCTGGTCGAACGCGACCGCGCCCGGGGCGAGGCCGAGCGGCTGACCGCCTCGGTCGCCGACCTTCAGGCGGCGCGGGACAAGCTGGTGAGCGAGGCCGAGGCGATGACGCTTGCCCTGGCCAAGGCGCGCGAGGAGGTGGACGCCAATGCCGAGGCCGCGCGCCTTGCCGCCGCGCGCCGCGAGGCGCTGGAGGCGCTCTTGGCCGAGGCGAAGGCGAAGGCCGAAGCGGACGGCACGGCGCTGAAGGCGGCCGAGGCGAAGGTGACCGAGGCCGAGGCCGCGCGGCTGGCCGATGCGGCGGCCTTGCAGGCGCTGCGCGAGAAACTGGCCAATGCCGAAACGGAACTGACCGCGATGACGCTGGCGCTGGAGGAGGAACGCAGGCGCGCCGAGGAGACGCTGACCCTGCTGGCCGCCGCCCGGACCGAGGCCGCGAAGGGTGCGACCGAGAAGGACGCGGCGCTGGCGGCGGCGCAGACCGCGCTTCTGGCCGAGCAGAAGAAGGCGCTCGACGCCGCGCGCGAGGTCGAACTGCTGAACCAGCAGGTCGCGGCGCTGCGCAGCCAGCTGGGCAGCCTGCAAGCCGTGCTGGACGAGTCCAAGGCGCGCGACGAGGCGGCAAAGGTGCAGCTGGAGAGTCTCGGAAAGGACTTGAACGCCGCCCTGGCCCAGGTCGCAGCCGAACAGCGTCGCCGGGCCGAGCTGGAGGCCGCCGAGGCCGCTCGTCTGGCGGCCGAGAACCAGGACCTTGCGCGGTTCCGGTCGGAATTCTTCGGCCAGCTGTCCGAGCTCTTGCAGGGCCGCGAAGGCGTCCGTGTGGTGGGCGACCGTTTCGTCTTTTCATCGGAGGTGCTGTTCAGCCCCGGCTCGGCCGATCTTGCGCCCGAAGGGCGGGCGCAGATCGCCGGGGTGGTGCAGATCCTGAACGAGATCCGCCCCCGGATCCCTGCGGATATCGACTGGATCATCCGGGTGGATGGCCATACCGACAACGTGCCCCTGTCCGGGGCCGGTGCCTTCCGCGACAACTGGGCGCTGAGCCAGGCCCGCGCCCTTTCGGTGGTGCGCTACATGCAGGACGAACTGGGCTTTCCGCCCGAGCGCATGGCGGCGACCGGCTTTGGCGAATACCGGCCGGTGGCCCAGGGCGACAGCCCCGAGGCGCGGGCGCAGAACCGGCGGATCGAACTGAAGCTGACCGAACGCTGAGGCGCACCATTCCGTGACTGCGGGCGCGGGAAATCCGTGCTAGTCTGGTCGCAAGAAACTTTCCTGCTTGCCGTCGTTGCCATTGGGGCGTCCCCGGGCATGACCAGCCGGGGCGCCCCCTCTGCGGGAGGACCCCTGATGCCGAAGACGATCGGAAACCCCCTGTCCTGGACCCTTGGCGCGCTGGGCTCGGCCGCCGGCTATGCAACCGAGGTCGCGGCCCATTCCGCCGCCGATCCCGATGTCCGGCCCGAGACCCGGGTGCTGGTGCCGGGCGACCTGCGCGCGGCGTTGCGCAAGGGCTGGGACGACCTGGCGGCGATGCGGTCGGACGTGCTGTTCGCCTGCATGCTCTATCCCGCGATGGGGGCGGTCCTGCTGGCGCTGGCGAGCCAGGGGAACCTGACCCACCTCTTGTTCCCGGTCCTGTCCGGCTTTGCCCTTGTCGGGCCGGTGGCGGCGCTGGGGCTCTACGAACTCAGCCGCCGGCGCCAGGCGGGGCAGGAGGTCAGCTGGGGTGCGATGTTCGAGGTGCTGCGCAATCCCCGCTTTCCGCGGATCCTGATGCTGAGCCTGTTCAACGCTTTGCTGTTCATGGTCTGGCTGCTCGTGGCCGACGCAATCCATGCGGCCACCCTGGGGCCGGACCGGCCGGCCAGCCTGATGGCGCTCGTCACCGCGGCGCTGACCACGCCCGCGGGCTGGGTGATGACGGTGGTCGGGACGGCGGTGGGGGCGGTGCTGGCGGCGGCGGTGCTGGCGGTCAGCGCGATCTCGTTCCCGCTTCTGCTCGACCGCGACGTGACCCTGCCGGTCGCGGTGATGACCTCGGTCCAGGTCGCGCGCGAGAACCCGGGCGTGATGGCGACCTGGGGTCTCATCGTCGCGGGCGGGCTGGTGCTGGGGATCCTGCCGCTGCTTCTGGGACTGGTCGTGGTGCTGCCGGTGCTGGGGCATGCGACCTGGCATCTTTACCGGGCGGCGGTGGTCTGAGGCTGTCCACGCAGGACGGTCCTGCCGGATGATGCGATATCAAGGGGTTGCCTGCGGACGTTCAGGAAATCTTAACCGCCGCGGAACGGCTCCTCGTGCGCCTTCGGCTTCTCGTCGCGGGAAGCGAGGCGTGACGCAGTCATCGACGAGCGGCCAAAACAGAACCCCCGCCGGTTCAGGGCGGGGGTTCCGGGTGTGTCAGGCGCCTATTCGGCGGTCAGCAGCGGCGGCTTCTGGCCGGTGAGACGCGGTTTCTGCGGTTCCTCGATGTCCAGAACGATGGCGTCGTCCTTGACCTTCACCCGGACCACGCCGCCCTTGACCAGCTTGCCGAACAGAAGCTCCTCGGCCAGAGGCTTCTTGATGTGCTCCTGGATCACCCGGGCCAGCGGCCGCGCGCCCATCTTGTCGTCGTAGCCCTTGTCGCCCAGCCAGGCGGCGGCTTCGGGCGTCAGCTCGATATGCACGCCACGGTCCATCAGCTGCGCCTCGAGCTGGAGCACGAACTTCTCGACCACCTGCATGATGATCTCCTTGCCCAGCGGGGCGAAGTTGATCACCGCGTCCAGACGGTTGCGGAATTCCGGCGTGAAGGTGCGCTCGATCGCCGCCGTATCCTCGCCCGTCCGGCGGTCGCGGCCAAAGCCGATGGCGGCCTTTGCCATGTCGGAGGCGCCCGCGTTCGAGGTCATGATGAGGATCACGTTGCGAAAATCCACCGTCCGGCCGTTGTGGTCGGTCAGCTTGCCGTGGTCCATCACCTGCAGAAGGATGTTGTAGACGTCCGGGTGCGCCTTCTCCATCTCGTCCAGAAGCAGGACGCAGTGCGGATGCTGGTCCACCGCATCGGTCAGCATGCCGCCCTGGTCGAAGCCGACATAGCCCGGAGGCGCGCCGATCAGGCGGGAAACCGCGTGCTTCTCCATGTATTCCGACATGTCGAAGCGGATCAGTTCGACCCCCAGCGACGAGGCCAGCTGCTTGGCCACCTCGGTCTTGCCGACGCCGGTCGGCCCGGCGAAGAGGTAGTTGCCGATGGGCTTTTCCGGCTCGCGCAGGCCCGCGCGGGCCAGCTTGATGGCGGAACACAGCGCCTCGACCGCCTTGTCCTGGCCGAACACGACCCGCTTCAGCGTCTTTTCCAGGTCGCGCAGGGTTTCGGCATCGTCCTTCGACACGGTCTTGGGTGGGATGCGCGCGATCTTGGCGACCACGGCCTCGATCTCCTTGATGCCGAGCGTCTTGCGGCGCTTCGATTCCGCCACCAGGTGCTGTGCCGCCCCGGCCTCGTCGATCACGTCGATGGCGCTGTCAGGCAGCTTGCGGTCATGGATGTAGCGCGCGGCCAGTTCCACCGCCGACTTGATCGCATCGTTGGTGTATTTCAGGTCGTGGTGTTCCTCGAAATGCGGTTTCAGACCCATCAGGATCTTGATGGCGTCGGGCACCGAAGGCTCGTTCACGTCGATCTTCTGGAAGCGGCGGGAAAGCGCGCGGTCCTTTTCGAAGTGCTGGCGGAACTCCTTGTAGGTGGTCGAGCCCATGCAGCGCAGCTTGCCGCCCTGCAGCGCGGGTTTCAGCAGGTTCGATGCGTCCATCGCCCCGCCCGAGGTCGCCCCGGCGCCGATGACGGTGTGGATCTCGTCGATGAAGAGGATCGCGTCGGGGTGGTCTTCCAGTTCCTTGACCACGGCCTTCAGCCGTTCTTCGAAATCGCCGCGATAGCGGGTGCCCGCCAGAAGCGCGCCCATGTCGAGCGAGAAGATCGTGGCCTTGGAGAGGACCTCGGGCGTCTCGCCGTTGACGATCTTGCGGGCCAGCCCCTCGGCGATGGCGGTCTTGCCGACGCCGGGGTCGCCCACCAGAAGCGGGTTGTTCTTGCGGCGGCGGCAGAGGACCTGGATGCAGCGTTCCACCTCGGCCTCGCGCCCGATCAGCGGATCGACATCGCCCTTGCGGGCTTTCACGTTCAGATCGACGCAATATTTCGAGAGGGCGGATTCCTTCGCCTCGCCCGCCTCGGCCTTGGGCGTTTCCTGCTGGTCGTCCGCCCCCTGCACCGGGCGGGCCTCGCCATAGGACGGGTCCTTCGCCACGCCATGCGCGATGAAGTTGACCGCGTCGTAGCGGGTCATGTCCTGTTCCTGGAGGAAGTAGGCGGCATTCGATTCGCGTTCGGCGAAGATCGCAACCAGCACGTTGGCGCCGGTCACTTCCGTCCGGCCCGAAGACTGGACATGGATCGCCGCGCGCTGGATCACGCGCTGGAAGGCCGCGGTCGGCACGGCCTCGGACCCCTCGACATCCGTCACCAGGGTGGACAGGTCGTCGTCGATGAAGTCGGTCAGGGTCTTGCGCAACTCGTCCAGGTTCACGGCGCAGGCCTTCATCACGCGGGCCGCGTCGGGTTCGTCGATCAGCGCCAGCAGGAGATGTTCCAGCGTGGCGAGTTCGTGACGGCGCGAGTTGGCCAGGGCCAGGGCGCTGTGGATGGCCTGTTCAAGCGTGGTCGAAAACGATGGCACTTCAGTGCTCCTGTCCTGCGGGTCGGAGGGGGCGCCAGGGCCCGAACCAACCGTGGCCTCATATGCTTAAAGTTCGGTTTTCTTCACCGCACTTCAAGCGCAATCTTCCAGATTTTGGGGTTTCCCCCGGATCATCACGCCATTTGTGATACGGTGCGCTCAGAACTTGTCTTTTCTGGCCCGTATTTCGGCGAAAACCGTGACATCGTCGGCATCCGGCAGGCCGACCGCTGTCTTGAGCGCGGGCAGATGGGCCCGCAGGTAGGGGTTCGTCGCCAGTTCTTCCTCGAGCGGAACGGGGACGGTGGGAAGGCCCTTGGCGCGCCGTTCGGCGACCTCGGCTGCACGAGAGATAAGGCGGGGATTGTCGGGTTCAAGGGTCAGCGCGAAGCGCAGGTTCGCGGCGGTGTATTCGTGGCCCGAGCAGATCAGCGTGTCGGGCGGCAGGGCGGCGAGCTTCGACAGGCTGGCGTGCATCTGGCGCGCGCTGCCCTCGAACAGCCGGCCGCAGCCGCCGGCCATCAGGCTGTCGGCGGTAAAGCAGAGGCGGCTTTGCGGGAAATGGAAGGCGATGTGGCCGAGCGTGTGGCCGGGCACGTCGATCACCCGGGCGAATTCGGACCCGACCGGGAAGCTGGAGTGTTCGTCGAGGGCGAGGTCGAGCCGGGGCAGGCGGTGGGCATCGGCGGCGGCGCCGAGGACCATGGCCCCGGTCCGCGCGCGGAGCGCCTCGACGCCCTGGATGTGGTCGTCGTGGTGGTGGGTGATAAGGATGTCGGTCAGCCGCCACTGGTGCGCCTCGAGCGCGGCGAGGATCGGCCCCGGTTCGGGGGCGTCCACCAGCGCGGTCTGGGCGCTGTCCGGGTCGTGGACCAGATAGGCGTAGTTGTCGGCCAGGCAGGGGATCGTCACCAGTTGCAGCGGCATGGTCTTTGGTCTCCTCCCCTGTATGATGCACAGGATTGCCCGAGGAGAGGCGCGCCGCAATGCACCTTGATGTGCTGGACCTGAGGAATTTCTACTACCGCACCCAGCTGGGCCGGGTGGCGCAGCGGGCGATCCGGGATCAGGTCGTGCGGCTCTGGCCGCCAAAGGCCGGCGAGACGGTGGTGGGGTTCGGCTTTGCGGTGCCTCTGCTGCGGCCCTATCTCGCCGAGGCGCGGCGTGTGATCGGGCTGATGCCGGGGCCGCAGGGGGTGATGCCCTGGCCGGCGGGGATGGAGAACGTCAGCGTCCTGTGCGAGGACACCGCCTGGCCTCTGCCCACGGGCCTCGTGGACCGGCTGGTGCTGATGCACGGGTTGGAGACCTCGGAGAACCCTTCGGCGGTGCTGGAGGAATCGACGCGCGTCCTCGGGCCGGGCGGGCGGGCGCTGTTCATCGTGCCGAACCGGGGCGGCCTGTGGTCGCGGCGCGACGAGACGCCCTTCGGGTTCGGGCGGCCCTATTCGGTGGCGCAGCTGGAGGCGCAGCTGAAGCGGCATGGCTTCACGCCGGAACGCAACTGTTCGGTGCTGTTCGCCCCGCCGCTTGGCACGCGGTTCTGGCTGCGGTCGGCGGATTTCTGGGAGGCCTTCGGGCGCAAGATGCCCTGGCTGGCGGGCGGCGTGCTGATGGTCGAGGCATCGAAGCAGGTCTATGCGCCGACGCAGGGCGGCCTGCGCGCGGCGGTGAAGAAGCCGTTGCGCGTGCTGGAGGGCGTCGGCAAGGGCGCGCCCGAACCGGCGCTGAACCGGGAGTGAGGACGGAGGCGCCCGGTGGGATGCCGGGTGCCCCGGGGCCGGCGTCGGCGCCTCCGGCGGGAGTATTTGGGTAAAGGGCAAGAGCGGGGGCGGGGGAGGTGCCCTCTCTGGCCGGGGGCGGTTCAGATCACCCGGACGCGGGTGCCGATCGGGCAGAGCGCGAAGAGTTCGGCAATGTTCTCATTGTAGAGGCCGATGCAGCCGTCCGAGGAGCGGCGGCCGATCTTCCGCGTGTCGTGGGTGCCGTGGATGATATAAGCCGGCCAGGACAGATACATGGCATGGGTGCCGAGCGGGTTGTCCGGGCCGGGGCCGATCGGCTTCCAGTCGGGGTAGCGCTGCATCTGCGAGGGCGTGGGCGTCCAGCTGGGGCCGACCTTCTTGCGCACGATCTCGGTATAGCCACGCTTGGTCAGCTCGTCGGTCATCGGCACCGAAGTGGGATAGATGCGATAGTCGGAGCCGTCCGCGCTCCAGAAATGCAGGGCGCGTGAGCCGGTATCGGCGACGATGGTCGCGACACCGAGGCTGTCGAAATGGTCGCGCCAGTCCTGCGCGATGAAGGCAGAGGTGTTGCTGCGCACCGGCGCCTTGGTCTCGGCCCGGGCGAGGACGGGAAGGGCGAGAAGCCCCGCGCCGGCCCCGATGATGCTGCGCCGTGAAATCGTCATGTCCCAGCTTCCCTTTCGTCTGTCACATTCCGAACGCATTGATCGCTAACACAGCGCGGAGAGGCAACCGCCAGGCGCCTTGCCTGACGCGGTTGTGAGACAGAGTGACCGCGTGGACGAGGCCGAATCCATGGTGGGCAAAGCCCGGGCACCGCCGTCGCGACACCGCTTGAGTCGATGCTGCCGGCCATGCGGAGACGGGGCGGGCGGGACAAGCCTCTTCCGCCCGCGCGGCGATTGCGCAAACAGCGACAATCTGCGTCCCGATGCCCTCAAGAAACCGTGTTCAACCCGGTTGCGGGGTGGCAGAGGCTCTGCTAAGGACGCCCGCGACGGATGGCTTTCGCCACGGCCGCAGGGCCGAGGTGTGCGCCGATGGACCGCCCGGTTCGCAAGAGCCCAGGGCACGAGACAGCGGAAGGGTTGACGTGTCAGAACCAGCTTCGATCTCTCTGGGCATTGCCGCACGCTATGCGTCGGCCTTGTTCGATCTGGCCAAGGAAGGCGGCGGGCTGAAGGAACTTGAAGCCGATGCCGCCGCGCTGACCGAGACGCTGGCCGCCAGCGAGGAGCTGCGCGCGATGATCGCCTCTCCGGTCGTCAGCCGCGAGGATCAGGGCAAGGTGATCGCCGCGATCGGCGCGAAGCTGGGCCTGTCCACCCTGACCGCGAATACACTCGCACTGATGGCCGACAAGCGCCGCCTGTTCGTGCTGCCGCAGTTCGCCGCGCAGCTGACCGACATGATCGCCGCCGAGAAGGGCGAAGTGACCGCCGAGGTCACCGCCGCCCGCGCGCTGACCGCGGCCCAGTCGAAGAAACTTGCCGAGACGCTGAAGGCCCGCGTCGGCAAGACCGTGAAACTGAAAACGACCGTCGATGAAAGCCTCATCGGCGGTCTTGTCGTCAAGCTGGGCTCGACCATGATCGACACTTCGGTCAAGGCAAAGCTCGCGGCCCTGCAAAATGCAATGAAAGAGGTTGGGTGATGGGAATCCAGGCTGCTGAGATCTCTGCGATCCTGAAGGAGCAGATCAAGAACTTCGGCAAGGACGCGGAAGTGGCCGAAGTCGGCCGCGTGTTGTCGGTCGGCGACGGGATTGCCCGTGTGCATGGCCTCGACAACGTGCAGGCCGGCGAGATGGTCGAATTCCCCGGCGGCATCCGCGGGATGGCGCTGAACCTGGAAGTGGACAACGTCGGTATCGTTATCTTCGGCGACGACCGGGACATCAAGGAAGGCGACACCGTCAAGCGCACCAAGGCCATCGTGGACGTGCCGGCGGGCGACGGGCTTCTGGGCCGCGTCGTGGACGCGCTGGGCAACCCGATCGACGGCAAGGGGCCGATCAAGGCCTCCGAGCGCCGCGTGGCCGACGTGAAGGCGCCGGGCATCATTCCGCGCAAGTCGGTGCATGAGCCGATGGCGACCGGCCTGAAGGCAGTGGACGCGATGATCCCCGTCGGCCGTGGCCAGCGGGAACTGATCATCGGCGACCGGCAGACCGGCAAGACCGCCGTGGCGCTGGACACGATCCTGAACCAGAAGTCCTACAACGAAGCCGCCGGTTCGGACGAATCGAAGAAGCTCTACTGCGTCTATGTCGCGGTCGGGCAGAAGCGGTCCACCGTTGCCCAGCTGGTGAAGAAGCTGGAAGAGACCGGCGCCATGGCCTACACGATCGTCGTGGCCGCCACCGCTTCGGACCCCGCGCCGATGCAGTTCCTGGCGCCCTATTCGGCCACCGCCATGGCGGAATACTTCCGCGACAACGGTCGCCATGCGCTGATCATCTACGATGACCTGTCCAAGCAGGCCGTGGCCTATCGCCAGATGTCGCTGCTGCTGCGTCGTCCGCCGGGGCGCGAGGCCTATCCGGGCGACGTGTTCTACCTGCACTCGCGCCTGCTGGAACGTTCGGCCAAGTTGAACGAGGATTTCGGCGCCGGTTCGCTGACGGCGCTGCCGATCATCGAGACCCAGGCGGGCGACGTGTCGGCCTATATCCCGACCAACGTGATCTCGATCACCGACGGTCAGATCTTCCTGGAAACCGAACTGTTCTATCAGGGCATCCGTCCGGCCGTGAACACCGGTCTGTCGGTGAGCCGCGTGGGCTCCTCGGCCCAGACCTCGGCGATGAAGTCGGTCGCGGGCAAGGTGAAGCTGGAACTGGCGCAGTACCGCGAGATGGCGGCCTTCGCGCAGTTCGGTTCCGACCTCGACGCCTCGACCCAGGCGCTCCTGAACCGCGGCGCGCGCCTGACCGAGCTGATGAAGCAGAACCAGTATTCGCCGATGACCAACGCCGAGATCGTCTGCGTGATCTTCGCCGGCACCAACGGCTATCTCGACAAGATCGCGGTCAAGGACGTGGGCCGGTTCGAGGCGGGTCTGCTGCAGCACCTGCGCACCAAGGGCAAGGCGCTGCTGGACGACATCACCAAGAACGACCGCAAGGTGGCGGGCGATCTGGAAAAGGCCATCCGCGCGGAACTCGACGCCTTCGCCAAGACCTTCGCTTGAAGCGCCCTGAAGGAGTAGGCAGATGCCCAGCCTGAAGGACCTCAAGAACCGGATCGGAAGCGTGAAGAACACGCGGAAGATCACCAAGGCGATGCAGATGGTCGCCGCAGCCAAGCTGCGGCGGGCGCAGGAGGCTGCCGAGGCCGCCCGACCCTTCGCCGAGCGGATGACGGCGGTGATGTCGGCCCTGGCCGCCGGCGTCGGCACCGGGGAAGGCGCGCCGAAGCTTCTGGCCGGGAACGGCAAGGACCAGGTGCATCTTCTGGTGGTGATGACCTCGGAGCGCGGCCTTTGCGGCGGCTTCAACTCGTCCATCGTCAAGCTGGCGCGCACCCGCGCCAACGAACTTGTGGCGGCGGGCAAGACGGTGAAGATCCTGACCGTCGGCAAGAAGGGCCGCGAGCAGCTGAAGCGCGACTGGGGCAATGCCTTTGTCGGCCATGTCGATCTGAGCGAGGTCAAGCGCGTGGGTTATGCCAATGCGCAGGCCATCGCCCGCGAGGTCATGGCGGCCTTCGAGGCCGGCGAGGCCGACGTGGTGACGATCTTCTACAACCGCTTCCAGTCGGTCATCAGCCAGATCCCGACCGAACAGCAGGTGATCCCGGCCAAGTTCGAAGCCACCGGCGCTTCGGCACTGTACGACTACGAACCCTCGGAAGAGGCGATCCTGGCCGACCTTCTGCCGCGCGGCGTGGCCACGCAGATCTTCACCGCCCTTCTGGAAAACGGCGCCTCGGAGCAGGGCGCGCGGATGTCCGCGATGGACAACGCGACCCGCAATGCCGGCGACATGATCAACAAGCTGACGATCCAGTACAACCGGAGCCGTCAGGCCGCGATCACCAAGGAACTCATCGAAATCATTTCGGGCGCCGAGGCGCTCTGACGAACCCGGAGTAAAAGACAATGGCAAAAGCCCCGAAAGCATCCGCTGGCACCGGCAAGGTGACGCAGGTCATCGGCGCCGTCGTCGACGTTCAGTTCGATGGCGCGCTGCCCGCGATCCTGAACGCGCTGGAAACCACCAACAACGGCAAGCGCCTGATCCTCGAGGTCGCGCAGCACCTCGGCGAGAACACCGTGCGCACCATCGCCATGGACGCGACCGAAGGCCTTGTGCGCGGCACCGCCGTGAAGGACCTGGGCGCACCGATCTCGGTGCCCGTGGGCGACGCGACGCTGGGCCGCATCCTGAACGTCATCGGCGAGCCGGTGGACGAGAAGGGCCCGGTCGTGGCCAAGGAAACCCGGGCGATCCACCAGCCCGCCCCGGCCTTCAGCGAGCAGGCGACGGAAAGCCAGATCCTGGTGACCGGCATCAAGGTGATCGACCTCTTGGCGCCCTATGCCAAGGGCGGCAAGATCGGCCTCTTCGGCGGCGCTGGCGTGGGCAAGACGGTTCTGATCATGGAACTGATCAACAACATCGCCAAGGTGCACTCGGGCTATTCGGTGTTCGCCGGTGTGGGCGAGCGGACCCGCGAGGGCAACGACCTCTATCACGAGATGATCGAATCGGGCGTCATCAAGATCGACGACCTGTCCGCCTCCAAGGTGGCGCTGGTCTATGGCCAGATGAACGAACCCCCGGGGGCCCGTGCCCGCGTGGCGCTGACTGGCCTGACCCTGGCCGAACAGTTCCGCGACCAGTCGGGGACCGACGTTCTGTTCTTCGTGGACAACATCTTCCGCTTCACCCAGGCGGGTTCGGAAGTGTCGGCGCTTCTGGGCCGTATCCCTTCGGCCGTGGGCTACCAGCCGACGCTGGCCACCGACATGGGCGCGCTGCAGGAACGCATCACCTCGACCAAGGCCGGCTCGATCACCTCGGTGCAGGCGATCTACGTTCCGGCCGACGACCTGACCGACCCCGCGCCGGCCACGTCGTTTGCCCACCTCGACGCCACCACGGTTCTGTCGCGGGCGATCTCGGAACTCGGGATCTACCCGGCGGTGGACCCGCTCGACTCGACGAGCCGCATCCTCGACCCGCAGATCGTGGGCGAGGAGCACTACAACGTCGCCCGTTCGGTGCAGGGGATCCTTCAGCGCTACAAGTCGCTGCAGGACATCATCGCCATCCTCGGGATGGACGAACTTTCGGAAGAGGACAAGCTGACCGTGGCCCGCGCCCGGAAGATCCAGCGCTTCCTGTCGCAGCCGTTCGACGTGGCGAAGGTCTTCACCGGCTCGGACGGCGTGCAGGTGCCGCTGGAAAAGACGATCGCCTCGTTCAAGGCGGTGGTGAACGGCGAGTATGACCACCTGCCGGAGGCGGCATTCTACATGGTCGGCGACATCGAGGAAGTGAAGGCCAAGGCCGCCAAGCTCGCTGCGGCAGCGGCGTAAGGGGGCAAGATGGCCAGCTCGGTTCAATTCGATCTCGTCAGCCCGGAACGGCGCCTCGCGTCGTTCCCGGCATCCGAGGTCCAGATCCCCGGCGCAACGGGCGATCTGACGGCGATGGAGGGCCATGCGGCCACCATCACCTCGCTGCGGCCAGGCCTGCTGAGGGTGGTCGGCGCAGAGGGCACGAAGGCCTATGTGGTGACCGGCGGCTTTGCCGAGATCAGCGCGACGGGCGTTTCGGTCCTGGCCGAACAGGCGGTTCCTCTGGACGAACTGACCCCGGCGACGCTGGACGCGCTGGTGGCCGATGCCTGCGAGGCGGCGGCCGTCAACCCGGACAAGGACGCGGCCGACAAGGCGGTGGCCGACCTCTACGCGATGCGGGCGGCGGCTGGGCTGTAAGCCGATTGCCAGACCTGCCTACGAAGGCCCCGCAAGTGCGGGGCCTTTGCATTTTTCTGGCCCTCGGCCAGAAGTTTCGGCATCATGACGCCCGAGTTTGAGGTCAGGCTGTCGTGATGCGGCGCATTTCCGGGGCTGTCGGCATTGATCGGGGCACCACGATGCTGTTCACCGACTTTGCGCATGACGGCGCGATGTGGACCGGATCCGGCCCGCGCGAGGTGCGGCACGACCAGCGCTACAGCGAGGCGTTCCAGGCGCCGCCCGTGGTCACCGTCGGCATCTCGCTATGGGACATCGACCACCAGACGAACTCGCGCGTGGACATCACCGCCGAGAACGTCACCGCGACCGGCTTCGTGATCGTGTTCCGCACCTGGGCCGATACCCGCATTGCACGGATCCGGGCCGACTGGCTGGCGATCGGGCCGCTGCGCGACGAGGATGACTGGGACGTGACCTAGGCCCTGCGGATCAGCCGGTTGGCCATCCAGACGCCAAGGGCGAATACCAAAAGTCCGGCAAGAAGATCGACCAGGTGGTGGCCGCCATGGGTCAGCGTCGCCGGCACCATGGCGGTGTTGACCGCCAATGCGGGCAGGAAAACCGGCGTGGCGCGGGTGAACCAGACCACCATCAGCGCCATGATCATGTGGTAGGAGGGGAAGGCCACGACGCCGGTGATAACCTCGGGGCTGATCCGGCCAGGGCCTACCTCGACCAGTTTCAGGAGATGCTGGCCATAGGCGGGGTTGAAGTAGAGCCCGGTCGCCTGCCGCTGCGCCTCGGGGATGCTGTGAAAGGCCGAGGGGCCGACGCTGGGCACGACCCACCAGATCGCCACCGCCAGGATCAGCGTCAGCATGCCGACAAGGAGAAAACGGTGCAGTTCGGTCGGTCGCGAGAGGGCGGCCAGCACGACGATGGTCAGGAGGATCTGGACCAGGGACGTGTGGTAGATCCAGCCCAGAAGCCAGGCCAGGCCGGGATAGTCGGCCAGCCAGGCAACGACGGTCGGCCAGTCATAGCCCAGCGCGGCGTCGGCCCGGATCAGCGCGGGGTCGATCAGCGGGTTCGGCAGCGGGAAAAGCGCGAAGATGAAGATCGAGGAGACGGCGGTGAAGCCGGTGAAGATGGCGGCGCCAACCAGCGCCAGGGCGATCCGCGGGGTGGCCTTCGCCTGCCGCACATAGCCGCCGATCAGGGCAAGGCCCAGCGTGGCGGCATAACCGGCCAGGAACGGCGGCAAGTTCACCGACCGCCCCATCGCGAGGACGAGCACCACGGCCAGGGCGCCGACAAGGGCCGTGACGGCCAGAAGCCGCACCTCGACCGGCAGAAAGCGCACGAGGCGCGAAAGCCCCGGTTCCGCAGGCATGGCGTTTGACTGCATCTGCTGGCCGCCCATTCAGTTCAGGCCCGCATTCAACGCAGGCCCGCAACAATCCGTGGGTTACACCGGCATTGCGCTGACTTTATGGCAAGACCGGCACGGATTCGCGTCAGCGGATCAGGGGCGCTGGTAGAGACCCTCATAGATCGGGACCAGGGTGTCGGTCTCGAACAGGCTGGAGACGGACATCCCGCCCCAGATGTTCAGGATCGCCTGAGCGAACATCGGGGCGGTGGGGACGATGCGGATGTTCTTCGCCACCTTCACCTTGTCGCCCTGTTCGATCGAGTCGGTGATGACCAGCGATTTCATCACCGAATTCGCCACCCGTTCCACCGCCGGCCCCGAAAGCACGCCATGGGTGATGTAGCTGTGGACCTCGGTCGCCCCGGCCTCCATCAGCGTCTCGGCGGCCTTGCAGAGCGTCCCGGCGGTGTCGCAGATGTCATCGACGATGATGCACTTGCGGCCCTTCACGTCGCCGATCACGGTCATCTCGGCCACCTCGCCGGCCTTCTCGCGCCGCTTGTCCACGATGGCGAGAGGGGCGCTGATCCGCTTGGCCAGTTCCCGCGCCCGCGCCACGCCGCCCACGTCGGGCGAGACGATCATGATGTCGTCCATCTGGCCCTTGAAATGGTGCTCGATGTCCAGCGCGAAGACCGGGGCGGCATAGAGGTTGTCCACCGGGATGTCGAAGAAGCCCTGGATCTGGGCAGCGTGCAGGTCCAGCGTCAGCACGCGGTCCACGCCCGCCGTCTCGATCAGGTTCGCCACCAGCTTGGCGCTGATCGGGGTGCGCGCCTTGGCGCGGCGGTCCTGGCGGGCATAGCCGAAATAGGGGATCACGGCGGTGATCCGGCTGGCCGAGGACCGGCGCAGCGCATCGACCATGATGAGCAGTTCCATCAGGTTGTCGTTCGCCGGGTTCGAGGTCGGTTGGATGACATACATGTCCTCGCCGCGGACGTTCTCGAAGACCTCGACGAAGATCTCCTGGTCGTTGAAGCGTTCGACCCGGGCATCGACGAGATTGACGCTCATCCCCCGGTGCATCGACATGCGCCGCGCGATGGCCTTGGCCAGCGGCTGGTTGGCATTGCCGGCGATGAGCTTGGGTTCGGTGACGGCGGGCATGGCGTCCTCGGTGACGGATTCGTGACGGCCCCCGCTTATCACCCGGTGCTGCGCTTGCAAACCGGCGCGACCGCTAACGGCGCGAAAAACGCAGGGTCAGAAGGCGTTCAGGAAGGCATCCACCTCGGCCTCGGTGGTGCACCAGCTGGCGACGAGCCGCGCCTTCTCGCGCCCCTCGGGTGCCGTCCAGCGGTAATAGACCGCGCCGGCGGCCTCGAGCCTGTCGTGATGCCCCGCGGACCATTCCGGGAACAGCATGTTGGCGTCCGCCGGGGGCACATGCGCCTGCCGATCGCGCAGGCCCTGCGCCAGGCGCTGGCCCATGGCATTGGCCCGGGCCGCCAGCCGCAGCCAGAGGCCGTCGGTCAGATAGGCCTCCATCTGTGCCGACAGGAACCGGTGCTTGGAAAAGAGATGCCCGCCCCGCTTGCGGCGGAGTTCCAGTTCCCAGGCCTTGGCCGGGTTGAAGAGGACCACGCCCTCGACCCCCAGGCAGCCGTTCTTGGTGCCGCCCAGCGACAGCACGTCGATCCCGGCCTTCCAGGTCATCTCGGCGGGCGTCGCGCCGGTGGCGACCAGTGCATTGGCGAAGCGCGCGCCGTCCAGGTGGCAGGGGATGCCCCTGGCCTTCGCGAGCGCCGTCAGCGCGGCGATCTCGGCCGGGGTATAGACGGTCCCGGCCTCGGTGACATTGGTCAGCGACAGCATCCCCCGCTGCACGCCATGCACGCCGCTTTCCCCGGTGGTGGAGAGCGCCAGCGCGAGAGCGTCGGGCGTGATCTTGCCATGCGCGCCGGGGACCAGCACCAGCTTGGCGCCGGAATAGAACTCGGGCGCGTTGCATTCGTCCTCGGCGATATGGGCATGGGTGTGGCAGAACACCGCGTCCCAGGGCTGGACATGGGTCGCGATGGCCAGCGCATTGGCGGCGGTGCCGGTGGCGACAAGGCGGACTTCGGCGTGCGGAGCCTCGAAGATCTCGCGCACCAGATCGGTGACGCGGGCCATGGCCGCATCGGCGCCGTAGCTGCGCTCGTAGCCCTCGTTGGCCTTCAGGATCGCGGCCAGGATCTCGGGGGCGGCGCCAGAGGTGTTGTCGGAGGCAAAGCGCATCAGGGGGTTTCCTCGATCAGGTAGTCTTCCCAGTCCTCCTCGGGGACCAGGCCTTCGGGGATGGTTATGCCTTTGACCGACTGGCCTGCCCTGTGGGTGCTGTCAGGGTCTCCGGTGACCAGGGGATGCCAGTCGGGCAGTGGAATGCCCTGATAAAGGCGCTTGTAGGCGCAAGTTGCGGGCAACCAGTAGGCGATCTTCGGAAGCTTCTTGGGCGTCAGGACCACACATTCCGGGACATAGCGCTTGCGGTTCGGATAGTCGCGGCACTGGCAGGTATTTCCGTCGAACAGGCGGCAGGCAATGCGGGTATAGGCGACCTCGCCGGTGTCCTCGTATTCCAGCTTGTTCAGGCAGCACTTGCCGCAGCCGTCGCAGAGCGCCTCCCACTCGGCCGGGGTGAGTTTCGAGAGCGGCACCATCTCCCAGAACCGGGGGCGGAGCCCGGTCATGACGCGGACAGGATGGCGCGGGCCTGGGCGCAGTCGGCCTCCATCTGCGCGATCAGGGCGGGCAGGCCGTCGAACTTCAGTTCGGGGCGCAGGAAGTCCACCAGCGCGACGGAAAGGTGGTGGCCGTAGAGGTCGCCCTTGAAATCCATGAGATAGGTCTCGAGGTTCGGCACCTCGCCCGCGAACATCGGCCGCACGCCAAGGCTCGCAGCGCCCATGTAGGACCCGGCATGGGGGCCGGTCAGCACATCGACCTTCACCGCGTAGACCCCGAAGCGCGGCAGGTGCAGGCCGGTCAGCGCCATGTTTGCGGTGGGATAGCCAAGCTCGCGGCCCCGCTTCTCGCCATGGATCACTTCGCCCTCGATCCGGTGCAGGTGGCCCAGCATGGCGGCGGCGTCGCGGGGGCGCCCCTCGCTCAGCGCCTCGCGGATCGCGGTGGAAGAGACCTCGCGTCCGGCGATCTGGACCAGCGGCGCGATGGTGGTGTCAAAGCCGAAGCGGTCCCCCAGCGCGGCAAGGTCTCGGGCGGTGCCGGCGCGGCCCTTGCCGAAGCAGAAATCGGCGCCGACGACGACATGGGAAATCCCCAGCCCCTTGGCCAGCACGTCGCGGGCGAATTCCTCGGGCGTGAGCGCGGCAAGCGCGCGGTTGAACGGCAGCTGGAACAGGTGCTGCACGCCGAGCTTGGCCAGCCGGTTCGCCCGCGCCTCGGCGTTCATCAGCCGGAAGGGCGGGGCCTCGGGGGCAAAGACCTGACGCGGATGCGGCTCGAAGGTGACGATGCCGAGGGGGCCGCGACCGCGCGCGAGGTCGATCACCGACTGATGGCCGAGATGCACCCCGTCGAAATTGCCCATCGCGCAAGATGTGCCCCGGGCGGCCGGATCAAGCCACTGGAAATCCTGATGAATCTGCATCCGCGCCCTTCAGGGGGCGTCTGCCCCGTCAGTCGAACTTGCGGCTGGGCGCCAGTACCAGCGCCTCGCCCTTCACGACTACGGTTTTACCGACCGAGGCGAGGGTTTCAAGGGTCACCCGGCGTTTGGCGTGGTCGATGCCGGTGACGGTGACCTCGGCGCGCACCATGTCGCCGGGGCGGACGGGTGCCATGAACTTCAGGCTTTGCCCCAGATAGACCGTGCCGTGGCCCGGAAGCTGTTCCCCGATCACCGCCGAGATCAGCCCGGCGGTCAGCATCCCGTGGGCGATGCGGCCCTCGAAGATCGTGTCCTGGGCATAGGCGTCGTCGAGGTGGACCGGGTTCCGGTCGGTCGAGACTTCGGCGAACAGCTCGATGTCGCGGTCGGTGATGACCTTCATCAGATGGCGGGACATGCCGATCTCGATGTCCTCGATGCAGATCGTTCCGCGGGGCATGTTGTCGAGCATGGGGTCCGAATCCCTTCCGGTCATGCGGCACCCTAGCACGCGCTGCGACGCAGCACAATCGGTCACGCAAGAATTGTTCAATCGGACTTTCGTCTGTGAACGAATGTTGCTGCGCAGTCAGCGCAGACGGCCCATGGCGTAGGTGGGCGACAGTTCCAGCCCGTCGAGCCAGTCGTCCAGCCGGGCGGGATCGGGATTCTCCGGGTCGGGGCCAAAGCGGTCGGCTTCGAGCCCGCCGCTGATGAACAGCGTGTCCAGCCCCTCGCCTATTCCGCCGCGTATGTCGGTGGAAATCCCGTCTCCGATGCAGAGGATCGCGGGGTCTGCCGGCGCGCCCGCCTCGGCCAGACGGCGACGGGCAAGGTCGTAGATCGGCGGATGCGGCTTGCCGAAATAGAGCGTCCGGCCGCCCATCGCCTCGTAGGCCTCGGCCAGGGCGCCAGCGCAGTAAAGCCGGCGGTCGCCGAGGTCCACCACGATGTCGGGGTTGGCGCAGAGCATGGGCAGGTCCAGCGTCTTGCCCAGCAACAGCGCGGCGCGGTAGTCGTCGGGCGTCTCGGTCAGGTCGTCGCGCAGGCCGGTGCAGACGATGCCCTCGGCCTCGCGCAGCGGCACCCGCTCGATGGGGGGCTGGGTGGCGGCATAGGCGGCCAGGTCCCCGGCGAAATCGGTGAAGAAGGCCTCGTCCTTCGGGGCGCCGATGTGGTGGACCTTTCGCCCGACGGCACCCGACAGCATCCCCATCTGCGCCGCATCTCCCGAGGTCACGATGAGATCCCAGGCATCGCGCGGCACCGACAGGCCGTCGAGTTGCGCGACCACGCTGGACATCGGGCGCGGCGCGTTGGTCAGCAGGACGACCTTGCCGCCCGAGGCGCGGAACCCCTGAAGGGCCGCCACCGCCGCCGGATAGGCCGCCTTGCCGTTGTGCAGGCAGCCCCAGAGATCGCAGAACACGGCATCATAACGGCCGGTCAGGTCGGCGAGCGAGCGGAGGATCTCGGTCATTCGGGGCCTCGTCGGCAGGCCGCAGCGGCCAGGTCGGGGAAGGGGCGGGCGTCCGGTCTCAACGCCGGAGGCCCGCCTGCGGTTTCACAGTTTCAGCGCCGGGATGATCTGCTTCTTGCGGCTCATGATGCCGGGCAGGACCACGGTGTCGCCGGTGACCTTTGCACCGAACGAGGCCTCGGCCAATTGCTTCACCAGGTCGTTCGGGACCAGCAGCGTCGCCTCTTCCTTCAGGATGTCGATGATGAACAGCAGGACCTGGTCGGCGCCGTCCTCTTTCGCCACGTCCACCATGGACCGCATCAGGCTGTCCTTGCGGTCGAGGAGCACCTTGGGCGCGGTGGTCTCCAGCACCGAGACGCGCAGTTCCTTGCCGGCGACAGTGTATTCCTTGCTGTCCATCCGCAGCAGTTCCGCATCCGAGAAGGCCGAGACATCCGACTTGGCCTCGAACATCTGCGCGGCCAGTTCGGGGATCGAGACGCCAAGATCGGCCGCCAGCTTCTCGGCCACGGCGCGGTCGTGCGGGGTGGTGGTGGGGCTGCGGAATTCCAGCGTGTCGGACAGGATGCAGGACAGCATCGCGCCCTTGATCGCCGCCGGCGCCTTGGCCAGCGCGTCGCCCATCAGGTCGTGCATGATGGTGGCGGTGCAGGCCAGCGGGCGGATGGTGATGTCGATGGGGTTCTTCGTCTTGAGACCGCCGACCAGCATGTGGTGGTCGATGATGCCCTGCACCTTGGCCTCGTTGATCGAGGGCGGCAATTCGGCCGGGTTGTTGGTATCGACGATCACCACCTTGTCGTCCGCGGTCACGTCCTGGATGATTTCGGGCTTGTCCAACCCCCAGCGGCGCAACACGAAGGCGGCTTCGGTGTTCGGCTCTCCCAGCAGGACGGGTTTCGCCGGGGTGCCGGTCTCGTTCAGATACCAGGCCCAGATGATCGGAGAGCCGGTGGAATCGGTGTCGGGGGATTTGTGGCCGAAGACGAGGGTGGTCATGGGATGCCCTTGGGTGTTGCGGTTTTCGCGCGCGGTATAGGCGAGGGCGGGGCGATTGTCACGCGGGGCGGGATGTGGCAGGATGCCCGCCTTGGCAGAGGAGTTGTCGTGTCATGGACCTGACCGTCTGACGCCCCCCTGGGGGGCATGAGCGGGGCCCGATGGCCCGAGTGCAGCCCTTCACCCGAGGAGTGCCCTGAGAATGGACAAGACCGTTTCGGCCTGAGCGCCGTTTCGCGACCGGTCGCGCGCCGGTCCATCCATCCTATTCAATACAGGGGCAGATCATGCCGAAGACCAAGACTGGAAGACCCGCCATGGCGGGGTTGAAGCCGTTGCAGAAGGCGGCGAAGGGGCCGGGGTTCGACCCGGCGGTCCTGAAGGGGCCGAAAGGGCCGCAGGGGCCGAAACTGGTGCCGAAACGGGGGATGATCCCCGGCAAGGCCGGCCAGCGTTAAGGCTGCCGGGGGGGGGCGCCCTGTCCGGGCGCCCCCATGCGCTAGCGCGGGGCCGGTTGCCGCGCGGTCCACAGGATATGGCCGACCGAGGCCGCCATCACCATCGCCCCGCCGACCAGGGTCGGGGGCGTCGGCGTCTCGTGGAACACCAGCCAGACCCAGACCGGGGTCAGCGCGGTTTCCAGCGCACCGATCAGCGCGGTTTCGACCGGCGAGGTGTGGCGCGAGCCGAGGATGAACAGTGCCAGCCCGGCGGTGGAGTTCACCAGGCCGAAGGCGACAAGCAGGGTAATGTTCCAGGCGGTCAGGCCCTCGACCGTGGCGAAGGGCGCCATGACGAGCGGCGCCCAGATCGCCGAGACGATCCCGGCGGCGAGCGTGGGCGTCTCGGGCCGGCCGCGCAAGATCAGGATCATGCCGGCCATGGCCAGCACCATGCCGAAGGCCATGGCATCGCCGATCAGCGTGCCGTCGCCGCCGAGGCCGACCATGATCGTCGCCCCCGCCAGCGCCAGACCGGCGGCGGCAAGACCCGCGCGCCCCGGCGCCTCGCGCAGGAGCCACCAGCCGAGGAAGGCCGCGACGAAGGGCAGCGTGGCATAGATGATCGCGACATGGGCGATCGAGGTGGCCTTCAGGCTGCCGACGAAGAACAGCATGCCAAGGCCCGAACAGAGCGCATAGCCCCAGCCCGCCGGGCCAAGCCGGACGAAATCGCCGAAGCCTTGCCGTCCGCGCAGCCAGAGCAGCACCACGACCAGCCCCGCCGCCCCCGCCAGCCCGCGCCAGAGGATCACGGTCGGCGTGTCCAGCGGAATGGCGCGGGCGAAGAGGCCCGAGGTGCTCCAGGCCAGGGTGGATGCGAGAAGCAGCAGCACACCCTGGCGATGGGCCTCTACCACGGCCGGGGCGCCTTGGGCAGCAGTGGCCATTGTGTCGGCTCGTGGCCGTAGATCAGCACCGCCTCGGGCGGGGCAACCGACAACAGGTAACTGGCCGAGGCCTGCGAGGCGGCGGGATCGGCGGAATCGGCAAAGCCCTCGGCGGGTTCCGAAATGCGGTTCAGCGCGTCGATGGCCAGGATCGCGCTGCGCCCGTCAGCGAGCGTCACCAGCGCCGACAGATGCCCCGCCGTGTGGCCGGGAGTGGGGACCAGGGTCAGCCCCTCGCAGACCGGGGTGTCGGCCTCGATCCGGACGTAGGTTGTCTCGGGCCAGGCGATCGGGGGGGCGTCGCCGAAGTAGAGCGGCGCGGGCTCGGCCCGTTCGCGGTCGGTCAGGACCACGGGGGCATGGGCGAAAAGCGGCAGCGAGCCGACGTGGTCGATGTGCCCGTGGCTGAGGATCACCAGGTCGATGTCGGCGGGCCTGAGCCCCAGCAGCGCCAGCGCGCCCTCGGCAGTCTGGTCGGGGCGGAAGTCGATCAGCCGGCCAAAGCGGGGCAGCCCGTCGCGCGCGGGCCGGTCGGGGTCGGTCAGGTAGTCCGGGGGAAAGCCCGTGTCGATCAGGATGCGCTGGCCGCGGTCGGTTTCCAGCAGATAGGCCGGGATGCCGATGATGCGCTCGCCGCCCCGCACCTCGAACAGGCCGAGGTCGAGGATGAACAGTCGCTCGATGCGCCCCGGCAGGATCAAAACTGCAACTCGGTCAGACTGAAGCCCTGTTGCCGGAGCAGGTTCAGCACGCCCTGCTCGCCCGAAAGATGCAGCGCGCCGAAGGCGGCGACCACGGGGCCTTCCTTCGCTGCCTGGGTCAGCACCGGAATCCAGGCGCGGTTGCGGGCATTCATCAGCAGCTCTTCCATCCGCGCGAACTCGGCATCCACCTGCGCGCGGGTGTAGCCGGGCAGGTCATAGCTGATCTGGCGCATGAACTCCCAGATCTCGCGGCTGCGACCGGCGAAATAGCTGTCGGCGAGGGTGACGGCGTGATCCTCGGACCGGTCCTCGAGGGCGAGCGTCGATTGCAGCATGGCAAGGATCTCCTCGTCGGTCATGCTGTCGAACAGGGTGAAGATCGTGTCATATGGCTCCAGCGCGCGGACGGGCGTGCCCGCAGCCAGAGCCGCGTCGATCACCATGCCGTCAAGGCCCTTGGGGTCGGACATCTGCTCCATGGCGCAGGGCGGGATGGCCAGGACGGCCAGCACATACCAGGGCCGGAACTTCGCCGCCATGAAGCCGGGAATGCCGCGTTTGGACATGGCATCGGACAGTTGCGCCCAGACCTCGGCCGGCAGTTGTTCAAAGAGCGTTGGGCCGGTAGTGATGAACATCCGCGCGGGCTCGCGAGCAACCAGGTCCATCAGCGCCTTTTCTTCCTCGGGACCGGATTCGACCAACACCGTCGTGGCGTCGGCGATGAAGAGTTGCAGCTTGTCGAGGTTCGCCTGGTGGCGCGGGTCGTCGAAATGATAGGTGCCGGCGATGGTTATGACCTCGTCGCCGCGCACCGCCTGCCAGAAATTGCCCTTGGGGAAGGGGACGGCCTCGGCGGCGTCACGGATGCTGGCAAGCTTCGCGGGATCCATCTCCTCGAACAGATTGCGCCCGCCACAGAGCGCGAGGGCGGGCAGCGCGTGCAGGAAGGACAGGACAAGGGCAAGGGTGACGGCGGCAAGGCGGGACATGGGCACCACTGGACGGTTGCGACGGATGATCGGCATCGTGGCATCGGACCGCCAAAAGGCAATGCGAAAAACCGTTCCCGACGCCCGGACGGGGAGTTGACAGGCGGGGCGGGATTGCCTACCTCACCGCCGTTAGCACTCGCCTTGCCTGAGTGCTAATCGAATTCAAACCTGGTGACTCAAGGGAGAACCTCCAGATGGCTTTCAAACCCCTGCATGACCGTGTTCTGGTCAAGCGCGTCCAGTCCGATGAAAAGACCAAGGGCGGGCTGATCATCCCCGACACCGCCAAGGAAAAGCCCGCCGAGGGCGAAGTCGTTGCCGTGGGCGAAGGCGCCCGCAAGGATTCGGGCGAGCTGATCGCCCCGTCGGTGAAGGCCGGCGATCGCGTGCTGTTCGGCAAGTGGTCGGGCACCGAAGTGACCCTGAACGGCGAAGAACTGCTGATCATGAAGGAAAGCGACATCCTCGGCATCATCGCCTGAGGATAGATGGGTGGAATCCCACCCCAAGCGTTCCGCAATCAATCCATTCAAGGAGCTGTCATAATGGCTGCTAAAGACGTCAAGTTCGACACCGACGCCCGCGACCGCATGCTGCGCGGCGTCAACATCCTCGCCGACGCCGTGAAGGTGACCCTCGGCCCGAAAGGCCGCAACGTCGTGATCGACAAGTCCTTCGGCTCTCCCCGCATCACCAAGGACGGCGTGACCGTCGCCAAGGAAATCGAACTCGCCGACAAGTTCGAGAACATGGGCGCCCAGATGGTGAAGGAAGTCGCTTCCCGCACCAATGACGAGGCCGGCGACGGCACCACCACCGCGACCGTTCTGGCGCAGGCGATCATCCGCGAGGGCATGAAGGCCGTTGCCGCCGGCATGAACCCGATGGACCTGAAGCGCGGCATCGACCTGGCGACCCACAAGGTCGTCGAGGCGATCAAGGCTGCCGCCCGCCCGGTCAAGGACTCGGACGAAGTGGCGCAGGTCGGCACCATCTCGGCCAACGGCGAGGCCCAGATCGGCCGCTTCATCGCTGACGCGATGCAGAAGGTCGGCAATGAGGGTGTGATCACCGTCGAAGAGAACAAGGGCATGGAGACCGAAGTCGAAGTGGTCGAAGGGATGCAGTTCGACCGCGGCTACCTGTCGCCCTACTTCGTGACCAACGCCGACAAGATGGTCGCGGAACTGGAAGACGCGTTCATCCTGCTGCACGAGAAGAAGCTGTCGTCGCTGCAGCCGATGGTTCCGCTGCTGGAAGCCGTCATCCAGTCGCAGAAGCCGCTGGTCATCGTGGCTGAAGACGTCGAAGGCGAGGCTCTGGCCACGCTGGTCGTCAACAAGCTGCGTGGCGGCCTGAAGATCGCGGCCGTGAAGGCCCCGGGCTTCGGCGACCGTCGCAAGGCCATGCTGCAGGACATCGCGATCCTGACCGGTGGCCAGGTCATCTCGGACGACCTCGGCATGAAGCTGGAGAATGTCGGGCTCGACATGCTGGGCCGCGCCAAGAAGGTCGTCATCAAGAAGGATGACACCACGATCATCGACGGCGCCGGCGACAAGAAGGAGATCGAAGCCCGCGTCAGCCAGATCCGCGCCCAGATCGAGGAGACCACCTCGGACTACGACCGCGAGAAGCTGCAGGAGCGTGTGGCCAAGCTCGCCGGTGGTGTTGCCGTCATCCGCGTCGGCGGCATGACCGAAGTCGAAGTGAAAGAGCGCAAGGACCGCGTCGATGACGCCCTGAACGCGACCCGTGCGGCCGTGCAGGAAGGCGTGATCGTCGGCGGCGGTGTGGCCCTTGTTCAGGCGGCCAAGACGCTGGAAGGGCTGAAGGGCGCCAACAGCGACCAGGATGCCGGCATCGCCATCATCCGCCGCGCGCTGGAGGCTCCGCTGCGCCAGATCGCCGACAACGCCGGCGTGGACGGCTCGGTCGTCGCGGGCAAGATCCGCGAGTCGAACGACAAGAACTTCGGCTTCAACGCCCAGACCGAAGAATATGGCGACATGTTCAAGTTCGGCGTGATCGACCCGGCCAAGGTGACCCGCACCGCTCTGGAAGACGCGGCGTCGGTGGCTTCGCTGCTGATCACCACCGAGGCGATGATCGCCGACCGCCCCGAGCCGAAGGCTGCCCCGGCGATGCCGGCTGGCGGCGGCATGGGCGGGATGGACTTCTGATCCATCCGGTCAACGAGACAGGAAAGGGCGCCTTCGGGCGCCCTTTTCTCTTGACGCCCGAAAGCGCAGCGCCGGTGTCAGAGAGGTTTCACAAGCCGTTCGATCCAGTGTCCTGTCGTGCCATCCTGGCGGCGCAGGCCTGTCGCCCGGAAGCCCTCGCGTTCCCAGAAGGCCCGACCACGCAGATTGACGTCGAGAACGGCAAGGTAAATTCGCGGGGCGTGGCGTTTGCGGGCGAGTGTTTCGGCATGGGCGAGGAAGGCCCTGCCATGCCCGGCCCCTTGTGCCCAGGGACCGAGGATCATCAGTCCGAGATAGGCGTCGCCAGGCTCAGGGAAGCCGTAGGAGATTTCGGCCACGCCCGAAAGCCTGTGGTTCAGGAACAGGCCGAGGCGGTCGCTGTCCGCCGGATCGCAGTTCGGCGGGGCGTCGATGAAGAAATCCTGCGCCTGCGCCTTCGGGTCGCAGCGGCCTTTGGCCATGAGCCAGTAATCCGGCGCCTCGCGGTAGAATTGAGCGACCAGCGCGGTTTCCGAGGTGAAAAGCTCACGGATCCGCATGGGCGATCCGGACGATCTCGAGATCGATAGGGCCGGACGGGCGCTTCCAGGTGACCACATCGCCAACCTGCGCGCCGAGAAGAGCGCGCGCGAGCGGGGAGTTCGGAGCGATGCGATGGCGCGTCGCGTCGGCCTCGTCCTCGCCCACGATCTCGTAGGTGGTCTCGCGGCCATCCGGGTCGCTGACGGTGACGGCAAGGCCGAAGGCGACCTCGGACAGGTCGTGCCCGGCCGGGTCGATCACGACGGCGGCCTTCAGCCGCGCCTCAAGCCAGCGGAGGTCCCGCTCGGCGGCGGCCTCGGGCAGCTTGTCCAGCCGGTCGGGCCGGTCCTTCAGGGCAGCAAGATCCAACTGGCGTCGGGCAATCTGTGCATGCAGGGCGGCAAGGCCGCGCGGGGTGACGATGTTCGGCCCCGGCGGAACGGGGAGTTCCGGCAGGTCGGGACGGTCGGCCCCGGCATCCTCGTTGACGAAGGCGCGGCTCATTTGAGGATCGCCTCCAGCGGGTCGTAGAGGGCGCTACCATTGCCCCAGGCGGCCTCGGGCAGGCTGTCGGGCTTGAAGCGGATGCCGGCAAGCTCGGCGCGCGAGTAGAAGCGCCGGTCGGTGACGACGCCCTCGGGGTCCTGCCAGGCGTCGTCGATCTCGCCCCCGGCAATGGTGCAGCGGAAGAACAGGTCGATCTGGTGAAAGCCGGTGTCGGGGTCGTGGAATTCGTTCACAAGGACGGGCGGTCCGACGGCGATGGTCAAGCCGGTTTCCTCCATCACCTCCCGCGCGAGGTTTTCGGGAAGCGATTGACCGGACTCGCAGCCGCCGCCGGGCGCGCACCACAGGCCAAGGCGCCGGTCGGGATAGGCGTTGACCAGAAGCAGCCGGTCCTGGTGCAGGATCAGAGCGCGGACGGCGATGCGGGGCTTGAAGCGGGCCATGGTGTCCAAGGGTTGCGCGGGGTCGGGCCCGTTGTCCAGAGGCGGCGCGACGCAGGGTCAGGCTTGCCGGCCCTTCCCAAGGTCCCTGCAAGCGCGCATGGTCCGGCCATGCGCCTGAAACTGCCCCTTCGCCTGCCCGCCGACCGCCCCGCAGGACATGCCCCGACCGAGCGGGTGATCCTGGTGCATGGCCTTGCGAGGTCGGCGCGCTCGCTTGCGGCCATGGGGCTGGCGCTGCGGGCGGCGGGCTATGCGGTGGCCCATGCCGCCTATCCGTCCACCAGGGCCGCGCCCGAGGCGATGGTGGCCGAGGTCGCCCGCGCCCATGCCGCGCCCTTCGCGGGCACGACGCATTTCGTCACCCATTCGATGGGCGGTATCCTGGTGCGCGACTGGCTGGCGCGGGGGCATCCGCCGGGGCTGGGCCGCGTGGTGATGCTGGCTCCGCCCAATCACGGGTCGGAACTGGTGGATCATTTCGGCGACTGGAAGGTGTTCCAGATGATCAACGGCCCCGCCGGCCTGTCCTTGGGCACCGGGCCGGACAGCTGGCCGAACCGCCTGCCCCCGGCCGATTTTCCGCTGGGTATCATCGCGGGGACGCGCTCGGTCAGCCCCTGGTTCAGCCAGCTTCTGCCGGGGCCGGACGACGGCAAGGTGACGGTGGCCTCGACCCGGCTGGAGGGGATGGCGGACCACCTGACGCTGCCGGTCAGCCACACCTGGATGATGGTCAACCCGACGGTGATCCGGCAGGTGATCCACTTCCTGCGGGAAGGGCGGTTCCTGCGCTGAGGCTCGTCGTGCGCCTTCGGCTTCTCCTCGCGAGGGCCCGCCGACGAGAAGCCGCAGGCGCACGAGGAGGCGTCAGGCGCGGATGATCCGGTTCACATGGCCCATCTTCCGACCGGGGCGGGGCGCGCCCTTGCCGTAAAGATGGACAGCCGTGTCACAGGCCTTCAAGAGGTCGGGCACCCGCAGCACGTCGTCGCCGATCAGGTTCTCCATCACCACGTCGGCATGGCGGTTGCCGTCGCCGAGCGGCAGGCCCGCCACGGCGCGGATATGCTGTTCGAACTGGTCCACCGTGCAGCCCTGTTGCGTCCAGTGGCCGGAATTGTGGACGCGCGGCGCGATCTCGTTGACCAGAAGCCCGCGCGGTGTGACGAACAGCTCCACCCCCATCACGCCGACATAGTCCAGAGCGTTCAGGATCCGGGCGGCGATCAGCACGGCATCGGCGCGCTGGCCGGGGGTCAGGCGTGCGGGCACTGTGGTCGTGCGCAGGATGCCTTCGCGGTGGATGTTCTCGCCCGGATCGTAACATGCGACCGAGCCATCCAGAGCGCGCGCGGCGATGACGCTGACCTCGCGCTCGAAGGCGACGAAGCCCTCCAGCACCGAGGCCGCACCGTTCATCGCGGCCCAGGCGGCAGGGATGTCGGCTTCGCCGTCCAGCCTGGCCTGGCCCTTGCCATCGTAACCGAGGCGGGTGGTCTTGAGGATCGCGGGAAGGCCGAGGCTTTCGGCGGCGGCGCGAAGATCGGCCTCGGAGTCAACCTGCGACCAGGGGGCGGTCTGCAATCCGAGGTCGTTCAGAAAGCTCTTCTCGGCGATCCGGTCCTGGCTGACGGCCAGCGCCCGGCGGTTGGGGCGGATCGGCTTCAGGCTTTCCAGAAGGTCCAGCGCCGAGGTCGGCACGTTCTCGAATTCGTAGGTTATGACATCGACCGAACCCGCGAAGGCGCGCAGCGCCGCTTCGTCCTCGTAGGGCGCGGTGGTGACGCGATGCGCCACGTCGCCCGCAGGGGCGGCGCCGGGTTCGTAGATGTGGCAGCGATAGCCAAGGCGGCTGGCAGCAACCGAGAGCATCCGCCCCAGTTGCCCGCCGCCGAGTATCCCGATGGTCGCGCCTTGCGGCAGGGCGTCAGTCATCGGACGGCTCCTCGGGGATCGAAGCCGACAGCGCCTCGCGCCAGGCGTCCAGCTTCGCGGCCACGGCGGGGTCGGAGGTCGCAAGGATCGCGGCGGCCATCAGGCCAGCATTGGCCGCCCCGCCGATGGCCATGGTGGCGACCGGGTAGCCCTTGGGCATCTGGAGGATCGAATAGAGCGAATCGACGCCCGACAGCGCCTTTGTCTGCACCGGAACGCCGATCACCGGCACCCGGGTCTTGGACGCCATCATCCCCGGCAGGTGCGCCGCCCCGCCTGCGCCGGCGATGATGACCTTGAGGCCTCGCGCGACGGCGGTCTTGCCATAGTCCCACAGCCGGTCGGGCGTGCGGTGCGCGCTGACGATCCTGGTCTCGTAGGGGATGCCGAGCTCGTCCAGGATCTCGGCCGCGGCCTTCATGGTCGGCCAGTCGCTTTGCGACCCCATGATGATCCCGACGTCAGCCATCCGCGCCTCCTGTCTGCCGGGCCTGCCTTACACGAAGGACGGGGGCCGGCGAAAGGGGGACCGGCGCTGTTGGCTTGTCCTGGTCCGCGAATGTGCGACTTTAGGGGAAAGCGGAGCGGGTCATGCGGTGTCTTGCAGGGTTGGTGTTGTGGGTGTGGCTGACAACCGGGGCAGGTGCCAGCCCCTGCGAACCCGGGGCGCGGCTGGACTATCCAATGAGCGAGGTCCTGGGCGAAGAAGCCTGGTCCTACGCGGTCGAGGCCATCACCCGCGACGACATTCCGCCGGACCCCGACCCGGCGCTGCGCAATGCCGGCGCCTTCGCCTCAGTCATGCGGGAACGGTCCGCAGCCCTGCCCGAGCCCCTGGCCGACCTGCCCTACCTGATCCTGCTGTGGGAAAAGGCGACCTATCCCGACCCGCTCTACAGCCTGACCTACCTGGAACCTTCCACCGTGCTGCCCGAAATCGTCGCGGCTGCCGAACGCCACGGCCTGTCCGCCGAGGCCCGTTACCTGCGCACTCCGTTGACCCTCTGGCCCGATTGGGACGCCGGCCCTGCGGAGCGCATGGCAGACCGCGCGGTCCTGGACGGCGGACTGCGCGGCCTCGCCCTGCGCGCGGCGTCAACGGCGCTGCATGGGTCGGAACCGCGCATCCTTGCCGCAACCGAGGCGCTGATCGCAAGCGATCCGGGCCTTGCCGCGGAGTTCGAGGCAAGGCGGCAGGGCGCGGACAGGCACCGGCGCGTGGATCACCTGGCCTGGCGCCTGATCACCGAATGTCTGGCCGGCTGGTGGACACCGGACGAGGCCGACGCCGCCTTTGCCGAAATGGGTCCGGCGCAGGCGGACATCCTGCTCATGCACTTCTTCCTCGCGGAAAGCTTCAACGGCAGCGCGCACCAGTATTTCTACAACTCCTCCGGCACGATGGCGCCGCAGCTGGCCGCGCTTCTGGACCGGATCGGCCTTCCCGACCACGCTGCGGGGGTGCGGCAGGGTATGGCGGTGTTCCCCGCGCCCTATCCGCGCGATACCGACGCTCGGCGCGAGATCATGGCGACCTTCTCCGAGGCCCAGGACAACGCGCTTTACGCCATCACCGCCTGGGCCGATGACGGCATGATCCTGGAGGCGATGGCCCGGCTGGCCGAAGAGTCGGGGCTGATGCCCAGATAGGCGTCAGGCGATGATATCGGGGATCAGCATGTCCTCGATCTTCACGATCTGGTCCTTCAGCGCCAGCTTCTGCTTCTTCAGCCGGCGCAGGGTCAGCTGGTCGGGTCTCCCGGTCTGCTCCAGGGCATGAATGGCCTCGTCCAGGTCGCGGTGTTCGCGACGGAGGACTTCCAGACGGATGCCCAGCATCTCTTCATGGCTGAGTTCGGTGGGGGCGTTCATGGCTGTGACGAATCGGTTCCTGCCTTTGTGCAAGGATATAGGAAAGCACCGCCCTTGCGGGAAGGTTTCTGCCGAAACTCTCGCAGAAATCGGCCTCCGCAGCCCGTGTCCGGGGCCTTGCAGGACCCGACCGCCCGCCCCATATTCGAGCCGTGTGGTGCCTGATTGCGGGGCCGCACAGACCGAACCGTCGCTTATGCCAAGGACTGTCCGATGACGAAACTGAGCTTTGGGGCCCACCCGTATCTTCTGGGGTTCGAGCAGCTGGAACGGCTGGTAGAGCGCACCGCGAAGTCGGGAGCCGAGGGCTATCCTCCGTTCAACATCGAGGCGGTGGCGGACAACGCCTACCGGATCACCCTGGCCGTCGCGGGCTTCCGCGAGGAGGACCTGTCGATCACGGTCGAGGACCGGCAGCTTGTTGTCCGGGGCCGCCAGGGCGATGACGCGGGGGAACGGGTGTTCCTGCACCGGGGCATCGCCAGCCGCGCCTTCCAGCGCAGTTTCGTCCTGGCCGACGGGGTCGAGGTCGCGGGGGCCACGATGGAGAACGGGCTTCTCCACGTCGATCTGCGCCGCCACGTCCCCGAGACCGTGGTGCAGACGATCCGGATCGGTCGCAAGGATGCCAGCCAAAAGGAAGGGGGCAAGACATGAACACGCCATTCAACGGATTGCCGCAGGGCAGCGATCGCATCGTCTATGTCCGCGAGGTCCCGGTGACGGACCTGCCGGAAGAGGTGCGCGAACAGATGGGCGGGCTGGAAGTGATCTGGTCGGTCCACGGAGCCGACGGGCGCCAGCTGGCGCTGGTCGCCGACCGTCGGCTTGCGTTCCACCTTGCGCGCGAGCACGACTTCACGCCGGTCAGCGTGCATTGATCCTATTCGCCGGGAACCCTGGCCATCTCGGCGTCGGTGGGCGCAGGCGGTTTGACTGATCTGCGGCGATAGGCCCTGGCCGTGAAGGCATAGCCGATCTGCCCGGCCAGGGTCGGCGCCATGCGGTCGGTGACGCCCAATGGCACGGTGCAGGGACCCGGCACGCGGAAGGTTCCGAACACCCGGTCGAAGATCGAGAACACGGTTGCATAGTTGGTGTCGAACGCGGCCTTGTCGGCGGCATGATGCCAGCGATGCATGGCCGGAGATACGAAGATCTTGCCAAGTGGCCCGTAGGTCCAGGGCAGGTCGGCGTGGATCAGAAAGCCGTAGTAATGCCGCACGAGGTTGTTCGCGATCACCGCCTCGGCCGGCAGTCCAAGAAGCAGAAGGGCCGCCGTGTCGATCACGAAGGTGGTGAGGCGATTGATCGGGTGGAACCGCTCCAGGGTCAGCCAGGTCATTTCCGTATCGGAATGATGGACGGCATGGCTGGGCCAGAGGAAGCGGGTGTGTTCCAGCCGATGCCGCCAGTAGCCGACGAAATCGCCGATGAAGATGCCAAGAAGCATGACAGGCAGCGCCGGAACGCCGATCCAGACCGAGCTGTCGATCAGGGAAATCCCTTGCGAGTAGACGATCCAGACCAGAGCCTGTGACAGGATCACGATCATGGGTCCGACGACGATCAGGTTGAAGACGAGGATCTGGAGGTTCAACCCGGTTTCGGCCGCAGCACGGCGCATGTCGGCAAAGACTGCACTGCGCTTGACCAGCATGCCCAGCGCCAGGAAGAACGCGGCGGCCGGAAGAAGGCTTTGAAGCGCCTGAAAACCGTCCGTCCAGCTGTCTCGGAGCAATTGGTAGAGAGTTTCCGGCATCGTCGCATCTCGTCGCTTGAATTGCCTCCGTAGTGGCGACAATCTGCGGCAAAAGTATGAAACGGTCGCTTGCTTCCACGACGGAACCGGCAGGTTCTGTCGTGTCGGGGCTGTCGTCAGCGGAGGTCTTCATGAAAACCACTACCGGTTACTCGGGCATCCAGATCGTGCTGCACTGGCTGGTCGCCGTGCTGCTTGCAATCGCCTGGTTCACCGGCGAAGGCGCGAACGCGGCGCTGGAGCGGGTCGAAGAGGGCGGCACGGCCGGGTTCGTCCCGCATGTCGCGCTGGGGTTGGCCATCCTGGCGCTTGCGGTCCTGCGGGTGCTGGTGCGGCTGGGCCGTGGCGCGCCCGAACCGGCCGGCGAGGTGGGCAGCCTTCAGGTCCGTGCGGCGGGTTGGGTGCACCTTGCGCTATACGTCCTGATGATCGCCGTGCCGCTGGGCGGGATCAGCGCATGGTTCCTGGGCCTGGAGACCGGCGAAATCCACGGGCTTTTCGCCAATCTGCTGATGGCTCTCGCGCTGGGCCATGCGGCGCTGGCGATCTATCACCAGGTCGTGCTGAAGGACGGCACGCTGACCCGGATGACGCGGGCCGAATAGGCCTGCGGCTCCCCCACCCCCATCCCCTCCCCACGCAGGGGGAGGGGAGGCGCGAACGAGGATGCGTCAGGCCCGGATCAGGCCCATCTGTTCCAGCTTCAGCAGCACCTGATGGGCGCAGTGATCGACATCCACATTCTCGGTGTCCACGCGCAGTTCCGGGGCTTCCGGCGCCTCGTAGGGGTCGGAGATCCCGGTGAATTCCTTGATCTTGCCCTCGCGCGCCAGCTTGTAGAGACCCTTGCGGTCGCGCCTTTCGCATTCCTCGATGCGCGTCGCCACATGCACCTCGACGAAGGCGCCGAAGGCCTCGATCATCTCGCGCACGGCGCGGCGGGTCGCAGCATAGGGCGCGATCGGCGCACAGATCGCGATGCCGCCGTTCTTGGTGATCTCGGAGGCGACATAGCCGATGCGGCGGATGTTGATGTCGCGGTGTTCCCTGGAGAAGCCCAGTTCCGAGGACAGGTGCTTGCGCACCACGTCCCCGTCCAAGAGCGTGACGGGGCGCCCGCCCATCTCCATCAGCTTGACCATCAGCGCGTTGGCAATGGTGGACTTGCCGCTGCCCGAGAGGCCAGTGAAGAACACGGTGAAGCCCTGTTTCGACCGCGCCGGGCTTGTCTTGCGCAACTCGGCCACCACTTCGGGGAAGCTGAACCATTCGGGGATCTCCAGCCCCTCGCGCAGGCGGCGGCGAAGTTCGGTGCCGGAAATGTCGAGGACCGTCGAGCCTTCGGGGATCTCGTTCGCAGGGTAGTACTGAGCCTTTTCCTGCACATAGACCATGTGCTTGAAGTCGACCATCTCGATGCCGATCTCGGCCTGATGGGCGCGGAACAGTTCCTGCGCGGCGTAGGGGTCGTAGAAATCCTTGCCCTGGGAGTTCTTGCCGGGGCCCGCATGATCGCGGCCGACGATCATGTGGGTGCAGCCGTGATTGCGGCGGATGATGCCGTGCCACACCGCCTCACGGGGCCCGGCCATGCGCATGGCGAGGTTGAGGAGGGAAAGCGCGGTGGTCTGGGCCGGATACTTGTCCAGCACCGCTTCATAGCAGCGGACGCGGGTGAAATGGTCCACGTCGCCCGGCTTGGTCATGCCGACGACCGGGTGGATCAGGAGGTTGGCTTCGGCCTCGCGCGCGGCGCGGAAGGTCAGTTCCTGATGCGCGCGGTGCAGCGGATTGCGGGTCTGGAAGGCCACGATCTTGCGCCAGCCCAGCTTGCGGAACAGCGCGCGCAACTCGTTGGGCGTATCGCGGCGGGCCTTGAAGTCGTAGTGGACGGGCGGCTGGATCCCGGTGATCGGGCCGCCCAGATAGACCTTGCCCGCCGTATGGTGCAGGTAGTTCACCGCCGGATGGGCGATGTCGTCGGCGCCGAAGACCTTCTCCGCCTCGACCGCCTTGTTCGGCACCCATTTGTCGCTGATCGACAGGATTGCCAGGATCACGCCTTCCTGGTCGCGCAGCGCGATATCCTGGCCTGGTTCGACTTTGTCGGCGAAGGCTTCGGACACGTCCAGCGTGATCGGGATCGGAAACAGCGTCCCGTCGGCCAGCCGCATCCGGTCCACCACGCTGTCGTAGTCGGCCTGGCTCATGAAGCCCTTCAGCGGATGGAACCCGCCGTTCATCAGCAATTCCAGGTCGCAGATCTGGCGCGGGGTCAGATCCCAGGAGGGCAGGTTGCCCGCCTCGATCTTCAGCTTCTGGGCAGAGTCGTACGAGACGTAAAGCTCGGAGATCGGAGCATGGTTCGGCAGGGACATGGATCGGACCTTTCACACGGGCGGCGGCCGTCTTTTGCGCGGGTCCGTAGCCTGACCCGGGGGGCGACATCAAGCGAAGGCAGGGAGTTTTCGGCAGATAAGGCGGAAATCGCAGGGGACTTGGCGCAGCTAGGCAACGGTTCTGCACTACATCAGCGACGGGGGCAGATTTCCCGCTGACCGCCCTTCTGCCGGGAAAGATCGGAACGTGTTTCCGGATGGTGGTGCCGGTCAGGCCAAGGCAGGGAGGAGCCAACGCAGGATGAGGCCGGAGAGCGGCAGATAGATCGTTTCGGATATGATCCCGCCGATGGCTTCGGGCCAGCTGTAATCCGGCCCGATCGCCTGGCTGATCTCGCCCAGGACGAACATCAGCCACCACAGCGCAACATAGGTCCATAGCTGCCCTGCCAGATCATTGCGGGCCAGGAGCCAGAAGCCGACAAAGGCCAGTGCCGTGCCCAGTTTCGACACGGCAACACCGAACAGGAATGTGGCGGGATTGTCGCCGGGGGGTTGCAGGCCAGTCAATGCGGACTGGGCACCGTAGACGAGGATCGGCACAACGAACAGCGTCAGGAAGACGGCAGTGATGGCCATGGCAGATTGCATCAGGGCGGCCTTTCGGACAGGGACGGGTTCAGGTTGCCCAGAAGTCCGGTGCCGTGCCTTGCGGCAGGTCAAGGCGTCTCAGGCCAGATAGGCGCGGAAGCTGCGGATGACCTCTTCATAGACCGCGCGCTTGAAGGGCACGATGCTGTCCAGCATCTCGTCCGCAGTGATCCAGCGCCAGGTGGAGAATTCGGGGTGTTCGGTCGCGATCTTCACGTCCGAGTCCCGGCCGAGAAAGCGGAACAGGAACCACTTCTGCTTCTGCCCGCGATACTTTCCGCCCCAGACCTTGCCCAGAAGCTCGGGCGGCAGGTCGTAGGTGACCCAGCCGTGGGTCTTGGCCACGAACTCCACCTTGTCGCGAGGGATGCCGGTTTCCTCCCAAAGCTCGCGGTAGGCGGCCTCTTTCGGCTTTTCGTCCTTGTCGATCCCGCCCTGCGGCATCTGCCAGGCAGGCGAGGGGCTGTCGATGCGCTGGCCGGCAAAGACCAGGCCGCGCGCGTCGATCAGCACCACGCCGACACAAGGGCGATAGGGCAGGCTGTCGGCCGCGACCATGGCGTCACGGCGTTTCCGGGGCGATGGCCGTCAGCCCCTTGATGATGTCCACCGCATAGGCCAGCTGATAGTCCTCGTCGCGCAGCTTGGCCGATTCCTCGGCCCGGGCGAGTTCCTCCTCGTAGAGCCGCTTTTCCTCGTCCGTCATCGAGTCGTTAGAGATCGCGCCGCGCAGGTCGGCCTCGGACCGCTGCCGGCTTGCGGCGGATTTCTCCTCCTCGGCGGCGGCGGCCGGATCGACCGGCTTCGGAGCGGGCTGCTGGACCACGATGTCGGGCGAAATGCCCAGCGCCTGGATCGAGCGGCCCGACGGGGTGTAGTAGCGCGCCGTGGTCAGCCGCATCGCGCCGTCGCCGCGCAGCGGGATCAGCGTCTGGACCGAGCCCTTGCCGAAGCTCTTGGTGCCCACGACGATCGCCCGGCGATGGTCCTGAAGCGCGCCCGCCACGATCTCGGAGGCCGATGCCGAACCGCCGTTGATGAGCACCACGATGGGCTTGCCGCCTGCCAGGTCGCCAGGTGTGGCATTGTAGCGCTCGCCGCTGCCGGCGACGCGGCCCCGGGTCGAGACGATCTCGCCCTTGTCGAGGAAGGCGTCCGAAACCGAGATCGCCTCGTTCAGAAGGCCGCCGGGGTTGTTGCGCAGGTCGATCACCACACCATCGAGATTCCCGGCCCCGCCCAGTTCCTCGATTCCCTTCTTCAGCGCCTCGGTCATGTCGCTGGTGGTCTGGTCGTTGAAGGTGGTGATCCGCAGGACAACGGTGTTGCCGACGACGCGACCCCTGGCGGCGGTCAGCTTGATCGTGTCGCGGATGATCGACACGTCGAAGGGTTCCGGCGTGCCCTGACGGACGACGGTGATGATGATCTCGGACCCGACCGGCCCGCGCATCTTGGCGACGGCGTCGTCCAGCATCAGTCCCAGCACGGATTCGCCGTTCACATGGGTGATGAAGTCCCCGGCCAGGATGCCGGCCTTGGCGGCGGGGGTGCCGTCCATCGGCGAGATCACCTTGATGAAGCCCTCTTCCTGCGTGACCTCGATCCCCAGGCCGCCGAATTCGCCCCGGGTCTGCACCTGCATGTCCTCGAAATCCTTTGCGGACAGATAGCTGGAATGCGGGTCCAGCGAGGTCAGCATCCCGTTGATCGCCGCCGTCACCAGCTTTTCTGTCGGCACTTCTTCGACATACTGGGCCCGGACGAGCTCGAAGATGTCGCCGAAGAGGTCGAGCTGTTCATAGACCGAACTGTCGCTCGACAGTTCCTGCGCGATCAGCGGGCCGGCGACCTGGGTGGTCGCAATGACCCCGGCAACGGTTCCGGCCAGGGCGGCCAACACATGCTTCTTCATGCTCGTCACTCTCCTGTGCGGACGAGGGCTGCGAACCACGGCATCGGGTCCACGGGCGCCGCGCCCTGTCTGAGTTCAATATAAAGCGTTTCCGTGTCACGCCCGCCAGAGCCATCTGGACCAAGCGCCACGAATTCCGCAGTGCCGGTCGCCGGCCCACCCATCAGCCCGAGAGGGGCCTCCGCGGCCACGACTTCTCCCACCTCGCCATACAGGGTTTCCATCCCCGCGAGCACGATTAGATAGCCGTCGCCGGGCTCGAGGATCATCACATTTCCGTAGTCGAGAAGCGGGCCGCGAAACCGGATCGTGGCGGGCCAGGGGGCGGTGACCAGGGCGTGGCTCCTTGTGGCCAGCGTCACGCCCGGGCGGCGGACACCGGCGGCATCGGCCTCGCCCGGACGGCGCAGGACGGAGCCGAGCACGGGCAGGGGCAGGGTGCCCTTCGCCCCGGCAAAGGAGCTGCCGGCCGCGCTGTCGGGCGACAGGCCGGCAGCGAAGGCGTCCAGCGTGTCGGCGCTTTCCAGCAGGCCCTTCAGCACCTCGGGATCCTCGGTGAAGCGGCGCGGCAGATCGGTGCGATCGGAGATCGCCTGCGACAGGGCGGTGCGCGCGGTCTGCGCGGCGGCAAGTCCACGCTCCAGCACCTCGCCGGCCGACAGCTGCAGGGCGCGCAGATCGGCCAGTTCCTGAAGCTCTCCCTTCAGGCGCAGCGCTTCGGATTGCAGCGCGGGGGTCACATCGGCCAGGATCATTCCCGAACGCGCCGTGCCCAGCGCCCCGTCGGGATGCAACAGGAGCAGCGGTCCCGGGTTCGCCTCCATCGTCGCCAGCACACCCAGAAGCTGCCCGATCCGGTCGCGCTTGGCCTCGAAGGCGCGGGTCAGGGTGGATTCGCGCAGGGCCGCTTCGCGCAGGGCGCCGCGCAGCGCGCCAAGGCCCGCCTCGTAGGCCCGGATCGTCTGACTGAGCGCGGCGACCCGGTCGCGCGCCTCGGTTGCGGTCTCGAGCGCCGCGACAGCGCGCTGCAGGTCGGCAGACGCCCTCGCTGCCTGTTCCGCCACGGTCTCGGCCTGGGCGGGCACGGTCAGGCAAAGGGCAAATAGCGCGGCGCGGATCATGCGATCAGGGTCTGTCCGGTCATTTCGGGCGGCTGCGGCAGGCCCATCAGTTGCAGAAGCGTCGGGGCAAGGTCGGCGAGCCGCCCATTCCGAAGCCGGGCGCCCGCCGGGCCGCCGACGAGAATCACCGGCACCGGGTTCGTGGTGTGCGCGGTGTGCGGTCCACCGGTCACCGGGTCCACCATCACCTCGCAGTTGCCGTGGTCGGCGGTGACGATCATCGCGCCCCCCCGCGCCTCCAGCGCCTCCAGCGCCCGGCCGAGGCCCCGGTCCACCGCCTCGCAGGCCTTGATCGCCGCAGGCAGCGACCCGGTATGCCCCACCATGTCGGGGTTGGCGTAGTTCACCACGATCAGGTCGTAGCCTTTCCCGATCGCCTCCACGAAACGATCCGAGACCGCATCCGCGCTCATCTCGGGTTGCAGGTCATAGGTGGCGACCTTGGGCGACGGCGGCATGGCGCGGTCCTCGCCCGGGTAGGGCTCCTCGCGCCCGCCGTTCAGGAAGAAGGTGACATGCGGGTATTTCTCGGTCTCGGCCAACCGGAACTGGGTCAGCCCGTGCTTCGAGATCCATTCCCCCAGCGTGTTGACGAGAACGCGCTTGGGAAAGGCGGTAGCCATCCAGGCGTTGTGCTGGTCGGAATACTCCACCATCCCCAGAAGCGCCGACCAGTTCGGCCTTATGCCGGTCTCGAAGGCCGTGAAGGCCGGGTCGCCGATGGCGGCCAGGATCTCGCGCGCACGGTCGGCGCGGAAATTCAGGCAGAAGAACCCGTCGCCATCCCTTGCGCCGTGGTAGCCGTCGATCACCGTGGGGGCGAGGAATTCGTCGGTCTCGCCCTTGCCGTAACTGGTCGTGATCGCGGTCAGCGCGTCGGGCGCGGTTTCCCCCCGGGCGTGGATCATGCCGTCGTAGGCGCGGCCGACCCGCTCCCACCGGTTGTCGCGGTCCATCGCCCAGTAGCGCCCCGTCACCGTGGCGATGCCCGCGCCGTAGGGCAGGCGCTTCACCAGGGCCTCGACGTAGTCATGCGCCGAGGAGGGGGCCACGTCGCGCCCGTCGGTGATGGCATGCAGCGCGACCGGGACGCCCAGGGCGGTCAGCGTCCGGCAGGCGGCGAGGACATGGTTCACATGGCCATGCACGCCCCCGTCCGAGACGACACCCATCAGATGCGCGGTGCCGCCTGCGGCCTTCACCTTCGCGGCAAAGTCCAGGATCGCCGGGTTCTTCGCGAAACTGCCGTCCTCGACCGCCAGGTCGATCGCGCCCAGGTCCATCGCCACCACGCGCCCCGCGCCGATGTTGGTGTGGCCGACCTCGGAATTGCCCATCTGCCCGGTCGGCAGGCCCACGTCCGGCCCGAAGGTGGTCAGCGTCGCATGCGGGCAGGTCGCCCAGAGCCGGTTGAAGGTCGGCACCGCCGCCTGCGCGGGGGCCGAGGTCGCGGGGTTCGGCCCGATGCCCCAGCCGTCGAGGATGCACAGGACGACGGGTTTCGGCGCGGGCATGGCGGTCTCCTTCTGTCTGGCAAGGCTTTTACGCGCGCGCCCTGCGCAGGGCAACCGGGACCGCTCGTCCTGCGGCTCGCGCCTGATCCTCGCTAGGGCTGCACCTGGCGCAGCGCAGCTTTCTCGCGCACCCGCTGGCGCCAGATCGTGAAGACCCCGGCAGCCACGACGATCCCCGCCCCCATGGCGACGTTGGTCCGCAGCGTCTCGTCGAACACCACCAGCCCGATGCCGCTGGCCCAGACCAGTTGCAGATAGGCAAAAGGCTGGATCGCCGAGGCCTCTGCCACCGCAAAGGCCCGGATCAGGAGCCAGTGGCCCAGAGCCGCCGAGCAGCAGAGCGTGGCCATCCAGCCCCAGTCGCCCGGCGTCATCCAGGTCCAGTGCGCCAGGCCGAAGGGCGTCATGGCGACGGCGCCGACGACCCCGGTCCAGAAGAAGCTGACCGTGGTGCTGTCCTTCCGCGCGACATAGCGGGTCAGCAGCCCGTAAAGCGCGAACATGGCCGCCGCGAGCAGTGGCACGAGGGCCCAGGGCGAAAAGACGCCAAAGCCGGGTTCCAGGATGATCAGCACACCGGCGAAACCCACCAGGATCGCCGTCCAGCGCCGCCAGCCGACCTTTTCGCCAAGGACCGGCCCCGACAGCGCCGCCACCAGCAGCGGATAGCAGGTGAACACCGCATGCGCCTCGATCAGGCCCAGCTTGACGAAGCCCACCATCATCACCGCGATTTCGGCCACCAGGATCATACCCCTCGCCAACTGCACCCAGGGGAAATGCGACCTTGCGGCAGCGGCGAGACCGCCCTGCGACCGGGCGGCGAGGGCCATGACAAAGAACGCGAAGAACCAGAAGCGGATCATCACCACCATCGTGACCGGGTAGTTCGACCCCAAGTGGCGCGAGATCCCGTCCTGCGCGGCAAAGACCAGCGTCGTGGCGATCATCAGCCAGATGCCGGCCCTGGTGTTCTGTTGCGTGGTCATGGCCGTGGCTGGCTATCACCTGCCGTCATTCTGCGAAAGGGTGGTCCGGCGGCCCGTGTACGAGAGCCGGTGCCGATCCGAAGCCCGGGTTAACCGGCAATTAACCGTTCGGCGCCTAGCGTTGCTCAAAGTTGAGTCCTTTTCAGGGGTGCTTTCGGAATGGGCGATCTTGCGATGATCCTGGGCATGGTGCTCGCGGCCTTTCTGGTCGCCCTTTCTGCTCTGATCCTGATGCAGGCCTGGCTCGACCGCCAGCCGACGCCGGTCGCCAGCATCTTCGCAGCCACCCCCGCGCAGATCGCCTTCCTGTTCGACGGAGAGCGGCTGATCGACGCCTCGCCTGCGGCACGCGCGCTGCTGCCGGAAGGCGAGGACCAGCGCGCCTGGGGCCGGTTCATGGCACGCTTCGGCCCCGATTTTCCTGGCCTGGCAGAGCGGCTGGCAAACCTTCCCCGCATCGGCCAGATCAGGATCGCCTCGCATCCCGGGACCAGTCCACCGCTGGTCCTCAAGGCCGAACTGCGCTCGGGTCTCCTGCATCTTGCGGTGGACGCCGGTCAGGCCGGATTTCCGACCGACCCGCAGACCGGCCACTGCGACACCGCCACGGCAGCGGCGCTCCAGAACGAGGTGTTGACCCAGCGCGCGATCCTGTCGCGGGCACCGGTTCTGCTTTGGAAGGAGGCCGCCGATGGCGCGGTGGTATGGGCGAACCATGCCTACCTGATCCGCGCGGTCGAGCTCTTGCCCGAAGGCGAGGATCTGTCCTGGCCCCTGCCGAAACTGTTCGACCGGGCCCCCGGCACTTCGGCGCGGCTGAAGCTTCAGATGCCCAGCGGCGCGGAATGGTTCGACCTGGTGCAGGTGCCGGCGGGAGACGAGGTACTCTGCTATGCGCAGGCGGCCGACAAGGCGGTGCAGGCGGAAACCGCGCTGCGCGAGTTCATGCAGACGCTGACCAAGACCTTCGCCGACCTGCCGATCGGCCTTGCGATCTTCGACCGCGGGCGCTGCCTGCAGATGTTCAACCCGGCGCTGACCGACCTGACCCGGCTTCCGCCCGAGATGCTGATCGCGCGGCCCTCGCTGAACGCCTTCCTGGACGCGATGCGTGCCCGGTCGATGATCCCGGAACCGCGCGACTATCGCAGCTGGCGCAAGCAGCTGGCACGGCTAGAGGAAGAGGCCAGCATGGGCATCTTCGAGGAGACCTGGAGCCTGCCGGGCGGCCAGACCTACCGCGTCATCGGCCGTCCGCATCCGAACGGCGCCCTGGCCTTCATGTTCGAGGACATCTCGAACGAGATGACGCGCACCCGCCGCTACCGGGCGGACCTGGAACTGGGCCAGTCGGTGATCGACGCGGTCGAGGACGGGGTCGCGGTGTTTTCGCAGGGCGGACAGCTGGTGATGTCGAACGCGGCCTATGCCCAGCTCTGGCAGCATGACCCGCAGGTGCTTCTGTCCGAAGCCACCATCACCACGCTCTCGACCTGGTGGCGCGAGCATTCCGCGCCGACGCTGCTCTGGGACGACGCGACCGACTTCGTCACCAGCGGCGGGGACCGCACGCCATGGGATGGCGACGTGCGGCTGCTGGACGGACGGCTGGTCTCCTGCCGCTTCCGGCCGCTGCCCGGGGGGGCGACGATGATCACCTTCCGCCACCAGGTCGCAACCCCCCTGACCACGGTGCGCGAGACCCGGCCGCTGCAAGAGCTTTCGGCCTGAGGCTTGCGGCGGCAGGAGGGACGGCTACAGTCGCGGCATGTCCGCCGCGCCCTTCCCTGCCCTTACCCTTGACCTGCCCGACCCGACCGCGACCGAGAACCTTGGCCGCAGGCTGGCGGCGCTGGCGCGACCGGGCGACGTGGTGCTGCTGGAGGGTCCCATCGGCGCGGGGAAAAGCTGCCTGGCCCGCGCCTTCATCCGCGCAAGACTGGGCGAGGCCGAGGACGTGCCCTCGCCGACCTTCACCCTGGTGCAGGTTTATCCCGATGCGGACGGCGAGATCTGGCATGCGGATCTCTACCGCCTGACCCATCCGGACGAGGTCTGGGAACTGGGGCTGGATCAGGCCTTCGAGACCGCGATCTGCCTCGTCGAATGGCCCGACCGGCTGGGCAGCCACCGCCCCAAGGGTGCGCTGACGATCCGGCTGGAACCGCTGGGCGAGGGGCGCCGTGCCGTCCTCCTCGGCGGACGCGACGGGCTGGCACGGGCGCTGGCCGATGGCTGATCGCGCGGCCGAGCTGACTGCCTTCCTCGACCGGGCCGGCTGGGGCGCGGCCGAGCGACGGCATCTGGCGGGCGATGCCTCGGACCGCCGCTATGAACGGCTGCGGCTGGGCGCGGCGACCGCCGTGCTCATGGACAATCCGCCCGGCGGGGCCGACGACCCGGTGGCCTTCTCGACCATGGCCCGGCATCTGCGCGGGCTGGGCCTGTCCGCACCGCGCGTGCTGGCCGAGGATCTGCCGCGCGGCTTCCTGCTGCTCGAGGATCTGGGCGACGACCTCTTCGCCCGCCTGATCGCCGCCGACCCGACCCGCGAGGCCGAGCTCTACGCCGCCGCCGTCGATGTCCTCCTGCATCTCCAGTCCGCCCCGCCGCCCGGTGGCCTGCCGGATCTCTCGGCCGCCGACTGGGCGCAGGCGGCGACCTTCGCGCTGGACTGGTATGCCCGCGCGGCGACCGGCGTCAGCCCCGACCCGTCGGAGTTCCTGGCCACCCTGACCGGCGTGCTTGAGGCCCATGCCGACGGCCCGCGCGTGCTGATCCTGCGCGATTTCCATGCCGAGAACCTGATCTGGCTGCCCGCCCGGCCGGGGCTGGCGCGGGTGGGGCTGCTGGATTTCCAGCTCGGCCAGCTTGGCCAGCCGGGCTATGATCTGGTCTCGCTGTTGCAGGACGCGCGGCGCGACGTGGGGCAGGGCACCGAGGCCGCGATGGTCGCCCGTTTCGTCGCAGCAACCGGGGCCGATCCGCAGGCCTTTGCCGCCCACTACGCCGCGCTTGGCGCGCAGCGGGCGTTGCGCATCCTCGGGGTCTTCGTGCGGCTGGCGCTCGTCGCGGGCAAGCCCGGCTATCTGCCGCTGATCCCGCGCGTCTGGGGGCAGCTGCAACAGAACCTCGCCCATCCCGCCCTGGCCGGACTGCGTGCCGTCTGTGACCGGCTTCTGCCCACGCCAGGCTCCGAAACCCTAAGAAGGATCCGCGCCGCATGTCCGCCTACCCCTTCCCGCTGATGCTGTTCGCCGCGGGCTTCGGCACCCGGATGGGCGCGCTGACCGCCGACCGGCCGAAGCCCCTGATCCCGGTCGCGGGCCGGGCGCTGATCGACCATGCGCTGGACGTGGCGCAGGCGGCCGGCGTGGGCCGGATCGTCGTCAACACCCATTACCGGGCCGAGCAGATGGCGGCCCATCTTGCGGGGCGCGGCGTGACGATCAGCCACGAGGCCGGGCTGATCCTGGAAACCGGCGGCGGGCTCAAGGCCGCGCTCCCGCTGCTGGGCGACGGGCCGGTGGCGGTGCTGAACAGCGACGGGATCTGGACCGGGCCGAACCCCCTGCGCACGCTCGCCGCCGCCTGGGACGGAAGCCGGATGGAGGCGCTTCTCCTTCTCCTCCCGCTCCACCGCGCGCGGGCACACGGGCCGAAGGGGGATTTCCGGCTGGACGCCTCGGGGCGGCTGTCGCGCGGGCAGGGGGGCGAGGATCACGTCTATATCGGCGCCCAGATCCTGAAGCCGGATCGCATAGGCGCGATGCCCGACGAGGTCTTTTCGCTGAACCGGCCCTGGGATGCGATGATCGCCGCCGGCACCGCCTATGGCGTCCTCCATCCCGGCGACTGGTGCGATGTCGGCCACCCCGCCGGGATTGCCGAGGCCGAAGCCCTGCTGCACTCTGCCCGCCATGGCTGAGCCCCTCCCGATCTTCGCCCTTCCGCCTGGCGCCGATTTCCCGGCCGAGCTGGTGTCCGGGCTGATCGACCGCATGGCCGGCCAAGCGCCCGAGGCCATGGCGAAGGTCACGCTGATCCTGAACACCCAGCGCATGCGGCGACGGGTGACCGAGTGCCTCTTGGCGCGGGGCGCCCGGTTCCTGCCGCGCCTGATGCTGGTGACCGAGGCCGCGCTCCTGTCCGACCTGGCCCTGCCGCGCCCGGCCTCGCCCCTTCGCCGGCGGCTGGTGCTGTCGGTGCTGCTCGACAAGCTTCTGGACGGGGGCGCGACCGAGTTCCCGCGCGCGGCGCTTTTCGATCTGGCCGACAGTCTGGCCAACCTGATGGCCGAGATGCAGGGCGAAGGCGTCGCGCCCGACCGCATCGCGGCGCTGGACGTGGCGAACCATTCGACGCACTGGGCACGGACGCAGGCCTTCCTCGGCATCGTCGCCGAGGCCCTATCGAGCGACGCGCCCGATGCCGAAGCCAACCTGCGCCGCGCCGTGGCCAGCCTGCCCGAGAGCTGGACCCGCCACCCGCCGCCGGGGCCGGTGATCCTCGCCGGCTCCACCGGCTCGCGCGGGACGACGGCGCTCTTGATGCAGGCGGTGGCAGGGCTGGTGCAGGGGGCGATCGTGCTGCCGGGTCATGACTTCGACCTGCCGCCCGAGGTCTGGCAGGGCATGGACGACGTGCTGACCGCCGAGGACCACCCCCAGTTCCGCACCCGCCGGCTGATGGACCTGCTGGGCTTCGGCCCGCAGGACGTGCGGCCCTGGACCGCGACCCCCGCGCCCGATCCGGCGCGGAACCGGCTGGTCTCGCTCGCCTTGCGCCCTGCGCCGGTCACGCATCAGTGGCTGGCCGACGGGCCCGCACTCGGCGACCTGCCCGCCGCCACGCGGGGCCTGACCCTGGTCGAGGCCCCGACCCCCCGGGCCGAGGCCATGGCCATCGCCCTGATCCTGCGCGAGGCGGCCGAGACCGGCACCCGCGCCGCGCTGATCACGCCCGACCGCGACCTGACCCGGCGCGTCTCGGCGGCGCTGGACCGCTGGGGCATCCGGCCCGACGATTCCGCCGGGCGGCCGCTGGCCCTGTCGGCGCCCGGGCGGTTCCTGCGACAGGTCGCGGCGCTGTTCGGCCAAAGGCTGACTGCCGATGCGCTTCTGGCGCTTCTGAAACATCCGCTGGCCTTTTCCGGCAGCGAGCGCGGCCAGCACCTGATCCTGACGCGCGAGTTCGAGCTGCATATCCGCCGCAACGGCCCGGCCTTCCCCACCGCAGACAGCCTTCATGAATGGGCCGCCCGCTCGCGGATCGACCGGGCCGGGGACTGGGCCGCGATCCTGGCCGAAACGCTCTGCGGGCAGGAGATCGCGGGCCGCCTGCCGCTGGCTGACCTCGTCGCGCGGCATCTGCGGCTGGCCGAACGGCTGGCGGCGGGGTTCGATGCGGCAGGCAGCGGCGCGTTGTGGGAGAAGGAGGCCGGGGAAAAGGCGCTAGCGGCGATGAGCGAGCTTGCCTCCGAGGCCCCGGCGGCAGGCACGCTGACGGCCTCGGACTATGCCGGGCTGATCTTCGGCCTTCTGAACCGCGACGAGGTGCGCGAGACCGAGGGGCTGCACCCAGGCATCATGATCTGGGGCACGCTCGAGGCGCGGGTGCAGGGGGCGGATCTGGTCGTGCTCGGCGGGCTGAACGATGGCACCTGGCCCGCGCAGCCGCCGGCGGACCCCTGGCTGAACCGCGCGATGCGGAAGGAGGCCGGGCTTCTGCTGCCCGAACGCCAGATCGGCCTCTCGGCGCATGACTGGCAGCAGGCGGTGGCAGCCCCGCGCGTCGTCCTGACCCGGGCGAAGCGGGGGACCGAGGCGGAAACCGTGCCCTCGCGCTGGCTGAACCGGCTGGTGAACCTGCTCGCCGGCCTGCCCGACCAGCAGGGGACCGAGGCGCTGGCCGCGATGCGTGACCGTGGCGCGCACTGGCTGCGCCTGGCCGAGGCCTTCGACGCCGCCCCGCGCGTCGCTCCGGCCCGCCGCCCCTCGCCTCGACCGCCCGTCCACGCCCGGCCGCGCCAGCTTTCGGTGACCGAGATCAAGACGCTGATCCGCGACCCCTATGCGATCTACGCCCGCCATGTGCTGAAGCTGCGCCCGCTCGACCCCCTGCGCCCCGAGCCCGACCCCCGCCTGCGCGGCACGGTGCTGCACGAGATCCTCGAGCGATTCCTGAAACAGGGCGGCGGGGACCGCCAGACCCTGTTGACCATCGCCGAAGAGGTGCTGGCCGCCCGCGTCGCCTGGCCCCTGGCCCGGACGATCTGGCTGTCGCGGCTGGCCAAGGCAGCGGATGCCTTCCTGGAGTTTTCGGCCACGACTGGCGGACAGCCGGTGCTGCTGGAAGAGAAGGGCGCGCTGCGGCTGCCGGGGCTCGACTTCACCCTGACCGGCAAGCCCGACCGGATCGACCGGCTGGCGGACGGGCGGCTTCTGCTGATCGACTACAAGACAGGCGCTCCGCCGACCGAGAAGCAGCAGGAGCATTTCGACAAGCAGCTTCTGCTGCTGGCCGCCATGGCCGAAGGCGGCGGGTTCCGCGGACTTGATCCGTCCGAGGTCGCCCGGGTCGTCTATGTCGGCCTCAAGGCGCAGCTGAAGACCGAGGAGATCCTTCTGGAACCCGGCCAGGTGGCCGAGATCTGGAAGCGTTTCGGCGGCCTGATGGCCAGCTACTTCCGCCCTTCCCAGGGCTATACCGCCCGCCGCGCGCTGGAAAAGGCAAGCGACCCGAGCGACTACGACCACCTCTCCCGCTTCGGCGAATGGGAGATGACCGACGACCCCGCGCCCGAGGCCCTGGAATGACCGCAGCCTTCGCCCGTCAGATCGCCGCCGCCAACCCTGCGTGCAACACCTGGCTCTCGGCCAATGCCGGGTCGGGCAAGACCCGAGTGCTGACCGACCGCGTCGCGCGGCTTCTCCTGAACGGGGTCGATCCGACGCGCATCCTCTGCCTGACCTACACCAAGGCCGCCGCGACCGAGATGCAGAACCGCCTGTTCCAGCGCCTCGGCGAATGGGCGATGCGGCCCGAAGAGGCCCTGCGCAGGGAACTGTCCGAACTGGGCGAGGGCGACCTGACGCCCGACCGGCTGGCCCGCGCGCGCCAGCTGTTCGCCCGCGCCATCGAGACGCCGGGCGGGCTGCGCATCCAGACCATCCACAGCTTCTGCGCCAGCCTGCTGCGCCGCTTCCCGCTCGAGGCCGGCGTCTCGCCCGGTTTCGTGGAGATGGACGACCGCGCCGGGCGGCTGATGCGGGCCGAGATCGTCGAGGAAATGGCCGACGGGCCGCAGGCCCATGTCGTGCGCCGGATGACCGAGGTGCAGAACGGCGAGGATTTCGGCGCCCTCGTCGAAGCCATCGCCGCCCGCCGCGCGCATTTCGACCCGCCGCTCGACCGGGCTGGCGCGCTGCGCCTGTTCGGCCTGCCCGAGGTGGCGGACGACCGCCATCTCTTGTCGCTTGCCTTCGACGGTTCGGAGGACTGGCTGATCGCGCAGTGCCTGCCTGTTTTCCGGCAGGGCACGCCGACCATGCAGAGCCTGGCCAACGTGCTGGCGGCGATCGACCGGCAGGCGCCCACACGGCGGGATCTGGAGGCGCTTTATGCGGTGCTGCTGAAGCAGGACGGTCAGCCCAGCTTCGCCAAGGTGCCGACGGCGAAGGCCCGCGCCGCGATGGGCGATCTGGTGCATGACTTCGACGATTTCATGCAGCGCGTCGCGGATGCGCGCGAAGCGCAGAAGGCCCTTGTCGCCGCCGAGCGGACCGTGGCGCTGCACGACTTCGCCGTCGTGTTCCTGAAGGAGTACGCCGATCGCAAGGCAGCGCGAGGCTATCTCGACTTCGACGACCTGGTCCGCCGCGCGCTGCACCTTCTGAAGGATCCCTCGCTGTCGGCCTGGGTGCTGTATCGGCTGGACGGGGGGCTCGACCATATCCTCGTGGACGAAGCGCAGGATACCAGCCCCGAACAGTGGGAACTGATCGGGCAGCTGGCCGCCGAGCTGGTCGCGGGAGAGGGTGCCGCGACGCGCGACCGGACGCTCTTCGTGGTCGGCGACAAGAAGCAGTCGATCTATTCCTTCCAGGGCGCCGATGTCGCGGCCTTCGACCGGATGCGTGATCATTTCGCCCGGCGCCTCGCCGGCGGGCCGGGGCTGGACGACCGGGTGCTGGAACATTCCTTCCGCTCCTCTCCCGCGATCCTGGACGTGGTCGATGCCACCTTCACCCCGGCCGAACAGGCCGCGCTGGGTGGCGGATCGCATCACATCGCCATCAGCCCCGACCTCGCCGGTCGCGTCGATGTCTGGCCCGTGCTGGAAAAGGCCGACACGCCCGATCCCGGCCCCTGGGACGAACCGCTGGACATGCGCCACCCCGAGGATGCGCAGATCCAGCTTGCCCGCCGGATCGCGGGCTGGATCCGCGACCAGCTGGACCAGGGCACGCAGATCCCGCAGGCCGCGCGCCGGGGCGGGCCGACCGAACGGCCGGTGCGGCCGGGCGACTTCCTGATCCTCGTCCAGCGCCGGACCGGGGTGTTCCACGACCTGATCCGCGCCTGCAAGGAGGCCGGACTGCCCATCGCAGGGGCCGACCGGCTGCGCCTTGGCGGCGAACTCGCCGTGCGCGACCTCTCGGCGCTGCTGGCCTTCCTCGACACGCCCGAGGACGATCTGTCGCTGGCCTGCGTCCTGCGCTCGCCGCTCTGCGGGTGGAGCGAGGCCGACCTTTTCCGCCTTGCCCAGCCCCGGCCGGGTTATCTCTGGCAGGCGCTGCGCGCCGATCAGGGGCATGCGGAGACCCGCGCCTTCCTCGACGACATGCGCGATCAGGCCGATTTCCTGCGTCCCTACGACCTTCTGGAGCGCGTGCTGAACCGCCACGACGGCCGCCGCAAACTGGTCGCCCGGCTGGGCCCCGAGGCCGAGGACGGGATCGACGAGCTTCTGTCCCAGGCGCTGGCCTATGAGCGTGCCGAGGTGCCCAGCCTGACCGGCTTCCTCAGCTGGATGGAAACCGACGAGGTCGAGGTCAAGCGGCAGGCCGAAGGCTCGGGCGACCTGATCCGGGTGATGACGGTGCACGGCGCCAAGGGGCTGGAGGCCGAGATCGTCATCCTGCCCGAATGCACCGACTATACGCCGCGCCAGGGCGACCAGATCCAGCCCCTCCCCGGCGGTCCCGCGCTGTGGAAGATGCCCGAAGCCGACAGCCCCGCGCTGTTGTCGGGACTGCGGACCGAGAGGGCCGAACGCGAGGCGGCGGAACGGCTGCGCCTCCTTTACGTCGCCATGACCCGGGCGCGCTGCTGGCTGGTGGCGGCCGGCGCGGGCAAGGTGACGAAGGATTCGACCTGGCACCGGCTCATCTCGGCCGGGGTGATGGCCGCGGGGCACGAAGAGCTTGAAGGCGGCATCCTGCGCCACAGCCACGGCAGCTGGCCGGCCCCCCTTCGGCAAGAGGAACCGCAGGCCCCCTTGCCGGTGCTGCCCGACTGGGCCAGCCGCCCCGCGCCCGAACCCCGTCGTCCCGCGGCCGTGCTTTCGCCCTCGGACCTTGGCGGCCCCAAGGCGCTTCCGGGCGAGGCGGATTTCGACATCGAAGAGTCGAAACGCCGCGGCACCGCGCTGCATCTGCTCCTCGAACGGCTGCCCGGTCTCGACCCCGCGACCTGGGCTGCCCATGCCGAGGCGCTGATCCCCGATCCCGCCCACCGCGCCGCCGCATTGGCCGAGGCCGGGGCGGTGCTGACCCATCCCGAGCTTGCGGCCCTGTTCGGCCCGGACAGCCTGGCCGAGGTCGCCCTGACCGCCCCCTGGCAGGGCCGCATCCTGGCGGGGTCCATCGACCGGCTGATCCTGACCCCCGACCGGGCGCTGATCGTCGATTACAAGTCCAACGCGGTGATCCCCGACCGGGCCGAGGCCGTGCCCGAAGGCCTCCTCCGCCAGCTGGGCGCCTATGCGCACATGGTCGCAAAGATCCATCCCGGCAGGCGGATCGAGACGGCGATCCTCTGGACCCGTGCACCCCGGCTGATGCCGATTGCTCCCGAGATCGTGAGGCAGGCGCTGGCCCGTGCCACGATCCCTTGACCTTCCTACCCCACCTTCATACGTTTCTAGCCTGACCATTCCCGCAGGAGAACGACCATGGGCGCCGCCACTGTCGCCGTCACCGATGCAACCTTCGATGCCGAAGTCCGCAAGTCGCCGATTCCGGTCGTCGTGGACTTCTGGGCCGAATGGTGCGGCCCCTGCCGCCAGATCGGCCCGGCGCTCGAGGAACTTGCCGCCGAATACGCGGGCAAGGTCAAGATCGTGAAGGTCAACGTGGACGAGAACCCCGACAGCCCCGCCGTGCTCGGCGTGCGCGGCATCCCGGCACTGTTCATGTTCAAGGACGGCCAGGTCGTGTCGAACAAGGTCGGCGCCGCCCCGAAGGCCGCGCTGGAAAACTGGATCAAGTCGGCGATCTGATCGCCCTAGATGCCTGCATGCGCCCGGTCCTTGCGGCCGGGCGTTTTCGTTTGCGCCGATTGTCAGTCGGCCCTGTCCTGCTAGACTGACAGCATGGCCACGCTTTCCATCCTGCTGCTCGGCGGCACCGGCACCATCGGCCGGGCAACGGCGCGGGCGCTGCGGGCAGACGGCCACCGCGTCACTGCGCTGATCCGCCCTTCGGCCGATGCGAGCCTGCTGCCCGGCTGCACAGTGGTCCGGGGCGACCTGCCCGAAGCCCTTCCCGGTGCGATGACCGGCATCGACGCCGTCGTCTCTTGCCTCGCCTCGCGCACGGGCGAGCCAGAGGACGCCTGGGCCGTGGACCACGCCGCCAATTCGGCCGCGCTGAAGGCAGCCGTTGCGGAGGGGGTGCGGCACTTTACCCTCCTCTCCGCAATCTGCGTGCAGAAACCGCATCTCGACTTCCAGCGCGCGAAACTCGCCTTCGAGGCCGAGTTGCAGGCTGCCCCTCTGGGCTGGAGCATCGTCCGCGCCACTGCCTTCTTCAAATCCCTCTCCGGCCAGGTCCCGCGCGTGGCGCGGGGCAAACCCTTCCTCGTTTTCGGCGATGGCCGCCTCACCGCCTGCAAGCCGATCTCCGACACCGACCTCGGCCGCTTTCTCGCCCTGACCCTCACCGACCCGACGAAGCGCAACCGCATCCTGCCCATCGGCGGCCCGGGTCCGGCGATCACCCCCCTCGACCAGGCCGCGATGCTGGAGCGTCTGACCGGCCAGCCGGTCCGCATCAAGCGCGTCCCCTTGGCGCTGATGCACGGGATCGTCGGACTGCTGACCGCCCTCGGCACCCTGTCGCCGAAGCTGAAGGCCAAGGCGCAACTTGCCCGCATCGGGCGCTACTACGCGACCGAATCCATGCTGCTGTGGAACCCTGCCACCCGGGCCTACGACGCCGACGCCACACCCGAGTTCGGCACCGACCGGCTGGAGGACCATTATGCCGCGATGCTCCGGGGTGAGGTGGCGGATGACCGTGGGGCGCATGCGATCTTCTGACCCGCCCCCGCATCGGTTCTTTCATTCGCAGGACTTTTCCTGTATGGCCCCCGCCATCTGAGACGTGAGGCCCGCCCCCGGGGCACATGCAAAGGATACGGGGGAAGGGCGGCAATGGGGCCGCCAGATGTGGGGGGTGCCGGCAGGGGCCGGACCTCCAGAGGAAACGATACATGTTCAATGTGACCAAGAAATCGATCCAGTGGGGCAATGAAACGCTCACTCTGGAAACGGGGAAAGTTGCGCGCCAGGCCGATGGGTCGGTGATCGCGACGCTGGGCGAGACCCAGGTGATGGCCAACGTGACCTTTGCCAAGACGGCGAAGGAAGGCCAGGACTTCTTCCCGCTGACTGTTCACTACCAGGAAAAATACTACGCGGCCGGCAAGATCCCCGGCGGCTTCTTCAAGCGTGAGGCGCGGCCCTCGGAAAGGGAAACCCTGATTTCCCGCCTGATCGACCGGCCGATCCGCCCGCTGTTCGTCGAGGGCTTTCGCAACGAAGTGCTGGTCATGGCGACCGTGCTGTCCTGCGACCTGGTGAATGACCCCGACATCGTCGCGATGATCGCGGCTTCTGCCGCGCTCACCATCTCGGGCGTGCCGTTCAGGGGCCCGATCGGCGCCGCGCGCGTCGGTTTCGTCGATGGTCAGTATGTGCTGAACCCCTCGATGGACGACATGACGCAGCTGCGCATGAAGCCCGAGCAGCGCCTGGACCTCGTCGTCGCGGGGACCAAGGACGCCGTGATGATGGTGGAATCCGAGGCATACGAGCTGACCGAAGAGGAAATGCTCGGCGCCGTCGTGTTCGGCCATGAACAGATGCAGCCGGTGATCGACCTGATCATCGACTTCGCCGAAGCCTCGGCGAAAGAGCCGTTCGACTTCACCCCGCCGGACTACTCGGCCCTGTATGCCAAGGTGAAGGCCGCCGGCGAAGCGCAGATGCGCGCCGCTTTCGCGATCCGTGACAAGCAGGAACGCACCAACGCCATCGAGGCCGCCGTTTCGGCGATCAAGGCCGCGATGACCGAGGAGGATCAGGCCGACCCGAACCTCTATCCGGCGATCAAGCAGCTGGAATCGGCGGTCCTGCGTGGCGATGTTGTCAAGCACGGCCGCCGGATCGACGGGCGCGACACCAGGACCGTCCGCCCGATCGTCTGCGAAACCGGCGTGTTGCCGCGGGCGCACGGCTCGGCGCTGTTCACCCGGGGTGAAACCCAGGGTCTCGTCGTCACCACGCTGGGGACGGGCGAGGATGAGCAGATCATCGACGCGCTGAACGGCAACTACCGCTCGAACTTCCTGCTGCACTACAACTTCCCGCCCTATTCGGTCGGCGAAGTTGGCCGCGTGGGCTCGCCCGGTCGTCGCGAGATCGGCCATGGCAAGCTTGCCTGGCGCGCGTTGCAGGCGGTGCTGCCGGCGCCGACCGATTTCCCCTACACGATCCGCGTCGTGTCGGAGATCACCGAATCGAACGGCTCCTCCTCGATGGCCTCGGTCTGCGGCGGGTCGCTCTCGATGATGGACGCGGGCGTGCCGTTGAAGGCCCCCGTCGCCGGTGTGGCCATGGGTCTGGTGCTGGAAGAGGACGGCTCCTGGGCCGTGCTGACCGACATCCTCGGCGACGAGGACCACCTCGGCGACATGGACTTCAAGGTCGCTGGCACCGCGACGGGCATCACCTCGCTGCAGATGGACATCAAGGTTGCCGGGATCACCCCGGAAATCATGAAGCAGGCGCTCGCCCAGGCCAAGGACGGCCGTCTGCATATCCTGGGCGAGATGGCCAAGGCCATCAGCGCGCCGCAGGGCTTCAGCGAATACGCGCCGAAGATCGAGACGATGACTATTCCGACCGACAAGATCCGCGAAGTGATCGGCTCGGGCGGCAAGGTCATCCGCGAGATCGTGGAAACCTCGGGCGCCAAGGTCGACATCAACGACGACGGCGTGATCAAGATCGCCTCGAACGACCAGAAGGCCATCAAGAAGGCCTACGACATGATCTGGTCGATCGTGGCGGAGCCGGAAGAGGGCCAGATCTACACCGGCAAGGTGGTGAAACTGGTCGATTTCGGCGCCTTCGTGAACTTCTTCGGCAAGCGCGACGGTCTGGTCCACGTCTCCCAGATCGCCAACAAGCGCCTGAACCACCCGAACGAGGTGCTGAAGGAAGGCCAGGAGGTCAAGGTCAAGCTTCTGGGCTTCGACGACCGCGGCAAGGTGCGCCTTGGCATGAAGATGGTCGACCAGGAGACCGGCGAGGAAATCGTCGAGAAGAAGGTAGAAGCCGCCGAGGGCTGAGCCCGTCCTCTGGCGTGAACGCGAAGGCCCCGGTGCGCCGTACCGGGGCCTTTTCCGTTCCGCCTGTCCTGGGATCGGTCCTCAGGTCGTGGCCAGTTTCGCGGCTGCAAGGTCGAAGGTCTCGCCGGGGAAGAACTTCGTCAGCCGGATGTCGGCCGACCGGGCATGCCCCTCCATCCCCTCCAGCCGCGAGATGCGGGCCGTGGCCTCGGCCAGGGGACGGGCGGCGGCTCGGGTCGCGCGCTGCCAGGTCACCGTCTTCATGAACTTGTGGACCGAAAGCCCCCCGGTGTAACGCGCCGCGCCCGAGGTCGGCAGGACGTGGTTCGGCCCCGAGGTCTTGTCGCCGAACGCGACCGTGGTTTCCTCGCCCAGGAACAGCGAGCCATAGGCGCGCAGCCGGTCGAGCCACCAGTCCAGATCCCGCGCCTGGACGTGCAGGTGTTCGGGCGCCTGGGCATCGGCGACCTGGGCCATCTCCTCGCGGTCCGCGCAAAGGATGACCTCGGCCATGTTGTCCCAGGCGGCGCGGGCGCTTTCGCGGTTCACCTCGGGCAGCGTCTCGATCAGACCGGGCACCAGGCGGATCACCGTCTGCGCCAAGGTCTCGTCATCCGTCACCAGCCAGACCGGCGAGTTGTAGCCATGCTCCGCCTGCCCCACGAGGTCGGCCGCCACCATCTCGGCGTCCGCTCCGGCATCGGCCACGACCATGCTGTCGGTCGGGCCCGCGAACATGTCGATGCCGACCTGGCCGAAGAGCATCCGCTTCGCCTCGGCGACATACTGGTTGCCGGGGCCGACCAGGATATCCGCCTTCGGCAGCCCGAAATGGCCGTGCGCCATGGCCGCCACGCCCTGCACGCCGCCAAGGTTCAGGATCACGTCCGCCCCGCACAGGTCCATCGCGTAAAGGATCGCGGGCGGGATCCCGATGCCGGGCCGGGGCGGAGAGCAGGCGGCGATATGGGGCACCCCGGCCACCTTCGCAGTGGTGATGGTCATGATGGCGCTCGCCACATGGCTGTTGCGCCCGCCGGGGACATATCACCCTGCCGCCCCGACCGGGATCTCTCGGTGCCGGGGCCGATGACGATGGTCACCCCGGGCTGGGTGTCCGGGTTCCCCGCCTTGCCGATGGCGGCGATCCGCCCGTCGCGCAGGCCGACGTCGGCCTTGTAGATGCCGGTGTGGTCGATGATGAGCGCATTGGTGATGGCCGTGTCCATCGCGCCCTGCGCGCGCGAGACCCGGGACTGCCCCATGCCGTCGCGGATTACCTTGCCGCCACCGAACTTCACTTCCTCGTCTTAGGTCGTCAGGTCCCGCTCCACCTCGACGATCAGGTCGGTGTCGCCCAGCCGAAGCCTGTCGCCCGTTGTGGGGCCATACATGGCGGCATAATCGGCGCGACGGATCGTGGCGGGCATCGTGACCTCTCAGGGCTTGCCGGGGCCGCGGGCGGCCAGGCGCCTGGCGTTGGACCGGGTGCGGCGGGCGATGGGCTTCAGCGCGAGGTCGGCAATCGCGGCGGGCGGCTTGCCGGCCATCACGGCCCGCGAGGCGGCAAGGGCCGACTCGCCGGCCGCTGCCACCTTCTCGGACGACATCCGGGCGGTTTCCGAGGGTGTGACGCGCCACATGCCCATCATCCCCAGCATCCGCATGCCGATCACCATCTGCGCTTCCATCAGCATCATCCCGGTCCTCAGTGACAGCGCGATCCACTGGGCCGGGGTCATCATCGGATACATGGGCAAGCTCTCCTCATGCTTGGAACCGGTCGTCCACCGGCACCGACAGGGCGGTGGCCAGCGCATTGGTCTGCGCGGCCAGCGCGATGACCGATAGCAACTCTCCATGTTGGGCGAGTGACATCCCCTTGGCCTTCGCGGCTGCGGTGTGGGAATGCACGCAATAGTCGCAGCCGTTGGCGGCGGAGACGGCAATGTAGATCATCTCCTTCACCAGGGGATCGAGCGCACCGGGCGCCATCACCGCCTGCACCCTGTCCCAGACGGCCTTCAGCAAGGCCGGCTCATGCGCCAGCGCGCGCCAGAAGTTGTTGACGTAGTCCGTCTGCCGCTTTGCCCGGATGTCGGCGAAGACGGCGAGGGCCTCGGCCCCCGCCTCCTCGTCCCGCAGAAGGGGGACGGTCGCCATCACAGCACCGCCATCACGCGGGCCGGGCCGCCGGTGCCCTGCTTGTGCTTCGGCGCGCCGATGAAGACCGTGGCGCCCTTGGCCGGCAACTGGTCGAGGTTCGCCATGTTCTCGATCCCGAAGCGCCCGCCGGGCAGCCAGCTGAAATGCACCGCGAAATCGGCCGAGTTGCCGGGGTCCAAGGACAGCGTGTCCACCCCGATGCAGGCCACGTCCATCGCTGCCAGCATGTCGGTCGCCGCCTTGGAAAAACCGGGGAAGGCCAGCTTGCCATCGGGCGTGTTGCGGAAATCGGGGCTGCCGACCTTGGCCGCCCAGCCCGAGTTCAGCGCCACGCAGGCCCCCGCCGGGATCTCGCCGTTGGCGCTGACCCAGGCTTCCAGATCGGCGGGCTCCACCATCGCATTGGCGTCGTCCTTAGCCTTCGCGGTCAGGTCGATGACGCAAAGCGGGCAGACCAGCCGCTCCGGCGCAAGGTCGGCGACCGAGGTGCCGTCGGCGGTGAAGTGCAGCGGTGCGTCGATATGGGTGCCGGTGTGTTCGTAGATCGTCAGCTTCCACAACTGATAACCGTTACCCTCGAACTTCACGGCGGGGTCGTAGAGGATGCCGGGATTGCCGTCGAAGGTCGGGAAGGACCCGTCATAGGCATGGGTCAGGTCCACCACCTTGCCCGCGGCCTGGGCAAGGGCGGGTTTCGCCGTGGTCAGGCCAGAGGCCATCACCGCGGCAGTGGTCGCCGCCGCGCCGGTGAACAGCGCGCGGCGGGACAGCATCGAGGACTTGATGTTCTCGATCAGGCAGGCGTCACACATGGGGCTTTCTCCCTGTTGGTTGGAAAGCCCAGCGTTTCCCGCCCGTTGCCCTTGCGTCAAGCGTCATCCCAGCGGCCCCATCACCTTCTGGTTGAACCCGAAGACCACCCGTGCGCCAGCGTAGGGAACCAGCCGGACCTCGCGGCTCTGTCCCGGCTCGAAGCGGACGGCGGTCCCGGCGGGGATGTCGAGGCGCTGGCCCATGGCGGCGGCGCGGTCGAAGGACAGCGCGGCGTTGGTCTCGGCAAAGTGGTAGTGGCTGCCGACCTGCACCGGCCGGTCGCCAGTATTGGCCACCATCAGCACGGTGACGGGCTGGCCGGCGTTCAGTTCGATGTCGCCTGCGGCGGGGAGGATCTCGCCCGGGATCATGACCGCGCCCATCGGTAGACAAGATAGCCGAGCACGGCCACGGCGGCGGCGATCATCGCCAGGTGGTCCGGCTCGACAAGCAGGTGCAGCAGGCCCGTGGCATGATGGTCGCCCGGATGGGCCAGGGCCGCAGAAGGGAGAAGGATAAGGACCAGGACAAGGCGTTGCATCGGGGGCCTCTCAACGGATGGGGTGGTGGACGGTGACAAGCTTGGTGCCGTCGGGGAAGGTCGCCTCGACCTGCACGGAATGGATCATCTCGGGGATGCCCGCCATGCACTGGTCGGCCCGGATCACATGGGCGCCGGCCTCCATCAGGTCGGCGACCGCGCGGCCGTCGCGGGCGCCCTCGACGACGAAATCGGTGATCAGCGCCACCGCCTCGGGGTGGTTCAGCTTGACGCCACGCGCCAGCCGGTTGCGCGCGACCATCGCCGCCACACTGACCAGAAGCTTTTCCCGCTCGCGGGGGGTCAGGTTCATCGCGTCTCCTCACATCCGCCAGACGCGGGGCAGGGGGCCGTCGCGCAGCACCTCGAGCACCCGCAGGATCTGCCGCCAGAGCGGCCGGCCGTCCGCCGCCATCAGGCGCAGCGTCAGCTTGCCGTCGAAGCCGGAGGCCCCCGCCGACACGCCGGGTTCGTCCAGCACCGCCCGCACCGCCGCCACCCGCGCCTCGGCCCCCTGGGCCACCAGCGCAAGGCTGGCAAAGGCCCGCGCGCCCTGCAGGACGCCCGGCCCTGCCGACAGGGCCGCGTCCACCAGTCGCAACGGCTCGACCAGCACCGGAACGTCGCCGCGCAGGACCTGCCGGCGGTCCACCAGGCTGACCCGCCGCACCGCCTCGCCCATCGCCGCGCGGCCGAGGACCACCGCCTCCAGCAGGAGGCACGACGCACCCGCAGCCAGCCGCACCGTCGTCACACGCTCCAGCGCCGATGCGTCGAACAGGATCGTCTCCTGCGGCAGCCAGTCGAGATGCGCACCCGCGCCAAGCTCATGGCTCACCGTGACACGCGCGATGCCGGCATCAGACCGATAGGCCCGTTCCGCCGTCTGGGTCGTGGCCGTCACGCGAGAACCCGCGGCCAGGCTCAGCGCAAGGGCCAGCCGGTCGCCGCCGGTCATCCCGCCCGAGGTGTTCAGGAACACCGCCTCCGGCCCCTGCGCCACCGGATGCACGAAGGCCTTGGCCGAGCCTTTCTGCCGCAACCCTGCCAGACGGGTCTCCGAGGCCGCCAGGCGGAAGTCCACCCGCGCAAGGCCATGGCTGCGCTCGACAGGCGCCAAGACAGGGGGGGCGGGGCAGATCCATCAGCATGACGGCCCCAGCTAAGCGGCCCGCGCATGCCGTGTCCTCGCCCGACCGCAGCGGGCACCCGGTGCAGCCCGCCAACACCACGCCCGGCGACCAGAAACCGGGCGGTTTGCCCGGGAAACTGGCAACCCGCAAAGCGAACGGGCAGAAACGCCCGCGGATCACCGGCATCCGAAAGGTGCCCTGCCCCTGCGCCGGTCCTCACGGCGGCGGGCCGCCCGCAGCGGCGGCAGCGGGTCGGTCAGGCCGGGGACTTGGCGAAACGCAGGTAGGGCAGCTTGATGTCCAGTTCGCCGAACCGCTCTTTCGCCTGGTCGTTGTCCAGCGCGAGCGCAACGATCACGTCCTGCCCCGGAACCCAGTTCGCCGGCGTCGCCAGCGGCACGCCGTCGGTCTTCTGCACCGCGTCCAGCGCGCGCAGGATTTCCGCGAAGTTGCGGCCGATCGACATCGGGTAGGTCATCGACAGGCGGATCTTCTTGTCCGGCCCGATGATGTAGACCGTCCGCACCGTGGCCGAGTTCGCGGGCGTCCGCCCCTCGGTCGGCAGGTAGTAGTCGGCGGGCAGCATGTCATAGGCCTTGGCGACCGTCAGGCTGGTGTCGTCGATGATCGGGAAATCGGCCGGAGCGCCGCCGAAGGCCTCGATGTCGCGCTTCCACTTCTCGTGGTCCTGCACGCTGTCCACCGACACGCCGATCACCTTGGTGTTGCGCTTCTTCCATTCGGCGGCCAACTGCGCCACGGCGGCGAATTCCGTGGTGCAGACCGGGGTGAAGTCGCGCGGGTGGCTGAAGATGATACCGTAGCTGTCGCCCAGCCACTCGTGGAACCGGATGGTGCCGGCGGTGGACTCGGCGGTGAAATCGGGGGCAACGTCGTTGATGCGGACGGCCATGAGTAACCTCGTTCGATTGGACTTCTGTCTGGCGCGGAACATATGCCGACTGGAACAGGGTTTCATCCCCCTGCGACGATTGGCCATCGAAAAGGAAAGCCGTTCGCTTTCCGGGATCCCAACCGGACGAAAGTTTCGCCTCTCGGCAAATCAGTCGAACGTCCCGGTCACCCGGCCGAACAGCATGAAGGCCCGCGCCGTGCGCGTGTCGGCCAGCTCGACGAGTTCGGCGTCCGTGGCGTTCGGCTCGAAGGCCGCGAAGGCCTTGTCGAAGGCGCGCAGGAAATGGTGCGCGGCGTCGCGGAATACCGGGTCCGACTTCATCCGCGCCGCTGTCAGCGCCAGCGAGGCCCGGTCGCGGATGCCGCCCAGCGCCGCGATCGACCGCCCGCGTTCGCCAGCCGCAAAGCGCCGCCAAAGCTCCGGGTGGCACATGTCGGGTTGCAGGTCGTCCATGTAGATGCCGTCCTGGCTGAGCAGCGTCAGCACATCCTGCGCCGCGCGGATCAGCTTGGCCGAGGTCCGGTCCTCCAGCGCCAGGCGCAGGGCCCGGAAGCCCTCCTTGTCCTCGGGCGTCTCGGGGAATTGCAGCGCACGGATGAAGCTTGCCACCGACAGCGGCGGGCGGAACTCCTCGGGCGGGGTGCCCAGCGCCAGGGTCGGTTCCTCGGCGGCAGGTTCCGGGCGCGGCTGGACCAGGGCGGCCTTGCGGTCGGCCGAGGGCACCGACAGGGTCGCGTCCCGACGCGAGGAGAAGGTCGCCAGCACCGTTTCCGCCTGCTTGGTCGAGGCGGCGATCTCGTCGATCTTCTTTTCTACCGCCGGGGTCAGCCCCGAAGGCTGCCCCTGTGCCTGCACATAGCTGGACCGCATGGCATCGACCGTTGCCTGCAGCCGCTTCGCCTCGGCGCGGAGCTCCCTGATCGACCGCAGGGTGATGACCACCGCCCAGATCAGCGCGATGGGCAGGAAGACCATGAGCAGGGTCATGATCAGGCCCAGGGTGCGGGTCTCGCTGCCCGGGGGCGTGACCAGCACATAGACCAGGATCAGCAGGACCCAGACGAGGCTGAGGGCGACGCCCGCGATCTCCATCCCGCGGCTTGGCGGGTCGTTCATCTGCGCGAGGGGGCCGGATCCAAGCCCGCTTGCGACCTTGATGGGATCATGCGGCGGTTTCACCAGGGCGCCCCCGGATCAGAGGTAACGGATCGACAGGATTTCGTAGGACCGGGTGCCGCCCGGCGTCTTGACCTCGACACTGTCGCCTTCTTCCTTGCCGATCAGGGCCCGAGCCAGCGGAGAGCGCATGTTCAGAAGCCCGTTCTCGATGTCGGCCTCGACCTCGCCGACGATCTGGTAGGTCTTTTCCTCGTCGGTCTCTTCGTCCACCAGCGTCACCGTCGCGCCGAACTTGACCGGGCCGGACAGTTTCGATGGGTCGATGACATCAGCCAGCGACAGGATGCCCTCCAGCTCCTTGATGCGGCCCTCGATGAAGCCCTGCTTCTCGCGCGCGGCGTGATATTCGGCGTTCTCGGACAGGTCGCCGTGTTCGCGCGCCTCGGCGATGTCGCGGATGATCGCCGGACGGTCCACCGTCTTGAGCTGCTTCAGTTCCGCATCCAGCGCATCGAACCCGCGCCGGGTCATCGGGATCTTTTCCATCGGTATTCCACAGTAAAAGAAGAAGCCACGGATCGGGACACGATCCATGACTTCGGTCAATGCTGCCTCACCTCACCCGATGACACCCCGAAATGCAAGGGGTCATGCCGTTTGCGGTCGGCGGCCTGTCGCCGGCGGGACAGAATGTTTCGCGCGGACGGGTCGGTCTTGCCGTGATGTTGCGTCACGGTTGACCTCGGGTCCGACCTGCGGCAACAGGGGTGCCGCAAATAGCCAGCGTTTCACGGCCGGGGACGGCTGCCGGGGAAGGACAAGCGATGACTTCGATCCAGCGCGAGAAGATGGACTATGACGTGGTGATCGTGGGGGCGGGGCCTGCGGGCCTGTCGGCCGCGATCCGGCTGAAGCAGCTGGACCCGGAACGGTCGGTCGTGGTGCTGGAGAAGGGCTCCGAGGTCGGCGCGCATATCCTGTCGGGCGCGGTGCTTGACCCCTCGGGTCTGGACGCGCTCTTGCCCGACTGGCGCAACATGGACGCGCCGATCAAGGTGCCGGTGCGCGAGGACAACTTCTACCTCCTCGGCCCCGCTGGCCAGGTCCGCATCCCGAACTGGCCGATGCCGCCCCTGATGTCGAACCACGGCAACTACATCGTCTCGATGGCCAACGTCTGCCGCTGGATGGCGGGCGTGGCCGAGGGGCTGGGGGTGGAAATCTTCCCCGGCATGGCCTGTTCGGAGCTGGTGTTCGAGGATGACAAGGTCGTGGGCGTCGTCGCCGGCGAATTCGGCCGCGACCCGGAAACCCGCGAGCCCGGCCCCGCCTACGAACCCGGCATGGAGCTGCGCGGCAAGTATGTGTTCCTGTCGGAAGGGGTGCGCGGCAGCCTCGCCAAGCAGGTGATCGAGAAATACGACCTCTCGAAAGGCCATTGCCCGCAGAAGTTCGGCCTTGGCATGAAGGAAATCTGGGAGATCGACCCGGCCAAACACCGCGAGGGGACGGTCACCCACACGATGGGCTGGCCCTTGGGCAAGAACGCCGGCGGCGGGTCGTTCATCTATCATCTTGAGAACAATCAGGTCTATGTCGGCTTCGTGGTCCACCTGAACTACGAGAACCCGCACCTCTACCCCTACATGGAGTTCCAGCGCTTCAAGCATCACCCGATGGTGGCCGAGCTGCTGAAGGGCGGCAAGCGCGTGGCCTATGGCGCGCGGGCGATCAGCGAAGGCGGCTGGCAGTCGATCCCGAAGATGGTGGCGCCGGGCGTGGCGCTTCTGGGCTGCTCGGCGGGCCTCGTGAACGTGCCCCGCATCAAGGGCAACCACAACGCCATGCTCTCGGGCAAGGCCGCCGCCGAGGCCGCCCATGCCGCCATCACCGCCGGTCGTGCCCAGGACGAACTCACCGCCTACGAGACCGAGGTCCGCACTGGCGCCATCGGCAAGGACCTGAAAAAGGTGCGCAACGTCAAGCCGCTCTGGTCGAAATACGGCCTGACCGCCAGCCTGGTGGGCGGCGGGCTGGACATGTGGCTCAACACCATTGGCCTGACCGCCTTCGGCACGCTGCGCCACGGCAAGTCCGACGCGGCCGCCACCGGCAAGGCCAAGGATTTCAAGCCGATCGACTATCCCAAGCCCGACGGCAAGCTGTCCTTCGACCGGCTGACCAACGTCGCCTTCAGCTTCACCAACCATGACGAGAACCAGCCCGCCCATCTCGTGCTGAAGGACCCGTCAATCCCGATCAAGGTCAACCTGCCGCAATATGCCGAACCCGCCCAGCGCTATTGCCCCGCCGGGGTCTACGAGGTGCTGGGCGAAGGCCAGGACGCGACCTTCCGGATCAACTTCCAGAACTGCGTCCACTGCAAGACCTGCGACATCAAGGATCCCTCGCAGAACATCACCTGGACCACGCCCATGGGCGGCGGCGGGCCGAACTATCCCAACATGTGACCCCGCGCAGGGTCGACTCACGAAGGCTTGTCCGATTCCGGGGGGCCAGACCTCTGCGTCGGGCCGCGCAACATTGCGCGCCTGCCATCGCCGGGCTACCTTCCAGTGGACCGTCGAGGAGAGGCCCATGCGTTCGATGATTTCCCGCACCTTGTCCGCCCTTGTGCTTGCGGCGGCCCTGGGCACGCCTCTTCATGCCGAGGACGACATCAACACCGGGGCCTATCTCGCTGCCCGGATCGCCGAACGCGAGAACGATTTCCGCGCGGCCGCGGGCTGGTACGCCCAGGCCATCGCGGCAGACCCCGGAAACCCGGCGCTGCTGGACGGGGCCATCCTTGCCAATATCGGCCTCGGCAACATTGCTCCGGCGATCGAACTGGCTGCGATGCGGCGCGACCTGGGCAAGGATCAGGGCATCGACCGCAGCCAGCTGGCCGATCTGGTGCTGCTGGCCGACGATGCCCAGCGCGAGGACTACGCCGCGATCCAGGCGGCGGCCGGGACGGGGCGCGATGTTGGGGACCTGGCCAACCAGCTGGTCCTGGCCTGGGCCAAGGTCGGCGACGGCAAGATGTCCGATGCAGTCGTGGCGTTCGATGCCGTCGCGAAGAAGCCGGGCTACGAGGCCTTCGGCTATTTCCACAAGGCGCTTGCCCTGGCCTCGGTCGGCGATTTCGAAGGGGCGGACGAAATCCTGTCGGGCAAGGCCGCCGGACCGATCGTGGTGATGCGACGCGGGGTCTTCGCCCATGTGCAGATCCTGAGCCAGCTGGAGCGCAACGCCGATGCGCTGGCCCTGTTGGACCGCAGCTTCGGCCCCGGACCGGATCCGATGGTCGATCCCATCCGCCACCGCCTTCAGGCCGGAGAGCCGATTCCCTTCGACACCGTGCGCACTGCCCGGGACGGGATTGCCGAAGTCTTCTACTCGATCTCGACCGCGTTGCAGGGCGGGGCCGATCCGGTCTACACGCTCCTCCACCTGCGCGTGGCCAGCTACCTGCGTCCCGATCACACCGATGCCCTCCTGATGACCGCGGACGTCCTGGAGAACCTCGGCCAGCACGAGCTTGCCTCCGAGACCTACACCGCCTTCACGGCCGAGGATCCCGCCTTCGTCACGGCCGAGATCGGGCGGGCGGCGGCTCTGCGGTCGCTCGGCAAGACAGATGCCGCCATCGAGACGCTGCGGACGCTGGCACGGACGCATGGCGACCTGGTCGGGGTGCAGTTCGCGCTGGGAGACATGCTGCGCGGACAGGAACGCTTTGCCGAGGCGATTGCGGCCTACACGGCCGCCATCGACCTGACCACCGCGGCCGGCAAGGGGGATTGGGTCCTGTATTTCTACCGCGGCATCTGCCACGAGCAGTCGAAGGACTGGGCCTCTGCCGAGGCCGACTTCCGTCGCGCGCTGGAGCTGAACCCGACTCAGCCGCAGGTGCTGAACTACCTCGGCTACGGGCTGGTGGACCGTGGTGAAAAGCTGGACGAGGCGCTTGGCATGATCGAGAAGGCCGTGGCCGGCGACCCCAAGCAGGGCTACATCATCGACAGCCTCGCCTGGGCCTACTTCAAGCTTGGCCGTTATGCCGAAGCGCTGGAACCGATGGAAAAGGCCTCGCTGCTGGAGCCTGTCGATCCGATCGTCACCGACCATCTTGGCGATGTCTACTGGATGAACGACCGCAAGCTGGAAGCCCGGTTCCAGTGGCGACGGGCTTTGTCCTTCAATCCGACGGAAAAGGACAAGGCGCGTATCATGCGGAAGCTCGAGATCGGTCTGGACGCGGTGCTGGCTGAAGAGGGCACCGCACCGGCCCCGGTCAAGGCCGCCGAGAATGGCAACTGAGGCCGTCAGCGAAGCGGCGCCCGCCAAGCTGAACCTGTGCCTGCATGTGACCGGACGCCGGGTGGACGGATATCACCTGCTCGACAGTCTGGTGGTCTTTTCCGACATTGCCGACCGGGTGTTCGCCAGCCCGGCCCGCGGTCTGTCGCTGGTGGTGGCCGGGCCGGAGGGCGCGGGTCTCCAGGCCGACTCGGACAATCTGGTTCTTCGCGCCGCCCGTTCCATGGGGGTGACGGATGCCGCGCTGGTGCTGGACAAGCGGCTGCCCATCGCCTCGGGCGTGGGTGGCGGGTCGGCGGATGCCGCGGCGACCCTGCGGGCGCTGGCCCGGCTGACCGGGCGACCCCTGCCCGCGATGTCCGATGTCCTGCGGCTTGGCGCGGATGTGCCGGTCTGCCTGGCCTGCCGTCCATCCCGGATGACCGGTATCGGCGAGCGGGTGACCCCCCTCCCGCCCTTGCCGGCGCTGGGATGCGTGCTGGTCAACCCCCGCCTGCCGGTTCCCACGCCACAGGTCTTTGCCGCCCTCGACAGGCGCGACAACCCGGGCCTTCCGGACCTGCCCGCCTCTGCCCTGGCCTCGGCCGCCGGGTTTGCCGGCTGGCTGGCGGCGCACAGCCGGAACGACCTTGTCGCCGCTGCACGCGCCGTCGCGCCGGTGCTTGCCGAAGTCCAGGCGGCGCTTGAAGCCACTCCCGGCTGCCTTCTCGCCCGGATGTCAGGGTCGGGCGGCACCCATTTCGGCCTCTTTGCCACCCCGGCGGCCGCCGCGACCGCTGCCGGACATCTCAAGGAACTGCATCCGTTCTGGTGGACGGAGGCCGGCCGGATCCTTGGCTGACCACCTCCGGCCGAGGGCTCGTCGAGCACTTGCGTACGCTCCTCGCGCCCGGTGCCGAACCTGTATTGGCAACTGTGAGGGACCTCGTCGGGTCGGCTCTGCGAAAGATGGTTTCCGGAGTCCTGACGTCCACAAGCATATCGTTGAATTTCCTATATAATCCTGAAATGTCCACCGTGGACAGAGCCGGGCGCAGCCTCAGAAGTAGCTTCGGACGAGCGCGCCCGAGATCAGGGTCCAGCCGTCCGCTACCACGAAGAAGATCAGCTTGAATGGCAGCGAGACGACGGCGGGCGGGACCATCATCATGCCCATCGACATCAGGATCGCCGCGACGACCAGGTCGATGATGAGGAAGGGCAGGTAGATCATGAAGCCGATCTCGAAGGCCCGCTGGATTTCGGACAGAAGGAAGGAGGGCACCAGAAGAGACAAGGGTGCGTCCGCAGGTGCGACGGGCGCGGTCGCGCGCAGGTCCTGCAGGGTCTGCAGGGTCTCGGGATCGACCCGCAGCGCCATGAATGCCCGGAACGGCGCTATCGCCGCCTGCAACCCCGGACCGATCTCCATCGTCCCGTTGGTCATCGGCTCGATGCCCTTGACCCAGGCTTCGGTGAAAACCGGATCCATGACGAACCAGGTCAGGAACATGGCCAGGCTGATGATCAGCATGTTGGGCGGTGCCTGCTGCAAGCCGATGGCCTGACGCAGGATCGACAGGACGGTGACGATGAAGGGAAAACAGGTCACCATCACCGCGAGCCCCGGCAGGATCGAGAGCACGGTAATCAGCAGCAAGAGCTGAACCGAGCGCAATGACAGCGATTCTCCGCCCCCACCACCGAGGTCGATCGACAACTGCTGCGCCAGCGCCGGCCCCGACAGCAGGGCGAGCGCGACGACCATGGCAGCGGTCAGGCCGGGGGAAAGCCTCACAATCCGCCTCGCAGGTTGGCGACTTCCGTCAGGCGGACCGCCAGTTGCCCCGCGTGATCGCCCTCCAGTTCGGTCAGCTCGCCGCGAGCGATCAGGCGATCGCCGACATAAAGCTCGACGGGGTCGTCCACCCTGCGGTCGAGCTGCAGCACGGCATCCTTGGACAGGCGCAGGAGGTCGCGAACCAGGGGCCGGGCGCGTCCGACCGAGATCGTGACCTCGATCGGTACCTGGCTGAACGGGTTGGTGTCTGCGATGTCTTCCATGGGGGCTCCTCAGGTTTTGAGGGTGAAAAAGGCGCGGACCGCAGCCGCGATGTCGGCGGTGACCTGGGACAGATCGACACTCGCCTCGGCTGTCCCCAGGCGAAGGTAGACCTGGCCCTCCGGCAACGAGGGCTCTTCCTCGACCACGATCGGAAGGCCTGTCGCCTCGGCCAGGAGACCCTCGACCTGGCCACGGACCGCCGGATTGAGCACAAGGGTCACGGGCGCATCGACCATTTCCTCGGCCAGAGGGGTCAGCGCTTCCAGCACGGTCGGCGCCAGCGCCTCGCGCGCAATTGCAGGCAGGAGTCGATTGGTCATCTCCAGCATCAGCGGCCGGATGGAGTTCAGGACATGGGCGCGCGCGTCCTGGAAGGTGAAGGCCAGGCTTTGCAGGTTTCGGGCGAGATCCGCCCGGATCCGGGTCTGATCGCCTTGCTGAGCGGCAACGGCATCGTCCCAGCCGGCCGTATAGCCCTGCTCGAACCCGGCGACCTTCGCCTCTTCGACTGCCGTCGCCTCGACCAGCGGCCGGTTCGAGCCGTCATCCGTCGATGCAGTGTCAAACACCTCGAGACGCAGGGCGGGCATCAGACACGCTCCTCGTCATGTTCCATCCAGCCGCGAAGGATCTCGATCGACTCGGTCTGACGCTGCTCGATCAGACGACGCAGGCGGGTAGCCGGGTCTTCCTGGGTGCCATCTCCCGCCTCGGTCAACGTCGACCGGCCCGCAGCGGCAAACTCGCCATAGTCGATCCCTTCGTCGACTTCGCCCGTCAGGGCAACAGGATCAGCGGGCGTCACCGGCGGAAGTGCCAGCGGAAGCTCGGGCGACGGCAGGGCCGACCGGTTTGCCGATGCCAGCACGGGGCGGATCACGAAAAGCCCCAGGATCATGGCAACAGCCGCGAGCACCGCCGTCTGAATGATGGACATGACATCGATCTGTCCGATCGCCGGAATGATGCTGGCCGTTGTCGCATCGGTCCCGGGAGGTGCCGGAACCTCCTGGAACTCCAGGGATTTCAGGGTCAGGACATCCCCTCTGGCCTCATCCAGGCCCACAGCGGAAGCCACCAGCTCCCGCAGGGTCGCAAGTTCCTCGTCGGACCTGGGCGACCAGGAGCGCGTTCCGTCTGCGGCGGTCGTCACCACGCCATCCACCATGACCGCAACGGTCATCCGGCGCACGGCGCCTGGGCTGCGCAGGATCTCGCGCTGTGTCTCGGAAACCTCGTAGTTCACCCGTTCCCGGGTTTCGGAGCTCTGGCTCTTGCCTGAAGCTCCTGTCGTCGCATCGCCTTCCGGCAGATTCGAGGCGACGGTCACCTCACCACCAGGGTCGGTGCTGGACCCGCTCTTCTCTTCGGTTTCGGAGGAAATGGCCACGCGGCCTTGAGGATCGAACTTGCGCTCGGTGATCGACTCCCGATCGGAGTTGAGCTCGATGGAGACCTCGACAATCGCCTTTCCCGGGCCCACGCGCGCTGCCAGCAGACGCTCGACATTGCCCTTTATCGCAGCGGCACGGTTCTGCGCATTGCCTGACTCATACTCCTGGCTTTCCCCGCCGCCGATCAGACCCGAGACGGTGTCGATGATCTGCACGGCCTCGGGCGTCATCCCGGCCACCGCACTGGAAACCAGGTGCCGGATCGCCTTTGCCGTGGCATCGTCCAGGTGTCCCGATGCCGTGGTCAGGGTAACAGACGCGGTCGGCGCGCCCTCGGGCCGGAAGGCCCGGTTCGGGGCGCTTGCGATGTGGACGCGCGCCGCCCGGATCTGCGGGATGGCGAGAAGCGTGCGGGCGATCTCGCCTTCCTTGGCCCGCCAGTAGGCCGCATCGAACATCTGCGAGGTGGTTCCGAAGCCCGACAGCGAATCCAGAAGCTCGTAGCCACCGCCGCCCGCCGTGGGCAGACCGTCGGCCGCAAGGGACATCCGGAGGGCATCACGCCGGCTGACGTCCACCAGGATCGAATCGCCCCTGATCTCGTAGCTGATGCCTTGCTGGTCGAGAGCCGCGACCACCTCGCCCGCGGCAGAAGGCTCAAGCCCCGCATAGAGCAGACCCATTTCCGGCCGGCCCGCCATACGGCTGAGGACAAGCACGGCGGCGAACATCGCCACTGTGGCACCCACGAGGATGATCCGTCGGCGCAGGTCAAGCGATGTCCAGATGGTGATCAGGTTCTGCAAGTCGACTCTCCGGCTCTGGCGTTCTGCCTTGGCTCACATTTGCCGGTCGGCCTTAACAATCGGTTAGTGACCTTTGATCTATGTTCGTTCTCATCCCGAAGCGGAGGCACGGAAAATGGCAACGGCAGAAGCCACATTGGACGAGGCGCCGAAGAAGCGATCGAAGAAACCCCTGGTGGTCGGGCTTGCCTTGGCGCTGGTGCTTGGCGGGGTTGGCTTCTATGCGACGTTCTCGGGTTTGATCCTGGGCGGTGGTGGTCATGAACCGGCCGACCACGGCCCCGGCCCGCTCACCGGCGTCGCCTTCGTGCCATTGCCGACGATCGTCGTCTCGCTCGGCCCCGACTCGGGAAGCGAGCATCTGCGCTTCACGGCACAGCTGGAAGTCGTGGACACGGCGCAAGCGGATGTCGCCACGCTTTCGCCGCGGATCCTCGACGTGCTCAACAGCTATCTCCGCGCCATCGACTCCGCCTCGATCGAGGACCCTCAGGCCATGGCTCGACTGCGCGCGCAGATGTTGCGGCGCATCCAGGTCGTCACCGGCGAGGGACGCGTGCGTGACCTTCTGATCACCGAATTCGTGCTGAACTGAGGCGAAGCACCATGGACATGATCTCTGACATCCTCCTTGTGGCCGGCTCTTTCGGCGCCGCCATCTACTGCTTTGTCCTGTCGAATCGCTTGAAGCGGTTCACGACTCTCGAATCCGGGATGGGCGGGGCGATCGCGGTTCTGTCCGCACAGGTTGACGACATGACCGTCGCCCTTGAAAAGGCGAGGTCGGCGGCCAACGGGTCCGCCGAAAGCCTGGAGGCCCTGACAGCTCGGGGCGAGGCGGTTGCCCGCAAGCTGGAGCTTCTGGTCGCCTCGCTCCACGATCTCCCGGATCCGGCGGCAGCATCTGCGGCGCCGACTGCGACCGAGCCACCAGGGGCAGACGAACGCCGGCTGCGGCTTGTGCGCCGCCGCAGTCCGCGCAGTGCACTGGAGGCCGCGGAATGAGCCGCCGTCTGGGACAAGGCGCGCTGTTCGTGGTGGCCATGCTGTTCGCCTCGTCCGGGGCATTGCGCCTTGGATCCGGCGTGGGGGCGGCTCTGGCGAAGTCCGAAGCCGATACCGTGCAGGGACAGCCGGAACCCACCCGTTGCGAGATGCCGAGTGCCCTCGCGCAGGCCATGACGCTTCGCGAAGAGCGGATCGCAGCGCAGGAAGCATCGCTGAAGGATCGGCTGGCAGCCCTGGCGGTCGCCGATGCGGCAATCGCCCAGAGACTGGAAGAGCTGCGAAGCGTCGAGGAGGAGCTCAAGGCAACGATCGCCCTGGCCGACGGTGCTGCCGAGAAGGACATCCAGAAGCTTACGGCGGTCTATCAGGCGATGAAACCCAAGGACGCGGCCGCCCTGTTCGAGACCATGTCTCCCGAATTTGCCGCTGGCTTTCTTGGCCGGATGCCTCCAGAGGCGGCAGCCGCCATCCTTTCAGGGATGTCGTCGGAGGCGGCCTACGGGGTCAGCGTCATCGTCGCCGGCCGCAACGCCGCCGCCCCCAAGGACTAGGTCTCCGGTCAGAGAGTGTTAACCCGGTGGGCGGATACTGCCTGCCTGAACAGACAGCAGGACTTTCCCATGCTCGGCTTCGTCGGCATTGCCGTTATCCTCGTCATGGTGTTCGGCGGCTATGTGATGGCCGGCGGCAAGATGGGCATCATTCTGAAAGCCCTTCCATTCGAACTGGTCATGATCGGCGGGGCGGCCATCGGTGCCTTCCTGATCTCGAACGACATGACAGGGGTCAAGCACACGATGAAGGACATCGGCAAGGTCTTCAAAGGCCCGAAGTGGAAGCCGGACGACTATCGCGATCTGTTGTGCCTGCTCTTCGAGCTGATCCGCCTTGCCCGTGCCAACCCCGTTGCGCTTGAGGAGCACATCGAGTCGCCGGACAGCTCGGCGATCATCGGAAAGTATCCGCGCATCCAGCGTGACCACGAGGCGATGGATCTCATCTGCGACACGTTGCGTGCCGCATCGATGAACTACGACGACCCTCACCAGGTCGAGGAAGTTCTGGACAAACGCATGGAGGCCACGTTGCACCACGCGATGCATTCCAGCCATGCCCTGCAGACGGTCGCCGACGGCTTGCCCGCGCTTGGCATCGTTGCGGCCGTGCTGGGCGTCATCAAGACGATGGGGTCGATCGACCAGCCTCCCGAAGTGCTGGGCAAGATGATCGGCGGCGCGCTGGTCGGGACTTTCCTCGGCGTGTTTCTCGCCTACGGCCTGATGGGGCCCTTCGCGGCGCGGGTGAAGGCCGTTGTCGAGGAAGATATCCATTTCTACCAGCTTATCCGCGAGGTGCTGATCGCAAACCTCCACCGGCACCCGGCCAACATCTGCATCGAAGTCGGCCGCCAGAACACGCCGCACCACATCCGGCCCGGCTTCGGAGACCTGGAAGAGGCCATGCGGAACCTGAAACAGGAGGCCGCGTGATCCGTCTTGCCCTGATCCTTCTGTGCCTTGCAGTTCCCGTCAGTGCTGAAACCGCCCGCGTCTATTCTGGCGAGCATGGCAGTTTCACCCGTCTGGTCGTCGAACTTCCGGACGCGACCGAGTGGATACTCGGTCGCGCGGAAGGCGGATATGCCTTCGCAACTGTCAACATTAAGCAGCCGGACTACGATCTGTCGAATGTCTGGCAGAGGATCACGCGTGCGCGTGCAGCCAATATCGCCACGGATCCCGACACCGGAGCCCTGCGGTTGAGCATCGGCTGTGATTGCCATATCTTTCCCTTTGAGTACCGGCCTGGTGTCGTTGTCCTGGACATCAAGCCAGGCGAAGCACCGCAGTCATCCGCCTTCGAGGCCAGCTTCGAAAGCCGCTGGATGTCAAAGCCTGCCGCGGAGCCAGCGCCCGTTTCCACGCCGTCTCCCAAGTACAGCTGGCTGGACCGACGGACTGCCTGGGGCCCGTCCGAGCAGACGCAGCCATTACCTTTGCCCCTGGCAACCGGTGGCGTTTCGCTGGATCCTTTGCGCACCGAGCTTCTGGAGCAGCTCGCCCGTGGCGCGGCGGATGGACTCGTTGACCTGCGACTGCCGGTCAGGCCATCCGGAACTCCCCGGAGAGGGGTCGGCGACCTGCCCTGGTCCGGCATCCGCATCGGGGAGCAACCTGGCCTTTCCGTCAACCTTCCCAGCACCCCCCGAAGCGACCCCGCATCCGCATCGAACTGCGCGGACGAGACGCTGCTGGATATCCAGGCTTGGGGCGAGGCGAGTTCTCCGGTGGATATGTTGGCATCGGCGCGGTCGGGACTTTACGGGGAGTTCGATCAGGTCGACACCGAGGCCGTCCTTCGCTCGGTCCGTCTGCATCTGCATCTCGGCTTCGGAGCCGAGGCCGTACAGATGGCCAAACTCGCGTCCGTCACGCAAGATGCCGAAACCCTTTCCCTCTACACGTCGATGGGGAGGATCATTGACGGTGAGCCCGATCCCGCAACGCCATTTGCCATGATGCTAGATTGCGATGGTCCGGCGGCGCTTTGGGCGGCGCTGGCCCGCGACCGTCTGCCTCGGCACAAAGGGATCAACCGCGCGGCAATCCTGCGCGCCTTTCTGGCCTTGCCACCGCACCTGCGCAACCACCTTGGTACGGGCCTGGCGGAACGTTTCCTCGCGGTCGGCGATACAGATGCCGCTCGCATGGTTCGCGACGCCATGGCGCGAACCCCCAATGCCGAGGCGCAGTCGATCGCGCTGCTGGACGCCGCAAGCGATTTGCGTCTTGGCAATTCGGACTCCGCCCAGCGCCATGCAGCCGATGCCGTGGCTCTGGATGGCAACAATGCGGATGGCCTGGTGACGCTGGTCGAGGCGCATTTTCGGAAACTCCAACCCTTGCGGGCGGACGTGCCGGACACGCTGCGCTCGTTTCAGGGCGAAATCGGAGATACGGCCCGTGGCGAACAGGTCAGGCGCGCGATCGTGCTGTCTCTCGCCCTCTCAGACCAGTTCGATGCCGCCTTCGGCTATCAGGGCCTTGCGGATGATGTGATCGCCGATCTTTGGCGGGTTGCAGCGTCCCGGGCAGATGACGACACGTTCTTGCGGCACGCCGTGCTTCCCGCCGGTGCAGTCCCGCCGAAAGTCATGCAGAACCTTGAACTGGACATTGCCAAGCGCCTGCTGGATCTGGGTTTTCCTGACGCTGCGTTGGTCTGGACCGGTCAGGTATCGGTAGCCGACCCGCCACAGCGGAGATTGGTGGCGGCGGCGGCTTTGCTCCGGATCGGTGATGCGCGATCCGTAGTGCAGCTGCTTGCGGGGCTGGACGACCCGGAGAGTGCTGCTGTCCGCGCACAAGCCCTCTTGCAGCTCAACGATCTTCCCGCAGCTGCCGCCGCGTTGTCGTCTGCGGGGAAACCGGATGATGCGGCCAGGGTCGAGCTGTGGCGAGGCGTGGCGGCTTCGCCAGACTCCCCAGTGCCGGAAGCATGGCGTGACCCTGCCCTTACCTCGGCGCGGCTGGAACCGGATGCGACCGCCGGTCTTCTCGGGCGCGCTACTTCCACGATGGAAGCGAGCCTCGCCTCACGCACCGCAATCAAGGCGCTGCTCGACTCGGTAAACCCGCCTGCGGGCGAGTGAACCCACTAACCATGCATAAAGAATTCCCCGGTTAGTTTCGACGGGTGCCCTTCAGGATGCAGGGTCCGGCTCTATGCAGAGAGGTGAGAAGATGACCTTCGGCAAAGCGGCAACCGTCAGACTCTTCCTTGTCTTCGCAGTTCCGTTTCTGGCGCCGGATCCTGGCAATTCGATGGGCAACCCCTCGGACCTTTGCCGTGAAGCGGCGGCCTCGGCCTCGGTTCGCAGCGGTGTTCCCTATGCCGTCCTCCTTGCAATCACGACGGTGGAAAGCGGCCGCAATGGTCAGCCATGGCCCTGGACGGTCAACTTCGGCGGCGACGGGCAATGGTTCGACAGCCCGGGTGAAGCAGCAGACAGCGTTGCCCAGGCGCTGCGGGATGGGGCAACCAATCTGGACCTCGGTTGCTTTCAGCTCAACTATCGCTGGCATGCGGCGGCCTTTGCCTCGATCGACGAGATGTTGGACCCCGTCCGCAACGCCAACTACGCCGCCGAATACCTGGCGAAACAGTATGCGCGCACCGGGGACTGGGCGCTGGCCGCCGCGGCGTATCACTCGGCGACGCCAGAATACGCAACGGCCTATCGTGGCAAATTCGAGACAGCCTACGCGCGGCTTTCCGGAGAAGCCGTGATGGCAGAGCCGGTCGTGCCGGATCGCAGGAACGGCTTTCCCCTGCTCCTTGCGGGAGGTACGGGGCGAAATGGCTCGCTGTTCTCTTCGACGGCGGGTCTGCGCCCGCTTATCGGAGGGCCGTGAAATGACCTACAGCTTTCCCATCCAGTCGATGCTGCGACCCACGATCCTTCTGGCGATCGGCTTGATGGCCGTGATCGTGATGATGATCCTGCCGGTTCCGTCGTGGATGCTGGACATCGGACTTGCGCTGTCGTTTGCCCTGGCGATCCTGATGCTGACCGTCACCCTGTTCATCGACCGCCCACTGGATTTCTCGGCCTTTCCGACGATCCTGCTTGCGTCCCTCCTGTTGCGCCTCGCACTGAACGTCTCGTCCACAAAGCTCATCATCGGCCAGGGTCACACGGGGACCGATGCGGCCGGTCATGTCATCGAAGGTTTTGCCCAGTTCATCATGGGAGGCGACCTGATCCTTGGGCTGGTGATCTTCATTGTCCTCCTGATCGTCAATTTCATCGTGATCACCAAGGGAGCCGGGCGGATGGCCGAGGTCGGAGCCCGCTTCGCCCTTGACGGCATGCCCGGGCGTCAGCTCGCCATCGATGCGGACATGTCGGCCGGAGCGATCGATCATGCCGAGGCAAAGCAGCGCCGCGAACAGGAACTCGCGGAGACGACTTTCTTCGGCTCTCTTGACGGCGCATCCAAGTTCGTGAAGGGCGATGCGATCGCCGGGCTGTTGATCACCACCCTGAACATAATCATGGGGCTGGTGGTCGGAATCTTCATCCACGGAGTCGACGCGGGAACGGCGTTCGAGACCTACACAATCCTGACTGTCGGGGATGGATTGGTCAGCCAGATACCCGCCGTCATCATTTCGGTCGCGGCAGCGCTTCTATTGGCGAAAGGCAGTCAGAAGGGAACCGCGGACATCTCGTTCTTTGCGCAACTGGGCCGCTATCCCGGGGCGCTGGGGACAGTCGCCGCCCTTATGGGCCTCTTTGCGCTTGTCCCGGGTATGCCGTTCCTGCCTTTCATGCTGGCGGCGGTCGCACTTGGTGCGATTGCCTACTTTCGGTCGCAGCCGGAACCGCAGGCTACTGACGCCGATGTCGCGACCCTCGAACCTTCCAGGCCCAGGTCGATGGGCGATCTTCTGGACTTCGATGACATTCATATCGAATTCGCCCCGAACCTCGTGGCCATGGTTCTGGATCCGGCCACCGGCCTGGACAGCCGCATCGCCAACATGCGCAATCATGTCGCCACAACCTTTGGCCTGATCCTCCCCGAAATCCGGTTGACTGACGAGGTCTCGCTTGCACCGGGTCAGTACCGGATCCGACTACAAGGTGTCGAGAGGGTCTGCGACACCCTCATTCCCGACCGTGTCCTGGTACTCCTGAGCGAGGGCGTCCCCGCCCCCGACGGGCTCGACACCCGAGAGCCGGTCTATGGCGCGCCGGCCCGCTGGATCCGCCCGGACCAGCAGGAAGATGCGGCCCTGTCGGGCCTGACCGTGGTAACACCAACGGAGGTCCTGGCTACCCATCTGCTTGAGGTCCTCAAGGGCAACCTGTCGCGCCTCCTGACCCTGCGCAGCCTGCGCAGGCTCCTCGACGAGTTCGTGCGCCTGTCCGATCCCGCCCGCGCCGAGGCTAACCGCAGGCTTCTCGACGACCTTCTGCCGGACAAGGTGCCTATGGATCTCCTGCACGCTGTCCTGCGGCTGCTCCTCGACGAACGGGTGTCGATCCGCAACCTGCCTCTGATCCTCGAGGCCGTGGCGGAGGCCCGCGGCCTCGGATCGCCGGAAGCCATCTGCGAGCATGTCCGTCAGCGGCTCGGATTCCAGATCGTGGCCGACCTCAAGCGGCCGGACGGATCCATTCCCCTGATCCAGCTTGCACCCGACTGGGAAAAGACTTTTGCAAGCTACCAGATCGATGGCGACCGCGGCCAGCGGGATGTCGCCCTCCCACCCGAACTGTTCTCCCGCCTCGCCAACGGGTTGACCGAACGGGTGAACCGTGCGGCCGAAGCAGGCATCTACCCTGCCCTTGTCACTTCGGTCGGTCGAAGGCGCTTCCTGCGTACCGTCGTCCAGGCAAAGGGGTTGCAGATGCCGGTTCTATCCTACGAGGAGATCAGCACGGACGCCCGCCCCGCGCTTCTTGGCCAGGTGCCGGCATGACGGGACTGCTCGCCGAACTCTCGCGGCTTCTCTATCTCGCCGAGGGGCTGGCTTGGGCAGCAACCCTGGTTTTCGTGCGTGTCGGAGCCATGGTTGCCCTGATGCCGGGGCTGGGTGACCCGGTCGTTCCACAGCGGATCAAGCTTGCCTTGGTCGCTGCATTCGCAATCGTCCTGTCGCCAGTTCTGGCGGACCGTCTGGCATCCGGCATGCCCGACCCCACCTTCGTCGCCCTTGGAAGTGAGGCCGTCTCGGGGCTGATCCTCGGTGTCGGCCTGAGGCTGTTTCTGGTCGCCCTCACGACCGCAGCCGCAATCATCGCGCAGGCGACGACGCTGTCCCAGCTGTTTGCCGGTGCCGCGCCCGAGCCACAACCGGCGATCGGCAATCTGCTCACGATGGCCGGGATCGCGCTGGCCATGATCTCCGGGCTTCATGTCCGGGCGGCCGAGCTCTTGATGCTTTCCTATGATTTCCTTCCGGCCGCCCGTCTTCCACTGTCGTCCGATGCGGCAGACTGGAGCGTCGCCCTGATCGGCCGGTGCTTCAGCCTGGCGTTCACGCTGAGCGCGCCCTTCGTAATAGCCTCGCTCCTCTACAATCTGGCGCTTGGCGCCATCAACCGGGCCATGCCGACGCTCATGGTTTCCATGGTCGGCGCTCCGGCTTTGACGCTTGGGGGCATGGCGATGCTCGCAGTCGCTGCGCCGGCCATCCTCATGGTCTGGCTTGCCGCCTTGTCCGATCACATGGCAGCACCTTTCGGAGCGGTTCCATGAGTGGCGAACAGGAAGATGCCGGCGAGAAGGAACATGAGGCCTCCCAGCAGAAACTCGACCAGGCCAGAAGGGAAGGTGATATTCCGCGATCGGTCGATCTGCAGACGGCTGCCGCTACGGGAGGGTTGCTGCTGGCGTTGTTCAGCTTCGGCGGTTGGGCAGCGGAACGCGCGGGAACCGCGGGCATGGTGTTGATCGACCAGGCCGACCGGCTTTCCGCTCTGGTAGCCACAGGGGGCAGCGGAATCTTCTGGGGAACCGTCCTCGGACTTGCGCTTCCGCCGCTATCCCTTCTCCTGCTTGCACCGGTACTTGTCCTTGCAATGCTGGTCGTCAGCAGAGGCATCGTCCTGGCCCCCGGAAAACTCGCGCCAAGACTGTCGCGCATCTCTCTCGTCACCACGGCAAGGCAGAAGTTCGGCTCGGACGGACTGGTCGAGTTCGCCAAGGGCGTGGTCAAACTGACGCTTGTCGGACTGGTGCTCTACGTCCTCCTTGCCGGTCGGATGGAGGACATCCTGTCCAGCATCTATCTGAGCCCAGCCATGTCGGCTGCCCTGATGGCCCGCATGCTGCTGGAGTTCCTGCTGATCTTGTTCGCGATCCAGCTTGCTGTCGGTGGAATCGATTATCTTTGGCAGGTCGGGCAACACCGCCGTCGTCATCGCATGTCGCGCAAGGAGATGCTGGACGAATTCAAGGAAAGCGAGGGTGACCCGCATCTGAAATCGGCCCGGCGGCAACGGGCGCAGGAAGTTGCGACCAATCGCATGCTGGCCGATGTCCGAACGGCCGACGTGGTCGTCGTCAACCCGACGCACTATGCCGTTGCGCTGAAGTGGGATCGCAGGCGCGGCAATGCGCCCGTATGCGTCGCAAAGGGTGTCGACGAGATCGCCCGCAAGATCCGCGAGCGCGCTGCCGAAGCCGGAGTGCCGATCCACAGCGACCCCCCTACGGCCAGGGCGATCCACGCCTCCGTCAAGATCGGACAGGAGATCCGGACCGAGCATTACCGGGCGATCGCCGCGGCCATTCGCTTTGCCGATGCGATGCGACGCAAGGCCAGGAGACCATGAAACGGGATCAGGACATGGCCCGACTGTTGGATCTTGCCACGATGTCGTTCGACCACAGTCTCGGCCGCTTGCGCTCCAGCAAGGCTCGGCTGGATCAAAGCCGGATGCAGCTGGATGGGATCAACCAGAGCGAGCAGCCGGCCGATCTCGAGCCGATAATGGCGACCCGGGTCGGCCTTGGCTACGAGCGTTGGGCGGACATGCGTCGTGCGGAGCTGAACACGGTCATCGCACGTCAGACGGCAGACTGGCTGGAAGCCCGGGATGCCGCGCAGATGGCGTTAGGCCGGGTCCAGGCACTGCAGGCCCTGTCCCGGCGTCGAACGTCAAGGTAGGACTGCTGGCCCGCCCAGAGGAGTCAGCGCCAGATGGACAATGAAAAAGACGTGGTCAGCCGTCCTGCCGCGCAATGTCGGTTATCAGGACACTTTTGACCACGCTTCCCAGGACGAGCGCCGCCGCCTCTTTCAGACTGGTGCGCAGGACCACAAGGTTCGACCCGTCGGTAAAGGATCCGGAGAAACCACCGACATTGGCGTGATCGAAGAGAACCTGAAGGAAGGCATCCCGAAGCTTCGGTTCGCGCTGGTAGACGGCTTCGGTGTTGCCCGCCGCAACCTCAAGAGAAAGGGAAAGGACCACCATGGAAGCGACACGTCCTTCCTTCACCACCGGGATGACGAACTGATTGTTCATCTTGACATATTCGGGCGCGCCTTCGACTTGGCCCTCCTCGGTGGCCGCATGGCCGTCGCCCGCCGTCTCCGGAGCATGGCCCTCGACTGCCGGGGTGGCAGCCTCGCCTCCCTCCTCGACCGCCGGACGCAGGAGCAGTCCGGCACCGACGCCGCCACCAAGACCCATCACAGCCAACAGAAGGGGAAGGATCTTGCCGAACATGATCAGAAGGGCATCACGATGTCGGCGACCTGCTGCCCGTAGGTCGGTTGCTGCATGTCGGTAATCTGCCCGCGACCGCCATAGGAGATCCTGGCCCCGGCGATCTTGTCATAGGTGATCTCGTTCTGGCGCGAAATGTCGCTGGGTCGCACATAGCCGGTCACGATCAGTTCCCTGAGTTCGAAGTTCACGCGCACTTCCTGCTGACCCTCGATCCGCAGCACGCCATTCGGAAGCTCGTCAATGACCGTCGCGGCTATGCGCAGCGTCAGCTTTTCCGACCGGTTGACCGATCCGGACCCCTTGAAGGTTGACGAGGACTTCGCCGCGTAGGCCTCATCCATGCTTGCGCCATCAGGCAGCGCCTCGTTGATCCGCTGCGGAATGCCGAGGAAATCGGGCAGACCGGAAGACTGCTGACCGCTTCGGTTCCGACCCGTCGAATTTGTGACGCTGGCGCTGTCGTTCATTTCGATCACGACGGTCAGGATGTCACCGCGGCCTGCAGCACGACGATCACCGAAGAGGGCGTCATCCCCCGCGCTCCACAGCGAGGAAGCAACCGTCTCCCTCTGAGGCGCACTGTCCTCGGGCAGTTCCGCCGCGCTCATCGCATAGTGCTGGTTGCTGCCTGAAAGGTCCGAGAACTCTGGCGCGCGACCCACCTGTTCGAGCTTGCCGCACCCGGCGACAGCCAGGACCGAAACCATCCAGATCCGCTTCATCATGTTAGTCTTTCCATCCGACGTAGACTGTTCCGTCAGGGCCGACCCGACCCGTGACCGTGTTTCGTGAGTCGAGGTTGATGACCCGCAGCACCTCGCCTTCCGCAGCGCGGCCCAGCGAGCGCCCTTCGGCAGCGATGGCCAGTCCGCCTGACAGGTAGACGAGGGTCACCAGCTGATTGCGTTCGACCAGCGTCGGCTGACCCAGATCGGCAAGACGCACCGCTTTTCCGGCGTAGATCGTAACGCGCGCCTCCAGGCCGACCGCGACCGACGGGTCCTGAATCGATCCGGGGAGTTCGGCGGCCACAACGGTCAGGTCTTCGGGCTGGACTACAGCCTTCGCCCGGATCGTCCGGGTCGCAACCACGCTCTCGGCGAGGGCAGGCTGCGAGAGGCAGACAAGGAGGAGCAGCCGCCACATCAGCGCACCTGCGTCGTCGCTGCCAGCATCTGATCGGCCGCCGTGATGACCTTGGCGTTCAGTTCGTAGCCGCGCTGCGCCTTGATCAGTTCGGTGACTTCCCGGACAGCGTCGACCGAACTGCCTTCCAGGTAGCCGTGGCGGAGCGTCCCCAGCCCATCAACACCGGGCGTCCCCGAAAACGCCGCGCCAGACGCCGGGCTTTCGAGGAACAGGTTCGACCCGATCGCCTCCAGACCCTTTTCGTTCGGGAAGGACGACAACGTCAGCTGGCCGATCAGCTCGGGGTCAACGCGATCGGCAAAGTCGGCCCAGACCTCGCCGGACGGGCTGATGGTCAAGCCACGCGCATCGGCGGGAATGGTGATGCCGGGAACCACCGGAAAGCCGTCGGAGGTCACGATCAACCCTTCGGCTGACCGTTTGAGCGCACCGTCGCGCGTGTAGCCGATCGACCCCGACGGCAATTGCACCTCGAGATAGCCGTTGCCGTCGATGGCGAGGTCGAGGTCACCTCCGGTCGCCTCGAGGGTCCCCTGGCCGACAACCACGGAGACCGCTGCCGGGCGCACGCCAAGCCCGACCTGGACGCCTGTCGGAAGCATGTTGCCATCCACGGACGAAACACTGCCGGGACGCGCGAGTTGCTGATAGGTGAGATCGGCAAAGTCCGCGCGGCGGGGGTTGTAGCCGGTGGTGGACATGTTCGCGAGGTTGTTCGAAACGACATCGACCTTCATCTGCTGGGCAGCCATTCCGGTCGCGGCGATTTGCAATGCCTTCATTGCGGGCTCCTATCGACCGAGGGTCGTGATGACGCCACGGACACGTTCGTCTTCTGCGTCGAGAAACTTCTGCCCAAGCTCATAGGCCCGTTGCACCTCGATCATCCGCGCGATCTCGGACACGGGTTCGACATTGCTGTCCTCGAGCATGCCCTGCAGGATCCTGGCACCCTCCGCAGGCTCCACCGCGCCGGCTGAGAAGAGAGTGCCCGACTGGTGCCTGAGCGACAGCGGATCGCTGGGTTGCCACAGCCCGATCTGGGCGATGGGCTGACCGTCTGCCGATAGCGTGCCGTCCTGGGCAATCGCGATGCCGCGTGCCTGGGGCGGAACAAAGACCGGTGCGCCGCCGGCGTCGAGAAGTCGGAAGCCATCTGGCGTCATCAATTCGCCCTCGGGCGACGGCACGAAGCTTCCCGCCCGGGTCAGTTGGTCGCCCTGCGGTGTCTGGACCAGAAAGAAGCCTTCCCCCTGGATGGCCAGGTCAAACTGACCACCGGTCTGGCTGACCGTTGCCTGGGACAGGTCGACATGGCGACCGCTGGCATGGGCCATTGACAGGGACGGCCCCTCATCCGTGGCCGCGATGAATTCGGAGAAGACGACACCCTCGCGGCGGAAGCCGGTGGTCGAGGAATTGGCGATGTTGTTCGCCACGACGCCCATTTCGCGCATCAGGCCCGATTGGCGGTTTAGGGTGGCGTAACCGGCGGCGTCCATGTCAGTCCCCCGAAATCAGCGGAACAAGCGAGTCGGTGAAGAAGGCGACAAGACTCGTTGTCATGAAGCCCATCGAAAGCCAGAAGACCGCGATGATCGCAGCGGCCTTGGGCACAAAGGTCAGCGTCATCTCCTGGACCGAGGTCAGCGCCTGGAACAGGCCGATAACGACGCCGACGACCAGAGCCACGGTGAGAACCGGGGCCGAGATCACGACGGCGACCCAGAGACTCTGGCGCGTGAGGTCGTAGATCATCGGTTCTGTCAGGCCCCCGGTCATACCGGCATCCTCAGGATTTCCTGGTAGGCTTCGACGACCCGGTCCCGCACGGTTGCCACCGTCTCGACGGCCAGCTGCGAGGAGGCCAGCGCCTGCACGAGAGCATGCGGATCGGCGCCTCCCGTCATCGCGGAACGGGCCGTGGCCTCGTGCTCTTGCAGCGCCTCCATGAAACTGCCGGCCAGTCGAGCGAAACCCTGCTCCGCCGCCCCTGCCTTTGGCTGAGGGGCGGCGGCACTGCGGGCGTTCGCATAGGCCTGGTTCACGAAAGAGGTTTTCACATCCATTCTGGATCTCCCCTATCGGCGCAGAAGGTCGAACAGGCTTTGCGTCATCTGACGCGTCTGGTCGAACATCCTGAGGTTCGCCTCGTAGCTGCGCTGCGCTTCGCGCGCGTCAGCGATTTCGATCACCAGATCGACATTCGAGCCGTCGTAGTGACCGGTTGCATCGGCAAGCGGATGGCCCGGGTCGTAGACACGGGCAAGCTCGCTCCGATCCAGTCGGACCGGCCCTGCCTCGACAAGACCGGTGTCCATCGCCCGCTCGAAGCTCACCACCTTGCGGTGGTAGCCGGGCGTATCTGCATTCGCGATGTTCTCTGAAACATGGCGGAGCCGCATGGCCTGCGCCTCCATCCCCGAGGCCGCGAAGGAAAGCGAGGAAATCAGATCGTTGCCCATGTCTCACCCCCTACCGCGGCCGACCGAGACTGGCCCGGATCACGTCCGAGGTGGCCCGGTAGATGGCGAGCGCCATGTCGTGCGATTGTCGGGCCTCGACCGACTTCACCATCTCGGCCTCAAGCGAGACCGAGTTGCCGTTCGGAGCCTCGTGGCCCTTGACGCGTTCGGCATCAGGAAGATGGCCCTGCCCGACAGCGGTCAGGTGACCGGCACGGGTTGCACGCATCGGGAGATCCGGATCGCGGAACACGTCGGCAAAGGCCGGCAGATCCCTGGCCTTGTAGTCGGGCGTATCGGCGTTCGCGACGTTCTCTGCGATCACCGCCATGCGCGCACCGGAATGTGCGGCAAGTGCCTGCGCCATCCGGGTCAGTTCCAGTTTCTCGAACATCGGGGCTTCTCCCTCGATCAGCTTCACCAAGGCTTAAGGCTGATTCGTTTAGAAACGGTTGAAAGCGAACAAAGGGAGAATCCCGTGACCCAGCTTTTCGAAGGTCTCCTGGCGGAAATTGCCGGCAGCTCGCCGGTCCGGAGGATCGGACGCGTGATCGAAACGCGTCGCGGGCTGGCCGAGGTCTCAGGCCTCGACAGTGCGGCCATCGGCGACCGGGTCAGGATTCACAGCCGCGACGGTGTCGCCGGGGGCGAAGTGCTCAGGCTTTCGCAGGGTCGGTGCTGGGTTCTGCCGGACGCCTCGGGTGACGGCATGTCGATCGGTGACAGGGTCGAGCTCATCGGCAAAGCCGAGATCGCCCCGGATGACAGCTGGATCGGCCGGATCATCGACGCCACGGGCCAACCGATCGACGGTCGGCCACTGATGCGAGGGGCCCGGCAAAGGTCGCTGCGCACTCCTGCACCGGCGGCCGCAAGCCGTCGTCGCCTGGGCGCACGACTGGAAACCGGGATTGCGGTCTTTGACACGCTTCTGCCCCTGGTGCGTGGGCAGCGGATCGGTCTTTTTGCCGGATCGGGTGTCGGGAAGTCATCCTTGCTGGCCAGGTTCGCCCGGGGAGTGGAGGCGGATGTGGTCGTCATTGCATTGGTCGGGGAACGCGGCCGCGAACTGCGGGAGTTTACCGAGCGCGTGCTGGGGCCTGCCGGGATGGCGCGCAGCGTCATCGTGACAGCCACGTCGGATCAGTCTCCGCTGATGCGCCGGATGTGCGCGCTGACCGCAATGGCTGTTGCCGAGCATTTCCGCGACCAGGGTCGGCATGTCCTGCTCCTTGTGGACAGCGTCACCCGCTTTGCCGAGGCGCACCGGGAGGTTGCGCTTGCGGGGGGCGAAGCGGCCACCCTGCGTGGTTATCCGCCCTCGCTGACCCAGGCCATCATGGGACTTGCCGAACGGGCCGGGCCGGGACCGGAGGGCTCGGGTGACATCACGGCGGTCTTCTCGGTTCTTGTTGCCGGATCCGACATGGAGGAGCCGGTCGCCGACATCCTGCGCGGTGTTCTCGACGGTCATGTGGTGCTTGATCGCAGGATTGCCGAGCGTGGTCGGTTCCCGGCGATCGACCTGCTCCGCTCGGTGTCCCGCTCATTGCCCGAGGCGGCGTCGGACGAGGAGAACATGCTGATCACCGAGGCGCGCAGACTGCTTGGCGCCTATGACCGGGCCGAGATGATGATCCAGGCCGGACTCTACGTTGCCGGCTCGGATGCGCTGATCGACCGGGCCATCAGGATCTGGCCAGCCCTCGATGGCTTTCTGTCCGAAGCATCGCCGCAAACCGGAATTTCCGGAAGTTTCGACAGGTTGCGGCAATGCCTTTCGAGCTAGAGGAAGGGCGCCGCAGCTCTAGCCCAGGGCAGCCCAGAGATCGGCCCTGACCAGCCCGATGGCAATTCCGACAAGGACAAGACCGCCCGCCCAGCCCATGAGCTCGCGCGCCTTTCGACTGTCGTTGAGCGATTGGGCAATCGTGCCCCCCAACCATGCCACGACGAGGTCGGCAGGGATGGCGGTCAACGGCACCAGGATTCCCAGCACGAGAAGCTGGATGGTGACGTTGCCCGCGCCGGCCGCGCCTGGGTCCGAAGCGACAAAGGGCGGCAGGAAAAGTGCGAAGAACAACACCGTCTTCGGATTCAGCAGCTCGACCAGGATGCCTTGCCACATGATGCCGGCAAGCGACTGCCGCGGGACCGTCAACGCCTCCAGGTCTTGCCGGGCGTTTACCCTCGCGTCTCTCATCATGGAGATGCCCAGCCAGGTCAGGTAGGCCGCGCCGCAATACTTCAGTGCCGTCACCAGACCTTCAAAGGTCATGAAGATCGTCCCGAGACCCCAGGCGGTCGCAACTGCCAGCAGGACTCCGCCCAGACAGAGTCCGATGGCCGAAGCAAATCCGGCAGATCGGCTTTGACCGACCGTTCGCGACAGCACGTAGAGCATCGAGGGACCCGGCGTGGCACTCAGCGCAAGGCCGGCCAGGGTCACCGCCAGTATGGATTCGATCGGTGGCATGAGCTATGCCCGGCTCCTCTCGATGCGGCTCTCGAACGGGTTGGAATAGGTCTCGCTTCCGGCGCACAGAAGGTCGGCATCGCGCTGCCGCCGCCGCTGCCGGAGATAGGGAAAGTCCCGCAGAAGCATGCGTTCCAGATGTGCGCCAGCCTGAAAGGGCTCATACAGTGCCGGCTGCCCCTCTCCGACCAGTTGCGGAAATGGTCTTGCTCTGACCCCCGAGAACTCCTCCATCTGATGCTAGAGTCCGGCCCGAGGAGAGGACCGGACTATGAAGCGATCGAAGTTCACGGAAGAGCAGATCATCGGCATCCTGCGGGAGCAGGAAGCGGGTGCGAAGACGGCAGAGCTGTGCCGCCGGCACGGGATCAGCAGCGCGACGTTCTACGCCTGGAAGGCCAAGTTCGGCGGGATGGACGTGTCGGACGCGAAGCGGCTGAAGGCGCTGGAAGAGGAGAATGCCCGGTTGAAGCGGCTCCTGGCGGAGTCGTTGCTCGACCAGGCCGCGCTGAAGGACCTCCTGTCGCGAAAGTGGTGACGCCCGCCGCGAGGCGCGAAGCCGTCGCGATCCTCGTGGAGCGCCACGAGATGAGCGAGCGGCGGGCGTGTTCCGTGATCGGCGCGGACCGGACCTCGATCCGATACCGCGGCCGGCGCTCCGATGATCACGACCTGCGCGAGCGCCTGCGGGCGCTGGCGTCCGAACGGCGCCGGTTCGGCTACCGGCGGCTCCATGTTCTGCTGCGGCGGGAGGGCCATGTCGTGAACCGCAAGAAGACACAGCGGCTTTATCGCGAGGAGGGCCTGTCGGTGCGCAAGCGACGGGGACGCAAGAAGGCGACGGGAACAAGGGCGCCGCTCCTGACGGTGGCCGCGCCGAACGCGCGCTGGTCAGTCGACTTCGTGCATGACCAGTTCGCCCAGGGGCGGCGGTTCCGGATCTTCAACGTGATCGACGATGTCACGAAGGAGTGCCTGGTGGCCGTGGTCGACACCTCGATCTCGGGCCGCCGCGTGGCGCGGGAACTGACGGCGCTGATCGCCCGGCGCGGCCAGCCCAGC
>NZ_VMDU01000004.1 GCF_008271465.1 Tabrizicola flagellatus | reverse complement strand
TGCCATCAGGGCCCAGACGATCCGCGCCATCTTGTTCGCCAGCGCCACCCGCACAAGCATCGGCGGCTTGCGCGTCAACATCCCGCCCAGCCACGTGCCCGGTCGGGTGGCGGCATGGACGTGCCGCTTGATGATCACGCTGTTGGCGCCAATGATCAGCAGCCGCCGGAGGGAGCGCTCGCCCATCTTCGTCGTGGCCCCAAGGCGCTGTTTGCCCCCGGTCGAATGCTGTCGTGGCACCAGACCCAGCCAGGCGGCAAAGTCGCGTGCCTTGCGAAATGTCTCGGGCGGCGGGGCCAGAACCGCAATGGCCGTGGCGATCAGCGGCCCGATGCCCGGCACTGTCATCAGCCGCCGAGCCACCTCGTTCGTCTTCGCCCGACGAGCGATCTCGGCATCAAGCCTGCCGATCTCGGCCTCGAGATGGGTCAGGGCTGCGACAAGAACCTTGAGCGTTCCGATGGCGTCGGCCGGCAAGCCGCTTTCGGGCTCCTCGACGATGGCGATCAGCTTCGCTGCGTTCGCCGCCCCTTGGGGGACGATCTGCCCAAACTCGGTCAGGTGGCCACGCAGGGCATTGATGGCCTGCGTCCTCTGCCGGATCAGCAGCTCTCGGACTCGAAAGACCATCGCGGCCCCCTGGGCCTCCTCGCTCTTCACCGGCACGAAGCGCATCGTCGGGCGTTGTGCTGCCTCGCAGATCGCCTCGGCGTCGGCCGCATCATTCTTCTGCCGCTTGACGAAAGGCTTGACGTAGGCAGGCGGGATGAGCCGCACTTCGTGGCCCAACTTGCCGATCTCGCGCCCCCAGAAATGCGCGCCGCCGCAGGCTTCCATCGCGACAACACAAGGTGGCAACTGGCAGAAGAACGCCAGCACCTGATCCCGACGCAGCTTCTTGCGCAGAACCGCACGGCCCGCGCCGTCAGCCCCATGCACCTGAAACACATTCTTCGCCAGGTCGAGCCCGACAGTGGTAACATCCAGCATGACCGTCCTCCTTTGTGGATCCTCGCAGACCCACCTTGGCACATCGATGCCGTCGGGGGGCGGTCACATCATCAAAGCCGTTCGATATGGCAAACTTGCCGATGGGTGCAGCGCCCGTCACCATCAGCGCAGCGGGCTCCTCTATCGTTGACCCGGCAATTGGCGCGGCGGGCGATGTAGATACCGCCGTCGTGACGCTCACCTATGCCGTCGGCCGCATCGCGGTCAGCAAGAACTCGCGCCGGGCGGTCTATGGCCATGACCAGCGGGTCGAACTGCCGGGTTCCAAAGGTCTGTTGCAGGCGCAGAACGTGCTCGAAAACACCGTGGTCAAGTCCACGAAAGCGGGCGTGACCGGGGCGAACCGACCTGCTTCTTCCTCGAACGCTACATGCCTGCCTATGCGGCCGAACGGCTACTCCCCCGAGCGATCGGGACATTCCGGCCCTCGCGCGGCTTGCGCCTCGGGGCAATGTTCAGCCGCCGAAGGTCCGCTCCAGAAGCGCAAGCCAGTTCCGGTGGCAGATCTTCCCGATCAGCGCCTCGCCGAAGCCATGCGCGCGCATCACCTCGACGAACCGGGGCAGGCCCGCGACATCGCCCAGAACGTCCGGGATCTCGGCCCCGTCGAAATCCGATCCCAGGCCCACATGATCCTCGCCCAGCCGCGCGATCAGATGGTCGAGGTGGCGCAGCAGCGGATCCCAGCCGCAGCCGGTGTCGCGCCGGCCATCCGCGTTCAGGAAGCCCACCGCATAATTTAGCCCGACCATGCCGCGGCTTTCGCGGATCATGTCCAGCTGCCGGTCGGTCAGGTTCCGCGACGAGGGGCAGAGCGCATGGGCGTTGGAATGGGTCGCCACCAGCGGCGCATCCGACAGCGCAGCCACATCGTCGAAGCCCGCCGCATTCATGTGGCTGAGGTCGATCATGATCTTCAGCCGGTTGCATTCCCGGACCAGCCGCTTGCCGGCCTCGGTCAGACCCGGCCCGGTGTCGGGAGAGGCGGGAAAGGCGAAGGGCACGCCATGGCCGAAGATCGTCGGGCGGCTCCAGACCGGACCCAGCGACCGCAGGCCCATGGCATGGAAGGCATGCAGGTTGTCCAGCCCCTCGTCGATCGCCTCGGCGCCTTCCATGTGCATGATCCCGGCGATGACGCCCTGATCCATCGCGGCGCGGACCTCGGCGGCGCTGCGGCAGACCCGGAAGGCCCCGCCCGAGGACCGCTCCATCCACAGAAGCAGCGCGGCGGCCGCGAAGGCCGGGGGCAGACCGGCCTCGGCCCCGATCAGCTCGGGCAGCGGCAGGCAGTAGGGCGGTGTCTCCATCTGCGCCATCAGGTCGGGATCGTCATGATCGACGGGCGAGGGCAGGTAGATCGCGAAGAAGCCGCCGGCAAAGCCGCCCGCCCGCATGCGCGGCAGGTCGAGATGCCCCTTGCCCTGGCCGGTCAGCCAGATCGCCTCGCGCGCGGCGGGGTCGTGCAGGAGACGCAGGAGGATGTCGTTGTGGCCGTCGAAGATGGGGGTCATGGATCGGGGTTCCGTTGGGCCATGGGCGGCGGATCAGCTCAGCATCCGGTCGGCGGAGGCCGCGAACAGGCTGCGGGCATAGTCGGTCTGCATGCGTCCGGCGGCAAGATCGGCATGGGCGATCTCCTCGACCGCGCGGCCGTGCTGCATCACCAGGATCCGGTCGCACATGTGGTCGATTACCGCAAGGTCGTGGCTGACCATCAGGAAGGTCAGGCCGCGTTCCTCGCGCAGGCGGGTCAGAAGGTTCAGCACCTCGGCCTGCACGCTTGCATCCAGCGCGCTGGTCGGTTCGTCCAGCAGCAGGATCTGGGGGTTCAGCATCAGCGCGCGGGCGATGGCGACGCGCTGGCGCTGGCCGCCCGAGAGCTGATGCGGATAGCGGAAGCGGAAGGCGGCGGGCAGGCCCACGTCCTGAAGCGCGCGCACCACCCGCGCGTCGGTGTCGCCGATCCCGTGGATCGCCAGCGGTTCCGAGAGCGTGCGGTCGATGGTGTGGCGGGGATGCAGGCTGGCATAGGGATCCTGGAACACCATCTGCACCCGGGTCGAAAAGTCCTTGCCGCGCCGGGCGGGCAGGGGGTCGCCGCCCAGGCGGATCGCGCCGCCGCTGACCGGGGCAAGGCCGCAGATCGCCCGCAGGATGGTGGACTTTCCCGAGCCGCTTTCGCCGACAAGGCCGAAGCTCTCGCGCCGGGCGACGGCAAGGCTGACGCCCTGCACCGCGCGCACCGCGCGCCCCTTGGCCGCGAAGGTCACGTCGAGCCGGTCGATCTCGATGGCGGGGCGGTCAGTCATCGGCCCAGTCCCCCGAACGGTCCAGCACCGGCAGCGGCCCGCGCGCCCCGCCGATGCGCGGCAGGCAGTTCAGCAGGCCCCGGGTATAGGGATGCCTCGCCGCCATCAGTTCGCGCGCGGGCAGTTCCTCGACGATCCGGCCGCGATACATCACCAGCACCCGGTCGCAGAACCGTGCCACCAGCCGCAGGTCGTGGCTGACGAAGATCAGCCCCATGCCCCGGTCGCGGACCAGCGTGTCGAGGATCTGCAGCACCTCGGCCTGGACCGTCACGTCCAGCGCCGAGGTCGGCTCGTCCGCGATCAGCAGGTCGGGTTCGGGGATCAGCATCATCGCGATCATCACCCGCTGGCCCATGCCGCCCGACAATTCGTGCGGATAGGCCTGCATCACGCGCTCGGGGTCGCGGATCTGCACCGCCTCCAGCGCCGCCAGCGCCTTGCGCACGGCCTCGGCCCTGCCCAGCCGGTCGCGCCGGCGCAGGCCCTCGGTCAGCTGCTCGCCCACCCGCATCACCGGGTTCAGCGAGAATTTCGGATCCTGCATCACCATGGCGATGCGCCGGCCGCGCAGGGCCCGCATCCCCGTTTCCGGGATGCGCATCAGGTCCTGGCCGTCGAACTCCATGCGGTCGGCTTCGATCCGCCCCGGCGGCCGGATCAGCCGCAGCACCGACCGGCCGGTCATCGTCTTGCCCGAGCCGCTTTCACCGACGATGCCCAGCCGCTCGCGCCCCAGCGAGAAGGACACGCCACGCACCGCCTGGACCGGGCCGGTCTCGGTGTCGAAGGTCACGCGCAGGTTTTCCACCGTGAGCAGGCTCACCGTCCGGCACTCCTCGGGTCCAGCACGTCGCGCAAGCCGTCGCCCAGCAGGTTGAAGCCCAGCGAGACGATGAAGATCGCCAGCCCCGGCATGGTGGCCACCCACCACTGGTCGAACAGGAACTTGCGCCCGGACGAGATCATCAGGCCCCATTCCGGCAGGGGCGGTTGTGCGCCAAGGCCGAGAAAGCCCAGGCCCGCCGCGATCAGGATGACCCCGGCCATGTCCAGCGTGACCCGGATGATGACCGAGGGCAGGCACATCGGCATCACATGGCCCCAGACGATGCGCGCGGCCCCCGCGCCCTGCAGGCGCACCGCGGCGATGTAGTCCGAGCTGCGCACCGTCAGGGTCTCGGCCCGGGCGACGCGGGCATAGGGCGGCCAGGCGGTCAGCGCGATGGCCAGCACTGCGTTGAAGATGCCGGGGCCCAGCACTGCGACAAGCGCCAGGGCCAGGATCAGCCGGGGGAAGGCCATGAAGATGTCGGTGATCCGCATCAGCACCGTATCGACCCAGCCGCCGGCATAGCCGGCAACCGTGCCGATCACGAGACCCAGCACCGGCGCGGTCAGCGCCACCAGCGCGACGATGTAGAGGGTGATCCTCGCGCCGTGGACGATCCGGCTCCAGATGTCGCGGCCGAAGTCGTCGGTGCCCAGCCAGTGGCCCGGCGTTCCCGGCGGCAACAGCCGTTGTCCCAGGTTCTGCGCGATCGGATCATGCGTGGCAAAGACGGGCGCGAAGGCCGCCAGCACCAGCAACGCGACCACGATGACCAGTCCCGTCATCGCCAGCGGATTGCGCCGCAGCCGCAGCCAGGACAGCCAGGCCTGTCCAAGCCGGGCCTGCGCGCGCGACTTCGGATCGGGATCGGTCAGCCAGTCCGTCAGCGCCGTCATGTCCGCGCCCTCGGATCGACCAGCCGGTAGAGGATGTCGCTCAGCATGTTGAGCGTCACGAACACGACCCCCACCACCACCGTTCCGCCCAGCACCGCCGGCATGTCGGCGGTGAACAGGGCATCCGTGATGTAGCTTCCCAGCCCCGGCCAGGCGAAGATCGTCTCGGTCAGGACCGATCCTTCCAGCAGATAGGCATAGGACAGGGCGATCACCGTGATCAGGGGGACCATGACGTTGCGCATCGCATGCACCCAGATCACCCGCCATTCCGGCATGCCCTTCACCCGCGCGGTGGTGATATATTCCTGCCCCAGCTCGTTCATCATGAAGCTGCGGGTCATCCGGCTTATGTAGGCCATCGAGACATAGCCGAGGATCCCAGCGGGAAGCACGATATGCGACAGCGCGTTGGCAAAGACGTCCCAGGCGCCGTTCAGTGCGGTGTCGATCAGGATGGTGCCGGTATATTGCGTCAGGCTGAAGTCCAGCGTCATCTGGTGTACCGGATCCAGCCGCCCCGGCCCGCCGACCCAGCCGAGCTGGCCGTAAAAGACCAGAAGCCCGATCAGCCCCAGCCAGAACACCGGCATCGAATAGCCCATCAGCCCGATCAGCCGCACGATCTGGTCGGCCAGGCTGCCGGGGCGGGTCGCGGCCAGCACGCCCGCCGGCACCCCGGTCAGCACCCCGATCAGCGTGCCCAGCGTGGCGAGTTCCAGCGTGGCGGGGAAGTATCGGGCGATCTCCTCGGCCACCGGCGCGCCGGTGCGGATCGAGGTGCCGAGATCCCCCTGCGCCGCCGCGGCGACATACATCGCGAATTGCTGCCAGAGCGGCTTGTCCAGCCCCAGGGCAATGCGCGTGGCCTCGTACTGCTCGGCGGTGGCCCTTTCGCCGACGATCGACAGCACCGGGTCGATCGGCACGACCCGGCCGATCACGAAGGTCACCAGCAGCAGCCCGAGCAGCGTGATTGCAAGGGTGATCATGGCTCCGGCCAGGCCGCGCAGCAGCGAGAGGCTGCGCTGGACGGTCGCGTTCGGCGAAGATGTCGTCATCAGGATCCTTGCGGCGCCGCGCCCGGGACCGACCCCGGGCGCGGCACGGGCCTTACTTGGTGACCAGCCAGTAGACGGCGGCGTCGGTGGCGCCTCCGGTGTAGAAGTTCTGCACGTTGGCGCGCATGGCGGTCTGGCGCTGCTGCTGGAACAGCATCACGAAGGCCGAGGTGTCGCGGTGCACGCGCTGGATCTCCTCGTACATCGCGCGGCGCTTGTCGGCGTCCTTCTCGGCCACCGCGGCCTCGGTCATCGCGCCCAGCTCGCCCGGATCCCAGGCGGTGCGCCAGGCCAGATAGCCGGTCGCGTTCGCCTCGTCGCTGTTGTCGGGGTTCATCGCGAAGGTCGAGGCATTGGTATGCGGGTCGGGATAGTCCGGCCCCCAGGTCTGCAGCGTGGTCTCGTGCTGGCGGGCGCGATACTTGCCCAGCACCGTCTTGCCGTCGCCCACGTCGAGCGTCACGTTGATGCCCACCTGGCCGAAGGTGTTCTGGATCGACTGGGCGATGTCCAGCCGCTCCTGATCGTTGCGCACGGTCATGCTGATCTCCAGCGGCAGCGTCACGCCCGATTCCGCCAGCAGGGCCTTGGCCTTCTCCAGGTCCAGGCTGTAGGGATTGTCGCTGATCGCGCCCAGGAAGCCCTTCGGCAGGAAGGCCTGATGCACGGCCCACTGGCCCTTCAGGATCGTGTCGGCCATGCCCTGATAGTCGATCGCCCAGCGCATCGCGTCGCGCACCTTGGGATTGGCCAGCTCTGCCTTCTTCTGGTTCAGCGCCAGGTAATAGACCTGCCCGCCCGGATCGTCCTGGACGCGGATGTCGGCATTGCCCGCCACGCCCGCGACATCGGTCGGTGTCAGGTTGCGGGCTATGTCCACGTCACCCTTTTCCAGCAACAGGCGCTGCGTCGCCGGCTCGGGCACATGGCGCATGAAAACCGTTTTCAGCTTGGCATCGCCGCGCCAGTGACCCTGCCGCGCCTCGATGATGTAGCCTTCGTTGGGCTTGTAGGACTTCAGCACATAGGCGCCCGTGCCGGCGGAATTCTCGCGCAGCCAGGCATTGCCCATGTCGCCGTCCTTCTCGTGCTCCATCACCGTCTTCATGTCCACGATGTTGGCCACGCCGGCGGTCAGGCAGTTGTAGACGAAGGTCGGCGCATAGGGCTTGTCGGTCTTCATCACCACCGTGTCGCCCTCGACGGTGATCAGCTGGTCCACGTTTTCCGGGGTAAAGCCGAACTGGGTCAGGATGAAGGCCGGGGTCTTGTTCAGCTTGACCGCCCGGCGCAGCGATCCCGCGGCATCCTCGGCCGTCAGCGGGTTGCCGCTCGAGAAGGTGACGCCCGACTTGATCTTGAAGCGGTAGGTGACGCCGTCGTCATCCACCGACCAGCTTTCCGCCAGTCCGGGGATCAGCTCGCCCTCGCGGGTGGGGTCCAGTTCGATCAGCGTGTCGTAGACGTTGTTGTTCAGGTCCACGCCCGAGAATTCGAACGCCTCGTGCGGGTCGATCGAGACGATGTCGTCGATGGCCGAGGCGATGACCAGAGAGTCGGCGGGCGTCTCGGCCAGAAGGGCCGCGGGCATTGTGCCCGACAGCAGGGCGATCAGGATTGTGGATGCGGTTCGGCGGGTGATGTGCACGGTGAAGCTCCCGGTTGGCAATGTTTTTTGCCACGCTACTCCCGGTCTCCCTCGTCGGGAAGCCCCTTTTTCGCTGCGGTCCGGGAACCTGGACGGTCACATTCATCCGGCCTTTCAACGGTTGGATTCCGGGACGACCGGCAGGATGATCCTCGCCTCCAGTCCCTCGGGATGGCCGGGGCGGGGCGATTGCAGGGCAAGACCGCTGCCGATGCGCTCTGCGATAGCCGACACGATGGCCAGGCCCAGCCCGCTTCCTTCTCCCTGCGCGCCGGCGCGCTCGAACCGCTCGGCAAGGCGGCTCAGGATGTCGGGCGGCACGACCGGGCCGTCATTGGCCACCGCAAATGTGCCATCAGCCTGCAAGCGCACCGCGACCGTGCCACCCCTGGCTCCGTGCCGCAGGGCGTTTTCCACCAGATTGCGGAAGAGGATGGCGAAGGCGTCCGGGTCCAGATCGGACATCACCGGCCCATCGGGCAGGGACAGGACGATCCGCCCGGTGCCGGCAATGCGCTGCATGTCCTCGGTCAGGAGCCGGGCGACCGGCCGCAGATCCGAGGGGCCGTCCAGCCGCAACCGTCCGCCCTCGGCCCGCGCCAGTTGGAGCAGACGCTCCGACAGTCCCGTCAGCCGTTTCAGTGTCGCTTCGATCCCGGCCGCCCGTGCCTTCGCCTCGGCGTCGCGTGTCTCGCTCTGAAGCCGCTGCACCTGGGCGATCGCGCCGGCCAGAGGGGTGCGCAGCTCGTGCGCGGCATTCGCGGCAAAGCTGCGTTCCGCTTCGAAGGCAGCGGCCAGCCGGGCCAGAAGGCCGTTCATCGTGGCGGCGAGCGGCGCGATCTCGGTTGGCAGATCGGCACTTGCGACGGGGCTCAGATCGCTTGCCCCGCGGGCCGAAAGCCGATCGCGGAACTGGCGCAGGGGCGCTAGGCTGGCACGGACGGCCAGCACGATGGCCAGAAGCGCCACTGGCACGACGATCAGCAGCGGCAGGCCGAGGCCCATCTGAAGCTCCCGTGCGACGCTGGCGCGGTGGTCCAGCGGCTCGGCAACGGTGATGCGGATGGTGTCCTGCACGGCCGCGTCGTTGAAGATGCGGTGCGTGGCCGTCTGGCGGAACCCGATCCCGTCCCAGGCCGGAAAGTCCGCCGGGTCGGCGGCATGCGATTGCAGCAGGATGCGCCCCTGGTCGTCACGCACGATATAGGTGAAGAACTCCTCATGCTCGCGGATCGCGGCAAGGCGCTGGCTGATGCCGGCTTCCTCGCGGTTCAGGATGTCGACGACGGCAAGCGGCAGGATGCGCTGCGCGGTTTCCTGAAGGGCGGCATCGAAGACCTCCTCGATCTCGCCCCGGGCGAGCAGCGCCGTCACGCTGGCCGCCGCGACCCAGATCAGCGTCAGCGCAAGGCCCAGCCAGAGCCCCAGGCGCCCCTGAAGGCTGCGCGGCGCCCTCATGCGCGGCCCAGCCGGTAGCCGAGGCCGCGTTCGGTCTCGATCACCCCGGCGCCCAGCTTCTTGCGCAGGCGGCTGACATGGACCTCGATCGTGTTGCTCTCGATCTCGGCGCCGAAGGCATACAGCTTCTCTTCCAGCTGCGCCTTGGACAAAAGCTGGCCGGGGCGGGACAGGAACGCCTCGAACAGCGCCCATTCGCGCGCTGTCAGGGTGACGGGCCGGCCGTCGCGGTGGATGCTGCGGGCGGCAAGGTCGATCGTCAGCGGCCCGTGGGTGACGATGGGGTTGGGGTTGCCGGCATAGCGCCGCGCGACCGACCCGATCCGGGCGGACAGTTCGGCAAGGTCGAAGGGTTTCACCAGGTAATCGTCGGCCCCGGCGTTCAGCCCCTCGATCCGGTCGCTGATCTGGTCCAGGGCGGTCAGGATGATGACGGGCGTCACATCGCCCCTGGCCCGCAGGCGGCGCAGGAAGGGGATGCCCCGGCCGTCGGGCAGCATGAGGTCCAGAAGCACAAGGTCGAATCCTGCGCCGGCCATCGCGTCAGCGGCAGCATCCAGGCGCTGCACCCAGTCGACGGAATGGCCATCGGCGGCAACCTGATCGCGCACGGCCGCGCCCAGAACCGTGTCATCCTCGATCAGCAGTATGCGCATGGTCTCTTGCCGTCCCTTCGGGCCCTTGTCGCCTTGTTCTGACCCGCTCGCCTGACGGCAGGCTGAAGCGGCCTGCCAGCCGTCTTCAGGCTGCCGTAAGCTTGGGCGTGCATGAACGCATCCAGACTGGCCGTAACCCGGAGTGTGGCCCATGCGAAAGACCCTGACAATTCTTGCTTTCCTGGCAGCCCTTCCCGCCGGTGCGGCCCTTGCCGATGACGATTGCTTCGTGCCGATGGCCGACTGGCAACCGCGCGAGGCGGTTGCCCGCTTCGCGGACGCGCAAGGCTGGACGGTGCGCCGGATCAAGATCGACGACGGCTGCTACGAGATCGACGGCCGCGATGCGGAAGGCCGCGCCATCGAGGTGAAGCTGCATCCCGGCACGCTCCAGATCGTCGAGATGGAATTCGAGGATGACGACAATGGGCACGACCGCGAGGGAAAGGAAAATGACTGACCGGGCTTCGGCACTTGCCACGGGTGACGCAACCGTGCGGGTCTGGGATCCGCTGGTGCGCCTGTTCCACTGGAGCCTTGTTGCCGCCGTCGCGACCGCCTGGCTGACCGCCGACGAGGTGCAGCCGGTTCACGAAGTGGCAGGCTACACGGTTGCGGGCCTCGTGGCCTTCCGGCTGGTCTGGGGCCTTGCCGGCAGCCGCTACGCGCGCTTTGCGCAGTTCGTGAAGGGACCGGGGGCGACGCTGGCCTATCTGGGCGCGATGCTGCGCGGGAAAGAGCGCCGTCATCTGGGTCACAACCCTGCCGGCGCCGCGATGGTCCTGGCGCTGCTCCTGACGCTCTCGGGCACCGCCTTCACCGGCTGGCTGATGACAGACCCTACCCGCGTGGCACTGCTGCCGACCCTGCCGCAGATCGTGGCCCCCGCCTGGGCGGATGAGGACGGCGACGAATATGGCGAGGGGCGAGAAGCCGAGGGTCCGCTGAAGGACATCCACGAGACTCTGGCAAACCTGCTGCTTCTCCTGATCGCGGCCCATGTCGGCGGTGTTGTCCTCGCCTCGGTCCGCCACCGCGAGAACCTTGCCCGCGCCATGGTCACCGGCCGGAAGCGAGCGGCCGGACCGGACGACATCGCCTGATACGCTTCCCCGACCACCTGTCCCTGTGGTCCGACTGGCCCCGACTCTTCCCGGCGGGGCCTTCTTCTTCCTGACGGCAAGCTGAAGCAGAAAATCTCCGCGCGTCAGGAACCGCTCAGGTCCGGGGCACAGATTGCTGCCATCAGATCAAGGAGACCATGCCATGACATCCCGACTTTCCCTTCTCTTCGCCTCGACCTCCCTGACCCTGGCGATGGGCCTGCCGGCCCTTGCCGCGGGGCCGACCCCGGTCAGGACGGATGGCCAGTGCGGCGGCGTCTGCGCCGCAGTGTTCACCTCGGACGACCTCCCCTTGCCGCTGATCCGGGTCAGCGGCGACGGCGAGGAGGAGGATGATGAAGACGGCGGATGGTTCCGTCGCGGGCATGACGACGATGATGACGAGGATGAGTGCGAGGACGACGACGACGATGAATATGACGCCTGCATGGGCGCCGGTGGTCGGGGCAACCCTGCGCCCGCGGGCACTGTCGCGCCGCCCGCGAACGGGCTGTTCGGCAGCGGCGCGCCGCCCGCCGCCGTGACCAAGTGAACCTCTCCCGCTTCCCGGCCCCCGCCCTGCGCGGGGCCGCCTCCTGTCGAAAGGATCTCCGATGAAATCGCTTCTCGCAACCCTCGCCCTGACCACGGCGCTGACCCTGCCGGGGCTGGCGATGGCCCGCCCGGTGACGCTGACCACCACGCTGAACAACTATGGCGGCGATGGCGCCTATCTGGCGCTTTACGTCACCGATCCCTCGGGCGCCTATGTCGGCAGCCTCTGGATGGCGGGCGGCAAGTCGAAATACTACGAACACCTGACCGACTGGTATGCCGCCACGGGCGGTGACCCGGCGCAGATCAACGGCATCACCGGCGCCAGCGTCGGCGCCGGCCGGACGCTGGAGATCACGCTGGACCTGGCCGACGCCCTGTTCGATGCCGGCTACACGCTGCACATCGACGCCGCGGTCGAGGACATGCGCGACAGCCCGAACGAGATCGCGGTTCCGTTGACGAGTGCCGGGGCGGGCTCGCCCGTTCAGGGCCGCCGCTACATCGCCAGCTTCGTCTACAAGTAAGGGGTCCGGTCCCATGATCCGCACGCTTCACCGCTGGCCGGGGCTGGTGGCCCTGGTTCTCGTGACCGTCCTCGCGCTCAGCGGTGTGGCGCTGTCGGTCTTTCCGGCGGCGGATCGGCTGTCGGCCCCGCAGGCCGTGGCGGGGCAGAACGTGGCCGATCTGGCCGCCCGCGTGGCCGCCACGCATCCGGGGCTGGAGGAGATCCGCCGCTCTCCCTCGGGCCGGATCACTGCCTGGTGGTTCGACGGCGGCACACCGGGTTCGGCCCTGATCGACCCGGCGACCGGGGCGGATGTCGGGTCGGCCGATCCGAACCCGGTGGAACGCTGGCTGACCAACCTGCACCGGTCGCTGTTCCTGGACGATGCCGGGCGGCTGGTCATGGCTGCGGCTGCGGCGGCGATGCTGGTCCTGGCGCTGTCCGGCGCGGCGCTGGTGGCGCGGCGCACGGGGGGCTGGCGGCGCTGGTTCGCGCGCCTGCGCGGGCCTCTGGCCGGACGGTTGCACACCGAGATCGCGCGGGTCGCGGTCGCGGGCCTTGCCCTGTCGGCGGCGACGGCGCTGTGGATGACCGCCTCCACCTTCGACCTTCTCCCCGACGCCTCGCTGCGCCCGGCCGATCCTGCGGCCGTCAGCGGGCAGACGGGGTTCCCTCTCGACCGGATGGCCGCGCTGCGGGACGTGCCGGTCAGCGCCCTGCGCAAGCTGAGCTTTCCCTATGCCGGCGATGCGCGGGACGTGTTCACCCTGTACACCGATACCGGCACCGGCCTGATCGACCAGGGCACGGGCGAGATGCTGTCCTGGGCCGATCCCACGCCCTGGCAGAGGGTGTCGGAAACGATCTACATGCTGCACACCGGGCAGGGCGCGGCGGCGCTGGGGCTGATCCTGGGCCTGGTCGCCCTGGCCGTGCCGGTGATGGGGGCCACCGGCGCCCTGGTCTGGCTCGCCGGGCGGCGGGGCCGGCCACGGCTGCGCGACAACGCCCCCGCCGGCCGCGCGCAGACGGTGATCCTGGTGGGCTCCGAAGGCGGCAGCACCTGGGGCTTTGCCGCGACGCTGGCCCGGGCGCTGCGGCAGGCGGGGCAATCGGTGCATCTCGCGGCGATGTCCGCCTTCGACCCCGTCCGCCATCCCCGGGCGGAACGCTTCCTGATCCTGGCCGCCACCTGGGGCGAAGGCGACGCGCCCGCCTCGGCCAAGGGGTTCCTCGACCGTCTGGCGCGCATGACCGAGGCACCGAAGGCCCCTCTGGCCGTTCTGGGCTTCGGCGACCGCAGCTTTCCGGCCTTCTGCGGCTTTGCGGCCGAAGTGGAGGCCGCCGCCCGCGCCAAGGGCTGGGAAACCCTCGTGCCCATGGACAGCGTGGACCGCCAGTCCCCGCAGGATTTCGCGCGCTGGGGCAGGGCGCTGGGGCAGGCCCTCGGCCTTGCGCTGGAACTTGACCATCAGCCCGTCCGTCCCGCCGCCGACAGCCTGACCCTGGTCTCGCGCCGCGATCATGGGGCCGAGGTGCAGGCCCCGACCGCGATCCTGCGCTTTGCCCTGCCGAAGGCGGGCCTCCGGGCGCGGCTGACCGGCCGTGGCTTCGCCCGGTTCCAGGCAGGGGACCTGCTGGGCATCCTGCCCGAAGGCTCCACCCTGCCGCGGTTCTATTCGCTGGCCTCGGGCAGCCGCGACGGCTTTGTCGAGATCGTGGTGCGCAAACACCCCGGCGGCCTCTGCTCCGGCCAGCTCCTGGCGCTGGAACCGGGCGACCGCGTGCAGGCCTTCCTGCGCCGCAACCCCGACTTCCATGCCGGACGGGGCCGGGCGCCGCTGATCCTGATCGGGGCAGGCACCGGGATCGGCCCGTTGGCGGGGTTCATCCGCGCCAATGCGCGCCGCCGCCCGGTGCATCTTTTCTTCGGAATGCGCCATGCGGACAGCGACTTCCTGTATCGCGACGACCTCGCCGGCTGGAAGGCCGACGGGCGCCTGACCGAACTGACGACCGCCGTCTCGCGCGGCGCGCGGCCGCATTATGTGCAGGATGCGCTGCGGGCCGAGGCGGCACAGGTGGCCGAGGCGGTCCGCCGGGGCGCAAGGGTGATGGTCTGCGGCGGACGCGAGATGGCGCAGGGTGTCAGTCGCGCTCTGGAAGACATCCTCGCGCCGGTGGGACTGACCCCCGCGATGCTCAAGGCCGGAGGGCGCTATGCCGAGGATGTCTACTGACCCCGTCCGACACGCGCTGAACGGCCCGACCATGGGCACGCGCTGGTCGGCGCTGTTCTTCGCCGCGCCGGGCCTCGACCCCGGCCCGGTGCAGACCGCCCTCCAGGCTGCCGTGGCTGCGGTCGATGCGCAGATGTCCACCTGGAACCCCGACAGCGACCTGATGCGCCTGAATGCAGCGCCCGTCGGGGACTGGCAGGATATCCCCGGTGATCTGGCGCGCGTCCTGGCGCTGGGCCTGGCGATCGGTCGCGCCTCGGGCGGGGCCTTCGACATCGGCATGGGCGATGCGGTCCGCGCCTGGGGCTTCGGCCCTGCTGCGGCCGATCCGCAGGCCATCCGCTCCGCGACGGAGACTGCGCGGCGCCCGGCCCATGAGCTGCTGGAGCTGGACGGCACCCGGGCACGCAAGACGGCGCCCCTGAGCCTAGACCTGAACGGCATCGCCAAGGGCTACGGCGTGGATCGACTGGCCGAGGTGCTGGGCGACCACGGCATCCGCGACGCGCTGGTCGGCATCGACGGCGAGATGCGCGCCATGGGCCTGCGCCCCGACGGCACGCCCTGGACGATTGCCGTCGAGGCGCCGGACCGCGACCGCCGCGCGCCTCATTCCATCCTGACGCTCGAGGATGCGGCCGTGGCCACGTCGGGCGACTATCGCCACTGGGTCACGGTCCGGGGTCGCGATCTGTCGCACACGATGGACCCGGCGCGCGGCGCGCCGCTTCTCGCCCCGCCCGCATCCGTCACCGTGATCGCCCCCACCTGCGCCGAAGCCGATGCCTGGGCGACGGCGCTGATGGTCCTGGGCGCGGATGCGGGCGCACGCCTTGCCCGGCAGAGGGGGCTCGACGCCCTGTTCCTCGTCCGCACGGGTACCGGCGACGTGCAGGGCCTCGGCGTGGGACGCATCTTTTCGGCCGGGTCCGCGACGGCCGGCCCGGACGTTCCGGGCTGACCCCATCAGATCAGGCGCAGTCAGACCGTCCCGGATCCATTGCCCCGCCTCTGCATCCCTGCGCAGACAGGCCATTGCCCCGGTGGCGAGATCGCGCCAGAGTCAAGCGCCCGACCGGGCCACGACCGCGTCGGGATCCAGGGCGCCCGTCGCGCGGTGCCGACACCCGATCCAGCCGGAGGCCCGGATGGCCCGACCGCCGCTCCTGATCCCGCGACCCGAGGGGCTTTACTGCCCCGCCGGCGACTTCTTCATCGACCCCACGCGCCCCGTGCCCCGCGCGCTTGTCACCCACGGCCATTCCGACCACGCCCGCGCCGGCCACGGCGCCGTCCTCGCCACGGCCGAGACGCTGGACATCATGGCCATCCGCTATGGCGACGACTTCACGCAAAGCCGACAGGTGGCCGGCGACCCCATCCGCATCGGCGAGGTGACGGTCAGCTTCCACCCGGCCGGCCATGTGCTCGGCTCGGCCCAGATCGCGGTCGAGGGGCAAGGCCAGCGAATCGTGGTCTCGGGCGACTATGCCCGCGTTCCCACCCCCACCTGCGCCCCGTTTCAGCCGGTGCCCTGCGACATCTTCGTCACCGAGGCGACCTTTGCGCTCCCGGTCTTCCGCCACCCGCCGCCCGAGGCGGAAATCGCCCGGCTCCTGTCCAGCGTGCAGGCCAACCCCGACCGCGCCCACCTGATCGGCGCCTATGCGCTGGGCAAGGCGCAGCGGGTGATCGCGGCGATCCGCCAGGCCGGCTGGGACGCGCCGATCTACATCCACGGCGCGCTGCAACGGCTCTGCGACTACCACATGGCGCGCGGCATAGACCTCGGCGACCTCCGCCCCGCCACCGCCGGGCGCAAGGCCGATTTCGCCGGCGCCATCGTCATCGCGCCGCCCTCGGCCTTCGCCGCCACCTGGGCGCAGCGTTTCCCCGATCCGGTCATCGCCTTCGCCTCGGGCTGGATGCAGGTCCGTGCCCGCGCCCGCCAGCGCGGCGTGGAACTGCCGCTGGTGATCTCCGACCATGTGGACTGGCCGAACCTCACCGCCACCATCGACGAGCTGAACCCGGCCGAGGTCTGGATCACCCACGGCCGCGAGGACGCGCTGATGCGCTGGTGCGACCTCACCCAACGCACCGCGAAACCCCTCCACCTCGTCGGCTACGAGGACGAGGCGGAATGAGCCTTACTGCCTTCGCAACCCTCCTCGAACGGCTCGCCTTCACCCCGCAGAGGCTCGGCAAGGAACGCCTGCTCGCCGCCGCCTTCGCGGGCCAGCCCGACCCCGAACGCGGGCTGATGCTGGCCGCGCTGACCGGCGATCTGAAGCTGCGCCAGGTCACGCCCAGCCTGCTGCGGGGCCTGACCGAGGCGCGGGTCGATCCCGTGCTCTTCGCCGCCAGCTATGATTTCGTCGGCGACCTGGCCGAGACCATCGCGCTCATCTGGCCCGAGGGCACACGGTCGGACCCGCCGTTGTCCGAAGTGGTCCACGAACTGTCCACCACGCCAAAGGCGCGCCTGCCGGCGCTGATCGCCGCGCGGCTCGACAGTCTCGGCCCCTCGGAACGCTATGCCTATCTGAAGCTCGCCACCGGCGCGCTCCGGGTCGGGGTCTCCGCCCGGCTCGCGCGCTCGGCCTTCGCCGGCTGGGCGGGCCTGCCGCTGACCGAAATCGAGGAGATCTGGCACGCCCTCTCGCCCCCCTACACCGAGCTTTTCGCCTGGGCCGCCGGCGCCTCCCGCCCCGAGGCCGCCGCCCGCGCGCCCTTCCGGCCGGTGATGCTCTCCACCCCCACCGACCTCGACCAACTCTCCGCGCTCGACCCCGCCGATTTCGCCGCCGAATGGAAATGGGACGGCATCCGCGTGCAGGCGGTGGTCGAAGCCGGCACCCGGCGGCTCTATTCCCGCACCGGAGAGGACATCGGCGCCGCCTTCCCCGATGTGCTGGCGCTGATGGACTTCGAGGGCGTGCTGGACGGCGAACTTCTGGTGCGCCGCGGCGACGGGATCGCGCCCTTCGGCGAGTTGCAACAGCGGCTGAACCGCAAGACGGTGACGCCGGCGATGCTGCGCTCGCATCCGGCGGGGCTCAGGCTTTACGACGTGCTGATCTGGCAGGGGCAGGACCTGCGCGACCGGCCCTACGATGCCCGCCGCGCGGTGCTGGCCGGGGCGGTGGCGGGCCTCGACCCGCGCATCGACCTCTCGCCGCAGCTGGAGTTCTCCAGCTGGGACGACCTGGCCGCGCTGCGCGCCGCGCCGCCCCTGGCGGTGATCGAGGGCGTGATGCTCAAACGCCGCGACAGCCCCTATCTGGCGGGCCGCGTGCGCGGGCCCTGGTTCAAGTGGAAGCGCGACCCTTTCCTCATCGACGCGGTGCTGATGTATGCCCAGCGCGGCCATGGCAAGCGGTCGGGCTATTACTCCGACTTCACCTTCGGCGTCTGGAACGGGGACGAGCTGGTCCCGGTCGGCAAGGCCTATTTCGGCTTCACCGACGAAGAGCTGAAAGAGCTCGACCGTTTCGTGCGCAACAACACGGTGGACCGCTTCGGCTCGGTCCGGGCGGTGGCGCGGACCCGTGTCGTCGAGGTCGCCTTCGAGGGGCTGAACCGCTCCACCCGCCACAAGTCCGGCGTGGCGATGCGCTTTCCGCGCATCAACCGCATCCGCCCCGACAAGCCCGCGTCCGAGGCGGATCACCTCGCCACGCTTCAGGCGATGCTCGACCGCGCGCCCGGAGAGGTTGACGAAGGGTAAACGCCCACGGCCAAGCCCTTGATTCCGAAAGGCCTGCTTCCCCTGCCCTGCGTGGACAGGGTGGGGTCAGAAGCCCGTCAGCCCGGCCATCCGCGCCCGGCGCGGGGCAAGCGCGGCGGCGAGTGCGGGGTCGGGCGCGACCTCGCGGCGGGCGGGAACAGGGTCCGACAGGATCCCGACCGGCGCCCCGGCCGCGACGGCGGCCAGCCGCGCCGCCCCGCGCGGGCCGGCCATGTCGGCGCCCTCGATCAGGGCCAGCGGACGGCCCAGAACGCTCGCCATCAGGCGCAGCCAGAGGGCACTGCGGGTGCCGCCGCCGACCACGGTGAACCGCTCGGGCCGCACCCCCACCTCCTCCTGCGCGGCGATGCAGTCGGCGAACTGGAAGGCCACCCCCTCCATCGTCGCATAGGCCAGCATCGCCGGCGTGACGCCCGGATGCAGCCCCGCCATGCGCCCCGTCAGGTCGGGGCGGTTCAGCGGCGTGCGGATGCCGGTCAGGCAGGGCAGGAACACCGGCGCGGCCTCGATGCCACGGGCGGCGAACTCCGTGGCCTCGGCGTCCAGATCGGGCACGGCGCGCCCGGTGATCTGGCCCACCCAGTCCAGGCTCGCCGTCGCCGACATCACCACGCCCATCGACAGGAAGACCCCCGGCACGACATGGGCCGAGGTCAGGATCGCGCGCTCCGGTCCGGGGTGAAAGGCCGCATCGACCACGCAGGCCACGCCCGAGGTGCCGACGGTCAGCACCGCATCCCCCGGCCGCGCCCCGCCCGCGCCGAGCGTGGAGCCCATGTTGTCCCCCGCGCCTGCCGCCACCGAGACCGGCCCCGCCATCCCCCAGCGGGCGCAAAGATCGGGCTTCAGCCGCCCCGCCTCGGCCCAGCTGTCCACCACCGGGGGCAGATGCGCCGGATCCCAGCCGGCGGCCGCGCAAAGCCCGGGGTCCCACCGGCCCGACGCAACGTCCAGAAGCTGCGTCCCGCCCGCATCCGAAGGTTCGGTCGCGACCTCGCCGGTCAGGGCAAGCCGGACGTAATCCTTGGTCAGCATCAGCATCCGCGCGCGGTCCATCAGCGCGGGCTCATGCTTCCTCAGCCACATCAGCTTCGGCGCTGTGATGCCAGGGTCGGGCGTGCCGTTGGTGCGCCGGCCGATGTCGGGGACGGCGGCCAAGAGCTCGGCACATTCCGCGATCGCGCGCTGGTCATTCCACAGCATCGCCGGGCGCAGGGGGCGAAGCTCCGCGTCCAGGATCAGCGCCGCCAGCATCTGCCCCGACAGCCCGATCCCCTTGACCGCCGCCATCTCGCGCGGGGCCTCGGCCGCCAGCCGGTCGAGGCAGGTGAACACCGTCGAGACCCAGAGATCGGCGTCCTGTTCGCTGTAGCCCACCTGCGGGCGGCTCACCGCCACCGGTTCCGCCGCCACCGCGATGACGCGGGCGAGGTCCTCGATCAGCACCGCCTTGATGCCGGAGGTGCCGAGGTCGATGCCGACATGCAGCGCCATCAGCCGCGCTCCAGCAGGGCGCGGGCCGTCGCCTCGTCGGTGACAAGGGTGTTGACTACGCCGCGTTTCAGGATCGCCCGGACGATCGGCACCTTGTGCGGTCCTCCGGCGGCAAGGATGACGTTGGGGATCGGCCCGAGATCCTCGAGCCCGATGCCGATGACGCGCTCGTTGATCGGATGGTCGATGGGCTGCCCTTCGGCATCAAGCACCACGCCCAGCACGTCGCCCACGGCGCCCAGGGCGCGCAGGTCCTCCATCGTAACGTCGCCGGGCAATCCGTCGCGCATCAGCAGCGAGGCCTTCGAGATGTCGCCCGCCGCCATGGCCAGTGCATCGACGCTCCGCAGCTTTTCCAGCACCTCGCGGAACACGTCGAGTTGCATGATCGTGTCGCGGCTTTCGCGGCTGCCGGCGTAAAGCGGCGCGGTGAAATAGCTGTGCTGGGCGCCCAGGAGGTCGGCAAGCCGCGTGGTAATCTCGAAACTGTTCAGGTCCGATCCGCGCGTGAGGCCGCCCATGACAGAGATCACCTCCAGGTCGGGTCGGTCCATCGCCGCGACGAAGCGGGTGGCGATGTTCAGCGTTCCGCCCCAGGACATGCCGAAAAGTCGCACGCCCGGGTCGGCCAGCACCTCGGACAGAAGGTTCCCCAGCGCCGCGCCGGTGATCATCTGCACGTCGCGCGGGTCCATCGGCGCCGGGGCGACATAGGCCTGACGCAGCCCGAACCGGGCCCGCAGCGCGGCCTCAAGCTCGGCGCAGGCGGCGAAGGCGGTGTTGAAGGTGATGCGCACCAGGCCCCGGGCGGTGGCCTCGGAGAGCGCCTTGTTGACCCGCAGCCGCGTCGCGCCCAGCTTTTCGGCCACCTTCTCCTGCGTCAGCCCCTCGACATGGTAGGCCCAGGCGACCTGCGCCAGGAACCGCTCTTCGGTGTCGATCTGCGGAAGCTTCGGTGCGCGCGCCATGGATGCCCTATTTCACGGCCCCCATCGTCAGGCCCCGGACAAGGTGTTTCGACGCCAGCAGCGCAAAGATCAAGACGGGGACGACGATCAGCGTCGAGGTCGCCATGATCTTTCCATAGGGCACGTCGTAGCCCTCCATGAAGGTCACGGCCATGGCAGGGGCGGTCTTGGCGGCCTTGGGTGCCAGGATGTAGGCGAACAGGAGCTCGTTCCACGAGAAGATGAACGACAGGATCGAGCTGACCGCGACGCCGGGCATGGCGAGCGGCAGGCAGATCGACCGGAAGATGCGCCACTGGCTTGCGCCTTCCAGCATGGCGGCCTCGTCCAGCTCGCGCGGGATCGACCGGAACTGGTCAGTGCAGATCCAGATGACGATGGGCAGGGTGAAGGTCAGATACATCAGGATCAGCGCGATCTGCGTGTCGCGCAGGCCCGTCTGGCGGGCGATGAGGAAGACCGGGAAGGCGAGGACCACGGGGCTGACGAAGCGGTTGGTGATGAACCAGAACCACAGATCGCGCTTGCCGGGGAACTCGAACCGGGCAAGGGCATAGGCCGCCGGCGTGCCAAGCCCCACGGCAAGCGCCGTGGTGCAGACCGCGACGATGATCGAGTTGATCAGCGCCGGGCCGACCTTGTCCACGAACAGGACCTCCCAGTAATTCGCCAGCGTGGGGGTGAACCACCAGACCGGCGGCGATTCCAGGGCGACCACCTGCGTCTTCAGGCTGGTCGTCACCATCCAGTAGAACGGGAAGACGCAGAACAGCCCGATCAGCAGCAGGAGCGCGCCCTCGGCCCAGAGACTGCGGCGGCGGATGGGGGCGGCCATCTCAGCGAACCTCGCGATAGAAGAAGCGGATGTAGAGCCGCGCCAGAACGATGGTGATCGCCAGCATGATGATCGACTGCGCCGCGGCCATGCCGATCTCGAACTGCCGGTTGCCCACGCGCTCGATCAGCACGGCGATGAACTCGGTGGCGGACCCCGGACCGCCGCGCGTCATGGTGAAGGGCATGTCGAACAGCTTCAGCGTATCGGCGGTCCGCAGGATGAGGACGGCGACAAGGCTCGGCACCAGGAAGGGCAGCTGGACATGGCGCAGCACCGTCCAGTTGGATTTCGTCTCCAGCTTCGCCGCTTCCTCGATCTCGGGCGGGACGGTGGACAGGCCTGCAAGCAGGACCAGCGCCACGAAGGGGGTCCATTGCCAGATGTCCCACAGCACGACCGCGATGAATGCATTTGTTGGATCGCCGATAAAATTGATCGCCTCGATGCCGATCCAGCCCAGCATCTGGTTGATTACCCCGTATTTCTGGTTCAGCATCACCTGTGCGAGAAGGCCCACGACGGCATAGGTCGTGGCCATCGGCAGGACCAGCGACAGACGCGTCAGCGTCTTCCAGAAGGTCAGCCCCGGGCGGTGCAGCACCAGGGCGATCACCAGGCCAAGCCCGATCTGGATCGGCACGGCGATCGCGAAGAGAAGTGCCGTGCGCCCCATCGCCTGCCAGAAGACCGGGTCGGTCAGGACGGCGGCATAATTGTCGAGGCCCACGAACCTTTGCTGCGCGAGCTTCGTCAGGTTGAAGTAGTGCAGGCTCTTCCAGACCGCATAGAGCAGCGGCGCGATGCCGACCAGGGCCAGCGCCGCGACGGCGGGGCCAAGGAAGGCGGCGACGGTGCGCCGGGGCACGCGGAAGGTCATCGGGGTCCTCGTTCGGTCCTGCAGGTGGTCAGACCCCCGCCGATGCGGGCGGGGGCCTTGGGTGCCCTAGCGGGCACGTCTCCCGGGAGGAGATCACAGGGCGGCTTACTGCGCCAAGGGCTTCTTGCCGTCGTAGTAGCCGGCCTCGGCGAGGACCGCTTCCATCTTCTCGCCGATCATCTTCGAGCCCTCCTCGATCGAGACCTCGCCCAGCATCATCTTGGTGCCCCATTCCTGCACGATCTCGGTGATCGCGGGCCATTCGGCAAAGCGTGGACGGAACTCGGGCACGCCTTCCTGCCAGCTTTCGACCAGGGCCGGGATGAACTTGAACTTCTCGGCCAGCGCCGGATCGGCATAGGCCGACTTGCGCGCGGGCACGCCGCCCAGCTCCAGGTATTGCCCGGCCTTGGCCTTCGAGGTCACCCACTGGATGAAGAGCCAGCCCGCGGCCTGTTCGGCCTCGTCCGCCTGGGACGCCACCGCCAGAGAGAAGCCGCCCAACGCCGGTTTCCGCCCCGCCGGCCCCTTGGGTTCTGGTGCAATTTCAACGCAGTCCGCGACCTTCGAGGTCTCGGGGCTGACCACGGTGGAATAGAAGGCCGACCATTCGGTGATCATCGCCACATCGCCCTGGGCGAAGGCATTCACGGTTTCGGCATGGTCATAGGCGACGATGCCTTCTGGCATGAACTTCATCAGATCCTGGCGGAACTTCAGGCCCGCCTGGCTTTCGGGCGACATCAGGTTCGACCTGAACTCGGCGTTCAGGAAGGACCCGCCGAAGGGCCAGAGGAAGCGGGCGAAACTGTCGGCCGACTGGGTCTCGTTGCGCTTGGATTGCAGCGCATAGGCATACTTGCCGTCCTTGGTCAGCGCCGGGCCGTAGGTGTCCATCATCTCCTGCCAGGTCGCCGGCGGCTTGTCGAAACCGGCGTCGGCAAGCATGCAGCGGTTCCAGAACAGGAGGCCCGAGTAGTTGTCGAACGGCAGCCCGTAGTTCACGCCGTTCCACGACCCGAAGGCGTCCAGCACCAGCGGGAAGAAGTCGGCCATGTCCAGCTCGGGGTCGGCGAGCTCGGGGTTGTTGATGAAGGTCTCGGAGGGGACCAGCCAGCCGTTCTCGGCGAAGTTGCCGATCCAGACGAGGTCGATCAGCGCGATGTCGAGGTCGCCCCCGGCCACGAAGTCGCGCACCTGTTCGCCCAGTGCGTTCTCGTAGGGCACGGTGGTGATGTTGACCTTGATGCCGGTCGCCGCCTCGAATTCCGGCAGCATCTTGATCGCGGCGTTGTAGCCCGGACGGTCCAGGAACAGGACCTCCAGCTCGGTCCCGGCATAGGGCTTGGCGGCCTCCTCCAGCGACCAGGCCTGCGCCGCGCCGGCCAGCCCGGAAAGTGCGGCAGCGGCCAGCGCAAGAGCGCTGACATGCGACTTCAGTTTCATGGTTTCCTCCCTCAGGGTGCAGCGTTGCAGAGTTGACTTCCATTTGTAACGCTGCACATATAAATGTATCGAATCCGGAGCGAGTCAACCGGAAAATTGCGGTCAGCGCCGGTGGATCGGCGCAGGGGAAGGGGGCGCCATGGCTGAGGTCAGGCTGTCGGGCGTGAACAAGTTCTACGGCGGCGCGCAGGCGCTGCACGATGTGTCGCTGACCATCGCGGATGGCGAATTCGCGGTCTTCGTCGGGCCTTCGGGCTGCGGCAAGTCCACGCTCCTGCGCTCGATCGCGGGGCTGGAGGAAATCAGCGCGGGCACCATTCACATCGGCGACCGCGACGTGACCCGCGCCGCGCCGTCGGATCGCGACGTGGCCATGGTGTTCCAGTCCTATGCGCTCTATCCGCACATGACGGTGCGCGAGAACATGGATTTCGGGATGAAGGTCAACAACTTCCCCGAAGCGGACCGCAAGCGCCGCATTGCCGAGGCCGCGCGCATCCTGCAACTGGAACCCTATCTCGACCGCAAGCCCGGCCAGTTGTCGGGCGGCCAGCGCCAGCGCGTCGCCATCGGGCGCGCCATCGTGAAGGAGCCGAAGGTCTTCCTCTTCGACGAGCCCCTGTCGAACCTCGACGCGAAGCTGCGCGTCCAGATGCGGGTGGAACTCGAGGCGCTGCACAGCGACCTCAAGGCCACGATGATCTATGTCACCCACGACCAGGTCGAGGCGATGACCATGGCCGACAAGATCGTGGTACTGAACGCCGGCCGCATCGAACAGGTCGGCGCGCCGATGGAGCTTTACAATCGCCCCGCGTCGGAATTCGTCGCCGGGTTCATCGGGGCGCCGTCGATGAACTTCCTGTCCGTCGATCTGCGCGACGGGCAGGCGCTTGTGGACGGCAAGCCTCTTGGCGCGGCGCCTTCGGGGACGGTCAAGCTGGGGATCCGGCCCGAACATCTGGTCCTGCGCCCGGCGGGGCAGGGGCAGTTGCCCGCGACCGTATCCCTGACCGAGACGCTGGGCGGCGATGCCTACCTTTATGTCCGGCTTCCGGGCGGGCAGACGCTGGTCGTCCGGGCCGAGGGCGACACGACGCTGGACCATGGCGCCGAGATCGGCCTCGACCTGCCGCCGCATCGCCTCCACCATTTCGCCGCCGACGGGCGGACGCTGGCCTCGGGCGGGGTGGCGGCATGAGCGGGGACCTGATCCGGGACGCGGTGGCGCGCTCGGCCAATGTGGCCGAGGTGGTGATCGGACGCGGCGTGCTGGCCGAGGCGGGCAGGCTTTACGCCCGGCATTTCTCGGGCCCCGTGGTGCTGATGGCCGACGACCGCGGCTGGGGCGCGGCAGGGGAGGCCGTGGAGGCGGCCTTAGCGGCAGCGGGCATCCCGACGCGCCGCCATGTCATCCCGGCCACCCCGCGCCCCAAGCCCACGGTGGACCTGGCCGATTCGCTCCGCGCCGTCCTGCGGCCCGGCGAGACGCCCGTCGCCATCGGCTCGGGCGTGATGAACGACGTGGTGAAACACGCGGCCTTCACCGCCGGCATCCCCTACATGTGCGTGGCCACGGCGGCCAGCATGGACGGCTATACCTCGGCCGGCGCCCCGCTGTCGGAGAAGGGGTTCAAGAAGACCATCCCCTGCCGTCCGGCGAAGGTCTTGCTCGCCGACCTCGACGTGATCGCCGCCGCCCCGCCCGAGATGACGGGCTGGGGCTATGGCGACCTCGCGGGCAAGGTTCCGGCGGGGGGCGACTGGATCATCGCCGACGCGCTGGGGATCGAGCCCATCGACGATGTCGCCTGGCCCATGGTGCAGGGCGGTCTCGAAGGCTGGCTGTCGCAGCCCGACCGGATCGCCGCCGGCGACCGCGCGGCGGTGGAGGGGCTCTTCCTCGGCCTGACGCTGGTCGGCCTGGCGATGGAGGCGCACGGCTCCTCGCGCCCGGCCTCCGGGGCCGACCACCAGATCGCGCATCTGTGGGAAATGGACGACCTGCACCACAACGGCGAACGGGTCAGCCACGGCGCCTGCGTCGCGGTCGGCGCGATGGCGGCCTTGCGCATGTTCGACTGGCTGCTGACGCGCGACCTTGCCGCGCTCGACCCCGCCCGCCGGGCGGCCGAAGCCCCCGACCTTGCCGCCAAGGAAGCCGAGATCCGCGCCCGCTTCGGCCCCGGCGAGATCGCCGAACGCGCCATCGCCGAGACCCGCGCCAAGCATGTCGAGGGGGCCGCGTTGCAGGCCCGGCTGACCCGCCTTGCCGCCGTCTGGCCCGACCTTCAGGCCCGGCTGCGTGCCCGGCTCTGGCCCGCCGCCCGCATGGCCGACCATCTGGCCCGCGCTGGCGCCCCGGCCGAGGCGGCGGACATCGGCGTCGATCCGGCCTATCTGCACCGCACGATCCTGAAGGCCCGCTTTCTGCGCAGCCGCTATACCGTGCTCGACCTGCTGGACGAGGTCGGGCTTCTGGATCAGGCTGCCCTGGCGGCCCTGCCGCAGACCCAGCAATCGAAGGTGGGCACATGACGCTTTCCGATCTTGCCACCCGCGCCGCGGGGGAAATCCGCGATGCCGTGGCCGCAATCGACCCCGCCGCGTTGCAGGGGATGGTCGAGGACCTGGCCCAGGCCCGCCGCGTCGTCTGCTATGGCGTGGGGCGCGAGGGGCTGATGATGCGGGCGCTTGCCATGCGGCTTTATCACATGGGGCTCGACGCGCATGTGGTGGGCGACATGTCCTGCCCGCCGGTCGGCCCCGGCGACCTGCTGGTGGTCAGCGCCGGGCCGGGCGGCTTTTCCACGGTGGACGGCCTGATCGGCGTCGCGCGCAAGGCGGGTGCGCGGGTGGCCTGCGTCACCGCGCAAGCCCAAGGCAGCGCGCCGCAGGCGGCCGACCGCGTGTTCCTGATCCCGGCGCAGACCATGGCGAACGACCAGGGCGCGGCGGCGACCTCGGTCCTGCCGATGGGCTCGCTCTTCGAAGGCGCGCAGTATCTGGCCTTCGAGCTTCTGATCCTTGCGCTGCGCGACCACCTCGGCGTCACGCCCGAGGCGATGCGCGCGCGTCATACCAATCTGGAGTGACCGATGGGCTGGCAGGACCGCTTTTCGCTGACGGGGCGCAAGGCGCTGATCACCGGGGCCTCCAAGGGCATCGGGGCCGAGATCGCGCGGGTCTTTGCCGAGGCCGGCGCCGACATCGTGGCGCTGGGCCGCGATGCAGCCGACCTTGCCGCCACCGCCGAGGCCGTCCGCGCCCATGGCCGGCGCTGCCTGACCCTGACGGCCGAGATGGAAAGCCCGACCGAACCCGTCGAAGCCTGCCAGCGGGCGCTGAAGGAATGGGGCACCATCGACATCCTGGTCAACTCCGCCGGGATCGCCCATGTCGCCCCGGCGGTGGACTTCACGACCGAGGCCTGGGACCGGATGATGGCCGTCAACCTCCGCGCGCCCTTCCTGACGGCGCGGACGCTGGCGCCGGCGATGATCGCGCAGAGGTGGGGGAAGGTCATCAACATCTCGTCCCAGACCGGGGTGATCGCGCTGGACGATCACGCGGCCTATGCCGCCTCGAAAGGCGGGCTGAACGCGCTCACGAAGTCGCTCTGCGCCGAATGGGCGCGGTTCAACGTGCAGGTCAACGCGATCTGCCCGACCGTGGTGATGACGCCCATGGGGATCGAGGTCTGGGGCAGGCCGGAAAAGGGCGACCCCTTCCGCAACGCCACCCCCGCCCGCCGCTTTGCCGAGCCGGTGGAGGTGGCGGACGCGGCCCTTTACCTCGCCTCGGATGCGTCAAGCATGGTCAACGGCGCGCTTCTGATGGTGGAAGGCGGGTTCACCAGTGTCTGAGGTTTCCCTCGACGCCGGGCCGGGGGACATGCTCTCCGACGCGGCCTCTGCCTTCACGCGGTACGAGGCGATCCGCCCCCGCCTGCCCGCCGCCCGCTATCCCGCCCGGTCGCTGCACCTGCCCTCGCTGGAAGAGGTGGCCGACCATGTGGACGGCTTCCTGCTCGATGCCTTCGGCGTCCTCAACGTGGGCGATACCGCGATCCCCGGCGCAGTGGCGCGGATGGCCAGCCTTCGGGCGCGGGGCAAACGGCTGGCGGTGCTGACCAATGCCGCCAGCTACACGCGCGAGCAACTCTTGGCCAAGTATCACCGCCTGGGCTTCGACTTCACCGCCGATGAGGTCGTGGCCTCGCGCGATGTCGCCGTGGCGCGGCTTCAGGCAATCGCCCCCGGCGCCACCTGGGCCGCCATCGCGGCCGAGGGCGACACGTTCGCCGACATCCCCGCGCGGCTGATTGATGCGCTGGCCGATCCCGCCGCCTTCGACCGGGCCGATGCGGTCGTGTTCCTGTCGACCGCCCGCTGGACGCCCGCGCTGCAACGCCGCCTGACCCGGGCGCTCGACCGCCGCCCGCGCCCGCTGGTCATCGCCAACCCCGACCTCGTCGCCCCGCGCGAGGGCGGGCTGACGCTGGAGCCGGGGCTCTTCGGCCACGAGCTTCTGGACGCCCTGCCGGGTCTCGAGGTGCACTGGTTCGGCAAACCCTTCCCCGAGGCCTTTGCCGAAGGCATCAGCCGCACCGGCCTTGCGCCCGACCGGCTGGCGATGGTGGGCGACACGCTGCACACCGATGTGCTGGGCGGCGCGGCGGCCGGCTGCCGCAGCGTGCTCGTCACCGATCACGGCCTTTTCGCCGGCCGCGACACCGCGCCCTTCATCGCCGCCGCGGGGATCGTGCCGGATTTCATCGTGCCCAGCCCCTGAGCCCCTCGCTCAGCCCGGCGCCTGCCCGCTGACATGCCGCGCGGCGGCCAGCGAGGCCGCGCCTGCCGCCGCGTGCAGGTCCAGCCCCCGCACCAGCCCGGCGGCAAGCGTGCCGATGAAGGCGTCGCCGGCCCCGTGGCTGGAGACAGCCCGCACCTTCTCGGCCGGCAGCGCGAACCCCGCACCCCCCTCGGCCGCCGCCAGGCCCAGACTGCCCGCGGTGACGATCACCGCCGGAAACCGCTGCGCCAGCCGCTCGGCTGCCGCGCGCGCGTCCTCCAGCGACCGGACGGCGCCCGCGCCCATCATCTCGGCCTCGACGGCGTTCACCACCAGCAGATCGACCAGCCCCGCCAGGTCCGCCGACAGTTCCCGCGCCGGGGCGGCGTTCAGCAGGCAGCGCACCCCCCGCGCCCGCGCCTCGCGCGCTGCCGCAAGGTTCAGCGCCTCGGGAACCTCGTTCTGCAGGATCAGAAGGCCCACGTCCCGCCAAAGGTCGGGCGTGGCCAGCGCCGCCGGATCGGCCCTCAGGTTCGCGCCCGAGACGATGGTCGCTGCATAATCGCCCTGCGCATCCACGATCGCCACGCTCATCCCCGATCCCACGCCGGGCAGGGTCTGCACGAAACGGTCCTCCACCCCGCCCGCCCGCAACCCCTGCCGCAGGAAGGCGCCGAAGCCGTCATCCCCCACCGCGCCGAACATCCGGCAGGGGGCACCGGCGCGGGCCACCGCCACCGCCTGATTGCCGCCCTTGCCGCCGAACTTGGGATACCAGCGCCGCCCGACCGCCGTCTCGTCGCGGCGGGGCAGGTGGTCGGCCTCGACCATGATGTCATGGTGCAGGCTGCCGACGACCAGGACGGTCGGCAAGGTCGCGGGGGGCATGGTCACGGGTGGGCTCCTTCGGGCTTTGGCCGCAGGTTACGGCCCGCGCCGCGCCGCGCAACTGTTGCCTGGCCTGCGCCCCGGTGTAGCATGCCGCCACCCGCCCCTGCACGAGGCCCCAATGCCCGACTTTCCGATCATCGACAGCCACCTGCATCTCTGGGATCCCCGGCGGCTCAGCTATCCATGGCTCAAGGGCCTGCCGCTCGACCGGCCCTTCCTGCCCGCCGACTTCCGCGCGGCGAGCGACGGGGTGGACATCGAGGCGCTGGTCTTCCTCGAATGCGCCGCCGCCCCGGAGCAGACCTTCGCCGAGGCAGAGGCGGTGCTGGGCTGGGCGGAGGAAGAGCCGCGCATCGCCGCCATGGTTTGCAACGCCGCGCTGGAACGGGGCGACGCGGTGCGGGGCGATCTCGAACGGCTGGCGGCCACTCCGAAGGTGCGCGGCATCCGCCGGATCTACCAGGACGAACCCGATCCCGCCTTCTGCCTGCGCCCCGATTTCGTCACCGGGGTCCGGGCGCTGGCCGATTACGGCCTGTCCTTCGACCTCTGCCTCAAACATCCCCAGCTGCCCTCGACCATCGGCCTGGTCGATGCCTGTCCGAACGTGCCGATGGTCGTGGACCATATCGCCAAGCCCGGCATCGCCGCGGGCCTGATGCAGCCCTGGGCCGACCAGTTGCGCGAGCTTGCCCGGCGCGAGCACCTGGTCTGCAAGCTCTCCGGGGTCGCTACCGAGGCCGCCGCCGACTGGACGCCGGAAACGCTGCGCCCCTACATGGAGGTCGCGCTGGAGGCCTTCGGCCCCTCGCGGCTCATGTTCGGCGGCGACTGGCCGGTGGCGACGCTGGCCATCGGCTATCGCGACTGGGTGGCGCTGGTGGACGAGGTGACGGCCGACCTGTCCGAGACCGAACGGCGGCAGATCTTCCGCGACACCGCGCGGGACTTCTACCGGCTGTAGGGTCCATCGGACCTTGACAGAAGCACGGCGAATCCGCTGTCCCGCCCGTGGGAACCACGGGCAGCACCCGACCGCCTACCCGGCGGTCAGGCGCCGCCCTTCGCTCCTCGGGATCGAGGGCTGATCAAGGCTGGTCGCGATCTTCCCTACATCACCGCGCCGATCTGCCACGGCACGAACTCCGCCCCGCCGAAGCCCAGCTGTTCGGACAAAGTGCGCTCGCCCGAGGCGACGGCGATCATCTTCTCCAGGATCTCCTCGCCCTTGGCCTCGATGCTGGTGCCGTCGAGGATGTCGCCGCAGTTGATGTCCATGTCCTCCTGCATCCGGGCATACATCTCGGTGTTGGTGGCCAGCTTGATGCAGGGGCTGGGCTTGTAGCCGGAAACCGACCCCCGCCCGGTGGTGAAGACGATCAGCGTGGCGCCGCTGGCGATCTGGCCGGTCACGCTGCAGGGGTCGTAGCCGGGGCTGTCCATGTAGACGAAGCCCGGCGTGGTGATGGCTTCCGCGAACTTGTAGACCCCCGCCAGCGGCGCCGTGCCGCCCTTGGCCACCGCGCCCAGCGACTTTTCCAGGATCGTGGTCAGCCCGCCGCGCTTGTTGCCGGGGCTGGGGTTGTTGTCCATCTCGCCGCCGTTGATCGCGGTGTAGTTCTCCCACCAGCGGATGCGCTCCAGGAGCCGCTCGCCGACCTCCGGGCTGACCGCGCGGCGGGTCAGGAGGTGCTCGGCCCCGTAGATCTCCGGTGTCTCGGACAGGATCGTGGTGCCGCCCATCCGCACCAGAAGGTCGCTGGCATGGCCAAGGGCCGGGTTCGCCGTGATCCCGCTGTATCCGTCCGACCCGCCGCATTGCAGCCCGACGATCAGCTTCGACACCGGCGCCGGCCTGCGCGTGGCCTGCGCGGCGACCTCGGCCATCTCGCGCAGCACCTTCAGCGCGCGCTCGATCGTGGCCCGCGTGCCGCCCTCGCCCTGGATGGTCATGTAGCGGAAGTTCCCGTCCGGCCGCAGGCGCCCCTGGCCCACGAGGTCGGGCACCTGCATCACCTCGCAGCCGAGGCCCACCAGCAGGATCCCCCCGAAATTTGCGTTCCGCGCATAGCCCTTCAGCGTGCGCATCAGCGTCGCATAGCCCTCGTTGGTGCCCGACATGCCGCAGCCGGTGTTGTGGACGATCGGCACGAAGCCGTCGATGTTCGGCATCGCGGACAGGACCGGGTCCTTCTCCGCCGCCTCGGCGATGAAACGCGCGACCGAGCCCGAGCAGTTCACCGAGGTCAGGATGCCAAGGTAGTTCCGCGTCCCTACCTGCCCGTCGGCACGGTGATAGCCCATGAACTCGCGCGGGGGCAGAGGGGGCAGGGGGCGGGCCTCGGCTCCGATGGCATAGTCGGTCGAATGGGGGCCCATGCCGAGGTTGTGGCTGTGGATGTGGCCGCCCGCGGGGATGTCCTCGGTCGCCTGGCCGATCGCCTGGCCATAGCGCAGCACCGTCTCGCCCCTGGCGATGGCGCGGCTGGCGATCTTGTGGCCGCGCGGCACCGGGCCGGGCAGGGGCGCCTCCACCCCCGGCACGCTCGCCCCCTTCGGCAGATCGGTCAGCGCAATCACCAGGTTGTCCCGCCCGTGCAACCGTATTACCGCATCCGCCATCGCCTTCCCCCTCTCACCCGTGTGCGGACCGCTTGACAGCCCGCCCGACCAGCCTAACATGTTAGCATGCTACCAGCGCCCGCAACCGGATCACAAGACCAGAATGGCGCCGCCCGGCTGGAGCCTCTGGAGCGGTTCCAGGGTTCGCTGGGCCAGCGGGTCTATCAGAGCCTGAAACAGGCGATCCTGACGCTTGAGTTCCGCCCGGGCGACAGCATCCGCAAGCCCGAGATCTGCGACCGCCTCGGCGTGTCGCGCTCACCCGTCGCCGATGCGGTGGCGCGGCTGGCGGCGGACGGTCTGGTGGACATCGTGCCCCAGGCCGGCACCTTCGTCACCCGGCTGTCGATGACCGACATCCGCGAGGGCGCCTTCATCCGCGAGGCGATCGAGGTCGCCGCCGCCGAACTCGTGGCCGAACGCATCACCGAGGACCAGCTGCGCGACCTGCGCCGCAACCTGCGCCTGCAGGAGGCGCTGGTCGCGGACGGCGACCGGCAGGGCTTCATGGCGCTGGACGCGCAGTTCCACGAGATGATGCTGTCCTTCACCGGCTTTCCGCGGCTGGCGCAGGTTGCGCAGACCGCCTGGCTCTCGGTGGACCGGGCGCGCCAGCTGATCCTGCCGGTCGAGGGACGGCTTCAGGCCACGCTGGACGAACACCGCGCCATCCTTGCCGCCTTCGAGGCCCACGATCCCGCCGCCGCACGGGCCGCCGTGCAGCACCACCTGCGCCAGCTGCTGACCTACCTCGCGCCGCTGGAACGCGCCCATCCCGAACTTTTCGCGGCCCCATGATCCCGAACAAGCCCCGCTACGCCACTAGGCTGAACGCCTTCAAGCGGAAGGGCGACACGGTGGCCGAGATGATCGCCGCCGCCGCGCGGGTGGGGGGCCTCGACGCCGCCGACCTGAACTTCCCCGACCATTTCGACCACCACCGCCCGGCCGAGCTGACCCGGATCCTCGCCGATCACGGCATGGCGCTGAACGGGCTCGCCATGCGCTACTACACCGATCCGGGCTTCCGGCTCGGGGCCTTCTCCCACCCCGATCCCGCGACCCGCCGCGCCGCGATCGACCTGACGAAGCGCGGCCTCGATGCGCTGGCGGCGATGGGCGGGCGGCTGATGACGCTCTGGCTCGGGCAGGACGGGTTCGACTATTCCTTCCAGGCCGACTACGCGCGGATGTGGGACGACAGCATCGCCGCCATCGCCGATGTCGCCGACCACAACCCGTCCATCGACATCGCCATCGAATACAAGCCGAACGAACCCCGCGCCCATGTGGTGATGCCCGACATGGCGACGACCCTTCTGGCCCTGGCCGAGGTCGGGCGGCCGAACACCGGGGTCACGCTCGATTTCTGCCACATGCTCTTTGCCGGCGAGATGCCCGCCCGCGCCGCGATGCTGGCCGCGCGGCACAGCCGCATCCTTGGCGTGCATCTGAACGACGGCTACGGCAAGCGCGACGACGGGCTCATCGCGGGCTCGGTCCATCCGGTTCAGACGGTGGAACTCTTCGTCGCGCTCGACCGGGCGGGCTATGACGGGGTGATCTATTTCGATACCTTCCCCGACCATGGCGGCACCGACCCCTTGGGCGAGGCGCGGGCCAACATCGCTGCGACCGACCGGCTGCGCGCCATCGCGCGCGGGCTTGCCGCCGACCCTGCGCTGGCCGAGGCCCAGGCCCGCCAGGACGCCGCCGCCGCCACGCGCATCGTCATGTCCGCGCTCTACGGCGGCTGACCGCCGCTCGTCGATGACTTCGTCACTCCTCGCGGCCGCCCCACCGACGAGAAGCCGAAGGCGCACGAGGAGGCAACCCTAGATCGGCGCGTCCGCCCGGATCAGCCCTTCGGATAGCAACGCCTCCCACAGCGCCTGCGGGATCGCCGCCTCGGCCGCCGCCAGATTGGAGGCCATCTCGGGCAGCCCCTGCCCGCCGGGAATGACCGAGACCACCGCCGGATGAAGCAGCGGGAACCGGAACGCCGCATCCACCAGCCGCACCCCATGGGCCTCGCAGACCGCCTGCAACCGTGCGGCCTTCGCCATCACCCAGTCCGGCGCGGGCGCATAGTTCCAGTGCGCCCCCGGTCGCGGCCCCGTCGCGAGGATACCCGAATTGTAGGGACCGCCCACCACGATCCCCACGCCCCGAGCCTCGCACATGGGCAGGAAGCTCTCCAGCGCCTCCTGTTCCAAAAGGGTATAGCGCCCCGCCAGCAGGAAGATGTCGAAGTCCCCCCGCTCCAGGAGCCACTGGCAGGGCTGCCATTCGTTGATCCCGCCACCGAAGGCCCGGATCACCCCCTGGTCGCGCAAGGCCACCAGCGCCCGGTAGCCGCCGGCCATGAAGGCCTCCAGCCGCTCCTGCAATGCGGCCTGCGTCCCGTGGTTGAAGATGTCCAGATCATGCGCATACAGGATGTCGATCCGGTCCAGGCCCAGCCGCTCCAGCGAGAATTCCAGGCTCCGCATCGTGCCGTCATAGCTGTAGTCGTAGATCTCCTTGCGCGAGGGGACATCGACCCACTTCCCCGCCCCGTCGCCCTGGCCCGGCGGCACCGCGCGCAGAAGGCGTCCGATCTTCGTGGACAGGACGTAACTGTCGCGCGGCTTGCCCCGCAGAAAGCGGTTCAGCCGGGTCTCGGACAGCCCCAGCCCGTAAAGGGGCGCCGTGTCGTAATAGCGCACGCCGCCCGCCCATGCGGCCTCCAGCACCGCATGGGCTTCGTCGTCGCTGATGGCCTTGAAAAGATTGCCCAAGGGCGCCGCGCCGAAGCCAAGTTCGGTGAAGGTCAGCCCCCCGTTGCCCAGCCGATCCCAATGTCGCGTTGCCAGCATGAACAGCCTCCGTCCGTCACTGACATGCTAGTGTGTTCCGACTTCCCGTCCAACTCCTTTCGCGCTAGCGTGGCAGGGCAGGGGGGATCACATGTCGCGTTTTCAAGCCGTCTTCGGGGACCGCAAACCCGTCATCGCCATGGTGCATCTGGGCGCGTCGCCCGGCGCGCCGCTCTACGACGCCGCGGGCGGAATCGAGGGAATCGTCGCCGGCGCCCGGGCCGACCTGAAGGCGCTGCAAGCCGCCGGGTTCGACGCGGTGATGTTCGGCAACGAGAACGACCGCCCCTACGAGCTGAAGGTGGACACCGCCAGTTCCGCCACCATGGCCTATGTCATCGGCCGCCTCCGGGACGAGATCACCGTGCCCTTCGGCGTCAACGTGCTCTGGGACCCGATGTCCAGCTTTGCCGTTGCCGCAGCCACCGGAGCGGCCTTCGTGCGTGAGATCTTCACCGGCACCTATGCCTCCGACATGGGCGTCTGGGCCCCCGACGCAGGGGCGGCGGTGCGCTATGCCCAGCGCCTTGGTGCGGGCGGCGTGGCGCGGCTCTACAACGTCTCGGCCGAGTTCGCCGACAGCCTCGACCGCCGCCCCTTGCCCGACCGCGCACGATCGGCGGTGTTCTCCTCGATCCCCGATGCCGTCCTCGTCTCGGGCGCCATCACCGGCGAAGCCGCGCGGATGGAGGACCTCGAGGGCGTGAAGCGCGTCCTGCCCACCACCCCCGTCCTCGCCAACACCGGCGTCAAGCATGCCACCGTGGCCGATGTCCTCGCCGTGGCCGACGGCTGCATCGTCGGCTCGGCGCTGAAGGTCGGCGGGGACACCTGGGCGCCCGTCGATCCCGACCGCGCCGCCGATTTCATGGCCCGCGCCCGCGCCGCCCGGAGGGGCCGATGACGCTCCCCTCCGTCGCCGACCTGACCGTCGAACTCATGCTCATCCCCGGCCTCGCCGGATACGAGACCCGCGTCGCCGCCGCCATCGCCGGGCATCTGGATGCCCTTGGCCTCGCCCATGCCTCCGACCGCCTCGGCAACCTGACCTGCACGCTCCCCGGCGACCCGGCGCTGCCCCCCGTGATGGTCTTCACCCATATGGACCAATTGGGCTTCGTCGTCCGCAAGATCGAACCCACGGGCCTCATCCGCCTCGAACGCCTCGGCGGCGTCCCCGAACGCGCCTTGCCCGCGCAAGCCGTCCTCCTCTGCACCGACAAGGGCGACCTCCCCGCCCTCATCGCCAACAAGAGCCACCACGCCACCACCCCCGAAGAGAAATACAAGGTCCTCCCCTACGCCGACCTCTACGTTGACGCAGGCTTCACCTCCAAAGCCGAGGCCGAAGCCGCCGGCGTCCGCATCGGCACCCCCGTCACCTACCTCCCCCGGGCCCTGACCCTGGCCAACAACCGCATCGCCGGCACCTCCGTGGACGACCGCGCGGGCTGCGCCGCCCTCCTGAAACTCGCCGAAGCCCGGAAAGCCAAACCCGGTCCCACCCTCCACCTCGTCTGGTCGGTGCAAGAGGAATACAACCTTCGCGGCGTCCTGCCCGCCGCCACCGCGCTGCAACCGGCCATCGCGCTCCAGATCGACCTCCTCCTCGCCTGCGACACCCCCGACATGGTGACCCGAGGCGACATCACCCTCGGCGGCGGCCCCGGCATCAGCCTTTACTCCTTTCACGGCCGCGGCACGCTGAACGGGGTCATCCCGCACCCCGCCCTCGTCCGCCTGTTCGAGGACGCCGCCCAGACAGCCAACCTTCCCCTCCAGCGCTCGGCCCATACCGGCGCGCTGACCGACCTTTCCTACATCCAGTTCATGGGAGCCGAAGGCGTCGCCTGCCTCGATGTCGGTTTCCCGATGCGCTACTCCCATTCCGCGCTGGAAGTCGTGGACCCGGCCGACCTGCAAGGCCTCGTCATCCTGATCGACACCGCGCTTTCCGCCATCGCCCCCGACCTCAAGCTCACCCGATGACCCACACGCCCCGCCCTCATACCCTGGGAATCGACATCGGCACCTTCGAATCCAAGGGCGTCCTCGTGGACGCCCAGGGCCGCATCACCGCCCAGGCCTCGCGCCCGCACAAGATGATCGTGCCCCGCGCCGGATGGGCCGAGCACCGGGCGGATGAGGACTGGTGGGGCGATTTCGTCCACATCACCAGGGCGCTTCTGGAGCAGTCCGGCCTTGATCCCACCGACATCAAGGCCGTCGCCGCCAGCGCCATCGGCCCCTGCATGCTGCCGGTGGACAGCGCAGGCCGCCCCCTGATGAACGGCGTCCTCTACGGTGTCGATACCCGCGCGACCGACCAGATCGAGGCCCTGAACGCCCGGATCGGCGAGGCGGCCATCCACCAACGCTGCGGCAATGCCCTGACCTCGCAGTCGGTCGGGCCGAAGATCCTCTGGCTGAAGGAAACGCAGCCCGACCTCTACGCGCAGACCACAAAGGTCCTGACTTCCACCAGCTATCTCACCTGGAAGCTGACGGGCGAATACGTCATCGACCATTACACCGCCGCGAACTTCTCGCCGCTCTACGATGTCAGCACCCAGGACTGGACCGCCGACCTGGCCCTCGAGATCATCCCCCTCGACAAGCTCCCGCGCCTGATGTGGTCCACCGAGATCGCCGGCCACGTCACGCCCGAGGCCGCGCGCGAAACCGGCCTCGCCGAAGGCACCCCCGTCACCTGCGGCACCATCGACGCGGCAGCGGAAGCCGTCAGCGTCGGCGTCCAGCATCCGGGCGAGATGATGCTGATGTATGGCTCCACCATCTTCATCATCCAGGTCACCGGCCAGCCCGTCCGCGACCCGCGCCTGTGGTATGCGCCCTGGCTCTTCCCCGGCACGCATGCCTCGATGGCGGGGCTTGCGACCTCGGGCACGCTCACCCACTGGTTCCGCGACCAGCTGGCCCGCGACACCGACTTCGCGGCCCTCGTGGCCGAGGCGATGGACAGCCCCAAGGGCGCCAAGGGCCTCCTCTGCCTGCCCTACTTCTCGGGCGAGCGGACGCCGATCCACGACCCCCATGCGCGCGGCACCTTCTTCGGCCTGAACCTCACCCACACCCGCGCCGACCTCTTCCGTGCCGTCTGCGAAGGCATCGCCGCGGGCACCGCGCATGTGCTGGAGACCTATGCCGAGGTCGGCGCCTCGCCCGCCCGCATCCTTGCCGTGGGCGGTGGCACGAAGAACGCGCTCTGGCTGCAAGCGACCTCGGATTTCGGCGGGGTCCCGCAGCACGTCTGCGAAAAGACCATCGGCGCCAGCTACGGCGACGCCTTCCTCGCCGCCTGCGCCATCGGGGCGGCGGAGCCGCAGGACATCCGGGCCTGGAACCCGGAAGTGACGACGGTCCAGCCCGAACATGTCCCCGCCTATGCCAGGCAATACCCGCTCTGGAAGCGTCTCTATACGCAGACCAAGGATCTGATGCAGGCCTTGCCGTGACCGAATTCGCCCGCCTCCGCCCGCACCAGCTGCAAGCGGCGATCGCGGCGAATACCCCGGTCGTCCTGCCCATCGGGGTCCTCGAATACCACGGCCAGCATCTGCCCGCCGGGGTGGACCTGCTGGCCGTCACGCAAGTCCTCGACCGGCTGGGCGACCGGATCATCACGCTGCCCCCCTTCGCCTATGGCGCGGCCTCCCATGCCGTCGCGGGGCCAGAGGGTAAGGGCACGCTCCACATCGACGCAGGCGCGATCCTGCCTCTGGCCGAGGGGCTGTTCATGGCGCTTCTGCGCGCAGGCTTCCGCAACATCCACGGGGTGATCCACCACCAGACCGAAGGCTTCGACCAGGGGATGCCCACCGACCTCGCCTTCCGCCTCGCGGGCCGTAACGCGATCATGCGGTTTCTCGAGGCGACGCGCGGCTCCGGCTGGTGGGGCGACCGGGCGATGCAGGACTATTACGCCCGGCAGGCGGAAGGGGCCGATCCGTTCAACTGGATCCGGATCCATCCGCTGTTTCCCAAAGGCGCGGCCTATCCCTTCGACCATGCCGGAAAGGGCGAGACCGCGCTGATGCAGGCGCTGGCGCCGGATACGGTGGAAATGGCCCGCGCCAAAGAGGGCGACCACTGGTACACAGCGGATGCCGGAGAAGCTTCCGCCGAACTCGGCGAGGCAGGCGTCCAGATCGCCCTGGCCCACCTGCGGCAGGTGCTCGCCCTGAACTGAAACCCCGCTCGTCGGTGGACTTCGTCCCTCCTCGCTGCCGTCGGTTCTCCGACGAGAAGCCGAAGGCGCACGAGGAGGTTTGCCCGCCTCACACCTCCGGCAGGTCCACCACGCCCTTCTTCAGGATGAAACAGCCATAGGGCCCGGAATCCGAGGTGCGGATGATCGCAAAGGCCCGCTTGGCAGCAGCGTAGAACTCGAACCGCTCCAGCGCCTGCATGGCGACGGGGCGGCCTTCGGCCCGATCCAGCACCGCCTGCATCCGGGCAAAGACCGGCATCTGGGCCTCCGGATCGCCCACCACCTGCATCCGGGTGACGGGGGCGGGAACGAAGGTATCCAGCGGCATCAGGCTCAGGATCGCCCGTGCGGCGGTGGGCAGGTCGCAGCCTGCCATGTCGATCAGCCGGCCATGGGTCGTTTCGGCTGCGATGGTCGCCGCCGGGTGGTTCACGTCGCAAAGCACCAGATCGTCGCCATGCCCCATCAGCATCAGGACATGCACGACCTCTGCCGAAAGCCGCTGGTCGATCCCCTTCAGCATGGCCTCTCCAAAGGTGAAGAAATCCCTAACAAAAAATCGCAAGTCCCTGTTTCAAAAGGACTCCTGGGTTTTGTCCACCGTGGACACTACTTGACCGCCCCCGCGGCCATCCCCTTGATGATGAACCGCTCCAGCAGCACCCCGATGATGACCAGCGGCAGGATCGCCGCGAAGGACAGGGCCGCCATGGCCCACCAGTTGATCCCCTGCGACCCGGTCTGGCTCGCCACCATCACCGGCAGGGTATTGGCATGGGTCGAGGTCAGGAGCGCGGCGAAGAAATACTCGTTCCAGGTCAGCACGAGACTCAGGATGAAGGCTGCCACCATGCCGGGCAGGGCGATGGGCAGGATGATGGTCAGGAAGGCCCCCCAGATCGACAGCCCATCGACCAGCGCGGCCTCTTCCAGCTCGGTCGGTATGGTCTCGAACTGATCCTTCATGATCCAGATCACGATGGGCAGGACCGTCAGGGTGTAGAGAAGGATCAGCCCGATCCGCGTGTCGAGGAGCGCCAGTTCCTTGTAGAGGACGAGGAAGGGCAGGGCGAGCACGACGGGCGGCAGGATCAGCTGCGACAGGAAGAAGAACGAGATGTCGTCGTTCTTCATGAAGCCGAAGCGGTAGCGGAACCGCGACAGCCCATAGGCCGCCAGCGACCCCAGCACCACCGCCAGCGTCGAGGCCGACAGCGCCACGATGGCGGAATTGCCGAAGCGTTTCAGGAACTCGGCCCGGACCGTGCTTTCCTGTCCGATGGTCGAGGGCGAAAGCCCGATCGATTCCCATCCCTTCCACTTCGGCTCGTAGAACAGCTTCTTCGCCCAGTCGCCCTCGGGCGTCCATTCGGCGGGCCAGGGGATCATCTGGCCCTGCATCACGTTCGGGGCCATCTTGAAGCTGGTGGTGGCGGTCCAGTAGATCGGGAACAGGCAGATCACCGCCCAGAGCGCGAGGACGCCGTAGATCGCCGTCCGCCCGGCCCACCATTTCATGCGGAAGCCGCGGTCGCTGTCGCTGTCGCGGAAGATCTGCGCGGGGGTATCGGTCATCGCGGCGTCCCACTCAGGTGCGCGGCCGCGTCAGGCGCGCGGCGAGTTTCATCAGGATCGTCATGCCGATCACGATCAGGACCAGATAGACCATGGCCAGCATGGTGCCGTAGCCGACGTTCGACCGCTCCCGGTATTCGCGGAAGATGAAGCTGGTCACCGTGTCCGTCGCGCCCCCCGGCCCGCCGGAGGTGATGGTGATGACGATGTCGGCGAGCTTCAGCTTGAAGATGATGCGGATCAGGATGGCCGTAACCGAGACCGGCAGCATCAGCGGGAAAGTGATCTCCCAGAACGACTTCCAGCCCGTCGCGCCATCGACGCGGCTGGCCTCCTGCAACTCCTTCGGAATGGCCTGGAGGCCGGCCAGCAACATGATCATCATGAAGGGGATGAAGGTCCAGGCATCCAGCACCATGATGGTGAGCTTCGCCATCCAGGGGCTTTCGAAGAAGCTCGGCTGCTCTACCCCCAGCGCACGGGCAAGGCGGGCGAGGGGACCGAAGCGGGGTTCCAGCATCGACTTGCCGATCATCCACGACACGGCCACGGGCGACAGCATGAGCGGCATCAGGAACGCCACCCGCCAGAACTTCCGCGCCCGGATCTGCCCGGCCAGGATCAGTGCAAGACCGAAGGCGATGGCGTATTCCACAACGATCGCCGCGACATAGATCACCATGTTGCCCAGCGCGTTCCAGTAGAACGGATCGTGCCACATCTGCACGAGGTTCGCCGTGCCGTTGAACTGCCGCCCGGAAAGACTGGAGAGGTTCCAGTTGGAAAAGGCGATCAGCAGGCCGAAGAGCAGCGGAAAGATCGTCAGCGAGACCACGAACAGCGCGGCGGGCAGGACGAAGAGGGTCCGCTTGCCCTGCTCGCCCCGGATGATGACCTGCGCCCAGCACAGGCAGGTCGCAAAGAGGCAGTAGGCATAAAGCGTCGGCCGCCAGTTGGCGAAGCCGAAGTCGCGCCAGCCCAGAACCTGCGCGGCCTGCGCCAGCGCTACCAGCGCCAGAAGCCCGGCCGAGCCCCAGATCAGCCCCCGCCCGATCCGGCGCCGGTTGTCGGAAATGTCGTCGCTGGTCACGACGTGAAGTTGGTCGCCGCCGCTCAACGCTCAGCCCTGCTTCTGGAGAAAAGGGGCGCGCGGTCCGTCCGCGCGCCCCGGTCTGTCTTGGACGGGATCACATCCCCAGAGACGCCTTGTAGAGCGCGATCTGGCTGTCGCGGCCGATCTGATCGGTGATCTTCTCCCAGGCGGCGGCGATGGCGTCCGCGGTTTCCTGGGCCGACTTGTATTGGCCGGCAAAGCCCTTTGCCAACTCGTCCTCGGCCACCGAGTAATACTGGAAGATGCCCGGAATCCGCGGCTCGATCGCGGCGTTGGGGTGGTTGTAGCTGTCGCGGTTCGAGCCGAGGTAATCCTCGATGAAGGCCCGGTCGTAACCCGCGGCTTCCCATTCGTCGAAGTTGAAGTGCGAGTTGCGGTAGGGCTGGAACCCGGACGGATAGGCCGCCATCCACAGCGAGATGTCCTTGCCGCCCAGATGCGCCGCCGCCGACCAGGCCGCCTTGCGCTTCTTCTCGTCGCCCGAGACGCGGTTGGTGACATAGATCCCCCAGCCGAGATAGGCGAGGTTCGGCGCGAAGTTCTCCTTCTCTTCCCAGGCGCCGGTCTTCGAGTTGTAAACCTTCTTCGCGCCGGGGTTGATGTCGAAGCCCACCACGTCGCCCACCACCGAGGTGTCCGAGGTGCGCGCATTCGAACCCACGTCGCCCCACCAGGTCAGCGCCGCGCCGGTGCCGGCGAGGAACTGCTGGAAGGCGGTGGTGCCGGGGTCGGCGTTGATCTGGTCCGGCGGATAGGCACCGGCGGCGATCAGGTCAATCACGTCCTGGATCGCCTGCACCCAGGCCGGGTTGTTGACGCGCGGCTTCATCGTGTCGGGGTCGAAGAGCCAGGCCGGATCGTCCGGGTGCTTGGCATAGGCCGAGGCGCGGTCCTCGAGGAAGTAGAAGCCGAAGCCGCCCCAGCCCTTCAGCGGGTCGAGGAAGCCGTAGGCCGGCAGGCCGGTGAGCGGATCGGTCTGGCCCTTGAGCGCGACCGACATCGCGTTGACCTCGTCCCAGTGCTTCGGCATGTCGGCCATCCCGGTGATCGAGCCCTCGCCGAAATAGTCCTTCCGATAGGCCAGCGTGTGGCAGTCGCCGTCGATGGTGATGCGGTAGGACTTGCCGTCCCAGGTGCCGACCGGGGGTTGCAGATAGGCCACGAGGTCGTCGGCCTCGATCTGTTCCTTGACCCAGTCGGGCATCGGGTCAAGCAGGCCGCGGCCTGCGGTGTCGCCCTCGAAGGGCGCGCCCATCTCGATGATGTCGAAGTCCACCGTGCCGGTTGCGATCGACTGCTGCAGGCGCGGGTTGTAGTCGGCCTGCGCCAGGTCGATCCAGTTGATCTTGGCGCCGGTATAGGCCTCCCAGGGCTTCAGGAAGCCGCGGAACAGCACGTTGTGCAGGTTCTGGTTGTTCAGGCCGAGGAAGGTCAGCTCCACGCCGGCGAACTCGCCTTCGGAAACGAACTTCTTGACCGGGCCGAGGCACATCTCGCCCACCTTCTGCCAGTCGGCATCGGTGGGGCTGCCGGCGCCGACGCCCGGGATCTTGAGGATTTCGGCCCGCAGGTTGTCCTGGGCCGAGGCCGGTTTCGGCGCAAGTCCCGCGGGCAGGGCGCCGGCGGCACCCAGCGCCGTTGCGCCCATCAGAAAGCGGCGCCGGCTGAGGCGGCTTGCGTATTCGTAAAGTCCTGGTTTCACGGTTGGTCCTCCCTAGGTTGGCTTGGTGCCCCTTTTCGGGGTCGTCTCGCTTTTGCGGTTCAGCCGTCGGCTGCCCTTGCGGCAACCTTCGCAGCCCGGTCGGGCCTCTGTCAAGTTTCTAACATGTTAGTATGTTCAGCGGATGGACAGCGGCTTGCGCCTGCGCTTAGTCTGGCCGCAGGGAAACGGGGAGAGGGTGGCCGATGGCCGAAGTGACGATCCGGGCGCTGGAGAAATCCTATGGCGGGCTGAAGGTCATTCACGGGCTGGATCTGGACATTCCGGACGGGGCCTTCGTGGTGCTGGTGGGGCCTTCGGGCTGCGGCAAGTCCACGCTTCTGCGGATGATCGCGGGGCTGGAGGAGATCAGCGCCGGCGACATCCGCATCGGCGCGCGGCGGGTGAACAACCTGCCCCCGTCCGAGCGCGACATTGCCATGGTCTTCCAGAACTACGCGCTTTATCCGCACAAGACGGTGGCCGCGAACATGGGCTTTGCGCTGAAGATGCGCGGCATGGACAGGGGCGCGATTCGGGCCAAGGTCGAACAGGCGGCGGCGATCCTGGGGCTGACGCCCTATCTCGACCGCTATCCCCGGGCGCTGTCCGGCGGCCAGCGCCAGCGGGTCGCCATGGGCCGGGCCATAGTGCGCGACCCGCAGGTGTTCCTGTTCGACGAACCCCTGTCGAACCTCGACGCCAAGCTGCGGGTGCAGATGCGGGCCGAGATCAAGGAACTGCACCAGCGGCTGAAGACCACCACGGTCTATGTCACTCACGACCAGATCGAGGCGATGACCATGGCCGACCGGATCGTGGTCATGCAGGGCGGCCGGATCGAACAGGTCGGCGCGCCGCTGGACCTCTATGACCGGCCGGCGAACACATTCGTCGCGGCCTTCATCGGCAGTCCCTCGATGAACCTTCTCGAGGGGCGGATCGGCGGCGGGATGGTCGAGGTCGCGGGCGCGCGCCTGCCGCTGCCGGCGGGGGCGCAGGCCGGGGAAGGGCGCGAGGTGATCTACGGCATCCGGCCCGAGCATCTGGCCCTGGCCGGCGAGGGGCTGTCCGGCACGGTCGCGGTGGTCGAACCCACGGGGTCGGAAACCCATGTCGTCGTCCGCCTCGAGGGGCGCGAGTTGACGGCGGTGTTCCGCAACCGGGTTGCCTTCGGGCCGGGGGACAGGATCACTCTGGCGCCCGACGCGGGCTTGGCGCATCTATTCGACAAGGCCACCGGCCAGCGCCTTTAGGACCAAACGGGGGGAGACATGCTGAAAGGGATCGACAACCGGCTGAATGCCGATGTGCTGCGCGTCTTGCGCGCGATGGGGCATGGCGACGTGCTGATCGTCGCCGATACCAATTTCCCCTCCGATTCGGTGGCGCGGGCCACGGTCACGGGCGAACTGCTGCGGATGGAGAACCTGACCGCCGCCCAGGCGGTGCAGGCGATCCTGTCCGTCCTGCCGCTGGACACTTTCGTGGACGATTTCGCCGGCCGGATGGAGATCGTGGGCGACCCCGCCACCGTCCCGCCCGTCCAGGCCGAGGTCCAGGCCGAGATCGACCGCGCCGAGGGCCGCCATCGCCCGATGATCGGCATCGAACGCTTTGCCTTCTACGACATGGCGCGCAAGTCCTATGCCGTGATCCAGACCGGCGAGCGGCGGTTCTACGGCTGCTTCATGTTCCGCAAGGGCGTGATCCCGCCGGAGGCCTGACCCATGAAACCCATCGTGATCCTCGGCATCTTCGTCGCCGACACCGCCTACCGCGCCGAGCGCCAGCCGAAGATGGGCGAGACCATCCTCGGCACCTCCTTCGTGCTGGGGCCGGGGGGCAAGGGCTCGAACCAGTCGGTCGCCGCCGCCATGGCAGGGGGGCGCGTGCATTTCATCACCCGCCTCGGTGCCGATGCCTTCGCCGACATCGCACAGGCGACCTGGGCCAAGGCGGGGGTCATGCCCGAAGTGAAGGTGGACCGCGAAAGCTACACGGGGGCCGCCTACATCTTCATCGAGAACGCCACCGGCAACAACGCGATCATCGTCGCGCCGGGTGCGGCGGGGCGCGTCTCGGCCGAGGATGTGGAGGAGAAGGCCGAGCTGATCCGGTCAGCCTCGATCTTCGTCACGCAGCTGGAACAGCCGATCCCGGCCGCGCTGCGCGCGCTTCAGATCGCGCGCGCGGCGGGCGTCACGACGATCCTGAACCCCGCGCCCGCCGCCAGCCTGCCCGACGAGATGCTGGCGCTGTGTGACTACCTAACCCCGAACGAATCCGAGGCCGAGGCTCTGACCGGTCTGCCGGTGAGCACGGTCGATGAGGCGAAGGCGGCAGCATCTGCGCTTCTGGCAAAAGGCGTGGGGGCCGTTGTCATCACGCTGGGCGACAAGGGCGCGCTCTATCACGACGCGACCCGCACGGTGCATGTGCCCGTCATCTCGGCCGGCCCGGTGGTCGAGACGACGGGGGCGGGCGATGCCTTCAACGGCGGCTTCGCCGTGGCACTGGCCGAGGGACGCGACGTGATCGATGCGGTGCGCTTCGGCTGCGCTACGGCGGGGATTTCCGTCACCCGCCCCGGCACGGCCCCGGCCATGCCGTCGCGGTCCGAGATCGAGGCGCTGCTGGCGCGGGTTGCGGGCTAAGGCGCCACCCGGATCACTGTCCCCCAGTGGCGGGCGGCGGCGGCGAGGTCCTCGGGCGGGTCCTCGTCGGTGACGAGGATGTCGATGTCGCGCGGATCGCCCAGCAGGATCGGCGCGGTACGGTGGAACTTGCGGCTGTCCGCCGCGACGATGCAGCGTGCGGCTTGGCTGACCATCGCGCGTGCCAGCTGCGCCTCGGACAGGTCGGAGAACATCAGCCCGCGCTGCGGACAGATGCCGGAGGTCGAGATCACCGCCAGGTCCAGCCGGAAGTTCTGCACGAAGGCCAGCGCCTCGGGCCCGAAGCTGCCGCCGTCATTGGCGCGCAGCTCGCCCCCGGCGAAGAACACCCGGTTGCCGTTGCGCATCGCCAGCCGGTAGGCGACCGCCACCGAATTCGTCACCACGTTCAACCCGGAATTGCGCTGCAACGCCTCGGCAATCAGGCTGGTGGTGGAGCCCACGTCGAGAAACAGCGAGGTGCCGTCCTCGACCAGCCGCGCGACCTCTTCGGCGATGCGACGCTTGGGTTCGGCATGTTCCTGGAGCCGGGTGTTCAGGTCGGCCTCGACCGCGCGTTCCACCAGCCGCGCCCCGCCGTGGTGCTTCTGCACCAGACCGCCCTCGACCAGTCGCCGCAGGTTCCGCCGGATGGTTTCGTCCGACACTTCCAGCGCGCTGGCGAGGCTCTGGATCCGCGCCGATCCGCCCGCCTTGCGCAGCGCCTCGAGGATCTCGGCCTGGCGGTGGTTCGAGGTGCTGTCGAGATCGCTCATCGGTGCCCGCTTTCGTGGATCTGTTGAAATCTAGCGCAGGAACCCACGGAAAGCCACATCCCACGCGGGAATTACGAGGGATATGTTGGAAATTCGTTGCGACGTGTTGGGTTGGTGTTACCTTCGACCCATCGTATCGGGGAATCACCCTGCGTCACAAGAACCGGAAAACAGGGAGTCGACGGATGAAGAAGATGCTGCTCGCTTCGGTAGCCTTGGTGCTGGCGCAGGCCGTGACGGACGGCGGCGCGCTGGCCGAGGTCGAAAGCCAGGACCCGATCAAGATCACCACGCATGACTGGTCGGGCAACATCATCAGCGCCAACATCATGTCCGAGGTGCTGCGCAAGGCCGGTTACAACACGGAACTGGTGCAGGCGGATTACCTGGCGCAGTTCGCGGGTCTCAAGACCGGCGATCTGGACCTGGCGATGGAGATCTGGGCCACCACCGGCACGGATGCGCTGGAAGAGGCCGTGGCCACCGGCAACGTGGTGAACTTCGGCGAGACCGGCATGATCTCGCGCGAGGAATGGTGGTATCCCGCCTACATGGAGGAACGCTGCCCCGGCCTGCCGGACTGGCGCGCGCTGCTGGACTGCGCGGATGCCTTCGCCACCCCCGAAACCGCGCCGAACGGGCGCTACCTGGGCGGGCCGGTGACCTGGGGCGGCTATGACGAGGAACGGGTCGAGGCGCTGGGCCTGCCCTTCGAAGTCGTCCATGCCGGCACCGATGCCGCGCTCTTTGCCGAATTGCAGGCAGCCTACGAACGCAAGGATCCGATCATCCTGTGGATCTACCAGCCGCACTGGGCGCCGGCGAAATACGAGGGCAAGTTCATCGAATTCCCGCCCTACGAGCCCGCCTGCTATTCCGACCCGGCCTGGGGCGAGAACCCCGACATGGCCTACGACTGCGGCAAGCCCCTGGGGCCGATCTGGAAGGCCGGCTGGGTGGGGCTGGAGAAGAAATGGCCCGGTGCCGCGAAGATCATCCGCAACTTCACCGTCACCAACGACGAGATGGGGGCCATGGTCTACAAGGCCGATGTCGAGGGGATGAGCATCGAGGCGGTCGTCGCGGAATGGATGGCCGCGAACGAGGCCAAGTGGCAGGCCTGGATCCAGTGACCGCCGCCGCGGCCCCGGTTGCCCCGGGGCCGTCCGATCCCCAGCCGCACGGAATGCCCTGTCCCGATGGACCGCCCGACCGTCCTTGAATGCCGCAATGTCTGGAAGCTTTACGGCCCGCAGGCGGAGAGCGTCCTTTCCCGCCACGGCGGCGCCCCCTCGCCCGAGGCGCTGCGCGAGGCGGGCATCGTCCCGGCGGTGCGGCAGGCGGATGTGACGGTCGCGAAGGGCGAGATCTTCGTCATCATGGGCCTGTCGGGATCGGGCAAATCGACGCTGGTGCGCTGCCTGTCGCGGCTGATCGAGCCCACGGCCGGCGAGATCCGCTTCGAGGGGCGCGATCTTCTGAAGATGTCCGAGGCCGAGCTGATCGATCTGCGCCGGCACAAGATGGGCATGGTGTTCCAGCACTTCGCGCTTCTGCCGCATCTGACCGTGCTGGAAAACGCGGCCTTCCCGCTGGAGGTGCAGGGCGTCGATCGCCGGACGCGGCTGGACCGCGCGCGGCAGGTGATCGAACTCGTCGGCCTGACCGGGCGCGAAATGCGCTATCCGCATCAGCTTTCGGGCGGGCAGCAGCAGCGGGTGGGCATCGCGCGGTCGCTGATCGTCGAGCCGGACCTGTGGTTCCTGGACGAGCCCTTCTCGGCGCTCGACCCTCTGATCCGGCGCGAGATGCAGGATGAACTCCTGCGGCTTCAGGGGCGGTTGCAGAAGACCATCGTCTTCATCACCCACGATTTCGACGAGGCGATCCGGCTGGCCGACCGGATCGCGGTGATGCGCGACGGGGCCATCGTGCAGACCGCGACGCCCGAGGAACTGGTGCTGCGCCCGGCGACCGATTATGTGGCCGAATTCACCCGTCATATCCCCCGCGCCAAGGTCATGCGCCTGGGCACCGCCGCCCGGCCCCTGATTGGCAGCGACTTCGCGGGGGACCTGCCGGCCACCGCACTTGTCGCCGCCGTGGCCGACCGGATCGAGGCCGCCGGCAAGCCCTTCCGGGTGATCGGCGCGGCCGGAGAGGTCCTGGGCCAGGTCGATGCGCGCACCATCGTGGACATCCTGATCGGGCGGGACCTGCCCGCATGATCCGCGGACGCGCCGCAAGCTGGGCCTTCTGGCTGGGGCTGGCGGGGATCACCGCGGTCCTGTCGCTGAACGGCAAGGAGATCGCGCAGGCGACCGGCTTGTCGTGGCTGACGAAGTATCCGCAAGCCTGGCAACTCCACCTCGACCGCCAGATCTCGGCCGCGCTGAAATGGCTTCTCGAGGAGGCGACCTTCGGGCCATTCCAGTTCCGCGATTTCACGCGGTTGCTCTCGGCCCTGATCGAGGCGCCCTATACCCTCTTGCGCAACCTCGTCGTGGACGGCTTTGCCTGGGGGCGGGGACAGCAGGCCGTGCCCATCCTGCCGCCGATGGCCTGGTTGCCGGTGATCCTGGGCTTCGGCCTTCTGGCCCTGCGGCTGGGCGGGGCAAGGCTCGCGGTGCTGGTGACGGCGGCTTTCCTCTACCTGCTCCTCTTCGGGCTCTGGCAATCGGCGATGGTGACGCTGGTCTCGGTGGTGATCGCGGTGCCGCTGGGGGTGCTGGGCGGGGCGGCGCTGGGGATCCTGGCCTTCCGGGTGCGCTGGATCGACCGCGCGCTGCGCCCGGTGCTGGACCTGATGCAGACCGTGCCGGTCTTTGCCTATCTGGTGCCGATCCTGTTCCTGTTCGGCTTCGGCCCCATGGCGGCGCTGGTCGCCACGGTCATCTATGCCATGCCGCCCATGGTGCGGATCACCACGATCGGCCTGAGGGGTGTGCCGGAAGAGGTGGTCGAGGCCGGGCGCATGGCCGGCTGCACCCGGCGGCAACTGCTGTGGAAGGTCCAGCTGCCCTCGGCGCGGCGGATGATGATGGTGGGCGTGAACCAGGTCATCATGCTGACGCTGAACATGGTCATCATCGCCTCGATGATCGGCGCGGGGGGCCTTGGCTATGACGTGCTGACAGCCTTGCGCAAGCTGGACGTGGGCCGCGGGGTCGAGGCGGGCTTCGGCATCGTGGTCCTTGCCATCGCGCTGGACAAGCTGAGCCAGGCCGCCGCCAACCGCGGCCCGCGCGACCCCTCAGGCGGATCCTGGCTGTATCGCCACCGCTGGATTCTGGCCTGGGCGGCGGTGGTCGTGGCGAGCTACCCTCTCGCCATGGCGATCCCGCCGCTCGCGGTCTATCCCGCAGGCTGGCAGCTTTCGACGGGCGGGTTCTGGAGCGCGGTCGTCTCGTGGATCAACCTGAACCTCTACGACCAGATCGAGGCGGTGAAGGTCGCCGCGCTGACCTGGGTGCTGGTGCCGGTCAAGACCTTCCTCCTCGGCATCCCCTGGGCCTGGGGGCTGGTCCTGGCCGGGACAATCGCGGGCGGGATCGGCGGCTGGCGGCTGGGGGTGATGGCGGTCCTGATGACCGGCTTCATCATCACGGCCGGGCTCTGGCCCGAGGCGATGATCACCATCTACCTCTGCGGCGTCTCGGTCGTGATCGCCATGCTGATCGGCGTACCCATCGGGATCCTCGCCGGGCAGAACGACCGCGCCTATGGCGTGGTGACGCTGATCCTCGACACGCTGCAGACCCTGCCGAGCTTCGTCTACCTGATCCCGGTGGTGATGCTGTTCAAGGTCGGCGACTTCTCGGCCATGATCGCGGTGGTGATGTATGCCATCGTCCCGGCCATCCGCTATGCGGCCGTGGGCATCCGGGGGGTGGACCCGCAGCTGGTCGAGGCGGGCATCGTCTCGGGCTGCACCAGGGGCCAGCTGATCCGCAAGGTCAAGCTGCCGCTGGCCATGCCTTCGATCCTTCTGGGCCTGAACCAGACCATCATGCTGGCGATCTCGATGCTGGTCATCACCGCGCTGGTCGGCACCCGCGACCTCGGGCAGGAGGTCTATATCGCGCTGACCAAGGCCAATGCCGGCAAGGGCATCGTCGCCGGCCTGGCCGTGGCCTTCATCGCCATGATGAGCGACCGCATCATCACCGCCGCCATCGCCCGCCGCACCGCCGCGAGGGAGACCCATGCCTGACACCGCATCCCGCCTGATCGAGGCCGCCCGCCGCCTGTCCTGCTTTGCCGGCCCGTCCAACGTCGAACTGCTGGAGGGCGGCAAGACCAACCACAACGTGCTGGTCGAGGATCAGGGACGCCGCTACGTCGTGCGCTTCGGCACCGACATTCCCGAACACGGCATCCTGCGCTGGAACGAACTGGCGATCACCCGCGCGGCCGAGGCCGCCGGGGTCGGCCCCGCCGTTCGCCATGCCGAGCCGGGCCTTCTGGTCCTCGATTTCGTCGAGGCCCGCCCCCTGACGCCCGAGGACCGCGCCGACAAGCTGCTGATCCCGCGCCTCGCCGATCTGGTGGCGCGCGTCCACCGCGACGTGACCGAGGCCGTCACCGGCCCGGTCCTGTGCTTTTCCGTCCCGCACATCCTGCGCGACTACGCCCGGCTCCTGACCGCGCGCGGCTCGCCGCACGGCCCCCTTCTGCCGGGTCTGATGGCCGAGGCCGGGGAACTCGACCGCGCCATCGGCCCGTCCGACCTGCGCCTCTGCCACAACGACCTTCTGCCCGGCAACATCCTGATCGGGTCGGGGGACATCTGGCTGATCGACTGGGAATATGGCGGCTTCGGCAATCCCCTGTTCGATCTGGGCGGCATCGCCTCGAACAACGGCTTTGCGCCGGCCGAAGAGCGGCTGCTGCTCGAAGCCTATCACGACCGCCCGCTGACCGATGCGCTCTGGCGCAGCTACACGGCGATGAAATGCGCCTCGCTGTTGCGCGAGACGCTTTGGAGCATGGTCAGCGAACTGACTTCGAGCCTCGATTTCGACTACGCCGCCTATACCGCCGAAAACCTGGCCGCCTATCGCGCGGCCCTTCAGGACTTCCGCAGATTGTAAGGACCGATCATGTCTGAACTCCCCTCCGCATCGAAGGTCGTCGTCATCGGGGGCGGCATCGTCGGCTGCTCCACCGCCTACCATCTGGCCAGGATGGGGGTGGAGGTCGTGCTTCTGGAACGCAAGAAGCTGACCTCGGGCACCACGTTCCACGCCGCGGGCCTTGTCGGCCAGTTGCGCACCAGCGCGAACGTCACGCAGCTTCTGGGCTATTCGGTGGACCTCTACAAGCGGCTCGAGGCCGAGACCGGCCAGGCGACCGGCTGGAAGATGAACGGCGGCATGCGGCTGGCCTGCAACCAGGAGAGATGGACGGAAGTGAAGCGCCAGGCCACCACGGCGCACAGCTTCGGGCTGGAGATGCACCTGCTGACCCCGAAGGAGGCGCAGGAACTCTGGCCCTTGATGGCGATCGACGATCTGGTGGGCGCGGCCTTCCTGCCAACGGACGGACAGGCGAATCCGTCCGACATCACCCTGTCGCTCGCCAAGGGCGCGCGCATGGCCGGGGCGCAGATCTTCGAGGAGACCAAGGTCCGCTCGGTCGATATCCGCGACGGCGTGGTCAAGGGCGTGATCCTGGAAGACGGCGGCCGGATCGACTGCGAGAAGGTCGTGGTCTGCGCCGGGATGTGGACGCGGCCCTTCTGCGCGGCGCATGGGGTGAACGTGCCGCTGGTCCCGGTCGAGCACCAGTATATCGTGACCGAACGCATCGAGGGCGTGACCCCGAACCTGCCCACTCTGCGCGACCCCGACCGGCTGACCTACTGGAAGGAAGAGGTGGGCGGCCTCGTGATGGGCGGCTACGAGCCGAACCCGAAACTCTGGCGCGACGGGACGCTGCCGCCGGGCTTCCATTTCACGCTCCTTGACAACGACTTCGACCATTTCACGCCGCTGATGGAACAGGCGCTGGGCCGCGTCCCGGCGATGGAGACGGCGGGCATCAAGCAGATGATCAACGGGCCGGAAAGCTTTACCCCCGACGGCATGTTCATCCTGGGCGAGGCGCCCGAGCAGCGGAACTTCTTCGTGGGCGCGGGCTTCAACGCCTTCGGCATCGCCTCGGGCGGCGGGGCGGGCATGTGCCTGGCGGAATGGGTGGCCAAGGGCGAGGCGCCCTTCGACCTCTGGCCCGCCGACATCCGCCGCTTCGGCCGGCCGCATTTCGACCTCGACTGGATCCGCAAGCGCACCTACGAGGCCTATGGCAAGCACTACACCATGGCCTGGCCGGGGGAAGAGCACCATTCGGGCCGGCCCTGCCGCAAGTCGCCGCTCTACGAGATCCTCAAGGCCGATGGCTCGGTCTTCGGCGAGAAGCTGGGCTGGGAGCGTCCGAACTGGTTCGCCGACCTTGCGGCGGGGGAAGAGCCGCGCGACATCTACACCTATCAGCGGCCGAACTGGCATGCGGCCGTGGGGCGCGAGCACCGCGCCTGCCGCGAGGGCGTGGTGATCTTCGACCAGACCTCCTTTGCCAAGTTCGCGCTGAAGGGGCCGGATGCCGAGGCCGCCCTGTCCTGGATCTGCGCCAATGACGTGGCGCGCCCGGTGGGCAGCCTGACCTATACCCAGATGCTGAACGACCGCGGCGGGATCGAGGCCGATGTGACGGTGGTCCGCCGGGCACGGGACGAATACTACATCGTCACCGGCACGGGTTTTGCCACGCATGACTTCGACTGGATTTCGCGCAACATTCCGGCAGGCGCCAATGCGCAGCTTTTCGACATCACCTCGGCCCATTCGGTCCTGTCGCTGATGGGGCCCTGCTCGCGCGAGGTGTTGCAGGCCGTCACCCGGGCGGACCTTTCGAACGCGGCCTTCCCCTTCGGCACCGCTCAGGTGATCGGCATCGCCGGTTGCCCGGTCCTGGCGCTGCGCGTGACCTATGTCGGCGAACTGGGCTGGGAGCTGCACTTCCCGGTCGAATATGCCACCGCCGTTTATGCTGCCTTGCGCGAGGCCGGGGCGCCCTTCGGCATCCGCAACGCGGGTTACCGCGCGATCGAGACCTTGCGGCTGGAAAAGGGCTATCGCGCCTGGGCCGCGGACATCGGGCCGGACCATACCCCCGACGAGGCGGGGCTGGGCTGGGCGGTCAAGCTGAAGAAGGACATCCCCTTCAAGGGCCGCGAGGCCGTTTTCGCGCAGCGCGCGCAAGGCGTGAAGAAGCTGATGGCCACCTTCACGACTGCGCCCGAGGTCATCCTATACGGCCGCGAGACGATCTACCGCGACGGCCAGCGCGTGGGCTGGCTCAGTTCCGGCGGCTTCGGCTTCACCGTCAACCGCTCGATCGGCATGGGCTATGTCCGCAATCCCGAAGGCGTGACTGCGGACTGGGTCCTGTCGGGCCGCTACGAGCTGGAGGTCGCCACCGAACGGGTGCCTGCCGAGGTGACGCTGGCGCCGCTCTACGATCCGAAGATGGAGCGGATCAGGGCCTAAAGCCCGCCCGTGGCCGAGGCGAGGCGGAAGCTGATCGCCTCGGCCACATGCGGCTTGCGGACCGATGCGCTGCCGTCCAGGTCGGCGATGGTGCGTGCGACGCGCAGGACGCGATGGTAGCCGCGTGCCGAAAGCCCCATGCGCTCGGCCACCCGGCCGATCAGGGCGCGGCCTTCGGCATCGGGGGCGGCATGATCCTCCAGCGCCGCGCCTTCCAGATCGGCGTTCACGCGCAGGGTGGGGCTGTCCTTGAAGCGGGCGGTCTGCCGGTCGCGGGCGGCGGCGACGCGGGCGGCGATGCTGGCCGAGCTTTCGCCGTTCGCTGGCAGGTCGAGATCGGCGAAGGCGACAGGCGGGACTTCCACCCGCAGGTCGAACCGGTCCATCAGCGGTCCTGAAATGCGGCCGAGGTAGTCTTCGCCGCAGATCGGCGTCCGGCCGCAGGCGCGGGCGGGGTCGGTCAGGTAGCCGCACTTGCAGGGATTGGCGGCGGCGATCAGCAGGAAGCGGCAGGGATAGCGGACATGGGCATTGGCGCGCGCGACCATGACGCTTCCGGTCTCGATCGGCTGTCGCAGCGTGTCGAGCACCATGCGGGGAAATTCAGGGAACTCGTCCAGGAACAGGACGCCGTTGTGCGCCAGGCTGATCTCGCCCGGTTTCGCCCCGCGCCCGCCGCCGATGATCGCGGCCATCGAGGCGGTATGATGCGGCTCGCGAAACGGCCGCTCGCGCGAGATGCCGCCTTCGGTCAGAAGCCCCGCAAGCGAATGGATCATCGAAGTCTCTAGCGCCTCGGGCGCGGACAGGGGCGGCAGGATGCCGGGCAGGCGCGCGGCCAGCATCGACTTGCCCGAGCCGGGTGTGCCCACCAGGAACAGGTGGTGGCGACCGGCGGCGGCGATCTCCATCGCGCGCTTGGCGCGTTCCTGGCCCTTCACCTCGCGGAAATCGCGGGGCGGGGCGCCGGCGCGGACCTCGCCTGCCTCGGCCGGTATCAGCGGGCGGCGACCGGTGTAGTGCTGCAAGACCTCGTCCAGCGAGGCGGGGGCGAGGACCGTGGTCGCGCCGACCCAGGCGGCCTCGGCCCCGCAGGCCCTGGGGCAGAGAAGCGTCCGCTCCTCGACCGCCGCCGCCATCGCCGCCGGCAAGGCCCCGGCCACGGCGATCAGCCGGCCATCGAGCGACAGCTCGCCGAGGGCCACTGTGCCCTCGACCTCTTCCCGCGGGACGATGTCGAGCGCGGCGAGGAGCGCGAGCGCGATGGGCAGGTCGAAATGCGACCCTTCCTTGGGCAGATCGGCGGGCGAAAGATTGACGGTGATGCGCTTGGCCGGCAGGGCGATGGACAGGGCCTGCAAGGCGGCGCGGACCCTCTCCCGCGCCTCGGAGACCGCCTTGTCGGGCAGGCCGACCAGCATGAAGGCCGGGGCACCGGGCGAGACGGCGCACTGGACCTCGACCAGGCGGGCCTCCACCCCTTCGAAGGCGACGGTATAGGCGCGGGCGGTCATCGCGGCGCCTCGCGGGTTGGACCGGGTACGGAAATGCGCGCTTCGCGCAAGCCTTTTGTCTCGCCTCTGCGCGCCAGAGGCGCGCAACCGGCTCGGGCGGTGCCTCCGGCGGGGATATTTGCGGACAGATGAAAGGCCGGGGCCGCGGCCGCCGTTCGAGACCTGTTGTCGTGACGTCCCTGCATGGCGCCCCACCCGATTCACCTTGGTTAACGGGTAGGGCGAATTGGTTTACGAGTGGTAAAGCGCCATGAATTTCGGCCAGGCCTCGGCGTCGGCCAGGGTCTTGTCGCGGCAGAAGGCGTTGCAGAAGCCGAAGCGGCGCCCGTAAAGCTCGAGCGCATGGGTGACAGGCTTGCCGGAATAGGGGCAGGCCGCGTTCACGGTGTCGGCGCAGTCGACCGCGCGCGCGGGCAGGGGCACCGGGCCGGGCCAGTCGCGGCGGGGCCAGTCGCGGCGGTAGAACTCCTGGTCGGCGCCGTCCACCATCCCCATCGCGCGCCAGCGGCGGAAACTCGGATGGGCGAGGTGCGCGTTGACGTAGAGCATGGCCTCGGCATCGACCGGCAGGTTATAGGTGGCGATCCGGCTGGCGACGGGGGCGAAGAAGGCATCCACCGCGGAATAGGCGCCGCAGAGCCAGGGCGTGGTGGACCGCGTCGTCCGACGTGCCCAGGACCATAGCGTCTCCAGGCGGCGGAGGTCGGCCAGGACCTCCTGAGGCGGCTGGCAGTCGGTGTAGCTGACCCGCAGGTTCATCGGGCAATGGCTGCGGAGCGCGCTGAAGCCGGCGTGCATCTCGGCAGCGAGGACCCGGGCGGTGGCGCGGGCTTGCGGCTCTTGCGGCCAGATCCCGGCCTCCGGGTGGCGGGTGGCGAGTTCCTCGGCGATGGCGATGGTCTCGGGGACGACGGAGCCTTCGGGGGTGCGCATCGTGGGGGCGGTGCGCGCCGGGGGAAAATCGCGCAGCACGGTCGCCAGCTCGTCGGTGTAGAGCCGGGCCGAGATCGTGCGCACGGGGATGCCGAAGGCGTCGAAGAGCAGCCAGCCGCGCAGGCTCCAGCTGGAATAGGCGCGGTCGCCGATCACGAGGTCATAGGTCATGTCTGTTGTCCTTTCCCGCGCATTGAACCCTGCGGCGTCGGGCAAGGGAAACGAAGAATCGTGGCCGGTTGCATCACGGACGGTGATTGATTGCGAACACGCGGGGCGGGGGGCCGTAGGTGAGACAGGTGACCGATAGGGTGTCGATGCGATGGGCGAAGACCTGCCCGGGCGTCAGGCCCTCGGCGCGTTGCAGGGCGGCGAGGATCGGGCCGAAATGGGCGACGACAACGATGTCCTGGGCAGCGCCCCGCAGGCGGTCCAGCGCCGACCAGGTGCGCGCGGTCAGCGCGTTCCAGCTTTCGCCGCCGGGCGGGCGCACCTCGCCCGGCTGGTCCCAGAAGGCGCGGATCAGATCGGGCTGCTCGGCCTCGACCTCGGCGAAACCGCGGGCCTCCCACGCGCCGAAATGGATCTCGCGCAGGTCCGGGTCGTGCGGCAGGCGCGGGCGGTTCCCCAGCGCATCGGCGGTGGCGATGGCGCGGGACAGGTCGGAGGAGATGACGGGCGCCCCCGCGGGAAGATGCGCGGACAGTCGGGCGAGCGCGGCGCGGTCCGAGAGGTCGGCCGGCAGGTCGGTCCAGCCGATCATCGTCCTCGCATGGGTCGGTCCGTGGCGGACGAGCCAGAACCGGGTCACGGAAGACTGCTCTTCAGGACCATGGGGAGGCCGGCCATGACGGCAACCACCAGGTCCGCGTCGCCGGCAAGCCGCTGGTTCAGCCGGCCCTGTTCGTCCCGAAACCGTCGGGCGAGCGCGTTCTCGGGAACGATTCCCCATCCCGTTTCGTTGCTGACGATGACGACCGGGGCCGGGCAGTCGGACAGGGCGGCAAGCAGGCGCCCGGTCTCGGCGGCAATGTCGTGGTCGGCGAGCAGATGGTTGGTCAGCCAGAGCGTGGCGCAATCGACCAGCACCGCCTCCTCGGCCCGGACCGCGGCCAGGGCGGCGGCCAGGTCGAGCGGGGCCTCAACGGTGATCCAGCCGGTGCCCCGGTCGGCGCGGTGCCGGGCAATGCGGTCGCGCATCTCGTCGTCCCAGGCTTCGGCCGTGGCGATATAGCGGCGGGGGCGGCCAGAGCCGGCGACCAGGCCTTCGGCGAAGGCGGATTTGCCCGACCGCGCGCCGCCGATGACCAAAGTGAGGGGCGGAAGTGATCCAGTCACGGTTTGGCCTCGTAAGACGGACAAGAACAGGCGGAACCGCCGCGGCAGGATGATCTGGAGGTGGTCATGGCTCTTGACGGATATACCGATCTGAACGTGTCGCGCCAAGCGATGAAGGCCGAGCTTCTCGATGCCGAGACCGAGCTGCAACTGGCCCGCGCCTGGCGGGACCGGCGAGACGAACGCGCCTTGCACCGGCTGATCACCGCTTACATGCGCCTGGCGATCAGCATGGCCGCGAAGTTCCGCCGCTACGGCGCACCGATGAACGACCTGATCCAGGAGGCGAGCCTTGGCCTGATGAAGGCCGCCGACAAGTTCGACCCCGAACGCGGCGTGCGCTTTTCCACCTATGCCGTCTGGTGGATCAAGGCCTCGATCCAGGACTATGTGATGCGCAACTGGTCGATGGTGCGGACCGGGTCCACATCCAGCCAGAAGGCGCTGTTCTTCAACCTGCGGCGGGTCCAGGCCAAGCTGGAACGCGAGGCCTCGCAGCGCGGCGAGGTGCTGGACCAGCACCAGCTGCGGCAGATGGTGGCAGCCGACATTGGTGTGCCGGTGGCCGATGTGGAAATGATGGAAGGTCGGCTTTCAGGCACGGATTTTTCGTTGAACGCGACGCAATCGTCCGACGAGGACGGGCGCGAATGGATCGACGCGCTGGAGGATGAGGGCCAACAGGCCGCCGAAGCGGTCGAGGATGCGCATGACGGTGCACGGTTGCGGGGCTGGCTGGTCAAGGCGATGCAGGGCCTGAACGCGCGCGAGCGCTACATCGTTTCCGAACGCAAGCTGAAGGATGAAGGCCGGACGCTGGAATCGCTCGGCGAGGAACTGGGACTGTCCAAGGAACGCGTTCGCCAGCTTGAGGCCGCGGCCTTCGCCAAGATGCGCCGGTCGCTGGAGATGCAGTCGCGCGAGGTGCGGCATTTCCTGGCCTGACCGCTCCGGCCCTGACGCTGTTCACTCCCGGACGCCTGCCGAATCGAGCACCTTGCGGTGCAAGCCTGTGTCTTGCAGCCTGCGCGTGAAGGACGCGCAGGTGGCTCGGCGTCTCGTGCGGGGCGGGCAGGGTGTTGATGTTGGCCCCCGTGCCCCCTACACCTGATGGCAGGCCATGGGAGACCTGCCGATGTTGTCTGGCAAGCGCATACTTCTGGTGATCGGGGGCGGGATCGCGGCTTACAAGATGCTGGAGCTGATCCGGCTGATCCAGAAGGCGGGCGGGACGGTGGTTCCGGTCCTGACCCGTGCGGGGGCGGAATTCGTGACGCCCCTGTCGGTGGGGGCGCTGGCGAAGTCGAAGGTGCACGAGGCGCTGTTCGACCTGACCTCCGAGGCCGAGATGGGGCATATCGAGCTGTCGCGTGCGGCGGACCTGCTGGTCGTGGCCCCGGCGACGGCGGATCTGCTGGCGAAGATGGCGGGGGGGAGGGCCGACGATCTGGCCTCGACGCTGCTTCTGGCGACGGACAAGCGGGTGCTGGTGGCGCCGGCGATGAACGTGCGAATGTGGCAGCATCCAGCGACGCAACGGAACCTTGCGGTGCTGCGGGGCGACGGGGTGCTGTTCGTCGGCCCGGACGAGGGCGAGATGGCCTGCGGCGAATACGGGCCGGGGCGGATGGCGGAGCCGGCGGCGATCGTTCAGGCCATCGGCGCGGCGCTTGGGGGTGGGCCCTTGGCGGGGAAGCATGTGGTCGTGACCTCGGGTCCGACGCATGAGCCGATCGATCCGGTGCGCTACATCGCCAACCGGTCTTCGGGTGCGCAGGGGACGGCGCTGGCCGCCGCGCTGCGCGATCTTGGCGCCCGCGTGACGTTCGTGACGGGGCCCGCGACCGTGCCTCCGCCCGGCGGAGTGGAGGTCGTGCGAGTGGAGACGGCGCAGGAAATGGCGGCGGCGGTCGAGGCGGCGCTGCCGGCCGACGCGGCGGTGATGGCAGCGGCGGTGGCGGACTGGCGGGTGGCCAATGCGAGCGGGCAGAAGCTGAAGAAGGACGGGTCGGGCAAGGCCCCGGCGCTGGAGTTCGCCGAGAACCCGGACATTCTGGCCACGGTCTCGAAGGGGGCGAGGCGGCCCCGGCTGGTGGTGGGCTTCGCGGCTGAGACTACGGATATCGTGGCCCATGCCACGGCCAAGCGGGCGCGCAAGGGTTGCGACTGGATCGTGGCGAATGACGTCTCGCCCGGGACCGGGATCATGGGCGGGGCCGAGAATGCGGTGGTGCTGATCTCGGAGGTGGGCGCCGAGGCTTGGCCCCGGATGGGCAAGGACGAGGTCGCGCGGAAGCTGGCGGCGCGGATCGCCGAGGCCTTGCGCTGATTGCGGCTGCGGGAGCCTCCGGCGGGGATATTTGCGGACAGATGAAAGGTGGGGCGATGGGGCCGGTTGTTCAGGTGGTGTGGGAAGACTGGGCCGACCGTAGCCTGCCCTTGCCCGCCTATCAGACTGCAGGGGCGGCGGGGGCGGATCTGTGCGCGAACTTCCCCGTCGAGGCGCGCGCGGCCGGCTTGACGCTGGCGCCGATGCAGCGGGCGATCTGTCCGACGGGGATCCGGGTGGCGGTGCCCGAAGGGTATGAGATGCAGGTGCGGCCGCGCTCGGGTCTGGCGTCGAAGCACGGGATCACCCTGCCGAACACTCCCGGCACGATCGACAGCGATTACCGGGGGCCGCTGGGGGTGTCGCTGGTCAACCTCGGGACGGAAGCCTACACGGTGCGGCATGGCGACCGGGTGGCGCAGGTCGTGGTGGCGCCGGTAGTGCAGGTGGGCTTTGCGGTGGTCGAGTTGCTGGACGAGACGGCGCGGGGGACGGGCGGGTTCGGCTCGACCGGGATGCGGTCGTGATCGGACTTCTGGGGTTCATCGGGCTTTGGGCTTTGGCCCGGTGGCGCGGGTGGGGCGAGCGATGGCTGCTGCTGCTGGCGGCAGGCTGGTGGGCGATCCTGATGGTCGTGCATCTGCCGTCTCAGGTGGAAAACCCGATGGCGAGGGTCGTCGGGGGAGACTTGCCGGGCTGGACGGTGTTCGGGCTGCTTGCGGCTGTCGTCCTTGGCTATCGCGAACTGCTGCGGGCGCTGCGGCGGCGCAAGGCCCCGGAACCTGCCGCACCGCTGGCGCCCTCGGGGACCTTCCGCGAGGCGGAGCTGGACCGCTATGCCCGCCACATCATCCTGCGCGAGATCGGCGGCCCGGGGCAGAAGCGGCTGAAGGGGGCGAAGGTTCTGGTCGTGGGGGCGGGGGGACTGGGCTCTCCGGTCCTGCTTTACCTGGCGGCGGCGGGGGTGGGGACGATCGGGGTGATCGATCATGACGTGGTCGAGGGGTCGAACCTGCAGCGGCAGGTGATCCATACCGACGGGCGGATCGGGATGCCGAAGGTCTTCTCGGCCGAGGTCGCGATGCGGGCCTTGAACCCGTTCATCGAGGTGCGGCCCTATCATCGGAAGCTGACCGAGGAGATCGCGGTGGACCTGGTCCGGGACTACGATCTGGTGCTGGACGGGACCGATGATTTCGACACCCGCTATCTGGTCAACCGGGCCTGTGTGGCGGCGGGGGTGCCGCTGATTTCCGGGGCGATCACCCAGTGGGAGGGGCAGATCAGCCTGTTCGATCCGGCGAAGGGGGGGCCGTGCTATGCCTGCGTCTTCCCGGTGAGGCCCGCCCCCGGTCTGGTGCCGACCTGCGCCGAGGCGGGCGTTGCGGCCCCGCTTCCCGGCGTGATCGGGTCGATGATGGCGATGGAGGCGGTCAAGTGGGTCACCGGGGCCGGGGAGACGCTGGCGGGGCGGCTGATGATCCACGATGCCCTCTACATGGAGACCCGGGTGATCGGGGTGAAGAAGCGGGCCGATTGCGAGGTCTGCGGGGGGCGGCACTGAATCTGTCCACGGTGGACAATCGCCGGAGTCATTTTGAAATCAAAGGCTTGGCATTTTTCGTTTACCTGGTCTTAAGGATAGTCGCGCTGGCCCCTCACCCCCATCGTCGTGGCAGTGCCCCGACCGCCACGGAGGGGGAGGGGAGGCGCCTTGGGCAGGGGCGTCTTGCGGGTTGGAACGGCTGCAGAATCGCGCGCTGCGCGCGAGCCTGTTGTCTCGCCTCTGGCGCTGCGCGCCAACCGGCTCGGGCGTGCCTCCGGCGGGGATATTTCTGGACAGATGAAGCTGGGAGGATCGGACGCCTTGCGTCGGGGAACGTGGTCTTTTGCTTGGGGAGAGTCGGGCTGATGCCCGGCCTACGGGGTCACGGCGGGGATTTCGGGGGCGAGGAGGTCGGCGAGGTCGAGGAGGATATGCTCGTTCCCCCGGTCGGCGAGGGCCTGGATGCCGAGGGGGTGGGTTGGAGTGTGGCCCGTGGTGACGGTCAGGCCGGGAAAGCCCATGAAGGGGGGCGCGATCTGGGGCATTTGCGCTTCGATGACGGCGGCGAAGGCCTCGGGGCTGGAGGTGTCGTAGTGGTCGGGGAAGGGGAGTTGCCCTGAGACCGGGGTCAGGAGGACCGGCCAGTCGGCGAAGAAGCCGCGCCAGAGGCGGGCGAGGCGGGCGCGGGACTGAAGCGCGCGCATGAAGCTTTCGAGCGTGGGCGGCGGGGCGAGTTTCGTGAGTTCGCGGTGGACGAAGCTGGCGTCGGGGTCGCCTTCCCGGGCCACGGCATCGGCGCCGCCGAGGCCGAATTCGGAGAGCCAGAGGGTGAGTTGCAGCTCCATCGCCTCGCGGAAGGGAGGGAGGGGCGGGGTGCCGATCTCCCATCCGTTCGCTTCCAGAGTTCGGGCGGCGGCGGTCAGGGTCTGCCGGATCGCGGGGTCGGTTTGCAACCCGTCCGGTGCGAGGGCGAGGGCGGCGCGTTTGCGGTAGGGGGCGAAGGTGGCGGGGGTCCACCACGGATCGCGCGGGTCTGGCTGCGAGAGCGCGGCGTGGCCGAGGCGGAGGTCGGCCGCCGACCGAGCGAGGGGGCCGGAGACGGCCATCAGCTGCCCGCCGATCAGCCGGTCGCCCGCGGTGGCGTTGAAGGCGGGGACACGGCCGAGGCCGGGGCGGAGACCATGGATGCCGCAGGCATGGGCGGGGTAGCGGATGGAGCCCGCGATGTCGGTGCCATGGGCGATGGGGCCGAGGCCGGCGGCAGCTGCGGCCGCGGCGCCCCCGGATGATCCGCCGGGGGTGAGGCCGGGGAAGGCGGGGTTTCGCGTCGCGCCGTGCAGGCTGTTGCGGGTGAACCAGCGCAAGCTGAAGGCGGGCGTGTTGGTGCGTCCGACGATGACGGCCCCGGCGCGGCGGAGGTTCGCGACCGGCGGGCTGTCCTCGGTCGCAATCAGGTCGGACTGGATCTTCAGGCCGTTCGTCGTGGCGAAGCCGGCCTGGTCGATGTTCACCTTGACGGTGACGGGGACGCCGGCGAGGGGGCCGGGATCCTCTCCCTTTGCGATCTGCGCGTCGATGGCGCGGGCGGCGGCAAGGGCCTGGTCATCCATCCGCTGGACGATGGCGTTGAGCGCGGGGTTCAGCCGGTCGATCCGCGCGAGCGTCGCCTGCACCGCCTCGACCGCGGACAGCTGCCTTGCGCGGATGAGGTCGGTCAGAGCGGTGGCAGTGAGCGTGGCGGGGTCCATGGGCGGCTCCATTCTGCGGGCAGGGTGGACCGGTTCGGCCGGGTTGAAAAGGGGGAACCGGCCGGACAAAGGCCCGCCTTGCATCGGCGCATGGGCATGGCATAGTCGGGATTTGATCAATCAGCCCCGGAGACGGACCGATGAAACTGACTGCTGCTGCCTTGCTTGGACTTGCCGCCCTGACTGCGCCCGCGCTGGCGCAGGACCTGCCGGACCTTGGCGGGAAGGAGGTGGTCGTGGTGACCGAGAACGCCTACCCGCCGCTGCAGTTCCTGGACAAGGAGGGCAAGGCGATCGGCTGGGAATACGACGCCATGGCCGAGATCGCCAAGCGGCTGAACATCACGGTCAAGTATGAGAACACCAGCTGGGACGCGATGATCCCGGCGGTCAGCGAAGGGCAGTACGACATCGGCATGACAGGGATCACCATCAAGGACGAGCGCAAGGAGAAGGTCGATTTCAGCGACCCCTACATGCGGTCGGAGATGCTGATGATCGTGCGGGGGGATGAGGCGCGGTTCACCGATGCGGCAAGCTTTGCGGCGAACCCGGACCTTCTGATCTCGGCCCAGCCGGGGACGTCGCCCTTCTATGCGGCGGTCTACAACATCCTGGACGGCAACGAGGAGAACCCGCGGATCATCAAGTTCGAAACCTTTGGGGCGGGGCTCGAGGCGCTGAAGGCCGGCGACGTGGACCTGACCCTGTCGGATTCGACGGCGGCGAACGGCTATGTGCAGGCCTCGAACGGCGGGTTGAAGATCATCGGCGAACCGCTGGCCTCGGAGGATTTCGGCTTCATCTTCCCGAAGGGTTCGGAACTGGTCGCGCCGATCAACGCGGCGATCGCGAGCATGAAGGCGGACGGCACGCTGGATGCGCTGAACCAGAAGTGGTTCGTCGAGTACAAGATGGGCGAGTGAAGGACAGCCCCCGGCGCGGGCCGGGGGCGATCCGATGGCCCCGAACGCCGATCCCGACAAGGACTTTCCCTGGTGGCTGGTGATCCTGTGCGTCACCGGCCTTTGGCTTTTGTACGAGATGCTGGCCGACGAGGTCTATGCCTCGGCGCTGCGGGTGCTGTCGAAGGGCCTGGCGGTCACGTTGACGGTGGCGGTCGTGGCCTATCTGGGGGCCTGCGCGATGGGCCTGGGGCTCGCGGTCATGGGGATGTCGCGGTTCGTGGTCGTGCGGCAGATCGCGCGGCTCTACATCGAGGTGATGCGAGGCGTGCCGATCGTGGTGCTGCTGCTTTACGTCGCCTTCGTGCTGGTGCCGGGGGTGGTGGCCGGGGTGAACGCGCTGGCGGGAGAGGAACTGGTGCGCACCCGCGATGTGCCGCTGTTGTGGCGGGCGGTGCTGGCCTTGATGCTGGCCTATTCGGCCTTTCTCGCCGAGATCTTCCGCGCCGGGCTTCAGGCGGTGGACAAGGGCCAGATCGAGGCCGCGCAGGCGCTGGGGCTGAACGGGTGGCAGAGGTTTCGCCATGTTCGATTTCCGCAAGCGATACGGCTGATCCTGCCGCCATTGGGCAATGATTTTGTTGCAATGGTGAAAGACAGTTCGTTGGTCGCCGTGCTGGGTGTGTCGGATGTGGCGCAGCTGGCCAAGGTCACGGCAGCCGGCAACTTCCGCTATTTCGAGACCTACAATGTCGCGGCCTTCCTCTACCTGGTCATGACCATCGGCCTGTCGCTTCTGTTGCGCAGGTTCGAGGCGAGGATGCGAATGCGCGGGCGGGACGGCTGACGAATTGCGCGCCCTTGCGGGCGCAAGACTTTTCTCTCGCCTCTGTGCCTGCGGCACAACCGGCTCGGTCGGCCTCCGGCGGGAGTATTTCGGCAAAGGGCAAGGCTGGACCTTGGCCTGGTCCGGGCCTAGCCTGCCGGGCAAAGGAGAACCGGGATGAACGCGCTTCTGGAACCATGGAATACGCTTTTCGGCCTGCCGCCCTTTGCCGCGATCCGGGACGAGGATTTCGGGCCGGCCTTCGATGAGGCGCTGGCGCGGGCGCGGGCGGCCATATCCGCGATTGCGGAAGGGCCGGGCGCCTCCTTTGCCGAGGTTATCGAGGCGCTGGAACTGGCGGAGGGCGATCTCGACCGGGTGGCGGGGGTGTTCTACAACCTCGCGGGCGCGGACAGTAACGACGCGCGCGAGGCGCTGATGCGGGATCTGGCGCCGAAGATGTCCCAGTTCTCGTCCGAAATCACTAACAACAAGCGGCTCTGGGCCAAGATCGAGGCCTTGTGGCAGGGCCGCGAGGGGCTGGGGCTGACGGCGGAACAGCGGCGCGTGCTGGATCTGTACCGGCAGATGTTCGTCCGCTCTGGTGCGGCGCTGGAGGGTGCCGCAGCGGAGCGGCTGACGGAAGTGAAGGCGCGGCTGGCGGTGCTGGGCACTCAGTTTGGCCAGAACCTTCTGGCGGACGAGCGGTCCTGGCACATGGAACTTGCGCCGGACGATCTGGCCGCGTTGCCGGGCTTCGTGCAGGACGCGGCCCGCGCGGCGGGGGCGGAAAAGGGGCTGGGGCCGGTGGTGACGCTGAACCGCTCCCTCATCGTGCCGGTCCTGCAGTTCTCGCCCAACCGCGCCTTGCGGCAGCAGGCCTATGAGGCCTGGGTGGCGCGGGGGGCCAACGGGGGGGCGACGGACAACCGGGGGATCGCGGCCGAAATCCTCGCGCTGCGCCATGAACGGGCGCAGTTGTTGGGGTACACGGATTTCGCGGCCTACAAGCTGGAGCCCGAGATGGCCAAGACGCCCGACGCGGTGCGCGACCTGTTGCTGCGGGTCTGGGCGCCGGCCCGGGCCAAGGCGCTTGCGGATGCCGCGGTGCTGGAGGCGATGCTGCGGGCGGACGGATTCGCGGGGCCGCTGGAACCCTGGGACTGGCGTTACTACAGCGAGAAGCGGCGCAAGGCCGAGCATGACCTGGATGAGGCGGCGCTCAAGCCTTACCTGTCGCTGGAGGCGATGCTGGGGGCGATGTTCGACTGCGCGACGCGGCTTTTCGGACTGGAGTTCCGCGAGATCGACGGGCCCTTCTATCACCCGGACGTGCGGGGCTGGGAAGTCACCCGGAACGGCGCGCATGTCGCGGTCTTCCTGGGCGATTACTTCGCGCGGGGGTCGAAACGCTCGGGCGCCTGGTGTTCGGCGATGCGGTCGCAGCGCAAGCTCGGGGGGGACCAGCGGCCGATCGTCGTGAACGTCTGCAACTTCGCCAAGGGCGACCCGGCGCTTCTGTCCTATGACGATGCGCGGACCCTGTTCCACGAATTCGGCCATGCGCTGCACCAGATGCTGTCGGACGTGACCTACGGCTTCATCAGCGGGACATCCGTGGCGCGCGACTTCGTGGAACTGCCGAGCCAGCTTTACGAACACTGGCTGGAGGTGCCGCAGGTGCTGGCAGCCCATGCGCGGCACCATGAGACCGGGGAGCCGATGCCAGCCGACATGTTGAAGCGGCTGCTGGACGCGGGCACCTATGACCAGGGCTTTGCCACGGTGGAATTCGTGGCGTCTGCCATGGTGGACCTGGAGTTCCACACCGGCCAGCCGCCTGCCGACCCGATGCAGCGCCAGGCCGAGGTGCTGGAGGCGCTGGGCATGCCGCGCGCGATCCGCATGCGGCATGCAACGCCGCATTTCGCGCATGTGTTCAGCGGCGATGGCTATTCGGCGGGTTACTACAGCTACATGTGGTCCGAGGTGATGGATGCCGACGCCTTCGCCGCCTTCGAGGAGGCGGGCGATCCCTTCGATCCGGCCACCGCGGCCCGGCTGGAGCGCTTTATCCTCTCGGCCGGCGGGTCGGAGGAGGCCGAGGCGCTGTATCTGAAGTTCCGCGGCAAGATGCCCGGGGTCGAGGCGCTGTTGAAGGGCCGGGGGCTTCTGGACGCGGCCTGAGTCGGGGGGGCAGCCCCCCCCCGGTCCGGCCCGGCCACGGGCCGGGCGTTCTTCGCGGAAACCCTCTGCTGGAGGGTTTCTGATCGCTCATCACCCCCCCCGGGGATATTTGTGGACAGATGAAGGACCGGGGTCAGCGGCGCAGGCTGCCCGGCGACTGGCCGAACCGGGCCCGGAAGGCGCGCGACAGGGTGGAGGGGCTGGAAAAGCCGGTGCGTAGCGCGACCTCGGCGACGGGATGGCGCGTGTCGGTGAGCATCCGCCGCGCCGTCTGGAGACGCAGGTCGAGCGCATGGGCGGCCGGGGTGGTGCCGAGGGCGGCGCGGAACAGAGTCTCGAGGCGGCGGGGCGAAAGGCCCACGGCGCGGGCGGTTTGCACGGCCGGTTCGGGGGCGTCGATCCGCGCTTCCATCCGGGCGAGAGCGGCGGCGACGCGCGGGTCGAGGCTCGGGTCCTGGCCGCGCGCGATCTGGGGTTCGTGGCCGCTGCGGACGGTGGCGAGGAAGCTGGCGGCGACCTGACGCGCCAGCGCCGCCCCGTGCCGCGCGCGGATCAGGTGCAGCATGAAATCCTGCGCGGGCGCGGCCCCGCTGATCGTCACGCGGTTGCGATCGATCACGAAGCGGTCGGGCACGACGTCCACATGCGGATGGGCGGCGGCGAGATCCTCGAGGTCCTCCCAGTGGACCGTGGCGCGGTAACCGTCGAGGAGACCCGCGCGGGCGAGGACCCACGGGGCGGCGTCGATGCCTCCCACAAGCTGGAAGCGCGGGGCGATGCGGCGGAGATCGCGGATGAGCGGGCTTGTCGCGACTTCGGCGAGGCGATACCCGGCGATGACGATCAGCGCCTCGGCCTCTGCTGCATGCGCCAGCGGGCCGGATGAGGGCAGTTCGATCCCGCAGGTCAGGGGCACAGGGGCTCCGTCGGGCGAGACGACGCGCCAGCGGTAGGCCTCGTGACCGAGGTGGCGGTTGGCGCTGCGCAGGGGGTCCAGCGCGCTTGCCACCTCGAGGATGGAGGCCTGCGGCAGGACCAGGATCGCGATGGTCAGGGGGGCGCGAGTGGGCCGAAAGATCGCATTTTCCGTCATCGGGATTTCGTAGAATGCAAAGCGTGCGCTGGCAAGCGGGCTATGCTGGGGCGCACATCCGGGGAGGTCCGCAATGCCGTTGAACATGAACAAGGAAGTCTTCATCACCTGTGCCGTCACGGGGGCGGGCGGGACGCAGGACCGCAGCCCGCATGTGCCGCGCAGCCCCAGGCAGATCGCCGATGCCGCGATTGCTGCGGCGAAGGCCGGTGCGGCGGTGGTGCACTGCCATGTGCGGGACCCCGAGACGGGCAAGCCCTCCCGCAAGCTGGAATACTACCGCGAGGTGACCGACCGCATCCGCGACAGTGAAACCGACGTGGTGCTGAACCTGACCGCCGGCATGGGCGGCGACATGTATTTCGACGGCACCGAGAAGATGACCGAGATGGCAGCCATCTCGGACATGTGCGGGGCCGAGGAGCGGGTGGCGCATATCGTCGAGTGTCGGCCCGAGATCTGCACGCTCGACTGCGGCACGATGAACTTTGCCGAGGCCGACTATGTGATGGTCAACACGCCGGGCATGCTGCGCGACATGGCCCGGCGGATGACGGCGGCGGGCGCGCGCATCGAGATCGAGGCCTTCGACACGGGTCACCTCTGGCTGGCAAAGCAGCTGGTGTCGGAGGGCGTGATCCCCGAGCCGGTGCTGGTGCAGTTGTGCATGGGAGTGCCGTGGGGGGCGCCGGACGACCTCAACACCTTCATGGCGATGGTGAACAACGTGCCCCAGGGCTGGCATTTCAGCGCCTTCGGCCTTGGCCGCAACGAGATGGCCTATGTCGCCGCCGCGACCCTTGCGGGCGGGAACGTCCGGGTGGGGCTGGAGGACAACCTCTGGCTGGAGAAGGGGGTGCTGGCGACCAACGCCCAGCTGGTCGAACGCGCGGCGACGATCATCGAGAACATGGGCGCGCGGGTCATCACTCCGGCCGAGGTGCGGGCGAAACTCAAGCTGGAAAAGCGGGCGCCGGTGGCGAAGTAGGGTGGCCGGCGGCGCCCGGGGGAACCTGTGCCTCGGGCGGGGATAAATGGGCCAGTATGAAAGGGAAGCCCTCGAGGCGGGGGCCGGGAGAGGACTGACATGGTGCGCAAGGCGGCAATCATCGGGGGTGGGGTCATCGGCGGCGGCTGGGCCGCGCGGTTCCTGTTGAACGGCTGGGACGTGGGCGTCTTCGACCCCGACCCCGAGGCGGAACGCAAGATCGCCGCCGTGCTGGCGAACGCGCGGGCGGCGCTGCCGGCCCTGTCGGACGTGCCCATGCCGCCCGAAGGCAAGCTCACCTTCCACGGCACCATCGGCGAGGCGGTCGAGGGCGCGGAATATGTGCAGGAGTCGGTCAGCGAGCGGATCGAGCTGAAGCACAAGGTCTATGCCCAGTTGCAACAATCGAACCCTGGCGTGCTGATCGGCTCGTCCACGAGCGGATTCAAGGCCAGCGACTTGCAGAAATCGAGCGTTGCGCCGGAAAACATCATCGTCGCGCATCCGTTCAACCCGGTCTATCTGCTTCCCCTTTCCGAAATCTCCGGCTCTGCTGCCAACCCGCCCGAGGTGGTCGAGAAGACGGTGCAGATCATGAAGGACATCGGGATGTTCCCGCTGGTGATCCGGCACGAGATCGACGCCTTCATCGGCAACCGCTTTCTGGAGGCCGTCTGGCGCGAGGCCTTGTGGATGCTGAAGGACGGCATCGCCACGACCGAGGAGATCGACGAGGCGATCCGCATGGGCTTTGGCCTGCGCTGGGGGCAGATGGGCCTCTTCGAGACCTACCGCATCGCCGGGGGCGAGGCCGGGATGCGGCATTTCATGGCCCAGTTCGGCCCGGCGCTGAAATGGCCCTGGACGAAGCTCATGGACGTGCCCGAGTTCAACGACGAACTCGTGGACCTGGTGGCCAGCCAGTCCGACGCGCAGTCCGGCATGTATGGCATCCGGGAGCTTGAACGCATCCGCGACCGGAACCTGGTGGGCTTCCTGCGCGCGCTCAAGGAGCGGAACTGGGGCGCGGGCAAGGTTCTGAAAGAGCACGACGAACGCCGCGCGGCGGCCTTCCATGCCGAGATGCAGAAGGGCCTCGACACCGGCGCGAAACCCGCGCCGCTGGTCATGTGGCATGGCCAGGTGCTGCCCGGCTGGATCGACTACAACGGCCACATGACCGAAAGCCGCTATCTCTTCGCCTGCTCCGAGACGGTCGACAACTTCCTGCGGATGATCGGCGCGGGGATGGACTACGTGGCGGCAGGGCACAGCTACTATACCGCCGAAACCCATATCCGCCATCTGGGCGAAGCGAAGCTGGGCGACCAGCTGCGCGGCGAGCTGCAGATCATTTCGGCCGACGAAAAGCGGTTCCGCAGCTTTGTCTGGATCAAGCGCGGTGAAACCTGCGTGGCGACGGTCGAACAGCTGTGCCTGCACGTCGACATTAAGGCGGGCAAGACCGTGCCGGCGGCGCCCGAAGTCTGGCGGAACCTCAAGGCCATCGCCGACGCCCATGCCGGCCTGCCACTGCCCGAGGGCGCCGGCCGCGCCGTGGGCCAGAAGAAGGAGTAGCGCGATGGATTTCGGCCTGACCGAAGAACAGCGGATGATCGTGGACACCACGCGCGCCTTCGTGGAGACCGAGCTTTACCCGCACGAGCAGATGGTCGAACGCACCGGCCACCTGCCCCTGGAGCTGATCCGCGAGATCCAGCAGAAGGCCATGGCGGCGGGGCTTTACGCGGCGAACATGCCGGTCGAGGTCGGGGGGGCGGGGCTCGATACGCTGTCCTGGCTTCTCTACGAAAAGGAGCTGGGCCGCGCGAACTATGCGCTGCACTGGACCTGCGTGGCGCGGCCCTCGAACATCCTTCTTGCCGGCAATGCCGACCAGCGCGAGCGCTACCTGATGCCCTGCATCCGGGGCGAGACCTGGGATTGTCTCGCCATGACCGAACCCGGCGCGGGGTCGGACCTGCGGGGGATGAAGGCCTCGGCGCGGCAGGAGGGCGGCGACTGGGTGCTGAACGGGACGAAGCATTTCATCAGCCATGCCGATCTGGCCGGTTTCGCCATCGTGTTCATGGCATCGGGGGAGGAACAGACCCCGCGCGGGCCGAAGAAGCTGATCACCGCCTTCTTCGTGGACAAGGGCACGCCCGGCTTCACCGTGCGCGAGGGGTATCGCAACGTCAGCCATCGCGGCTACACCAATTCGGTGCTGGAGTTCGACGATTGCCGGGTGCCGGCGGCCAACGTGCTGGGCGAGGTGCACAAGGGCTTCGAGGTCGCGAACTCCTGGCTGGGCGCGACGCGCCTGCAGGTGGCCTCGACCTGCCTGGGGCGGGCGGAACGGGCGCTGGGCCATGCGATTTCCTATGCGGCGGAACGGAAGCAGTTCGGCCAGCAGATCGGCAAGTTCCAGGGGATCAGCTTCAAGCTTGCGGACATGGCGATGGAGCTGAAGGCGGCGGAACTGCTCACGCGCGAGGCGGCCTGGAAATACGACCAGGGCACGGTGACCGAGGCGGACATGTCGATGGCCAAGCTGAAGGCGACCGAGGTCCTGGCCCATGTCGCCGACGAGGCCATCCAGATCCACGGCGGCATGGGGCTGATGGACGAGCTGCCGCTGGAACGGATCTGGCGCGACAGCCGCGTGGAGCGGATCTGGGAAGGTACGTCCGAGATCCAGCGGCACATCATCAGCCGCGAATTGCTGCGGGCGGTCGGGGGCTGATGCGTCGGACCGGGGGTTTCACACCCCCGGACCCCCGTGGGATATTTGTGGACAGATGAAAGGGTTTCTTAACCTTGGCCTGCAAGAGTGATCGGGCGGTACAGGCGGGGACGCCGATGACCGCGACAGGTGAAACCCTGCCTCGGCATGCCGGGGCAGGGCGCCTCTCTTCCCATTTCATCTGTCCAGAAATATCCCGGGGGTCCGGGGGCTGGCCCCCGGCGCTTGATGCCGCAAGGCGAGGCCGGACATGAGCCGCCTCGACCGCCTGCTCCGCCCGCGACACATCGCCGTCCTGGGTGCCGGCTGGGCGCTGAACGTCATCGAACAATGCCGCAAGATGGGGTTCCGGGGGCCGGTCTGGCCGGTGCATCCGACCAAGGCGGAAATCGGGGGTCTCAAGGCTTATCCGAGCCTTGCCGACCTGCCCGAGGCCCCCGATGCCACCTTCATCGGCGTCAACCGCTTTGCCACCCTCGACGTGGTGGCAGAGCTTGCCGCGATGGGGGCGGGGGGCGCGATCTGTTTCGCCTCGGGCTGGACCGAGGCGGGCGAGCCCGGGTTGCAGGACCGGCTGGTCGCCGCAGCGGGGGATATGCCGATCCTCGGCCCGAACTGTTATGGCGTCATCAACTACCTGGACGGCGCGCTTCTCTGGCCCGACCAGCACGGCGGCATCCGCGTGGACAAGGGCGTGGCGCTGGTCAGCCAGTCGTCGAACATCGTCATCAATATGGGCATGCAGCAGCGCGGGCTGCCGGTGGCCTATGTTGCCTGTCTGGGCAATGCCGCCGTGGTGGGCCTGGCCGAGCTGACCGGGGCGCTTCTGGACGATCCGCGCGTCACCGCCGTCGGGCTGTATATCGAGGGGATCGACGATGCCCCGGCCTTTGCCGCGCTGGCCGAGAAGGCCCGCGCGATGGGCAAGGGTGTGGTGGCGATCAAGTCGGGGAAGACCGAATTGTCGCGGACGGCTGCGGCTTCGCATACGGCTTCGCTTGCGGGCGGAGGGGCGGCGTCCTCGGCCTTCCTGCGGCAGATCGGGGTGGCGGAGGTCAATACGCCCAGCGAGCTGATCGAGACGCTGAAGATCTTCCACGTCCACGGGCCGCAGATCGGGACGCGGATCTGTTCGCTGTCCTGTTCGGGGGGCGAGGCGGGGCTGGTGGCGGACCTGGCGGCACCGTTCGGGCTCGACTTTCCCCCTGTGCCGCAGGCCACGCACGACCGGCTGTTCGCCGTGCTGGGCGAGATCCCGACGATCAGCAACCCGTTGGATTATCACACCTTCATCTGGGGAGACGGTCCGAAGACGACCGAGGTCTTCAGCGCCATGCTCGAGGCCTATGACGCGGGGCTCTACATCATCGACAGCCCGCGCGCCGACCGCTGCGATCCTTCCGGCTATGATCCGGCCTTCCGGGCGATCATCGCGGCGCAGAAGGCCACCGGCAAACCTGCCTTCCCTGTCGCCTCGATGGCCGAGAACTTCGGCGAGGGGCGCGTGCTGGCGATGATGGCGGAGGGCGTCTGCGCGCTTCTCGGGCTGGAGACGGCGCTGGCGGCGGTCAGGGCGGCGCAGACGCCGCCGGGCCTGGCGGGGTGGCGGCCGGCGGTCGCGCTGCCGCCGCGCGAGACGCGGCTTCTGAGCGAGGCCGAGGGAAAGGCGCTTCTGGCCGCCGCAGGGGTTGCGGTGCCGAAGTCGGCGACGGCCGCGCGGCTGGAGGCGCTGGACCTGTCCGGGCTGACCCCGCCCTTTGCGCTGAAGGGCCTGGGCTTCGCCCACAAGACCGAGGCCGGAGCGGTGCGGCTGGGCCTGTCCAGCCTCGCGGGGCAGGCCGCCATGCCGGGCGCGACGGGCTATCTGGTCGAGGAGATGGTGACCGGCGCGGTGGCCGAAGTCCTGCTCGGCCTGCGCCGCGATCCGGTCTATGGCGTGACGCTGACCCTTGGAATGGGCGGCGTGACGGCGGAGGTCCTGGCGGATAAGGTGACCCTCGTCCTGCCGGTGACCGAGGCGCAGGTGCTGGAGGCGGCGAAGGGGTTGCGGCTCTGGCCGCTGCTCGCCGGCTATCGCGGGAGGCCCAGGGCGGACATGGCGGCGGTTGCCGAAATGGCGGTGCGGCTGGGTGCCTTGATGCTGGCGGACGAGAGCCTTGAGGAAATCGAGATCAATCCGGTCATGGTGCGCGAACAGGGCGCCGTGGCGGTGGACGCTTTGGTCAGGAGGGTGTGATGGCCGAGATGCAGATGCGAACCGAGGGTCCGATCCTGACCCGGCGCGAGGGCGCCATCCTGGAGGTCACGCTCGACCGGCCCAAGGCCAACGCGATCGACCTCAAGACCAGCCGGATCATGGGGCTGGTGTTCCGCGACTTCCGCGACGATGACAGCTTGCGCGTCTGCATCCTGCGCGCGGCGGGCGAGAAGTTCTTCTGCCCCGGCTGGGACCTCAAGGCCGCCGCCGATGGCGATGCCGTGGACGGCGACTATGGCGTCGGCGGCTTCGGCGGGCTGCAGGAACTGCCGAACCTGAACAAACCGGTGATCGCGGCCGTTCAGGGCATCTGCTGCGGCGGGGGGCTGGAACTGGCGCTGTCGGCCGACCTGATCCTGTGTTCGACGACCGCCACCTTCGCCCTTCCCGAAATCCGGTCGGGCACCGTGGCGGACGCGGCCAGTATCAAGCTCCCGAAGCGCATCCCCTATCACGTCGCCATGGACCTTCTGCTGACGGGGCGCTGGTTCGATGCCGAGGAGGCGCATCGCTGGGGTCTCATCAAGGAAATCTGCGCGCCCGAGGATCTTCTGGCGAAAACCTGGGACCTTGCCCGCCTGCTGGAATCCGGCCCGCCGCTGGTCTATGCGGCGATCAAGGAGATCGTGCGCGAGGCCGAGGACATGCGGTTTCAGGACGCGCTGAACCGGATCACCAAGCGCCAGTTCGCCACGGTGGACCGGCTGTATTCCAGCGAGGACCAGCTGGAGGGCGCCCGCGCCTTTGCCGAAAAGCGCGATCCGGTCTGGAAGGGGCGGTAGGGGCGTCAGAACACGCCCGTCACCTCGTACATCACCGGCTCGAAGCCGCGGCAGAGCTCGTTGATCCGGCGGTTCCTCTCGCGCATCTCGGGGGTGCGCAGCATGGCCTGGTAATCCTCGCGCGAGCGCCACTGGGAATAGTTGCAGATGCGCGTCCGGGCGTCGTTCATGTGCAGGCCTGCCGCGATGAAGCCGGGCTGGCGGCTGATGCAGTCGCGGTAGGCGGCTTCCAGCGCCTCGGCCAGGTCGAAGGCCATGGCCGGGGTGGTCTCGAAGGTGGTGATGACGGTTTGTCCTTGGAAATCCTTGACAATCTGGGGCATGTCGTCCTCCCTTGACCTACTCAGGATGCCATGAACGGGGGGCCAAGGGCCATGAAATTTCTTGATCCGAACGACCCGTTCTTCCGCCACGCCTGGGTGCGCTGGCTGGTGGTGATCCTGCCGCTGGCCTGGGGCGTGGTCGAGTTCGTCTGGATGCAGGCGCCGTTCTGGGGCGTGATGTTCCTGGCCGCCGGGGCCTATGCGGGCTACATGCTGTTCTTCCAGCGCGACAAGGAGTGACGGTCAGTTCATCCAGTCCGGTTCCGGCAGCCCGAAGGCCTGCGGGTCCGACAGATAGACCGCCCCCAGCGCCAGCACTGCCACCAGCAGCACCGCGAAGGCGATCTTCCAGACCGACCAGGGGCGTTCGCCCTGCACCTCGCCGGTCTGGCCGTTGACGAGGAAGCGGTAGCTTTTCCCGTTGTACTTGTAGGCAGCCATCCAGACCGGCAGGAGGATGTGCTTGAAGGTCTCGTCCGACCAGCGGGTCTCGATCTGGTGGATGCGCTGTTCGTCGCCGCCGATGTCGCGGCGCACGTCGCTGCGGATCACGTTCTCCATCCTGCCGCGCGCCTCGCTGTGGCCCTCGGCCAGGGGCACGGTGTAGCCCTCGGCCTGGAAGCCCGCGAGATAGTCCGGCGCATAGGGCACCAGCGCGCCGAGGTCCCAGGGGGTCAGCTCGTCGCCCAGCCTCTTCGGCAGGCTGCGCGAGGCCATGACCAGCATGTCGTCGAAATCCCGCGCCACGCGGCCCGAGGCGGGATACCAGCGCGTGCGGCGGACCTGTTCTTGCCGCGTCTCCATCCGGCCGTTGACGCGCACCTGCACGGTCCGCGTCTCGTAATAGTATTCGCCGCGTTCGCCGGTGTAGCGGCTGGCGGTCGCAGCGTCGAAGGTCCAGAAGGGCACATAGATCCCGGTCAGCGCGCGGCCCTTGCGCGCATATTCCAGAAGCGTGCCGGGCGCGAACCAGAGGCTGCCCATCCAGGCGATCATCCGTTGCCGCGCCTCGGATTCGCTGAGAACGAAAGGCACCAGCGCCTGCGGCTTGATGTGGCGTTCGGTCCCGGTATCCAGCACGACCGGCGTGTCGCAGAACGGGCAGGAGGTGGCGTGGGTCGCGCCCGTGACCTCGACCTTGGCGCCGCAGCTGGGGCAGGAGGTTGTGCGCACCTCGACCATGTCGGCGCTGGACAGATCGTCCCGCAGGCCCCGGGCGAGGTCCAGTTCCTGCAACGCGCGCGCGCGACTGCGGGGCGGCTCGGCCGGGATGTCCTGTTCATGGCCGCAGTGGGCGCAGACCAGATGCGTCTGGCCCGGCGCATAGCGCAACTGGGCGCCGCACTGCGAGCAGGGCCAGCGGTATTCGTCCTGCGGCATGGGAAATCAGGGTTTCGGCGGCGGGGGCGGCACCTGGTCCAGAAGGCGGGCAAGCTCGGTCTCGGCGGCCATCTTCCAGCCGTCCTGGCCGGGGGTCCAGACCATGGTCGCGCGGCCAAGCCGACCCTCGGAAGCCATGCGCGCGAGGTCGCCTTCGCCGAAGGGGCCTGAGGTCGCGCCATCGACCGCCAGATGCCATTGCTTGCCCGCGGGCGGCGGCGGGGGCGGAGGCGGCGGTGCGGCGGCCGCGCCGGGCTGGGCGCCCCAGGGCCCCATGTTCCTGGCCATTTCGGCGCCCATGCCCATGCCCATCCCGGCGCCCATGGCCGAGCCCATGGCGCTGCCCGGCTGCGACATGCTTTCGGCCGCGTTGAACTGCATGTAGCGGTTCAGGTCGCCCACCACGCCCATCGAGGTGCGCTTGTCCAGCGCCTTTTCCACCTCTTCCGGCAGGCTGATGTTCTCGATGTAGAATTCCGGGATCGACAACCCGTATTCGCCGACCTGCGGGGCGATCGCATTGGCGATGATCTTGCCGAGGTCCTTCAGGTTCGCCGCCATGTCGAGGACCGGGATGCCGGACTTGGCCAGCACCTGCGACGCCTCCTGCACGATCACGTTGCGGATCTGGAAGCTGATCTCGTCGGCGGTGAACTCGCCGTCCGTGCCCACGATCTCGGTCATGAATTTGCCGGGGTCGGTCACGCGCATCGAATAGGTGCCGAAGGCGCGGAGCCGCACCGGGCCGAATTCGGGGTCGCGCGCCATGATCGGGTTCTTGGTGCCCCATTTCAGGTCGTAGAAGCGCGTGGTGTTGACGAAATAGATCTCGGACTTGAAGGGCGACTGGAAGCCGTGGTCCCAGTGCTGGAGCGTGGTCAGGATCGGCAGGTTGTTGGTTTCCAGCATGTAGAGGCCGGGGCCGAACACGTCGGCCAGCTGGCCTTCGTGGATGAAGACCGCCGCCTGGCCTTCGCGCACCGTGAGCTTGGCGCCATACTTGATCGCCTGGCCGCGCCGGTCGAACCGCCAGACCATCGTGTCGCGCGTGTCATCCAGCCAGGAGATGACGTCGATGAATTCGCCCTTGAGGAAATCGAAGACCATGGGACCCTCCGTTTCTGGATCAACTGTCGCCGCCGGTCAGCCGGCGCGCAAGGGAATTGACGATGGGGCGGGCCTCGGCCGCTGACATGCCGGGGCGAAGCTCGGGGCTGTAGAGGATGCGCAGGAGAAGCTCGTCGTGATCGGTCAAGAGCGCGAATTCCTCGTCGTCGTTGAAGATCGAGGGCCGCGCGCGGGGGGAATCGTTCGGCAGTCCAAGGCCTTGCGTCAGTTCCTCGTGCAGGCAGGAGAGGCGCAACAGGTCGGGATGTTCGGCGCGGATCACCGCGAAGGCGCGGGTATAGGCGCCCGTCCGGCTGTCGGCCAGCGCATAGACGAGGCAGTAGGTGGAGCGCGGCATGGCGGTGATTCCGGCGACCTCGGCCGGGCCGAGCCCCGGGAGGGCGGCGCGGATCACGGGCCCCAGCGCCTCGCGTTCGTCTTCCGAGACGAAGTGGATCAGGAAGTTCGGCGCGCGGTCGTCGATCGAGATCGGATGGCCGGTGATCCGCGACAGGCGCGCGGCGAAACTGGCGACGCGCGCCCGGTCGGTGGCCTGTCGTTCGGGCGGAACCGTAGCGCCGAAGCGCAGGCCGATCCGGATCGGGATTTCCCAGCGGCGCAGGCTGCTTTCGGTTTCCGCCCGCACGAAGCCGCCCGCGTCACGGCGGTATTCGTCGAAGAGCGCGATGCGCATGAAGTTCTCGGCCAGCAACCGGTCGGTGAAGGGGATGTCGGTGCCGGGATCGGTCCGCATCATGCCCTGGGACAGGAGCGATTGCTGCACCTGGGCGAAATAGGCGATGGCGGCGGCACTTTTCGGCGTGGGGGGAAGCGGTTGCGCCGGGGGTTCCGGCACCGGCGGCGCGGTGCCGGTGCCGGGCGCCGAGGCAATGCAGCCCGACAGGGCAAGGCACGCAGCGCCGGTCAAGAGCGATCTGGCTGTCCTTCCGCGTGCCATGCCGTCGCGCCGGGCCTCAGGCCGAAGCCTGCGGGGCGGACTGACGCGCCTTCGCCGCCGCCAGGGTGTCGCGCAGTTCCGCCTCCATCCTCACCAGTTCGGCCTCGGCCGCCGCGCGCCGCGCCTTGCCTTCGTCGGCAATGGCCAGGCTTTCGTTGATCGTGGCGATCAGCGTCGCATTGGCCTCGCGGACCGTCTCGATGTCGAAGACACCACGCTCCATCTCCTCGCGCACGACCTTGTTGGCCTGTTGCAGGTTCTCGGCGTTCGACTTCAGGAGTTCGTTGGTCAGGTCGTTGGCGTCGCGCACCGCCTCGGCTGCCTCCTTGGAGCGCTGGATCGTCACCGCCTGGGCCAGCTGGGTTTCCCACAGGGGCACCGTGTTCACCAGCGTCGAGTTGATCTTGGTGACCAGCGACTTGTCATTTTCCTGCACCAGCCGGATCGAGGGCAAGGACTGCATCGTCACCTGCCGCGTCAGCCGCAGGTCATGCACCCGCCGTTCCAGATCGTCGCGCGCGGCGCGCAGGTCGCGCAGTTCCTGCGCCTTCATCACCTTGTCGGCCTCGGGCGCGGCGGCGACCTCGGCCTCTTTCGCCGGGATCGTGACCGTGTCGGTCTCGGCCAGCTTGGCCTCGCCGGCCGCGATGTAAAGCGCAAGCTCGTTGTAGAAGCCCAGCGTCTTTTCATACAGCAAATCCAGGCTCTTGATATCCTTGAGCAGGGTATGCTCGTGGGTCAGGAGCTCGCTGGTGATCCGGTCGATCTGGCCCTGGACTTCCTCGTACTTCGCGACGAATTCGGCGAAGGGCGCGGCGCGGCCCAGCAGGCGTTCCCACCAGCTGGCCTCGCGGCGCAGGTCCAGCTCCTCGGCGGCGAAGCCGCGGATCGTGGTCACGATCTTGCGCAGGGAGTCGCCCGCAGGGCCCACATCCTTGTTCTTTACATCCTGCAACATCGCCTGGCTGATGACCTGAAGCTCGGCCTGGGCCGAGGAGCCGAAGGAGATGATCGACTGCGTGCTGGTCAGGTCCACCTCGGCCATGCGCTTGCGGATCGCTTCGGCCTGGGGCGCGGGGGCCTCTTCCAGCGGCACGACCTCGGCCATGGGTTCGGGCAGGATGACGGCGCTGACCTTCTCGACCTCGGTCAGAAGGGCCTGGGCATTGGCTTGGACGGATTCGGACATCGGATTTTTCCCTTCAGGTCAATGGTCAAGCTTGAGTCGGTCGCGCAGGACGGCGATCTCGACGTCCAGGTCGCTGCGACTGTTCGTAAGGAAGGTCTTCGACTTTTCTGCGAAGGTCGTTTCGAGATCGGACAAGAGCGTCTCGTAATCCGTGCGAGCTGCGGCATCGCGGCTGCGCGCGTAATGGTCGGCGAACTTCACCGTCGCGTCCCGCGCGCCCATCAGATAGACCGACAGGTACTTGCGTGCGGCCGTCAGGTCGCCCGGGTCGGATTCGATGGTGCGGAACAGGCCGCGTGCGGTCGCGGCGAACTGGTCCACCCGCCGCTCCAGAGCCCGGTCGCCGGCGCGCAGGATGGCGTCGCGCATGGCGGCGAGATGGGCCTCGCCCTCCTCCACCGCCTTTGCAACCCGCCCGGTCTGGAAGGCGTCGATCCCTTCCATCCCCTTGTCGGCCATCGGGTCCAGCCCGAAGGCCCCCAGATGCAGGCCGGCGCCCACAAGCGCGAAGAGCAGCGGATAGACGACCCCGTGGTCCGCGATCAGCCCGCCGACAAGCAAAGCCGCCCCGGTCAGCACCGCTCCGACCAGCTTGCGCGGCAAGGCCGGACGGCGGGCGATCCTGCGGGCGTCGTAGGCAGCCTCGGCCCTTTGCCCCTCGCGCGTGAGCCAGGCGGAAAGGATCAGGAGGCCGCCGGCGGCAAGGCCCATCAGCATCTCGCGCGGGCCGTCGCCGAAGGCGGGAAACAGGAACAGGAAGGCGGTCAGGAACAGGACGGAGGTACGCCAGCCGCCCCTGGGCCGGATGTCGGCGGGGGCAGGGGGCTGAACCGGAGGACGGTTGGACTGGGGCGAATACTTGCCGCCGTAGCGTTCGGCCATCACGCGCCCCCGGACCAGGCGACGTAGGCCACAAGCAACACCAGAAGGACCAGCGAGAGGTTCCGGAGCCCGGTTCCCGACATTGCGTGACCTCCTGCCATTGCGACCGCTTCGACATTAGCCGAGGAGTCGATGCCTTGCCAGCATTGCCGGGGGGAATTCGGCAGGATTTCTCCCCCGGCACGGAGCGTCCAGGCCGGGCCTGTGGAGCCGCCTGCTCAGCCCTTCCGAGGCCCGCCCGGGCGCTGGGCACCGGGCCGAGGGGGGCGCCCGCCTTCTGCGCGGTCGCTGTTCTTGCGGGCCGACGGTCGGGTCGCCTCGGCCCAGGCGTCGGACAACTGGCGCAAGCCCTCGCCCGGCTTGAGCCGGGGCTTGGCCGGCTTTGCCGAGACGGTCGAACCGGCGGGTTTCGCGACCGGGCGCGCGGCCGGCTTCGGAGCCGGCTTGGCCGCGGGTCCGCCCGCCGTCTTTCGCGCGGGCCTTGCCGGAGCACTGCTTTCGCCCAGCCCGAGCTGGTCGCGCAGGATGCGGGGCTTGACCTCCTCGACCTCGCCCGGCTTCAGCTCGTTCAGGCGGAAGGGGCCGTAGGAGATGCGGATCAGCCGGTTCACCGTCAGGCCGATATGGGCCATCGCGCGGCGGATCTCGCGGTTCTTGCCCTCGCGCAGGCCCACCGTCAGCCAGGCATTGGCGCCCTGGTGGCGGTCGAGCCTGACCTCCATCGGCTGGAATTTCTCGCCGTCGATGGTCACGCCCTTGCGCAGCGGTTCGAGGTCGGGGTCGGTGGGGTTGCCCTTGACCCGCACCCGGTATTTCCGCAGCCAGCCGGTCGAGGGGAGTTCGAGGCGCCGCTTGAGTTCGCCGTCGTTCGTCAGGAGCAGGAGGCCCTCGGAATTGAGGTCGAGCCGGCCGATCGACATGACGCGGGGCATGTTCTCGGGCAGGTGGTCGAAGACGGTGTCGCGGCCCTTTTCGTCGGCGGCCGAGGTCACGAGGCCCTCGGGCTTGTAATAGAGCCAGAGGCGGGGCGGTTCGGGCTGGCCGACCGGTTCCCCGCGGACGGTGATGCGGTCCTTCGCGGTGACGTTCAGGGCGGGCGAGGTGATGACCTTGCCGTTGACCTTGACCTCGCCCAGTTCGATCAGCCGCTCGGCCTCGCGGCGCGAGGCGATGCCGGCGCGGGACAGGACCTTGGCGATGCGCTCGCCCTCGGGGGAGTCCTTCGCGGGGGGCAGCTTGTCTTTCGGCGCCATCACGGTGATCCTTGGGCGCGGGGTGGCCAGCCCCGGGGGTTTTCCACCCCCGGACCCCCGAGGATATTTGAGGACAGATGAAAGAGCAACGCGAAGGGTTCCGGTCGTTCATGGACCTGGCACTGGAGGAGGCGCGGGCGGCTGCGGCCAGGGGCGAGGTGCCGGTGGGTGCGGTTGTGGTGCGGGACGGGGCGGTGGTGGCGCGGGCGGGAAACCGGACGCGGGAACTGGCCGATCCCACCGCCCATGCGGAGATGCTGGCGATCCGCGCGGCCTGCGGGGTGCTGGGCTCGGAAAGGCTGGTCGGCTGCGATCTCTATGTCTCGTTGGAACCCTGTCCGATGTGTGCCGCCGCGATCAGTGCGGCCCGGGTGGGGCGGCTGTACTACGGGGCGGCGGACCCGAAGTCTGGGGGCGTGGCGGTAGGGGCGCGGGTGTTCAGCCATCCCCAGTGCCACCACGTCCCCGAAGTCTATGACGGGATCGGGGCGGCGGAGGCCGAGGCGCTGCTGAAGGGGTTCTTTGCCGGACGGCGCGGTCAGTGACCACGCTGGACACTCCGGCAAACCGAAATGATTGCAAAGACATGGGTGCGTACGTCAGGCATCCGTAAACCATGTCGGGACCGCCGGCTCAGAATGCGATCGGGTCCAGCACATCGTGTTCGATCACCTCGATCCCCGGGGGCAGCCCCGCCCGCAGCGCAGAGGCATCCTGGGCGAGGATCGGGAAGGTCTTGTAGTGGCAGGGGATCACCCAGCGGAAGTTGAAATACTTGCGCGCGGCCCAGGCGGCGCGCTCCATGTCCATCGTGTAGTGCCCGCCGCAGGACAGGATGCCGATGTCGGGCTGGTGGTATTCGGCCATCCAGGCCATGTCGGCCATGATGTCGGTATCGCCCGAGACATAGATCGTGTGGCCTTCGCCTGCGATCATGAACCCGGCGGCCGAGCCCGCGGGCAGAAGGCCCTTGCCGGCAAAGTCGATCGAGGCGGAGTGGACGGCGTGGACCATCGTCACCTTCGCGCCGTTCAGCATCAGCGTGCCGCCTTTGCCGAAGCCCACGGTTTCGACGCCGCCCTGGGCGTTCAGCCATTCCGAGACCTCGTGGATGCAATGGACCTTGACCCCCAGCTTGCGCGCCAGCCGTGCGGCGTCGGAGGCGTGGTCGCCATGGGCGTGGGTCAAGAGGATATGGGTGGTCCCGGCGACGGCCTCGTCCTCCTTTCCGGCGGGGAAAACCGGGTTGCCGGTAAGCCAGGGGTCGATCAGCAGGACGGCCTCTTCGATCTCGATGCGGAAGCCTGAATGGCCGAGCCAGGTGATCTGCATGGGTCTCTCCTTCTGGTCTTTCGGGATGACGATCCCGACCGGCGCTACCATCTAGGGCTGACGGAGAGATGACAACCATGTTCCAGCCCATCGACGCCTACTGCGAGCGGACCTCGGCCGCCTACTGGGCCGAGCCGGTGAACGCGCTGACGAACGTGGCCTTCCTGGTCGCGGCCCTGATCATGTGGCGGCGGACGGCGGGGTTGCCGCTGGCGCGGGCGATGTGCGGGGTGCTGGGGGTGATCGGGCTGGGGTCGTGGCTGTTCCACACCCATGCCAACCGCCTGACCGCGCTGATGGACGTGCTGCCGATTCTGGGCTTCATCCTGCTTTACCTGTATGCGGCGACCCGCGACCTCTTGGGCCGGCGCGGCTGGTGGCCCTGGATCGCGGTGGCCGGGTTCCTGCCCTATGCCGCGGGCGCCGGGGCGGTGCTCGGGGCGCTGTTGCCGCTGGGATCGTCCGCCGCCTATGCGCCGATCCCGCCCCTGATCCTGGCCTATGCCTGGGCCGTGGGTCGGGTGGCGCCCGGGACGGGGAGAAGGACGGGGCGGGGGCTGGCGCTGGGGGCGGCGATCCTGGTCGCCAGCCTGACCTTCCGCACGCTGGACGGGCCGGTCTGCGCGGCCCTGCCGCTGGGCACGCATTTCCTGTGGCATCTTCTGAACGCGCTGATGCTGGGCTGGATGATCGAGGTCTATCGGCGTCACATGCTTGCGAAGGGCCAGCCCCCCGGCTAAACGGGGCCAAACCGTTGGAGGGGCCCCATGGCCATTGATATCGACACCGCGCGCAAGGTGGCCAAGCTGGCGCGCATCCGGGTGGAGGAAGGCGATCTGCCCGCGCTGGCGGAGAAGCTGTCCGGCATCCTGGGCTTCATGGAGCAGCTGAACGAGGTGGACGTGACCGGGGTCGAGCCGATGGTCAGCGTGACGCCGATGCGGCTGAAGCGGCGGCCGGACGTGGTGACGGACGGCAATATCCAGGCGCAGGTGCTGAAGAACGCGCCGGACGCGCGCGAGGGGTTCTTTGCGGTGCCGAAGGTGGTGGAATGAGCGCGAACAGCTGGACCATCGCGGCGGCGCGGGATGCGCTGCGCAAGGGCGAGATCTCGGCGGTCGATCTGACCATGGCCTGCCTGACGGCGATCGACGCGGGCGACGGGCTGAACGCCTTCGTCCACAAGACGCCCGAGATCGCGCTGGAACAGGCGCGGGCGGCGGATGCGCGGCTGAAGGCGGGAGATGCGCCCTCGATGTGCGGGATTCCGCTGGGGATCAAGGACCTGTTCTGCACGAAGGGCGTGCCGAGCCAGGCGGCGTCCAACATCCTGAAGGGGTTCCGGCCCGAGTATGAATCCACGGTCACGTCGAAGCTGTTCGAGGCCGGCGCGGTGATGCTGGGCAAGCTGAACATGGACGAATTCGCCATGGGCTCCAGCAACGAGACGAGCTGCTATGGCAATGCGGTGAACCCGTGGAAGGTGGATGATCGGCTGCTGACGCCGGGCGGATCCTCGGGCGGCTCGGCGGCGGCGGTGGCGGCGGACCTGTGTCTGGGCGCCACGGGGACCGACACGGGCGGGTCGATCCGGCAGCCTGCGGCCTTCACCGGGATCGTCGGGATCAAGCCGACCTACGGGCGGGTCAGCCGCTGGGGGATCGTGGCCTTTGCCTCGTCGCTGGATCAGGCCGGGCCGATGACGAAATCGGTGCGCGATGCGGCGATCATGTTGCAGGCGATGGCGGGGCACGACCCGAAGGATTCGACCAGCGCCGACATTCCGGTGCCGGATTTCGAGGCGGCGCTGACCGGGGACATCCGCGGCAAGGTCATCGGGATCCCGAAGGAATACCGGATGGACGGCATGCCGGCGGAGATCGAGGCGCTGTGGGCGCGCGGCATCGAGATGATGCGGGACGCGGGCGCCGAGGTGCGCGACATCAGCCTGCCGCACACGAAATACGCGCTGCCCGCTTACTATGTGATCGCGCCGGCCGAGGCGTCATCGAACCTCGCCCGCTATGACGGGGTGCGCTATGGCCACCGGGCGAAGCTGGCGGCCGGCGACGGCGTCACAGAGATGTACGAAAAGACCCGGGCCGAGGGCTTCGGCCCCGAGGTGCAGCGCCGGGTGATGGTTGGCACCTATGTGCTGTCGGCCGGGTTCTACGACGCCTATTACAACCGCGCGCGCAAGGTCCGCGCCCTCATCAAGCGCGATTTCGAGACGGTGTTTGCCGAGGGGGTGGACGCGATCCTGACCCCGGCCACGCCATCCGCGGCCTTCGGTCTGGGCGAGATGGCGGATGCCGATCCGGTGCAGATGTATCTGAACGATGTCTTTACCGTCACGGTGAACCTTGCGGGGCTTCCAGGCGTGGCGGTGCCGGTCGGTCTGGACACGCAGGGCCTGCCGCTGGGCTTGCAGCTGATCGGCCGCCCCTGGGAGGAAGCGCAGTTGCTGAATTACGCACATGTGTTGGAATCGCGGGCGGGCTTTGTGGCCAAGCCGGAAAAATGGTGGTAATGGGCGCCGAAATGCACCCGTCGAGGCAGTAATGAGCCGAACCTTTCTTTCCGCCGCTGGCGTAACTTCTGCTGCGCTGATGCTGGCCGCCTGCACCCCGACGACGACCGACAGCGGGTCGGGTGTCGGATTCCAGGACTACAACAGCTATGTTCGCGGTGCCGCCCCGGGCCCGGTCGGCGCCCCCGTCACCGTGCCGCCGCCGGGCGGAGGCTTCGACCCGGCCGCCGCCGCAGCGGCGATCGACCGCGCGCAGGGTGTCGCCCCCGTCGCATCGGCGCCGCTTGCCGCAGCGCCGGTGGCCCCGGCGGCAGCGCCCGCCGCCGCGCCCACCCTGGCGGACAGCTCGTCCCGTCCGCGCGGCGGGCCGCCGGCCGGAATCAAGGTGGAATCGGGCGAGGTCGCGAGCCACGCCGGCATCTCGGACGAACAGGATTTCAGCGCGGTCTCGGCGCGCGAGACCATCGAGAGCGACGCCGAGCGGATCGCACGGAACCGCGCCGAATACGTCGTGGTGCAGCCCAGGGACCTGCCGACGCGTCCGGGCGATACCGGTCCGAACATCGTGGAGTTCGCGCTGGCGACCAAGCATGCGCCGGGCGTGCAGATGTACAAGCGGTCCGGCCTCGGGGTCCGCGACGTGAACGCGGCCTGCGCCAAGTATCCCTCGTCCGACAAGGCGCAACAGGATTTCCTGGCCAAGGGCGGGCCGGAGCGCGACCGGTTGGGCGTTGATCCCGACGGTGACGGCTTTGCCTGCGCCTGGGATCCGCGCCCGTTCCGCACCGCCCTGCAGTGAGCCTGACGCGCCTGTCGCCGAATTTCGGGGACCGGCGGGGCAGGCGGGTCGAGCTGGTGGTGCTGCATTACACCGCCATGGCCAGCTGTGCCGAGGCGCTGGAGCGGCTGTGCGACCCTGCGGCCGAGGTCTCGGCGCATTACCTGATCGACGAGGACGGCACTCTGCACGCGCTGGTGGACGAGGCCCTTCGCGCCTGGCATGCCGGTGCGGGGGCCTGGGCGGGAGAGGGGGACGTGAACTCGCGGTCGATCGGGATCGAACTGGCCAACCCGGGCAATCGGCCCTTCGCCGAGCCGCAGATGCGGGCACTGGAGGGTCTGCTGGCCGCTGTGCTGAAGCGCCACGGACTGCCGCCGCAGGCGGTGATCGGCCACAGCGACATGGCGCCCGAGCGCAAGGGCGACCCCGGACCACGCTTCGACTGGCGGCGGCTGGCCCTGCAGGGGCTGGCGGTCTGGCCCGAGTCCCCGGCCTCGGAAGCCCCCCCACCCCATCCCCCCCCCACGGGGGGAGAGGGAGGTTCTGCGCCGGACATGGCGGGCTTTCTGGCCGATCTTCGCGCCTTCGGCTACCCGGAGGCCGCGCCGGACGTCTTGCTTGCGGCCTTCCGGCTGCGCTTTCGCCCCTGGGCGACCGGCCCGCTGGACGCAAAAGACCGCGCGCTTGCGGCGGGTCTGCGGCGGATAGCGGTTGACGGGGCGGCGGTCAGCGCCTAACTGAGCCGCGCGCGGAGGGCTGGATGGCCGCGGGTGGCGACACTCGAGGAAAGTCCGGACTCCCGTTGGCAAGGGTGCCGGGTAATGCCCGGCGGGGGCAACCCCAGGGAAAGCGCCACAGAGAACAGACTGCCCTGCATGCAGGGCGATGGTGAAACGGTGGGGCAAGAGCCCACCGCGGGACGGGCAACCGGACCGGCACGGCAAGCCCCACCCGGAGCAATGCCAAATAGGGGCCTCGCGCGGGGGCTGGTCCCGGATCTTGGTCCGGGATACCGCCCGCAGGGATGCCAACGCCCGAGAGGCCCGGGTTGGCAGCTTGACCGCCGTGGCGACACGGTCGGCAGAGGAATGGTCATCCAGGGGAACCGCCGCAAGGTGTGGCCCCGGACAGAATCCGGCTTACAGGCTCTCCGCGCAGTTCTGCCTTCCTCTCCGGTCAGGGGGCGGTCACGATGCCGTGTGCTTGACCTGCGTCAACGCGGGTGGCGCATGAGCGTTGTTGTCTGACCGCGCGGTGTCAATCCGACGCCAGAGACAGGAGAGCGCGCGATGTTCAGGACTTTTGCAGTGGTTGCCGTACTGGGACTGTCCGGCGCCGTGCCGGCGTTGGCGCAGGGCCAGCCCGGATGGGGCTGGTGGGGCAATGGTCCCGGCTGGAACATGGGTCAGGGCTGGGCCGGCGGTCCGGGATATGGGCAGGGTCCCGGATACGGGCAGATGCCGGGGCAGGGCATGGGGCCGGGCATGGGTCCCGGAATGGGGCCGGGCATGTCGCCCGGCATGGGGCAGGGCTGGGGCGGTGGTCCCGGCTATGGTCAGGCTCCGGGCTTTGGCATGGGACCGGGCGGAATGGGACCGGGCGGAATGGGGCCGGGCGGCGGCATGATGGCGGCCATCGATACCGATCAGAGCGGCGATGTCTCGGCCGAAGAGGCTTCGGCCCATGCCGAGGCGATGTTCGCCGCGATGGATGCCGACGGTGACGGCGCGCTGACGCCGGACGAGATGGGCGCGGGCCGAATGGGGATGATGAACCCCCGAGCCATGTCGCAGGCCATGCAGGAGCGCCATGCCGCGCGCTTTGCCGCGAAGGATGCGGACGGCGACGGCAAGGTCACGGCGGCGGAATTCCTGGCCGCCGAGAAGGCGCAGTACGATGCCGCCGACAGCGACGGCGACGGGAAGGTCACGCCCTGGGAACTGCGCGCCGCGATGTGGCAATAAGCGCGCCGATACCGGTTGACTCTGCCGTCCGCTTGGCTAAAAGGCGGGCTTCAAGGATTTTACCGGGGCCCATGGGGATTCCCCGATGCAGGAGATACGACCATGGCGAAGCCCGCCACCATCAAGATCCGCCTGAACTCGACCGCGGGCACGGGCCACTTCTACGTGACCAAGAAGAACGCCAAGACGATGACCGAGAAGATGGTCGTCAAGAAATACGATCCCGTGAAGCGGGAGCACGTCGAGTACAAGGAAGGCAAGATCAAGTAGGATCTGCCGTTCTGTCGTTTCAGGGGCCGTGCCTTCCGGGGCGCGGCCTTTTGAGTTTTTGGTCCTGTTAAGCCCGCGCTTGCGTTGTCCTGACCTATGTCATTGACCCGGCGGCCGTTTGCCGTCCTTTCTGGCTGAAGTCAGAGGAGAGGCGCCATGGAACGCAATCACCGGGAAGAGCATTACGTCGCACGTGTCGGCTGGCTGCGCGCGGCGGTCCTGGGCGCGAATGACGGCATCGTCTCGACCGCCGCGCTGATCGTCGGCGTCGCGGCAGCCTCGGGTCGGGCCGAGGTGCTGGTCGCGGGTGCGGCCGGGCTGGCGGCCGGGGCGCTGTCGATGGCGGCAGGGGAATATGTCAGCGTCTCGTCCCAATCGGACACTGAAGCCGCCGACATCGCGCGCGAAAGGGCCGAGATCGCAGCCGACCCGGAGGAGGAGCTGCGCGCCCTGGCCGGCATCTACGAGGCCCGCGGCGTGCCGTCCGATCTGGCGCAGCAGGTGGCCGCAGCCCTGCATGCGAAGGACCCGCTGGCCGCGCATGTGCGCGACGAGCTGGGCATCTTCGAGCATACCGAGGCGCGGCCGCTGGTGGCGGCGGGGGCCTCGGCGCTGACCTTTGCAGTGGGGGCGGCCCTGCCGCTGGCCGCTGCCGCCCTTGCCCCCGAGGCGCAGATCGCGCTGTGGGTCACCGGGCTTGCGCTGGTGTTCCTGGCGCTGCTTGGTGCCGTGGGAGCGCGGGCGGGCGGAGCGAGCATCCCGCGCGCGGTGGCGCGGGTCACCTTCTGGGGTGCGGTGGCCATGGCCGTGACCTTTGGCGTGGGGCGCCTCTTCGGCGCGGTCGTCTGACCCGGCAGCCCTTTCCTTTTGGTGCCGGCGCTCCATTTGCCGGAAGATGACACCTACACTCTCTGTCCGGCAGGCCTCTCCGGCCGACATCGCTGCCGTGGACGCCTTGCTGGCCCGCAGCTATCCGCGTCTGCTGGCGGCGGACTATCCCCCCTCGATCATGGTGCTGGCGATTCCGAGGATCGCCCGGGCCCGGCCCGAGCTTCTGGCCTCGGGGAACTATTTCCTGGCCGAGGACGGGGCAGGCAGGGTGCTGGCGGCAGGGGGGTGGACCCGGGGAAATCCGCTGGGACCAGAGGGCAGCGGTGGCAGCGGCCACGTCCGGCATGTTGCGACCGACCCCGACCTGACCCGGAGGGGGATCGGCCGGGCGCTGATGGGCAGGGTGATGCTGGATGCTCGGAAGGCGGGGGTGGAATGGCTGGATTGCCTGTCCACCCGGACGGCGGTGCCCTTCTACCAGGCGCTTGGGTTCAGGGCCTTGCATCCGGTCGACGTGCCGCTGGCGCCCGGGATCGTCTTTCCTGCGATCAGGATGATGGCCAACCTGCGCCAGACCGCAATCTGAGCGCCGGAATGGAAAAGGGCCGGTCCGAAGACCGGCCCCGCCCAAGGGTGCTTCCGCCTGCCCTATTCCCGGTTGCCCAGGAACTGGAGCAGGAACATGAACAGGTTGATGAAGTCCAGATAGAGCGTCAGCGCGCCCATGATCGCGGACTTGCCCAGCCATTCCTGGTCCATCGCCACCGAATGCTGGATGTAGTCGGTCTTGATCCGCTGGGTGTCGAAGGCGGTCAGGCCGGCGAAGATCAGCACGCCGATCACCGAGATCGCGAAGGCCAGCGCCGAGGAGGCGAGGAACAGGTTCACGATCATCGCGACGATCAGGCCGATCAGACCCATCATCAGGAAGGTGCCCATGCCGCTCAGGTCACGCTTGGTCGTGTAGCCGTAGAGCGACAGGCCTGCGAAGGAGATCGCGGTGATGAGGAAGGTCTGCGCGATGGAGACGCCGGTGAACACCTGGAAGATCCAGGCCAGCGACAGGCCCATCGCCGCCGCGAAGGCGTAGAAGAACAGCTGTGCGGCCGCGGCCGACATCCGGTTGATCAGCGCGCCGAAGGCGAAGACCATGATCAGCGGCAGGAACATCGCCACCCAGCCGAGGATGGTCATCGAGCCGGTCGCGGGGTTCCGCAGGATCGAGAACAGCTGTTCGGACGAGCCGACCGCCCAGGCAACGCCGGCGGTGACCAGCATCGCCACGGACATCAGCCCGTAAACCTTGTTCATGTGGGCGCGAAGCCCTTCGTCGATCTGCGCGCGGGCGCCGACGCCTACGCTGCGGACCGTGTCAAATTGAGCCATGTGAAGCCTCCGATGTTGTCCCTAAGGGCAACGCCGGGGGAACCGGCGCGACCTCGTGGGTCGAATATCGGTATCGCACAGGTTCATTTCAAGCGTTTCCGGCCCGGATCATGCCGAAAACTGTCAACCTTTCAGTCCTGCCAATGCGACGGCGCATCCCAGAGGGGCCGCCGCGCCTCGGCTTCGGCGTCTTCGCGGCTGAGGCCGATGTCGGCAAGGAGGTGGTCGTCGAGACGCGCAAGGGCGCGGCGGGTCCGGGCCAGCATCAGGGCATGCCAGATCCGGCGCGGCAGGGAGAGGCGGGGCGGGGCGGAACGAAGCGTGCGGGACAGGGCGAAGGAGCGCATGGCGGGGCCTTTCATCGGTTTCCGTGATGGCGGTGTCAGGGTCGATCAGGATGCTTGAACGATGCCAGACTCTGATGCATCATGGAAACGAATGATCGTGACGCCATCCATCAGGATTTGTGATATGCCGCGCAATCTCGACCTTGCCGCCCTGCGGTCCTTCGTCACCGTCGCCGATGTGGGCGGGGTGACGCGGGCGGCGGGCTATCTGAACCTGACGCAATCCGCCGTCTCCATGCAGATCAAGCGGCTGGAGGAGTCGCTGGGGATGCAGCTGTTCTTGCGCGCGGCGCGCAAGCTGGCGCTTTCGCCGGAGGGCGAGCAGCTTCTGTCCTACGGCCGCCGGATGCTGGCCCTGAACGACGAGGCGCTGTCGCGCTTCAACGCCACGGCCTGCTGTGGCACGATCCGGCTGGGGGTGCCGCATGACGTGGTCTATCCGGCGATCCCCGGCATCCTGAAGCGGATGGCGCAGACCTATCCCCGGGTGCAGGTGAACCTGGTCTCGTCCTTCACCATTGCCATGAAGCAGGAGTTCGCCCGCGGCGGGTTCGACGTGATCGTGACCACCGAGGACAGCCCCGATCCCGGCGCCGAGGTTCTGGGCGCGCGGCCGCTGGTCTGGGTCGGCGCTCCGGAAGGCACCGCCTGGCAGCGCCGGCCGCTGCGCCTGGGCTTCAAGGACGGCTGCATCTTTCGCCCGGCGGCTCAGGCGGCGCTGGACCGGGCCGGGATCTCGTGGGAGCTGGCGACTGGCGGGGAAAGCGAGCAGGCGGTCGAGGCGATGGTGGCCGCCGACCTGGCGGTCTCGGCCCGGATGCTGGGCAACATCCCGGCCGATACCGAGGTGATCGAGGCCGAGAACCAGCTGCCGGCGCTGGGCGAGATGAAGCTTGCGCTCTACCGTTCGCCGGCGGCGACGGGCGAGGCGGTGGACATGCTCATGGCCGAGCTGCGCCTGGCCTACTGCTGCTGAACCCGGATCACGACCTTTCCGGTCGCCCTGCGGTCGCGCAAGAGTGCCAGACCCTCGGGAAAGGCGTCAAAGGGCAGGACGTGGCTGACATGGGGACGGATCAGCCCCTCGGCCCGCCAGCGCAGAAGCTCGGCCAAGCTGGCGGCGACCAGGGACGGAGCGTGTGTCTCCATCCCTCCATACCAGAATCCCGAAACGGTGAGGTTCTTCACCAGAAGGAGGTTCGCCGGGATCTGCGGAACCTCGCCCGAGGCGAAACCGATCGCAAGAAGCCGCCCCTCGGGTCGGCAGGCGCGCAGCGCGGCATCGAAGGCCGGCCCGCCGACAGCGTCATAGACGACATCGACGCCGCCTTCGGCCCGCAGCGCCTCTTTCAGTCCGGGCGCCTCGCTGTCGATCAGCACGTCCGCCCCCGCGGCACGGGCGATCTCCAGCCGGTCTTTCCCGCGGGCGGAGGCGATGACCCTTGCGCCCAGCCGCTTGCCGATCTCGACCGCCGTCAGCCCCACGCCGCCGGCGGCGCCGGTCACGAACAGGGTCTCGCCCGCCCGCAGCCGCGCCGTATGCGTCAGTGCCAGATGCGAGGTTCCGTAGGCGATGGGAAAACCGGCGGCTTCGACAAAGCTCATGCAATCGGGAAGCGGGCAGACCCGGGTAGCGGGCAGGGCCACACGTTCGGCAAGGGCGCCGGAGGGACAGGTGGACAAGATCCGGGTGCCGGGAGCCGGCCCGTCGGTCTCCGGGCCCAGCGTCTCGACCACGCCCGAGAGTTCCATGCCCGGCACATAGGGAAACGGGTGTCGGACCTGGTACTTGCCCTGGATCGAGAGCATATCCGCGAAGTTGAGCCCGACTGCTTCCACGCGGACAACGATTTCGCCTTTAACGGGAACCGGGGTGTCGATCGAGCCGAGCGTCGGGGCGCCGCCGGGTTCGCTGACCTGCCAGGCCTGCATGATTGGCTCCAATTCGAAGGGTTGTTTCTACTACTTACGGTGTAAGATCTTTGGCTGCTACACCGTTTCTTGCAATGCCACGACCCGTTTATTCGCATTCTGCAAAAGACCCTGTGGGGCACGTGCAAAATGCAATGCGAAATGCGATACCACTTTGAGGAGAGTTCTGATTCGGTCTTGTGCGTTTCTTCGCCCGGTAAGGACAACCACACCGTGTGTTATACGCGCGTATAATTCGACTTGTCCAAAAGGACAGGTTTTCGGGCGGCCGAAGATTTTTTTCTGGGGCTCTGTCCATTCCGCGGAGTTGGCATGGAACTTGCTTAGAGGACTGCGAGGGGAATAGACACTCGTTGTTGGAGTATAGAATGAAGCATCCCGTAGACGCACATGTCGGCAAGCGCATCCGTCACCGCCGCTGGATGGTTGGCATGACGCAGCAGCAACTGGCCGACAAGGTCGGAATCAAGTTTCAGCAGATCCAGAAGTACGAGACCGGCATGAACCGGGTCAGCGCCTCCCGGCTTTGGGACATCGCCGATGCGTTGGGCGTGTCGATCTCGTTCTTCTTCGAAGGTCTCGCCGATGGTCAGGTCGCGACGACCTATGCCCACGGCGACATGATGTCGGACAAGGAGGCGCTGGAACTGGTGCGCTCCTACTACGCCATCCCCGAGGCGCAGCGTCGTCGGCTGTTCGACCTGGCCCGGGTTCTCTCGGAAGCCGCCTGACTGCCTTGACCTTGCCCCCGCGCGCCATTAGCGCCGGGGGCGGGGCCACGGGCCCCTTCAAGGTCGGAGAGGAATCATGCGGGTTTCAGCGGCGCTTGCGGCGGAATTGGTCGCCACGGCGCATGAACTGGCCGATGTCGCGCGCGTTGCCACCCTGTCGCATTTCAGGACTCGCGCGCTGGTGGCCGAAAACAAGGAAACCGACCGGTTCGATCCGGTGACTGCCGCGGACCGTCTGTCCGAAGAGCGGATGCGCGAGGTTCTTGCGCGCCGCCGCCCGGACGACGGGATCCTCGGCGAGGAATTCGGCACGGTCCCCGGATCGAGCGGTCTGACCTGGGTGCTGGATCCGATCGACGGGACGCGCAGCTATCTGGCCGGCACGCCGACATGGGGCGTGCTGATCTCGGTCCGCGATGCGGAAGGGGTGCTCTATGGCATCATCGACCAGCCCTATATCGGCGAACGCTTCGAGGGCGGGCTTGGCCGGGCCCGCATGAAGGGCCCGATGGGCGAGGCGGCGCTGGGCGTGCGCGCGGCGCGGCCCCTGCGCGAGGCGCTCTTGTTCAGCACCTTCCCCGAAGTCGGCACGCCCGAGGAGGGCGCGGCCTTCCGCCGCGTCGCGGCGGGGGCAAGGCTGGTGCGCTACGGGACGGACTGCTACGCCTATGCGCTGATCGCGGCGGGCCAGATCGACCTGGTGATCGAGGCGGGATTGCAGGCCTATGACGTGCAGGCCCCGATCGCGGTGATCGAGGCGGCGGGCGGTATCGTCACCGACTGGCAGGGTCGTCCGGCGCTGGACGGCGGGCAGATCCTGGCAGCGGCGAGCCGCGAGCTGCACGCCGAGGCGCTGGCGCTGCTGAACGGCTGAGGCCCGCTGGCAGCTCGCGCCTTTCGGCTGCGTTTGAAGCACCTTCCTCCGGAGCGGAAGGTTGCCGGCCTGCCCGGTCGCGGGCTATCCTGCCTGTGCCGGTCGTGTCCTTCGCCCTTCTGACGACCCGCCAGGGTTTCCCATGAAACCGAAGGGTGCGCAAAAGGTGCACCGATGCCCGACATCCTGATCCGCAATGCCGATGTGGTGGCGACGATGGACGCCCGGCGGTCCGAACTGCGTGGGGCAGACGTGCTGATCCGCGGCGGCATCATTGCCGGGGTTGGGCCGAGCCTGTCTGACGAAGGCGTCGAAGTGATCGAGGCGCGGGGCTGCGTGGTCACGCCGGGGCTGGTGAACACGCATCATCACCTTTACCAGACGCTGACACGGGCGGTGCCGGGCGGGCAGGATTCGCTGCTGTTCGGCTGGCTGAAGACGCTGTATCCGATCTGGGCGCGTTTCGGGCCGGAGGAGATGTTCGTCTCGGCCCAGGTCGGGCTTGCCGAGCTTGCGCTGTCGGGCTGCACCCTGACCTCGGACCACCTGTATCTCTTTCCCAACGGGGCAAGGCTGGACGACACCATCGCCGCGGCAGGGGAGGTCGGCCTGCGCTTCCACCCCACGCGCGGCGCGATGTCGATCGGCGAAAGCGCCGGGGGCCTGCCGCCGGACAGCCTGGTCGAGACGGAGACGGCGATCCTCGAGGACATGATCCGGGTGGTGGACCGTTTCCACGATCCCCGGCCGGGGGCGATGGTGCGGGTGGGCCTCGCGCCCTGTTCGCCCTTCTCGGTCAGCCGCGAGCTGATGCGCGATTCCGCCCTGCTAGCGCGCGACAAGCGGGTGATGCTGCATACCCATCTGGCCGAGAACGACGAGGACATCGCCTATTCGCTGGAACGCTTCGGCTGTCGTCCGGGCCAGTATGCCCAGGACCTGGGCTGGACCGGTGCCGATGTCTGGCATGCCCATTGCGTCAAGCTGGATGGTTCGGAAATTGAACTTTTCAACCGGTCACGGACCGGAATTTCCCATTGCCCATGTTCGAATTGTAGACTCGGATCCGGCATCGCGCCGATCCGGGCGATGCGGGACGCGGGGTGCCGGGTGGGGCTGGGCGTGGACGGCTCGGCGTCGAACGATGCGGGCAACCTCATTTCCGAAGCGCGGATGGCCATGCTCTTGCAGCGCGTGGCGCGGGGGGCAGACGCGATGGGAGCGCGCGAGGCGCTGGAGATCGCCACGTTGGGTGGTGCGCAGGTGCTGGGGCGGGATGACCTGGGTTCGGTCGAGCCGGGCAAGCGTGCCGATCTGGCGATCTGGGACCTTCGGGGCGTCGAGGCGGCAGGCGCCTGGGATCCGGTGGCGGCGCTGATCCTGTGCGGGCCGAGCCGGGTGCGCGACCTGATCGTCGAGGGACGGCAGATCGTGCGGGACGGTCAGCTGATCACGCTGGACCTTCCGCGTCTGCTGGAGCAGCAGCGTCGGCTGGCCGTCCGGCTTGCCGGCTAGCGCATCGGGTTTTCCGGCCTTTTCGCCAGCGGCCCGGGCCGGGCATTCTCCGGCCACCTGCAACCGGAGACCCCAATGCACAAGCTGTCCGCCCTGATCCTGTCGATGATCCTCGCCCTGCCCGCCGGTGCGCAGACCGTCCTGTCCGAGGCCAGCGGCAACTGGGCGGGGGCGTCGAACCAGGGGTTCTTCTTCCTGGCGCGCCTGACCCAGAACGAGGACAAGCTGCGGCTGACGATCTGGAACGGGGCGATGGAGGGCGTCCCTTCGCCCGACGCCGAGCCGGAGTTCGACAACCCCGCGATCGCGCTGGGTGCCTTTGCCACCCGGCAGGCGCTGGAGGTGCTGGATGGCCCGGACGGCGCGATCCTGCAGATCGTGGTCGAATACGCCGACGAAGAAGCCGAGGGCCGGTCGGTGACGCAGCTTCAGTTCATCGACAACCAGTACACGGTGGTCGGCTATGCCGGGCATTCGACCTTCCAGGCGCTCGATGGCCCGCCCGAGACCCGCGACTGCGAGGTGGATCTGTGGCGGATGACCTCGACCGAGAACGGGACGACGCGGCAACTGGAACCGGTCGGGTTCGAGGCGCTGAACGCCAGCGACTGGACCTGGGACGCGGCCTTCGAGCGGGGCTTCTGCACACGCGCCGACTAGGCTAGAACGGCCGCAGGAGGCCGCCCATGCCGCACGACTATGCCGCCCAGCGGCGCGAGACGTTCCAGACCTTCCGCATGTCGAAGGGGGTCAGCCTGCCGAAGACGGCGGTTGTGGAATATGCCTTCTTCATCGAGGAGCTGGATGCCTCGTGGCCGGCCTTCGAGCGGGCCTTGCGGCAGGCGGGTTTCCGCACCCGGCGGCTGAAGGACGGCGAGACGCTGATTGCCGCCATCGGCCCCATTCCGGTGACGCCCGAGGCGATCTGGGAGCGGGAACGCATCGCCACCGAGATCGCCCTGCGGCACGACTTCTATCCGGACGGCTGGGAACTGGCCGAGTGATCCGGCCGGATCCGGTGCGACGCACAGGACGACCCTCGGACTTGGGATGCCGGGCTGGCCTGTTGCGGCGTGGGTAGGCGCGGTGCCGTGGCCCGGATCCGATACCGCGCAGGACCGCGCAGGTTTCCTGGCCTCGGCCAGGAAAGGCAGGTTCAGTGCCGGCGTTCCTTGCGGCGGCGGTTCCAGGAACGGATCGACGCGACGGTCCCTGTCGGCAGCAGGCGTTCGATGAAGGACTTCGACCTTCGGACCGCCCGCTGCGCCGTGAGCGACACCGCCGATTGCCCCGGACCGGGCCGCCCGAAGCCGGCGGTCCCCAGACCGTCCACCACCTTGCGAAGCCGAACTGCACGCGCCGCGTAGAAGGCCTTGGAATCAACAGGAGCGGACGTCACGGGCTTTCGCATGTGGACAAAGAATTCCTGCCCCAGAGTCTCGGTGACCTCGATGATCTCCAGATCGACAAGGCCCAGAAAGCGCAGATCCCAAAGCATGTTTTCCAGTGCCGCGCCAAAGGTGACCGTGCAATGCGTGTCACGATAGGGCTGAGGCGAGGAGATCCGCTCCAGATATTCGGCATAGGCAGCGGCGAGATCATTCATGGGCTGGAAGTGACGCGGATCGTCAAGGCTGATGTCGCAGCCTACGGCAAGATTGCCGCCCCGGCCGTATTGGGCCAGGTTCGAGAGCGAATCGAAGATGGTTTCGGGCGACGGCTGGCTGCGCTGGCCATGGTAGGCCTGCAGCCAGTCGGACAGGCGGGTCGGCATCCGGAAATGATCGAAACAGGCCCGCCCGTCGGGCACCGCCATGCTGAGGACGCCACCCGGCGCCAGGGCGATCGAGCAGCCTTGCAGGAAGCGGATCGGATCCGGAAGATGCTCGAAATTGTGCGACGAGAGGACGTAGCCGAACTGTCCCTGCTTGCCCAGGCCGGTCACGGCCTGTCCCAGCGAGGAGGCATCGCACACGATGTCGACCTCCTCGATCTCGGCAATCCGGTCGTCGGGAACACCCGGATCCGCAAGCGCATTCTGCCGGAGAGTGGCGGTATCGAAGACATCGACCGTAAGAACCCGGTAGCCGTCGCGCTTTGCAAGGGTTGGATTGAAATATGGAGCAATTTCAATACCTTGTTCCGAAACATCGATATGCTTCAGCAAAAGGGATCTGCGGTCGACCATGAGTGTCAGCCATCCGGGGGCGGGTGATCGGCACCAAGGCGCGCCATGCACCAGACATTGGCGCTGGTTCGATCGACTTTCAACCGCGCCTTTGCCCACCCACCCAGACCTCGGCCACGGCGCGGTCGTCGCCCATCATGATCGTCGGGAAAAGCTGCTGCCAGAGCGTCTCGGCCCGCCGTGTCGCCTGTTCGATGGCTGGGGTCGATGCGAGGTCGATCACCACCAGATCTGCCTCCATCCCAGGGGCGATGTTGCCGATCCTGTCCTCGGCATGCAGCGCACGGGCAGAGCCTTGCGTCGCCAGCCACCAGAGCTGCGCGGGATGCAGCGACTGGCCGCGCAGCTGCGCCACCTCGTAGGCGGCGGCCATGGTGTGCAGCATGGAAAAGTTCGACCCGCCCCCGGTGTCGGTGGCCAACCCGACGCGAAGGTGCTGCGCCAGCGTCATGTCGAAGAGGCCCGAGCCGATGAAGGTGTTCGAGGTCGGGCAATGAATGAGCGAGGCCCCCGCCTCGGCCAGCCGCGCGCGTTCGCGGTCGGTCAGGTGGATGGCATGGCCATAGACCGCGCCTTCGCGCAACAGGCCCTGCGCCTCGTAGGTGTCGAGATAGTCGCGCGATTGCGGAAAGAGGTCGCGGACCCAGGCGATCTCGTCGGTCTGTTCGGAGAGGTGGGTCTGCATCAGGCAGTCGGGATATTCCCGCCAGAGCGCGCCGAGGGCCGCCAATTGTTCGGGCGTCGAGGTCGGCGAGAAGCGGGGGGTGATGACATAGGACAGGCGGTCCACCCCGTGCCATTTCTCCAGCAGGCGTTTCGAGTCGTCGTAGGCCGATTGCGCCGTGTCGCGCAGGCTCTCTGGCGCGTTGCGATCCATGCAGGTCTTGCCGGCAAAGGCCCGCAGGCCGCGCGCCCGCGCCGCGGTGAAGAAGGCATCCACGCTGGCGGGGTGGATCGTGGCGTAGGAGCAGACGGTAGTGGTCCCGCACGCCAGAACCAGGTCGAGGTAGCGGTTCGCGATCTCTTGCGCATAGGCGGGATCGGCAAAGCGCATCTCTTCGGGGAAGGTGTAGCTGTTCAGCCAGTCGATCAGCCGCTTGCCCCACGAGGCGATGATCGCCGTCTGGGGATAGTGGACATGGGCGTCGATGAACCCGGCCGAGATCAGCCGGTCGCCGTGGTCATGCCGTTGCGCCTGCGGGTAGCGGGCGCGCAGGTCATCGGCCTCGCCCACGGCGACGATGCGGCCCCCATCCACCGCGACCGCGCCCCGGCGGTGATGGCGCGCGGCCTCGATGCCGTCGCGGAACGGGTCGCCCTCGAAGCGGATGACCTGGCCGATCAGTAGATCCATGGACGTTATCCCCTTGCCACGCCAGCAGACTAAGGGCATTCCGGTCCGGGGTAAATTTGCCCGCTGCTTCGGTTTCGGCGAAACTGTTTTCGCCGGGGACGCGGCAATCGGACGGGGGAAGCATGGCGGAAGATCTGGCCGAGACCGAGGAAGAGGTGCTGGACCAGGCGCGCATCGATGCGGTGCTGGAGGCGGTCGAGGCGGGCAACCGCGAGGCCGTCGATGCGCTGCTGGAGCCGCTGCATGCCGCCGACATCGCCGACCTGCTGGAACAGATCGGACCGGCCGACCGCAAGGCTCTGCTGGCGCTGTGGTCGCACGAGATCGACGGCGAGATCCTCTCCGAGATCAGCGAGGACATCCGCGAGGAGGTGGTCGAGGCCCTGCCACGCGAAGTCCTTGTCGAGGCGGTGCGCGATCTGGAAACCGACGATGTCGTGGACCTGCTGGAGGATCTTGACCAGCCGCAGCAGGAGGTGATCCTCGACGCGCTGGAGGATGCCGACCGCGTGGCGGTCGAGCAGGCGATGTCCTATCCGGAGTATTCCGCCGGCCGTCTGATGCAGCGCGAGGTGGTGGTGGCCCCCGAACACTGGACCGTGGGCGAGACCATCGACTATCTGCGCAAGGCCGACAACCTGCCGGATCAGTTCTACCACGTGATCCTGGTCGATCCGCGGATGAAGCCGGTGGGCTACGCCACGCTGGGGCGCATCCTGTCCTCGGGCCGCGAGGCGAAGCTGGCCGAGATCACCGAGGACAGTTTCCGCACCATCGAGGCCACCGACCCGGAAGCGGACGTGGCCTACATCTTCAACCAGTATCACCTGATCTCCTGTCCGGTGGTGGATGCCTCGGGCCGGCTGGTCGGGGTCATCACCATCGACGATGCGATGAACGTGCTGGACGAAGAACACGAGGAGGACATGCTGCGCCTGGCCGGGGTGGGCGACGAGGCGAGCGTGAACGACGGGGCGTTCGAGACGGCACGGCAGCGCCTGCCCTGGCTGGTGGTGAACCTCGCTACCGCCTCGCTGTCGGCGTTGGTGATCAGCCGGTTCGAGGCGACGATCGCGGCGCTGGTGGCGCTGGCGGCGCTGATGCCCATCGTGGCGTCCACGGGCGGGATCGCGGGCACCCAGTCGCTGGCAGTGGCGGTCCGGGCGCTGGCCACGCGCGACCTGACCCAGGCCAACGCCGCGCGCGTGGTCTGGCGCGAGCTCGGGGCCGGAATCCTGAACGGCGTCGGCCTGGCGCTGATTCTGGGCGTGGCGGGGACGCTGATCTTCGGGGACTGGCATCTGGGGCTGGTGCTGGCGATGGCCATGATCGTGAATCAGATCGTCGCGGCGCTGGGCGGCGTGCTGGTGCCCCTGACGCTGACCCGGCTGGGGATGGATCCGGCTCTGGCCTCGGGGACATTCGTGACCACCCTGACGGATGTGATGGGATTCTTTGCCTTCCTGGGCCTCGCGACGGTGATGCTGTTATGAGCGATGTCAAGGCGGCGGCGCGGGCGGCGGCCTTTGCCCGCAGGGCCGAGGCCTTTGCGGCAGGGCAGGGGCAGGCGGCAGAAATCCTTGCGGATCTTCTCTCGAAGCATCGGGGCAAGGTCCTGTCGGGATACATGCCGATGCGGACCGAGATCGACCCCCTGCCGGCGATGGCGGCGCATCAGGGGCCGGTAGGCGTGCCGGTGATCGTCGCAAGGGCCGCACCGTTGCGGTTCCGGGAATGGACGCCGGGGTGTCGGCTGGTGGAAGGCGCCTTCAAGGCAATGATCCCCGAGGAGGGTGCCTGGGTTGAACCCGAGGTGCTGATCGTGCCGCTTCTGGCCTGGGACCGGCGCGGCTATCGGCTGGGCTATGGCGGGGGCTTCTATGACCGGACGCTGCAGCTCTTGCGGTCGCGGGGGCCCGTGCTGGCGGTGGGGTTCGCCTTCGCGGCGCAGGAGGTGGACGCGGTGCCGACGGACGAGTTCGACCAGCGCCTGGATGCTGTGGTGACGGAACGGGGCGTCACGGTCTTTGCGTGACCGCTCGTCGATGACTTCGTCACTCCTCGCTGGGCCGAGGAGGAGACGAAGTCGAACGACGTCGAACTACGAGGGACCGGGTCAGTGCGCGATGTCTTCCTGGCGGACGAACATGTTGGCCCAGGCGCGGTCGATCAGTTCCGGGGTCATCTGATAGGGGATGTTCTCGAATTCGCAGACCGCGATCATCTGGTCGATCAGGAAGACGGGCTGGTAGTTCGCGTAGTTGTTCTGGATCGTCGGGAACTTGACCTTCATCAGGTGCATCAGCGCGGTTTCGTCGAGGGGCATCTTCTTCTTGCGCGCCACCATGGCGAAGATCTTCAGGAAGTTCTCCTGGCTCGGCCCGTCGATCTTGATCTTGAAGAAGATCCGCCGCAGCGCCGCGCCGTCGAAGATCTGGTTGGGGTGGAAGTTGGTCGAGAAGATGACCAGCGTGTCGAAGGGCACGGTGAACTTCTCGCCCGACTGCAGCGCGAGGATATCGCGAGATTCCTCCAGCGGCACGATCCAGCGGTTGACGATCTTCTGCGGCGGCTCTGCCTGGCGGCCGAGGTCGTCGATGATGAAGATGCCGCCAGTGGCCTTGAGCTGCAGCGGCGCCTGATAGGTCCGTGCGGTGGGGTTGTAGGCGAGGTCCAGCATGTCGAGCGACAGTTCGCCGCCGGTGATGACCGAGGGGCGCTCGCAATAGACATAGCGGTTGTCGAAGCGGTTCGAGGTGCGCCGAAGCGAGTTCGGGTCGTCCACGGCCATCTCGGCGGCCGAGTGCACGATCGGGTCATAGACGCTGATGATCTGGCCGGAATATTCGATGGCACGGGGCACATAGACCTTGTCGCCAAGGGCGGCGCGGATGCCGTGCGAGATCGAGGACTTGCCGTTGCCGGGCGGGCCGTAGAGAAGGATCGAGCGGCCCGAGGTCACGGCCGGGCCCAGGTTGTCGATCAGGTCGGGCGGCAGGATGAGATGGCCCATGCCGGACAGAAGCTGTTCGCGGTTCAGCCGGATGTCGCGGACCGACTGGCGCTTGACCTGCACCGAATACTGGTCGAGCGGCACCGGCATCGCGCCGTAGTATTCCGATTGCGACAGGGCATCCAGGGCGCGCGCCTTTCCGGCGTCGGTCAGCTCGTATCCCATCTCGTTGCCGGCCGTGGCATGCAGCGTGCCCATCGCCGTCAGAAGCTTCTGCGAGCGGGCGAGGTCCACCAGTTCCTGGGTCAGCGGCACGGGCAGGCAGATGATCTTGGCCAGGGCCGTGACCTGCGACTGGTTGGTGCGGAACATCGTCTTCAACAGGATGTCGCGCATCGTGATGATCGACAGGCCGGTATCTTCCAGCGTACGAGGGGAGGGCGGCGGTTGCACGCCCGACACCGGGGCCTCAGCGTTCATAGGGCAAGCTCCGTGGACAATCTAGCGCAGGTTTGCGCATTGAGTCGTAAACGTGACTTGTGTCAGCCCTGTGGCCAGATGGCGGCAAGAAGATAGACGATGACGATCGCGGACAGTGCCAGACCGAAGGGGAAGTAGCGCCGTCTGGTCCAGCTTTCCCAGTCCGGCGTTGCGTTGCGCACCAGAGGGATGCTGCGCAACAGCCTGTGGACGACCAGCGCGCCGACCATGCAGAGGAAGATGATGAGGAGGATCTCGCCGATACTGCCGCCCACGAAGATGCCGGCCATGGCAGCGGCGAACTTGGCGTCGCCGGCCCCGAAGGTGCCGGTCAGATACATCAGGAAGCCCGCGACGAACACGATCGCCATCAGCGCGAAGCCCCAGGCCCAGACGGTCAGCGTCGGCGACACATACCAGCCGAGCAGCGGCCAGACCGCCGCCATGGCCAGGACGGAGGCATTTGGGATCTTCATCCGTTTCAGGTCCGACAGAGCCGCCCAGATCGCGATGGGCAGCACGGGAACAAGGAGGATCATCGCACCGGTCGGCTCTAGCATCAGGTTTTCACATTCGCATCAAGAGCTTGCAGGCTGCGCACCGCGGCTTCGAAATGCTGCGGGTGCGTCTCGATCGCCTGGTTCAGCAGGCTTTTCCCGACCGAGACGTCGCCCTGCTTGATGGCGGCAAGCGCCATGGAATACAGAAGCTCGGCCCGTTCGACCTGGGTCATGCGCACCACCGGCAGATCGTACTTGCGCTGGGCCGCCCGAGCGAGGACGAGGTTGTTCTTCGCGGTGAAGAGGTTCGGATCGTAGGTCAGCGCCTCGGTGAACAGCTTCTCGGCCCCGGCCGCGTCGCCGCGGGTGAGCTTGGAGAAGCCCCAGTTGTTCAGCACCCCGGCAGGCGTCGTGGTCAGGCCGGCGGCGGTCTCGTAGAAGCTGTCGGCCTTCTTCCAGTTCTTGTCGCTGTCGGCGATCATCGCCTCCAGCCGGTAGCGGTCGAAGGTTTCGTGCGTCGGCGGGATCTGGTTCAGTTCGGCCTTGGCCTCGGGCCACTGGTTCGACCGGATCAGCGCGTCGGCCAGCATGACCCGGTCCTCCGGGGTCGCATCCTTGTGCGCGACGGCCTGGCGCCAGACCTGCGCCGCCTCGGTCGGCTTCTGCGCCCGGGTCAGCGAGCGGGCCAGGCCGCGCATCAGGTCGATGCGGTCGGGGTTCTGCTGCAGGGCGCGGGTGAAATAGGCGACCGCCTCGTTCGGGTCGGCCACCGTCATCATCACGTCGTTGAGGTTGGTTTCGTCAATGACGTTCACGTCCTTGAGTGCCCGTTGGACCTGTGCGTCAGAGCTCTTCTGACAGGCTGACAAGGCGACTGCACCGCCAAGGCACAGCACTACGAAAGCCGGATGGCGCATCTTCAGCGTCCTTTTTGTTGACTGCCCGTATCGTCTTGGACGTGTCGCCGCCTAGAGATCGGAGAGAAGGACGTACTTGCCCTTTTCCTGCCGGACCAGACGGAACCCGCCGTTTTGTTCTTCTTGTTGAGGATCATACACGTTCGCCTCGCTTTGCGCGATAGCGAGCATCAGATTTTCCCGGATCGAGTCCGTTTCGCCACTATCCAGCGCAAAGGCGCGCTGGAAAAGGATCCGCGCCTCGCCGGTCTGGCCCTGCTCCATCTTCACCACGCCCAGATTGTTCACGGCGGGGACGAAATTCGGATCGAGCTCCAGCGCACGCTTCAGCATCTTCTCGGCCTGGCCGAGCCGCCCGAGCGCCAGGTTGGCCGAACCGATCGACGACAGCACATCCGCGTTGATCCCGGTCTCGGATGCGGCGCGAAGATAGGCCTTCAGCGCCAGCTCGTGCTCGCCCGCTTCCATAAGCCGGTGGCCGACGGTCATGCCGTCCACGGCTTCGCCCCGGGCATCCACGCCATAGGGATTGTTCCGGGAAACGCCGCTGGCCGGCACGCAGCCGGCCAGGAGAAGCGCAGAACACAGTGTCAGGACGACTGCCTTGCGCAAGTCACATACCGCTCGGTCCTAGAGGCCGCCCGCGAGTTGGGTCAGCATTGTCACCATCCCGTAAACGGAAGGCCCGATCAGAATGACCAGAAGCGGCGGAACTGTAAACAGCATTGTGCCGAGGGTCAGTTTCGTCGGCAACATGTTGGCCTTTTCCTCGGCCCGCATGATGCGCTTGTCGCGCATGTCGGCGGAATAGACCCGCAGCGCGTCGGCGATCGAGGTGCCGAAGGTGGCCGACTGGATGATCGTCGTCACGAAGGAGGCCACGTCGGGCACGCCCACACGTTCGGCCATGTCCTTCAGCACCGCGATGCGTTCCTTGCCGGCCTTGACCTCTTGCGCGACCATCTCGAATTCGTCTGCCAGGGCCGGGTAGCCCGCCCGGCTTTCCTTGCCGACGCGGATGATCGACTGGTCCAGCGACTGACCGGCCTCGACGCAGACCAGCATCAGGTCGAGCGCATCGGGGAAGCCCTCGATGATCTCGTTCTGGCGCTGCTTGACGCGCTTGTTCACCCAGTAGCGCGGCAGGTAGTAGCCGATGGCGCAGGGCAGGATGCTGTGCAGGATCAGGTCGACGCCAGACATCTCCTGCGACATCGACTTGACGAGCGCGACGATCAGGCCAACGACCAGGAAAAGGATGGCCAGGAGGAACTGGATCGCGTGGAACATCCGGACCGAGTTCTTGCCGGTATAGCCCGCCCGCAGCATCGTCAGCTTGGCCGCTGACAGTTCCTCTTTCTTCTGCGGTTCGAGGAAATGGGCGAACTTCTCCAGCTTGTCCACGCGCTCGGTCTTGCGCAGCGCGCGCTTCTTGTCCTTGGCGCTGGTCGGCGCCTGTTCCTTCAGCTCGCGAAAGCGGTCGCGCTGCCGTTTCATCACCACCGGCAGGGCCAGCAGCACAAGGAGGAAACCGAGCAGCCCGACGGCAAGCAGCGGGGCCATTGGCCCGAAACGCTCGGTGATGCCGGACATGAGGTTCGAGAGGAATTCCATGGTCCAGACCTACACTTTGATGTTGGTCATCACCTTCATGTAGATGATGTTGATGATGAGGAAGGTGACGACGAAAAGCGCCGCGGGGATATAGGCCGAGGTGCCCTTCACCTCGTCGTAGTAGTCGGGTTGCACCACGTTGATCATGATCAGCGCGACGATGGGGAAGCCCGACAGGAACATGCCCGACCACTTCGCCTCGGCCGTGATGGCGCGGACGCGGCGGAACAGCTTGAAGCGGGCGCGGACCACCTTGGAAAGGCCTTCGAGGATCTCGGCAAGGTTGCCGCCCGACTGCTGCTGGATCGACACGGCGACCGCAAGGAAGCGCAGGTCCTGGCTGTCCATCCGCTCGGCGAAGGCCTTGAGCGATTCGGCCACGTCGCGGCCATAGGCGGCCTCGTCCGCGATCACGCCGAACTCGGAGCCGAGCGGATCAGGGATCTCCTTGGCCACAATGCTGATGGCGGTCGAGAACGGATGGCCGACGCGCAAGCTGCGAACCATCAGTTCGATGGAATCGGGCAGCTGTTCTTCCAGAAGGCTCATCCGCTTCTTCGCCGTCCGGTTGACCCAGAAGAAAACCCCGCCCACGCCCATCGCGATGCCCAGCACCAGACGCAGGCCGAATTCGGCGGCGGTGAAGGCGGAGAGCATCAGGAAGGCAAAGACCGACAAGGCCGCCATGATCCCGATCAGCGCCTGGGGAGAGAAGGCGATGTTCGCCCGCTGCGCCTTCTTGGCCAGCATGGAGTAGAGCGGAATGTTGCGCGCGTTCAGGTGCTGGTTCATCTCCTTGCGGAGCTGTTCCAGCACCTGTTCGCGGTTCGCGTTCTTTTCCAGAAGCGCAAGCCGGCGGCTGACGCGACTGTTGAGGCTGACCGATTTTCCGAAGACAATCAGGTAGATGCCGTTGACGATCACGACGACCGCAACGAAGATCATCAGGTAGATCAGGGGTGCTGCGCTGATTTGCATGGCGGTCAGGCGATCGGTTCGTAGATGGAGGCCGGCAGGTCGAATCCCCACTGGCGGAAGCGGTCGGAGTAGGCCGAACGGATGCCGGTTGCATTGAAGCGGCCGATGATCTTGCCCGAGGGCTCGACCCCCAGACGCTCGAAGCGGAAGACTTCCTGCATCGAGATGACTTCGCCTTCCATGCCGGTGATTTCGGTCACCGAGGTCATGCGGCGCGTCCCGTCCTGCAGGCGGCTGGCCTGCACGATCAGGTTGACGGCCGAGGCGATCTGGCTGCGGACGGCCTTGAGCGGCATCTCGATCCCGGCCATGGCGACCATGTTTTCCAGACGCGAGATCGCGTCGCGCGGGTTGTTGGCGTGGATCGTGGTCATGGATCCGTCGTGGCCGGTGTTCATGGCCTGAAGCATGTCGATGACTTCCTCGCCCCGGGTTTCCCCCACGATGATGCGGTCGGGACGCATACGAAGGGCGTTGCGCAGACAGTCGCGCTGGGTCACCGCGCCCTTGCCCTCGACGTTGGCCGGACGGCTTTCCATCCGGCCCACATGGACCTGTTGCAGCTGAAGTTCGGCCGTGTCCTCGATGGTCAGCACGCGCTCGTGGTTGTCGATGAAGGACGACAGCGCGTTGAGCGTGGTCGTCTTGCCCGAACCCGTGCCGCCCGAGACGATGATGTTCAGCCGGCAGGACACTGCGGCCTGGAGGTAGGCGGCCATTTCCTCGGTGAAGGCGCCGAAGCGGACCAGGTCCTCGATCTTCAGCTTGTCCTTCTTGAATTTCCGGATCGAGACGAGCGAGCCGTCCACGGCGATCGGCGGGATCATGCAGTTGAAGCGGCTGCCGTCGGCAAGACGGGCGTCGCAGTAGGGGTTCGATTCGTCGACGCGGCGACCCACGGCGGACACGATCTTGTCGATGATCCGCAGAAGGTGGCGCTCGTCGCGGAAGGTGACATCCGACAGTTGCAGCTTGCCGGCGCGTTCGACGAAGATGCGCTTCGGACCGTTGACCAGGATATCGCTGATCGTCTCGTCCTTGAGCAGCGGCTCCAGCGGACCGAGACCCATGACCTCGTCGTAGAGCTCTTGCGTCAGGGCGAGGCGGTCTTCCTTGTTCAACGCGACGGACATGTCGTCCAGCGCCTCGTTGGTCAGAGCCGCGATTTCGCCCCTGAGCGACTGCTCGGTCGCCGATTCGATGGCCGAGAGGTTCAGGTCCTCGAGCAGGCGCTTGTGGATTTCGACCTTCAGTTCGGTCAGGCGCTCCTTGCGCTTCTTCTCCTTGTCGGCGGCCATGGCCTCGGCCGCGGCACGCTGCTGGACCACGGGCTGCTGTGCGGTGCGGGCCGCAGCTGCAAAGGGAGCCTTGTCGGCAACCTGGCTGACGGGCGCCAGCCCCCCGGTGGAAGGGGTGGAACCGGCGGGAGTATCTTTCTTGAACCGACTGAACACGGACTGTTCCCCCTAGATCAGGCTTTTGCGGTTTCGGCAGATTTGTTCAGGTCGTACAAGGACTTGGCGAGCTTTTGCAGTTCCTTGCGCAGGATGTTCTTGTTCGCGCTTTCGGCGATGGGCAGGCCGTGGTCGTTGGCTTGCGTCACCTGTTCGCCGCCATCGGGCAGCTGCACTTCGATGTCGATGTCAAGGCTTTCGGCCATCCGCTTGACCCGCGCCTTGGCCGAGAGGTCGGTGAATTTCGGCGCCCGGTTCAGGACGTAGCGCACCTTGTCATGCGGCAGCGCCTCGGCCTTGAGCGCCCGGATGAAGCGGAGGATGTTCTGGGCCGAGCGCAGGTCGAGTTCGAGAAGCGCGAAATAGACATGCGCGCGCGTCAGCACCGCCTCGGTCCAGGCGACGACGGTCGTCGGCATGTCGACGATGACGAAGTCGAAGTTGGCCTGGGCGGTGTCGAGGATGCGGCCGATGTCTTCCGGGGTTATCATCTCGAGCGGCAGCATGTCGGCCGGCGCGGTGAAGACGTGCAGCTTCTCGTTGAAGGTCAGCATCGACTTCATCAGCGCGTCGGCATCGATGGCCGCGGTGTCGGTCAGGATCTCGAGCACGGCCTCCTTGCGGGGGAGGTCGAGATAGGTGGCGACCGAGCCGAATTGCAGGTCGAGGTCGATCACGCAGACCCGCATGCCTTCGGCTTCGGGGATCAGGCAGAGCTCCCAGGCCAGGTTGGCCGCGAATGTCGTGGCGCCCACGCCGCCTGCCATGCCGTGCACGGGAAGGATCACGCCGTTGCGGTCGCCGCGGGCCTTGAACACCGGGTTGAAGGTGCCGGTCACCGGATCGTACCCGTCGGGCAACACCGGATCCGGTTTGCGCAGACGTTCGATGGCGTCGTGCAACGCCCCTTCGGGCAGCGGGTAGGGCACGAAGTCGTCGGCCCCGAGCTTGAGCATCTGGTGCAGGACCGAAGGGCTGACCTGGTTGGCGATCAGGAGAACCTTGATCTTCTTGGCCTTGGCCGCCTTGATGACGTCGTTCATCTTTGACAGTTCGGATTCGTCCTCGCTGTCGACGGCAATGGCGACGAACTGCATCCCGGTGCTGTCGGGCTGCTTGAGAAAGACCAGAGCGTCCTCGAAATTGAGGTCTCCCCAGGCCTCGCCCAGTTCGGCTTCCATGTCGTCGATCAGCAGATCGAATCGCTGCACATCGCGCGAAATCGTGCAGGCGAGGATCGGTGCAGGATCGCTCTGAACTGTGGCTTTGCTCGTCATCTCGCGTCTGGTCCTTTTGGTGCGGGGCTTTTGAACAAAAATTTCAGGTAGTTAGCTTGGCGGCAGAGAGGCTTTCGACCTGTGGAACAACGGACCCCGGAACTCATCCTATCTGGGTGACCTTGTTCAAGAATGGTGGCGATATTTGGGCTAAAAGGGCCTGTTTCTGGGATTATCACGATTATGGAAACGAAGAGGCCGGGCACATGGCCCGGCCTCCTGTCAGGTGATCCTGCGGCGGATTTGTCAGCCGCCACCCTGGCCCGTTGCGTCGGCAGTTGTGGTTGTATGCGGGCGCGTGGCGCTGGTCACATATTCGCGCCAGATGACCTCGGCATACTTGCCGTTCAGCACCAGGGGATGCGAACTCACGAAGCCCGAGACCTCGGTCACGGTGCGGCGGTTGCGCACCTCGGCCTGGTTCGTCGCGATCAGCGGCCGGGTCTCGCCGTAGGAGACGACGGCCTCGAGGCGCGAGCGGCTGATGCCTTGCGAGACCAGGTAGGCCACCGCGGCCTGCGCCCGGCGCAGGCCGAGGCGCTGGTTGTAGGCATTGGAGCCGACCTTGTCGGTGTGACCGAAGACACGGAAGCGGACCTCCGGGAACTGGCGGATGAAGTTCGCCTGCTTGCGCAGGATATCCATCGCCTCGGGGGTCAGCTGCGCACTGTCGAAGGCGAAGGTGATCGTGTCCGGAACCTCGGCGGCAAAGCGTTCGGCGAGGGCGACGGTGTAGGTAAGCTCTCCGGTCTGGAGGAGCGTGTTGTTCATCGTCGCGTTGCCGAACTGGCCCTTGTCGACCTCCGAGCCAAGCTCGCGGTCCCAGGAAACCGAGGACTCGCCGCAGGCGGTGAGGGCAAGAAGTGCCGAGGTGGCGAGGAGTTTGGGAAGCATGCCGGTCATCGCCTTACTCCATCACATAGCCGTAGGACGAGCTGAAATCCTGCCGAGCCACTTCGGCAGCGGCACCGCGCTTCGGCCCCTTCGCCACATCACCGAACAGGAACAGTTCGCGTTCGGTCGGGATGCGGACCCGGTCGGTCGGCAGCGCCAGGGCGGCACCGGCCACCGGGCTGACGAGATGCGGCGTGACGATGATGACCAGTTCGGTCTGCGCCCGCTGGTATTCCGACGAGCGGAACAGCGCGCCAAGGATCGGAACGTCGCCGATCCACGGCAACTGGGTGTTCAGGTCGCGGAAGTCGTCCTGCAGCAGGCCTGCGATTGCAAAGCTTTCGCCGTCGCGCATTTCCACCGTGGTGGAGGTTTCGCGCCGCTTGAAGGCGTCGATGTTGAAACCGGACACCGTGATACCGTTGGCCGGGTCGATCGAGGATACCGCGGCGCTGATCGAGAGGTTGATGATGTCCTGATCAACGACCACCGGGGTGAAGTTCAGTTCCACACCGAAGGGCTTGAACTCGACCGTTACCGCGTTGTTGTCCTGCGCCACCGGAACCGGGTATTCGCCGCCGGCGAGGAACTTGGCTTCCTGGCCGGACAGCGCGGTGAGGTTGGGTTCCGCCAGTGTGCGGACCATGCCCTTGGATTCCAGCGCCTCGAGCAGGACCTCGAATTCTAGGCCGCCGATCCCGCCACCGAAGGCGATACCGCCCGCGACGTTCTCGCGCAGGCTCAGCGCGCCGCCGATGCTGTTGCCGGTTCCGAGATAGGTGCCGGTTTCGCCGCGCAGGCTTCCGCCGTCGCGAATGGCAAGCGACGAGGACAGGTTCTTCGAGACGGTCCGGTTCACTTCGGCGAAGCGGACCTTCAGCATGACCTGTTGCGTGCCGCCGACCACCATCAGGTTCGACACCCGGTCAGGCGCGTAGCGGTTGGCAAGATCGAGCGCCCGGTCGAGCTTGGCGGTCGAGGAGACCTGGCCCGACAGCACGATGCCGTCATTGGCGGTGCGGACCTCGATGTTCTCGCCCGGGAGGATCTGTTGCAGCCGCTCCTTGAATTCGGCGATGTCGGGGGTGACGTGGACATCGACGTTGGAGATCAGTTGCCCATCCGGCGACAAAAGCGTGAGCGTGGTGCGCCCGGGGGCCTTGCCGAGGACGTAGATCGACTTGTCGGACAGCGTCGAGATGTCGGCGATGCCGGGGTTTGCGATCGACAGTTCCGCGAAGGGAACGTCGCTTTCGACGACAACGGCCCGGTTCATCGGAACGTTGAGTGCGTTGGAAGCCTGACCCTGCATCACGCGCAGGACTTCGGCCGAGACCGGCGTCAGCGCCGTCGATGCGAGACACGCACCAAGATAGCCTGCAACCAGGAGTCGTTTCATGTTCATGTGATCTGCCCTTTCGACCACGCCTCGTTTGGGTCTTGAACGCCCTTGTGTGCAGGCAGCATGCCACAAGCCGGCTTTTTTGCAAGAATCAATGATTTGAGCGATGTTCTTGATGTGGGCAAACTGCAACAGGTCGCAACGGATTGAAAAATGGAAAGGGCGCGGCCCCAGATCATGTGGCCGCGCCCCTGCTTTCCGATCGGTCCCCGCGCTAGTTCGAGCAGGGGATCTCGATATCGGTTTCGATCACCTGGCCGCCGCTGCGCTGCTTGGCGTAGCACTTCTTGACTTCAGGCTCGACAACCTCGGGGGCAACAACTTCCTCGACGATCCCGAGCATGGCCTTGGTGTTGGTTTCCACAGTTCCCTCAACGGTTTCGCTGGCATCTCGCGCAAGCGACAGGGTCAGTCGTCCGGTCGCCTGGGCCTGAGCAAGACGCGCAACCTGTTCCGGGGTCGCGGCGACTGTGACCGTCTGGGCAACAGTGTCCGAGGTCACCTGCCCCTCGTTGATGGCATTGTCCACCGCGATCACCAGGACCGCGCTTTCGATCTGGCGGGTGATGCCGCCTTCGACACCCGGGACGTTGCCGGTCCACAGGATGTCGATGTAGTCGTCAGGCTTCACGAAGTTCGAGATCCCCGAATTGGTCCCGACCTTGATCGCGAAGGCGCGCTTGCCCTTCTCCAGCTTGGAGGTCAGGTTCGCCAGCTCTCCCGGCTCGGTGACGCGGCTTGCGAGGACCGGCTCGAAGGCCTCGGTCGAGCGCATGATGTAGCGAGGGCCCTTGGCGTTCTCGGGGAAAAGCACGGCCTTGTCGCGGAAGATCGTCTCAGGCAGGCTCTTCTCCGGCCAGTAGATGGCGACGACATCGTCCTCGGCCAGCGGGTCGCCGTATTTCTTGGGCTTGGCGAAGACAAAGACCTCGACCAGCTTGCCGGCTTTGGCGTTGAAGGCCTGCTCCTTCCGCAGGGCGGCTTCAAGATCGGCCATATAGCCCTGGATCATGTAGACCGCCACGCCGGCCAGAGCCATGCCGACGACAAGGACCAACGCGAATACTGCTCTCATTTCTACCTCTGGTGTTCTGGGCGCGACCGCAGGTCATCTGCGGCGGCACACAAGGCTGTTACGGTGGCGGGCCCAACCCGGCAAGACACGGGTCCGGCACCCGCGACCCGAATGGAGGCGGCGCGGTCATGCCATGCCTTGCTGACAGTGCTCGGCGGTGTGCCGCATTGCCGATCGGCCGTCATCTGCCTGATTCCATTTCCCTGGCCAAGAAGTCTCCTGTGTGACCTTGACCGTTGAATGCGGCGAAAATTTAGCATTGTTCGGGCATCAATACCGCGATGGGTGTCCTACTGTTTCCAGCGGCTCCGGATGCTGCGGCCTGACAACAGAAAGGCCGCGCCTGGACGAGGCGCGGCCCGAGCGATGTGCGGAAAGACTTACTGGGTGCAGCCGAGAGCGTTGTCTGCGGTCATGCACGCCTCGGCGTTGCCGAGTTCGGTGCTGATGGCTTCGGCCAGGTTCGACACGGCCGGGCGGACCCAGGAGAAGATCAGGAGGCCGAGGCCCACGACGGCGGCGGTCAGAACAACCCAGTCAACGGTCACGGCACCGGATTCGTCTTTCAGGAAGGCGGAAAACTTGGTCATCGTCTTGTCCCTTTCTAAGGCATGCATCTGTGTCTCAACCGTTCCGTTCGTGGCTTTCGCTGTTGCCTCCGCCGTTCGGTATGAAGCCATTTGGCGGGTCAATCATGGCAAGAGTTTGGACTGCATGTGCTATTTCTGGGCCGACGCGAAAAGTTCGCGGGGTTTCAGGCAGGCGTCGGCATGGCCCGGCAAATCCCGCATCAGTGTCGCCCGGATCTGCGCGGACGCAGCTTCACCGTGCGCATGCTGGCCTCGGGCGAGTTGCAAAGCAGCCGCGTTGACAGTCCTGCGCATGTTCAACCCGCAACTCGGGCAGGGCGCGGTGGGTGAGGACGGACCCGGCTTGTGCGGCGTGCCTGAACGGCGACTGCCCTTGCATCCGGCGAAAAAAGGAAAAGGCCGCGCTTCTTCCGAAGCGCGGCCAGCATTCCAGCGGAATTCAGCGATCAGGGGGTGCCGCTGCCAGCGCCAGCGCCGCTGCTGGTCATGGTTTCCTGAGCGTTGCCGAGCTCGGTGTTGATCGCTTCGGCCAGGTTCGACACGGCCGGGCGGACCCACGAGAAGATCAGGAGGCCGAGGCCCACGACGGCGGCGGTCAGAACCACCCAGTCAACGGTCACGGCGCCGGCTTCGTCTTTCAGGAAAGCGGAGAACTTGGTCATTTGTCTGGTCCTTTGCTAAGGTGTCTACTGTTACGTCAACCGCTTCGAGTTTGCTGCATCCTGCGGCGTCGTCGTTCGGTATGACCTGATATAGCCCCCCAAAAATGGCAGCAGTTTGGACGAGATCAGCAGAATTTCGGTCATGTGAAGATTTCTGCCGGTTTCTGCGCAAGATCCTGAAATTAAACAAAAAAATTCTTAGCAGTCTGTTCACCTTTGCATGCTAGGGCGTGGTTTTTCGGTCAAATCGGGCAGAATTGCCATGATTGGTCGGGAAAAGTTCTGGCCAGACCCGCCCGATGCTGCGATTCTGCCGGCAAAACAACGAGGCGAGCAGGCCCCGACCATGCCGATGACAAGACCGGGAATCGCCGCGATTCTCTGCACGGCCCTGAGCTGCGCGGCGCAGGCGGACGACTACACGTTCAAGCGGGTGAAGGTGAGCGATGCCGTGCCGGGCAAGCGCATCACCGTGCAGATCGATCCGGAGGAGCAGGCCCGATATCTTGCGGCCCTGCCGAAGGTGGAACCTAACCCCGTGCGCCGCGTGGAGGAAGATCCGCCCGTCGAGCGATCAGATATCGAACCCGGCCCGGCGCCGGCTTCGTCCTATGCCTGGTACTGGGACAAGGTTCCCGCCGGAATCAACGACAGGGCAGACCGATTCGAGCTGGCCCTGGCGTCGCTGTCGCAGGGGCCAGGCGGCGAGACGGTCCGTGCGCCGCGGCTGCAGCACTTGCAGGAGGTGTCCAAGGAATACGGCAAGGACATCCTGCGCGCGACGCTGGACACGAAGGTTTCGCCGGCCCTGGTGCTGGCGGTGATCGGCATCGAAAGCGCAGGCAATGCCGACGCGGTCAGCCATGCGGGGGCGGTCGGCCTGATGCAGTTGATCCCCGCCACGGCCGAACGCTTCGGCGTGAAGGACTCCACCGATCCAGTGCAGAACATCAGGGGCGGGGTGGCCTATCTGGACTGGCTGCTGAAGGAGTTCGACTACGATCCGGTCCTTGCCTTGGCGGCCTACAATGCCGGCGAAGGGGCGGTGCGCGCCAACGGCGGTGTCCCGCCCTATGCCGAGACGCGGGACTATGTGCCCAAGGTGCTCGCGGCCTGGCAGGTGGCGCAGGGGCTGTGCGTCAGCCCGCCGATGCTGGTCACCGACCCCTGCATCTTCCGCACCGACATGGCCGGGCTGTAGGGTCGGGGCGCGCACGAGCCGCGCCCCGGTCCTGCAACTGCCAGAGCGATCAGCCGACGATGGTCGCCTCGGTGGCGGCGCGGAGTTCCTCTTCCGTGACGCCCGGGGCAAGCTCGACGATGTGCAGCCCCTTGTGCCCCACATCCAGCACGCCCAGGTTGGTGATGATGCGGTCCACCACGCCCTTGCCCGTCAGGGGAAGCGTGCAGGATTTCAAGACCTTGGACTCGCCGTGCTTGGAGGTGTGGTCCATGACGACGACCACGCGGCCGACGCCCGCGACCAGGTCCATCGCCCCGCCCATGCCCTTGACGAGCTTCCCCGGAATCATCCAGTTCGCCAGGTCGCCGTTTTCGGCCACTTCCATCGCGCCGAGGATCGCCATGGCGATCTTGCCGCCGCGGATCATGGCGAAAGAGGTCGCCGAATCGAAATAGGCGGTCTGCGGCAGTTCGGTGATCGTCTGCTTTCCGGCGTTGATGAGGTCTGGGTCTTCCTCGCCCTCGTAGGGGAAGGGGCCCATGCCAAGCATCCCGTTTTCGGACTGCAGGGTCACGTTCACGCCTTCGGGGATGTAGTTCGCCACCAGGGTCGGGATCCCGATCCCGAGGTTCACATACATGCCGTCACGCAGTTCCTGCGCCGCGCGTGCGGCCATGCCATTGCGGTCCCAGCCTTTGGTTGCCTCGGCCATCACACGGCCTCCTTCTTGCGAACGGTGCGGTTCTCGATCCGCTTTTCATGCGGGCCGGAGATGATCCGGTGAACGTAGATCCCCGGCAGGTGGATGTGATCGGGATCGAGGCTGCCGAGCGGCACGATCTCCTCGACCTCGGCGACACAGACACGGCCGCAGGTGGCGGCGGGGACGTTGAAGTTGCGCGCCGTCTTGCGGAACACGAGGTTGCCCGAGGGGTCTGCCTTCCACGCCTTCACGATCGACAGATCGGCCACGATTCCGCGTTCGAGGATGTAGGTCTTGCCGTCGAATTCGTGGTGCTCCTTGCCCTCGGCGATGACCGTGCCGACGCCGGTCGCGGTGTAGAAGCCGGGAATTCCCGCGCCGCCCGCCCGCATCCGCTCGGCCAGGGTGCCTTGCGGGTTGAATTCCAGCTCAAGTTCGCCCGAGAGATACTGGCGCATGAATTCGGCGTTCTCGCCCACATAGGACGAGATCATCTTCTTGATCTGCCGGGTTTCCAGCAGGACGCCGAGGCCGAAGCCATCGACGCCTGCGTTGTTCGAGGCGACGGTCAGGCCCTTCACGCCGCTGTCGCGGATCGCGGCGATCAGCAGTTCGGGGATGCCGCAGAGGCCGAAGCCACCGCTGGCGATCAGCATGCCATCGTGCAGAAGCCCGTCGAGGGCGGCGGCGGCGCTCGGATAGACCTTGTTCATTCTGGTTCCTCCCGTGTCCGCAAGGGGAGATCGGACTGCCGCGATCCTGAAAGATTGCGAAGGGGGCCACCATCCGTAAGAATACGTAGGAATCTACGTAGAGGGCGGCGATGCGTGACTATGAGCGTCTGGCCTTTCAACAGGGCCCGGACGCAACTCTGATCCTGGCGGATCGGGTGATCCTGCGGGCCTCCCTCCGGGTGGAGGCCGTGTTCGGCTGGACGCCGCGCGATCTGGAAGGGCAGTCGATCCGGCTGCTGTATCCTACCGAGACCGACTATGAGGTGATCGGCGAACGCGCGCGGAGGGCGATGCTGGAAAGCCGGGTCTATCGCGACGAACGCTTCATGCGGCGCAAGGATGGGCAGGTGGTCTGGATGGAGGGACACGGCGCGGCGCTGGATCCCGAGGATCCGCAGCGGCTGGCTGTCTGGACCTATAGGCCGCTGGAGGCGGCGGTCGGGGGCGCGGGCCAACTGACGCAGACGGAAAGGCGGATTGCCCGGTATCTTGTGAACGGCTTCACCTCGAAAGAGATCGCCCAGGCCCTGGGATCCTCGCACCGCACGGTCGAGGTGCACCGGGCGAACATGATCCGCAAGGCCGGGGTCAGGAACAGCTTCGAGCTGGTGGGCTGGCTGCTGTCGGCGACAAGTCCGACCGGCAAGTGAGGCCGGCAGGCCAGAAGGCGATTCCCCTTTGTGCGGTATGGGGTTAAGGTCGCCCGCGCCGCCCGCGTGGTGGAATGGTAGACACCGGGGACTTAAAATCCCCTGGCTGCAAGGCCGTGCCGGTTCGAGTCCGGCCGCGGGCACCAGCAAAAGCGAACGGCCCGGCAATCCGCCGGGCCGTTGCCGTTTCGGGATTCCGGATCACGCGCGCAGGTCGAAGCGGTCGGCTTCCATGACCTTGGTCCAGGCGGCCACGAAATCGCGCACGAACTTTTCGGCATTGTCGTCCTGGGCATAGACCTCGGCATAGGCGCGCAGGATCGAGTTCGAGCCGAACACCAGGTCCGCCCGCGTCGCCGTCCACTTCACGGCGCCGGTCTTGCGGTCCTGCAGCTCGTAGAGGTTCGTCCCCTTCGGCACCCATTTCCAGGCCATGTCGGTCAGGTTGACGAAGAAGTCGTTCGTCAGCGCACCGACGCGGTCGGTGAAGACACCATGCGCCGTGCCGCCATGGTTGGTGCCCATTGCCCGCATGCCGCCGACGAGGCAGGTCATTTCGACCGCGGTCAGGCCCATCAGCTGCGCCCGGTCGAGCATCAGCTCTTCGGCGGTGACGACATAGTCCTTCTTCATCCAGTTGCGGAAGCCGTCGGCGACGGGTTCCAGGACCGAGAAGCTGTCGGCATCGGTCTGCTCTGCGGTCGCGTCGCCGCGGCCGGGGTGGAAGGGCACGGTCACGTCGAAGCCCGCGGCCTTGGCCGCCTGTTCGACACCGACGTTGCCCGCCAGCACGATCACGTCGGCCACCGAAGCGCCGGCCTCTTTCGCGATGGGTTCCAGCACCGACAGGACGCGGGCCAGCCGCGCGGGCTCGTTGCCTTCCCAGTCCTTCTGCGGAGCAAGCCGGATGCGGGCGCCGTTCGCGCCGCCCCGGTTGTCAGAGCCGCGGAAGGTGCGCGCCGAATCCCAGGCGGTGGCGACCATGTCCGAGATGGAGAGGCCGGAGGCCGCGATCTTCGCCTTGACCGCCGCCACGTCCCAGCCGGTCGGGCCCTGCGGCACCGGATCCTGCCAGATCAGGTCTTCCTGCGGCACCCAGGGGCCGAGGTAACGGACCTTCGGCCCCATGTCGCGATGGGTCAGCTTGAACCAGGCGCGGGCGAAGGCGTCGCTGAACGCCGCCTGATCCTTGGCGAAGCGTTCGGAGATCTCGCGATAGACCGGGTCCATCTTCATCGCCATGTCGGCGTCGGTCATCATCGGCATGCGGCGGATCGTGGGGTCTTCCACATCGACCGGCATGTCCTCTTCCTTGATGCCGATGGGCTGCCACTGCCAGGCGCCGGCGGGCGATTTCACCAGTTCCCAGTCGTAGTTCAGGAGCAGGTGGAAATAGCCGCCGTCCCACTTGGTCGGGTGGGTGGTCCAGGCGCCCTCGATGCCCGAGGTCACGGTGTCGCGGCCGATCGAACGGGTCTTGTGGTTCATCCAGCCCAGGCCCTGTTCGGAGATGTCGGCGCCTTCAGGCTCCGGGCCGAGATTGGCCGCGCTGCCGTTGCCGTGCGCCTTGCCGACCGTATGGCCGCCGGCGGTCAGCGCGACGGTTTCCTCGTCGTTCATCGCCATCCGCGCGAAGGTCTCGCGCACGTCCTGGGCCGTCTTCAGCGGGTCGGGCTGGCCATTCACGCCTTCGGGGTTCACGTAGATCAGGCCCATGACCACGGCCGCCAGCGGGTTTTCCAGGCTGGTGCGGTCTTCCTTGGTCGGGTAGCGCTCGTCCTTCAGCCATTCCTTTTCCGACCCCCACCAGGTGTCCTTTTCTGGGTGCCAGATGTCCTCGCGCCCGAAGCCGAAGCCGAAGGTCTTCAGACCCATGGATTCGTAGGCCACGGTCCCGGCCAGAACCATCAGGTCGGCCCAGGACAGGCGGTTGCCGTATTTCTTCTTGATCGGCCACAGAAGGCGGCGGGCCTTGTCGAGGTTGGCGTTGTCGGGCCAGGAGTTGAGCGGAGCGAAGCGGTGGTTGCCGGTGCCCGCACCGCCGCGGCCGTCGGCCATGCGGTAGGTGCCGGCAGCGTGCCAGGACATGCGGATGAAGAGCCCGCCGTAATGGCCCCAGTCGGCCGGCCACCAGTCCTTGCTGTCGGTCATCAGGGCGATCAGGTCCCGCTTCAGCGCCTCGAAGTCCAGCTTCTTGACCTCTTCCCGATAGTTGAAGCCGGTCAAGGGGTTAACCTTGGTGTCATGCTGGTGCAGGATGTCGAGGTTCAGCGACTTCGGCCACCAGTCCATCACCGACATGCCGGTTTCGGTGATCGCGCCATGCATGACCGGGCACTTGCCCGAGCGTCCAATGTCATTGCCGTCCATCTTGCTCTCCTCGTCTTGCTGGAATCAGGCTTAAAACGCTGCGACCGACCCGATCGGACCCGACCGGGCAACGACTCGCCGCGCTTCGTTCATGTCTCATCGGTAGCACTCATGACTGATAATAGGAATTTTCATTTTCCTATCGAGGCGATATGCAAAACATATGACAAAGATCACCATGAAGCATTTGCGCTATTTCGACGCGCTGGCCCGGCATCGGCATTTCGGGCGGGCGGCGGAGGCCTCGGCGATCTCGCAGCCCGCGTTGTCGCTGCAGGTCAAGGAGCTGGAGGAAATCCTTGGCGCGCCGCTGGTGGAGCGGGGGGCGCGGCAGATCACGCTGACCCGGCTGGGCGAGGATTTCGCGCTGCGGGCGCGGGACGTGCTGCGCTCGGTGGACGAACTGGCGTCGCTGGCCCGGGCCGCGACGGGGCCGCTGTCGGGGCGGCTGCGGCTGGGGGTGATTCCCACGGTGGCGCCCTATCTCCTGCCCCGGCTGATGCGCGAGCTGGCCGGCCGCTTTCCCGACATCGACCTGCGCCCGCGCGAGGCGGTGACGCCCAAGCTGGTGCGCGACCTGCACGAGGGCCGGCTGGACCTGGCGATGCTGGCGCTGCCGGTGTCGGAGCCGTCGCTGGTGGAACATGCGCTGTTCGACGAGGAATTCCTGCTGGTGCGCCATGCCGCGGCGGCGGGTCTGCCGGTCCCGCCCCTGACCGAACTGCCGCAGGCGCCGCTCCTGCTGCTGGAGGAGGGGCATTGCTTCCGGGACCAGGCGATCGCGGTCTGCAAGCTGGCGCCGGGCGGGCCGGGCGAGAGGGCGGGCGAGATCATGGAGGGATCCTCGCTGTCCACGCTGGTGCAGATGGTGGGGGCGGGTATCGGGGTGACACTGATCCCGGAAATGGCGGCCGAGGTCGAGGGCCGCTCGGCGCCGGTGGTGCTGCACCGCCTTCCCGAGCCGCGTCCCGGGCGGCGGATCGGGCTGGTCTGGCGGCGGTCGAACCCTTTGTCCGACCGCTATGTGGACCTTGCCGAGGGCCTCGCGGCGGGATTGCGGTCGGAAGCCATGCCGCATCAAACGGTCGCAGCCGAAGCGCGCGGGACCGATTGACGACGTCCGCTCGCTGAGTCATGACGGGGCCATGCTGGCGCAGACGCTGATCCGCGCGCACCGCATGGTGCTGCTTGCCCTGGTCACGGTGGCCCTCGTGGCGACCGGGTTCGCGCATCGCATGCCCGCCCCCTCGGACGAGGCTCTGGCCTTCCTGATCGCCAACGGCGCGACGCCGGCCGACTTCTGCGCCGACGACCTGGACGGGGACGGCGCGCGCGATCCGCATTGCCTCGCCTGCCAGATCGCCGGATCGGCCGACCTGCCGCCCCCGGCGCAGATGCGGATCGACCTGGAACTGGCCTTCCACGCCGCGGTCATCGCCCCGCTGGAAACCCGTGCCCTGACCCGGGCGCGCGACCCGGCGCACCGACCCCAGGGCCCGCCCGTCGCCTGAGCGCGGCGTCCGGCCTTCCCCACGCCGCCTTTCCGTGCCGCCCGCGAGGCCCCTGCGGCCCCGCGGTACCTTCACGCATTGCAAAGGCAGACCCATGTCCACAGCTTCCGACACCGACAGCGCGCGGCCCGTGAACCGGCTCTATTTCGCCGTCTGGCGCTGGCATTTCTACGCCGGTCTCTATGTCATCCCCTTCCTGCTGATGCTGGCCGTGACCGGCCTCGTCATGCTCTGGATCAGCTCCACCAGCGAACTCCACGGCAAGCGTGCCCGCATCCAGCCGGGCGCCGCGCCGCTGCCGGTCAGCCAGTTGCAGGTCGCGGCAGAGGCCGCCGTGCCGGGCGCCCATGCCGTGCAGTACATCGCGCCGATGGGCCCCGACCGGGTGGCCGCCTTCGCCGTGGCCAGCGGAGACGAAAGGACCGGCGTCACGCTGAACCCCTATACCGGCGAGGTGGTCGAGACCTTCCCCTGGGCCGGCTGGTACGACCTGGCCAGCGACATCCACGGCACGCTGCTGATCGGCGATCTGGGCGACCGGCTGATCGAGGCGGCGGCGAGCCTTGGCCTGTTGCTGATCGCGACCGGCCTCTACCTGCACTGGCCCCGCAACGGCGCAGGATGGCGGCAGGCGCTGACCCCGCGGCGCGAGGGCGGACGCGGCTTCTGGAAGGCGCTGCACGGGGCGGTCGGGCTGTGGATCAGCCTGATCCTCGTGGTCTTCCTGGTCTCGGGCCTGAGCTGGGCCGGCATCTGGGGCGGCAAGTTCGTGCAGGCCTGGAACACCTTTCCCGCCGAGAAATGGGAGGCGCCCCTGTCGGATGCCACGCACGCCAGCCTGAACCACGGCGCGGCCAGGGAGGTGCCCTGGACGCTGGAGCAGACGCCGCTGCCGGCCTCGGGCAGTCTGGCCGGGACGGCGGCGATCGTCGGGCCCGTCACCATCGACAGCGTGACGGCCTTTGCCGACAGCCTGGGCTTCGACCGGCGCTACCAGCTGAACCTGCCGGACGGCGAGACGGGCGTCTGGACCATAAGCCATGACAGCATGTCGAACGACGGCCCCGATCCCTCGGCCGACCGGACGATCCATATCGACCGTTACACCGGCAATGTCCTGGCGGATGTGCGCTATGCGGACTATTCGGCCTATGCCAAGGCCATGGCCTGGGGCATCGCCTTCCACGAGGGCGACCTGGGCGCCTGGAACCTGGCGCTGAACACGGCCTTCTGCCTGGCGTTGATCCTGGTCTCGGTCTCGGGGCTGGTGATGTGGCTCAAGCGCAGGCCGGCGGGCGTCCGGCTGGGCGCGCCGCCGCGGCCGGCGGAGATTCCCTATGCCAAGGGCGCGCTTCTGGTCACGCTCGCCCTGGCGCTGGCCTTCCCGATGCTGGGGCTGACGCTGCTGGCGGTCATCCTGCTGGACCTCGCGGTCCTGTCCGCCCTGCCGCCCCTGAAGCGGATGGTGGGCTGATGCATCCCGTGGCCCGAGCCGCGGGAGGCGTCCCGCGATCCCTCTCGGGCCGGAACTGGCCCTGCGCGGCCGCGCGCCGCGCAGGGCCCCTTTTCCCTTTCAAACCGGAGAGAACACCATGAAACCTATCCTGTCCCTTGTCGCCGCTCTTGTCCTGGCTGCCCCCGTCCTGGCCCATGAGATCACGGCGGGCGATCTGCAGATCATCCACCCCTACATTCCCCAGCCCGCCGCCAGCGCCAAGGCGGCCGGCGGCTTCATGGCGATCGTCAACAACGGCACCGAGGCCGACCGGCTGATCGGCGTCGAATCCGACATGGCGATGAAGTCGGAAGTGCACGAAAGCAAGGTCGATGCGAATGGCGTCGGCACCATGACCCATGTCGAGTTCATCGAGATCCCGCCCGGGCAGACCGTGAACCTGGAGCGCGGCGGCTATCATGTCATGTTCATGGGGCTGAAGGAAAACCTGACCGAAGGCGAGATGCGCAAGGCCACGCTGATCTTCGAGAAGGCCGGCCCGGTCGAGGTCGAGTTCCAGATCGAGGCGCCGATGGGCATGGGCGACATGGGGCAGTCCGGCATGGACCATTCGCAGATGGGCCACGGTTCGGGCGGCTGAGCCTTGCGCCGGGGGCTTTTGCGCCGCAGCATGCGGCAGGATGGCGGAGGCCCCCGGAATGACTGACACCCCTGCGGATCGGCCCGCGCGGCCGGGCGAGGTTGCGCTGGGCTTCGACCCGGCGCTTGCAGCCGATGACGCGCGGCTGGGCTTCATCGGCCGGCTGCGCAGCCCCTGGTCGCGCGGCAACTGCCCGAAGAACCTGCGCGCGGCGCGGGAGGCGGGCGGGGAGTTCAGGGTGGAGATCGACCCGCCGTTCCGTCCCGGTCTGGCCGGTCTGACGGCGGGGCAGGCGGTGATCCTGCTTTACTGGACGGGCGGGGCGCGGCGCGACCGCATCGTGCTGCATCCCGACCATCGGGCAGAGCCGACGGGGGTCTTCGCGCTGCGCGCGCCCAGCCGGCCGAATCCGGTCGCGATCGGGGTGGTGCGGATTCTGGACATCGATGTCGGGGCGGGCGTCCTGACCGTCGATGCGCTGGATGCCTTCGACGGCACGCCTCTTCTGGACATCAAGCCCTGGCTTCCCTCGGTCGATGTCCCGCCCGGCCCCGGCTGACGGCGGATTTACCCCGCCTGCGCCCTGCGCTAGACCAGACGCCAGGGCGAAAGGCGGGCGAAGATGCAGGGATTTCGGACGGAACCGAGGCATGACAGTTATGACGTGGTCATCATCGGCGGGGCGATCATGGGATCTTCCACCGCCTGGTGGCTGACCGAGCTGGGCTTTCCCGGTCGCGTGCTGGTGATCGAACGCGACCCCAGCTATGCGAAGGCGGCGACGGCGCTGAGCTTTTCCTGCATCCGCCAGCAGTTTTCCACCGAGCTGAACATCCGCATCTCGCAGTTCGGGGCCGAGTTCGTGCAGTCCTTGCGCGCGCGGATGGGGGGCGACGAGCGGGTGCCGGAGCTGAAGATCCAGAACTTCGGCTATCTCTACCTGGCCGACAGCGAGGAGTTCGCCCGCGTGCTGCGCACCAATCAGGCGGTTCAGGCAGCAGCGGGGGCGGGGACGCGGCTGCTGTCAAGGGATCAGATCGCGGCGGAATTCCCGTTCATGACGGTGGACGATCTGGTCCTCGGCAGCCTGAACACGCGGGACGAGGGCTATTTCGACGGCTACACCGTCTTCGACTGGTTCCGCCGCAAGGCGCGCGAGCGGGGGGTGGAGTATCTGGCCGACGAGGTGACGGGGCTGGACGTTTCGGGCGCGCGGATAACGGGGGTGCGGCTGGCCTCGGGGCGCCGGGTCGGTTGCGGGATGGTGGTCAATGCCGCGGGGACGCGCGGGGCCAAGGTCGCGGCCATGGCGGGGATCGCGATCCCGATCGAGCCGCGCAAGCGGTTCAACTGGGTGCTCCAGGCGGAACGACCGCTGGACCGGCCCTTGCCCTTGACCATCGACCCCACGGGCGCCTTCGTGCGCGAGGTGGGGGGCGGCACCTACATGGCGGGCGGCCATGCCGAGGTGGACCCGGCGGTGGATTTCGACGACTTCACCATGGACCCCGATCTGTGGCTGGATCACATCTGGCCCGCCATCGCTACCCGGATCCCGGCGTTCGAGGCGGTGAAGGTGGTCAACGAATGGGCCGGGCAGTACGACTACAACCTTCTGGACCAGAACGCGATCACCGGGCCGCACCCTGAGGTGACGAACTTCCTGTTCCTGAACGGCTTTTCCGGCCACGGCCTGCAACAGTCGCCCGCCATGGGGCGGGCGACGGCCGAGTGGATCCTGCATGGGGACTACCGTGCGCTGGACCTGCGGCCGTTCCACTATGACCGCATCGCCGAAGGACGGGCGATGGTCGAGGCGGCGGTGATCTGAGGGCGCTACTCGGTGTGCAGAAGGGCGGTCGGGGACTGGACGGCGAAGATGTCCTTGGGCGCGAAAACGAAGACCAGGACACCCACATACACGGCAAGGAACAGGGCAACGGCGGCATAGTTTCTGGCGGGACGCCTTCGCGTCGGCAGAACTTGTGTCATCTCGGCTCTCCTTGACTGGGCAGACAGTCTGGCAGCGGTCCGATCGGGCAGCGAGTCGGGTCCGATGTGGAAACAATACCACCATGGCGTGTGGTGTGGCGCCCTAAGTTTTCGGGCTCGGCGGAATTCTGTCCCTGATCTGGCCGCCAAAGGCGGAAAACCGCCCGTCAGATGGCGGTTTCTGCGGGTGCGAACGAAATCTGTTCTGCCCTGCGGCGCGACCTCAGGCGCGGATGCCGGAGAAGCGCGCCTGCCAGTCGGCGCGCTCCTCGTCGGTGATCTTGCGGAAGAGGTTCTCGGGCACGGTGAAGGCATGGCCGGGAGCCAGGGTCCGCATCGCGGTCGAGGTGTCTTCCGGCCAGGTCCAGTCCTCGGACCCCACGGCCTGCATCATCGTCGCGGCGGCGTCGGGGATGAAGGGCGCCGAGAGCACGGCATAGACCCGGATCAGGTTCAGCGCCAGGCGGACGATGGCCTGGGCCTGGTCCGGGTCGGTCTTGACCACCGACCAGGGCGCGGCCGATTGCAGGTATTCGTTGCCGATGACCCAGATCGCGCGCAACTCGGCGGCGGCCTTGCGCACCTCCATCTCCTGCATGAAGCGGGTGTAGTCGGCGATCCGCGCACCGAGATCGGCGATCAGCGCGGTCTCGAGCGGGCCGAACTGGCCCCCCGCCGGCACTTCGTTGCCAAATTTCGAGACGGCGAACTTGGTGACGCGCGAGACAAGGTTGCCGAGCACATCGGCAAGATCCTTGTTCACGCTGGTCTGGAAGTTTTCCCAGGTGAATTCGCTATCCGAGGATTCCGGCGCATGCGACAGAAGCCACCAGCGCCAGTAATCGGCGGGCAGGATCGACAGCGCCTGGTCCATGAACACGCCGCGGCCCTGGGAGGTCGAGAACTGGCCGCCGTCATAGTTGAGGTAGTTGAAGGACTTGAGATAATCGACCAGCTTCCACGGCTCGCCCGAGCCGAGGATCGTGGCGGGGAAGGACAGGGTGTGGAAGGGCACGTTGTCCTTGCCCATGAACTGGTAATAGATCACGTCGGACGCCCCCTTGTCGGTGCGCCACCAGCGTTCCCAGGCGGCATCGTCCAGCCCGTGCGCATCGGCCCATTCAGCGGTGCCGGCGATGTACTCGATGGGGGCGTCGAACCAGACGTAGAAGACCTTGCCCTCCATCCCGGGCCAGGGCTGGTCGCCCTTCCTGACCGGGATGCCCCAGTAGAGGTCGCGGGTGATGCCGCGATCCTGCAAGCCGTCGCCGTCGTTGAGCCACTTCTTCGCAATCGAGGTGGTCAGGATCGGCCAGTCGGTCTTGCTGTCGATCCAGGCCTCGAGCTTGTCCTTCAGCGCGCGCTGCTTGAGGTAGAGGTGCTTTGTCTCGCGGACTTCCAGGTTGGTGGAGCCCGAGATCGAGGAGCGCGGGTTGATGAGGTCGGTGGGATCGAGCTGCTTGGTGCAGTTCTCGCACTGGTCGCCGCGGGCGGCCTCATAACCGCAGTTCGGGCAGGTGCCGGTGATGTAGCGGTCGGGCAGGAAGCGGTTGTCGTCGATGGAAAATATCTGCTTTTCCACCACTTCCTCAATGAAGCCGTTCTCGGCCAGCTTGCCCGCGAAATGCTGGGTAAGGCGATGGTTGCGCTGGCTGGATGACCGGCCGAAATGGTCGAACGACAGGCGGAAGCCTTCGGCCAGCTTCTTCTGCACCTCGTGCATCTCGGCGCAATATTCCTCGACCGGTTTCCCGGCCTTGGCGGCGGCGAGTTCCGCCGGGGTGCCGTGTTCGTCGGTGGCGCAGATGAACATGACCTCGTGCCCCATCGCCCGGTTGAAGCGGGCGAAAAGGTCGGCGGGCAACTGGGAGCCGACGAGGTTGCCCAGATGCTTGATGCCGTTGATGTAGGGAATGGCCGAAGTGATGAGGATGCGTGCCATGTCTGCGCCTTCCTTGAGTCCGGCGCTGATGTATCGCAACCGGGCGCAAAGGGCCAGCGGTGGGGCGCCCAAGAATTTTCGGCGAAAATTCTTGGGGTCAGGCCCGACCCTTCAGCATGCGGGTCAGGGTGCCGTCGCCCGCCATCTCGCGCCTGAAGGCGCCGAGCATGTGGATCGTGACAAAGGCCATCAGGAGTTTCGTCAGGATGTCGTGCAGGCGGAACCAGAAGGCCTCGGCGGCTTCGGAGGGTTCGACGAGGGCGGGGACGGTCCAGCGGTCGGCGATCATCACGTCGATGCCTGTGGCGGAACTGCCGGCCCAGCCGGTCAGCGGGATGGCAAGGAGAAGGGCGTAGATCGCCCAGTGCGCGGCGCGGGCGGCCCAGAAGGCGGGCCCGCGCGGGCCGAGCGGCGGGGGCGGCGGGCTGACGAGATGCCAGCCGATGCGGGCAAGGATCAGGGCGAGGACGGCGAAGCCCAGCGTCTTGTGCAGGCCGTAAAGCCAGAGCGTGGACAGGCCGGGTTCCAGATCGGCGATGCGCAGGCCAAGCGCAAGCTGGGCGATGACCAGAAGCATCGTCCCCCAGTGCAGGACCCGGGTGACAAGGCCGAACTCGGCGGGGCCGTTCTTCAGCATGTCAGCCCTGGGCGTCGATGCGGGCGGTGATGAGGATGCGCACCTCGTCGCCCACCATGTCCGACCAGCCCGTCGCGCCGAAGTCCGAGCGGTTGACCTTGCCGGACAGCCTGACGGTCAGATGGTCCAGTGCGTCCGGCGCGCTGCCCTTCGGGCGGGACAGGCGGGCCTGCAGCGTGACCCGCTTCGTCACCCCGCGGATGGTCAGGTCGCCGGTGACCTCGGCCGCGTCGCCGGCGCCCTTGACCGAGGTCGAGGTGAAGGTCATCCGGGGATGCGCCCGCGCGTCCAGCACCTTTGACCCCTTCAGGGCCTGGGCGGCGAAGGGAAAGCTCGCCTGTGCGCCCGTCACGTCGAGGGCCACATCCACTGTGCAGTTCCTGACATTGGCGAAGTCGAGCCTGAGATCGGCCCTTTCGAGCGGGATGGAGCCGGTGATGAGGTCCGGGCCGAAGTCGGTCTCGAAGGCGACGGTCGAGGCGGCGGGGTCCATCCTGTAGGCGACGGTCCCTGCCTGAAGCGCCGGGGCAAGCCCGAGGGCGATCAGGGCGACGAGTGCAAGGCGGCGCATGGATATCCCCCCGGTGCTCAGTTCGATGCTAGCACCAGAGGGGGATCGGCCTATTCAACCTGTCGTGCGCAGCCTTGTCGGCGTCATTGGGCGCAGTAGCCGCCGTCCACCAGATGATAGCTGCCGGTGATGAAGCTCGCACGGTCGGACAAGAGGTACTGCGTGAGATCCGCCACCTCTTCCGGGCGGCCGAGGCGGCCGATGGGATGGGCGCCGACCAGCGCCTCTTTCGCGCTGGGTGGCAGCGCGCCGAGAAGGGGCGTGTCGATGAAGGCCGGACCGATCGCGTTCACGCGGATGCCCCGGGCCGAATATTCCAGCGCGGCGGCGCGGGTCAGGCCAAGGAGGGCGTGCTTGGCCGCCGTGTAGGCCGAGGCATTGGCGAAACCGACGGAGCCCAGGATCGAGGCGATGTTGACGATGGCCCCGCCGCCGGCCTCGAGCATCCGGGGGATGGCGTAGCGCATGCCGTAGAAGACGCCGTTGAGGTTCACGTCCAGCACCCGGTGCCAGCCGTCGAGGGGGTATTCCCCGGTGGGCAGGAGCGGGCCGCCGATCCCGGCGTTGTTGACCAGAAGCTGCAGGCCGCCGCCCCAGGCGACGGCTTCGGCGACAAGGCCTTCGACGGTGGGCGCATCGGCCACGTCGCCGCCCGTGGCGCGCGCCTGTCCGCCGGCCTGGGCGATGGCTTCGGCGACACGCTGGGCGGCGTCGCGGTTCAGGTCCTGGACGAGGACCCGGGCGCCGCTGGCGGCAAGGCCCCTGGCGATGGCCTCGCCGATGCCCGAGCCCGCGCCGGTGACGAGGGCGGTCTTGCCGGGGAAGGTGATGTCCATGGTCGGTCCTCCGTTCTGTCTGGGATGCGGGGAGGATGGCATGGATGGCCCGGTCGGTCCCTGATCCGTGTCAGGCCTGCGCGCGCATGGCGCGGGTTCCGCGAGGACCGGGGATCAGACCTCTGCCAGGGGGCTGGGCTCCAGCGTTTCGCTGCCGGGGCCGAGGCGCAGCGACCAGCTGGCGGGCGGCAGGAGACGGGCGCGCAGGCGGGTGAGGGTGAAGCTGTCCTCCTCCCACCACAGAAGCGCGCGGCTGGGGGCGGGGGCCATGTGCCAGCGGCTTTCCACCCCCTGCGCCCCGCCCCGGCCGGGCAGGAGGATCAGGCCCAGCGGTGCCGGCCCCCCCTCGCGCCGGGCGGCCTCGGATCCGGCCCCGGCGGCCAGGTGCAGGCGGCGGGTGGGGGTCAGGGCGGGGGGTGCCAGGAGTTCGGCCACGACCAGCGGGGCGGCGCCCGAGCGCAGCGCCTCTTCCGCGGCCCAGAGCAGGCCCTCGTCCCGGTCGGCCTGCACCAGGATCAGCCGGGCCGGATCGGCCAGCGGCTGCAACCCGGCCGCGTTCAGCCGTTCGGGCAGCCAGCCGGGGCGGATCCAGACCACGGGACCCCGGGTCTTGCCCACGATCCGCGCGGCCAGCTGGATCCGCGAGGGCCCGCACAGCTCATGCACCCGGCCCCGGCGCAGGGTCAGCGCGCCGAACAGGGGGTGCAGGTCGCGGGCCGGATCGGCGGCCTGGTGCTGGATGGGCAGACTCATGCGGAAAAGGTAGAATGTTCGCGTAATGTTCTCAAGTCCGGGCCTTTGCCCTGTTGCCGAACCGCCCTAGCCTTGTGGCAACGAAAAGGAATCCCCCGATGCAGAAGCTGACCCTGGGCAAGACCGGCCTGACCGTTTCCGAACTGTGCCTCGGCACCATGACCTGGGGCACCCAGAACACCGAGGCCGAGGGGCATGCCCAGGCCGACATGGCGGTGGACCATGGCGTGACCTTCTGGGACACGGCCGAGATGTATCCGGTGAACCCGGTCCGGGCCGAAACCGTGGGCCGGACCGAGGAGATCATCGGCAGCTGGCTGGCCAGCCGGGGCGGCCGCGACCGGCTGGTGATCGCGACCAAGGTCGCCGGCAAGGGCCAGATCATCCGTCCGGGAGAGCCCACCACCGGCGCCACGCTGCGCGCGGCCTGCGAGGCGAGCCTCCGCCGCCTGCAGACCGACTACATCGACCTTTACCAGCTGCACTGGCCGAACCGGGGCAGCTATCACTTCCGCCAGTCCTGGAGCTATGCGCCGACCGGAATCGACAAGGTCGCCGAGACGGCGCAGATGACCGACTTCCTGACTACGGCACAGGCGCTGGTGGCAGAGGGCAAGGTCCGCGCCTTCGGCCTGTCGAACGAGACCGTCTGGGGCGCGGCGCGCTGGCTGCACCTGGCCGACACGCTGGGCCTGCCGCGCATGGCCACGGTGCAGAACGAATATTCCCTGCTGTGCCGGCAGTTCGACACCGACTGGGCGGAACTGTCCATCGTCGAGGACATGCCGCTTCTTGCCTTCTCGCCCCTGGCCACGGGGCTCCTGTCGGGCAAATATGCCGGGGACGTGATCCCCGACGGCTCGCGCCGCAGCCTGAACCCGGACCTGTCGGGGCGGATCACGCCGCGGGTGTTTCCGGCGGTGGCGGCCTATCTGGGGATCGCGGCGCGGCATGGGCTCGACCCCTGCCAGATGGCGATTGCCTTCTGCCGGACGCGGCCCTTCACCACGATCCCGATCATCGGGGCGACGACGCTGGACCAGCTGCGCACCAATATCGGCGCGGCTGCGGTCACATTGTCGCGAGAGGTGATGGACGAGATAGCGGAAACCCACCGGGCCCACCCCGCACCCTACTGACGGGACTTGCGGCGCGGGGCGGTTCGGGGCACTTCTTCCCGCGAACCGGAGATCCCGATGCCGCGTCCCCTGTCCCTCGCCGTTCTGATGGTCTGTGCCGCGACGCTTTTGTCCGCGTGCCAGCTGACCGGGGCAAAGGGGCCCGCGGCTGCCGGGCAGGACGTGACGGCCAATGCCGTGACCGGCGACCCGATCGAGGTCAAGGCGCTGGACGCCCCGCCGGCGGCGGGGGGCGCGGCCGCAACGACTGCCACCGGCACCGGCACGCAGGCCGCTGCGCCGGGCCCGGCGGTCGCCCCGGCTGATGCGGCGGCTCCGGCACCTGCGGCGGCAATGGCGGAGCCGGCACCCGCGCCGCAGCCAGAGCCGGTCGCCCCCGCGTTGCCGGCCAAGTCCGAGGCGCAGATCGCCTGCGAGAAGAAGGGCGGTGCCTGGTACAAGATCGGATCGGGCGAGAAACGCGCCTGCGTGCGGCCGACGAAGGATTCCGGCAAGCGCTGCGAGCGGGAAAGCCAGTGTGAGGGGGTCTGCCTGGCCAGGTCCGGCACCTGTTCGCCGTTCAAGCCGATGTATGGCTGCAACGAGATCTTCCAGGACAACGGCGCGCGGGTGACCCTGTGTCTCGATTGAGCCTTGCCTTCGCGCTGGTGCTGGCGGCCTGTGTCGCAAGGGCGCCGGCACCGACCGCCTTTCGCGCCGCAGAGGCGCCGATCTGGTCCGCGGCGGCCTTCCAGCCCGCCCAGGTCGCCGGCACCTGGCGGCAGGTGGCGACGTTCCAGCCCGAGGGATCGGCCTGTGGGGCGGGGTCGGTGACCATCACGCCCGAGACGGCCGGCCTGCGCCTGGACGGGACGCTTTGCCTGGCCGGGACGGCGCAGAAGGTGTCGGGCCTCGCCCCGGTCACCGGGCCGGGCCGGATCCGGGTCGGGGGCGAGGAGTGGTGGATCCTCTGGGTGGATACCGGCTATCGGACCCTGGCGATCGGCACGCCCTCGGGACGGTTCGGCATGCTGCTCGACCGGGGCGCCATTCCGGCCGACCGCCTTAAGGCCGCGCGCGAGATCTTCGATTTCAACGGCTATCGCACGGCGGCGTTGACGGCACTCTAGGCACCGCTCGTCGGTCGCTGCGCCCCTCCTCGCCGGGCGGACCTCCGCGACGAGGCAACGAAGTCGGCCGAGGAGCAGTCAGCGGACCCGCTCGAGAAGTTTCCGCAAATGACCACCCATGTCCCGGGCGCCGACCGCCGCCTCGCGCACCAGAAAGTCGAAATGCTGGGTGATCGTCTCGATCCGCGCGCTGTCGCGGAAGGCGAGATAATGGCGGCCGAGGTAGATCACCGCCAGCAGCGGCCCGAAGATCGTCACGGGTGCCGAGAAAAGCCGGCGCGCGTCGAAGAGGCAGACGCGCAGCGACGGATAAAGCTGGTCGCACAGCGTCATCAGGTGGACAAGCTGCGCCCGCCGATGCTCGGCTGGAAGTCCCTCGTAATAGCCCGTCGCGGTGGCGAAGGCTGTCAGCTCGTGCAGGGGCAGCGCGATCTCGTAATCCGACCCCGATGCGCGCATCCAGCGCAGGCGGTCCTCGAAGGCGCCGATGGCCTGTTCCGCCGTGCGGCCGAGCTGCGGCTCGTATTCCCATTCGACCACGGCGCGGGTCTTGAGCATGTCGGGCAGGGTCGCGGGGACATGGCGGATCTTGTAGCCCGCCGCCTCCTGGTGCCACGCGAAGATGCGTTCGTCGATCAGCGCCCGCGGCGCCTCGGTCAGGGTCAGCGATGCGGCGAGCAGGTCCGCGATGGGTTCCGGGCGCCCGGACAAGCCAAGAAGCCAGTCGGCGCTGATCCCCAGGGCGCGGGCACAGTCGGCCGCAAGCTGCGCATTGGGCAGCCGCTTTCCCGGTTGCAACAGCGCCGAGATCGTCGAGCGGTCCGCCCCCGTCTGCCGCGCCAGTTCCGCCTGGGTGATCCCCCGGGCCGCCATCGCCTCGGCCAGGCGAGTGCGGAACTGGGCCGCGCGGTCGCGTTTGTCGACTTTTTCCAGCATATGTCGTGTTTCCAAAACAGATGTCGTATGAAGTTGACGATACTCCGAATTCACGGCAGATGGTGAAAACGTTAGCGTCACATGGACGTTACCTAGCCGAGGACCGCCGTGCCCACCGCGACCCGGGCCACAGAATGGCCGACCGTGATCCTGTTTGTCGCGACCTATGCCCTCTGGGCGGCGGGAACCACGCTTCTCTGGCCATTGTCGCCCGTCCTGGCCCTGCTGGTCACCGGCATCGCCATCGCTCAGCTGTCGTCGTTGGCGCACGAGGTGCTGCATGGCCATCCGTTCCGGTCGCAGCTTCTGTCCGAGGCGCTGGTCTTTCCTGCCACGGGGCTGGTCATTCCCTACCTGCGGTTCAAGGATACCCACCTTCAGCATCACAACGACGCGGCGCTGACCGATCCTTACGACGATCCGGAGTCGAACTACCTCGATCCCGCGGTCTGGGCGCGGTTGCCGCGCGCGGCGCAGCTGATCCTCCGGGCGAACAACACGCTGGCGGGGCGGGTTCTGATCGGGCCGCTGGTCGGCACGGCGGTCTTCCTGGCGCAGGATCTGCGTCTGGCGCTGAAGGGCGACCGGCGGGTGATCCTGGCCTGGGCGCTGCACCTGCCGGGGCTGGCGCTGGTCATCGGCTGGCTCCGGGCGGTGGGGCAGATGCCGGTCTGGGCCTATCTGCTGGCCGCCTACATCGGGACCGCGCTGCTGAAGATCCGCACCTTCCTGGAGCACCGCGCGCACGAGGCGGCGCGGGCGCGCACGGTCATCATCGAAAGCCGGGGCCCGCTGAGCCTTCTGTTCCTGAACAACAATTTCCATGTGGTCCACCACATGCACCCTTCGGTGCCGTGGTATCGGCTGCCCAGCCTCTATGCCGCGCGGAAGGAGCACTACCAGCGCCGGAACGAGGCCTACGTCTATCGCAACTATGCCGAGATCATCCGCCGCTACCTGTTCAAGGCGAAGGACCCGGTCCCGCACCCGATCTGGCCGGTCTACAAGGGCGCGATGGGCTCAGACGAGGCGGCGGAACTGCGGGGTGGCGCCGGAATTGTCGAAGAACGGCACGCCGGGCTGGTCACCGCCCGCCACTAGCGCCGCGACCTCGGCCAGCACGACCTCGGTGATGAAGGGCAGGTCCAGTGCGCGCGCCTGCGGCAGGGGCAGCCAGCGCAGGTGAGACAGCTCGCCGGAGGCGGCGGAGAAGTCGTCGCCGTCGCCCTCCGGCCCTTCGGCATGGGCCACAAGGAAGCGCGCGTCGAACCGGCGGCTGCGGCCCGGCGGTGTGATCGCGCGGAAGACGAAGCGCAGCGAGGGGCGGTCCAACGCGGCCAGGTTCAGGCCGGTTTCCTCGGTCAGCTCGCGCAGGGCGGCCGCGACGATGGCGCCGGGCGGGGGGGGGCGTCCTCGGGAACCATCTGGCTCAGCCTTCTGACGCTATCGGGCGACAGGAACCCCTGGCCTGCGGAAGGGAGATCCTCGGGATCGACGCGACCGCCGGGGAAAACGAATTTCGACGGCATGAACACGGCGCCTTCGCCGCGCTGGCCCATCAGCACCTGCGGTCCGTCGCTGCTGTCGCGCCAGAGGACGACTGTCGCCGCCGGGCGAATCGGTTCAGTCATGCGGGGCCGCGCCGAAGCCGTGCATGCGGTTGGCCCATTGCAGTGCCACCAGCACACCCTTGAGGCGGGGCAGCAGGTAGAGCGACAGGGCCACCGTGCCGATGGTGAAACCGACCGCCAGCACCAGCGGCTCGGGCCGCCACTTGGTGTAGGTGAACAGCAGGATCGGTGCCAGCAGGTGGCCGACGATCAGGATGGTCAGATAGGCAGGGCCGTCATCGGCGCGGTGGTGGTGCAGTTCCTCGCCGCAGACCGGGCAGGCATCGCGCACCTTGAGATAGCCGCGCAGCATCGGCCCCGCGCCGCAGTTCGGGCAGCGGCGGCGCCATCCGCGCAGGAGCGCGGGTTTCAACGGGCGGTCTTCGGGCGTGCTGGTTTCGGTCATTGTCATGAGTGCGGTCCTCGGCTCCCGGGCGGGGTGGCCGGGTGCGGTGGACAATAGCGCCCTGCGCGGATGCTTCACAGGGGAAAGGTCGGTCCTGTGTCCGCGTGTCGCATATTCCCGCGACTTCCCGCGACGGAATGGCGAAGTCTTGCCGTGTGACTGTGCAGAAGGGGCCGACAGGCGGCCCCGAGGCAGGAGATGATCAGATGAACGCAGCGCGCAAGACCACTTTCGCACTTCTGGCCCTGACCGGTGCCTTGGCGGCTTCGGCAGCCCTGGCAGACCGTGGCATGGGCGGAATGGGCGGAATCGGCGGCATGGGTGGACCCGGCGGCCGGGGCGCCATGATGCTGGAGATGTTCGACGCCATTGACGCGAACAAGGACGGCAAGATCACCCAGGACGAGATCGCCGCGCACCGGGTGGCCGAGTTTGCCGCCGCCGACACCAACGGCGACGGTCAGCTTGGCTCCGAGGAGCTTCAGGCGCAGATGCTCAATCAGATGATGGCACGCCGGGCCTCCCGGATGATCGAGAACATGGACGCGGACGGCAACGGATCGCTCTCTGCCGACGAGATGCGCGAGGGTCCGCTGTCGGCGAACTTCGCCCGGATCGACACCGACAATGACGGCGCGATCTCGAAGGAGGAAGCGCAGGCCGCAGCCGAGAAGGTCGGCAAGCGCCGGGAAGGGCGCCGCCACATGATGGGCGGCACCGACAACTGACGCCTTTCCCCGCGACAGGTGCCGGGTTAGACCAGACGCAGGATGACAATGGCCTTCGATGCAGGCGGTGAGCTCTCGGACGAGGCGCTGATGGTGCTCTATGCCAATGGAGACCGCCACGCAGCACTTGCCCTCACCCGGCGCATAACCCCGCGCGTCCTGGCCTATGCAGCCCGGCTTCTGTCCGGAGACCGGGCCGAGGCCGAGGACGTGGCGCAGGAGACCATGCTGCGCCTGTGGAAGGTCGCCCCCCAGTGGCGGCAAGGCGAGACTCGGGTGACGACCTGGGCTTACCGGGTCGCCACCAATCTGTGCATCGACCGCCAGAGGGCGCGGGGTCGCAGGCGGCAGACGGCGCTGGAGGATGCACCCGAGGTTGCCGATGCCTCCCCCAACGCGGAAGGCCGCTTGCAGGAAGCCGGGCGGATGCAGGCGCTGGAGGCGGCGCTGGCCGAGCTTCCCGACCGGCAAAGGCAGGCGGTGGTGCTGCGGCACCTCGAAGGGATGACCAACCCCGAGATCGCGGCGATCATGGAGATCGGGGTCGAGGCGGTGGAAAGCCTGACGGCACGCGGCAAGCGCGCGCTGTCGGCGGCACTATCGGGCCGGAAGGAGGCCCTTGGCTATGAGGATGACGGACATGCAGGATGATGATCTGGACCGTCTGCTTTCGGCGGCGGCGTCCGCACCCGTCCGGCCCACGGACGCGCTGATGGAGCGGGTCTTGGCCGATGCGCTGGCGCTGCAGCCGGCACCGGCCACGCTGAGGCCCGGTCCCGCCCGTACGCGCCCGGGGCTGCTGGCCCGGATCGCCGCCGCGATCGGCGGGGGGCCGGTGCTGGCCGGCCTGGGCAGCGCCGCGATATTCGGGCTGGCGCTGGGCTATCTCAGCCCGACGACCCTTGATTACCTGACAGGATCCACCGTCGATGCGGCGGAATTCTTCCCCGATGCCGATTTCCTGACGACCGAAGGCTGACCGCGATGACCGAGCAACCAGGCCCCACCCAAGAGCTTTCGACGCCGCCGCAGCCGCCCGAGCCGCCCGGCTCCGGCGGCTCGCGCTGGCTGAAGCTGGCGCTGGCCGTCTCGGTCGCGCTGAACCTGGCCGTGGCGGGGCTGGCTCTGGGCGCCTGGCTGGGCGACGGGCCGCGCAAGGGCATGCCGCGCGATCTGTCCTTCGGTCCCTTCACCGAGGCGCTGAGCGACAAGGACCGCCGCGCGCTGCGCCGCGACCTCATGGGGCGGCTGGGCGAGTTCCGCACCTCGCGCGAGGCGGCGCGTGCCGAGTTCACCGGGCTTCTGGCCGCATTGCGGGCCGATCCCTTCGACCCCGAGGGCCTGAAGGCGGCACTGGCCGCGATCGAGAGGCGCAACGCCGAGCGGCTGGAAATGGGCCGCAGCCTGATCGAGAAGCGCCTTGTCGAGATGACGGTCGAGGAACGCCGGGCCTTTGCCGACCGGCTGGAACGCGGGATCCAGCGCCTGCCGAAGCCCTGAGCGGCGACGGTCAGGCCGCGCTGAGCCGGAAGGTCACCTGGTTCCGTCCGGCACCCTTGGATTCCAGGAGCGCGAGGTCGGCCTGTTCCACCAGCCCCTCGATCCCGAAACTGTCCGGACCGGCGGTCCCTGCGACCGCGACGCCGATCGAGACGGTGACCCGCAACGCCTCGCCCGAGTCGATGCGGATCGGCTCGTCGTCCATCACGTGGCACAGCCGCTCGGCAACCGCGCGCGCCATGGGCATGCCGGTGCGGGGCAGGATGGCGAGGAACTCCTCGCCGCCGATCCGCGCCAGAACGTCGGTGTCGCGCAGGTTGGCGGTCAGGCGGCGTGCGACCTCGATCAGCACCTGGTCGCCGGCCGCATGGCCGTAAAGGTCGTTGACCTGCTTGAAGCGATCAAGATCCATCACCATGACCGCGAAGGGCGCTCCCTCTGCCCGCGCCCGCTCGGCCACGGCGGTCAGCTGCGGGGCGGCGAAGCGGCGGTTGTAAAGCCCGGTCAGGGGGTCGCGCATCGCCAGGCGCAGGCCATCCTGCATCCGGGCGCGCTGCCGGTCGGAATGGCGCTTGCGCCGCAACAGACCTCGCGTGCGCAGCACCAGTTCCTCGGCGGATACTCCCGGTCCCATGGCATCGTCCGCCCCGAGGTCGAAGGCCATCGCCGCCTCGTCCCCGGCGCCGGCCGGGCCGACCACGCAAACCGCCGCATGGCGCGTCGCCTGGTGGCTTTTCAGCTCCGACAGAAGCCGCAGCGTTGCCGACGGATTGCGGCCATCGTCCTCCAGGACATAGACCTCCGGCAGCGTATCGCGTCCGGCGCGCCGGGCGATCTCGGCCAGGGCCTCGCCGCGCGAGAGCACCACCAGCCGGTCGCGCAGGCGCCCGGCCAGCGCCTCGCGCAGGGTTTCGCCGGTCTGGTGCTGTGGCGTGACCAGGGCGATCGTGGCCTGCGGTTCGAAGACGGCAGAAGCCTCGGCCAGCCCTGCCATCGCCAGGGCGTCCGGCGCGGGAAAGTCGCTTTCCGCCTTGAGGCGCAGAAGGTTGCGCAGCCGCGCCAGAAGCACGCGTTCGTTGGCGGGCTGCTCCATCACGTCGTCGGCCCCGGCCGCGAAGGCCGCCAGACGCTCCGCCGCCGTGCCGGTTGCCGTCAGGGCGATCACCGGAATGTCGCCGCAGGCCGGGTCGCGCCGCAGCCGTTGCAGCACCTCCAGCCCCGAGATGTCGGGCAGCCCCAGGTCGAGAAGGATCAGGTCGGGCCGATGGTCCTGCACCATGGCAAGGCAGGTCGCCCCGTCCTGGGCAAGCGTGACCTCGTAGAAGGCGGCGGAGAGCCGAGCCTGCTGGACGATCCGGTTCGAGGCCACATCGTCAACGATGAGAATCCGTGCGCTCATCTTCCTTGCCGTCTTGTCCATCGCCGTGATGCGGGACAGTCTGCGTGCAAGAAGGTTAAGAAATCCTTTAACACGCCCGGTAAGGTCCTGCCCTGGCGGAGCCGGACGCCAGGGAATGATCGCGAGGCGTGTTGGATGGGGGACCATGCAGGTATGACGCCGGAGAATGCGCAGGTGCTGGCCTTGCAGGCACTGGCCTGGATCGCCTCCGAGGACCAGGTCCTTCCCCTCTTTCTGGCCGCGACCGGCGCCGGGCTGGCCGATCTGCGCGCGCAGGCGGCCGAGCCGGAATTCCAGGGGGCGGTGCTGGATTTCCTCTTGCAGGATGACGCCTGGGTGGTTGCCTTCTGCGACCGTCACGGTCATCCCTACAGTGCGCCCCTCGCCGCGCGCCTGGCCTTGCCGGGCGGGGCCGAGACGCACTGGACCTGACCCTTGATCCTGGATGCACCCGCGATGATTGATGGCCTCCTGTTCGACAAGGACGGAACCCTGTTCGACTTTCGGGTCAGCTGGGGCCGCTGGGCCGGGGACTTTCTGGCTCGGATCGCCCGGGACGCGGGTCACGCGGCGCGGCTGGGACAGGCCATCGGCTTCGATAGCGCCACCGGCAGCTTTGCGCCGGACAGCCCGGTCATCGCCGCGACGGCCGCCGACATTGCCGCAGCGCTGGCAAAGGAGTTGCCGGGTCTGACGGTGGCCGAGCTGACCGAGCGCATCGACGCCAGCGCCGCGCAAGCGCCGATGTCCGAGGCGGTGCCTTTGCGTCCCCTGCTCGAGGGCCTGCGTCGCAAGGGTTTGCGGCTGGGACTTGCGACGAACGATTCCGAAGTGCCGGCACGGCAGCACCTGGCCAACCACGGCATCACCGACTGTTTCGACTTCATCGCCGGCTACGACTCGGGTCATGGCGCCAAGCCGGGACCCGGAATGTGCCTGGCCTTCGCGCGGGTCACTGGCCTCGCGCCCGCGCGGGTGGCGATGGTGGGCGACAGCCGGCACGATCTGGAGGCCGGGCGTGCGGCCGGGATGCGGACCGTCGCGGTGCTGACAGGCATCGCCCGGCGGGAGGACCTGGCGCCGCATGCCGACGTTGTCCTGGGCGATATCGGCGAGATTCCGGGCTGGCTCGCCGGTCTTGGATACTGACGATCTCGGGCCAAGAGCAAAAGCGACGCTTTTTTGTCGCGAACGCGGTAACGCCCGACGCTTCGCTTTCGCATCTTCGGACAGGCACAACGGAGATGCAACGATGACCGATGAACCAGTCCGCAGGAAGCGTGCCGGGGGCCGGGCCGGGATGAAGGTCCGTGCCGGGACCGCGGTGATCGATCAGATGCCTTGGCGGATCCCGGTCAACCCGGACGCTCCGGTCGAACCGCTGGATGCCGAGGGGGTGCAGCGGATCCACAAGACCGCCATGCGGATCCTGTGCGACATCGGGATCGAGTTCCTGAACCCCGAGGCCGTCGAGCATCTGCGCAAGGCGGGCTGCATCGTGAACGGGACCAACGTCCGGATGGACGAGGATTTCGTGATGGAGATGGTCGCCCGCGCGCCCGAGACCTTCACCATCACGCCTCGCAACCCCGAGCGGGAACTTATCATGGGCGGCAGGCACATGCTGTTCGTGAACGTGAGTTCCCCGCCGAACGCCTGGGACATGGAGCGCGGCAAGCGGTCGGGCGACTTCGAGACGTTCAAGGAATTCATGAAGCTGACGCAGTATTTCAACTGCATCCACATCGCGGGCGGCTATCCGGTGGAGCCGGTGGACATCCATGCCTCGGTCCGGCACCTCGACTGCCTGTATGAAAAGCTGACGCTGACCGACAAGGTCGTCCATGCCTACAGCCTCGGGGCCGAGCGGGTCGAGGACGTGATGGAGATGGTCCGCATCGCGGGGGGCCTTACGGAGAGCGAATTCCAGGCGAAGCCGCGGATGTACACCAACATCAACTCGGTCAGCCCGCTGAAGCACGACTATCCGATGCTGGACGGCGCCATGCGGCTGGCGCGGCGCGGGCAGCCGGTCGTGGTGACGCCCTTCACCCTGGCCGGGGCCATGGCGCCGGTCACCATGGCGGGGGCGGTCGCGCTGTCGATCGCCGAGGCTTTGGCGGCGATCGCTCTACTCGAATACATCGCGCCGGGCTGTCCGGTGGCGATCGGTACCTTCACCTCGAACGTCGACATGAAGTCGGGCGCGCCGGCCTTTGGCACGCCGGAATACATGCGGGCCACGCAGATGACGGGGCAGCTGGTGCGGTTCTACGGCGTGCCGATGCGGGCGTCGGGGGTCTGTGCGGCGAACGTGCCGGACGGGCAGGCGATGTGGGAGACCTCGAACAGCCTTTGGTCGGCGGTCCAGAGCCGGACCAACATGGTCTATCACGCGGCGGGCTGGCTGGAGGGGGGGCTGATCGCGAGCCCGGAGAAGTTCATCATGGACTGCGAGGTCCTGCAGATGATCCAGCGCTATTTCGAGGAGGCGACCTTCGCTACGCGGGACGAGGACCTGGCCTTCGAGGCGATCCGCGAGGTCGGGCCGGGCGGGCATTACTTCGGCATCCAGCACACCCAGGACCGCTATCAGCACGCCTTCTACGCCCCCTTCGTATCGGACTGGCGGAACTATGAGGCGTGGCAGGCCGATGGGGCGGTCTGGACGGTGGAGCGGGCGCACCGGATCTACAAGCAGATCCTGGCCGAGTTCGAGGCGCCCGAGATGCCGGGGGACCGGCTGGAGGAGTTGCTGCGGTTCGTGGCGCGGCGGAAGCAGGAGGGGGGCGCGCCCACCGATTTCTGAGGTGTCCACGGTGGACAAACGCGGATGGTCTTTTGGAAACAAGGACTTGGCCGCGGACGTCAGGGATTTGTCAACCATGTGATCCGGGGCCATCCCGGGTGCCCCCCCATCCCCATCCCCTCCCCACGAGGGGGAGGGGAGGCGTCCTGACGGTCGAGGTCCGGTGCGGGGCAGGCGGCGGCGGAAGGGTGCGCCTGCGGCGCAAGCCTGTTGTCTCGCCTCTGGCCGTTCCGGCCAACCGGCTCGGGTGCCTCCGGCGGGAGTATTTGGGAAAAGGGCAAGGGATGGGGCGAGCCTTCCGGGGTGCCGGAAGGGCGGGGGCGGCTGGCGGTCAGGCGGGGAAGGTCAGGTCCTCGATGCGGGCGTAGACCTCGGCGAGGCCGTCGGTGAAGCCCTGTGCGATGGCCTCGGCCCGGGCGGCGGCGTCGGGGTAGCGGAGAGTGACGGTCATCCTGGTTCCCGAGGCTTCTGGCGCAAGGGTGGTGGTGACGGTCGGGCCGCGGCTGGTGTCGCCGTTGAAATGTTCGACATGGACCATGCGGTGCGGCGGGTCGGCTTCGAGGACGGGGCCGGAGAAGAAGAATTCGGGCCAGTCGTAGCGGAAGCTGCCGCCGGGTCGGGCGTCCATCCGGCAGCCGGTCAGGTCGGGCGAGAGCCATCGGCGGATCAGGGCGGGTTCCGTCAGCGCGCGCCAGACCGTCGCGGGGGGATGCGCGAAGCTGCGGCGGAGGACGATGTCGGTCTCTTCCTCCAGCGCAAGGCGGGTGTCGGGGGTCATTCGGCTGTTCCTTTCGCAGGGGTTTCGTCGGGCTGTGGCAGGCTGTCGAGCAGGGTATCGAGGCGCTGGAACCGATCTTCCCAGAGCGCGCGATACTGGCCGAGCCAGTGCCAGAGCTGCGCCATCGCGTCGGGTTTCAGGCGTCGGGGGCGGGCGGTGCCGGCGATGCGCGTCTCGATCAGGCCGGCGTCTTCCAGCACCTTCAGGTGGCGGCTGATGGCGGGCTGCGAGATGGCGAAGGGGCGGGCGAGGTCCTGGACCGTGGCCTCGCCCATTGCCAGCCGGGCCAGGATGGCGCGGCGGGTCGGGTCGGCGAGGGCCGCGAAGGGGGCGTCGAGGTCGGGCATCGGAGCCTTTCTATTTAACGAATCATTTATATAACGAAATGTTGAAAAAGGAAAGCCCGCGCTGGCCGGCCGGAAACCGGCGCCGTAGCGGGGCCTGCCTTGACCTTTCCGCCCCTGTCCCGCAGGTTGCCGGGCACCTCAACGATGACCCGGACCGGGCGAAAAGGCAGATGGCACAGAGCACGGCGCCCTTCTCGGGCTTTGAATTCATGATCGCCTGGCGCTATCTGCGCGCGCGGCGCGCCGAGGGCGGGGTCAGCGTGATGACCTGGATCAGCCTGATCGGCATCACGCTGGCGGTCTTTGCGCTGATCCTGACTCTGGCGGTCAGGGCGGGGTTCCGGGCGGAGTTCGTCGATACGATCCTGGGCGCGAACGCGCATGTGACGGTCTATTCGTCGGGCGTGGTGGGCGAGGACGGGCAACTGATCCGCGGCTTTGTCCAGCCCGACGCGATGGCGGCGGCGATCGCGAAGGTGCCTGGGGTGACGCGGGCGGCGCCGCTGATCAAGGGCAAGCTGATGGTCTCGGACGGCGAGGACACCACCGGGGCCGAGGTCTATGGCATGCTGCCCGAGGATTTCGCCGCGATCCCGCGCATCGGGGCCGGGTCGGGCGCCATCGGCGACCTGGCGCGCTATCCCGAGGGCATCGCCATGGGCTCCGGAATCGCGCGCGAGCTGGGCGTCACCGTGGGCGACCGGGTGCGGCTGATCTCGCCCTCGGGCGTGCGGACCGCGATGGGGACGACGCCGCGGGTCAATGCCTACGAGGTCGTCTACATCTTCACCGCCGGCCGCTATGACATCGACACGACGCGCATCTACATGCCCTTCGCCGAGGCGCAGAGCTTCTTCAACAAGGAGGGGCGCGCGGACGAGATCGAGGTCATGGTCGAGAACCCGGACGCGATCGAGAGCTATGGCCCGGCGATCCTGGAGGCGGCGGGGCCGGCGGCGATGCTGTGGACCTGGAAGGACAGTTCGGGGGCGTTCCTGCGGGCGCTCGACATCGAGGACAACGTGATGTTCGTGATCCTGTCGGTCCTGGTGCTGATCGCCACGATGAACATCGTCTCGGGGCTGATCATGCTGGTGAAGAACAAGGGCCGCGACATCGGTATCCTGCGAACCATGGGGCTGACGGAAGGTTCGGTCCTGCGGGTGTTCTTCATCTGCGGGGCCTTCACCGGGGTGATCGGGACCATCGCGGGGGTGGTGCTGGGCTGCGTCACCGCGCTGAACATCGACCAGATCATGAGCTTCATCAACTGGCTGAACGGGGCCGAGGTCTGGGATCCCTCGATCCGGGGCATCTATTCGCTGCCGGCGAAGTTGCAACTGAAGGACGTGCTGGCGGCGGTGGCGCTGTCCCTGGGCCTGTCCTTCGTGGTCACGCTTCTGCCCGCGCGGCGGGCGGCGCGGATGAACCCGGTGGAGGCGCTGCGCTATGAGTGAGATGCTGCGGCTGGAGGGGATCACCAAGGGCTACAACCGGGGCAAGCCCTCCGAGGTCATCGTGCTGCGCGGGGTGGACCTGGCGGTGGCGCCGGGCGAGGTGGTGGCGCTGGTCGCGCCTTCGGGGGCGGGGAAATCGACGCTCTTGCACATCGCGGGGCTTCTGGACGTGCCGGACGAGGGCCGGGTGCGGCTGGACGGGCGCGAGATGGGGGGCCTGTCCGACCGGGCGCGGACCGAGGCGCGGCGGGGCGAGGTGGGGTTCATCTACCAGTTCCACCACCTGTTGCCGGAGTTTTCGGCGCTGGAGAACGTGGTGATCCCGCAGCTGGCGAACGGGGTGGCCAGGGCCGCGGCCGAGGCGCGGGCGCGCGAGCTTCTGGAAAAGGTCGGCGTGGGGGCGCGGGCCGGACATCGGCCGGCGGCCTTGTCGGGAGGCGAGCAGCAGCGGGTGGCCTTCTGCCGGGCGCTGGCCAATGCGCCGAAGCTGCTTCTGGCCGACGAGCCGACGGGGAACCTGGATCCGGCGACCTCGGACCAGGTGTTCGGGGTCTTGATGGATCTGGTGCGGCAGACGGGCCTGTCGGCGCTGATCGCCACGCACAATCTGGAGCTTGCCGCGCGGATGGACCGGGTGGTGCGGCTGGCGGGCGGCAGGGTGACCTGAATCAAGGCAGCCGGGCACGCGCCCAGCGAGGCTGCCGGCGAGCGAGGGAGGAAAGCATGCGGCTTGTTCTGCTGGTGGCGGCGCTGGGTCTGGCGGCCTGCGTCGAAAAGGAGCGGGTTCCGACCGGGGCCGAGGATTTCGCGACCTATTGCGCGGCCTGTCATGGGGCGGGCGGCAAGGGAGACGGGCCGGCGGCCGCGGGGCTGGACCGCAAGCCGGCGGACCTGACGCGGATCGCGGCCCGCAGTGGCGGGGCGTTTCCGGGCACCCGGGTGATGGCGAAGATCTGGGGTTACACGGGCGGGCGGAACGGCGCCTCGCCGATGCCGCAGTTCGGGCCGCTGTTGCAGGGGGAGCTGGTGCCCTATGACGGCGGCGACGGCATCGCCACGCCGACGCCGGTGCGGCTGGTGCAGATCGCCGAGTATCTGAAGACCTTGCAGGAGTGAGACGGCGGCGCCTCGCGAGACGGCTCCCCGGCCGGCGGAACCGCCGCGTCGCGCGGCAGGGTCCGAGGTCTCTGGCGGAAGCCCCCGGCGGGAGCATCTTCGGAACGGGATCCACGGCCTCTGACCGCAGGCAGGCCAGCCTGCACCCCGGCAAGGGGCTTGGCAACCGGACGGAAATCCTGACTATGCCGCCCCAAGGCCGGAGCCAATAACCGGCGGCAGGATGCAGGAGGTGCGGATGACAGGGCAGATTGCGGCGCGGTTGCAGCTTGCCGTGGCGGGCGCCCTTGGCGGGGCGCTTCTCTGGGCGGCGGCAAAGGCGGCGGGGCGGGGCTGGATCGGGGATTACCCCGCGCTGATCCTGATCGGCGCCCTGATGACGCTGTTCGCAGCGCTTCTCGGCATGGCCGGGCCGCTTGGCCTGGGACGGGCCCTGCCGCGCGCCACGGGGCTGGCGGTCGTGCTTGCGGGGCTTCTGGCGCTGAGCATGCTACGCTATGCGACCCCGGACGAGTTCCTGCGCGGCGGGCTGCCGGTGCTTGCGGCATTGACGGTGGCAGGCCTGCCGGTTCCGTTCCTGATCGCAGCCGCCAGGACGGGCTGGCGTGACTACCCGGCGCTGTTCCTGGAAGCCTGGTCGGTGGTTTTGCGTTTTGCCGCCGCGGTGGCGTTCACCGGGCTGGTCTGGCTGGTGATCTACCTGTCGAACGAGGTCCTGCGGATCGTGGGGATCAACGTTATCGGCTCGCTGCTGCGCCAGGAGCTTGTTGTCATGGTGGTGAGCGGCGCGGTGCTGGGGCTGGGCATGGCGGTGATCCATGATCTTGCCGACCTGTTGTCGCCCTATGTGGTGCTGCGCCTGTTCCGGCTGTTCCTGCCGGTCGTGCTGGCGGTTATGGTGGTCTTCCTGGTCGCCCTGCCGTTCCGGGGTCTGTCGGGGCTGGCCGGCGATCTCTCTCCGGCGCTGCTGCTCCTGACGCTGGTGGGCGGCGGCATCGCGCTGGTCTCGATCGCGGTCGACCAGTCGGACGAGGAGGCGGCCGGAAGCCCGGTGCTGCGCCGTTCGGCGCAGGCCATGGCGATCATCCTGCCGGTCCTGGCCGGCCTTGCACTGTGGGCGATCCGGCTGCGGGTGGCAGAGCATGGCTGGTCGCCCGACCGGGTCTTCGTGGCGCTGGTCGCCGGCCTCGGGGTTGCCTATGGCCTGGTCTATGCCCAGGCCGTGCTGCGCGGCGGGCCGTGGATGGAGCGGATCCGGCAGGGCAACATCAGGATGGCGCTGGTGGTCATCGCGCTGGCGGCGCTGTGGCTGACCCCGATCCTGAACGCCGAGCGCATCTCGGCGCAAAGCCAGCTGGCGCGGTTTCTTGACGGTCGGACCCCGGTCGAGGCGCTGGATGTCCAGGCCATGCGCGGCTGGGGCAAGCCGGGTGCCGAGGCTGTGGCGGTGCTGGAAGCGAAGGCGAAGGAACCGGGGCAGGAGATGCTTGCCCGGCTCTTGACCGGCGAGACGCTGGGGCCCGACGAGGCAGAGCAGGACACCCTGCGCGCGGCGGTGGCGGCGGCGCTGCAGGTGCAGCCGGCCACGGCCACGGGCACACGGGACACGTTCCTCGACGCGGCCGAGGCCTACATGCTGCGGGACTGGAACCAGGTCTGTGCCGCCGCATCCGACCCGGCAGGTCCGGCGTGTCTGATGGTCGTGGCGGACCTGATGCCCGTGCTGCCCGGCGAGGAGGCGGTGCTGTTCCTGCGGCGCGGCACCGACTATGTCGAGATCCTGGGGCTGCACCTCGGCCCCGACGGGCGGGTGGTGCAGCGTGGCGTGTCTCGTCCGGACGGTGGCTACTTCAGCGCAACCGAGGCGGCCGATCTGATGCGGGCCTACCAGGACAGTCCTCCGCCCGTGACGCCGGCCCTGCTGAACCAGCTCGGCACCGGCGAGACAGGGTTGATGATTCAGCCGTGACCCGGCGCGGATGGAGGTTCCGTTAAGACATGCGCGCTACTGTGGCTGCGAATCCGTCTGCGAGGTCGGGAATGGATGCGCTCTTGCTGCGATCCGTGCAGAACTATGTACTGGATACCTTCGGTGAGGCCCGCTGGAAGGACATCTGCGATGCTGCCGGTCAACCGGGCCCGACGTTCGAGCCGATGCTGCGCTATCCGCCGGGCCTTGCCGACCGGATCGCAGAGACCGCCGCAGAGGTGCTGGGCCGCCCTGTCCATGCGATCTGGGAGGATGTCGGAACCTATCTGGTGACGAGCCCCGCGCATGAAGGGGTTCGCAGGCTCTTGCGCTTTGGCGGGGTCTCGTTCAGCGACTTCCTGCATTCGCTGGAGGAACTGCCGGGCCGTGCGCGCCTGGCGCTTCCGGATCTGGATCCGCCCGAAATCCTGCTGAGCGAGGTGGGTCCCGACCGGTTCGAGCTGCGTTGCCGGTCGAAGCTGAAGGGGATGCCGCGCGTGCTGGCCGGCATGCTGATGGCCATGGCAGACGACTACGGGGCCCTGTGCCTGATCGAGGCCGGCAAGGACGAGGTCGTCACGATCTCGGTGCTTGACAGCCGGCACTCGCGCGCCCGTGCCTTCGACCTGGCCTTCCCGGGGCGCTGAGCGATGCGGCGCGACTTGACCGGTGCGCGACTGAAGATCGACAGCATCACGCTGGCGCGGTTCATGCCCATGCATCTTCTGCTGGGGGCGGATGGCTGCGCCCAGAGCGTCGGCCCGACGCTGGCGCAGGTCCTGCAGGACAAGGCGAGGCTCGGCACCCCGTTCGAGGAGATGTTCGAGGTGCGCTCGCCCGGTGGCGCGGTGACCGTGCACGAGGTTCTGGAACGGGCCGGGCATCGGTTCCGGCTATGGACCAGGACGGAAAGGCGCTGCGGTCTGCGCGGCCATGGCCAGAGCCTGCCCTGGGACGGCCGGATCCTGTTGAACCTGACCTTTGTCGATCCGGTCGGTGCGGTGCGCGACCACGGTCTGACCGATGCGGATTTCGCGGCCACCGACATGGCGACGGAAGTCCTGTTCCTGGCCGAGGCCACTTCCGCCGTCACGCGCGAGCTGAAGGGGCTGAACCTGCGGCTGGAAGGCGCCCGGATCGCGGCCGAGGAAGAGGCGATGACCGACCCCCTGACCGGTCTGCGCAACCGCCGGGCGGTCGATCTGATCCTCGACCGCCTGTGCGCTGCGCGGTCGAATTTCGGCCTGATGCACATGGACCTCGACCATTTCAAGGCGGTCAACGACACGCTGGGCCATGCGGCGGGGGATTTCGTCCTGGAACGCGTGGGCCGGATCCTGCGCGATCAGCTGCGGTCCGAGGACTGCGCCGCGCGGATCGGCGGCGACGAGTTCGTGCTGATCGTCGCGGGGCGTTCGGAGGCGGCGACGCTGAAGGCCATTGCCAATCGGATCATCGCGCGGGTGGGCGAACCGATGGAATTCGCGGGTCATGCCATCCGGGTTTCGGCCAGTATCGGCATCGTCCGGTCGGCGAACTGTCCCTCCGCCGAAGCCGCACAGGTGAGCGCCGCCGCGGATCGCGCGCTCTATGCGGCGAAACACGCGGGCCGGGGGCGGGCTGTCCTGGCAGACTGAGGCGTCACTCCCCGCCGGTTGCCGCCCGTCCCCGGGGCACGACCCACAGCGCAGCCGGGGGCAAGGAGATCGGCACCCTTGATCCGGGGGAGAGGGCGCGGCCGGCATCGGGAGCGACGAGAGCCTCTAGCGCCACGCCCTGCACGGTCAGGTCGATCCGGGTCTGGGTGCCAAGGAAGGTTGCCGCGCGGACCTCTGCGCCCCGCTGGTTCGGGCCGGGGCCAAGCCGGATCGCTTCGGGCCGGATCGTCAGGAGGCCCGGGCCCTCTGCGGCCGCGAAGGCCAGTTCCAGCGCCCCGAGCGCACAGTCGAACCGGCCTTCGCGGACGCTGCCGGGAAGGAAGTTCACCCCGCCGAAGAAGCGCGCCACCGCCTCGGAGGCAGGGCGGCTGTAGAGGGCCTCGGGTGGTCCGTGCTGGGCGAGCCGGCCGTCAAGCAGAAGCGCGATGCGGTCGGCAAGCGCCACCGCCTCGGCCTGGTCGTGGGTGACGACGAGGGTGGTGATCCCGGTCTCGCGCTGGAGGTCGCGGATCAGGCCGCGCATCTCGTCGCGCAAGGTGGCGTCGAGGCTGGAGAGCGGTTCGTCGAGGAGCAGCACCGCGGGTCGCAGGACCAGCGCCCGGGCCAGCGCGACGCGCTGGGCCTGGCCGCCGGACAGTTGTGCGGGCCTGCGGTCGGCGAGGTCCGACAGGCGGACGCGGGCCAGCATCGCGGCAACCTCGGCGGAAATCCGGTCGGGCGGCAGCCCGCGCATGCGCAGGCCGAAGCCAACGTTTCCCGCCACCGTCAGATGCGGGAAGAGGAGCGGGTTCTGGAACACCATCGCCACCCCGCGCCGTTCCGGCGGCAGGTCGCGGATCGAACGGTCGTCCAGCCGGATGTCGCCGGCATCGGGGGCGATCAGGCCGGCGATCAGCTTCATCGTCGTGGTCTTGCCCGACCCGGACGGGCCGAGGAGCGCGGTCAGGCTGCCGCTTTCCACGGTCAGGTCCAGCCCGTGCAGCGTGGCCGGGCCGCTGCGGGCGTAGGTCTTGGCCAGCCCTGCGAGCGTCAGCCGGGTCATGGCCGCAGGCCCTGGGTCAGCGCCGCACCGCGGCCGGTCACCTGGCGGGCGGTCAGGATCAGGACCAGAACCCCCGGCAGGATGTAAAGCAGCGCGATGGCGCCGGCGATGTCGTTCCGTCCGGCGCTGGAGAAGCTGAAAAGGAGAAGCGGGAGCGTCTGCACCCTGCCGCCGCCGATGGCGAGCGTCAGCAGGTATTGCGACCAGGAGACGAGGAAGGCGAAGAGGCTGGCGGTCAGGAGGCCGGGCAGGATCGCGGGCAGGGTCACGGCGCGGAACGCCCGGAAGGGCGTGGCGCCGAGGGTGCGGGCCTGGGCCTCGAGGTCGGGGTCGAGGCGCGAGAAGACCGCGGCCATGACCAGGGTCATGTAGGGCAGGACCGGGATCAGGTGGGCGAGGATCACGCCCGCGACCGTGCCGGTCAGCCCGAGGCGGAGGAACAGGCCGTGCAGGCCGAAGACCACGGCGATGGAGGGCAGGACGGCGGGGGCGAGGAGGAGCAGCGTGACGATGCCCTTGCCGCGGAAGCGGTAGAGCCCCAGCGCCCGGCCGGCCGGCACGCCGACGAGCGCGGCGAGGAGCGTGGTGGCGAGCGCGATCAGCGTGGTCAGGGCGAGGCTTGCCAGCACTCCCGACGCGGGGTCGAGCGCATGCGCCCAGGCCCGGCCCGACCAGGCCTGCGGCAGAAGCGCGGGAAAGCGCCAGCCCTGCGCCACCGACCAGAGCGCGAGCGGCACCAGCGGCAGGATCAGGAAGCCGGCCAGCGCGAGGCCGGCAAGGAGACGCAGCCGGTCAGCGCGCATCGTGCCCCCCCTGCCGCAGGCCCCGCGCGACGAGGGCCAAGAGCGCAAGGCCGATCGCGGCGATGACGATGGCCATGGCCATGGCCTCGGGCCGCAGGGTCAGGTCGGTGTCCGTCCAGGCCTGCCAGGCGAGCACCGGCAGCGCCTTGGGCGCGTGCTGGCCGAGGACCAGCGGCACCTCGTAGGCGCCGAAGGCGAAGGCGAAGACCAGCGCCGAGGCGGCGGCGAGGCCGGGCGCCAGCATCGGCAAGAGGACATGGCGGAAGGCCTGCCAGCGGGTCGCGCCGAGCGAGCGGGCGACAGATTCGTGATCCTCGCCAAGGGTTTGCAGGTTGGCGAGCAGGATCAGCGTGATGAAGGGCACCTCTTTCCAGACGTAGAGCAGGATGATGCCGATGGCGAAGGGGTCGTTCACCAGCGCCGGAAAGTCCGCCGGCCCGGCGATCAGCCCGCCGGCATGGGCAAGCCGGGCGAAGGCGCCGGATTGCGACAGGAGGTAGAGGATGCCGATGGCGCCCACCACATGCGGGACGGTCAGGTTCAGCTGGACGAGGAAGCTGATGAGGGCGCGGCCGGGGAAGCTCTGCCGCAGGAGAAGTGCGGCGCCAAGCGCGAGGAGGGCGGAGAGGAGCGTCGAAGCGGTGGCGATCCAGAGCGAGAGGCCGAGCGAGGCGAGAAAGCCGGGCGAGGCCAGGATCGCGGCATAAGCGGCGAGGTCGGGGTCGGTCATCCCCAGCGCGGGGAGATAGCGGAAGGAACGCAGGAGCGTCAGGCCAAGCCCGGTCAGGAACAGCCCGCCCAGCACCAGAAGCGCGGGAAGAAGGAGCAGGGCGGTGCGGGTGCGGTCGGTCAAGCGGGGCCTCTCGAAGGGTCGCGGCAGCTTGCGTCAGGGCGGGGCGGCGGGCAAGCGGGCGGCTCGTCCCGCGCCTGCGGCTTGTCCTCGCGCGGGCGACGACGCGCCAGAGGCGCAGGAGGAGCGGCCGTCAGTTGCCGACGTTCTCCGCCCAGCCCTTCTCCAGCGCCTCGAGCCAGTCGGCCTGCAATTCCGGCAGCGCGGCCTTGGCGAGGTCGGCGGCCGGCACGACCGAGGGATGTCCCTCGATCGCGGCGAAACCGGCCTGCACCTCGGGCGAGGTGCGCGCGACAACGATCGCGGGCGCGGCGCCCCAGACCTCGGTCTTGGCTTTCTCCAGCTGCGCCTCGCCGGACAGAAGCAGGTTCTGCACCACCATCGCCGCCGCCTTGCTCGGCGAGTTGAACGGGATCAGCGTGTAGTTGGTGTTGCCGATCGTCCCCGAGGCCAGCCCGAAGGAGCGCGTCGTCTGAGGCCAGGTCCCCGCCTGCACCGCCAGGCCGAACTGCGCGGGATCGTAGTTGAAGCTGAAATCCACCTCGCCATTGGCGAAAAGCTCGTTCAGCTGGGTGACCGTCGTCGGATAAGTCTGCCCCGCGCGCCAGAGGAAGGGCTCGATTTCGTTCAGGATCTCCCAGGTCCGGGCCGAGACCTCGTCGAAGGTGGCGGGATCGAAGGGGCCGATCAGGCGGTCGGGGCCGCCGGCGGCGTGGATGAAGACATGGCGCAGGAAGGCCGAGCCGGTGAAGTCGGGCGGCGCGGGATAGGTGAAGCGGCCGGGATGGGCGCGGATCCAGTCGAGAAGCGCGGCCATGTCGGCGGGCGGTTCGGGGACCACGGCGCTGTCATGGGCAAAGGCGAACTGGACGGTGTTCCAGGGCACCTCGCAGCCGTCCACCGGCACGCCGAAATCATTGGCGATGGCGGGATTGTCCCAATCGACCAGCGCATTGTTGGGCAGAAGCTCGGCATGGCCGCAGAAGGCGAGGCCCCCCTGCTTCATCGAGCGGAAGTTCTCGCCGTTGATCCAGATGAGATCGACGCTGCCCGCATCGGTGACGCCGGCCTCCTTCTCGGAGAGGATGAGGTTGACGATCTCGGCCGCGTCTGTGATCGGCACGCGGTTCAGGGTGATGTCGTGTTCGGCCTTCAGCCGGTCCGCGACATAGCCCGAGACATAGGCGTTGATCTGGTCCGACCCGCCCCACATGAACCAGTTGACGGTGCCGCCGCGGGCCTGGGCCTCGATCTCGTCCCAGGACATGGCCTTCAGCGCCTCGCCATCGGCGGTGTCGGCCAGGGCGGCGGACGAGAGCAGGAGAAGGGTGGTCAGGATGCGCAGCATCGGGGGCCTCGGGTTGCGGTGTCGCACGCATAAGAGCCGGGCCGGCCGGAAAATCCAGTCACATGGCCGTAGGCGGGTTGTAACGGAAGTGGCAGCCCGTAGGGGAGTCGAACCCCTCTTCCCAGGTTGAAAACCTGGTGTCCTAACCGATAGACGAACGGGCCACTGGCGCGCCAGATAGCCGCCGGCGCGGGGGAGTGCAAGGGGTCAGCCGTCGATCTGCGCGCCCATGATGGCAATGGCCTGCTGATAGACCTTGGCGGCGTTCCATTCCTTGATCACGGCAAAGTTCGGCTCGCCTTCCTGATAGCCCTGGCCGGGTTTCCAGCCCTTCTGGCGCAGGTAGTTGGCGGTGGTGGCCAGTGCGTCGGCCTGGTTGTACAGGTCCACCCGGCCGTCGCCGTTGCCGTCCACGCCATACTTGTAGGCATTGCCGGGCAGGAACTGGGTATGGCCAAGCTCGCCGTGCTTGGCCCCGATGGTCTTGGCCGAGATCATGCCCTTGTCCACCATCTTGAGCGCCCCGATCAGATGCGGGCGGAAGAAGTCGGAGCGGCGGCAATCGTAGGTCAGCGTGGCGATGGCCGAGACGACATTGGTGTCGCCCATGAAGCCGCCGAAGCCGGTCTCCATCCCGTGAATCGCGATCAGCACCCCGGCGGGCACGCCGTAGGCAGCTTCGAGGCTCTGGTAGAAGCCGGCGTTCTTGGCCTTGCGGCTGCGGCCCTGCTTGACGATCGTGTCGGCGCCGCGGACGCTCAGGAACTTGTCGAGGCTGTACTTGAAGCTTTTCTGGTTGCGGTCCGCCCCGATCGTGGCCTTGGAATAGGAGGTCGCCATCAGGGCGTCGATGCCGCGCTTGCCGACCCCCTCCGCCTTGGCCTCGGCCGCCATTTCGGCCTTCCAGGCCTCATATTCGCCGCCGGTGTCGCTGCACCGGGCAGCCTCGGCAGCGTAGGGCAGCGAAAATGTGATCAGGGCAATGGCAGTCAGGGAAAACAGCTTCACGTCGGGCACCTGTGCTGGTAATTTTTGGCAGTCTATTCAACGAGCCGAAACAATCAAGCACGCTGGCGTGATTGCCACTTCGCAGGGTCTGACATGTTGGTGATGTGGCAGCCCGTAGGGGAGTCGAACCCCTCTTCCCAGGTTGAAAACCTGGTGTCCTAACCGATAGACGAACGGGCCGCGCTGTCGGTGGGCGGTGTCTAAATCGGGCGCAGGGCTTCTGCAAGCGGAATCTTGCGGGTTTCCGTCTCAGGCAACCGCGGCGTCGTCGAGACGCAGTTGCACCCGGGTTCGGCCGTTCCAGTGGTTCAGCTCCAGCTTTCCGGCCAGGTGAAAGCGGCGGTGGCCGGGGTTTTCCAGTGCCGGGCCGAGCGGGCCGTCGAAGGCACCGAAGGCGATGGCGTCGAGCGCGGGGCCCGAGCCGTCGCTGACGCTGAGCTTCAGGTGGTTGTCGCCGATCCGGCGCGCGCTGACCTGGGCCGAGGCGAAGGCAAAGCGCGGAGCGGGGGCGGCGGCGCCGAAGGGGCCGGCGTTCTCGATCTCTTCCACCAGGGCCACGGTCGCGGCGGCGGTCATCAACAGGCTGTCGATCCGCAGGTCCCGCGGGCCGCCGGCGCCGGCCCCCTGGCGGGCGAGAAGCTCGGACAGACGCGCCATGGCGGGTTCGAGTTGCGCGCGCGTCAGCGAGAGGCCCGCGGCCATCTTGTGCCCGCCGCCCTTGACGATCATGCCTTCGGCCGCGAGCCGCTGGATCGCCGCGCCCAGATCGACACCGGGGACGGACCGGGCCGAGCCCTTGCCCTCGTCGCCCTCGAAGCCGATCACGACCGCGGGGCGGTTCGCGGCCTCTTTCAGCCGGGCGGCGACGATGCCGACGACGCCGGGGTGCCAGCCGTCAGCGGCCGCCCAGACGAGCGGTGCGTCGAGCCCGCGCGATTCGGCCTGGGCGAGGGCCTCGGCGCGGACGGCCTCGGTGATCTCGCGGCGGTCGGTGTTCAGCTGGTCGAGGAGGGCGGCCAGGCGGGCGGCCTCCATCTCGTCGGCGGTGGCCAGGAGCCGCGCGCCGAGGTCGGCCTGGCCGATCCGCCCGCCAGCGTTGACGCGCGGGCCGAGGAGGAAGCCGAGCGCGTAGGGAGTGGGAGCCTGGTCCATGCGGGCGACATCGGCCAGCGCGCGCAGGCCGGGGCGGTCGCGGCGGGCCATGACCTTGAGCCCCTGGCGCACGAAGGCGCGGTTGAGGCCGACCAGGGGTGCCACGTCCGCAACCGTCGCCAGCGCCACGAGGTCGAGCATCGCCATCAGGTCGGGACCCTGCCGGCCCGCGGCACGCAGGCGGCGGTTGGCCTCGACGAGGAGGAGGAAGACCACCCCGGCGGCGCAGAGATGGGCGAGGGTGCCGTCCTCGTCCTGGCGGTTGGGGTTCACCACGGCCAGCGCCCGGGGCAGCGTCTCCAGCGCGAGGTGGTGGTCGAGGATCACCACATCCGCCCCTTTCGCCGCCGCGACGGGCTCGTGACTGAGCGTGCCGCAATCGACGCAGAGGATCAGGTCGTGCGCGGCGGCGAGGCTGGTCATGGCGGGGACGTTGGGGCCGTAGCCCTCGTCGATGCGGTCGGGGATGTAAAGCGTCGCCTCGATCCCGAAGGCGCGAAGCCAGGTGAGAAGAAGCGCGGCCGAGGCGCCGCCGTCCACGTCGTAGTCGGCGAAGACGGCGATCCGGTCGCGCCGGTTCACCGCGCGCACGAGGCGGTCGGCGGCGGTGCCCATGTCCTTCAGGGACAGCGGGTCGGGCATCAGGTCGCGGAGCGTCGGAGAGAGGAAGGCCGGAGCGTCCTCGGGGGCCACGCCCCGGGCGGCGAGGATGCGGCAGAGGGGCAGGGGCAGGCTGGTTGTCTGGGCCATGCCCTCGGCCAGACGGTCGGCGGCCGGGTCGGGGCCGATCCAGCGGCGCCCGGTCAGCGAGGCGGTGACGTTCAGGAAGGCGGTCATGCGGCAAGGGGTGCCGGAAAGGGCGGCGCGGCGCAAGGGCGCTTTGGCTGCCCACGCGGGACAGCCAGGGTGCGTCCCTTGAAATCAGGTGGTTGGCCGTGGACATTTACCGCCCGGCAACCAGGATCGCCGCGCCGGTCCCGAGACCCCGCGCCGGTCAGGGCGCGGGCGGGACCACGCGCAACACGAAGTTGCCCGTCGCCTCGCCCGGGGCGAAGGGGCCGGGGACATCGTTCGCAACGGGCGACAGGGTCTTCAGGAAGGCGGCGATGTCGGAGGCGTCCCGGTCGGTCAGCGCCGCATAGTTCATCCAGGGCATCGCGGGGGCCAGCTGCCGGCCATCGGGGCGGACCCCGGTGCGGATGGCGGTGGCGATCTCGGCCTCGCTCCACCCGCCGAGGCCTGTCGGGTCGGGGGTCAGGTTCGGCCCGTGAAAGGTGCCGAGGCCGGGGATCTCGAACCCGACGTCGGACCCGCCGAGGAAGCGGGCCATGTCGGGCTGGCCGAGGAAATGGCCCGGCGTGTGGCAGTCGGTGCAGCCCATGACAGTCACGAGATAGCGGCCGTGGTCGATGTCCTGCGCCTGGGCGAGGGTGGGCAGCAGGGCGAAAAGCAGGGGGGAAAGGCGGGTCATTCGGGTCTCCGTGCAAAGGGGCGCCCGGGGAGGGCCGGGCGCCGGGGGAGCAAGGGGGGATCAGGCGGCCACGGCCGCGTCGAGGATGAAGCGCAGGTTGAACTGTTCGCCGATCCGACAGATGCGGTCCATGTCGGCGTCGGGCTCGCGCGCGGCGGCGGGGAAGAAACCCTCGAAACCGCCGGGGGTCACGATCACCATGAGCCGCCCCAGCGAGGCCCCGATGTTCTGAAAGCGATGCTCGGCGCCGCGGGGCACGCAGATCACCCCGCCCTCGGTCAGCTCGACCCGGGCGCCGTTGCACCAGAAGGCGAAGCGGCCTTCGAGAACGCGGAAGAATTCGTCTTCCTTTTCATGGACATGCAGGGGCGTGCCTTCGCCCGCGGGAACCTCGGATTCGAAACACCCGAGGTTCCCGCCGGTCTGGTCCGCGGAAATGCGGATGATGTGGCGCCCGAAGGCGAGGGCCTCGGCCCCTGCGCCGGGAAGGGAAAAGGCAGCCTGGTCGAAAGTGGTCATCTTCTGTCTCCTGATGAAATAACCGTTGCGAAATCGCTTTGCCGGGTGCGGTATAGGGCCAATCGACGGCCGGGATAAATCGCCCGGACCTTGCAGCATTGTCTGGATGATCGCACGAATGAAGACGGTGGATCCCCTGCACGGTCTGGCGGCCTTCCTGGCGGTGGCCGAGCATGAAAGCTTTACCGATGCGGCAGCGGCGCTGGGCCTGACCCGGGCGACGGTCAGCGCCCAGGTCGCCGATCTGGAGGCGCGGCTGGGGGTGCGGCTTCTGCACCGCTCGACGCGCAGCCTGCGGCTGACGCCCGCGGGTCTGGCCTATCGCGAGCGGCTGGCCGACCTGCCGGGCCGTGTGGTCGAGGCCGAGCGCGCCGCGCGGGCCGAGCAGACCGTGCCCGAGGGCCGGTTGCGCGTGACCGCGCCGCCCGATCTGGCGATGCGCTTCCTGGTGCCCTGGGTGGCCGAGTTCCTGGCCGGGCATCCGGGCATCTCGATCGAGATGGAACTGTCGAACGCTCCGCGCAACCTGATCGAAAGCCGGTTCGACCTGGCGATCCGGGGCACGCTGGTCGTGGAAGAGAACCTGATCACCCGCCCGATCGGCCAGTCGCGGCTGATCGCCTGCGCGCGGGCCGACTATCTGGCGCGGCGCGGGATCCCGCAGGCGCCGATGGATCTTGCGGACCATGACCTGCTGCACTTTTCCGGTCTCAGGCAAGGGCGCAGCTGGACCTTCCTGCGGCAGGCGGAGCGGGTGGACGTGCCGGTCACGCCCCGGCTGGAGCTGTCGGACGGCTGGGCGCTGCGCACCGCGGCGCTGGAGGGGGCGGGCGTGGTGCAGCTGCCGGCCTTCATCATCGGCCATGACCTGCGCGAGGGGCGGCTGACGCCGGTGCTGCCGGACTGGCAGGGCAGGCCGGTGCCGCTGCATGCCGTCTATCCCGACAACCGGCTGATCGCGGCGCGGGTCAAGACCTTCGTCGCCTTCCTGGCCGCCAGGGCAAAGGCCGAGGCAGACCTTCAGGCGGAGTGACCCGTGCCGCCGGTCACCGGACCGGGGTCTTGTAGGTCATCCGCCGGACCGAGCCGGTCTTGGAACGCATCAGGATCGTCTCGAGCGTCACCCAGCCCGGATCGCGCTTGATGCCGGCGAGGAGCGAGCCGTTCGTGACCCCGGTCGCTGCGAAGATCACGTCGGATTTCACCAGGTCGTCGCGGGTATAGACGCGGTCGAAGTTGGTGATGCCGGCCTTCCTGGCGCGGGCCTTCTCATCTTCGTTGCGGAACAGAAGCTTGCCGAAGAACTGCCCGCCCATGCATTTCAGCGCGGCGGCGGCGAGCACCCCTTCCGGCGCGCCGCCCGAGCCCATGTACATGTCGATGCCGGTGATGTCCGGCTCGGCGCAGTGCATGACGCCGGCCACGTCGCCGTCGGTGATCAGCCGGATCGCCGCGCCGGTGGAGCGGACCTCGGCGATCAGGTCCTCGTGCCGGGGACGGTCGAGGATGCAGACGGTTATGTGCTCGGTCGAGCAGCCCTTGGCGGCCGCGAGCGCCGAGACCCGTTCGGAGGGCGACATGGCCAGCGTCACCGTGCCGGGCTTGTGGCCGGGACCGATGGCGAGCTTGTCCATGTAGACGTCGGGGGCGTGCAGAAGCGTGCCTCGCGGGGCCATTGCGATCACGGTCAGGGCGTTCGGCATGTCCTTGGCGGTGAGCGTCGTGCCTTCCAGCGGGTCGAGCGCGATGTCCACTGCCGGGCCGTTGCCCGAGCCTACCTCCTCGCCGATGTAGAGCATCGGTGCTTCGTCGCGCTCGCCCTCGCCGATGACGACGACGCCCTTGATGTCGAGAAGGTTCAGCTGGTCGCGCATGGCGTTGACGGCGGCCTGGTCGGCGGCCTTCTCGTCGCCGCGGCCGATGAAGCGGGCCGAGGCGAGGGCGGCGGCCTCGGACACGCGGGCAAGGCCAAGGGACAGGAGCCGGTCCTGGAATTGCAGCTTGTCAGACATCTGGTCCCTCGCGCGTTTTTCCCCGTGTAGCCGGGGGTTTGCGGCGCGGCAAGCGTGGTGGCGCTAACGGGTCAGACTTCCTCGATGCGGATCGCCACGGGCTTGCCCACCAGGACCCCGGTCGCGGCGAAGCGGGTCATGGCGTGGGCCACGTCGTCGGGGGCGGCCTTGTGGGTGACGATCAGCACGGGGGCATTGGCGCCCTGATGGCCGTACTGGCGCATCTGGTCGATCGAGACGCCGGCATCGCCGAGGCAGGTGGCGATCTTGGCCAGGGCGCCGGGTTTGTCGAGCAGCGTCATGCGCAGGTAATAGGGCGCGGGCGTCGCGGCGCGGGCGGGTTGCGCGGCGGTCAGGCTGCTCGCAGGCTGGCCGAAGGTGGGCAGACGGAAGCCGCGCGCGATGTCGATGACATCGGCCATGACGGCCGAGGCGGTCGGCCCCATCCCGGCGCCGGGGCCGCGCAGGACGATCTGGCCCACGCTGTCGCCTTCGAGGACGACCATGTTGGTGCCGCCCTGCAACTGGCCCAAGGGGCTGTCGGCCGGCACGAGGCAGGGGGTCATGCGCTGTTCCAGCCCCCGGCCGGTCATCTGCGCCACGCCCAGCAGCTTGATGCGATAGCCCATGTCCTCGGCGAGCCGGATGTCGTCGATCGAGACATTGCCGATGCCTTCCAGTTCCACGGCGTCGAAGGCGACGCGGGTGCCGAAGGCGATGGCGGCGAGGAGCGACAGCTTGTGGCCCGCGTCGATTCCGCCCACGTCGAGATTCGGGTCCGCCTCGAGATAGCCAAGCTGGCGGGCTTCCTCGAACACGGTCTCGTAGGGCAGGTTCTCGGCCTGCATCCGGGTCAGGATATAGTTGCAGGAGCCGTTCATCACGCCCATCACCCGCTTGATGCGGTTGCCGGCGAGCCCCTCGGTCAGGGCCTTGATGACGGGGATGCCGCCCGCGACGGCGGCCTCGAACCGCAGGGCGAGGCCGGCGGCCTCGGCGGCTTCGGCCAGCGCCTGTCCGTGGTGAGCGAGAAGCGCCTTGTTGGCGGTGACGACATGCTTGCCTGCGGCAAGCGCGGCCTCGGTCGCGGCTTTCGCCGGACCTTCATGGCCGCCCATCACCTCGACGAAGACATCGATGTCGGGGCGGCGGGCCAGCGCCACGGGATCGGTTTCCCAGGCATAGCCGGACAGGTCGGCGTCGCGGTTCTTCGCGCGGTCGCGGGCGGAGACGGCGGTGATGACCACGGGACGGCCTGCGCGGGCGGCGATCAGGTCGGCATGGGCCTGGACGATCTTCACCACGCCGATGCCGACGGTTCCGAGACCGGCAAGGCCAAGGCGCAAGGGGGCAGCAGGCATCGGGGAACCTTCGGCAGTTGGGGCAGCTGTCTGTTAGCCGGAAGCCGGGCGGGGTGCAACGCCGTCACGATGCGGGCGGCGTGGCCTCGATCGCGGCGGCGCGCGCCTTGAGCCGGGCGGCCCGGGCGGAAAGTGCCGGGCCGGGATCTTCGGCGGTGACCTCAGCCTGACCGATCAGGCTCTCGATCGGCAGCAGCCGCGGCGGCGGCGCGGTGTCGGGGCCGAGAGCGTCAAGCTCGGGGAAAGGGGCGCAGGCGGCAAGCGCGCCGAGCACGGCAAGGCAAAGGGCAGGCGTTCGCATGGTCACCCCGGTGAAGTCCCGGCAAGATTAGCCGGGCTTACCGCCGGGGGAAAGCCGCTGCCGCTGTCCGCGGTTCGCGCCCAGGTTCAGTTGCAGGTCGTGGTGCCCTGGAGGCAGAGCCGGCGATGGCGTGGCTTGGTCACGATGAACTGGCCGTAGGTGGCGTCTTCGACGCCGACCATGAAACCCGCGATCGCGGTCTGCAACTGGGCCTTGAACTCCACCGACGTCTCGACCACGAACACGCTTTCCTGGTTGTTCAGGATGGGGATCTTGCTGGCCTTCCAGGACTGGATATCGGCCTCGGTCAGCGGCGGCACCTTGCCGCCCGGCGAGAAGGAGAACAGGAGCCGGTAGTTGCCATCGGTCGCCGTGCAGCCGCCGCCGCTCGCACCCTGACATTCGAGGCTGGTGATGCGTATCTTGACCGGGTGGCCGCCGGGCGTGAGGAAGTCCATCACGTTCTGCAAGCCGTTCGCGAAATCGGTCGAGATCGTGTCCCTCTGCCGCGACAGGAGGTCGGCGACGCCGTAGGCGGCCTTCTGGGTGACGTTGATCGTCCGGAACACGTCCCAGTAGATGAACATCGCCACCAGCGCCCAGACCACGAGCGGCAGCATCAGAAGGCCCTCGGCGAGGATCAGACCGTCCTCGTCGCGAAGGAAGCTGCGGAAACGGTGCTTGAGGCTTCTCATCACGTCACGCCCCCGGTTCGTTCACGAAGACGGAGGTCACGATCATCGCGACGGATCCGTCAGGCTGGGGCGGCATCTTCACGCTGACCGCCGAGGTCGGGAACATCGGCCATTCCTTCAGGCAGATGCGCAGCAGCATGATGTCGTTGTCGGTGCCGTAGGCGAATTCGTTTGCCGGCGGCTCGTCGGTGTTCACTTCGCTGGCCTTGTCAACGCAGGTGACCGGCGGCGCGGTCATCGCGAAGCTGGCGGTGTTGACCGGCTGCATCCAGATCCGCATCCGGTTCATGCAGGTCGTCAGGGAATCGGTCATGATCCCGCTTTCGCAGATCCGCTGCTTCAGGGTCTGATGCGTGACGTTGCGCAGGTCGCCCAGCCGGATCTGGCGGATGACCTCGTCCACGCCACGTTCGAACATGACATAACGCGCCATGTACATGCTGCTTTCGAACGAGGCGGTGAAGACCAGGAACACGATCGGGAACACGAACAGGAACTCGATCGTCGCCGTCCCGGACTCGTCTTTCAGGAAGCGACGGAAACTGGTCATTGCGTAAGCCTCAGTTCGGAGATCAGCACGGCGATCTGTTCGAAGGCGGCGTTCAGGTCGTCGGCGTTCTTGACCCAGTAGAAATAGCCGGTCCCGGGGGACGAGCAGTTCTGGATCGGGCCCGGGGTCACGTCGTCGCCCAACACGATACCGAAGATCTCGACGCCTGCGTTCTTGGCCGCGGTGCAGTTCTGGGCCAGCAGGGCGTCCATGTTGGCCGTGCCGTTCATCCAGTCGCCGACCATGGTGTTGTAGACGGTGTTGTAGTTGGTGGCGCCGGTGACGTTCGAGCGCATGAAGAGCTGCTCGATCACCCAGTCCACGGTGGCGTAGCGCCAGACTTCGGACCAGTCGAGGCGACGGACGACACCGCTGCCCGGCCATTGCGGCGCACCGCCGGTGGGCGCGATCCAGGCCCGCGGATCGCAGGCGCCGGCGACGTCGCCGCCAGTGTTGCCGTTGCCTTCCGGGCGGTTGGGGTCGGTTGTCCTGCGGACAGCGTTGGCCTTCAGGTGCGGCACGAAGAAGTTGCGCTTGACGGTAACGCCGTCGACGACCCGGTTCGCCAGCGACCAGCCTGAGCAGGAATTGACCGGACCGGGCGGGGTGGTGCCCGTCGGGTTGATCCCCGGCCGGGTGCCGCCGGTCAGGCCGATGCCGCTGTCGTTGAATTCGATCGCCATGCGGCCGTCGGTGCCGCGCCAGATGGGCGAAGGGCCGGACTTGTATGCGTCCCTGACGAACTTGCTGCTGACATGGGTCCCGTCGGTCATCAGGACGATGATCTTGCGGGTGTCATTGTCGTTGTTCGCCGCCGGCCGTCCCGCCATGGCGGGCTCGGGGACGATGTTGTCGTAGATCGGACGCGCGGATTCGTCGATCAGCGCGGTGGCCCAGCGCATGCCCGCGGCGATCGAGGTCGTCCCGCGCGGTCGGAACGAGTTGATCTGGGTCTTCAGCGCCGCGATGTTGGTCGTCGGCATGGCAAGCAGGTTCGACGCCCATTCATCGGCACCGGTGCTGGGGTTGTCGCCGTGATGGCAGGTGTAGCTGCCGTTGTTGATCTGCGGCTCCACCGCGGCGGTGTAGCCGAGGTTGACTATGCCGCCGTTGGCACCGTTGGTATTTGTCGCTCCCGGCAGCGTGATGGTCCCCACACCCGGTGCGCTGCCCTGGGTATGCGCCACGGCCTGCATCGGGATCGCGCTGGTGCGCGAAAGCGCCATCGTGCCGTAGGTGCTTTCCGGGATCTCGAAGCAGTTCGTCTTCGGCACGCCCTGGTTGGCCATGCCATCCCACGAGGAGAGATGCGACACGGTGAACTGGCTGCGCAGGTTCGCCGGGATGTTCACGCTGGACGAATAGGGCACCATCCCGATCGAGATCAGGTTGTTGGGATCCTTCGGCACCGTGTAGTTGCCACCGGCATCCTTGCTGTACTTGAGGATGGTCAGGAAGTTCGACGCCGCCTGTTTCAGCGCGGCGATCTTGGTGGTGGACCCGGACGCTTCGTTCATCGAGCCGGTGATGTCGAGCGCCATCATCACCTCGATCTTCGACACGCCCTGCTGGGCGGCTGACTTCACCGGCATGGTGAAGTAGGGCACGTCCAGCATGTGCATGAAATGGTTGTAGGACCTTACCTGCCCGACGGCCTTCGCCTCGCGGGAACTGGCGGTCGAGGTGCCGGTGAAGGTCGGGGTGCCGTAATCGACCATGAACTCGTCGTCGAGGCCGGCCACGTTGTACCAGCTCTGGCCCACGGTGATCGGGGTCTGGTCGGGCGGCAGCGAGACGTTCGCCGCGGCGAGCACCGCACGGTCGAAGGTCTGTTGGTAGGTGACGCGCCGCATCTCGGCGCGCATCACGTCGACGGCGATGCCGCCGACGAGCAGCATCATCACGAAGATCATCAGGACGAAGATCGCGATCGCGCCGCCTTCGTCGGTCCGGAAGGCCGTGACCTTGCGACGGAAGCGTGAGGAAACGGATAGCTTGGCAGCTTTGTCAAACATGGCACGATCCATAAGCAGCAATTGCCCGCCAAATACCGACGGAACCCCAAGCGTCGAGTTAGGCATAACTTCTGGCAGAAGTAAGGCAAATCCTGAGACTCCTCGCCGTGTTCGCCCTAATCCGGAAACAATTTGCCCCAAAGACCGCGGTTGACGACCGAGCGTGGAAACTTCGCCCGTCGTAAACCGTTCGGCAACACTTTGCCGGATGCCCGATTCGCAGGCAGTTGGGCTGGAACCCGCCGAGATCGGCCGGCGGCGAAAATCCGCTTCCGGGGTTCCCTCGGCCCCCTGTCGCCGGCTAGTCTCGCCGCGCCGGCGCCCCAGGCGCGGCCTGTCAGGGAGGGCCAGAATGCAGCAGACGAAAGAGCCGAGTTTCCGCGAATCCGTTGACCTGATGTTCAACCGCGCGGCAAAGCTGATGGACCTGAGCCCGGGTCTGGAGCAGAAGATCAGGGTGTGCAACTCGACCTACACGGTGCGGTTCGGGGTCCGCCTGCGCGGGAAGATCGAGACCTTCACCGGCTATCGCAGCGTCCATTCGGAACACATGGAGCCGGTCAAGGGCGGCATCCGCTATGCCCTCTCGGTCAGTCAGGACGAGGTCGAGGCGCTGGCGGCACTGATGACCTACAAATGCGCGCTGGTGGAGACGCCGTTCGGCGGGTCGAAGGGCGGACTGTGCATCGACCCGCGCCAATGGGACGAGCACGAGCTGGAACAGATCACCCGCCGCTTCGCCTACGAGCTGATCAAGCGCGACCTGATCCATCCGGCGCAGAACGTTCCCGCCCCCGACATGGGCACGGGCGAGCGCGAGATGGCCTGGATCGCCGACCAGTATGCGCGGATGAACACCACCGACATCAACGCCAAGGCCTGCGTGACGGGCAAACCCCCGCATGCCGGCGGCATCCAGGGCCGGGTCGAGGCGACGGGCCGGGGAGTGCAATATGCCCTGCGCGAGTTCTTCCGCCACAAGGAGGACATGGCCAGGGCCGGGCTGACCGGCGGCCTTGATGGCAAGCGCGTGATCGTGCAGGGCCTTGGCAACGTGGGATATCACGCGGCCAAGTTCCTGTCCGAGGAGGACGGGTGCAAGGTCATCGCGGTGATCGAGCGCGACGGGGCGCTGCTGGATCCCAAGGGGCTGAACATCGAGGACGTCCGACAGTGGATGAACCGCCACGGGGGCCTTGTCGGCTATCCGAACGCGACCCATGTCGCGGATGGCGCGCCGGTGCTGGAGGAAGCCTGCGACATCCTGATCCCGGCGGCGATGGAGGGTGTCATCAACCTGGGCAATGCCGAGCGGATCCGGGCGCCGCTGATCGTCGAGGCGGCGAACGGCCCGGTGACGTTCGGCGCCGACGAGATCCTGCGCCGCAAGGGCTGCGTCATCATCCCTGACATGTATGCCAATGCGGGCGGCGTGACCGTTTCCTATTTCGAATGGGTCAAGAACCTGTCCCACATCCGATTCGGCCGGATGCAGCGCCGCGCGGAAGAGGCGCGCAGCCGTCTTCTGGTCGAGGAACTGGAGCGTCTGAGCGCCGACAAGGGCCTGGGCTGGACGCTGGCGGAGGATTTCAAGGAACGGTTCCTGACCGGCTCGGACGAGCTGGCGCTGGTGCGCTCCGGCCTCGACGACACGATGCGCACGGCCTACCAGGCGATGCGCGAGGTCTGGCACAGCCGGCAGGACGTGGAGGACCTGCGGGTCGCGGCCTATATCGTGTCGATCGGGCGGGTGGCGCAGACCTATCGGTCCAAGGGTCTTTGACCGCGATGCGTCAGGCCGGGCTTGCGCGGCCCGGCCGCAGCGTGAAGAGTGCGGGCCAGTCGTGGCTTCGGGGACCATCGTTCGGTGCAGGACAAATCCAGGCGGGAAAGGGCCGAGGCGGCCGTCGTGGTCTGTTCCGATGCGACCTGGGCCTGGCAGGGCGCCTATGTGCTGGCCCGGTCGATGGCGCTGGACCGGTCGGGCCGGCTGGACCACCATGCCTATCTGGTGGGCGAGGTGCCCGAGGGGCTTCTGTCGGTCTATCCCGAAGGCGTGACGGTCCACCACCTGACGGAATATCCGCGCGCATTCCACTATGACGCGACCGCGCATGTGCCTGCCGCGACGATGCTGCGGCTGTTCGCGCTCGAGGACCTGGCGCCCGCCTACCGCCGGGTGATCTATCTGGACGGCGATGTCTATCAGGCCTGGGGCTCGCTGGCCGATCTGCTGGACCTGCCCGAGACCGGCCGGCCGCTGGCGGCGGTGCGCAACCGGTCGCACTGGCCGGACAGGGGGCGGCTGCACCAGCTGCGGGCCTATGTCGCGGCCCTGCATCCCGGGATCGGCGCCGATTACTTCAACGCCGGGGTGCTGGTGGTGAACGGGCCCGTCTGGGCCGAAGGCGCCCTGTCGGCCGCCGCGCTGGATTTCTTCGTCCGGAATCCGGGGCTTTGCCGCTTTGGCGACCAGTCGGCGCTGAACGCGGTCGTGGCGGGCAACTGGGACAGCCTGTCGCCCGGCTGGAACTGGCAGATCTCGCAGAACAGCTATCTGATGCTGCAGGGGCGGCGACCGCGGCTGGTGCATTTCACCGGGCCGATCAAGCCCTGGACCGACCGTCTGCGGCTTCATGACCCCGAGATCTACCGGGACATGAAGCGCTTCCTGCGCGACCGGGGGCAGTCGCATCTCCTGGACGCCGGGGCCGGGCCTGACGGCTTCACGCTGGACATGGAGCGGCGGCGGATGCGGGCGCTGGCCCATCTGGCCGACGATCCGTTGGGCAAGCGCGAGGTGGTGAAGCTGTTCCTGGATGCCCCGGCGCATGTCGATCTGGCGGCCGGGATCGCGGCCTATGACGTGGGGGCGGCCGGGTCGGACTGAGCCATGGCGACGGGGCCGAGACCGTCTCCGACATGTGATGTCGCGGATGACCAAGGAAATTGCGGCGCGGGCTTGAATATGCCGGCGGTTCCGGTTTGATGACCGGGACAGGAGGCAGAGCGATGCGCTATTCCGGGCTGAGGGTCATCACCGAGGGGCTGTTCGGCAACAGGGGCTGGACGCCCGCCTGGCGCGAGCCGTCACCCAAGGCCGAATACGACGTGGTCATCATCGGCGGCGGCGGGCATGGGCTTTCGACGGCCTATTACCTGGCGAAGAACCACGGCATCACCAACGTCGCGGTGCTGGAGAAGGGCTATCTCGGCGGCGGGAACGTGGGGCGGAACACGACCATCGTGCGGGCCAACTATTTCCTGCCGGGCAACAGCGAGTTCTACAGCCATTCGCTGAAGCTGTGGGAGGGGCTGGAGGCCGAGCTGAACTACAACGTGATGCATTCGCAGCGCGGCCTCATCAACCTGTTCCATTCCGACGGGCAGCGCGACGCCTTCGTGCGGCGTGGCAATGCGATGATCAATCAGGGCGACGATGCGATCCTGCTGGACCGCGAGGGGGTGCGGGAGCATCTGCCCTATCTCGATTTCGGCAACACGCGGTTCCCGATCTATGGCGGGCTTCTGCACCCGCGCGGAGGGTCAGCCCGGCATGACGCGGTGGCCTGGGGCTATGCGCGGGGGGCGGACCGGCGGGGCGTGGACCTGATCCAGAACTGCGAGGTCACGGGCATCGACATCGAGAACGGGGTGGTGAAGGGCGTGCAGACCACGCGCGGCGCGATCCGGGCGAAAAAGGTCGGGATCGTGGTGGCGGGGCGGTCGAGCCAGGTCGCGGCGATGGCCGGGATGCGCTTGCCGATCGAGAGCCACATCCTGCAGGCCTTCGTCACCGAGGGGCTGAAGCCGGTCATCAACCATGTCGTCAGCTTCGGCATGGGGCATTTCTACATCAGCCAGTCGGACAAGGGGGGGCTCGTGTTCGGGGGCGACCTGGATTTCTATGCAAGCTACGCCGCGCGGGGGAACCTGCCGATGGTCGAGCATGTGATGGAAGCGGGCATGACGCTGATGCCGATGATCGGGCGGGCCAAGGTCTTGCGGTCCTGGGGCGGGATCATGGACATGACGCCGGACGGGTCCCCGATCATCGACAAGACGCATGTCGAGGGGCTGTTCATCGACTGCGGCTGGAACTACGGCGGGTTCAAGGCGGTGCCGGCCAGTGGCTGGTGCATGGCGCATCTGATGGCCACGGGCGAGCCGCATGAGGTGGCGCGGAAGTTCCGGCTGGACAGGTTCGCGACCGGGCATCTTCTGGACGAAGAAGGCACCGGGTCGCAGCACAATTTGCATTGAGGGCGGGTGATGCGTGATCAGACGGCAGCCCCCCACCCCCATCCCCTCCCCATCTGGGGGAGGGGAGGCGCGTGGCATCGGGCGTCCGCGGGATCGGGTGCGCTGCGCCTGGCCGAGAGGGCGGATGCCTCCGGCGGGGATATTTTCGGACAGATGAAAGCGGGGGCCGGATCATGCGGCTGACATGTCCCTTGTGCGGCGAGCGGGACCGGCGGGAGTTCTACTACTACGGGGCGGAGGATTACCTGCGCCGGCCGGCGGAGGGCGCGCCCCTGGCGGAGTGGGATAACTACCTGCACCTGCGGGACAATCCGGCGGGTGTGACGAAGGACCTCTGGTATCACGAGGCGGGCTGTGCGCAGTGGCTGGTCGTCACGCGAAACACGGTGACGCATGAGATATCCGGCGTGGAACTGGTGGCGGAGCGGAAGGCATGAGGATCGACGGCAAGGGGCTGATCGACCGGACGAAGCCGGTCCGTTTCCGCTTCGACGGGAAGGATTACGCGGGCTACAAGGGGGATACGCTTGCCTCGGCGCTTCTGGCCAATGACGTGCGGCTGGTCGGGCGGTCGTTCAAGTATCACCGGCCGCGCGGCGTGCTGACCGCCGGGTCGGAGGAGCCGAATGCTCTGGTCGAGGTCGTGGGGCCGACGAACCAGACGCCGAACGTGCGCGCGACGATGCAGGAGGTGTTCGAGGGGCTGGTGGCGCAGTCGCAGAACCGGCTGGGGTCGCTGCGCTTCGACCTGCTGGCGGTGAACGATTACCTCGCGCCCTTCCTGTCGGCGGGGTTCTACTACAAGACCTTCATGTGGCCGCGCGTCTTCTGGGAAGGGCTTTACGAGCCGCTGATCCGCCGGGCGGCGGGGCTGGGGAGCCTGTCGGGCCGGCACGACGAGGGCACCTACGAGAAGGCCTTTGCCTTCTGCGACGTGCTGGTGATCGGCTCGGGTCCCTCGGGCCTGATGGCGGCGCTGACGGCGGGGCGGGCGGGCGCGGATGTGATCCTGTGCGAGGAAAGCCATGCATTCGGCGGGCGGCTGCTGTCGGACGGGGGCGTGATCGGGGGAGTGCCGGCGGGCGAGTGGCTGGCGCAGATCCTGGCCGAGCTGGAGGCCTTGCCGAACGTGCGGCTGATGCTGCGGACCACGGTCACCGGGGCCTATGACCACGGCACCTATGGCGCGCTGGAGCGGGTGGGGCTGCACAAGCCGGCGCGGCCGAACCTGCCGCGCGAATGTTTCTGGCGGATCGTGGCGAAGCATGCGGTCCTCGCCGCGGGCGCGCTGGAGCGCCCGGTCGCCTTCCCCGACAACGACCGGCCGGGGATCATGCTGGCCTCGGCCGTGCGCACCTATCTGAACCGCTATGGCGTCAGTCCCGGCAAGCGGGTGACCCTGTTCGCCAACACCGACCAGGCCCGGGCCGTGGCACGCGAGCTGATGGCGGCGGGGGTGACGGTGGCGGCGATCATCGACCCCAGGCCCGATGCCTCGGCGGTGGAGGACTGCCCGGTGCATCTGGGCGCCGAGGTGGTGGGCAGCTGGGGGCGGCTGGGGCTGGCCGGCATCCAGGTGCGCAAGGGCGGGGATGTCCTGCAGATCGAGACGGACTGCCTTGCCATGTCGGGCGGCTGGAACCCGACGCTGCATCTGACCTGCCACATGAACGGGAGGCCCCGCTGGAGCGAGGAGCTGGCGGCCTTCGTGCCGATGGAGGGGGCGGTGCCCGGACTGGTCGCGGTGGGGGCGGCGAACGGGTCGATGTCCACCTATGGGGCGCTGACGACGGGCCACGCGGCGGCGCAGAAGATCGTCGCCGCGCTGGGCCGCAAGGTGCAGATCGAGGTGCCGCAGGCCGAGGACGCGCCCTATGCGGTCCGCGCGCTCTGGGCGGTGGAGGGCAAGGGGCGGGCCTGGCTCGACTTTGCCAATGACGTGACGACCAAGGACGTGAAGCTGGCAGCGCAGGAAGGCTTCCGGTCGGTCGAGCACATGAAGCGCTATACCACCCAGGGCATGGCGCCGGACCAGGGCAAGAACTCGAACGTGGCGGCGCTGGCGGTGCTGGCGGATGCGACCGGGCGGGGGATTGCCGAGACCGGGACCACGACCTTCCGCCCGCCCTACACGCCGGTGTCGATCGCCGCGATGGGGGCGGGGGGCCGGGCCGAGGGCTTCGCGCCGCAACGCTTCCTGACCTCCGACCAGGCGAGCCGCGACCGGCATGCGCCGATGATCGAGGCGGGGCTCTGGTACCGGCCGTCCTATTTCCCGAAACCGGGCGAGACCACCTGGCGCGAGGCCTGCGACCGCGAGGTCGCGATGGTGCGCGAGGCGGTGGGGGTGGCCGATGTCTCGACGCTGGGCAAGATCGACATCCAGGGGAAGGACGCCGGAAGGTTCCTCGACTTCGTCTATACGAACACCTTCTCGACCCTGCCGGTGGGCCGCGTCCGTTACGGGCTGATGCTGCGCGAGGACGGGCATGTGCTGGACGATGGGACCAGCGCCCGGCTTGGCGAGGATCATTACCTGATGACCACGACCACCGCCGCGGCGGGACTGGTGATGCGGCATCTGGATTTCGTGCATCAGGCCTTCTGTGCCGACTGGCAGGTGCGCTTCATCAGCGTCACCGAAAGCTGGGCGCAGTTCGCCGTGGCCGGACCGAAGGCGCGGGCGCTGGTGCAGTCCTTCCTGGAAGAGCCGGTCGATCTGCCCTTCATGGGGGTGGCACCCGTCCGCGTCGGCGGGGTGGAGGGGCGGCTCTTCCGCATCTCGTTCAGCGGCGAGGAGGGCTATGAGCTGGCTGTGCCCACCCGCTATGGCGAGGCGCTGTTCCGCGATCTGGTCGCGCGAGCCGAGACCATGGGCGGCGGACCCTACGGGATGGAGGCGCTGAACGTGCTGCGGATCGAGAAGGGCTTCATCACCCATGCCGAGATCCACGGCCGCGTCACCGCGCATGACATCGGCATGGAGAAGATGGTCAGCGCGAAGAAGGACTGCATCGGCAAGGCGGCGGCGACGCGGCCCGGCCTCTGGGGGCCGGAGCGCGAGCAACTGGTGGGCCTGAAGGCCGGCGCCCCGATCAGTGCGGGCGCGCATCTCTTCGTGCCGGGGACCGAGATCCACCGCGAGACCGACCAGGGCTATGTCACCAGCGTCTGCTGGTCGCCCACGCTCGGGGCCTGGCTCGGGCTGGGCTTCCTGAAGGACGGCCGCGCCCGGCATGGCGAAAAGGTGCGGCTGGTCGATCACCTGCGGGGCCTCGACGTGATCTGCGAGGTCTGTTCCCCCGTGTTCCACGATCCGGAAGGGGAGAAGCTGCGTGCCTGAACTGATCGCGAAATCCGCCCTGGAAGGGCGTTCCCTGACGCTTGGCGGCGTGACCCTGGCCGAGGTGGAGGTCGGGCCGATCACCTCGGTCGCGCTGTTTCCCGGCGGGGCGAAGCTGGCGGCGAAGGGGTTGAAGACGCTGGGACTGGCCATGCCCGCGCCGAACACCTTTGTCGAGAAGAAGGGGATGCGGATCGTCTGGACCGGGCGCGAGCAGGCCTTCCTGATCGGCGTCGCCCCGCCCGCGATCGAGGGTGTGGCCGTGACCGACCAGACCGACGGCTGGACGGTCCTGTCGCTGGCCGGCGCTGCCTCGGTCGAGGTGCTGGCGCGGCTGGTGCCGGTCGATCTGCGGCTGCCGGTCTGCCCGGTGGGCACCGCGCTGCGCACACAGGTGAATCACATGAACGCGGTGATCCTGCGCACGGGGGACCATGCCTTCGAGATCCTGGTGTTCCGGTCCATGGCCCGCACCGCCTGGCACGAGCTGGAGACCACAGTATCCATGGTCGCGGCCCGGGCGGGACTGAAAATCTAGGCGGAAAGCCGCAGGCCCCGGTTTTTGTCACTGGCGTGTGATCGAAGGCGGGTTTAAACCTTTTCTTAATGCGCGATTAAGAAAAGGTGCACGAATGGCCCCCGACGGTCAGACCATCGCCCCCAATGTCTATGACGCCGAGCCGATCCCCGAGGCCGCGCGGGCCGAGATCGACCGGCTGCTGAGTTCGGGCGATCTGTTCCGCTATACCGCGCCCTCGGACGCTCCGGTCGCGCTTCTGGAACAGGAGTTCGCGGCGCTTCTGGGCGCGCGCTATGCGCTGGCGGTGTCGTCCTGTTCCGCCGCGCTGTTCCTGTCCTTGAAGGCGCTGGACCTGCCGCGGGGCGCCAGGGTGCTGATCCCGGCCTTCACCTTCGCGGCTGTCCCGTCCAGCGTGGTGCATGCCGATTGCGTGCCGGTGCTGGTCGAGGTGGGTGACAACTACCGCGTGGACATGGCGGATTTCGCCGCCAAGCTGCCGGGCGCGGATGCGGTGATGATCAGCCACATGCGCGGCCATACCTCGGACATGGACGCGATCATGGCCCTTTGCGATGCGGCGGGCGTGCCGGTGATCGAGGACGCGGCGCATTCCTTGGGCACGGTCTGGGGCGGGCGCAACATCGGCACGATCGGCAAGGTGGGCTGTTTCAGCTTCCAGTCCTACAAGCTGGTGAACGCGGGCGAGGGCGGGATCCTGATCACCGACGATCCCGAGATCGCGGCCAAGGCGATCATCATGTCGGGCGCCTACGAGACCAACTGGAAGAAGCATCCCGGCCTGACCAATTCCTGCGCGCACTGGCAGAACAGGTTGCCGCTCTACAATCTGCGCATGCAGAACCTGTCGGCGGCGGTGATCCGGCCGCAATTGCCGCTGGTGGCCGAGCGGGTGGCCAAGGGCCGCGCCGGGCATGACCGGGTGGCGGCGCAGTTGAACCTGTCGGCGCATCTGGCGGTGCCCGAGGCCCTGGGACCGGAGGAGCGCGCGCCGGATTCGATCCAGTTCAACCTGGTCGGCGGCTGGACCGACCGCGAGGCGGTGGAGTTCCAGGCCGCGGCAAAGGCGCGCGGCGTCGGCGTGCAGGTCTTCGGGTTGAGCGAGGGCAATGCGCGGGCCTTCTGGAACTGGCAGTTCCTGGGCGAGGTGCCGGACCTGCCCAGGACTCGCGCCATGCTGATGCGGGCCTGCGACGTGCGCCTGCCGACCCGGCTGACCGAGGCCGAGCTGGACTTCATCGCCCGGGCGATCGTCGAGGCGGCCGCCGAAGTGCGCGGCTGATCCGGCCGGGCGCCCGCGACGACACAGGGGCGCCCCCCCTCCCCCATCCCCTTTCCCCACGAGGGGGAGGGGATGATTGTGTTTTTGCCATTGTCTCGAGCCTGCGACGGCCGTTCCCGGGGCGGCGGGCGGATGCCTCCGGCGGGAGTATTTGGAAAAGGGCAAGAGCCCGGCGCAGTGCTAGAGGACGCGCAGGTCGGGGGCGAGCCAGGGCTGGTCGGCCAGGGCGGGGGCGATGACCTCGGCGGCGATCAGGGGTTTCAGGTGCCGGGCGATCCGGGCCGGCATGTCCTGAAGGATGCCGGCGCGGGCCGAGAGCGACAGGGTGCGGCCGAGCGGCGGGACGGGCAGGGGCTGGACCTCGACCTGGGCGCGGAAGGCGCGGGCCTGGTGCAGGGCAAGGGGCGTGAGGATCGTCCAGCCCTCGCCGCCCGCGACCATGGCCAGGATCGCGGCGTAGCTGTCGAGTTCGAAGCGGTGGGCGGATTTCACCCCGTGACGCGCGAGATGCGCGGCGATCTGTCGGCCCATCAGGTGCCGGGCGGTGTACTGGATCAGCGGCAGGTCCCCGATCCCGCGTCCCCTGGGGGCGACGGCGACGAAGGGTTCGGCAAGGATCGGGTGCACCTCGCGCCAGTCTTCGGGCGCCTGTTCGGCCCCGGAATCGGCCGCGATCACGATGTCCAGCGCCCGGGTATCGAGCTGGTCGAGCAGCCGGTGGCTGGCGCCGGTTTCGAGCAGGAAGCGGCAGCCCTTCAGGTCGCGCGCGAGCAGCGTGAGGAGATGCGGCGTCACGTCGCTGTCGAAATCCTCGATCACGCCTAGGCGCAGCGTCGTCATGCCCGACAGGTCGGCCATGGCCAGCTCCGCCCGCGCCTCGGAGGCGGCATTGAGGATGGTCTGGGCATGGCGGCGGAACATCGCCCCTGCGGGCGTCACCTGCACAGGGCGGCTGGCGCGGTCGAGCAGTGTCGCGCCGAGCGCGGTTTCCAGCGCGCTGATCTGCTGGCTGATGGCGGAGGGGCTGACGCCAAGGCGGCGCGCGGCGGCCGAGATCGAGCCTTCCTCGGCTGACGCGACGAAGACCTCGATCCCCCAGAGCGTGACGCGGCCTTCGGTTTCGGCCATGGCTCAGAGCTTGGAGAGTTTCTTCTGCAACTCGGCCAGTTGCTTCTTGATCTCGGCGATGTCGTCCGCGGCGGTGGGGGCGTCCTCCTCCTTGGACGGGCCCGAGCCACCCCAGCCGGGCATGCCGCCCATCATCGACTTGAGGAAGGCCTCCTGCTGCTTGCGCAGCGCCTCGAAGCCCGGGACGGCGGCCATCGGGTTCGGAAAGGCGGAGAGGTTCTCCATCATCTTGGCCTGGCTGTCGCGCAGCATCTCGAACGAGGAGGCGAGGAACTGCGGCATCACCGCCTGCATGCCAGTGGCATAGCTGCGCACGAGGTCGGTCAGGACATCCATGGGCAGCACGCTTTCGCCCTTGGATTCGTGTTCGGCGACGATCTGGAGCAGGTATTGCCGGGTCAGGTCGTCGCCGGTCTTGAGATCGACGATCTGCACCTCGCGCCCCTGGCAGATGAAGCCCGCGATGTCTTCGAGCGTGACGTAATCCGAGGTCTCGGTGTTGTAGAGCCTGCGGCTGGCGTAACGCTTGATGAGAAGCGGCTTGTCGGTGTCGGCCATGGTTCCCCCCCGGGATTATGCGCTTGCAGAGAAGCTTAGGGGAGGGTGCAGCGAAAAGCAAAGCTTTCGCAGCGGTCTTTCCGGCCGTGCCGCATCGGCGAAGATCCCGATGGCCGTCGCACGGTGGCGAGGCCTTTCGGCGGGGGCGGGCCGAATGAAAACGGCCCGGAGTCGCCTCCGGGCCTTTGACGCGTCTTGGGGGACGCCGAACTCGTCACGAATACGGGTGCGACTTACTTCGCGGCCGCAGCGGCCTTCTTGGCGACCGAGGTCACGTCCGCGGTGGCTTTCTTGACGGCGGCGGTGGCGTCTTCCGACATGTCCTTGCCCGCGGCCAGCATCAGCTCGACGGTTTCCATCTGCACTTTCTTGGCCACTTCGGCGAAGGCGGCCAGGTTCTCGGCGGCCATCTCGGCGGCGGCCGAAGCGAAATCGGTCATCGACTTGGTGTAGTCGGCCGGCTCGGCCTTGGCCTTGGCGATCTCGCCAACCTTGGCCAGCGCGTCCTTGGTCCACTTGGCCGAGATTTCGGTCGACTTCTCGGCGGCTTCGATCGCCACTTTCGAGAACTTCTCGGCGAAGGCGGCCTGGGTCTTGAACGCGTTCTGGAACGCCGAGGCGTCAACCGGGAACGAAGCCATCATGTCCTGCATGACTTTGGTGAAATCCGGGGTCTTGGTCATCTGATCACTCCGATCTGAGGGGTTATCGGTATCGGGGATGCTACCCCGGCTTGATGACAGACATATAGATGCTGCGGCGCAGCATTTCAAGTCTTTTTCTGCGATGCAGCAAAACTGCAGGTTGCTCTGCTTAACCCTGCGGAAATCGGCTGAAATGTCAGGAGGCGGGGGTCGCCACCACATAGGTTCCGGGCGCAGGGCAAAGCGAATCGGCAGGAATCCGCGCCTTGACCAGGGGACCGGAGTGCCCCGCCAGCCAAGCCCGCCAACGCGGCCACCAGCTGCCCTTGTGGAAGGTGGCGCCCTTCAGCCAGGCATCCGGATCTCCTGCCACGGGGCCGTCGTTGGTGTAATGGCCATACTTGTCCTTGGACGGCGGATTGATGATCCCGGCTATGTGGCCCGATTCGGAAAGGATGAAGGTCTTGTCCTTCGAGCCCATCTGCTTGATGCCGTTGAAGCTGCCCCGCCAATGGGCGATGTGGTCCGTCTCGCAGGCGACGGCGCAGATCGGCAGGGTGATGTCGGACAGGCTGACCGGGCGGCCGAATACCTTGAACTCGCCCTTCGCAAAGCCATCCTGCTGGCAGAGGCCGCGCAGGTATTCCACGGCCATCTTCGCCGGCAGGTTGGTGCCGTCGCCGTTCCAGAACAGCAGGTCGAAGGCCGGCGGCGCCTCGCCCAGCATGTAGGACTTGATGGCGGGGGTGTAGATCAGGTCATTCGAGCGCAGGAAGCTGAAGGTTCGGCTCATGAAGAACTTGGACAGGATTCCGTCATTCGCGGTCTGGCGCTCGATCCCGTCCACGAAATCGTCGTTCAGGAACACGCCCACCTCTCCAGGGTCGGAGAAGTCGGTCAGCGTGGTGAAGAAAGTAGCGGTCTTGATGCTGTCGTCACCCGCCTTGTGCAGGTGCGCCAGCGTCAGGCCCAGGGTGGTGCCGGCGATGCAGTAGCCGACGGCATTGATCTGCTTTTCGCCGGTGATCCGGCGCACCTCGGCCATGGCGCGGAGGTAGCCGTCCCGGATGTAGTCGTCCATGCCCGTCCCGGCGTAGCTCGCATCGGGATTGACCCAGGACACGACGAACAGGGTGAAGCCCTGGTCCACGATCCACTTGATCAGCGAGTTCTGGGGCTTGAGGTCCATGATGTAGAACTTGTTGATCCAGGGCGGGAAGATCAGCAAAGGTGTCTTGTGGACCTTTTCGGTCGTGGGCTCGTACTGGATCAGTTCCAGCATCCGGTTGCGATAGACGACCGCGCCCGGCGTGGTGGCGATGTTCTGGCCGACGTGAAACGCCTCCTTGTCGGCGAGCGTGACCAGCAGTTCCCCCTGGTTGGCCTCGATGTCGCGGACCAGATTCTCCAGGCCCTGAACCAGGCTTTCGCCGTCGGTCTCGACCGCCCTTTCCAGCGCCTCGGGATTGGTGCCGAGAAAGTTCGTCGGGCTGAACATGTCAACGATCTGTCTCGTGAAATACTCCACCCGGCGGCGATCCTCGGGGGAAAGCGTCTCCATGTCGCCGACGGCCGTCGAGATTGCCTCGACGTTCAACTGGTACTGCTGCTTGAGGTAGTTGAAGAAGGGATGCGTCTCCCACAGGGGGTTCTGGAAGCGGCGGTCCTTGGGGTTCGGATCGGGGGGGGCCTTGAACTCGCCCTTGGCAAGCACCTGCTGCGCCTCGAGATAATGCTTCAGCGTCTTGCCCCAGTAGTTGACCTGGTGCTCGACCACCTTCGCCGGATTCGAGACCAGCCCGGCGAACCAGGCGGCGGCGGCCTTCATGTAGACGTCGGGCGCGGGGCCGTTCAGCGAGGGATCGACCGTCCGGCGATGGGTCAGCGCGGCGGTGAGGCGCTTTGACAATTCCTCAAGCTTTTCGAGGTTGGCTTGCAACCGCTCGGCTCGTTCATTGGTCGGGGGGGTGTTGTCTTCTGTTGTCATGCTAACCATTCCCCCTTATCGTCGCCGCTGTGCAGCATTGCGGTCGTCCCTGCCCGCCATGCGACATCCGACCGACCGGGGCAAGGAGACATGATGAAGTATATGTACACCTATGACCTGATGGAAAGCGCCCGCAACACGAATGAGTGGCTGGGCGCGACCGCCAGGGCCTTTGCCAGTTACCCGGCCTTCGCCATGTCGCTGAACCCGGTCCTGCCGCTGATGGCCGCCTGGGGCGAGGTGACCGAGCGCACGTTCGGTCGGATGGTGGCCAAGCCCGACTGGGGGATCCGGTCGATCGTCGGGCCCGATGGCCAGGATCACCTGGTCGATGTGAACCCGGTGGTGCAGAAACCCTTCGGCGACCTGGTGCAGTTCTTCGTCCGCCGCCGCGCGCCCATGCCGCGCAAGGTGCTCCTGGTCGCGCCGATGTCGGGGCATTATGCCACGCTGTTGCGGTCCACGGTCGCCTCGCTGTTGCCCGATGCCGATGTCTATGTCACCGACTGGCACAACGCCCGCGACATTCCGGTCTCGGCCGGCAAGTTCGACATCGAGGATTACACGCTCTATCTTGCGGAATTCATGAAGGTTCTGGGGCCGGACACGCATGTGATCGCGATCTGCCAGCCCGCGCCGCTTACGCTCGCCGCGACGGCCTATCTTGCCGCCGAGCATCCCGAGGCGCAGCCGCGGTCGCTGGTCCTGATCGGCGGGCCGGTCGATCCCGATGCGGCGGCGACCGAGGTGACCGACTTCGGCCGCCGTGTGACGATGGGCCAGCTTGAACACATCGCGATCCAGCGCGTCGGCTTCAAGTACAAGGGCGCGGGGCGGCTGGTCTATCCGGGGCTTTTGCAGCTGCAAAGTTTCATGGCGATGAACGCCGAACGCCATGGCAAGGCTTTCGTCCAGCAGATCTTCCGCGTCGCGCAGGGCGAGGCGTCGGACCACGACGCGCACAACCGGTTCTACGACGAATATCTGGCAGTCATGGATATGACCGCGGAATTCTACCTTTCGACCGTCGAACGCATCTTCAAGAAGCGCGAGATCGCCCGGAACGACTTTGCCGTGGCCGGTCGCAAGGTGGACATGGGGGCGATTACCAGTGTGTCGGTGATGACGGTCGAGGGCGCGAACGACGATATCTCGGCGCCTGGTCAATGCGTTGCGGCGCTGAAGCTGCTGACGGGACTGTCCGACGACAAGAAGGGCCACCATGTGGAGCCGGGCGCGGGCCACTACGGCATCTTCGCGGGCAAGAGCTGGCGGTTGAACATCCGTCCGCTGGTCCTGAACTTCATCGACCGGGCGGCCGGCACGCCCAAGGCCAAGATCGCGCTGGCGTCGGCGCAGTAGCCGCGAGGCTGGGCTCGTCGAGCACTTCGCGCACTCCTCGCGTGGGGGCGCGGCTCCGACGCCTGCATGACATGCTTGACGAGGCTACTTCAGCATCAGCGTGGGCAGGCGTCCCGCGAGGAAGGTTTCAAGCACCTTAGTCACCGCCTCGGGCTGTTCCAGCTGTGGCATGTGACCGGCCTCGGGGATGATCTCCAGGCAGCCCTGCGGCATCATCGCGGCCAGGAACTCGGCCCGGCGACGGGGAATCAGCGTGTCGCTGGCGCCGGTAAGGATCAGCGTCGGGATGTTGGCCTTGCGCAGCGTCTTCTGCTGGTCGGGCCGGCGCTGAAGCACGCGCAGGTGGCGCTGGAACTGCCTGGGGCCCAGGGTTTCGGCCATGTCCATGACCAGGGCCATCACCTCGTCGCGCCAGGGCGCATCGTGCAGCGCCGTCGCCGGCAGCATCTGGGCGATGCAGGCCCGCAGATGCCCGGTCTTGGCCGCCACCAGCAGGGCCTCCTGCTGCGCGGCGAGCTGAGGCGGTTCCGGCAGCGGATCGGTCGAGATGAGCGCGATGCGGGTCACGGCACCGGGACGCTTGCGCAGGATCTCGATGGCGATGTTGCCGCCGAGGCCATGCGCCACCACGGCAAAGCGCGGCGGCAGGTGCGGGGCATGTTCGGCGACGATCTTCTCGAGACTGTCGCCGAGACCCGGACCCAGCAGGATCACCTGCCGGTCCGCCCCCAGCCGGGCAAGCTGCGGCATGAAGCTTCGGGCATCGGCCATGAAGCCGGGGATCAGCACCAGCGGTTCGGGAGGGGTCGGGTCTCGCAGGACGAGCATGTTCACGGGCGCGGGCCTTCAACGCAGGGTTTCTGCAAGCGGCTGTTCCTGGTCTTTCGTGAACGGTAACCCACAAGGCTCTGGATTCAAATCCAGTTTCCATCCAACTTTCGCAAGACTGGCGGAAAGGTCACATCAGCGAAGGTTCGATACCTGCAAGCCCGCCGCATCCTCCACGGGCAATGCCTCGCGGGCGAGGATCACGTCCTCGACCGCGTCGGTGATCATGGCCAGGCAGGCAGGGCTGGAAAACCGGTGGTCGGCATCCTTGACCAGGGTCAGCCGCAGGTCGGGGCTGGCGATCTGGTGGAAAAGCTGGATCGCCACCGCAGGCGGCACATCGGCATCTGCGCTGCCCTGCAAGAGGCGGACCGGCATGTGCAGAGGCAGCGGTCCGTTCATCACCAGGTTCTGCCGGCCGTCCTCGATCAGGCGCAGGGTGATCGGGTAGGGGTCGTCGGAATAGTCGGAGGGCCGCAGGAATACGCCCTCTTCCAGCAGGGCGGTCCGCTCGGCCAGGGTGAATTCGGCCTCCCACATCCGCTCGGTGAAGTCGGGCGCCGCGGCGATGCCGACGAAGCCGCCAACCCGATCCGGCATGTCGCGCGCCAGCAGAAGCGCGATCCAGCCGCCCATGGACGACCCGACCAGGATCTGCGGCCCCTCGGTCAGCACCTCGATCACCGCCGCCGCGTCCTCGCGCCAGTCCGAGATCGCGCCATCGACGAAGGCCCCATGCGAGGCGCCATGGCCCGAATAGTCGAAGCGCAGGAAGGAGCGCCCCGTGGCCTCGGCCCAGGCCTGCAGGTGCAGCGCCTTGGTGCCGGTCATGTCGGATCGGAACCCGCCGAGGAACACCACGCCGGGACCGCGGCCGGGCGTGTGGCTATAGGCGATGTGACGGCCCTGCGGGGTGGTGAGAAAAGTTGTCATGGGCAGAAGATAGCAGGCCCAGGCAGCTTTGGTCAGTGTTGCCGCATCCGGCGGGCGAAGAACCGCGCATGGCTTGACTTGCAGCGCGGCCAGGGGCAAGACGGCGCCCGATACAACCCGCAACCGGGCGTTTCGTGGGCGCCAAACCGACGAGGAGCAGGCCGATGGCCCAGATTTCCCTGACATTTCCCGACGGCAACAAGCGTGTCTATGACGCGGGGGTGACGCCTGCTCAGGTGGCGGCGTCGATCGCGCCCTCGCTGGCCAAGGCCTCGATCTCGGCGATGGTGGATGGCAAGCACTGGGATCTGCAATGGCCGATCACGCGCGACGCGACGATCAGCCTCAACACGATGAAGGACGAGGCCCCGGCGCTGGAGCTGATCCGGCACGACCTGGCCCACATCATGGCCCGTGCGGTGCAGGAGCTCTGGCCGGACGTGAAGGTCACGATCGGGCCGGTCAGGGACCAGGGCTGGTTCTATGACTTCGACCGGGAAGAGCCGTTCACGCCCGAGGATCTGGGTGCGATCGAGGCGCGGATGAAGCAGATCATCAACGCGCGCGATCCGGTGCGGACCGAGGTCTGGGACCGCGCCCGCGCCGTCGAATACTACCGGGGCCGGGGCGAGCCCTTCAAGCTGGAACTGCTGGACCGGATCCCCGAGGGCGAGGACATCCGCATGTACTGGCACGGGGACTGGCAGGACCTGTGCCGCGGTCCGCATTTGCAACACACGGGCCAGGTTCCTGCGGATGCCTTCAAGCTGACCCATGTCGCCGGGGCCTACTGGCTGGGCGATGCGTCCCGCCCCATGTTGCAACGCATCTACGGCGTGGCCTTCCGCAACCGCGACGACCTGAAGGCGCATCTGACGATGCTGGAAGAGGCCGCCAAGCGCGACCACCGCAAGCTGGGCCGCGAGATGGAGCTGTTCCACCTCCAGGAAGAAGCGCCCGGCATGGTGTTCTGGCATCCGAACGGCTGGACGATCTACCGCCAGCTCGAGGATTACATGCGCGGCCGCCTGCGCCAGGCCGGCTACAGGGAGATCCGCACGCCGCAGGTCGTGGACCGCATCCTGTGGGAGAAGTCGGGCCACTGGGAGGCCTACCGCGAGAACATGTTCATCGTCGAGGTGGACGAGGAAGGCGCCAAGGAAAAGCGCATCAACGCGCTGAAGCCGATGAACTGCCCCTGCCATGTGCAGGTGTTCAACCAGGGCCTCAAGAGCTACCGCGACCTGCCGCTCAGGCTCGCGGAGTTCGGGTCCTGCCATCGGTATGAGTCGAGCGGCTCGATGCACGGGCTGATGCGGGTGCGCGGCTTTACCCAGGACGACGCGCATATCTTCTGCACCGAGGACCAGATCGAGCAGGAATGTGCGGGGTTCATCTCGCTTCTGTCCAGCGTCTACAAGGACCTTGGCTTCGACAAGTTCGACATCAAGCTCTCCACCCGGCCCGATGTCCGCGTGGGCAGCGACGAGATCTGGGACAAGGCCGAGAACGCACTGCAGAAAGCCATCGAAGGGCTGGGGTTGCCTTACGAGATCAACCCCGGCGATGGCGCCTTCTATGGCCCGAAGCTGGACTTCAAGCTGACCGACGCCATCGGGCGCGAATGGCAGTGCGGCACCTTCCAGGCCGACTTCAACCTGCCGGTCCGGCTGGATGCGGAATATGTCGGCGAGGACGGGATGAAGCATCGCCCGGTCATGCTGCACCGCGCGGTCCTCGGCTCCTTCGAACGCTTCATCGGCATCCTGCTGGAGAACTACGCCGGAAAACTCCCCTTCTGGCTCGCGCCGCGGCAGGTGGTGGTGGCCTCGATCGTCTCGGACGCCGATCCCTTCGTGCATGAGGTGGTGGCCGCGCTGCGCAAGGCCGGGGTCCGCGCCGAGGCCGACGTGCGCAACGAGAAGATCAATTACAAGGTCCGCGAACATTCGGTCGGCAAGGTTCCCGTGATCCTGGCGGTGGGCATGCAGGAGGTCGAGGCGAGAACTGTTTCAATGCGCCGCCTGGGCGAGACCCGGACTGAAACGATCTCCCTCGATCAAGCCGTGGCGACCTTCGGCCTGGAAGCGCTGCCGCCCGCCGGTAGTTGACCGCAAGCCATTGATCTGATTTCAAAAGACCCGGATGGCCGTCGGGGCATTCGGCATCGCTGCGCCTGCGACATCCTGTCACGATGCCGTGCCTCACGGCGCCGTGGGTCGCTTGTGATCGTAGCCTGCCCTTATCCCATTGGCAGTCGCAAGGGATGCGACGCTCACTGGAGGAGGGAACTGCACACATGTCCTGTCAATCGAACACCCTGGTCATCGCCGGTGCGCTGGCTGCCGCCCTGTCGGTCGCGGGCGCCGTCTCGGCCCAGGAAAACGAGAAGTGCTACGGCGTGGCGCTGGCCGGCCAGAACGACTGCGCGGCGGGTGAAGGCACCACCTGCGCCGGAACCTCGAAGGTCGACTACCAGGGCAATGCCTGGAAGCTGGTCCCGGCCGGCACCTGCGAGACGATGGAACTGCCCGCGGGCATGGACGGGATGGCACGCAAGGGCTCGCTGACGCCGCTGGAGCGCGACCTGCCGAAGGCGTGACGCCCCTCGCCCCTCCGGCCGATCTGCCGGAGGGGTATCTCCCTGGAGGACACCATGCTTGACCAGAGCCTGACCGCACTGCCCGCGAAACCCGGTGTCGGCTACAAGCCGCAGCACTTCGCCGCGATCCTTGCCGACCCCGGCCCGGTCGGCTGGCTGGAAGTGCATGCCGAGAACTACATGGGCGCGGGCGGGCGTCCGCTGGCGCAACTGCGGCACCTCGCGGAACGCTTTCCGATCTCGGTCCACGGGGTGGGCCTCTCGATTGGCGGGGAGGGACCGCTAGACCGCGATCATCTGATGCGACTGAAGCATCTGTGCGAGTGGCTGAACCCCGCAAGCTTTTCCGAGCATCTGGCCTGGTCCACCCATGACGGCGCCTATCTGAACGATCTTCTGCCCTTGCCCTACACCGCAGCCACCCTGGCCCGCGTCGCCGATCATGTGGACGAGGTGCAGGAGGTTCTGGGGCGCCGGATGCTGCTGGAGAACCCCTCGACCTACATCGCCTTTGCCGAGACGGCGATGGACGAGGTCGATTTCCTGGCCGAGGTCGCGCGGCGGACGGGCTGCGGGCTGCTGCTCGATGTCAACAACGTTCATGTCTCGGGCACGAACCAGAACCGTGACCCGGTGGCCTATCTGGACGCTTTTCCGCTGCATCTGGTGGGCGAGATCCACCTGGGCGGCCACGACGAGGACCGCGACGACAGGGGGCGGCCCTTGCTGATCGACAGCCACGGGGCCGAGGTGGCCGATCCGGTCTGGTCGCTGTTCGCGCGGGTGATCCGGCGGGCCGGCGCGATCCCGACGCTGATCGAATGGGACAACGACGTGCCCGAGTGGCCAGTGCTGGCCGCCGAGGCCACCCGCGCCGCCCGGATCCTGGAGCCGGTCGCATGAGCCAGTCCGCCTTTGCCCAGGCCCTGCTGGACCCGGACGCGGCGGTCCCCCCCGGACTTGTCGGACCCGACGGTCTGCCGGCCCCGAAACGCTTCTCGGTCTATCGCAACAATGTCGCCCTGTCCCTGACCCGCGCGCTGGAGGCGGGCTTTCCCACGGTGCGCAAGCTGGTCGGGGACACGTTCTTTGCCGCCATGGCCGGGGTGTTCCTGCGCGCGCATCCGCCGCGGTCGCGGCTGCTGATGCTCTACGGTGCCGAGATGCCGGAGTTCCTGGAGCGTTTCCCGCCGGTGGCGCATCTGGGTTACCTGCCCGACGTGGCGCGGCTGGATCAGGCGATGCGCGAAAGCTATCACGCGGCGGACAGCCGGCCCCTGCCCGAAGCCGATTTCCAGCGGCTGATCGGCGAAGACCTCGGCGAGCTGCGCCTGTGCCTTGCGCCCGCGCTGCGCCTTGTGCGGTCGGCCTGGCCGATCGTGTCGATCTGGCGGGCCAACAATGAAGGCGCTCCGCCGCCGCGTCCCGCGGCCGAGGACGCCCTGATCCTGCGGCCCGAATTCGACCCCCGACCCGAGGCGCTGCCGCCCGGCGGAGGGGCCTTCCTCGCCGCCTTGCTGGCCGGGCACAGGCTGGGCGAGGCCGTCGCCTCGGCAGTGCCGGGGCTCGACCTTGCCGCCAATCTGGCGCTGCTGATCCGGGGCCGTGCCATCATCGGAGTATCGCCATGACCGCCTTGGCACGCCTTGATGCCCGGCTGTCGCGGCTGTGCGAGGGGCAGGCCGACTGGCTGCTTCCGACCCTTGCCCGTCTGGCCTTTGCCGGGGTCCTCATGGTCTATTTCTGGTCCTCGGCCATGACCAAGTTCGACGGACCCTTCACCCCATCCCCCGGAGCCTACGCCCAGATCTTTCCGCGGGCCTTTGAGGCCGCCGGTTTCGATCCGGGCGGGCTGGGCCTTTGGCCGCGGATGGTGGTGCTGGCCGGGTCCTGGGCCGAGGTCATCCTGCCTGCGCTGATCGTCCTGGGGCTGATGACCCGGCTTGCGGCCCTGGGAATGGCGGGGTTCGTGCTGGTGCAGAGCCTGACCGACATTCTCGGCCACGGGGCAGGGGCAGGACGCTGGTTCGACCGGGCCTCGGATGCGGCGATTCTGGACCAGCGGGCGATGTGGCTGGTGCTGCTTGCCGTTCTGGTGTGCAAGGGGGCGGGACCGCTTTCGGCGGATCGTATCCTCGGGGTTGCGCCGGCTCGCCTTGCGGCTTGATTTATTGCGAATCCTTGGCATCATCCCTTCAGTGACGACAGAATTCCTGCACGGCTCTCGGATCGAAGCCCTGGAAGACCTGGTGGCACGACTTGCGGTAATGGCGCCGCAGGGGGTTCTGAGAGGAGAAGCGGAATGCCGACAGGCACCGTGAAATGGTTCAATTCGACCAAGGGCTACGGGTTCATCGCGCCGGATGACGGCGGGAAGGACGTCTTCGTGCACATCTCGGCGGTGGAGCGCGCCGGGTTGAAGGGCCTGAGCGACAACCAGAAGATCGGCTACGAATTGCAGTCGGGCCGCGACGGCAAGATGTCGGCCGGCGACCTGCGCCTGCTCTAGGCGGTCAGCGCGGCTTCGGTCGCGCTGTCCCACCCCAGATACCAGCGATCCCCGTCCTGGATGACCGGCCGTTTCATCACGGTCGGTTGAGCCATGATCTGCGCCTCGGGGTCGGATGCCTTCAGGAAATCGTTGAAGCTGCGATAGGTGGTGGACTGCCGGTTTACCGCCCGGTCCCCGAATTCCTGCACGATGCGCTCGACCTCTGCTTGCGTGAGCGGTGTGGCCCGGATGTCGCGGAAGGTCACGTCCTTGCCCGCGGCTTGCAGCGCCTTGAGGGCCTTCTTGCAGCTGTCGCAGGTGGGAATGCCGTAGAGGATCATGCTGGCCTTTCTGTCCACGGTGGACATTTCCGGATTCGCTATTCGTTTCAGACGGTTGCCCGTAGGCGTTTACCGGGTGGTAACACAGATTCCGGGGGCCGCAAAGGGATCAGCCGTGGATCATCCGGGTGATCGCGACCCCGGCCCAGGCGGAGAATGCGGTCAGCGTGCCGCCCCAGAGCGTGTCGGTCGCCACCATCGTCCAGTGCCAGTCCTTCATCACCGCCCAGGAGGTGAATTCGTAGGTGCCGTAGGCCATCAGGCCGATGATGAGCGCAGGCAACAGCAGCGGCGCGCCGGTCTTCAGCGCCGGCAGCGAGACGAGATACACGAGGCCGCCGACATAGGCGAGGTAGAAGAGCGCGGCGGGGGCGAGGCGGATGGGTTCCGCCAGGAGCGGGCCGATATGGCGGGTGAAGAGCGGCTTCATCACCAGCGTCAGCATGATCGCGTCGAGGATCAGGAAGACGGCGGCGGTGACGACGTAGAGGGTGAGGGTCATGGCGGTCTCCTTGGGGGAGGGAGGTAGGGCGGGAGGCGGCGAGGGGTAGGGTGCGCTACAGCGCACCATCGTCGGAAACCCCCGATTAACCAACCCCGGCGATGATCGCCGCATGTCCAGCTACATCCGCCCCAGGGTTCCCGGCGCATCGGTGTTCTTCACCGTGAATTTGGCTGACCGCAGTGCATGGACGTTGGTCGAGCATGTCGATGCATTGCGCGTGGCGGTGCGGCTGACAAAGGCCGAGCGGCCGTTCCGGATCGACGCATGGGTGGTGTTGCCCGACCACATGCACGCGGTCTGGACATTGCCGGAGGGGGATGCCGATTATTCGGTGCGAATGGGGGCGATCAAGGCACGGTTCACGCGGGCATTGACCGGTAGGGTGGGGTTCCACCCCACCATGGTCGAGGATGACCGGGGCATGTCTCGGGTGGTTGCTGTGGGTGGTGGGGTGGAACCCCACCCTACGATAAATGGCAGGCCGCGTTCCAAGTCGAAGGTCATGAAGGGCGACGGGCGGGTGTGGCAGCGGCGGTTCTGGGAGCACCACATCCGGGACGACGAGGCGTTCGCGGCTTGCGTCCGGTATTGCTGGATCAATCCCGTGAAGCACGGGTTGGCGGAACACCCGAAAGATTGGCCGTTTTCATCACGGCACCGCGATGCCGGGGCTGATGCGGGGATACTGTAGGGTGGGGTTCCACCCCACCATGCGACGGTGAGACCGGGCGGGGCGTTTGGGTTCGGGCGTGGGAAGTGGTGGGGTGGAACCCCACCCTACGGGCGCCCGTTGACACATCGATTGGTCGGGAGCCGTATTGATCGTGGCACCGCGATGCGGGCGGCGATCCGGGTTCGTAGGGTGGGGTTCCACCCCACCATCCGACGTTGTAACCAGGCGGGGTGTTTGGGATCGGGCGTGGGGAGGGTGGGGTGGAACCCCACCCTACGGGCTTCATCGGTAATAATTTGCATCCAAAACCCTGGGTAATTGTTTTTCCTTCTCTTTGCCGTCTAACCCCAAACCTCCACAAACTCCCGCCACTCGCCCTTGCTCATCCCCGAGGCCTCTTGCGTGACCGTCTCCCCGGCCAGCCGCCGCTTCAGGACCGCGATGGCCTTCGCCGACAGCGTCACTCCCCCCATCCGGTAGTCCTCGAACGCCCCGTAGGCCAATGGCACCCAGTCCTTCACACAGGCCGCAATCGCCTCGGCATAGACCCTGATCTCATACTGGGCGTGGGGGTCGGCGCGCAGCCGCAGGAAGTGGAAGAGGTTGTGCAGGTCCACCTTCCAGTACCACTGGGTGTAGATGTTGGCCGGCAGGTTCATCCGGGCGAGTTCGCGCGCGAGGCCCTGCTGGCCGTCCTGGCTCAGCATCGCCTCGTAATGGTCATAGGCGCGGTTGGCGTCGGATTTCAGGATCTCCAGCACGCGGGCGGCTTCCTCGCCGGTCAGCACCTCGCCCCGACCCTGGTTGTTGACGGTGCTTTGCGCGGCCAGGTGTTCGGGAGCGGGGATGTAGAACTCGCGGTCGAGGATCGAGTAGCGGGCGGAGTATTCGTTGACGTTCGCGGTGCGGTGGCGGATCCACTGGCGGGCGACGAAGACCGGCAGTTTCACATGCAGCTTGATCTCGCACATCTCGAATGGGGTGGAGTGCCAGTGCCGCATCAGGTAGCGGATCAGGCCTTCGTCGTTCTGGACGTGCTTGGTGCCCGCCCCATATGAGACACGGGCGGCCTGGACGATGGCGCTGTCGTCGCCCATGTAGTCGATGACGCGGATGAAGCCGTGGTCGAGGACGGGATGGGCGCGGTAGAGATGCGCCTCCATGCCGGGGCTGACGGCGCGGAGCGTGGGGCGGGGCGTGGCGCGTGCGGCCTCGATCTCGGCCTGTTGTTCGGGGGTCAGCGGCATGGCGGGCTCCGTAATGACGAGTCGGTTGTGACTATAGCTTGCGTGTGCGGGGCGTGATACCGCTAGATGAATGGATGGAGGCAAGGATGACGATCAGGTATCTGCACACGATGGTGCGCGTGAAGGATCTGGAGAAGTCGATGGCGTTCTACCGGCTTCTGGGCCTGAAGGAGACGCGGCGCCACGAAAGCGAGCAGGGGCGGTTCACGCTGGTGTTCATGGCGCCTCCGGGGCAGGAGGACTGCCCGATCGAACTGACCTACAACTGGGACGGCGATCCCGGCCTGCCGTCGGACAGCCGACACTTCGGGCACCTGGCCTATGAGGTGGACGACATCTATGCGATGTGCGAGCACCTGCAGAAGCACGGCGTTCTGATCAACCGGCCGCCGCGGGACGGGCGGATGGCCTTTGTCCGCAGCCCGGACAACGTGTCGATCGAGTTGTTGCAGAGGGGAGCGGCTAAGCCGCCGGCCGAGCCCTGGGCCAGCATGGCCTCGACCGGCCACTGGTAGGAGGCAGGCCCGCCGCCGCGGGAGGCGGCGGGCCGCAGGATCAGTTCGTGGCCGGGGCGGGCGAGAGCGAGGCGATGTAGGCCCAGACGTTGCGCGCGTCCTCTTCCTTCGGCAGCTTGAACGTCATCTTGGACTTGGCCTTCTTGTCGCCAAGCTTGTCCTCCAGGAATTTCGCGGGATCGGCGACATAGGTCACGAAATCCGCTTCGTTCCAGGCAAAGCCCGTGGCACCCAGGGCGACGATCGAGTCGCCATACTTGAAGTCGGGGTAGGTGCCGGCGGTGCGGCCCGGCAGGCCATAGAGGTTGGGGCCGGTCTTGCCAGCCTTGCCGGCCAGCACTTCGCCGGCCTCGTTCACCACCATGTGGCAGGTCTGGCACTTGTTGAAGACCTTTTCTCCGGCCGCGGCGTCGCCGGTGGGGGCGTCCTGCGCGAAGGCGGGGGCGGCGACCAGGGCAAGGGCTGCGGCGGTAAGCGAGAGTTTCATGGGTTCCTCCGGGGGTATTGGCGGCATTATCAGATGTTCCGCCTTTGATTGAAGGCAAGGGGTGCGCGAGCACTTCGGCGCGAGATGGCCTATGCGACCGCGTGGGCGAGGGCGCAGCGGCTCCAGAGCGAGGAAAGCGCGGCGATGAGGTGCGCGATGTCCTCGGCCGAATGCAGCGGACCGGGGGTGATGCGCAGCCGTTCGGTGCCCTTGGGGACGGTCGGGTAGTTGATCGGCTGGACGTAGATGCCCCAGTCGGCCATCAGCATGTCCGAGATCATCCGGCACTTCACCGGGTCGCCGATCATCACCGGGATGATGTGGCTTTCGTTGCGCATGTGCGGGATGCCGTGGGCATCGAGCTGGGCGCGGACCTTCGCCACGTTCGCCTTCTGGCGCGCGCGTTCCTGATCCGAGGTCTTGAGGTGGCGGATCGAGGTCGCGGCGGCCGCGGCGCAGGCGGGGGGGAGCGCGGTGGTGAAGATGAACCCGCTGGCAAAGCTGCGGACGAAGTCGATCAGTTCGGCGCGGGCGGCGATGTAGCCGCCGACGACGCCGAAGGCCTTGCCGAGCGTGCCCTCGATCACGTCGATCCGGTGGGCGAGGCCGCGTTCTTCCGACACGCCGCCGCCGCGCGGGCCATACATGCCGACGGCATGGACCTCGTCGATGTAGGACAGCGCGCCGTGCGCCTCGCAGACCTCGACGATCTCGCGGATGGGGGCGATGTCGCCGTCCATGGAATAGACGGATTCGAATGCCACGATCTTCGGGCGGTCGCCGACGGCGTGAAGCTTGCGGTCGAGGTCGCGCCAGTCATTGTGCTTCCAGATCACCTTGTCGGCGCGCGAGTGGCGGACGCCTTCGATCATCGAGGCGTGGTTCTTTTCGTCCGACAGGATCACCGCGTTCGGGATTTGCGCGCCGAGCGTGGACAGAGCGGCCCAGTTCGAAACGTAGCCCGAGGTGAACAGCAGCGCGCCCTCCTTCCCGTGCAGGTCGGCCAGTTCGCGTTCCAGCATGACGTGGTGGTGGTTGGTGCCCGAGATGTTGCGGGTGCCGCCCGCGCCGGTGCCGCAGGTCTGCACGGCCTCGACCATCGCGGCCACCACGTCGGGGTGCTGGCCCATGCCCAGGTAGTCGTTCGAGCACCAGATCGTCACTTCATCCTTGGTCCCGTCGGGGCGGTGGCGTTCGGCCCTGGGAAAGCTGCCGCAGCGTTTTTCCAGGTCGGCGAAGACGCGGTAGTTGCCCTCGGACTTGAGGGCGGCGAGGCGGTCCTGGAAGTAGGTGGCGAAGTCCATTGGCGTGCTTCCTGTCAGGTGTCTTGCTTCGTGGCTTGGGCAGCGGGGGCTTCGGGAAGCATCCAGCGCCAGAGTTTCTGGTCGGGGATCGGCACGACCATGAAGAGGTGTTCGATCAGGGCAAGGGCGGTGAGGACGGAGAGGAGGAGGTAGCCGATGAAGCTGGCATCCTCGGTCGCGTTGGCGGCCTGGGCGGCCCACCAGCCGGTGGCGAGCGCGAGCGCGGCGATGGATAGCGGCAGGAGGGCCGTCGCGCGGGCCTTGCGGAAGTGGCTGGCGATATGGGCGAGCGGTTTCGGCAGGAATTCCACGTTGATGCGCGGCGCGCCGAGGAAGAGGTTAAGCTTGGCCAGGACCCGGGCGAAGAACAGCGTGGCGAAGGTCAGCGCCGAGAAGGGGTTCGGGGCGTTCAGCGTGAGGTGGGTCAGCGCCAGAAGGCCCGCAATCAGCGCGAATTCGTGCCAGAGGATCGAGCCTACGGCGCGCCAGATGCGTTCAGGCAGTTTCGCGTCGGGCGGGCAGGGCTTGCGGTGCGGGCCGGTGACGATGCCCGACAGGAACGCAAGCTCGATCCAGCCCCAGAAGGCCAGCGCCGAGAGAAAGCCCATGTAGACCGACCCGACGGTCAGGCTGCCGGCCGAGGCATGCGCGCCCGCGACCCCGCCGACGAGGAGCGGCAGCCCGAGGAGGACGGACCAGAGGTGGTCGTCCGGTCCACCCAGATCGGCCTTGCGCACGCGCCAGAGGATCAGCCCCGTCGAGGCCCACCAGAGGAAGATGGCCGAAAGGGCGATGATCCAGGGATTGGTCATGTGCGGCACCCCCGAAGGGATGCCGCACAGGATGCCGGGACGCGCCCATCCCGCATCCTACCGGCCGCTTGCGCGGCGGTATGATCCTGTGCGGTCAATACGACGGCTCCAGCCGCACCGAGACGGGCGGCGTGTTGGCCTTGACCGGGATCAGGTAGAGCCGCGCGAAGGCAAGCATCGCGCGCAAGGAGGCGAGGGCGTGCCGGGTGCGGCCCGAAAGCCCGCCCTTCTTCTTGCCCTTCTCCATGTCGATCATCGCGGCGTTCATGGCGCGCAGCGCCGGAATCCAGGCCGGGTGGTCGATGTCGATCTCGATCGGAAAGACCTGCCGCGCGATGGTCGAGGTCTTGCGGAACACTTCCTGGTCGTACCAGTCGATGTCCACCCCCAGCGCCTTGTGGAAATCCTTCCGCGCGTGGTCGCGGACCCACATCGTCGAATAGACGGCGACCAGGAAGAACTTGATCCAGAGCTTGTTGTTCCAGCTCTGGGTCAGTTTCGGGTCGGTCCGCATGAGAAGCGCGAAGGCCTCGCCATGGCTGAACTCGTCGTTGCACCATTCCTTGAACCACTTGAAGATCGGGTGGAAGCGGTGCTCGGGGTGCGCCTCGAGGTGCCGGAAGATGGTGATGTAGCGGGCGTAGCCGATCTTTTCCGAAAGGTAAGTGGCGTAGTAGATGAACTTCGGCCGGAAGTAGGTGTATTTCTTCGCCTTGGTCAGGAAGCCCAGGTTCACCGCCACCCCCGCCTCGCGCAGGGCGTCGTTGATGAAGCCGGCGTGCCGCGCCTCGTCGCGCGACATGTAGCTGAACAGCTCGCAGATGTCGGGGTTGGTGCCGCGGCGCTTCATTTCCTTGTAGAGGACACAGCCGGAAAACTCGGCGGTGCAGGAGGAGACGAGGAAGTCGATGAACTCGGCGCGGAGCGCGGGGTCCATGCCTTCCCAGTCCACATGGTCCCAGTCGGCGGTCTTCTTGAAATGGCCCTTGTTCGGGTCGGACTTCATCTGCGCCAGCAGCGCGTCCCATTCCTTGCGGACGGGGGTCACGTCGATCTTGTCCATCTCGTCGAAGTCGGTGGTGTAGAAGCGCGGGTTGAGCAGCGTCGTCTCCGTGGCCATCGCGGTCGTGTCGAAGCGGTCGGCCAGTTCGGAGTGCAGTTCCCCGTGCGTGGTGTCGTGTGCCGTGTCCTTCATGCCGTCAGCTCCTCTGAGAAGGAGAATTCGCAAAGCTCCATGAAGCCGAAGTCGCCGGTCATCCGGGTCCAGAGCCGTTCGAGGGCCGTGGCGCGGGTGATGGTGGCGGTGCGGCGTTCGACGATGACCTCGCCATAGGCCGCCATGATCGGCGCGCCATGGACGAGGACTTCGTCGCCGGGGTTGACCACGGCGCCGTTGTCGAAGCGGACGTGGGCATGCAGGCTTTCGAAGCGGTGGCTGACTTCGACCGTGCAGGGCACGGTTTCCTTGGTTCTGGTGAAGAGTGCCATGATTTCGTTCCCTATGGTTGGTCGAGAAGCCGCTCTGCGGCGGCCTTGTTGTCGTTCCCGAAGGCGTAGAGTTCGATCGACGCCCCCGAGGCGGGGTCTTCGGCCACGAGGCGGCCGTTGTCGTAACGCACCAGCCGGATCGGCGGGTTTCCCTTCACGCGCGCCACGGTGCGGGCGCGCTGGATGGCGTTCTGGATGACGGTGACGAAGCCGCCGTGGTCCATGTCGGCAATCAGGGTGCCGTCGGCCGCATAGACGGTGACGGCCTGGGCCGAGCGGCCTTCCAGGATCAGCGCGCGTTCGGCGACGATCTTGCCTGGGGCGGGCTGGCCCACGGGAGGGCGGCCGGTGAGGACCGCAAAGCTGGTGATCGCCAGCGCCGAGAGCGCAAGCGCGAGCATGGCCCAAAGGAGCGCCCGCGGGATCATCTCGCGTTCGGGGCTGGGGCGGTCGGAGAGGGCCTTGAGATAGGACATCTGAACCCCCTATTCCGCGGCCAGCGCGCCTTGCGGCGCGAAGGCGACGACGGGTTCGTTGACGCGGGTCTGGGCGGCGTCGGACAGGATCCGCGCCACGCGCGCGGCATCGGGGATGCAGCGGAAGGCGGGCTGGACCTTGCGGGCAAAGCCGGGCCTGAGGTGCGGCCAGAGCGCGAGATACGAGATGTGCTGCCCCTCGACCAGTTCCAGCGCGATGGTCCCGGTACCGGTCACCGGGCGGACGGACAGCGAGGCGGCGGCGATCTTCGCGAAGGGAATGGTCCAGGTCACCTGGAGCGCCGCCCCGATGCGCAGGATCACGCGGTGCGTGGTGATGGAATAGATTGCGGCCTTCGCGACGGCACGGGCCAGCAGGCGGATCAGGCCATAGCCGACCAGCGCCAGCACCAGATAGGGCAGGAACACCGCGACCGACCGGCCGAAGCCGCCATCCGCAAAGGCGGCAGAGGCGCGCCAGACGGCGAGGATCAGCAGGTAGCCGAGGATCCAGTTCGCCTTGAACGCCTCACGCGCCAGAGCGGCGGGATCGGGGGAGCCTTGCCAGAGAAGGTCTTCTCCGGGGGGCAGGGGTTTCGGAAGGCCGGGTTGCGGCTCGAAGTCGAAGTCCTTGTCCTGGTCTGACATGGCAGACCCTTTCGCATCAGGGGTAAGACGAAGCGGCGCGGGCGCGCGCCGCTTCCCTCAGCTTCTAGAACCCGCGCTTGCGGCCCTTGGCATACATCCAGCCCGAGGCGACATAGGCGGAGATCTTGTCCTCTTCGAGCTTGGTGACCGAGGTCAGGCTCTTGGTGGCCGGGATCCCGTCGAACAGGTCCGAGGTCAGCGCGTTGATCCGCACCCGGTCGGCCCAGATCTTGCACATGGTCATCGGCACGAGGCGCGAGGAGCCGGAGTTCAGGTCGATCTCCAGGTAGCGCACCAGCTGTTCCGGCACGTCCACCCACATCTCCTTGACCCGGCCGACGACCTCCAGATCGCCCGCCTGCACCGGCAGTCCGCGCGGATCCCGCCCGGCGCTGACGATCATGTCTTCGACCTGGGACATCGGCTTCAGCTTGGCGTGGCCGTGCGCGTCCAGCTCCGGCTCGTCCCGGCGCGGCACCCAGGAGGCGGGGCCGACGCCGTCGAGCATCGGGTTGCCGGTGGGGATCAGCGGGAAGCCCTCGGACCCAGAGGGGACGAGTGCGAGGTCGGTGCGGCGATGCGCGGCCTCGTTCTCCGCGGAGGGAACGGTGACGGTCCCCCTGCCCAGCGGCAGGAGGAAGGTCTTGGGTTTCGGCAGCGGATAGATCGCCTGGTTCGAGGCGGGGGTGCCGTCCTCGTTCTCGAAGGGGAAGCCTTCGCGCATGTTCTCGGTCTGGAGATAGTAGATGAGCAGCGCGAAGAAGCCCCAGAAGAGCCAGATCGCCAGCGAGGCGAGGTCGAAGTTTCCGAAGAAAGTGACACCAACCATTCAGAGGTCCTCCGTTGTCAGGTTGGGAATTCGGTCAGCCGCAAGCCTGGCTGGCCTTGGTCCGGTTTGGATTGGGGAACGCCGATCCGGACGAGCGGTCCAAGCGCGGCGAGGGTCAGGAAGAGAAGCGCGATCTCGACGTGGTAGACCACGGTGTAGCCAAGGCTGACATCGTGCACCGGGCCGAAGAGGCCCCCGTCGACAAGGTGGTTGACGGCATCGCGCAGGATGCCGCCGGTCAGGATGGCAAGCCCCGCGGCGGTGGCCTGGGCCGATCCCCAGGCGCCGAGGATGAGGCCCGAGCCAAGCGCGCCCTGCGTGCGGGCCATGGCGGCGTTCAGGGTGGAAAGCCCGAAGACCCCGTTGCCAAGCCCGATGGTGAAGGCGCCGACGTAGAACAGGGGCCAGCTTTCCAGCGGGCTGGCGAAGATCACTGCCGAAAAGGCGGTGATACCGATCAGGAGGCCTATGGACACCTGCCGGTAGGGATCGGCTCCGCGACCAAGGCGGCGGGTGGCCCAGAGAAAGCCGCACAGCGCCCCAAGCGCCCACATCGCGGTCAGGACGGTGGTGGCCGAGACCGACAGGCCCAGGACCTGGCCGCCGTAGGGTTCGAGGAGCACGTCCTGCATGTTGAAGGCGAGCGTCCCGAGGAACACGACGACCAGCAGGCGGCGCGCGCCGTCCTGCTGCATCAGGTCCCTCCAGGCGCCCTTGAACGAGGGCCGCGGCGCCTCGCGTTCGGCCCTGGACATGGGGCGGACACGCTCTTGCTTCCAGAAGGCGATGATGTTGAGGATCAGCGTCGCCGCGCCGCAGCCCTGCACGACCTGCACCAGCCAGAGCGGTTCGTAGTTCCTGAGGAGCAGCCCCACGATCAGGGCCGAGATGCCCATGCCGGTAAGGTAGAGGATGTAGAGCATGGCGACGACGCGGGGCCGCGTCTCCTCGGTCGCGCGGTCGGCGGCGAGCGCAAGGCCCGCGGTCTGGACCATGTGCATCCCGAGGCCCGCCATCAGGAAGGCCAGGGCCGCAAGGACTTCGCCCGCCCAGGCGGGCCCCTTGAACTGGTCGCCCGACAGGACGATCAGCGCGAAGGGCATGACGGCAAGGCCCCCCATCTGCCAGAGCGAGCCGAACCAGAGATAGGGGATGCGCTTCCAGCCGAGCGCGGAGCGGTAGGTGTCCGACCGGTGGCCGAGAAGGGCGCGGAACGGGGCGACGAGGACCGGGATCGAGATCATCAGCGCGACGACCATCGCCGGCACCGACATTTCCACGATCATCACCCGGTTCAGCGTGCCCAGAAGCAGCACCTGCGCCATGCCGACCGAGACCTGGAACAGCGCCAGCCGCCAGAGTTGGCCCAGCGGCAGGTCCTCGGAGGCCGCATCCGCGAAGGGCATCCAGCGGGCCCCGAGTTTCGCGATGTCCTTGCGGCGCAGGATCATGACCGATGCTCCAGACATTCCGAGATGTAGAAGCCCGAGGTGATGCGACCGACCCTGGCCAGGGTGCCGGGGCAATGCCGCGCAAGGCGGGCCGCGTCGTGCGGGACCATGGTGGGCGAGCGGTCCGAGCGAGGGAAGACCTTGCCCAGCGTCCAGAAGGCCATCAGGAAGGGCGTGCGGGGCGCGACGGTGAAGACGATGGACTGCGCGGTGCGGGTGGCGAGGTTGCCCACCACGCGGCCGATGTCGGCGTCGCGGTAGTAGATCAGGCTGTCCATCGCCATCACGAAGTCGAAGCGGCCGAGCGAAGGGTCCGACATGTCCCCGGCGCGGAAGTCCACGCTGTCGGCGAGCGCGGGGTGCAGGCGGCGCCGGGCGATGTCGATCAGCTGGGGCGAGATGTCCACGCCGACCACCTGCGCCCCGCGCTGGGCAAGTTCGGCGGCCATCGCCCCGGTGCCGCAGCCGGCATCGAGGACCCGCGCGCCGCGCAGATCCTCCGGCAGACGCGACAGCATCAGGGCACGCATCCGGTCGCGGCCCTTGCGCACGGTTTCGCGGATGCGGCTGACCTTCTCATGGCTCGTCAGCCGCTCCCAAGTCTGGGTCGCGGTGCGGTCGAAATAGGTTTCGACGCGGTCGCGGGTGAGGCCGTAGTCGGACATCAGTCGAATCCCAGCAGTTCGAAGATTTCGCGGTCGGGCAGCGGTTCTGGCGAGGAGCCCTCGCCGCCCACGGACCGCCAGAGCGTGTCGGCCAGCCGCAGGTATTCGGCGCGGGCGGCCAGGATGTCGGGCTCGTCGTCCATCTCGAACAGCGTCTTCTTCTTCAGGCGCGAGCGGCGGATGGCGTCGATGTCGGGCATGTGGGCGAGGCGGTTGAAGCCGACGCGCTCGCAGTAGCGGTCGACCTCGTTGGTCTCGCGGCTACGGTTGGCGACGCAGCCGGCGAGGCGGACCTTGTAGTTGCCGGACTTGGCCTGCACCGCGGCGATGATGCGGTTCATCGCGTAGATCGAGTCGAAGTCGTTGGCGGTGACGATGACGGCGCGGTCGGCGTGCTGAAGAGGGGCCGCGAACCCGCCGCAGACCACGTCGCCGAGCACGTCGAAGATCACCACGTCGGTGTCTTCCAGCAGGTGGTGCTGCTTCAGCAGCTTCACCGTCTGACCCACGACATAGCCGCCGCAGCCGGTGCCGGCGGGCGGTCCCCCGGCCTCGACGCAACGCACGCCGTTCCAGCCCTCGGCGATGTAGTCCTCGGGGCGGAGTTCCTCGGCGTGGAAATCGACTTCCTTCAGGATGTCGATCACGGTGGGTTGCAGGCGGCCGGTCAGGGTGAAGGTGGAATCGTGCTTGGGGTCGCAGCCGATCTGGAGGACACGCTTGCCCATGACGGAGAAGGCGGCGGAGAGGTTCGACGAGGTGGTGGACTTGCCGATCCCGCCCTTGCCATAGACGGAGAAGACCTTGGCGCCCTCGATCTTGAGCGCGGGGTCGAGGTGGACTTGCACCGAGCCTTCGCCGTCGAGGCCACGGAGGTTCGGGATTTCGTCGCGCGGGCTCATGCGGTGGCCCCTTTCATGGGTGAGACCCCGCCCCGGACTTGATCCGGGGCCTCTGGGTGATGCGGGAGGCCCCGGGTCGGGCCCGGGGCGGGTTCGGCTTGGGGAAGGGTGTGCGCTTGCGTCATTCGGCGGCGATCCCTTCCAGGCGATCCTCAAGCTCGTCCGCGGCCTGTTGCAGCGCGGCGAGCGTGGCGGGATCGGGTGTCCAGTAGGCGCGGTCCGAGGCTTCCAGGAGGCGCTGGGCCATGCGCGAGGAGGCTTCGGGGTTCAGCGCGGCGAGTCGGCGACGCATGGCCTCATCCGTGACGAAGGTCTCGGTCAGGCGCTGATAGACCCAGGGTTCGACGGTGCCGGTGGTGGCCGACCAGCCGAAGGTGTTGGAAATCTGCGCCTCGATCTGGCGGACGCCCTCGGCGCCGTGGCGCAGGAGGCCCTCGAAGAATTTCGGGTTCAGCGAGCGCGCGCGGGTTTCCAGCGCGATCTGGTCCGACAGCGTGCGGACCACGCCGCCGCCGCGCGTCTGATCGCCGATATAGACCGGCGTGTCCTGCCCGCCGCGCGCCCGCTTCACGGCGCGGGCGATGCCGCCGAGCGTGTCGAAGTAGTGATCGACCGAGGTGACGCCCAGTTCCACGGATTCGAGGTTCTGGTAGGCGAGGTCCACGTCCCGCAGCGCCTTCTGCAACAGCGCGGGGTTGCCCTTGGCCTTGCCGTTCACGCCGTAGGCAAAGCTCTTGCGGTTCTGGTAGGCGTCGGCCAGTTCGTCTTCGTCCCCGAAGGCAGAGGAGCCGACCAGCACGTTGACGTTCGACCCATAGGCGCCTTCGGCGTTGGAAAAGACGCGGAGGGCGGCGGTTTCCATGTCCACGCCCATCTCGGCCGCATAGGCCAGCGCATGGGCGCGGATGAAGTTGAGATGTTCGGGTTCGTCCGCGGTGGCGGCCTTGTAGGCGGCTTCGGCGAGCATTCTCGTCTGGAGGGGGAGAAGGTCGCGGAAGATGCCGGAGAGGGTCATCACCACGTCGATCCGCGGGCGGCCGAGGTCTTCCAGCGGGATCAGGTCGGCCCCGGCAAGGCGGCCGTAGCTGTCGAAACGGGGCTTCGCGCCGATCAGGGCAAGGGCCTGGGCGATGGGGCCGCCGTCGGACTTGATGTTGTCCGAACCCCAGAGGACGAGGGCCACGGTGCGGGGCAGGGTGGGGTGCGTGGCGAGCAGGCGGTCGGCCTGGGCCTTGCCATCGGCCAGCGCGAAGGCGGTGGGCATGCGGAACGGGTCGAAGGCGTGGATGTTGCGGCCCGTGGGCAGGATCTGCGGCGAGCGGATCAGGTCTCCGCCGGGGACCGGAGAGATGAAGCGGCCGGAGAGGGCGCGGAGGAGGGCGGGGATTTCGGTTTGGGTCTGGAGGTGCTGGGCTGCTTGGGCGCGGGCCTCTGCGTCGTCGGGCATCAGCGCGAGGTATTCGGCGCGCTGGGCGTCGGTGAAGGGGCGGCCGAGGACGTGGAGGCCGTCGGTGATCAGGGCGCCTTCGGTTTCCAGGAGTTTCAGCCAGAGGGTTTCGAGGTCGAAGGCGTCCATGTCGACGGCCTTCGCCTGTTCGGCGATGAGGAGGCTCAGGTCGTCGCGGTCGGGGGCGTCCGGCGAGAGCGCGCGGAAGCGGGTGAGGCTGTCTTTCAGGTCCGCAAGCCCCTTGTAGAGGCCGGATTGCGCGAGCGGCGGGGTCAGGTGGGTGACGGTGACGGCGTTGGACCGGCGCTTGGCCAGCGTCGCCTCGGACGGATTGTTCGCGGCGTAGAGATAGACGTTCGGCAGGTTGCCGATCAGGCGGTCGGGCCAGCATTTCTCGCTGAGGCCCGCCTGCTTGCCGGGCATGAATTCCAAGGCGCCATGCATGCCGAAATGGAGCAGCACGTCGGCGCCGAAATCGCGTTTCATCCAGTCGTAGAAGGCGGTGAAGGCGTGGGTGGGGGCGAAGCCTTTCTCGAAGAGAAGGCGCATCGGGTCGCCTTCGTAGCCGAAGACGGGCTGGATGCCGACGAAGACATTGCCGAACTGACGCCCGAGGACGAAGACATCGGCCCCGTCCGATTGCGCGCGGCCGGGGGCGGGGCCCCAGACCTTTTCGGTCTCGGCCAGCCAGCGGCTGCGGCGGACGATCTCGCGTGCGGGGATGCGCGCGGCGACGTTGGCGGGCTGGCCGAAGGCTGCGGCGTTGCCGTGCAGGACGGCGTCGCGGAGGGCCTCGACCGTGTCGGGCGGGGCGACGTCATAGCCCTCGGCCCGCATGGCGTGGAGGGTGTTGAGCAGGCTTTCGAAGACGCCGAGATAGGCGGCGGTGCCGACAGCCCCGGCATTCGGCGGGAAGCCGTAGAGGACGATGGCGACCTTGCGCTTGGCGACCTCGGACCGGCGGAGCGAGGCGAGGCGGAAGACCTTTTCGGCCAGCGTCTCGATCCGTTCCGAGCAGGGGGCCATCACGCGCGAGGTCGCATCGGCGGGGGCGGGGCAGTTCCTGGCGCAGCCGGTGCAGCCGCCGGCGTCGTGGCGGCCGGCGAAGACGGTGGGGTTGGTCGCGCCGTCGATCTCGGGCAACGCGATGAGCATGGTGGTTTCCACCGGGCCGAGGCCGCCGTCGGTGGCGGCCCATTGGCCGAGTGTCTGGAATTCGAGCGGATGCGCGGCGACGTAGGGCACGTCGAGGGCTTCCAGCGCGGCGATGGCGGCGGGGCTGTCGTTGTAGGCGGGGCCGCCGACGAGGGAGAAGCCGGTGAGGGAGACGAGGGCGTCGATCCGGCCGCCCGACATGAAGGCGTCGATGGCGGGGCGTCCGTCGAGGCCCGAGGCGAAGGCGGGGACGCAGGCAAGGCCACGCGATTCGAGGGCGCGGATGACGGCGTCGTAATGCGCGGTGTCCGAGGCGAGGATGTAGGAGCGCAGCATCAGGAGGCCGACGGTGGCCACGGGCTGATCGGGGCGCGGAAGCTGGGCGGGGTCGGTGAAGACGCGGGCCGGATGGTCGGGGTGGTAGAGGCCGACATCGGGGTAGTCCACGGGGGCGGCGGCCTTGACCTTGCGCCAGTCGCGATTGGGCGCATAGCGGCTGACGAGGAAGCGGACCATGCTTTCGATGTTGTCGTCGGACCCGCCGAGCCAGTACTGCATCGACAGGAACCAGGCGCGCATGTCCTGGGCCTTGCCGGGGATGAAGCGGAGGATCTTCGGGAGCCGGCGCAGCATCGCCATCTGCTTTTCGCCCGAGGAGCCGGAGGGGGATTTGGTGCCGCGCAGCTTCTTGAGGAAGGCCATTGCCCCCGAGGCCGGGAGCGACATGTCGAGGTCGCCCATTTTCGTGAGTTTCACGATCTGCGGGTCGGAGATGATGCCGACGCAGGCGTCGAGCTGGTCGCGGCGGGCCTGGATCTGGGGAAGGATCCGGGTGAGGTGTTCTTCCAGGAAGATCAGGTTGGCGACGATGATGTTGGCTTGCGCTATGTCGGCGTGGGCGCGGGCGAGGGCGGCGGGGTTCTCGGCCCATTCGGCGGCGGCATGCACGGAAATGGCGATGCCGGGAAAGTCTTTCGCCAGCCGTCCGGCGACGCGCTGGGCGGGGCCTGCGGCATGGGCGTCGAGGGTGACGATGACAAAGCGGTAGAGGTCCGCCGGGGCGGTCTTCTTCAGGTCCGGCGATGTGTAGCGGTCATCGCGCATAATGGGCCTTGGCCTCGTAGAGGGTTTCGATGCTGATTTGCGTCACGCCCTTCTCGGCGGCGTATTTCTCGGTGTTGCGGCGGGCCTTGGCGCGGACGAAGAAGGGGATCTTCTTCAGCTCGCGTTCGGCATCCGGCAGCCAGTGGAGCGCCTGGGCCAGGGCCTGTGCGGCCTCGATCATCTGGGCGGCGGCGTCGGCGGTGGGTTCGAGGATCGGGGCGGGCGGTGGCGCGGCCTTCCCGCCATGGTGGCTGGGGCCGGCGGCGTCGTGGAACTCGAAATCCTCGCGGAACATGGTGAGGAGGTGTTCTTCGAGGCCCATGACGAGGGGATGGATCCAGGTGTCGAACAGGACGTTGGCGCCCTCGAACCCCATCTGCGGCGAGTAGCGGGCGGGGAAGTCCTGGACGTGGACCGGGGCCGAGATCACGGCGCAGGCGATGCCGAGGCGCTTGGCGATGTGGCGTTCCATCTGCGTGCCGAGGATCAACTCCGGTGCGGCGGCGATGATGGCGGCCTCGACCTCGAGATAGTCGTCGGTGATCAGCGCCTCGAGGCCGTAGTCCTTCGCGGCGCTGCGGACGACCCGGGCGAATTCGCGGTTGTAGCAGCCAAGGCCCACGACCTCGAAGCCGATCTCGTCGCGGGCGACGCGGGCGGCGGCGATGGCGTGGGTGGCGTCGCCGAAGATGAAGACGCGCTTGCCGGTGAGGTAGGTGGAGTCGACCGAGGCCGACCACCAGGGTTGGCGGAGGTTCCGTTCATCCACCTTGGCGCTGACGCCCGCGAGGGCGGCGACCTCGGCGATGAACTCGCGGGTGGCATGGGCACCGATCGGGATGATTTTCGTCCAGGGCTGGCCGTGGGTCTTTTCCAGCCAGCGGGCGGCGCCCTCGCCCGTTTCGGGGTAGAGGAGGACGTTGAAATGCGCGGCCGGAAGGCGGGCGAGATCCTCGGGCGTCGCGTCGAGAGGGGCGGCCGCGTTCACCGCGATCCCCATCTGCGCGAGGATGCCGGTGATCTCGGCCACGTCGTCGCGGTGGCGGAAGCCGAGGGCCGTCGCGCCGAGGATGTTGCAGGAGACCTCGGCGGTCCGGTCGCAAGGCCGGGCCAGGGCGCGGGTGAGGGCGAGGAAGGTCTCGTCCGCGCCGAAGTTTTCCTTGCGGGAGTAGGAGGGCAGGTCCAACGGCACGACCGGGCAGGGCAGGCCCAGGGTCGAGGCTAGGCCGCCGGGGTCGTCCTGGATCAGCTCGGCCGTGCAGGAGGCGCCGACGATCATCGCCTGCGGCTGGAAGCGGTCGAAGGCCCCTTGCGCCGCGCGTTTGAAGAGCGTGGCGGTATCGGCGCCGAGATCGGAGGCCTGGAAGGTGGTGAAGGTGACCGGCGGGCGGTGGTTGCGCCGCTCGATCATCGTGAAGAGGAGGTCGGCGTAGGTGTCGCCCTGCGGGGCGTGCAGGACGTAGTGGACGCCCTTCATTCCCGTGGCGACACGCATCGCGCCGACATGCGGGGGGCCTTCGTAGGTCCAGAGGGTCAGCTTCATAGCCTGGCCCCCTTGGTCGATGGTGCGCCTGGGGCCGGCCGGGTGCCCCCCCACCCCATCCCTCCCCCACCGGGGGGGAGGGAGGCGCGGGTTGCGGCGGTCTCGGCCGACCGGATGCGGCAGGCGGCTCCCCTCCCCCCGGTGGGGAAGGGATGGGGGTGGGGGGCGTGCCGGAGAGCGGTCATTCTGCGGCCCCCTGAAGCAGCGCGCGGCGGCGGAGGGGGCGGGAGAAGAGGCCCGCAAGGTCGCCGGCCTGTTCGTAGAAATGCACGGGCGTGAAGACCAGTTCGATCGCCCATTTCGTCGCGTGGCCGGCGGCTTCCAGCGGGTTGGCAAGGCCAAGGCCGCAGACGGTGAGGTCGGGGTTGAGTGCGGCGTGGCGGTCGAGCTGGGCGTCCACGTCCTGACCTTCGGAGAGGACCGTGTTGGGCAGAAGCGCGAGTTCCGGTTCCATCAGGCCGCGGTGGAGGTAGGGGGTGCCGACCTCGACCGGCACCATGCCGCATTCGCGGGCGAGGAAGCGGGCCAGCGGGATTTCAAGCTGGCTGTCGGGGAACATGAACAGCGTCTTGTCGCGCAGCGTCTCGGCATGGGCGGCGACGGCCTTGCGGGCGCGGGCACGCGGGGCGGCGGTGACGGACTCGAAGGTCTCCAGGGTGACGCCCTGGGTCTTGGCAACGGCGCGGAGCCAGTCGGTCGTGCCTTCCTCGCCGAAGGGGAAGGGGGCGCTGATGCGCTGGGCGCCCCGGCCTTCGAGGGCATGGGCGGTGTCGGCCAGGAAGGGCTGGGTCAGGACGAAACGGGTATTCGGGCCGACCTTCGGCGCGCCGGAGGCACGGCGGGAGGGCAGGAACGCCACGTTGCCGATGCCCATGGCGGTGAGGAGCGACAGGCATTGGTCCTCGACCACGTCGGGCAGGGCGCCGACGACGAGGAGGTTCGCCTCGGCGGTTTCCTCCAGGCCCGGGACCATCGCGGCAAGGCAGGCATCCTCGCCCTGGGTGAAGGTCGTCTCGATGCCCGAGCCCGAGTAGTTGTAGACCCGAACCGAGGGTCCGTGGCGGGCGTTCAGGCGTTCGGCGGTGCGCGAGAGGTCAAGCTTGATGACCTCGGACGGGCAGGAGCCTACCAGGAAGAGCTGGCGGATGTCGGGACGGCGGGAGAGGAGGCGTTCGACCTCGCGCTCCAGCTCGACATGGGCGTCGGCGAGACCGGCGAGGTCCTTTTCTTCCAGGATCGCTGTGCCGAATCGCGGCTCGGCGAAGATCATCACCCCGGCGGCCGATTGCAGGAGATGGGCGCAGGTGCGGGAGCCCACGACGAGGAAGAAGGCGTCCTGCATCTTGCGGTGCAGCCAGATGATCCCGGTGAGGCCGCAGAACACCTCGCGCTGGCCGCGCTCGCGCAGGACGGGGGCGTGCAGGCAGCCGGTGGTGGGGGTGTCGAGGCTCATGCCGGCTGGCCCTCCGGTTCGGATGTGTCCAGACGGGCGCGGCGCAGCTTCAGAAGGAACTGGGTCGCGTTGACGAAATAGGTCGCATAGGCCGCGAGCGTGACCGCCATCAGCTGGTGCGGCGTCAGAAGGCCCGTAAGCAGGCCATAGAGATAGAGGCTGTGCAGCCCGATGACGGCGAAGCTGACCACGTCCTCCCAGAAGAAGGCCGGGGCAAAGAGGTACTGGCCGAAGACCACCTTCTCCCAGATCGCGCCGGTGACCATGATCGTGTAGAGAAGCGCGGTCTTGGCGAGGATCGAGACGGTCGCGGCCTGGTAGCCTTCGCCGGTTGCGAGATAGCGCAGGACGAGGACCAGCGACACGGCGCAGACCAGGAACTGCACCGGTGCAAGCACGCCCTGGACCAGGGTCCAGACGGTCGCATCGCGCCGGGCACGCTGGCTGGGTGTGTACAGCGGGCGGCGGCGCGGGGCAGAGGCAGTCGCGGACATCCTAACGCCTCGAGTTCAGCCACATTGACATCAAACCTAGTCAGGCCGCATTGTCTGTCAACGTAAATTTACACTACTTCGCGACCCAGACGCATGACCGGGCGAACGGATTATCGTGATGATCGTCGCGCTGCGACACAAAATATCATTGTAAGACAATACTTTAAATGGATCCAGCGCGGCTGGCGGGTTCGGAGTGTCAATTTTTATGGACATAAGGTGTGGATTGGAGTGTCATGAAATACGCGAGTCGCGGTCTTCTCATTGCCAGGGGGCAATGGTAAAGTGGCCGGGCATCAGCGCCACCGCACGGAAGGGTTGCCGATGCGTGACAACGGAATATCCGATGCCGAGGTCGACTGCGGTCATGATACCTTTGCCGGCCTTGCGCGGGAGGCGCTGAACCGTTTGGTGTCGGAGCGCAGCTGTCAGAACGTTTCGGTCAGGCGCGAGCATCTGGACCACTTGATGCAGGTTCTGGCGAAGCACCGGGCATTCGACGCGACGCAGGTCCTCGACGAGATGGGGCTGTTGCGCATCGACCCGGCCACCGTCGCCTGCGCCTATGTGCCCGAGGCGGCACGGTCCCTGGGCGAGCAGTGGGCGGCCGATCAGGTCAGCTTCGTCGATGTGACGGTGCGCGTCGAGCGGCTGCACGAACTGGTCCGCCGGGTGGACGAGATCCTCGATGTGGCCAGCCCGATTTCCGGGCCCACCGCGCTGGTGCTGGTGGCCGAGGCCGAGCAGCACACCTTGGGCGCCTTCGTCGTGGCCCTGCGCCTGCGGGCGGCGGGATGTGGCGTCGTGGTCCGGGTGGCGCCGGTCGCTGCTGAATTGACGCAGCTGCTTGCGGCGAACCGCTTCGACCTGGCGCTGGTGTCGGTCGGCTGCCAGGCGGCGCTTGAGTCGGGCGCTGCGCTGGTCCGCACGCTACGGCTTCTGTCGCGGGCCGAGATGTGCATCTTCGTGGGGGGGGCGATCCCGCTTCCGGACGACGGATTGCTGCGCGAAACGGGCGCCGACCGCGTCCTGCGCGATGTTTCTGCACTGCTCGCGGAGTTTGAGGAGTGCAAGCAGGACCTGACACTTGATCGTGGGGTGCGCAAGACCCTAAAGCTGCGCAGAATGTCTGCCGCGAAAGGGGATGGAGTTGAAACGTCACGGTGACTTGGGATCGGACGCGGGTGCCGTCTCGGGCGAGGTTCGGGCCGTCCTGGACCTGCTGGGCGCCGCGTCCGATCTTGTGCTGGTCATCGGACCTGACCGCGTCGTCGAAAGCGTCGTGGCGAACCCGCAATCCGGACTGGCAGGGTTGGCGGTCGGCTGGGAAGGCCGCCCGCTGCAATCCCTGTTCGCCGAGGACAGCTGGGCCAAGCTGAGCGCGCGGCTGGACCAGCCGGACGGCGGACCGGCGATGGAGCTGAACCACGCGGGGCCCATCCAGTACGAGTTTCCTGTGCGCTACACCCTGCGCAGCTGGCAGGGGAAGGTACTGATGATGGGGCGCGACCTGCGCCCGCTGGCCGAGGTGCAGCAGCAACTGGTGCTGGCCCACCGCGCGATCGGGCGCGACCACGAGGCGCAGCGCGAACTGGAAACGCGGTATCGGGTGCTGATGGAGGAGAATTCCTTCCCGCTTATGATCGTGTCCGAGACCACGGGGCGGATCGTCGATCTGAACAGTTCGGCCGCGCGGCTTCTGGGGGCGGCGCGGAACGACCTGCTGAACGCGCCCGTCGCGCAGGAGTTCGACGGCCGGCGGCGGGGCGAACTGATCGAGTCGCTCTCGCGCAATGCGACCAGCGACGCCACAAGTTACCTGGACCTGACCGTCCGGCGCACGGCGCAGCGGGTGAAGATCAACGCCAAGCTGTTCCGCGCCGCGCGCGACCGGCTTCTCCTGTGCCGGATCGGCCTGTCGGAAAGTGCCCAGTCGCAGGAAAGCGACCGCAGCCTGATGTTGCAGAACCTGTTCGAGAAGGGCACCGACGCCATCGTCTTCCTGGACGGCAACGGCACGATCAAGGCCGCGAACGAGGCCTTCCTGAACCTGACCGACAGCCACAGCCAGTCGGTGGTTATCGACCGGGCCTTTTCCGATTTCCTGTCGCGCGGCGCGGTGGACCTGAAGGTGCTGCTCGACAACGTCAAGCGTCTGGGCCACCTGCGGCACTACCGGACCCGGCTGAACACCGATTACATGGGCGAGGTCTCGGTCGAGCTGTCGGCCAGCCTGTTCCAGGACCGCGGCAAGCAGATCATCGCCATCGTCGCCCGGGATTCGGTGCTGAAGGACAGCATCGTCTGGCCCTCTGCCCCCGGCGCCGAGAACGAGGGCCTGCGCAACGTGATGCGGCTGGTCGGTTATTCCACGCTGAAGGAGATCGTGGACGAGACGACCGAGATCATCGAGAAAATGTGCATCGAGGCGGCGCTGGAAATGTCCGGCAACAACCGCGCGGCGGCGGCCGAGCTTCTGAGCCTGTCGCGCCAGTCGCTCTATGTGAAGCTGCGCAAGTTCGGCATCCTCAACAAGGAATCCAGCGACCAGGCTTGATCTGGGTCAAGTCGCGCTGACGGAAATCTGTCAATCTGGATTGACACCGCTGCTCCCGGCGGGTGCCTTGGCATAGAAGGGGCCGCCATGCGTATCGTCTTCATCCATCCGAACTATCACTCCGGCGGCGCCGAGATCGCGGGGAACTGGCCCCCGGCCTGGGTCGCCTATCTGGCGGGCAGCCTGAAGCGGGCGGGGTTTCAGGACATCCATTTCCTCGATGCGATGACCTATCACCTGGGGCCGGAGGTGCTGCGGGCGAAGCTGGCTGAGTTGCAGCCCGACATCGTGGGGGTGACCGCGATCACGCCCTCGATCTACGAGGCCGAGGAGGTCTTGCGGATCGCGCAGGAGGTGGTGCCGGGGGCGCTGCGGGTCTTGGGCGGGGTCCATGCGACCTTCATGTTCCGGCAGGTGTTGAGCGAGGCGCCCTGGGTCGATGTGATCGTCCGGGGCGAGGGCGAGGAGATCATGGTCGCCCTTGCCGAGGCGGTGCGGGATGGCCGCTGGCCTGCGGATCGTCGCAAGATCAAGGGTTTGGCCTTTGCGGAGGGTGGGGAGATCGTGGCGACGCAGGCCGCCTCTACCGTCAAGGACCTGGACGGGATCGACCCGGACTGGTCGATCCTGGACTGGGACAGCTACATCTACATCCCCCTGGGCGTGAAGGTCGCGATCCCCAACATGGCGCGGGGGTGCCCGTTCACCTGTTCGTTCTGTTCGCAATGGAAGTTCTGGCGCGACTATCGGGTGCGGGACCCGAAGAAGGTCGCCGACGAGATCGAGCGGCTGGTTACCGATCATGGCGTGGGCTTCTTCATCCTGGCCGACGAGGAGCCGACCATCAACAAGAAGAAGTTCGTGGAGTTCTGCCAGGAGCTGATCGACCGGGGGCTCAACAAGCGGGTGAAGTGGGGGATCAACACGCGGGTCACGGACATCTACCGGGACCGGGATCTCTTGAAGTTCTACCGCGAGGCGGGGCTGGTCCATGTCAGCCTCGGGACCGAGGCGGCGGCGCAGCTGAAGCTGGATCTGTTCAACAAGGAAACCACCGTCGCGCAGAACAAGGAGGCGATCCGGCTGCTGCGCGAGGCGGACATCTTCACCGAGGCGCAGTTCATCGTCGGCCTCGACAACGAGACGCCCGAGACGCTGGAAGAGACCTACCGGATGGCCTGGGACTGGCAGCCGGACCTGGCGAACTGGTCGATGTACACGCCCTGGCCCTTCACGCCGCTCTTCCAGGAAATCCGCGATCAGGTCGAGGTGTTCGACTTCTCGAAATACAACTTCGTGACGCCGATCATGAAGCCCGCCGCGATGACCCGCGGGGCGCTGCTGGAGGGGGTGCTGAAGAACTACCGCCGCTTCTACATGAAGAAGGCGCTGTTTCATTACCCCTGGAGGGGGACGGGGTTCCGGCGGCGGTATCTTCTGGGGTGCCTGAAGGCCTTCCTGAAGGCGGGGGTGCGGCGCAGCTTCTATGACCTTGGCAAGCATGGCTATTTCAGGCCGGTGAAGCGCGACAACCTGGAATTCGGCTTCGACACGACCCGTACCATCGCCGAGGCGCAGATGGCCGACTGGGAGGCCAGTGCCGACCGCGCCGCGCGGGCAGCGGAGCGGCGCGCTGCGGTGAAGGCGCAGATGAAGGCCCGTTCGGACGACCGTGCGGCCGAGCGCGCGGTGCCGGACCTTGGGCCGATGGCTTGCGGCGGGGGCCGCGAGCAGATGCAGGAGCCGGCGGAGTAATGGAGCCCGGCCGGATCGGCCCCAACGCGATCCTGCAACTGGTCGATGTGCTGGAGCGGCGCGGCGAGGGGGCGCTTCTGTCCGCCGTGCTGGCCGAGGCACGGGTTCCCCGTCCCCCGCGCGATGCCGGGATGCTGCCCGAGGCCGATTGCGCGGCGGTGCATCAGGCGCTGCGGCGACTGTCTCCCTCCGCCGGGCAGTTGCTGGAGGAGGCGGGCACGGCGACAGGGGATTACATCCTGACCTACCGGATTCCGAAACTGGCGCAGCGCGCCTTGCGGCTGATGCCGGGCGCCCTGGCCGCGCCGGTCCTGACGCGGGCGATCGCGCGGCATGCCTGGACCTTCGCGGGGACCGGGCTCTTCCGGGTAGAGGCGTCGCGGCCCCTGGTCCTGTCGGTCGCGCGCAATCCGCTGGTGGCGGGCTGGCGGGCGGAGCGCCCCCAGTGCATCTGGCATGTCGCGGTGTTCCGCAGGCTCTACGGGCGGCTCGTCTGGCCGGGCGTCGAGGTGCGCGAGACCGCCTGTTGCGCCTGCGGCGATCCGGCCTGCCGGTTCGAGCTCATTGCGGGCTAGCCCCCCCACCCCCCCATCCCCTCCCCACGAGGGGGAGGGGAGGCGCGATGCGCGGCGGTGCGGCAGGGGCGCGGCAATGTAATCCTTGCCAGACTCGAAAGTGTCAGGCTTAATTGACACATGAGCGACGCACTCATCCACCCCCCGCAAAGCTGGCCCGAGCCGCGCGCGATGCTGCGGCTGATCAAGCCGATCACCTGGTTCCCGCCGATCTGGGCCTTTCTCTGCGGCGCGGTCTCCTCGGGCGTGCCCCTGGGCGCGAATTGGGGGACGGTGCTTCTGGGCATGGTGCTGGCCGGCCCCATCGTCTGCGGGATGAGCCAGGCCGCGAACGACTGGTGCGACCGGCATGTGGACGCGATCAACGAACCCGACCGGCCGATCCCCTCGGGTCGGATCCCCGGGCGCTGGGGCCTCTGGATCGCCCTGGCGATGACGGTCCTGTCGCTGGCGGTGGGCTGGCTTCTGGGACCCTGGGGCTTCGGGGCGACCGTGGTCGGGGTGATCGCGGCCTGGGCCTATTCGGCCGAACCCGTGCGGTTGAAACGGTCGGGCTGGTGGGGGCCGGGGCTGGTGGGGCTGAGCTACGAGGGCCTGCCCTGGTTCACCGGTGCGGCGGTCCTGCTGGGCACGGGGCCGCGGTTCGAGAACCTGGTGATCGCGGGACTTTACGCCTTCGGCGCGCACGGCATCATGACGCTGAACGATTTCAAGGCGCTGGAGGGCGACCGGCAGCACGGGGTGCGCTCTCTGCCCGTGGTGCTGGGGCCGGAGGTGGCCGCGAAGATCGCCTGCACGGTGATGGGCATGGCGCAGGTGCTGGTCGTCTGCCTGCTGGCGATCTGGGGCAAGCCCTGGCATGCGCTGGCGGTGCTGGCGGTGCTGCTGGCCCAGGTCGCGGCGATGCGGGTGCTGTTCCGCGACCCGAAGGGCAAGGCGCCCTGGTACAACGGGACGGGCGTGGTGCTCTATGTCACCGGCATGATGATTTCCGCCTTTGCGATCCGGGGGTTGGCATGACCTTGTCCTGGGTTCAGATCGCAAGGCTCGGGCTGGTGCAGCTGTGCATCGGCGCGGTGGTGGTGCTGACGACCTCGACGCTGAACCGGCTGATGGTGGTGGAACTCGCCCTGCCGGCGATGCTGTCGGGGGCGCTGGTGGCGCTGCATTCCTTCGTGCAGATCACCCGGCCGAGCTGGGGCTTCCTGTCGGACGCGCAGGGCAACCGGACGCGCTTCATCATCGGCGGGATGGCGGTGCTGTCGGCGGGGGCCGCGCTGGCATCCTGGCTGGTGGCGCTGGGCATTGCCGGGCATGGGGTCGGGCTGGTCCTGTCCGTGCTGGCCTATATTCTGATCGGGATGGGGGCGGGGGCCTCGGGGACCTCGCTGCTCGCGCTGCTGGCAAGCGGTTGCGCCCCCGGCCGGAGGGCGGCGGCGGCGACGATCACCTGGCTGATGATGATCTTCGGGATCGCGGTGACATCCGGGGTCATTGGTGCACTGCTGGACCCGTATTCTCCGTCCCGGCTGATGGCGATTGTCGCGGTGGTGACGCTGGGGGCGGTGGTCCTGACATCGCTTGCCATCTGGGGCATCGAGCGGCGGGTGATCCCGGCGCGGCTGCCCGACGAGACCCCGCTGCGGCAAGGCCTGGCCGAAGTCTGGGGCGAGCGTCGGACGCGGGTGTTCACGCTGTTCATCTTCCTGTCGATGACCGCCTTCTTCCTGCAGGAGCTGATCCTGGAACCCTATGCGGGCCTGGTCTTCGCCTATACGCCGGGTGCGTCCACAAGCCTTTCGGGGGCGCAGCACGGCGGGATGTTCGTGGGCATGCTGGCCGTGGGCATCGCGGTATCCGGGTTGAAGATCGGGTCCCTGCGAGCCTGGGTCGTGGGCGGTTGCCTCGGGTCGGCATTCATGCTGGCGGTGATCGCGGTGCTGGGGCAGGTCAGCGTCGATCTGCTCACACCGGCGGTGGCGGTGCTGGGGGTGTTTTCCGGCATGTTCGCCATCGCCTCGATCGGGGCGATGATGCAACTGGCGGGTCAGGGCCGCGCGGGGCGCGAGGGGACGAGGATGGGCGTCTGGGGTGCGTCGCAGGCGATCGCGCAGGGCCTTGGCGGGTTCGCGGGCGCGGCGCTGGTCGATGCGCTGCGGCTGGCGGGGTCCACCGCCAATGCCTTCGGGATCGTCTTCGCGCTGGAGGCGCTGTTGTTCCTCGCAGCCGGGCTGATGGCCTGGCGGATCATCGACGGGGGCCGCCTGCGCGCGCCCGCGCCGAACCTAGTTCCGGGAGAATAGGCATGTATGACGCATTCGTGGTGGGCGGTGGACCTTCGGGCGCGACAGCGGCCGAGGATCTGGCCCGGGCGGGCTACAGGGTGGCCCTTCTCGACCGGGACGGGCGGATCAAGCCCTGCGGAGGGGCGATCCCGCCCCGGCTGATCCGGGATTTCGACATCCCCGATCGGCTGCTCGTCGCCCGGATCAGGACGGCGCGGATGATCTCGCCCACGGGGCGGGCGGTCGATATCCACATCGAGGGCGGCTATGTCGGCATGGTGGACCGCGAGGATTTCGACGAATTCCTGCGCGACCGCGCGCGGATGGTGGGGGCAGAGCGGCTGACCGGCACTTTCCTGCGGGTGGAGCGGGACGCCCAAGGGACTCATGTCGTCTGGCGCGAGAAGGCCTCGGGGCAGGAGCAGCGGTCCTTGTGCCGTGTGGTCATTGGCGCGGATGGGGCGAAGTCGGGGGTCGCGCGGGCCGAGGTGCCGGGGGGCGACAAGATCCCGTATGTCATTGCCTACCATGAGATCATCAAGGCCCCGGCGGACAATGCCGGCTATGACCCGGTGCGGTGTGATGTCGTTTACGATGGGCAGATTTCCCCCGATTTCTACGGCTGGGTGTTCCCGCATGGCGACAAGGCCTCCGTGGGCATGGGGACCGAGGACGGGGCGGTGGACCTGAAGAAGGCCACGGCGGATCTGCGGGCGATGTCGGGGTTGTCCGACTGCGAGACGATCCGGCGCGAGGGCGCCCCGATCCCGCTGAAGCCCCTGGACCGCTGGGACAACGGGCGGGACGTGGTGCTGGCCGGGGATGCGGCGGGTGTGGTGGCGCCGTCCTCGGGCGAGGGCATCTATTACGCGATGGCGGGGGGGCGGGCTGCGGCGACAGCGGCTCAGGCCTTCCTGCGGACGGGTCGGGCCAGCGAGCTGAAGATGGCGCGGAAGTTGTTCCTCAAGGAGCACGGGACGGTCTTCAAGGTCTTGCGGTCGATGCAGAATGCCTATTATCGCAGCGACGACCGGCGCGAGCGGTTCGTGAGCCTGTGCCACGACATCGACGTGCAGCGGCTGACCTTCGAGGCCTACATGAACAAGAAGCTTGTGGCGGCGCGCCCGCTCGCCCATCTGAAGATCGGGGTGAAGAACGTGATGCACCTGATGGGAGTGGTCAGTCCGAAATGGTCGTGATGGAGCCGATCGACCTGCCGATCCCGGCCTGGGGTCCCGACGGTGCCTTGCAGCCCGTGGGCAAGCTTGCCGTGCACCGGCAGGGTCTGCGGCATCCGGCGGTGTCGGTCTTCGTGCTGCGCGGGTCTGAGATCCTGATCCAGCAGCGGGCGGCGGGGAAGTATCACACGCCCGGGCTCTGGGCGAACACCTGCTGCACGCATCCGAACTGGGGCGAGGCCGCGTCGGACTGCGCGGTGCGGCGGCTGGGGCAGGAGCTGGGGATCACCGGGCTGGCGCTGCGGCATGTCGGGCAGGTGGAGTATCGCGCCGAGGTGCCGGGCGGCCGGGAGCCGCTGATCGAGCACGAGGTGGTCGAGGTCTTCGTGGGCGAGGCTGGCTGGCCCCTGGACCTGGAGCTTGACCCCGACGAGGTTCAGGCGGTGCGCTGGGTGTCGCTTGATGCCTTGCGGGCCGAGATTGCCGCCAAGCCGGAGGCCTTCACGCCCTGGCTGCGGATCTACCTGGAACGGCACGCTCCGATGATCTTCCGGGCTTCGGAGATCGCCGGTTCAGTCTGAGTTGACGCGCCCCGGATCAGGTCCGATGCGGAGTCCCGGTCGATCCGTCGCGCGCAAGCGTGTCCAGGATCAGGCCCGAGAGTCCGTCCGGTGTTTCCTCATGCGCAAGGTGGCCGAGGTTCGGCAGCAGGTGCAGCCTTGCGCCGGGGATGCGCCTGGCCGCATCGATGGAGACCTGGGCCGGGACGGCGCGGTCGCCTTCGCTGGCGATCAGGGTGACTTTCGTGGTCGTCTGCGGCAGGCGGTTCAGCAGGGGTTGCAGCCGCCAGTCGGCCATCATGCCGAGCACGCCGGTGACATGGTCGGGGTCGCGGACGAGCCTCAGGTATTGCGCGCGGCCCTCCGGGTCGAGGGGCGAGCCGGTGCCGGCAAGGATGCGGTCGACCGTGCCGGGGCGGCCGAAGAAGGCGGTGATGGCACTGGCCGCGAAGGGAAGGGTGGCAAGGCCCCTGGCGATGATCGGGAAGAGGAAGGCGGCGGCGCCGTCGAATTCCCCGAGTGCGGCGTTCAGGCCGATGACCTGCGGGACGGGACGCAGTTCGGCCATGCGCAGGCTGATCGCCGCGCCGGCGGAATGGCCGATGATGGCCGTGGGCCGCACTTGCAGCGTGTCGCAGAGGGTCCAGAGATCCTCGGCCATCGCGTCGAGGCCGAGGCGGCCCCGGAATCCTGCGGCCGAGCAGCCGTGGCCGGGCAGGTCGGGGATGACGGTGCGGTAATGCTGCGCCAGGCCGGGGGCGGTGCGGCGGAAGCTGTGGCCGGAGGCGCCGGTGCCGTGGAGGAGCAGGAGCGCGGGCGCCTCCTTCGGGCCGATGTCGGCGACCCAGAATCGGTGGTGGCCGGACTGGATCAGGCTTGATCGGGCCTTGAATGGCCAGTCGGCGGGCAGGGCGGCGGGGGTCATCTCAGGCCAGGGTTGCTGCAATCGCCCGGGCGTCGGCGCGGGGCAGGGGGACATAGCGGCTGTTCATCAGGCCGGACAACTGGGCCAGCGCCGGCTGCGGGCGGTTGGCGACATCCAGCGTGACGGCAGCGATGCCGGCAGCGCGGATGGCGGTGGCGATCTGTTCCGCGTCGGCTTGGGCCTGGGCGCGGTCGGGCTGGCCGTTCAGCGCGATATTGGCGCGGCCGTCGGTGAGGAGGGCGAGGCTGGGGGTCATCCCATGGCGTCTGGCGCGCAGGGCAGTGTCCAAGGCGGTGGCCAGACCCGAGGCGAGGGGGGTGCCGCCTCCCCCCGGCAGGCCGCGCAGCCGGGCCTTGGTGGTGGTCAGGCTGCGGGTGGGGGGGAGGATGAGTTCGGCCTGTGCCCCGCGCAGCACGACGAGGGCGACATGGTCGCGGCGGCTGTAGGCCTGGGCGAGCATCAGTTCGACAGCCCCCTTGGCCTCACCCAGACGGGCCATGGCCGAGGAGCCGGAGGCGTCGACGACGAAGATCAGGACGCGGTCGGACACCTCCTTGTAGCGCTTGAGGCGCAGGTCGGAGCGGTGGACGATCAGGGCGCGGTCGTGCTGGTCGGTCCGTTTGCGGAGGACCTGCCACGGGGCGGCCTGCCGCAGGGTGGCGACGAGGTCGATGCGCGAGCGGCCGTCGGGGCGGCCGGGTCTTGATGGAAGCGGGCGGCCGCGGCGGTTGCCCGCCTTGGCGGCGCCGGTGCCGGAGGCGCCACGGGCCGCGCGGGTGGCGCGGTCGGACTGGAGTTTCGCCAGGATGTCGGGCGGGAGGGCGGCCTGGGCGGCCTCGATCAGGAGGTCGGCGAGGGATTGGAGGTCTTGCTCTTGCGGCTGCTGGTCCGGCTGGTCCTGCTGGTCCGGCGGTGGTTCGGAGGGCTGGTCGGGCGGGGCCTCGGCCGCGGGCTGGGCTCGGTGGGCGAGGCCGAGTTCGGCGGCCCGGATCAGGTCGGCCTCGGTGACTTCGGCGCGGCCGTCGAGCGCCGCGATGGCGCGGGCGGCGCGGCGGGTGGTGAGGAGGGCTCGGGTCGAGGTGATGCCGAGGCGGGCGGCGAGCTGGGCAAGGGCCTGGGTCAGATCATCGGGCAGGGTGACGAGGTGGTAGAGGGTGCGGGCCTTGGCGAGGCGGCGGCGGCCTATGGGTCTGGGGAGCACGCGCGGGCTGCGCTCGCCGTCGAGAGTGACGAAAAGGCCGAGGCGGTCGGAAAGGGCAGAGGGGAGGCCCTCGCCGTCCTCGGCGGCCTCGTCCAGCGCGATCAGGGCGTGCTGGCCGCGGTCGAGGGCTTGCGCGAGGCGGGCGGTGAGGGAGGGGGGCGCGGAGTCCGCCATGGGGAGGATCAGGACCGCGCGGTCTGACAGGAGGCCCGGGCGGTGGACCGGGCGGCCGGCGGCAAGGGTGGCGGCGGGGTCGGGGCCGCCCAGCAGGGCGAGGTCGTCGATGCTGGCCGAGAGGCGGCGCTGAGGGCGGTCGAAGGGGGTTTCGCTCAGCGCGGTCGTGGCGATGTCGCGGATGGGGCCGGCGCGGGAGCGCAGCCAGAGGCCGCCAAGGCCCACCGGATCGACGGTGAGGATGCGCAGCGCGAGGGAAAGGCGCGCCCAGGGATCCATCAGGGCAGCGTTTCGCTGACGGCGCGGGCAACGCGGTCCGAGGCCCCGGCCTCGTCCAGCGGATCGCGGCGCAGGCGGTGGCCAAGCGCCATGGCGGCCACGCGGCGGAGGTGGTCGCGGGTGACCTTGGGCGCTGCCTCACTGGCCGCCAGCGCCCGGGCGGCGCGGAGGAGGGTGAGTTCCCCCCGCACGCCGTCGGAGCCAAGCGCGATGCAGAGGGCGGCGCAGTCTTCCAGCGCGGCGCGGGGCGTCTGGACCTTGGGCAGGGCGGCGCGGGCGGAAAGGATGGTGGCGCGGAGTCTGGCTTCCTCCGGTCCCCAGGTGGCGGCGAATGCGATGGGGTCGGCTTCGTAGGCTTCGCGGCGGAGGACCACCTCGACGCGGGTGGCGATGTCGCGGGGGGAGCGGACTTCGACCGAGAGGCCGAAGCGGTCGAGGAGTTGGGGGCGAAGGTCGCCTTCCTCGGGGTTGCCGCTGCCCACGAGGACGAAGCGGGCGGGGTGGCGGATCGACAGGCCGTCGCGTTCGACCACGTTCTCGCCGGACTGGGCCACGTCGAGGAGGAGGTCCACGATGTGATCCTCCAAGAGGTTCACCTCGTCGATGTAGAGATAGCCCCGGTTGGCGCGGGCGAGGAGGCCGGGCTCGAAGGCCTTGACGCCTGCGGCGATGGCGCGTTCGACGTCGAGTGCGCCGGTGACGCGGTCCTCGGAGACGCCGAGGGGCAGGTCCACGACCGGGGTGGGCTTGTCGATGACGGTGGCGTCGGTGATCGCGGCCCAGGCGGGGCACTGGTCAAGCGAGGCGCTGTTGACCGGGCAGGAGGCCACGGCGCGGATGGGGGGCAGGAGCGCGGCGAGGCCCCGGACGGCGGTGGACTTGCCGGTGCCCCGGTCGCCGAAGACGAGGACGCCGCCGATCATCGGGTCGATGGCGGTGAGGACCATCGCCAGGCGCATGTCGTCCTGGCCCACGATGGCGGTGAAGGGGAAGGGCGGCTTGCCGGTGGCGGCTTGCGCGGGGGCCTTGTCGCGGTGCAGCGCGGTCATGCGGCGTCCTTTCTTGCGTCCCAGGCCCCGGCGAGGGGGTCGGTGCCGTTCCATTTGCCTTGTGTCTCAAGGACATGGAAGCGGGCGTAGAGTTCCTCGGCGAACCAGCCGTTGTCGCGGGCGGCCTGCATCGCCTCGGCATGGGGGCCCATGTGGCGGGCGAATTCGGCCATCCGGGCGGCGTCGGGCCAGATCGAGAAGGTGACCTGATGCAGCAGCGGCACCTCGCCGATGCCGATCTTGAACAGCACATTCCGGTCCGCGCCGATCCGGGCCGAAATGTCGGGCACGCGGCGCCAGAAGGCGGGGGCGTGCTGCGGCTTGACCGTGGCGCGGGTCAGGGCGGCGATGGGGCCTGCCTGGGTCTTCGGGTCCACGGTGTCGGTCAGCGGATTCACGCCCGCCCAGCTGCCTCTGGCCGAGAAGGGGGCGAGGAAAACCGTCCAGTCCTCGGCCGCGCGGGCGCGCCAGCGGGTGATGACCCTGTTGGTGGCGATGTGGTCGCGGGCGCGGGCCAGGTCGGGCCAGACGGCGAAGATCGCCCAGACGGACCAGTTGGGTTTCGGGGTAAAGCCCTCGCCCGTGCCCGAGCCGCAGAGTTTCACGAACCGCGCCCCGGTCCAGAGACCGCGCGACCGCGCAAGCGCCATCTGCCCGATCACCCAGAGCCGGCTGGCCGGGGTGGAAAAGCGGAAGAGGCTGAGCGTGGCTACGGAAATGAGTCGATCCCCCGGGCGCAGGTGTCAGGACAAGATTACACTTAATGCAGCCGCAGGGAAGTCAAATCGGCCTTGTTTCCTGCGGCATAAAAGCCAAGTTGTAAATCTGGATGGACAGTATAGGCTGATCCGCATGACACAGTCCTCAAGGTCCGGGCAGGTCGAGAGCCTGCCGAACGTGAAAGCCGGTCAGGGCCGGGCGGTGGTGATCGGCGCGGGGCTTGGCGGCCTTGCCTCGGCGATGCGGCTGGGGGCGAAGGGCTGGCAGGTGACGGTGGTGGACCGGCTGGACCGGCCGGGGGGGCGGGGGTCTTCCATCACCCAGGGTGGCCACCGCTTCGACCTCGGGCCGACCATCGTGACGGTGCCGCAGACGCTGCGCGAACTCTGGGCCGCCTGCGGGCGCGACTTCGACCGCGATGTGCGGCTGGTGCCGATGGACCCGTTCTACAGGATTCTGTGGCAGGACGGATCGAGTTTCACCATGCGCCCGGGCGACGAACGGATGGAGGCCGAGGTGGCGCGGCTTTCCCCCGGCGATCTGCCGGGGTTCCGGCGGTTCCTGAAGGATGCCGAGGCGCGCTACTGGTTCGGCTTCGAGGATCTGGGTCGGCGGTCGATGCACAGGTTCCTCGACCTGGTGAAGGTCCTGCCGAAATTCGCCTGGTATCGCGCGGACCGCTCGGTCTACGCCCACGCGGCGCGGCGGGTCAGGGACGAAAGGCTGCGCTTTGCCTTGTCCTTCCATCCGCTGTTCATCGGGGGCGATCCGTTCCATGTGACCAGCATGTATGCCCTTGTCAGCCATCTGGAGCGGGCCTTCGGGGTGCACTACGCGATGGGCGGCGTGCAGGCGATTGCCGAGGCCATGGCACAGGTCGTGAAGGACCAGGGCGGGGTCGTCGTGCAGGGGGTCGAGGCGGATGAGGTGCTGGTCGCCGGCGGCCGGGCGTCGGGGGTGCGGCTCGCCGACGGGCGGGTCCTGCCTGCCGAGGTTGTGGTGTCGAACGCCGATCCGGCGACGACCTACACGCGGCTTCTGCGCCGCCAGCCAGTGAAACGCTGGACCGCGCCGCGCCTGATTCGGTCGCGCTGGTCGATGAGCCTGTTCGTCTGGTATTTCGGGACCAGGGGAACCAAGGGGATGTGGCCCGAGGTCGGGCATCACTCCATCGTCGTGGGCCCGCGCTATCGCGAGCATATCCGCGACATCTTCCAGACCGGCAGGCTGGCCGAGGACATGAGCCTTTACGTCCACCGGCCCTCGGTCACCGACCCTTCGGTCGCGCCCGAGGGCGACGACACCTTCTATGTCCTGTCGCCGGTGCCGCATCTGGGGCACGTCAACGGGGTGGACTGGGCCAGGGAGGCCGAGCCCTACCGGCTGAAGATGCTGAAAGTGCTGGAGGATCGGCTGTTGCCGGGGCTGTCCGCCAGGGTCGCCGAAAGCCTCGTCTTCACGCCCGAGACCTTCCGCGACCGCTATCTGTCGCCGCACGGGGCGGGCTTCTCGCTGGAGCCGCGGATCCTGCAATCGGCCTGGTTCCGGCCGCACAATGTGTCGGAGGAACTGCCGGGGCTGTATCTCGCCGGGGCCGGAACGCATCCCGGCGCGGGCGTACCGGGGGTGATCGGGACGGCCGAGGTGCTGGCGACGCTGGTGCCGGATGCCCCGGTGCGGGCGGCGGCGCCGTTGCCGATGGCGGCGGAATGATCGCGCCGGGGGACATGGCGGCCTGCCGGGCGATGATCCGCACCGGAAGCCTGTCGTTCCATGCCGCCTCGCGTCTGCTGCCGGCACGGGTGCGGGACCCGGCGCTCGCGCTCTATGCCTTCTGCCGGGTGGCCGACGACGACGTGGACGAGGTGCAGGACAAGGCGCATGCCGTCCTTCGCCTGCGCGAGAGGCTGGACCTGATCTATGCCGGGCGGCCCGAGCCGCGCTCCTCGGACCGGGCCTTCGCGGCGGTGGTCGAGGGGTTCGACATGCCGCGCACGCTGCCGGATGCGCTTCTGGAGGGGCTGGCCTGGGATGCGATGGGGCGGCGCTATCGCACGCTTTCGGACCTGCATGCCTACAGCGCCCGGGTCGCCTCGGCGGTGGGGGTGATGATGTGCGTCCTGATGCGGGTGCGCGACCCCGATGCGCTGGCGCGGGCGGCGGACCTGGGGCTGGCGATGCAGCTGACCAACATCGCCCGCGACGTGGGCGAGGACGCCCGGGCGGGGCGGTTGTTCCTGCCTCTGGACTGGCTGGCCGAGGCCGGGATCGACGTGGATGCATTCCTGGCCGACCCCCGGCCCTCGCCGGCGCTGGCGGGGGTGGTGCGGCGGCTTCTGGCGGTGGCCGAGGATCTGTACCTCCGGGCGGGGGCGGGCGTCTCGGCGCTGCCGTCGGATTGCCGGCTGGGGATCGCGGCGGCGCGGCACATCTACGCGGCGATCGGGTCCGAGGTCGCGCGGGCCGGCCATGACAGCGTCACCCGCCGCGCGCGCACCTCGCGCGGGCAGAAGCTGGTGCTGATGGGCAAGGCCGCCGGGGCTTCCCTGCTGACCCACCTGATGCCACAGCCTGCGCAACTGCACGCCCGTCCGGTGCCCGAGGTGGCCTTCCTCGTCGAGGCGGCAGGCCAGCGCCCGGCGCGCGCGCAGCGCTCCGAGACGCTGCTCGCGATCCTTTCCCAGCTCGAGGCGCGCGACCGGCGCGGCGCGGTCTGAGGGAACCGGACCGCCTGCGCTGGCGTTTCCGGGGCGCAACCGCTAGGATCGCGCCATGGATATCTGGGTCTTCCTCGTGTTTCTTCTGGCCTGCGGGCCGGCCGCCGCAACGGGCGCGATGTTTTCGCCCGGCGCTTGGTACGAAAGCCTGAAAAAGCCCAGTTGGACCCCGCCGAACTGGCTGTTCCCCGTGGCCTGGACCACGCTTTACCTCTGCATGTCGCTGGCCGCCGAACGGGTGGCGCGGCAGGCCGGCGTCACCCCGGCGGTCGGCATGGCGCTGGCGCTTTACACCTTGCAGATGGGGCTGAACTGCCTCTGGACCCCGGTCTTCTTCGGACTGAAACGGATGCGGGCGGGGATGCTGGTGCTGGCGCTGCTGTGGGTCGCGGTCGCCGCGACGCTGGTGGCCTTCTGGCGGGTGGACTGGATCGCGGGGCTTCTGTTCCTGCCCTATATCGCCTGGGTCAGCATCGCGGCGGCGCTGAACTGGTCGGTGATGACGCTGAACCCGGACCAGGCGAAGAGGCCGGTGGCGGAGACCACCGTCTAGACCCAAGAATTTTCGCGGAAATTCTTTGGCTTACGGCCAGCGCGCGCGGCGGGGGACGCGGACGGCGAGCATCGGTTTCAGCAGCGGCTGGCGGAAGCGGACAAGGTCCAGCGCCTCGTGCATGCCGATGGTCCTTTCGCCCTCGATCTGCGTCTCCACCAGCGCGCGCGAGTAGAACGGGGCCTCCAGCAGCGACAGGTGCGGGCGCGGCGTGGTGCCGGGGTCGGCGCGGGTCTCGCGGCGGACGGCCCAGGGGTTGCGGCGGAACCGGGTGCGGGGCGGGGCCGTGGTCTCGCGGACCTGGCCGTCGGGGGTGATCTCGACCGCCAGGTCGAAATGCCCGCCGTCGCGCAAGGTCGCGTCGTAGAAGCAGAGAGCGCGGTCGCGCAGGGGATATCGGCCCCAGGTCCAGAAGCTGAAGTCCGTCTCAAGCGCGCGGGTGCCGAAATTGGCGTCGAAATAGCCGTGGCCGCGCCAGCGGTGGCCCTGGGTCAGGTCGACCTCGATGTCCGCGATGGGGGCGAAGGGGCGCCAGAGATGGGCGCCGTCGGGCGTCAGCCAGACCTCGGCCCCTGTCACCGCGCGGGGGGTCAGGGTGATGCGCCCCTTGACCGGCGTCACCATCGGCGGCGCGCCCCATTCGTTGACCTCGATCACCAGCTGGCGACCGGTCCAGGTGACGCTGGAGGGGCCGATTTCCAGCCTTTCGGGGGATTGTTTCAGGGCGGATCGCCCGCGGTCGGTCATGGTGAAGCGGCCGTTCAGGCCCGAGGTCACCACGTTGAGGCAGCAGTGGTTCTGCGGATCCCGCCGGCCCGACCACTTGTACCAGGGCGAGAAGACCGACCCGATGAAGGCGATCAGCGAGACGGCCTTTGTGCCGTCGTCCGAGATGCCGTCGACATACCACCAGGCATAGCCGTCCGGCCCGACGGGGAGGGAGAAGTCAGGTCCTGAAGCGCCTGTAAGGCGGCTTGCCGGCCGGACAAAAGCGCCATCGGCACCCCCGCCCCCGGATGCACTCCGCCCCCCGCGAGGTAGAGCCCCGGCAGGCCCGTCCGCGCCACCGGGCGCCGGAACGCCGCCAGTGCCCCCTCGGGCGAGGCGCCATATATCGCGCCGAGGGAGGCCGGGAGTCGTTGCGCCAGGTCTTTCGGTCGGGTCAGCGCCTCGGGTCCCGGCGGGGGCGAGAAGGTCAGGCCCATGCGTGCCAAGGGCGGGAAGCTGCGGTCGTGGCATGAGGGGTCCTCGTTCGGATGGTCGGGGCGGTTTGCGGGCGCGTTCAGGATGATCTGGAAACGTTCTGTGGCCGGGGTCGGGCCAAGCTCGCGGTCCTGGGCGTTGAGGTAGAGCGTGGGGCTTTGCGGCATCTCGCCCCGGCCGATGGGGCCGAATTCGGCATCCGGGTCGGCGGTGAAGAAGAGGTTGTGGTGCAGGAGGTCTGCGGCGCGCGGGCCTTCGGGCGTGGCGGCGAAGGACCAGACCCAGGCCGAGAGGCTGGGCTTGCCGGGGGGCTTCAGCGCCGATTGCGCGGCCTCGCCCAGCAGGCCATCTGTCAGGGCGCGCGGGTCGCCGTTGAAGACGACGATGTCGGCCGGGTGGTGGCCCTGGTCGGTCTCGACATGGGCGACGCGGCCCGACTGGCGGGTGATGCGGCGGGCCTGCGTGGCAAAGTGGAAGCGGACGCCCAGCCGTTCTGCCGCGCGGGCCAGCGCGGCGGCAAGGGCCTGGATGCCGTCGGTCACGGCCCAGACCCCCTGCGCCTCGGCCTGCCAGACCAGCGACAGGACGGCGGGGGTATGGGCCGGGCGGCCGCCGACATAGGTGGCATAACGGCCGAACAGCTGGCGCAGGCGGGGGTCGCGGAAGAACCGGCCGAGCCAGCGGTCGAGCGTCATGCCGGGCAGGAGCGCGGGCCAGAGGTTCGGCCGGCGCAGCGCGGTGCGGGCGATGGCGGCAAGGTCGGGCTTCGGGGCGCGCATCACGGGCGTCTCGAAGGCGTCGTAAAGCGCGCGGGCGGCGGTGTCGAACCGGGCGAAACCCTGCGCCTCGCGCGGGCCGGCGAAGGCGAGGATCGCCTCGATGTTGGCCTCGCGGTCGGGAAAGAGGTCGAGCGGGCCGGACCCCGGCCACCAGTGGCGGGCGAGGCGGGGCAGGCGGGTGATCCCGACCTCGGCCTCGGTGGTGGTGCCTGCCAGCGCGAACAGGGCATCGACCTCGGCTTTCAGCGTGAGGACGGTGGGGCCCATCGCGGCGGGCCCGGCGAGGGTCGCGCGGGAGCGGGCCTTGCCGCCGGGAGTCTCGGCGGCCTCCACGACCGTCACGCGGCAGCCCCCGGCGGCCAGCCGGATCGCGGCGGCAAGGCCCCCCATGCCCGCCCCGATCACCACCGCGCGGGGCTGTCCCTTGATGTCGGCGGCAGGCATTGCGGGGGACCTCTTGTCAGCTTCATATGACAAACTAGTGTAAATTCAAGTTTACACATGCCGGTCGCAATGCCAAACTGAATCGACAGGCCCCAGGAGTGCGCCCATGCCGTTCGCCGAACGTATCGAGAAGGCCCTGCACGACAGCCTTGCCCCCCTGAACCGCAAGGATGCCCCGCCAAGGCTGGCGGCCGCCATTCCCTACGCGGTCTTTCCCGGTGGGGCGCGGATCCGGCCGACGATCCTTCTGGCGGTGGCCACGGCCTGCGGCGACGACCGGCCCGAGATCGCCACGGCGGCGGCGGTGGCGCTGGAGCTGATCCATTGCGCAAGTCTCGTGCATGACGACCTGCCGGCCTTCGACGATGCCGACCTCCGGCGCGGCAAGCCCACGCTGCACCGGGCCTTCAGCGAACCCCTGGCGGTGCTGGCCGGCGACAGCCTGATTGTCCTTGCCTTCGAGGTGCTTGCGCGGGCCGGCCACGCGGCGCCCGACCGGGCCCTGGCGCTGACCGGGGCCCTCGCGCGGCACACCGGCGCGCCCTTCGGCATCTGCGCGGGGCAGGGCTGGGAAAGCGAGCCGAAGGTGGACCTTCTGGCCTATCACCGGGCCAAGACGGCGGCCCTCTTCGTCGCGGCGACCCAGATGGGCGCCATCGCGGCGGGGCAGGAGGCCGAACCCTGGGCCGAACTGGGTGACCGCATCGGCGCGGCCTTCCAGGTGGCGGACGACCTGAAGGACGCGCTGCTGACCAGCGACCAGACCGGCAAGCCGGCGGGGCAGGATGCGGCGCATCTGCGGCCCAATGCCGTGGCCCAGATGGGGGTCGAGGGGGCGGTGGCGCATATGAAGGACATCCTCGCGGGAGCCATCGCCTCGATCCCCTCCTGCCCGGGCGAGGCGATGCTGGCGGGTCTGGTCACGGCCTACGCCCGCAAGATGACCGTCCTGCCCGAGACCGCCAGATGAACGCCGAGCCGCGCCCGCCGCCCGCGCGGCCCGGGGCGCTGGGGCTCCTCACGCGCCTTGCGCTGTCGCCGCGCTTTCACCGCCTGGCCGCGCGGATTCCGGGATTGCGCTGGAAGGCAAGGCGCGAGGGGGCGGAGCTGTTTTCCATCCTGTCGGGCTTTGTCCAGTCGCAGGCCCTGGTCGCGCTGGTCGAGGGGCGGGTGCTGCATGTCCTGGCTTCCGGCCCGATGACGACAGAGGACCTGTCGCGCCGCTGCGCCATCCCGCCCGCGCCGCTTGTGGTGCTGTTGCGCGCGGGCGCGGCGCTGAAGCTCCTGGCCGGCGACCGCAAGGGGCGCTGGCATCTGGCCCCGCGCGGGGCGGCCTTCCTGACCGTGCCGGGGCTGGAGCCGATGGTGCGGCACCACCATGTGCTTTACCGCGATCTGACGGATCCGCTGGCGTTCTTCCGGGGTCAGACGGAAACCGAGCTGGCCGGGTTCTGGCCCTATGTCTTCGGCACGCTGGCGCAAGAGGATGTGGGGCTCGCCGCGCGCTATTCCCGCCTGATGGCCGAAAGCCAGGTGCTGGTAGCCGAGGACACGCTGCGGCTGGTGGACCTGTCGCAGCGCAAGCATCTCCTCGACGTGGGCGGCGGCACCGGGGCCTTCCTGGCCGAGGTCGGCCGCGCGCATCCGGGGCTGACGCTGTCGCTCTTCGACATGCCCGCGGTGCTGGCCGGGGTGCCCGCCGCCCTGCGCAGCCGGCTGCGGCTCCATCCCGGCAGCTTCCGCAGCGATCCCCTGCCGGTGGGCGCCGACACGATCAGCCTGGTCCGGGTGCTGTACGACCATGACGACGCGACCGTGGCGGCGCTCCTCGCCAAGGTCCACGCCGCCCTGCCGCCTGGTGGCATGATCCTGATGTCGGAACCCATGTCGGGCGGCGACCGTCCCGATCCCGCGACGGACGTCTATTTCGCCATCTACACCCTGGCCATGCGGACCGGCCGCACCCGGTCTGCCGCCGAGATCGCGGGCCTTCTTGGTGCAACCGGTTTCACCGAAATTCGGCCGAGACCGGGCGACAGGCCCTATGTGACCTCGGTCCTGACCGCGATCCGGGGATAGCAAACGCGGTTTATTTGCCTTCGATCCCCCCGAATGCCGAAAAAGTGTCCAATTAATTTGACATCCTAAACTGTCAGTCTAGACTTACACCTAGTGCGGAGTCCGCATGATTCAGGAAGGCTGCAAGTCGTGGACACCAATGCCGTCATCCTCTCTGGCCCCAAGTCCCTGGAACTGGGCACGGTCGGGTTGAAGGCTCCGGTCGCGGGGGACGTTGTCGTCCGCGTGCGGCACTCGGGAATCTCGACCGGCACGGAAAAGCTGTTCTGGCTGGGCACGATGCCGCCCTTCCCGGGCATGGGCTATCCGCTGGTGCCCGGCTATGAAGCCTTCGGCGAGGTGGTGGAGACCTGCGGCGAGACCGGCCTTGCGGTCGGCGATGCGGTCTTCGTGCCGGGCGCCAACTGCTATGAGGGCGGGGTGCGGGGCTTGTTCGGCGGGGCTGCGGGCCTCTTGGTGACGCCCGCCGCGCGGGTTGCCAGACTGGACGGCGGCCATGGCGCCGAGGGCGCGCTCTTGGCGCTGGCCGCAACGGCCCATCACGCGCTGGCCGGCGGGGCGCTGCCCGACCTCATCATCGGACACGGGACGCTGGGCCGGCTTCTGGCCCGCATCGCGCTGACCATGGGTGCCACCCCGACCGTCTGGGAAATCGACCCGACCCGACGCCTGGGTGCCGACGGCTATCAGGTCATCGCGCCCGAGGACGATCCGCGCCGCGACTACCGGGTGATCTTCGACGCCTCGGGGGCCTCGGGCCTGCTGGACCAGCTGGTCCCGCGTCTGGCCAGGGGTGGCGAGGTCGTGCTGTGCGGCTTCTACACCGAGGCCATCAGCTTCGCCTTCCCGCCCGCCTTCATGAAGGAGCTGCGGCTGCGCATCGCCTCGGAATGGCAGCCGGCCGACCTCGACGCCACCCGGCGCCTTCTGGACGAGGGGCGCCTGTCGCTTGCCGGCCTCATCACCCACCGCGCGGCTGCGGCGGATGCCGGGGCGGCTTACGAGACCGCCTTCACCGACCCCGCCTGCCTGAAGATGATCCTGGATTGGAGTGCCTCTGCATGACCGAAGTTCCCAATCTGAAGGATTTCGACGCCCGCCTGCGCGACGAGGCATCCGAGGAGCCTTCGCTGGAGATCCCCCAGGATCCGCCGTCGAAGAAGGCCCAGATCATCGCGATCTACGGCAAGGGCGGGATCGGCAAGTCGTTCACGCTGGCGAACCTGAGCCACATGATGGCCGAGATGGGCAAGCGCGTGCTGCTGATCGGCTGCGACCCGAAGTCGGATACCACCAGCCTGCTGTTCGGCGGCAAGGCCTGTCCGACGATCATCGAGACCTCGACCCGCAAGAAGCTGGCTGGCGAAGAGGTGAAGATCGGCGACGTCTGCTTCAAACGCGGCGGCGTCTTCGCGATGGAGCTGGGCGGGCCCGAGGTCGGCCGCGGCTGCGGCGGGCGCGGGATCATCCACGGCTTCGAGCTGCTGGAGAAGCTGGGGTTCCACGACTGGGACTTCGACTATGTGCTCCTGGACTTCCTCGGCGACGTGGTCTGCGGCGGCTTCGGCCTGCCCATCGCGCGGGACATGGCGCAGAAAGTGATCGTGGTCGGCTCGAACGACCTGCAATCGCTGTATGTGGCGAACAACGTCTGCTCGGCGGTCGAATATTTCCGCAAGCTTGGCGGCAATGTCGGCGTCGCGGGGCTGGTCATCAACAAGGATGACGGGACCGGCGAGGCCGCGGCCTTCGCCAGGGCGGTGAACATCCCGGTGCTGGCCAGCATCCCGGCGGACGAGGATCTGCGCCGGAAATCCGCGAATTATCAGATCGTTGGCACCAATGCGACGCAATGGGGCCCGCTGTTCGAAACCCTTGCCGCCGCCGTGGCCGAGGCCCCGCCGCTGCGCCCGAAGCCGCTGACGCAGGATGCGCTCCTCGGCCTTTTCGATGCCGAGACGACGGGCAAGGACTTCGTGCTGGAGCCCGCCTCGGACGCCGACATGCGCGGGTCCTTCGCCGCCGTGAAACCCAGCCTGGAAGTGGTCTACGACAATGTTTGACCTCGACGCCCTTGCCATCATCGAACAGGCGCTGAAGGCGCGGGAGGGTCGCAAGTGACCGACCTCTCCGCCACCCCTCCGGTTGACGGACTGGGTTGCCACGCCGGCGCGGGGCAGATGGCGGAAGCCGCGCGCGCGGCGGGCAACTCCGAGGTGCTGGACCGTTACGCGGCCGACTATCCGCAGGGCCCGCATGACAAGCCGCAGTCGATGTGCCCGGCCTTCGGCTCGCTTCGCGTGGGCCTTCGGATGCGGCGCGTGGCGACGGTGCTGTCGGGATCGGCCTGCTGCGTCTATGGCCTGTCGTTCGTCAGCCATTTCTACGGCGCGCGCAGGTCGGTGGGCTATGTGCCCTTCAACTCCGAGACGCTGGTCACGGGCAAGCTCTTCGAGGACATCCGCGACGCGGTGCATGAACTCGCCGACCCCGACCGCTATGACGCGGTGGTGGTGACGAACCTTTGCGTGCCCACCGCATCGGGCGTGCCGCTGCGGCTGTTGCCGAACGAAATCAACGGCGTGCGGATCATCGGCATCGACGTGCCGGGCTTCGGGGTGCCGACCCATGCCGAGGCCAAGGACGTGCTGGCGGGCGCGATGCTGGCCTATGCGCGGTCCGAGATCGAGGCGGGGCCGGTGGCGGCCCCCGCTGCGGGTCGCTCCGACCGTCCGACGGTCACGCTTCTGGGCGAGATGTTCCCCGCCGACCCCATGATGATCGGCGCGATGCTGGCGCCCATGGGCCTTGCCGCCGGGCCGGTGGTGCCCTGCCGCGAATGGCGCGAGCTTTATGCGGCGCTGGATTCGGGCGTCGTGGCGGCGATCCACCCGTTCTACACGGCGGCGATCCGCGAGTTCCAGGCGGCGGGGCGGACCATCGTCGGCTCGGCCCCCGTGGGGCATGACGGCACGATGGACTGGCTGGCGGCGATCGGGGCGGCCTGCGACGTGGCGCCCGAGCGGATCGCGGCGGCGCAGAATGCCTTTGGTGGGGCGATCAAGGGCGCCCTGGCGGCCAATCCGATCAGGGGCCGGATCACGCTGTCGGGCTACGAGGGCAGCGAGCTGCTGGTCGCGCGCCTGCTGATCGAAAGCGGGGCCGAGGTGCCGTATGTCGGCACGGCCTGCGCGCGGAACGAATGGTCCCAGGCGGATCGCGACTGGCTGGAGGCCAGGGGCTGCGTGGTGAAATACCGCGCGAACCTCGAGGACGACCTGGCCGCGATGGAGGCATTCAAGCCGGACCTGGCGGTCGGGACGACTCCGGTCGTGCAGAAGGCCAAGGAGCGGGCGATCCCGTCCCTTTACTTCACCAACCTGATCTCGGCGCGGCCCCTGATGGGACCGGCGGGGGCAGGGTCGCTGGCGCAGGTCGTCAACGCCGCGATGGCCAACAGGACCCGGATGGAGGGCATGAAGGCCTTCTTCGAAGGGGTCGGCTCGGGCGATGCCGCCGGCATCTGGGAAGGTGCGCCGAACCTGCGCCCCGATTTCCGGGCGATCCACCAGAAGAAACTCGACAAGGCGGCCAAGGCTGCCAAAGCCGAGGAGATGATCTGATGCTGGTGCAGGATCATGACCGGGCGGGTGGCTACTGGGGGGCGATCTATGCCTTCTGCGCCGTCAAGGGGTTGCAGGTGGTGATCGACGGCCCGGTGGGCTGCGAGAACCTGCCCGTGACCTCGGTCCTGCACTACACCGATGCGCTGCCGCCGCATGAACTGCCCATCGTGGTGACGGGCCTCGGCGAGGAGGAACTCGGCCGCGACGGCACCGAAGGGGCGATGAAACGGGCGTGGAAGACGCTCGACCCCGCGCTGCCGGCGGTCGTCGTGACCGGCAGCATCGCCGAGATGATCGGCGGCGGGGTCACGCCGCAGGGCACCAACATCCAGCGTTTCCTGCCGCGCACCATCGACGAGGACCAGTGGCAGGCCGCCGACCGGGCGATGACCTGGATCTTCACCGAATTCGGCATGACCAAGGGCCGGATGCCGCCCGAGACCCCGCGTCCCGATGGATCGAAGCCGCGCGTCAACATCCTGGGCCCGATGTATGGCACCTTCAACATGGCCTCGGACCTGCACGAGATCCGCCGTCTGGTCGAAGGCATCGGGGCCGAGGTGAACATGGTGATGCCCCTGGGCGCGCACCTGGCCGAGATGCGCAACCTGGTGAATGCCGACGCCAACATCGTGATGTACCGCGAATTCGGCCGGGGACTCGCCGAATGTCTGGGCAAGCCCTACCTGCAAGCGCCGATCGGGCTCGAGTCGACCACGCTGTTCCTGCGGACGCTGGGCGAGATGCTGGGACTGGACCCCGAACCCTTCATCGCGCAGGAGAAGCATTCGACGCTGAAGCCGCTCTGGGACCTCTGGCGGTCGGTGACGCAGGATTTCTTCGCCACCGCCAGCTTCGCCATCGTCGCGAACGAGACCTACACCCGTGGCATCCGCAAGTATCTCGAGGAAGACCTCGGCCTGCCATGCGCCTTCGCGGTGCCCAGACTCGCGGGGCAGAAGACCAACAACGAGGGCGTCCGCGCGCTGATGAAGCAGCACCGGCCGCTGATCGTGCTGGGGTCGATCAACGAGAAGATGTACCTGGCCGAGCTGAAGGGCGGGCACGGCCCCGCGCCCAGCTTCATCCCGGCCAGCTTCCCCGGCGCCGCGATCCGCCGCGCCACGGGAACGCCGTTCATGGGCTACGCCGGCGCGGTCTACCTCTTGCAGGAGGTCTGCAACGGGCTGTTCGACGCGCTGTTCCACATCCTGCCGCTCGGGTCGGAGATGGACAGCGCCGCCGCGACGCCCACGACGCTGCGCCGCGACATGCCCTGGGACACCGACGCGCAACTCGCGCTGGACCGCATCCTGCAACAGCACCCGGTGCTGACCCGCATTTCCGCCGCCCGCACGCTGCGGGATGCGGCCGAGAAAGCCGCGCTCGACCACGGGGCCGAGCGGGTCGTCCTGGAATTCGTCGAACCCCTGGCGGGGGGAAGTGCCGCCGGGGTCGAAAGGGGAGAGAGAGCATGAGCGACCAGAGCTACATTTCTCACGTGCAGCCCAAGGCGGCGCATCACAGGCGCACGCCGAAGGCGGAATACGCGACCTATTTCGCGCTGATCCTGATCCTGGCGCTGCCGGTACAGTGCCTGGCCTGGCTCGGCTCGGCGCTCCGCCACATGCGACTTCCGGCTGTTGGTCCGCTCGCCCGCGCGCTGCGCGACGCCGAGGAGATCACGCCCTCGATCTTCCGCCCCTGAACGGGCGGAGCAGAAGACCCGACGCGGTGCGCCCGCCCGTCCGGTGAAGCCTTCGGGGAGGGCGGGGAAACCCGGCCTTTCCGGAACCTACGGAGCAGCACTCCGCTGCCCCGTGTACCCAGCCGCAGGGGATGCGGCGTCAGTCTGCCAATCCGGAGGATAGAATGGCTGATAAATCCGACCTGAGTTTCACAGGTCTCACCGACGAGCAGGCGCAAGAACTGCACTCCGTCTACATGAGCGGGCTCTGGCTTTTCGTGGCCATCGCCGTCGTCGCTCACCTGGCGGTGTACATCTGGCGCCCGTGGTTCTGAGGAGGAACGATAAATGTCCAAATTCTACAAGATCTGGCTCATCTTCGATCCTCGTCGCGTCTTCGTGGCACAGGGCGTGTTCCTGTTCCTCCTGGCGGCCATGATCCACCTCGTGCTGCTCAGCACCCCGGCCTACAACTGGTTCGACATCGCCGCTGCCAAGCACGGCTATGTCACCGCCGGCCAGTAGGTCCAACTGACCGTTGCGGGCGGCGGGCCTCGCCGTCTGCCGCCCGCGACAACCTGACGTCAGACACACATCCGGCAAGCCCGACCGCCCGCGCCCGACGGCGGCTGTGACCGGAGAGAAACGGAGAGGGAAGCATGGCACTGCTCAGCTTCGAACGAAAATACCGCGTGCCGGGGGGCACGCTGATCGGGGGCAACCTGTTCGACTTCTGGGTCGGCCCCTTCTACGTCGGGTTCTTCGGGGTCCTGACCTTCTTCTTCGCGGTCCTCGGCACGATCCTGATCTTCTACGGGGCCGTGCTGCAAGGGACCTGGAACCCCTGGCTGATCTCGATCAACCCGCCTCCGGTGGAGATGGGTCTCGCCATGGCGCCCCTGCGCGAAGGCGGGCTCTGGCAGATCATCACCATCTGCGCGATCGGCGCCTTCGTGACCTGGGCGCTGCGCGAGGTGGAGATCTGCCGCAAGCTGGGGATGGGCTACCATGTGCCCGTGGCCTTCGGCTTCGCGATCCTGGCCTATGTCACCCTGGTGGTGATCCGGCCGGTGCTGATGGGGGCCTGGGGATATGCCTTCCCCTACGGGATCTGGACGCACCTCGACTGGGTGTCCAATACCGGCTACACCTACGGCAACTTCCACTACAACCCGGCGCACATGATCGCGGTGAGCTTCTTCTTCACCACGGCGCTGGCGCTTGCGCTCCACGGCGCGCTGATTCTGTCGGCCGCCAACCCCGAGAAGGGCAAGGAGATGCGCACTCCCGACCACGAGGACACCTATTTCCGCGACCTCATCGGCTATTCGGTCGGCACGCTGGGGATCCACCGCCTGGGCCTTCTTCTGGCGCTGAACGCGGGTTTCTGGTCGGCGGTCTGCATCGTGATCTCGGGCACCATCTGGTTCGACCAGTGGGTCGTCTGGTGGGACTGGTGGCTTGAACTGCCCTGGTGGGCCGACATTCCGGGAGGCGTAAATGGCTGAGTATCAGAACATCTTCACCCAGGTTCAGGTGCGCGGTGCTCCCGAAATGGGGATGACCGAGGATGTCGAACTGTCGAACCGGACCAGGGGCGCCAGCTTCTCGACGCTGGCCGGCTGGTTCGGCAACGCCCAGCTCGGGCCGGTCTATCTCGGCACGATGGGGGTGATCTCGCTGGCCTCGGGCCTGACCTGGTTCGTCATGGTGGGCCTGTGGTTCTGGTATCAGGCGGGCTTCAACCCGGCGGTCTTCCTGCGCGACCTGTTCTGGTTCAGCCTGGAACCCCCGGCCGAGGAATACGGCCTGGGCTTCGCGCCGCTCAAGGAAGGCGGCTGGTGGCTGATCGCCAGCTTCTTCCTGCTGATCTCGGTCTGTTCCTGGTGGGTCCGGACCTGGCTCAGGGCGCAGGCGCTGGGCATGGGCAAGCATGTCAGCTGGGCCTTCGCGAGCGCCATCTGGCTGTTCCTGGTGCTGGGCCTCATCCGGCCGATCCTGATGGGGTCCTGGAGCCACGCCGTGCCCTACGGCATCTTCAGCCACCTCGACTGGACCAACAACTTCTCGCTGCAATACGGCAACCTGTTCTACAACCCCTTCCACGCGCTGAGCATCGCCTTCCTCTACGGGTCGGCGCTCCTCTTCGCGATGCACGGGGCGACCATCCTGGCCGTTTCCCGCTTTGGCGGCGACCGGGAGCTTGAGCAGATCGTCGATCGCGGCACCGCCTCCGAGCGGGCGGCCCTCTTCTGGCGCTGGACCATGGGGTTCAACGCGACCATGGAAGGGATCCACCGCTGGGCCTGGTGGTTCGCGGTGCTGGTCACGCTGACCGGCGGCATCGGCATCCTGCTCACGGGCACGGTCGTCGACAACTGGTACGTCTGGGCACAGGAGCACGGCTACGCGCCGGTGCAATAGGAGGGCACGATGCCGAACGACTATTTCAGCGAGAGCAAGCAGACGAGCCTGGTGTACTGGAGCCTCGGCCACATGCTGAAGGGCGCGCTCTATGCCGCGGCCTTCCTTCTGGCCATCGGGCTCTTCCTCTGGGCGATCTACCTGATCGGGCTGTTGCTGCCCGAGGAAAGCCGGCAGACGCCTTCGCCCTATGGTGCGCTCGAGGCGCCCCTGACGGTCGAGGCGCGCGCCGTGACCTGAGCTTCATCCGGGCCGTGCGGCGCTGATCCGCGCGGCCCGGATGGCCATGATCCGGCTCTCCCACGGGCCGGATGCGGGACCTTCGGGCCCCGGTTCCCTTCCTGTCGGACGACAGGCACTTGTGCCGTGTGGCCAACCCCCACACGGCACCTTTTGCCCCGGAAAGGAGGCCGCCATGACCGCGCCCGGTTCCATCGCCGCCCTGTCCCCCAAACCCATGCTCGACCGCGTGGCCAGCCCCGCCGACCTGCGCGCGCTGCCCGACCGCGACCTGCCGCAACTGGCCGACGAATTGCGGCGCGAGGTGATCGAGGTGGTCAGCCAGACCGGAGGGCATCTCGGATCCTCGCTGGGGGTGGTCGAACTGACCGTCGCCCTGCACGCGGTCTTCGACACGCCCCGCGACAAGCTGATCTGGGACGTGGGTCACCAGTGCTATCCGCACAAGATCCTCACCGGCCGCCGCGACCGGATGCTGACCCTGCGCCAGGCGGGGGGCCTCAGCGGCTTCACCAAGCGCAGCGAAAGCGAATACGACCCCTTCGGGGCGGCCCATTCCTCGACCTCGATCTCGGCCGCGCTTGGCTTTGCCATGGCGCGCGAGATGGGGCAGGCGGTGGGCGACACCGTGGCCGTCATCGGCGACGGGGCGATCACCGCCGGCATGGCCTACGAGGCGATGAACCACGCCGGCCATCTCGGCAAGCGACTGTTCGTGATCCTGAACGACAACGACATGTCCATCGCCCCGCCCGTGGGCGCGATGCAGACCTACCTGAACTCCATCGCCAGCAAGGGGCCGCTCGCCACGCTCAAGGCCATCGCCGAGGGGCTGGAGGACCACCTGCCCGCCCCCCTGCGCGAAGGCGCCCGCCGTGCGCGCGAGATGGTCGGCGACCGTCCGACCGGCGTGACACTGTTCGAGAAGCTGGGCTTTTCCTACTTCGGCCCGGTGAACGGCCACGACATCCCGATGCTCCTGCACGCGCTGCGCTCGATGCGCGAGCGGGCCGAGGGGCCGGTGCTTCTGCATGTGGTGACGAAGAAGGGCTGCGGCTATCCCCCGGCCGAAGGCGCGGACGACAAGTATCACGGGGTGGGCAAGTTCGACATCGCCACCGGCAGGCAGCACAAGACGCCCGCCAATGCGCCGAACTACACCGCCGTCTTCGGCCAGACCCTGACCGAGGAGGCCGCGCGCGATCCGCGCATCGTCGCGATCACGGCGGCCATGCCGGGGGGCACGGGCCTCGACGTGATGCAGAAGCGGTTCCCGGCGCGGGTGTTCGACGTGGGCATCGCCGAACAGCATGGCGTCACCTTCGCGGCGGGGCTGGCGGCGGGGGGGATGAAGCCCTTCTGCGCGATCTATTCCAGCTTCCTGCAACGCGGCTACGACCAGATCGTGCATGACGTGGCACTGCAGAACCTGCCCGTCCGCTTCATGATCGACCGCGCGGGGCTGGTCGGACAGGACGGCGCCACCCATGCCGGCGCCTTCGACACCATGTTCCTCGCGAACCTGCCCAACATGACGGTGATGGCCGCCGGCGACGAGGCCGAGCTGGTCCACATGATCGCCACCGCCGCGGCCCATGACGACGGCCCCATCTCTCTGCGCTATCCGCGCGGCGAAGGCGTCGGCGTGCCGATGCCCGACCGGGGCGAGCCGCTTGCCATCGGCAAGGGCCGCATCCTGCGCGAAGGCAGCGATGTGGCGCTCGTCTCCTTCGGGGCGCATCTGTCCGAGGCGCTGGCCGCGGCCACGATCCTCGAGGCCGAGGGCATCTCCGCCACCGTCGCCGATGCCCGCTTTGCCAAACCGCTGGATCAGGGGCTGATCGACCAGTTGCACCGCCACCACCGCGCGCTGGTGACGCTGGAGCAGGGCTCGACCGGGGGCTTCGGGGCGCTGGTGCTGCACCATCTCGCGGCCAGCGGCGCGCTCGACCGGCGCGGGGTAGTCCGCACCATGACGCTGCCCGACCGCTTCATCGACCAGGCCAGCCCGGCGCAGATGTATGCCTGGGCCGGACTTGCCGCCTCCGACATCGCCGCGACGGTCCGCGCCGTGGTTCTACCCGCAAGATCAATGGGGGTTGTCAATCTGCGTTGACATGGCCGCCACGAAGCCCGCAGAATCCTGTGGGAAGTGTAAACTTCGGACGCGATTTCCTGCAGAACTGTGCTAAGGTCCTTCCGCTGACGACGCTTGGGAGGGCGAGAGCAGTGAAGTTCCTGCAGGTCTACGCGGTCGTAGACAGCGAATATCGCGTCCTCTGGGTTGGCGGCGAGTGGGATGAGTTCGCGCTCAACGGCGGGGCGCAGTCGGCCACCTCGAACGCGGTGCTCTCGACCTCGATCATGGCACATATCGCCGGTGCAGAGACCCGCGCCGAAACCGCGAAGATGATCGACGCCGTGTTGCAGCACAAGCGCACGCTGCGGCTGGAATACCGCTGCGATTCCCCCAGCATGGCGCGGAAATTCCTGATGACCATCCAGCCGATGAAGGACGACCGCGCGCTGATGGTCCATGACCTGAAGGATGCCTGGCATTTCTCGCCGCCGCTGAACCGCTGGCACTACGACCCCTCGGCCAGGGACGTGAAATGTTCGTTCTGCGGCAATGTCCGGCTGCATGGCGAAGCGCAGTGGACATCCTGCGACGACATCGGCGAGCGGCATCCGACGCATGTCACCTATGACATCTGCCAGAGCTGCATCGAGGCGATCGACCGTGCCGTCGAGGAGGTCCGCTCGGGCGTCCACACCGACGCGCCGGTGGACGACGACCACCTGCGGTCCTGACGCGGGCCTGTCCGGTCCGGCCCCTGCGGCCACTGGCGTCACCTCGCGGCCGGCATCCGCCAAAGCGCGAAGAGATCCGGCCCAAGCCGTTCCGTCTCGACGAGGGTCGGCCGTGGGGCCTCGGCCAGGCGGCCCAGGCCGAGCGACCCAAGGGCGGGATGCCCGTCGGCACCGATCAGCGCCGCGCCCGAGAAAAGAGCCAGGTCGTCCACGAGGCCCGCGCCGACCAGGGCTGCCGCCAGCGTGCCGCCGCCCTCGCTCAGGACCCGCGTCAGGCCCCGTGCGGCCAGCGCCCCCAGTGCGGCCGGCAGGTCGAGACGGCCTCCGGTCTCGGTCCCCTCGATCAGCTCGGCCCCCATGGCCAGCCAGGCCTGCCGGGCGGGCTCGGGCGCGGAGGGTCCGTGCAGCAGCCATACCGGATGCGTCCGGGCGCTGCGGCCCAGCCGGCTGTCCGGCGCGTGTCGCAGCATCCGGTCCAGCACCACGCGCACCGGCTGATGCGCTGCCCCCAGGTCGCGCACGGTCAAATCCGGGTCGTCGGCAACGGCGGTGCCGGAGCCGACCATCACCGCATCATGCGCCAGCCGCAGGGCATGCACCTTGCGCCGTGCCTCCGGTCCGGTGATCCAGCGGCTTTCGCCCGAGGCGGTGGCGATCCGGCCATCCAGCGTCGCGGCAAGCTTCAGAGTGAGGAAAGGCAGGCCGCGCGTCACCCGCTTCAGGAAACCCGCGTTCAGCCGGGCGGCCTGGTCGGACAGCACGCCTTCCGTGACCTCGATCCCTGCCGCGCGCAGCATCGCATGCCCCTTGCCCGAGACGCGCGGATCGGGGTCGGTCAGGGCGGTGACGACCCGTGCCACACCGGCGGCGATCAGCGCCTCGGCGCAAGGAGGGGTCTTGCCGTGATGGGCGCAGGGCTCCAGCGTGACGAAGGCCGTGGCGCCGCGTGCAAGGGGGCCGGCCTGTGCCAGCGCCCGCACCTCGGCATGGGGCCGCCCGCCCGGCTGGGTCCAGCCGCGTCCGACGACCATCCCGTCGCGGACCAGCACGCAGCCCACCGCCGGGTTCGGCCAGACATTGCCAAGGCCCCGCGCCGCCAGGCGCAGGGCATGGGCCATATGGGCCCGGTCTTGGGCGGGATCGCTCACTCTTCCCCGGCGGCTCCGGGCCGAAGCTCGCTGACGAAGCCGTCGAAATCGTCGGCCGTCTGGAAGTTCTTGTAGACGCTGGCAAATCGCACATAGGCGACCGTGTCGATCCGTGCCAGGCTTTCCATCACGATCTCGCCGATGGTCTTTGAGGGGATGTCGGTGTCACCCAGGCTTTCCAGCCGCCGCACGATGCCCGAGATCATCTGGTCGATGCGTTCGGGGTCGATCGGCCGCTTCTGCATCGCGATGCGGATCGAGCGTTCCAGTTTCGAACGGTCGAAGTCCTCGCGCTTGCCGCTGGACTTGATGACGACAAGATCGCGCAGCTGGACGCGCTCGTAGGTGGTGAAGCGGCCGCCACAAGCCGGACAGAACCGGCGGCGGCGGATCGAGACGTGATCCTCGGCCGGACGCGAGTCCTTCACTTGCGTGTCGATGTTGCCGCAGAACGGGCAGCGCATCGGCTCCCTCCTTGCTTTGGTGTTGGTCCTGCCTCTAGGCCCGGTGTTTTCCCCGGTTTCCCACACTGACTATAGGGGCGGGCCTTGCATCTGGGGAAGGCATATAATCGCGGCCCAGAATATGGGGCCGGCACTGTGGCGGCTCGGACTCACGCCCGACTTGCCGCGGGCCGGGCTGGAAGCGCAGAGAAGGCATGAGCGCACCCCATGTCGCCCTCTGTGCCATCGTCCGGAACGAGATCCGGAGCCGCATCGAATGGCTGGCGCATTGGAAGGTGCTCGGGGTGTCCGAGGTGGTCATCTGCGACGATGCCAGCACGGACGGCACCACCGTTGTCCTGGCGCGGGCTCCGGGCTGATGCGCACCGAAACGCAGCGGCTATGCGGCATCCTTTGCGAGGCCGGATTCCGCTTTCCGGTCTGGCCATTCGTCCGGGATGGCTGAACGGCCATTCGGAAAATCGCTTCGCAACTGTCATGCTTGTGTTACGATTCCATGTATGCGGATGCGACTCGCCCTTCTTCTGTGCTGCGCGACGCCGGCCCTGGCGGAAAGCCCGATTGCCGAAGTGGTCTGCGTCCAGCGCGAGGAACTGGTTCGGAAACTGTCCGGTGCGTCGGTTTCCGGCTCGGGTCTGCGCGACACCGAGACGGTGCTGGAGGTCTGGACCCGCCCGTCGGGCGACTGGACGCTGGTGCAAAGCTATCCCGACGGGATGGCCTGCATCCTGGCAATGGGAGAGGCCTGGGAGGCGGTTGTGCCTCCACCCGCCTAGTATGACCTGCTGCCAAGGCGGGGCGATGCCGGACCTGCCCTTGGCGATGGCATCCCTGCATCAAACCATGCCCACAATCGACCCGGATCGTCGATCGCACATGACCCGTCGCCTTGAAGGGGATGGATGGTGCTGCAAGAGAGGATTGAACTCTCGACCTCTCCCTTACCAAGGGAGTGCTCTACCACTGAGCTACTGCAGCGCCGTTGGTGGCGGCGGGAATAGACGCAATCGAACCGGGGCGCAAGGGGGTTCGGGCGCGAAATCGGGGCCCTCTCTGGACCCACCGGCGACCTTGCGCTAGAAGGCATCCCCATGCGCAGCCCCTCGGACCCCCCGCAAGACGAAACGTCCCGGAAACCCGAGCGACCCGCCAGCCGGGAAGACCGGCTCAAGGCGGCGCTGAAGGCGAACATGGCGCGTCGGAAGGCACAGGCAAGGGCTCGGACCGCCGAAGACGCGGCCGACGATACCGAAAGGGACTAGGGCAGATGGATTCGATTCTGGTGCGCGGCAATGGGGCTCTGTCCGGGGCGATCCCGATCGCGGGGGCGAAGAATGCCTGCCTCACCCTGATGCCGGCAACGCTGTTGTCGGACGAACCCCTGACGCTGACCAACGCGCCGCGGCTGTCCGACATCCGCACCATGACGCAACTCCTCCAGTCGCTCGGCGCGGAAGTCGCCAGCCTGCAGGACGGCCTGGTGCTGGCCCTGTCTTCGCATTCGATCACCAACCTCAAGGCCGACTACGACATCGTGCGCAAGATGCGCGCCTCTATCCTCGTTCTTGGCCCGATGCTGGCGCGTTACGGTGCGGCGACCGTCTCGCTGCCCGGCGGCTGCGCCATTGGCGCGCGGCCGGTGGACCTGCACCTCAAGGCGCTGGAGGCGATGGGGGCGCACCTCGACCTGCGCGACGGCTATGTCCATGCCAAGGCCCCCGGCGGACGGCTGAAGGGCGCGGTGGTGGAGTTCCCCTTCGTCTCGGTCGGCGCCACGGAAAACGCGCTTATGGCGGCGACGCTGGCCAGGGGGACCACGGTCCTGAAGAACGCCGCGCGCGAGCCCGAGATCGTGGACCTCGCCCGCTGCCTGAAGAAGATGGGCGCGAAGATCGAGGGCGAGGGGACGTCCACCATCACCATCGAGGGCACCGACCGGCTGGGTGGAGCGACGCATCAGGTGGTGACGGACCGGATCGAGCTGGGGACCTACATGCTGGTCCCGGCGATCTGTGGCGGCGAGGTGGAATGTATCGGCGGCACGCTGGACCTGGTGGAAAGTTTCGCCGAAAAGCTGGACGCGGCGGGGGTTTCCGTGACGCAGACCAATCGCGGCCTGAAGGTTTCCCGCAAGAACGGGCGGGTGAAGGCGGTGAACGTCACGACCGAGCCGTTCCCCGGCTTCCCGACCGATCTTCAGGCGCAGATGATGGCGCTTCTCTGCACTGCGGACGGTGTGTCGGTGCTGGAGGAGAGGATCTTCGAGAACCGCTTCATGCACGCCCCCGAGCTGATGCGCATGGGGGCCAGGATCAACGTGCAGGGCGGGACGGCCACGGTCACCGGCGTCGAAAGGCTGCGGGGGGCGCCGGTGATGGCCACGGACCTGCGCGCCAGCGTGTCGCTGATCCTCGCGGGGCTTGCCGCCGAGGGGGAGACGGTCGTCAGCCGCGTCTACCACCTGGATCGGGGGTATGAGCGGGTGGAAGAGAAACTGCGCGCCTGCGGGGCGCATATCGAGCGTATCCAGGCATGACCGACGCCCGGTTCGAGGATGGCGGCGAGGCCCCGCTGCGGCTGGTGGCGCAGGATGCCGACGACCTGAAGGTCGTCTCGGCCCTGGTCCAGGACGCCGTCCTGCCGGTGACCGAGATCAGCTATGACGCACGGCGCCGGCGCTTTGCCGTTCTGCTCAACCGCTTCCGCTGGGAAGACCGCGAGGAGGCCGAGCGGCTCGGCCGTGCCTATGAACGGGTGCGTTCGTTGCTTGTGGTCGAGGATGTGCGAAAAGTGCAAAGCATGGGCTTTGATCGGGCAGACAAGGATCTTGTGTTGTCCGTTTTGTCCATGTCGTTCGAGCCGGGCGAGGACGGAACGGGGCGCGTTTCCATCGTGCTTGCCGGCGACGGGGCCATCGCGCTGGACGTGGAGGCGCTGGAGGTGCGGCTCGACGACGTGACGCGGCCCTACCGCGCGCCATCGGGCAAGGTTCCGCGCCACGACTGAGGCCGGGCGCAGATTCCTTCGAGGGAAGCTGCTGACGTCGTCCAGGACACTTGCCCCCGGGACGTCCGGCCTTGAGCCCGGCCTTCGCGCGCGCTATCTGACCCGCGACCAGCCGGAGGCCCCGATGCCCGTCTTCCTGACCACGACCGACCCGGACTTCGAGACCGCCTTCCAGAGCCTTCTCGGGCAGAAGCGCGAAGAGGCCGAGGATGTGGACGAGGCCGTCGCCGCGATCATCGCCGATGTCCGCAACCGGGGCGATCAGGCGGTGATCGACCTGACCGCCCGCTTCGATCGCCTGACGCTGACGCCGGGCTCCCTGGCCTTCTCCGGGGCCGAGATCGATGCCGAAATCGTCAGGGTCAGCCCCGAGGACCGGGCCGCCCTCGAACTGGCCGCCGAACGCATCCGCGCCTACCACGCGCGCCAGAAGCCGCTGGACGAAAGCTGGACCGACAGCGCGGGCGCCACCCTGGGCTGGCGCTGGACGCCGGTCTCGGCCGCGGGGCTCTATGTCCCCGGCGGTCTGGCCTCCTATCCTTCGTCGGTGCTGATGAACGCCATTCCGGCCAAGGTCGCCGGGGTGGAGCGGCTGGTGATCGCCTGCCCCACACCGGACGGCAAGGTGAACCCGCTCGTCCTTCTCGCCGCCCGCATCGCCGGGGTGGACCAGGTCTATCGGATCGGCGGCGCGCAGGCGATCGCGGCGCTGGCCTACGGGACCGAGACCATCGCCCCGGTGGACAAGATCACCGGCCCCGGCAATGCCTTCGTCGCCGCCGCCAAGCGCCGGGTGTTCGGCCGCGTCGGCATCGACATGATCGCGGGGCCTTCCGAGATCCTGGTCATCGCCGACCGGGACAACGATCCCGACTGGATCGCACTCGATCTTCTGTCCCAGGCCGAACACGACGAAAGCGCGCAGTCGATCCTGGTGACCGACAGCGCCGCCTTCGGGCGGTCCGTGGCCGAGGCCGTCGCGCGGCGCCTGGAAACCCTCGAACGCCGCGCCATCGCCGGGGCATCCTGGGCACGGCACGGCGCGGTGATCGTCACCCGCGACCTGGCCGAGGCCGCGGCGCTGTCGAACCGCGTCGCTCCCGAACATCTGGAACTCTGCGTGGCCGACCCCGAGGCGCTGGTCCGCGACATCACCCACGCCGGCGCGATCTTCCTCGGCGCCTACACGCCCGAGGCCATCGGCGACTACATCGGCGGGCCAAATCACGTCCTGCCCACCGCCCGCTCGGCCCGCTTCTCCTCGGGCCTCTCGGTGCTGGACTTCATGAAACGCACCACGCTGGCGAAGATGACACCCGCGGCGCTCAAGGCCATCGGCCCGGCGGCGGAACGGCTGGCGACCAGCGAAAGCCTGCAGGCGCATGGGCTGTCGGTGCGGGCGCGGCTCGACCGGCTGAACGGCTGACGCCCCGCCACCTTCTCGCTTGATCCGCCTGACCGGGTGGGGCATCACGGTCCGGTCGCAAGGAACCGCCCATGACCAACCGCATCTGCCAGATCGAGATCGACGAAAAGGGCCTCGCGCGCCCGACGCCCGAGATCGAACAGGAACGCCGCGTGGCGATCTACGATCTTCTCGAGGAAAACTCCTTCACCCCCGCCCGCCGCCCCGACCGCGAGATGCCCGAAGGCCCCTACCGCGTCCTCCTGGCGATCCGCGAGGGACGGCTGGTGTTCGACATCGCCACCGAAGCCGGCGAGAAGGCGGCCGAGTTCCACCTCTCGCTCGGCCCCTTCCGCCAGGTGGTGAAGGACTATTTCCAGATCTGCGAGTCCTACTTCGACGCGGTCAAGCGCCTGCCGCCCAGCCAGATCGAGGCGATCGACATGGCGCGGCGCGGCATCCACAACGAGGGTGCCGCGATCCTGCGCGAGCGGCTGGAGGGCAAGGCCGAGGTCGACACCGACACCGCGCGGCGCCTGTTCACCCTGATCTGCGTCCTGCACTGGGGCTGAGACCTTGGGCGACTTCCCCCAATCCGTCCTCTTCTGCTGCGACCACAATGCCGTCCGCTCGCCCATGGCGGAAGGGCTGATGAAGAAGCTCTACGGCCAGCGCGCCTATGTGCAGTCGGCCGGCGTCAAGAACGACATGGAGATCGACGGCTTTTCCGTCGCAGTCTGCAAGGAACTGGGGATCGAACTCAGCCGCCACCGCTCGCGCAGCTTCGAGGAGATGCAGGACTGGGGCGACGACCTGTCGCAATTCGATCTCATCATCGCGCTCAGCCCCGCCAGCCAGCGCATGGCGCTGGAACTGACGCGGTTCCATCACCTGGAGATCGAATACTGGCCGATCCTCGACCCCACGGGGCTGGGCGAGACGCGCGAGGCCAAACTGGCCGCCTACCGCCAGGCACGCGACCAGATCAAGGCGCGGATGCTGGAACGTTTCGGACCGCCGACGGAAGACCCTTCGTGACCCCGGCGGCCGCGCCGCCTAGCCGCCGTGCTTGCGGGCGAACAGCTTGCGGAACCGCGCCCGGTTGGTCTGGATGAACAGATCGAAGGGCGCGCCCAGCCGGCCGGCCCGGTCCAGCAGATAGATCACCCCCGCCACCGCCGCCAAGGCCGCGCCCAGCGTGTTGACGATGAAGTCGCCCATCGTGTCGGGCAGGCCCGACTTCATCATGTTGAAGCCGAACAACGTGTCCATCGCATATTCGAACAGCTCCCACAATGTGCCCACCGTGATCGCAAGGCAGAAGGACAGCGCCCCGATCGCCCAGGGCGGGGCGGCATAGCGGTCGCCCTCGAACAGCATGAAGACCAGAAGGAAGCCCAGGATGCCGAAGCCCATGGCCGAGCCGAAATGCAGCGCCAGATCCCACCACCAGAAGCGGTTGTAGAAATCGTAGACCTCGCCCAGATACAGCGTCGCCAGCACGAAGGCGGCGATGGCGGCCAGGAAACTCGGCGGCAGGCGCAGGCCGATGCGGCTGGCCAGAAGCCCGGGCAGGACCGTCAGCCCCAGTGCGGCCAGGGTGACGAAGGCCGCCGGCCAGACCCCGCGCAGCAGGGCGACTGCCGCCTCCAGCGCCAGGATCAGCCGGATCGCCGAAAGGACCAGGGTCGATGTGTTCGCCATTTCTCCCGCTCGGTTGGTGTGATGCCTATATTGGCGTCATGACTGCCGATTCAAAGCCCGTGCTGCGTCTTGCCTCGTGGAACATCCGCAAGGCCCTGGGCACCGATCTGCGCCGCGATGCCGACCGGGTCCTCGCGGGGATCGCTGCATTGGGGGCCGACATCGTGGCGCTGCAAGAGGCCGATCACCGTCTGGGTGACCGGCCCTCGGCCCTGCCGCGCGACCGCATCGTCGAGGTGACGGGGCTGGAACCCCTGCCCATCGGGCGCAATGCGGTCAGTCTCGGCTGGCACGGCAATGCGCTGCTGGCCCGGCCGGGGATACGGCTGTCGGGGCTTGAACATCTCGACCTGCCGGGGCTGGAACCGCGCGGCGCGGTGATCGCCGATCTGGACACGCCCGCGCCGCTTCGGGTGGTGGCGGTGCATCTCGGCCTGTTGCGGGTGGCACGGCGGCGGCAGCTCGATGCGATCAAGGCCGCGCTCGGCCGGCATGCGGCGCGGCCCACGGTGATCCTGGGCGATTTCAACGAACGCTCGCGCCGCGTGGGTCTGGGGCGGATCGCCACGCCCTTCGTGATCCTGCCGACCGCCCCAACCTATCCCTCGCGCCGGCCCTTCCTGCCGCTCGACCGGATCGTGCATTCGCCGGACCTCGAACTTCATCCCCTGCCGCCCGACCGGGCCGAGGGGCATCAGCCTTCGGATCACCTCCCGGTGCTGGCCGATCTGCGCTGGCTGTAACCCGAGGCGCCGACCGGCCGAAGTCTGGATGGAACATGCTTTCCAGAATCTTTACGTCCGCGAGCAAGATACTGGAATCGAAAGGTAATCCGGAAATGTCCACCGTGGACACTTTTCACGGGATCACCTCGAAGCGGTCCACATCGACCATGCCGTGATCGGTGATCTTGAGGTGCGGGATGACAGGCAGGGCCAGGAAAGCCAGTTGCAGGAAGGGTTCGTCCAGCGTCACCCCCAGCGACCGCGCCGCGGCGCGGAGGGCGACCAGATCCTCCCGCACCGCCTCGAAGCCTTTCAGGCTCATCAGCCCCGCCACGGGCAGGGGCAGCTCGGCCAGCACCCGGCCACCCTCCACCACGACGAAACCGCCCTCGATCTCGACCAGCCGGTTCGCGGCCAGCGCCATGTCGGCGTAGTCGGCCCCCACCACGGCGATGTTGTGGTGGTCGTGGCAGACGGTGGACCCGATCGCCCCCCTTTGCAGCCCGAAGCCCTTGACGAAGCCCGTCGCCCGGTTGCCGTTCACCCCGTGCCGCTCGATCACCGCGATCTTCACCAGGTCGCGGGCAGGGTCGGGCCGCTTGTCCCCGTCCTGCGGCGCGATGTCGAAACTCAGGTGTTCGGTGATGATCTTGCCCGGCAGGATGCCGATCACCGGCGTCTCCACCCGGTTGCCGCCGGTGCGGAAATGGGAAGCCTCGAGCCGCGCCGACGTGACCGAGTTCCGCGCCACCGGCTCGGTCATGGCCCGGGCGGCGAAGGCGGCGTCGTCGGCCACCACGCCCCCAGCCAGCACGAGGCTCGCGTGGCACCCCTCCAGGCTGTCGATCACCGCGATATCGGCGCGCTTGCCCGGCGCGATCAGGCCGCGGTCCTTCAGCCCGAAGGCCTCGGCCGCCGACAGGCTCGCCGCCCGGTAAACCGCCAGGGGCGGCGCCCCCAGCGCGATGGCCGTGCGGATCATGTAGTCCAGATGCCCGTGTTCCCCGATGTCGAGCGGGTTGCGGTCGTCGGTGCAGAAGGCAAGGTAGGGCGAGAAGCGTTCGGTCAGAAGGCCCGCCAGCGCGTGCAGGTCCTTCGACACCGACCCCTCGCGGATCAGCACCCGCATCCCCTTGCGCAGCTTCTCCAGCCCCTCGTCATGGCTGGTCGCCTCGTGTTCGGTCCTTATACCCGCGCTGATGTAGCCGTTCAGGTCGTTCCCGCGCAGGAGGGGCGCATGGCCGTCGATGTGGCGGCCCTGGAACGCCTCCAGCTTCTCCAGGCACTCCGGGTCCTTCATCAACACGCCGGGATAGTTCATGAACTCGGCCAACCCGATCACCTTCGGGTGGTCCTTGAACGGCACGAGGTCCGCCGCGACCAGCCGCGCCCCGGTCGTCTCCATATGGGTCGAGGGCACGCAGGACGACAGCTGCACCCGCAGGTCCATCACCAGTTGCGACGCGGACTCAAGGAAGTAGCGGATCCCCTTGATCCCGCAGACATTCGCGATCTCGTGCGGGTCGCAGATCGCCGTGGTCACGCCGCGAGGGGTCACGCAGCGGTCGAACTCGTGCGGGGTGACGAGGGAGCTTTCCACATGCAGGTGGGTGTCGATGAAGCCCGGCACGAGGACGCGGCCCGAGACGTCGATCTCCTTTCGCCCGGTGTAGCTTCCGAACACGCCGACGATGGTGTCGCCGCAGATCGCCACGTCGGTTTCCACCAGATCGCCGGTGATGAGGTCGAACACCCGGCCCCCCTTCAGCACGAGGTCGGCGGGCACCAGACCCCGGCCCTGGTCGATTCTGTCGGCAAGCGGCGCTTTCGGCATGGCATTCTCCTTCCCGATCAGGGAAGCTGAAAGCCGACGCGGCGTCTAGTGGCCGTGACCTGTGCGGACCCTTCCATGCGCCCCCTGCGCGGCATTGCCCTGAAACTGGCCTCGGTGATGGTGTTCATCGTCATGGCCTCGCTGATCAAGTCCACCGCCCAGCACATCCCGGCGGGGCAGGCGGTGTTCTTCCGGTCGTTTTTCGCGATTCCGGTCATCGTGGCCTGGCTCGCCTGGCGGAAGGAACTGACGACGGGGCTCAAGACCGTGCAGCCCCTCGGCCATGTCTGGCGCGGCGTGGTGGGGACGATGGCGATGGGGCTGGGCTTCGCCGGGCTGGGCTATCTGCCGCTGCCGGAAGTCACCGCCATTGGCTATGCCGCGCCGCTGCTGACGGTCATCTTCGCCGCGATGTTCCTGGGCGAGGAGGTGCGGGCCTTCCGCATCTCGGCCGTCATCCTGGGCATGATCGGCGTGCTGATCGTGCTGGCGCCTCGGCTGTCCATCGACCCGGGTGCGGCAGGGATAGCCGAGGCGCTGGGGGCGCTGCTGGTCCTGGGCGGCGCGGTCTTCGCGGCCCTGGCGCAGGTCTTCGTGCGCAAGCTCGTGATGACCGAGCAGACCTCGGCCATCGTCTTCTGGTTTTCGGTCACGGCTGCGGTGCTGTCACTGGTCACGCTGCCCTTCGGCTGGGTCTGGCCCACGGCCGGAGAGGCCGCGATCCTCGTCGGCGCGGGGCTCCTGGGCGGGTTGGGGCAGATCCTGCTGACCTCCAGCTACCGCGAGGCCGATGCCTCGCTGGTGGCGCCCTTCGACTATGCCTCGATGATCTTCGCGCTGGGGATCGGCTATTTCGTGTTCAGCGAGGTGCCTACCTGGCCGATGCTGGGCGGAGCGGCGCTGATCGTGACGGCGGGCATCCTCATCATCTGGCGCGAACGGAAGCTCGGCCTTGAACGGGCGCGGCAGCGCAAGGCGATGACGCCGCAGGGATAGCTTCCTCGTTCGACTGCGTCTCCTCGTCGGAGCGTCGCCTCGCGAGGAGAAGCCGAAGGCGCACGACGAGCCGTCCGGTCAGAGGCCCAGACGGTCCACCACCCAGAGGCCCATTGCCTGCACCATGTCGTCGCGCCACGAAAGCGGCCCCGGCCGGTAAAGCGCCGATCCCAGCGCGCGCTGCTGCTTTTCCAGGATGCCCAGGTCTTCCTTCGCGACCCGTTCCCAGCGGTCGTAATAGGGTTCGGCCCGGGCCTGGAAATCCGGCAAGGCCAGCCGGTCCTCGGGGAAGCAGCCGCCGACTTCCAAGAGCGTGCGGCTTTCGCTGACCGGGATCGTGTTCAGCCACCACAGGCAATCCTGCGCCACGGCGAACTGGACGGTGGGAAAGACCACGGTGAAATAGGTCCCCATCCGCGCGTCGTCGTCCAGTCCGTCGATGGGCGGGAAGGGCGGCTGGTCGGTGCCCAAGGTGGCGATGGACCGGCCCGAGATGACCTGAATGGCGATCCAGTTGCCTTTCGTCGCCGGGGACCGCGATTGCTGCGCCCCCACGGTGTCGCGGTGGACGATGCCGGTGTGATAGGTCTCGACCGCATTTTCCAGGATCAGCTTCCAGTTCGCGGCCACGTCCAGCGTCACCCGCCAGGTGCAGCGCATGGACCCCAGCTTGTGCGAGGCCATCCGGTCGGGAAAGTCGCCCAGGTGTTCGCGCAGGCTTGGCCCCTCGCGGGTGAACCGGGCGAAGACGAATCCCTCCCAATGGTCGAGGTCGAGCGCCACCAGCCCGTTTTCCACCTTGTCGAAGCCCTCGGCGTCCTTCATGTCCGGGCAGCCGTAGAGGCGGCCGTCGTTCAGATAGCTCCAGGCGTGGTAGGGGCAGGTGATGCGGCCGCCGACATTGCCCGACCCTTCCAGCAGGATCGAGCCGCGATGGCGGCAGTAGTTGGCGAAACAGCGCAGCAGCCCGTCATGGCCCCGGATCAGCACGATGGGCCCGCCGGGGCTGTCGAAGGCGCGGTAGTCGCCGGGGTTCGGCAGTTCTTCGGCGCGGCAGAGGAAGAACCAATGCTTGAGGAACACCCGCTCGCGTTCCGCCGCAAAGATCGCCGGGTCGGCGTAGAATCCCGCCGGCATCGACCGCGCGCGGTTCAGCGGTCGGGTGGCGGCTTCGATCTCGGCGCGGTCAAGGCTCATCGGGGTCTCCTTCGCGGCCAGACTGCGTGCGGGAGCCGAGTCGGGCAAGCCCGTCAGAACACTTCCTTCACCGCCTCCATCGCGACGTAGGTCGAGGTCGAGGCGACATGGGGCAAGGCCGAGATTACCTCGCCCAGGACGCGGCGATAGCTCTGGATATCGGCGGTGCGGACCTTGAGCAGGTAGTCGAAGGACGACGCCATCATGTGGCACTGTTCCACCTCGGGCACCGTCAGCACGGCCTTGTTGAAGGCGGTCAGCGCGGCCTCGCGCGTGTCGGACAGGCGCACCTCGACAAAGGCCACATGCGCCTGGCCCATCCTGATCGGGTCCAGGATCGCGCGGTAGCCGGTGATGATCCCGATCTCCTCCAGCCGCTTCATGCGCGCCTGGGTGGGCGATTTCGACAGGCCGATCCGGCGGGCGAGTTCGACGGCGGCGATGCGCCCCTCGGTCTGGAGGACCCGCAGGATCGCAAGGTCGAAACGGTCCAGATCGGCGCGGTCGTTTGGCATGCTCTTTTCCCGGTTTCAGCCCATATTCGGCTGCATATAGCACAATCTTCAGGAAAACAGCCCGCGAATTTCGCGATATGCTGGGCGGAAAGAAAGGTGCCTGCCATGAATACCATCACCGCCCCCGCCGCCTGGTCCGTCATCACCACCGGCGCGCTGACCGACGAGACCGCGCTGGTGCAGCGCCTGGTGGCCGAGGCCGCGCTGGACGCGCCGGCCCGAGCCGCCATCGTGGCGCAGGGGGCGGACCTGGTAAAGCGGATCCGGGCCAGTGCGCGGCCCGGTCTCATGGAGGTCTTCCTCGCCGAATACGGCCTTTCGACCGACGAGGGCATCGCGCTGATGTGCCTGGCCGAGGCGCTCCTCCGGGTGCCGGACGCCGAGACGATGGACGCGCTGATCGAGGACAAGATCGCACCCAGCGACTGGGGGCGGCATCTGGGCAAGTCGGCGTCCAGCCTCGTCAACGCCTCGACCTGGGCCCTGATGCTGACCGGCAAGGTGCTGGACGACCGCGAGGGTGGGATCGCGGGCGCGCTGCGGGGTGCGGTGCGGCGGCTAGGTGAGCCGGTGATCCGCACCGCCGTCTCCCGCGCGATGAAGGAGATGGGGCGGAACTTCGTCCTGGGCGAGACGATCGACAAGGCGATGGACCGCGCCGAGGAGCTGGAGGCCAAGGGCTATACCTACAGCTACGACATGCTGGGCGAGGCCGCGCGGACCGAGGCCGATGCGCGGCGCTATCACCTCGCTTATTCCAGCGCGATCACCGCCATCGCACGGGCCGCAAAGGGCAACGACATCCGCACCAACCCCGGCATCTCGGTCAAGCTCTCGGCACTCCACCCGCGTTACGAGGTCGCCAAGCATGACCGCGTGATGGAGGAGCTGGTGCCCCGCGTCCGGGCGCTGGCGACGCTGGCCAAGGCGGCGGGCCTTGGCTTCAACATCGACGCCGAGGAGGCCGACCGGCTGGCCCTGTCGCTGGAGGTGATCGAGGCCACGCTGTCGGACCCCGCGCTGAAGGGCTGGGACGGGTTCGGGGTGGTGGTGCAGGCCTATGGCCGCCGGGCGGGGGCGGTGATCGACTGGCTGCATGCGCTGGCCACAAGGCTGGACCGCAGGATCATGGTCCGCCTCGTCAAGGGCGCCTATTGGGACGCCGAGGTGAAGCGGGCGCAGGTCATGGGACTGGAAAGCTTCCCCGTGTTCACCCGCAAGCAGGCGACGGATGTCAGCTACATCTCCAATGCACGCAAGCTTCTGTCCCTGACCGACCGCATCTATCCCCAGTTCGCCACCCACAACGCCCATACCGTCGCGGCGATCCTGCACATCGCGGACCAGCAGGGCCTGACCCCGCTCGACTACGAATTCCAGCGCCTGCACGGGATGGGCGAACGCCTGCACGACATCGTGCTGACCGACCGGGGAACGCGCTGCCGCATCTATGCGCCGGTAGGGGCACATCGCGACCTTCTGGCCTACCTCGTCCGCCGCCTGCTGGAGAACGGGGCGAACTCCAGCTTCGTCAACCAGATCGTCGATGAAGACGTGCCGCCGGAAACCGTCGCCGCCTGCCCGCTGACGGCGGTGGAGGGACTGGCCGCGATCCCGAACCCGGCGCTGAAGACCGGGCCGCAGCTTTTCGGTGATCGGAAGAACAGCCGCGGCTGGGATCTCACCGATGCCGCCGATCTGGCCGCGATCGAGGCCGCCCGCGCCCCGCATGCCGAAGAGCGGCTCACTGCCGCGCCGCGCCTAGCGGGCCGGGTCGTGGGGGGGGCGCAACTTGCGGTCCTGAACCCGGCGACGGGCGCTCTGGTCGGCCATGTGACGACGGCGGGCCTGCCGGATGTGGACACCGCCCTGCGCCTGGCCGAGCCCTGGGCCGCCGCTGCGCCCGAGCGGGCGACGGTGCTGAACCGCGCGGCCGACCGGATGGAGGCCGATTTCGGCCGCATCTTCGCGGTCCTCGCGCGCGAGGCCGGAAAGACCCTGTCCGATGCCGTCGCCGAACTGCGCGAGGCGGTGGATTTCCTGCGCTATTACGCGACCCAGACCGCCCAGCCGCATCCCGCGCGGGGTGTCTTTGCCTGCATCAGCCCCTGGAACTTTCCGCTGGCGATCTTCTGCGGCCAGATCGGGGCGGCGCTGGCGGCGGGGAATGCGGTCCTGGCCAAGCCTGCCGAACAGACCCCGCTGATCGCCGGGATCGCCGTCGATCACCTGCTGGCGGCGGGGGTGCCCGCGACCGCCTTGCAGCTCCTCCCCGGGGACGGCGCCATCGGTGCGGCCATCACCCGCGACCCGCGGGTGAACGGCGTGGCCTTCACCGGCTCGACCGAGACGGCGCAGGCGATCCGGCGGTCGATGGCCGACCACCTTGACCCGACCGCGCCGCTGATCGCCGAAACCGGCGGCCTGAACGCGATGCTGGTGGATTCGACCGCGCTGCCGGAACAGGCGGTGCGCGACATCATCGCGTCGTCCTTCCAGTCGGCGGGCCAGCGGTGCAGCGCGCTCCGCTGCCTCTATGTGCAGGAGGACGTGGCCGAGACCGTCACGGAAATGCTCTTCGGCGCGATGGATGAACTGAGCCTCGGCGATCCCTGGCACCTTGCCACCGACATCGGCCCGGTGATCGACGCCGAGGCCCAGGCCGGCATCCGCGCCTATGTCGATGCCGCCCGCGCCGAGGGGCGGGTGCTGAAGGAGTTGAAGGCGCCGGGGCAGGGGACCTTCATCGCCCCCACCGTGCTGTCGGTCAACGGCATCCAGGACATGCCGCGCGAGATCTTCGGCCCGGTCCTGCACGTCGCCACCTTCAAGTCGGCCGAAATCGACCGGGTCATCGCCGCGATCAATGCCACGGGCTACGGCCTGACCTTCGGACTGCACAGCCGGATCGACGACCGCGTGCAGCACGTGGTGGACGGGATGCGGGTCGGCAACACCTATGTCAACCGCAACCAGATCGGCGCGGTGGTCGGCAGCCAGCCCTTCGGCGGCGAAGGGCTTTCGGGCACCGGGCCCAAGGCTGGCGGTCCTCACTACCTGGCGCGGTTCACCAGGGCCCCGACACCTGCGGCGACACCGGACGATGCGACCACCTCGGCCGGCGAGGTCGGCAAGGCGCTGGCCGCCCCCTGGCCCGTGCTTGCCCCGATCACCGAGGACATGCCGGGCCCCACGGGCGAGTCGAACCGGCTGACGCTGACCCCCCGGGCGCCGCTGGTCTGTCTGGGGCCGGGCCGGGCCGCCGCGCTGGCGCAGGCCGAGGCCGTGCGCAAGCTTGGCGGCCATGCCGTCGAAGCGCCCGGACTTGCCCCCGAGGCACTGACATCGCTGAAGGATTTCTCCGGCGCGCTGTGGTGGGGCGAGGCCGAGGCGGGCCGGGCCTATGCCCGGGCGCTTGCCGCGCGACCGGGCCCGATCCTGCCGCTGATCGGCGCCCCCGACGCGGGCCATACGCATCTGGAGCGGCATCTGTGCATCGACACCACGGCCTCGGGCGGCAACGCCCAGCTTCTGGCCGCCGTGGCCGACGCTTGACGCACCTTCGCGGATCGGAAAGGCTGCGCCCATGTTTCCGATCCGCGATCACAATCCCTCGGGGAAGACCCCTTATGTCACCTTCGCGCTGATCGTGATCAACGTGCTGGTTTTCCTCGGCTACGTCTCGATGGATGACTGGGATCTGCAACGGTTCTTCATGACCTGGGGCCTGGTCCCGGCGCGCTTCACCTCGGGCGCGGGGCTGGAAACGCTGTTCACCTCGATGTTCCTGCACGGTGGTTTCCTGCATCTGGGCGGCAACATGCTGTTCCTCTGGATCTACGGCGACAACCTGGAAGAAGAGATGGGCCACACAGGCTTTCTGGTCTTCTACCTCGCCTGCGGCGCCGCGGCGGGGCTGGCGCAGGCACTGCCCGATCCCGCATCGCCGATCCCGATGGTCGGGGCCTCGGGGGCGATTGCCGGTGTGATGGGTGGCTATCTTCTGATGTTCCCGCGGGCGAAGGTCGATGTGCTGTTCATCTTCATCATCTTCTTCCGCATCTTCGCGATCCCGGCCTGGGTCGTGCTGGGCCTGTGGCTGGCGATCCAGATCTTTTCCGGCGTCTCGACCCCTTCGGATGTCGGTGGCGTGGCCTACTGGGCGCATGTCGGCGGCTTCGTCGCGGGGCTGGTGCTGACCCTGCCGGCCTGGCTGCGGCGCGGGGGGCAGGGCTACTGGCAAAGGACGGAAGGCCATCCCCCGCATCCCGAGACCCATTTCGAGGCCTCACGGTCGAACGTTCCGCTGATCCGCCGTCGGCGCTGATGCCCTAGGCGTATCGCCCGTCCTGGCCTAGGATCGCCGGCGGAGGCCCCGATGCTTCGTCTTGCGGTTCTTGCCCTCTGCCTTGCCGCGCCCGCTCGCGCCGAGTGTCGGCTTGCGCTGGCCCTTGCGGTCGATGTCTCGCGCTCGATCGACGCGCAGGACTATGTCATCCAGACCGAGGGGCTGGCCGGGGCGCTGTCCGATCCCGAAGTGCGCCGTGCGATCCTCGGTCCCGAAGGCCGCGTCGCGCTGGCCATCTACCACTGGTCGGGCCGCGGGGCACAGGATCTGGTTCAGCCCTGGGTCATGCTCGACAGCCCCGAGGCGCTGGACGGCGTGATCTGGACCCTGCGCCGCACCCCGCGCCCCGAGGCGCGGCTGGCGACCGCGCTGGGCGACGCGCTGCGCTATGGCCGCGCGCTGATGGAGAGCGCGCCCGACTGCGAAAGGCGGGTCATCGACGTGGCCGGGGACGGGCAGAACAACGAGGGCATCTCGGTCGCGCGGACTTACGAGCGCGAGGATTTCACCGGCATCACCGTCAACGGTCTGGCAGTGGGCGAACACGAGGCGGGCCTTCTGGACTACTACCGGAGCCAGGTTATCCGCGGCCCCGGCGCCTTCGTCGAAAGCGCGCCGCGGCAGACCGACTACCCGGCCGCGATCCGCCGCAAGCTTCTGCGCGAGCTTCGGGGCCCCGAGATCGGCGCGCTTGAAACAGCGATCCAGGACGCCGGTTGACCCAAACCCGCCACAATCCCGGGAATCCGGACCGGATTTTTGCCGGTTTTTCATTGACTAATGTGCAGGAGCGGGAATCCTGCCCGTGATTGGTCGATATATTCGGAGGTTTCCATGCGCCGCCATTTTGCCGCGCTTGCCGTGATACTGGCCCTCATGCCGGGCCATGCCCTTGCGGAACGGGTTCTGGCCCGGGTCTCGATTTCCTCGCAGACCATGAAGGTCTATCACGAGGGCCGGCTGCTTTACACCTGGCCGGTCTCGACCGCGAAGCCGGGCAAGATCACTCCGACCGGCACCTTCGCGCCCGAATTCCTGTCGAAGAACCACCGCTCGCGCCGCTACAACAACGCGCCGATGCCCTTTGCGATCTTCTACGACGGTCACTACGCGATCCATGGCACCGACCAGATCAAGAAGCTGGGCGCCCCGGCCAGCCGCGGCTGCGTGCGGCTGCATCCCGACAACGCCAAGATCCTGTTCAACATGGTCAAGGCCGAAGGGATGGAGAACATGCGGGTGGTGATCGTCCAGTAGCAAGCTTAGGCCGGCCGCCCCCTTTCTTTCCCGCCCCCGACCCGCTATAGCGCCGGGCTTGAAAAGCTGCGGGAGCGGATGATGCAGGGCTCGGCCAACCTCAACCTGATGATCAAGGCGGCACGCAAGGCGGGGCGCAGCCTGGTCAAGGATTTCCGCGAGGTCGAGAACCTTCAGGTCTCGACCAAGGGGCCGGGCGACTTCGTGTCGAAAGCGGACCGCGAGGCGGAGCGGCTGATCAAGGAGGAACTCCTTGGCGGGCGGCCAACCTATGGCTGGCTGGGCGAGGAAACCGGCGGCGCGGCCGGGGCCGACCCGACCCGGCGCTGGATCGTCGATCCGCTGGACGGGACGACGAACTTCCTGCACGGGATGCCGCACTGGGCGGTGTCGATCGCGCTGGAGCACAAGGGCGAGATCGTGTCGGCGGTGGTCTATGACCCGGCCAAGGACGAGATGTTCTGGGCCGAGAAGGGCGCGGGCTGCTGGCTGAACGACAACCGCCGCCTGCGGGTCTCGGGCCGCCGCGCGATGCACGAGGCGGTGTTCGCGACCGGCGTGCCCTTCGGTGCAAAATCGACGCTGCCCGCGATGCTGAAGGATCTGGGCCGGCTGATGCCCGCCTGCGCCGGGGTGCGGCGCTGGGGGGCGGCGGCGCTGGACCTCGCCTATGTCGCCGCCGGCCGCTTCGACGGCTACTGGGAGCGCGAGCTGTCCGCCTGGGACGTGGCGGCGGGCGTGCTTCTGGTCAAGGAAGCCGGCGGTCTGGTCGAAGGTCTGCGCGAGGGGACCGATCCGCTGGACGGCGCGCTGATCGCGGCGAACGACGCGCTGTTCAAGCCGCTGGCCGACACGCTGCGCGCCTGACGGCAGCGCGTTCCCTCCTCGTGCGCCTGCGGCCTCTCGTCGGGGCTTTCCGGCCGCGCCTCCGTCGGGTCAACGGATCCAGAGCCCCTCGCGCTTCAGCCGGTTGCGCATCATCTGCTCGCGCCGGGGCAGGTCGTCCCTGTCGAACAGCGCCCGTGCCATTGCCCCCTCGCCCTGGATGACCATCCGCTTGAACGCCCCCCAGTGCCGCAGCACCGGGCGCAGGGCGGAATCGGCGGCGATCGCCTCCAGCACCTCGACCGCCCGGTCCGCCTCGCGCGCGTAGAGCAGCGGCAGGGTGCGGTAATGGCAGGTGGCTGTGCCGTCGAGCGCCGCCAGCTCCGGCCCTGGCCGCCCGCCGCCGAAGGAATGGATCACCAGCGGCAGGGCGATCTGGTCGAGCCAGGGGTAAAGCTCCTGGCAGACCAGCTCCTCGGGCGGGGCATCGCGGATCTCGCGCGCCCAGGCGAGGAAGCGGTTGCCAAAGGCGCGGGGGCTTTCGTGGAAGAACCAGCCCGCGTTGAAGTAGAGGAAGCGCTGCCAGTAGTCCTCGGGCCAGCTGCGGTCGAGGCTGGTCTCGAACTCCAGCCCGAAGCGGTCGTACAGGGATTTCCAGGTCCGGGTCGGCGTAGGGCCGTAAAGTTCCACCTTCGGCCAGGTGTTCTCGCGCCGCATCGAGGCGGAGGGCCTGGCAAAATCGAACGGGATCGCACTGACCGGCCCGGTCACCAGCGTGTCGGTGTCGAGGAACAGGAAGGGCGCGTCCGGCAGGGCGGCCAGGGCCTCGATCTTGTTGCCGTGCGGGTAGTCGGATCCGAAGACACGCGTCTCGAAGGGCAGGATCACGGCGCCAAGCCCGGTCAGCACGCGGCGCGTCCGGTCCGACATCCGTGGATCCTCGGCCCATTTCGGCCCCGGTTGCGGCTCGGCGATGTAGAGCGTGCCCGGAAAGTCCGGGTCGGACAGGCGCAGCGAGGCCGCCAGCAGAATTGCCTCGTGTTCCAGCCGCCCGGCCTGCGCGATGGCGAGGATGTTGAAGCTCATGCGGGCGTGAAGCGCAGGGAGAGGCAGGACATGCCGCCGTCCAGCTTTGCGCATTCCGAATTGCCGATCTCGCGGACCTGGTAGCCCGCCGCATCCAGGAGATCCCGGGTCCGGGGGAAGCCCGCCGGCATCAGCACCAGGTCGTTGAAGCGGATGGTGTTGGCGGCAGCCTCCTCGCCCTCGGGCACGTCGATGATCCGGTAACCGGCGAAACAGCCCGAGGCCGAAAGTCGCGTCGTGGACAGGATCGTCTCTGCGTCGAGAAGCGAGCAGTCGGTCTTGAAGTGCAGGATGCCCGGCGGCGTGTGGACCTCGCGCACCTTATGGCCCCAGGGGGCGACAAGGCGGGCGAGTTCGGCGATGCCGGCGGCATTGGTGCGGGCCGAGCGGCCGACGAGAATCTCGCGCTCGGTCACCAGGATGTCGCCGCCCTCGATGAAACTCTCGGGGCCGGTGATCGCCATAACCTCGCGATAAAGCGCGGCGAGATTCGGCGCCATCTCGGCGGCCTCGCCCAGGCGCGAGGGCGCTCCGGGGCGCATGACGACGGCGCCTTCCGGCAGGCAGAGCGCAGTGTCCTCGACGAACACGCTGTCGGGGAAGGCGTCAAGCGGCGGAAGCTCCACGACGGTCGCGCCCGTCTCGCGCAGGGCCGCGACATAGGCGGCGTGGTGGTCCAGCATCCGCGTCAGGTCCGGGCTGCCGGTATCGACAGCGCGCAGGCCCCGGATGATCGAGGCCGCCGGGCGGCGGGTGATGGCATGGGTAAAGCGGATGGAGGCGGACATGGCGGGGCCGAAGGATGCACCTCGGGTGTCGCATCCCGCGCCGGGCTGCGCAAGAGGATACGACCGGGGCGGGTGCATGCGGAACATGTGTAGGAGAATGGTGGGCGACCCTGGAATCGAACCAGGCATGGGTCGCCCCGGGGGAGTTACAGTCCCCTGCCGCACCTTGCAGCTCGTCGCCCGCCGGGGGTCCGTCTACTCAAGGGTGCGGGGGGCGTCAAGGGTGAAGGGGCAAGATTTCGGCTTGCATCGGAGGCCGGGGCCGCGCAATGGTCCGGGCTGGTTTTCGAGGGATGCGCAGATGGCGGCTGGCGGAAAGAAACCGGCCTGGGTGGTGGAGAAGGAGCGCGGCGAGCGGCGCGAGGCGCGGGAAACCGTCTGGCTGTTCGGCCTGCACGCGGTGCGCGATGCGCTGATGAATCCGCGGCGCGAAAAGCTGCGGCTGGTGGTCACTAAGAACGCGCTGGACAAGCTGGAGGCGGCGGTTGCGGCCTCGGGCATGGTGCCTGAGGTGGTGGAACCGCGCCGGTTCAACGTGCCGATCGACGAGGGCTCGGTCCACCAGGGCGCGGCGGTCGAGGTGCGCCCGCTGAACTGGGGCAAGTTCACAGATGTCTGCGCGACCGGCGAGGGCCTGCCGCTGGTCATCCTGCTGGACCGAGTAACCGACCCGCACAACGTGGGGGCCATCCTGCGATCGGCCGAGGTGTTCGGGGCCCGCGCCGTCATCGCCCCGAAGCATCACTCGGCGCCGGAAACCGGGGCGCTGGCCAAGACGGCAAGCGGCGCGCTGGAGCGGCAGCCCTATCTGAAGGTCACCAATCTCGCCGAGGCCATGCAGGCCTTGAAGGACATGGGCTTCACGCTGATCGGTCTGGACGGCCAGGCGCCGGTCACCCTGGCCGATGCGGTGGCGGATGTGGGCGGGCGGCCGATCGGGCTGGTGCTGGGCGCAGAGGGTCCGGGCCTTCGGGAAAAGACGCGCGAGACCTGCGACGTGCTGGCGCGGATCCCCTTTGCCGGGACCTTCGGCAGCCTCAACGTGTCCAACGCGGCCGCAGTGTCGCTGTACGCCGCGACACGGCCATGACGTCTTCCCCGTTCACGTCTTTGCGACAGGTCTTCAAGGTCGCATTCAGCTTTCTAAATGACATTGAAGAGGCACGGGACCGGAACCCCGTACTTCTCTTCACTGTCCCTCGTTCCGCGACTTGGCGCCTGAGGTTCCCTCGGGCGCCTTTTTCCTGCCGGAGGTGCCATGCCCAGCGATGCCGACATTCGTGACATCCTGACTTCGGTCAAGACCATCGCCCTGGTGGGCTGGTCGCCCAAGCCCGACCGCCCCAGTCACCGGGTGGCCGAGTTCCTGAAACACAAGGGCTATCGCGTGATCCCGGTGAACCCCGGACAGGCGGGGCAGCAGGCACTGGGCGAAACGGTGGTGGCCACGCTGGCCGAGGCGGCCGCGGTCGCGCCCATCGACATGGTCGACATCTTCCGCCGCAGCGAGGAAGCCGGTGCGGTGGCGGACGAGGCGGTGCGCATCGGCGCCAAGGTGGTCTGGATGCAGATCGGAGTGGTCGACGAGGCCGCGGCCTCGCGCGCCCGCAATGCCGGCCTGCGGGTGGTGATGAACCGCTGCCCGGCCATCGAGATTCCGCACCTCGGGATTTGACAGCCCGGTCCGCTGGTCATCGGTCGGGCTTTGCTGCTCGCCTGCGGATCAGCGCCCGGCCTTCTCGGCGATGCCCGAGGTGCCCTCGCGGCGCTCCAGCTCTTTCACAACGTCTTGCAGCGTCACATCGCGGGCGGCGAGCATGACGAGCAGGTGGTAAATGACATCCGCGGCTTCGGAGGTCAGTCGCGCCCGGTCACCCTTCACCGCCTCGATGATGGCTTCCACCGCTTCCTCGCCGAACTTCTCGGCACATTTTTCGGGTCCCTTGGCAAGAAGCTTTGCGGTCCATGAAGTTTCCGGGTCGGCCCCCTTTCGGGCGGCGATGGTGGAGGCGAGGCGTTCGAGGGTCATCTGAGCCTCACGAAAGGCGGACAGGGATGCCGGCGGCGGCCATGTGGGCCTTGGCCTGGCCGATGGTGAAGGTGCCGAAATGGAAGATCGAGGCGGCGAGGACGGCGGAGGCGTGGCCCTCGGTGATGCCCTCGACGAGGTGGTCCAGCGTGCCGACGCCCCCGCTGGCGATGACGGGAATGTCCACCGCATCGGCGATGGCGCGGGTCAGGGTGATGTTGAAGCCCGCCCGGGTGCCGTCGCGGTCCATCGAGGTCAGGAGGATCTCGCCCGCCCCCTTGGCGGCGACGGTGCGGGCGAACTCGACAGCGTCGATACCCGTCGAGCGGCGGCCGCCGTGGGTGAAGACTTCCCACCGGCCCGGCGTGACCGTCTTGGCGTCGATGGCGACGACGATACACTGGCTGCCGAAGCGGTCGGCGGCCTCGGCGACTACATCGGGGCGGGCCACGGCAGCGGAGTTGAAGCTGACCTTGTCGGCCCCGGCCAGGAGCAGCTTGCGCACGTCCTCGGGCGTCCGCACGCCGCCGCCGACCGTGAGGGGCATGAAGCACTGTTCGGCCGTCCGGGTCACGAGGTCGTACATCGTCGCCCGGTTGTCCTCGGTCGCCATGATGTCGAGAAAGCAGAGCTCGTCCGCCCCGGCGGCATCGTAGGCCTTGGCGGCCTCGACCGGGTCGCCGGCATCGACCAGATCGACGAAGTTCACGCCCTTCACCACGCGACCGTCGGCCACGTCGAGGCAGGGGATGATGCGGGTCTTGAGCATGGTCGCCTTCGGCCTGTGCGGGACGTGCGGGCGTGATACACTCGCGCGAACTCCAAGCGCAAGGAGTGGACGTGTCCGGCACCTGGCAATATGCCCTTGCAGCCATCGCAATCGGCGCCATCGGCTATCTCGGGTCCGAGGCCCTGTTCTGGGCCTATCCGCCCGAGGGTATCACCCTGGCCGCCTGGGCAAGCACGGTTGTCGCCTACGCTCTGGCTGGGGCTTGCGCCTTGTCGGCGGTGATCTGGAGCGGCCTTGTCGGTTGGCGGGCGCTGTTTCTGGGCGGGGCGGTGATGGGCTTCGTGGTCGAGGGGGTCATCGTGGCAACGATGTATGATGCCTTCCCGTTCCAGCTGGTCTGGACCCCACTTGCCTGGCATGCGCTGGTGACCGGTCTGGCCGTGAGCGGGCTGCATCTGAGCGCGATGCAGACGGGGTGGGCAAGGCACCTGCTCGCACTGCTGGCTCTGGGGGCTGCGGGAGGCCTCCTTGCGGGATACTGGCCGATGGAGCGGCCGGTCTTGCCCTCGACGCGGGAGATCCTGGTCTACCAGATCGGCTCGGGTGGCGTGGCGGTTCTCGGGTTCGTCATCCTGGGCCGGATGGGCAGCCTGCGTCGCCCGCCGGCGGTCGTCCTCGCCCTGGTTCCCGCGCTGGCCGCAGTGCTCTGGATCATCCAGGGGATTGCGGATCCGCGTCCGCAGCGGCTTGCCTTTCCGCTCATGCTGGGGGCGACCCTCTGGGCCATGCGGCGGCTGGGCAGGGCCGGAAATCTGCCAGCCTTCCCGCAGGCCGGGCTGGCGCGACAGTCCGTGTTCCTGCTGGCCCCGCTGCTGACGGCGCTTGCGGCGGCCTTCCTCTGGCGCGGCACCGGAGGCCATGCCGCAAACATCGTCGCCGCCCTGTCGCTCGGGCCGGCAGGGCTGGCGCTATGGCTATGGCTGTTGTTGAAAGCCATCGCGGCCGGCGCGGCCGCTTCGGCCGACCGGCATGGTCAGGCAGACGGCGACCATCCGCAACACCCCGCCTAACCTCCGAGTGTGCGCAGCGCCTGGGCCAGGTCGATCGCCCCGTCATAGAGCGCGCGGCCCGAAATGGCGCCGGCGATCACGCCGGTGTCGCGCAGCGCGATGAGGTCCTGCATCCGGCTGACGCCTCCGCTGGCGATGACCGGGATCGACACCGCCCGTGCGAGCGCCTCGGTCGCCTCGACGTTCGGGCCCTGCATCGCGCCGTCGCGGTCGATGTCGGTGTAGATGATCGCGGCCACGCCCGCATCCTCGAAGCTGCGGGCAAGGTCGGTGGCCATGACGTCGGTCTCGATCGCCCAGCCCTTGGTGGCGACGCGGCCCTTGCGGGCGTCGATACCGACGGCGACCCGGCCGGGGAAGGCGCGGGCGGCCTCACGCACGAGCGCGGGGTTTTCCACGGCCACGGTGCCGAGGATGACGCGGGCGAGGCCCTTGTCCAGCCACAGCTCGATGGTGGCCATGTCGCGGATGCCGCCGCCAAGCTGGCAGGGCACGCTGACGGCGGCGAGGATCGCCTCGACGGCAGCCGCGTTCACCGGTCGGCCGGCGAAGGCGCCGTTCAGGTCCACAAGGTGCAGCCATTCGCAGCCGGCGGCCTCGAACTTCAGCGCCTGGGCGGCGGGGTCATCGCCGAAGACGGTGGCGGCCTCCATCTCTCCGCGCAGGAGGCGGACGCATTGGCCGTCCTTCAGGTCGATGGCGGGGTAGAGGATCATGGGCGGCTCCATCGCTGGTCGGCGGGTCTTTGGCACGGGGCGGGCCGAATGAAAAGGCAGCAAAAGCGACCCCACGTCACGCTTGATCGGTTCGGCGGCTGCGGCAATCTCGCCCGCAGGGATTTCGTGAGGAGGACACCCATGAGGATTTTCGCATTTGCCGCCGCGCTGGCGGTCATCGGCGGGGCGGCGCTGGCCGATCCGGTCGAGGGCACCTGGCAGACCCGCAAGGACGACAACGGCAATTACGGCCATGTGCAGATCAAGGCCTGCGGGCCGGCCTTCTGCGGCACGCTGGTCAAGGCCTTCGACAGCACCGGCAAGGAGATCGCCAGCCCCAACATCGGCAAGCGCATCGTCTGGGACATGGTGGCCTATCCCGACGGGCTGTATGATGACGGCAAGATCTGGTCGCCCGACCGCGACAAGACCTACAACGGCGAGATGACGCTGAAGGGCAACAACCTGTCGGTGCGCGGCTGCGTGCTGGGCATCTGCCGTGACGGTGGCACCTGGAAGCGGGTGAACTAAGCGCAAGGTCCGGGTCGTGCGGGCCCCGCGCCCTGGCTAGACCGGGGGGCGGAGGTGCCTGTGATGACCCGGAATGACTGGCTGCTGCTTGCGATCCTTTCCCTGCTCTGGGGCGGATCCTTCCTGTTCGCCGAGATCGCGCTGGCCGGGCTGCCGGTGCTGACCATCGTCTGGGTGCGGGTGGCGCTGGCGGCGCTGATCCTGGGTCTGGTACTGGCCGTCACCCGGGTGGGACTGCCGCCGCGGCGCGCCTGGCTGGCGCTTCTGGTGATGGGGCTGTTCAACAACGCGCTGCCCTTCACGCTGCTGGTGACGGCGCAAGGGCAGATCACCGGGGCGCTGGCCTCGGTCCTGAATGCGACGACTCCGCTTTTCACCCTGATGGTGGCGCATCTGGCAACGCGGGACGAGCGGATCACGGCGGCAAAGGCTGCGGGGATCGGGCTCGGCTTTGCCGGGGTCGTCGTCATGCTGGCCGGAGAGGGCCTTGGCGGGGAGGCGGTCGCGATGGGGGCCTGCCTTGCGGCGGCACTGTCCTATGGCATCGCCGGAGTCTGGGGGCGCCGGTTCCGCGCCATGGGTATTGCGCCGCTGGCGACGGCCTTCGGGCAGGTCGTGGCGAGCAGTCTGCTCCTCTTTCCGCTCTGGCTGGCAGCCGATGCGCCCTGGACGCTGGGCTGGCCGGGGAAAGGGCCGGTGCTGGCGGTGATCGCGCTGGCCGGGTTGTCCACGGCGCTGGCCTATCTGATCTATTTCCGCCTGCTGGCCCGCGCCGGGGCGACGAACCTGTCGCTGGTGACCTTCCTGATCCCGGTCAGCGCGAGCTTTCTGGGCTGGCTGGTGCTGGACGAACGGCTGGAGCCCGCGCAATTGGCGGGGCTTGCCCTGATCCTGGCGGGTCTTGCAGTGATCGACGGGAGAGTCCTGCGGCGCAGGCTGCCGGTCGGCCCCTAGGGTCGCCAGCGCAGGAAGTTGGCGATCAGGCGCAGGCCGGGTCCCTGCGATTTCTCGGGGTGGAACTGGGTGCCGACGATGGTGTCGCGGCCGACGATGGCGGTGATGGGGCCACCATAGTCGCAGAAGGCCAGCCGGTGCGCCGGATCGGCGACGCGGAAGTGGTAGGAGTGGACGAAATAGGCGTGGTCGCCCGTGGCGATGCCGTCCAGCACCGGGTGCGGACGTTCCACCACCAGATCGTTCCAGCCCATGTGCGGCACCTTGAGGGACCGGTCGGCGGGCTCGATCCTGACGACATCGCCGGGGATCCAGCCGAAGCCTTCGGTCAGGCGGTATTCGTGCCCGCGCGAGGCCAGCATCTGCATGCCGACGCAGATGCCGAGGAAGGGGCGGGCGCGGCGGATCACGGCCTCCTCGATGGCCTCGAACAGCCCGCCATAGCTGCCGAGCGCCGCCCGGCAGGCCGGAAAGGCGCCGTCGCCGGGCAGGACGATCCGGTCGGCGCGGGCCACGTCCTCGGGGCGGGAGGTCACGAGGACATCGCCGCCGCCCGTCTCGGCCGCCATGCGCTGGAAGGCCTTTTCGGCCGAGTGCAGGTTGCCGGAATCGTAATCGACAAGGACGGTCAGGGGCATGCGTTCGGTCTTCTCAGGTGCGGGCAAGAGTTTTCGGAGACTCTTGCAAATCCTTTCGAAAAGATTTGCGGCGCCCGGAGGTTACAGGGCGCCCTTGGTCGAGGGAAGCGCGTCGCCAAGCCGCGGGTCGGGCTCCACCGCCTGGCGCAGGGCGCGGGCGACGGCCTTGAAGGCGGCTTCGGCGATGTGGTGGCTGTTCAGCCCGTGCAGCTTGTCCACATGCAGGGTGATGCCGCCGTGGGTGGCGAGCGCCTGGAAGAATTCGCGCACCAGTTCCGTGTCGAAGGTGCCGATCTTAGGTGTCGGGAAATCGACGGTCCAGATCAGAAAGGGCCGCGCGGACAGGTCCAGCGCGCAGGCGATCTGCGCATCGTCCATCGCCAGCCGGAAATGGCCATAGCGGCGGATGCCGCGCTTGTCGCCCAAGGCCTTCGCCAGCGCCTGGCCAAGCGCGATGCCCGTGTCCTCGACCGTATGGTGATCGTCGATATGCAGGTCGCCCTTTGCCCGCACGGTCACGTCGATCAGACTGTGCCGCGCGAGCTGGTCCAGCATGTGGTCGAAGAAGCCGACGCCGGTCTGGCAGTCGTGCCGGCCCGTGCCGTCCAGATTGACGGTGACCGAGATCGCGGTCTCGGCGGTGGTGCGGGTGACGGTGGCTTCGCGCATGGGCGGCTCTCCTGACGACGCGGGCGTTATAGGGCGCGGGGCGGGCGAGGGGAAGGCGGTTCGGCGCGCGGGGCGATCGGACCCGGAAGGGCCGCACAGATGCGCCACTTCCGCAATCCGTCCGTTGCGTCGGATCAAAGGTTGTATTCCGGTGGCGATTGGTATCCCCTTTGCCCGATTCTGGGCTTAGTATTGCCCAGACTGGCAGCAAGACATTCGTGACGGCCTCGACCAGGGGCCGGACCTTGGTTTGGAGTTTGTTCAGGTCATGCCTGAGATCTTTCCGGTTCTTCTGTGCGGCGGGTCGGGCACCCGCCTCTGGCCCGTGTCGCGCAAGAGTTTCCCCAAGCAGTTCGTGCCGCTGACCGGGCAGGGCACGCTGTTCCAGGCGGCTGCGGCACGGATGCGCGGAGTGGACGGCGTGGCGGCGCCGCTGATCCTGACCAATTCCGATTTCCGCTTCATTGTGGCCGAGCAGCTGGCGGCGGAAGGCATCCGTCCCGCCGCGATCCTGATCGAACCTGCGGCACGGAACACCGGCCCTGCAATTCTGGCCGCGGCGCTGCATCTGCTGACGGATCACCCCGAGGCGCTGATGCTGGTCATGCCGACCGACCACAGCATCCCGGACGTGGACGCCTTCCGCGCCGCCGTCGCGGCCGGGGTGCCGCGGGCCGAGGCGGGGCAGATCGTGACCTTCGGCATCCGTCCCGACCGGCCGGAGACCGGCTATGGCTGGATCGAACTGGCAACGGCCCCAGTCGATGGCCAGGCGCAAAGGGTGGCACGCTTTGTCGAGAAGCCGCCGCTGGACAAGGCGCAGGCCATGCTGGCCGAAGGCCGGTATCTTTGGAACGCGGGCATCTTCCTGATCCAGGCGAAGGCCCTGGTCGCGGCCTTCGAGGCCCATGCCCCCGATCTGGTGGCCCCGGTGGCCGAGGCGGTGCGCGGGGCGCGGAGCGATCTGGATTTCCTGCGCCTGGCAGAGGGCCCCTGGGCCGGGGTGCGTGACATCTCTATCGACTATGCGGTGATGGAGCACGCCGCCAACATCGAGGTCGTGCCCCTTGGCGCCGCCTGGTCGGACCTGGGCGACTGGAACGCGGTCTGGCGCGAGAATGCCGGCGCGTCGGGCGGGGCGGTGACGCAGGGCCCGGTCACGGCGATGGATTGCGAGGGCAGTCTCTTGCGGTCCGAGGTCGAGGGACAGCATGTCGTGGGCATCGGGCTGAAGGATCTGGTCGTGGTCGCAATGCCCGATGCCGTGCTGGTGGCCGACCGGGCGCGGGCACAGGACGTCAAGACGGCGGTGGCGCAGCTGAAGGCGCGCTCGGTCCGGCAGGCCGAGGTCTTCCCGCGCGACCACCGGCCCTGGGGCTGGTTCGAGACCCTGGCGCTCGCCGACCGCTTCCAGGTGAAGCGCATCGTGGTCAAGCCCGGCGCGGCGCTGTCGCTGCAAAGCCATGTCCACCGGGCGGAGCACTGGATCGTCGTCTCGGGCACTGCGCAGGTCACGGTGGGCGAGGAGGTGAAGCTTCTGACCGAAAACCAGTCGGTCTATGTGCCGCTGGGCGCGATCCACCGGCTGGCCAATCCCGGCAAGGTGCCGGTGGTGCTGATCGAGGTGCAGACCGGCGCGTATCTGGGTGAGGACGACATCATCCGCTACGAGGACATATACGCCCGTGGCGACGAGAAGACCGCGCGATGATGGACGGGGACGACATTCTGGACGGGCTGGCCATCGTGATGGCCCATCCCGACGACGAGGTCCTGTGGGCCTCGTCGGCGCTGAAGGCGGCCGGGAAGATCATCCTCGTCTATGGCGAATGGCCGGGTGCCGCGACGATCACCGAAGGGCGCCGCGAGGCGATGGCTGCCTTTCCGTTGCCGACACTCGACTGGCTGGCGATGCCGGAAACGGGCGTGTTCGACAGCGCCTCCTGGCCCGAGGTGCGCGAGACCGACTACGGGCTGTATCCGCATCGCTCGCTGCGGATCCTGGACCATTTCAACCCGGATCAGTATCGCGCCCAGTTCGGCAAGCTGCGCGAAGTGCTGCGCCCGCGGCTGGCGGGCTTCCGGAACGTGATCGCGCATGGACCCTGGGGCGAATACGGCCACGAGGAACATGTGCTGGTCTTCCGCGCGGTGGCGAGCCTTGCGGCCGAGGTGGGGTTCCGGCTGTGGGTGCCGGCCTATGTGGGGCCGAAGTCCGAGGCGCTGATGCTGCGGAACCTGAAGTACTTCGGCAAGCCGACGCCGCCGATGCCGATCGACGCGGGTTTCGCGGAAGAGATTGCCCGGATCTACAAGCGGACGCAGACCTGGACCTGGTCGGACAGCTATGTGTGGCCGGCGTCCGAGCATTTCCTGCCCTGGGTGGCAGAGGCGCTTCCGGACGGGCAGCGGGCCACGCCCGCCGATGTGCAGCGGATTGTGCTGCCGGCAGACAGCGATGCCTGGCGCAAGCATCTGCCCAAGCGGCGCGAGCTGGCGCGCAAGCTGTTGTCCTGGCTGAACGCGCGTCGGGCGCGATAGGCGATGCGGATCGGACCGGGCGGATGCGCACGACGCTGACCTGCGCCTTCACGCAATGGAGCCCGGGCCTCGGTGACAATCACTGGATGGGCTGGCTGACGGTCGCGGTCTATCTGCTGGCGGCCGTTGCCTCTGGCCTGGCGGCGCTTCAGTTGTCCGGGGCGACGGGGTTGGACGGCCGCGAGCGGCGGTTCTGGATCCTGGCGGCGGGGCTGATGCTGGCCCTGGCGCTGAACAAGCAGTTGGACCTGCAAAGCCTTCTGACGATGATCGCGCGCTGCCATTCCCAGCTGGCCGGCTGGTACGAGGCCCGGCGCCGGGTGCAGGAAGGCTTCATCCTTCTGGTAGCCGTTGGCGGGCTGTTGGTGCTTGGGGTGCTTGCACTGTCCCTGCGAGACATCCTGGGGCGGGTCTGGCTGGCGCTGGTCGGGCTGGGGTTCGTCTGCGGCTTTATCGTGGTGCGCGCGGCCAGCTTTCACCATGTGGACCTCGCGCTGGGCAGCAGACTTGCGGGGATCAAGCTGAACTGGCTTCTGGAAGTGCCCGGTCCGGCCCTGGTCGCCCTCTTCGCGATGCTGCGGAGGGCACGCCTTCCGGACTGATCGTCAGGGAAATCGAATCAAACCGACCCGACCCTGGCCCGCATATGCCCGGCCAGATGGCATCTTGACGGCCAAATGTGGTCGCTGAATCACTTTAACGAAAAATTCACCGTTTCGGAAAGCCGCACAATAAAATGGGAGCGCGGCTCCGAAAGACCAAAGATCTTGCATCCTGAAGCAAGGTGAAGATGCGGACGGATTGGATGGTCGCCGAGGCCTTAATTAAAAGGCGTTGAAAATCATACAGGTGCTTTCCCGGCCCGCGGGGACTGTCGTTCGGACTGCCGTTTTCCTTGTGCGGGCGCTGTTTCGCGCCTGCCGCATCAGGGCGGATGCGGCACAACCATAGCGTGTAACTCAATGAGATTACAACACTTTTCGGGCGGTCAGGTCAGGAAGACCGCATTGCGGCGGCACGTTCCGGATGGTAGAAGAATGAGGGTGAGTGACGGGAGTAGCGAGTGCGAGAGTTCATTTTGGGTCCGCGGCAAAGCGCCCGGGCTTCGGAAATTGGCTTAGCGATTGGCACCCTTGCGGAGGCGTTGCAGATGGACGTTCGTTCCGGACTGGCAGGGCAGGATTTCGAACGGCCGTGCCCAAACGTAGCAGACGGTTGGGTGAAGGTCCGTCGGGAGCCTCTGTACCGCCGCGTGATCAAGCGCTGGCTTGACGTTGCCTTCGTGGTCATGGCGCTTCCCATCGTACTGCCGGTGGTGCTGGCCCTTGCCGCCGTGCTGAAGCTGGGCGGCAGCTCGCCGTTTTACACGCAGGAGCGCGTAGGGCTGGGCGGCAAGACGTTCCGCCTTTGGAAACTGCGGACCATGGTCCCGGACGCCGAGGCGCGGCTTCAGGCCTATCTTCAGGAGAACGAGGCAGCCCGTCGGGAATGGGATGCCTACCAGAAGCTGTCGCACGACCCGCGCATCACCGAATTCGGCCAGTTCCTTCGCAAGAGTTCCCTGGACGAGTTGCCGCAGTTGTGGAACGTGCTGATCGGCGACATGAGCCTGGTGGGGCCGCGGCCGATGATGCTGGATCAGCAGGAGTTGTATCCCGGCAGTGCCTATTACGCCTTGAGACCGGGTCTGACAGGAACCTGGCAGATCTCGGATCGCAACCAGTCCACCTTTGCCCAGCGTGCCGAGTTCGATGCCGAATACGAACGGAACGTGTCGTTCCTTACGGATTTGAAGATCCTGCTGGCGACTGTGGGTGTGGTCCTGCGGGCGACTGGGAAGTGAGGATCGACGCCGAGGATCCGTCCGGCCGATGCTGGCGGATCCAGCCCACCAACAGGACGCCGGGAAGCAGGATCGTGAAGCCCGTTGCCGGATAGGCCAGAAGGGCGACCCAGACCGGAAAGCCGTACAGGAAAAGGACCACCGAAACGCTGGCTGCGCCAAACATCGCGATCAGTAGCAGCCCCAACGCCATCCCCGTCCTCCTGATCGGAGAAGATCCGCAACATTAACGTCCCGCGGCAGGCTTTCAGATTAGGCTTATCCGGACGTATGTCGAGATGCGAAAAGTGATTCAATTCTACCGGTTCTGCTGTTCGCGTTGTAGTTGGCAAGACTCAGCCGATATCCACTTCCGATTTGGCGGCACTTCCGCCGATGACAGCAGACGGGCCGGCACCCGCCACTCGGTCGGCCTGTCAGCCGGTCGTGGCATTCGGTTGCAGCCTGTCGTGCGCCGGCGCGACGCTGGCCCGGGCGCTCCACATCGACGCCAAGAGCGCGAGAGACATGCAGGATATGACCGGGTAGGCAAGCAGGGCGGCCCAGGTCGGAACATCCAGAGTGAAAGCCACACCCGTCGCCACGATCCCGACGGCAGCAGACAAGAGCAACAACCCCGCAATCATTTCCTGTCCCTCCAAAGGAAGCATGTGGTGAGTCTGCAATTCGCCCATGGCGGGAATATGGCCAAGCTTTGGTTAAAGTTCGTCCCGGTTCCGGGGCCGGGACGCAGAATCCGGCAGCATCGAATATGGCACTCTGAGCATCCTTTCGGACCGATGAACGAGGTGTCGGTCGTGCGGCCCGTGCGAGAAATTCCAGGATCCGGCCCGAGGCGCCGCCTTGCAACGCTTGGGCGCGTTCCCGACGGCCAGTTTGCGGGCATGGGCCGGGAACTGCTTCAGGATTGCCTTTCTTTTGTCACTCCCTCGCAGCAAGGTGGCGCGGTCGCAGACCCGGGGGACGTGATTTGATCGGGACGTATCGCAAGCTTTTCTCGCTGTTCGACCAGACCGAACGGCGCAGGTTCTGGATCCTGACCGGGGTCATGCTTCTGGTCGCTGCGGCCGAGATCGCGGGCATTTCGGCGGTCCTGATGCTGCTGAACGTGCTTGCGGCCCCTGAAACCATCCAGTCGAACCGGACCCTGTCGTGGCTGATGCATCTGTCGGGTCTGGAAAGCGCGTTCAGCTTCCAGATCGGCCTTGCGGTGCTGGTGCTGTTCGTGGTCATGGCGGGCCTGACGGTAAAGGCGCTGGGGACCTACGCCACGATCCGGTTCTCGCTGATGCGCGGCTATTCGATCTCGTCGCGGCTTCTGGCGGCCTATCTCAGCCAGCCCTACGCCTGGTTCCTGGATCGCAACAGCGCCGAACTGGAAAAGAACGTCCTGAGCGAAGTCGATGGCCTGGTGGACCGGGTGATCCTGCCCTGCCTGCGCCTGGTCGCGAACAGCCTTCTGGTCCTGGCGATCCTCGGCTTCCTGCTGATGGTGGATCCGCTGGTCACCCTGTTCTCGGGTGGTGTGCTCGGCCTTGGCTACGGGCTGATCTACCTGCGGTTCCGCGGGCGTCTGCACCGGCTGGGCCGGGTGATGATGGACGCCTTCGAGAACCGTTTCCTGGTCGCGCAGGAGGCGACCGGCGGGATCAAGGATGTCAAGCTGATGGGCCTTGAGGCAAGCTATGTGCGCAGCTATTCGACCGCGGCCCGGACGGCGGCGCAGTCGGGGGCCACGATGGGCGCCATGTCGGAACTGCCCCGCTTTGCGCTGGAAGCGATCACCTTCGGCACCATGCTGGCGCTGATCCTCCTGCTCTTGCTGAAAAGCGGGGGCAATGTCACCGAGATCGTGCCGACCCTGGGCGTCATAGCCTTCTCGACCATGCGCCTTCTGCCGTCCTTGCAGCAGATCTACCACGCGCTGGTCGCGCTTCGGGGGGCGACCGCGATCCTCGACGCCATCGTGACCGATTTCAGGTCCACGCCGGCCCTGCCAATGGCCGATGCGGTGCGGACCGAGCCCCTGCGGCTTGAGCGCGCGCTGGAACTGGACGGGGTCAGCTTCGCCTATGCCCAGGCCGAGAAGCCGACGTTGCGCGGGGTGGATCTGGTGATCCCGGCCCGGACGACGGTGGGCATCGTCGGCGGGACAGGGGCGGGCAAGACGACGCTGGTCGACCTGATCCTGGGGCTTCTGACGCCGGACGAGGGCGAACTTCGGGTGGATGGGGTGCGGATCACGCCCGAGAACATGCGCGCCTGGCAGGGGACGCTGGGCTATGTGCCGCAGACGATCTTCCTGACCGACGAGACCATCGCCTCGAACATCGCCTTCGGTGTGCCGAAGGATCAGATCGACATGGGCGCCGTCGAGCGCGCGGCGCGAATCGCCGCCCTGCACGACTTCGTGGTGTCGGATCTGCCGCAGGGCTATCAGACCTTCGTAGGCGAACGGGGCGTGCGATTGTCGGGCGGCCAGCGGCAACGGATCGGCATCGCACGGGCGCTGTATCGCGACCCGACACTTCTGATCATGGACGAGGCGACCTCGGCGCTGGACAACATCACCGAGCGGGTGGTGATGGAGGCGGTGAACCGCATCCGCGCCGACAAGACCATCATCCTGATCGCGCACCGGCTGACGACGGTAAAGACCTGCGACACGATCTTCCTGATGGACCGCGGCCGATTGCTGGCGCAGGGCAGCTATGACGAACTTCTGGCCGGCAATGCGACCTTCCGGCGCATGGTCGCCGGGGATGCCGAAGAGGTGCATGCTGCATTATGAATATGAATGAACCAAATCCGGGCGAGGCCCGGTGTCGCTCCCGTTCTGACCACGCAATGCTTATCGACAAGAAGACTGAGAGGTTGTCATGTCCGTGAACACTCTGCCGATCGATCCCGAGACGCTCCTGATCGATGCCGATGGCGCCCGTGAATATGCCAAGGCCGCGGCCGAGGAGTATCGGTCGAAGAAACCCTATCCCTACGGCTGTTTCGACAATTTCATGCCGCCCGAGATCCTGGACCGCGTGCGCGAGGAGTTGCGGGAACTGCCGGCGGCGGAAAGCTTCTTCAACCGGCCGCAGGAAAAGCTTAAGGCGGCCTACATGCCGGAACGCCTGGGCCCCTATACCCGGGCGCTGTTCCATTCGCTGAACTCCAAGGCCTTTCTCGCCTTCCTAGAGGAACTGACCGGCATCGACGGGCTGATCCCCGACCCCTATTTTGCCGGCGGCGGCATCCATGTGGTGTCGAACGGCGGGCATCTCGACATCCACGCCGACTTCAACCGCCAGGGCAAGCTGAACCTGGAACGGCGGCTGAACGTTCTGATCTACCTCAACAAGGACTGGAAGGAGGAATACGGCGGGTCCTTCGAGGTCTGGAACGACGACATGACCGCAAAGGTCGCTAGCTTCGTGCCGCTGTTCAACCGGATGTGCTGCTTCAATACCGGGTCGAACACCTGGCACGGTAACCCCGAGCCGGTTAACCATCCCGACAAGGAGCCGCGGATGTCGATCGCGCTGTATTACTACACCGCGACGTGGGATTCGACGAAGGTGTCGCACAGCACCCTGTTCAAGCCGCGCCCCGGCACCAAGGACAAGGTGGACCGGCTGGAGCAGCGCCACCGGATCATGCAGGACCTGCTGCCGCCGGTGATCTACCGCCGGCTTGGCCACCGGCTGCGCAAGCTGGGCATCTGAGGATCCTACTGGCGCCGGACCGAGGTCAGGAAATCGGCCATGCGTCTGGCGATGACGTCGGGCGCATAGCTGGCGGCCACATGGTCGCGCGCAGCAGCCCCCAGACGCCGCGCCAGGGACGGGTCGCGCATCAGCCGAAGGCAGGCATTGGCCATCGCTTCGGTGTCCTCGGAGGGAACCATGAGGGCTGTCTCCTCATGCGTCGCGATCTCCTGCTGGCCGCCGACGCTGGTTGCCACCACCGCTGACCCGGCCGCCATGGCCTCGATCAGCGTGCCGCCGAAGTTTTCATAGCGGGATGCGATCAGCGTGACCCCGTGCCGTGCGCGCAGGAGGGCAACTTCCTCGCGCGATTGCTTTCCGACCGCCTTGATCCGAGACCGGATCGGCATGGGCAGGCGGGCAAGCCGGTCGAAGAGCGTGTCCCTTCCGCCCCCGGCCCGCGGCAGGCCCTCGTCCGGCCCGGCAAAGGTGAACTGCGCGGCGGGGTGCGCCTCGGCAATCCGTGCGAACGTGTCAACGACAAGATCGCCGCCCTTGATGTGGTCGAACCTGCCGACGAAAAGGACATGGTTCAGAAGGTCATCCGTCAGATCAATGCCCTGTGCCGGAACCGGAAACGGGTTCGGGATCACGGCCTTGGGGACCTGCGGCAGGCCCCACAGCGCCTCGGTCTGGCGCAGGACGGCGGCCGAGGGCGAGGTTATGCCATCCACATGCCGCAGGCCCCTGGCCTCGCGCGCCTCTCGGCGGGCGCTGACGGCGTCATCGGGGGCACTGCCGGCCATGCGGTGCAGCCACCACGGCCCATGCAAGGTCGCGACGACAGGGATGGAAACCTTTTCCCGAACCTCCCCGACCCAACCCTGCGTCTCTTCCATCACGACAAATTCGATACCGTGGAGAGCAACAGCGCGCCGGATCGCCTCGGCGTGGCGATCCACCATGAAGCGGACCAGCCCGCCCTCGGGGTCCAGCTTCCGCCTCAGACGATCCACCAGCCGCAACCTCGGATCGGTCATCACGACAACACGCGGGTGGTCGTGCGGGCCATCCACCATGTCCGCGATGATGGTGACTTCGTGCCCCGTGCTCTCCAGACCCGAAGCGAGGTGGCTGACGGCCGTCACGATCCCGTTCGGCGTCCGAATACCCGGCCATGCCGGAGTGACAAAACCGATCCGCAGCGGGCGGACTTCACAGGCTTTGGTCATGCATGCCCTCTCGGCCGGGCAGTCCGGACGTTTCGCAAGGAGTGCTGAGTTACCGACATCTCGGAGGAAGACCGACCAAATTCACTTTCATGACCAAAAACGTGCCGGGCGTAATCGGCATTCCGCCCGGCGCCTTTCGCCAGCGAAGACTGAACGGAACCGGCAGGTACTGTCAAGGAACTTGGGGCGCGGCGCGGGGACGGCGCGCCTTCTACGGCGGCCTACGACTGCCGGAGCAGCGCCGCCAGCCCGTCTTCCAGCGCCACTTCGGCCCTCACGCCCAGCACCGCCTGCGCGCGGGTCGGATCGCCGAGCGAGTCCCGGATATCCCCAACGCGCGGATCGCCATGCTGCACCACTGGCACCCGCCCATGCAGCCGCGCCAGCGTGTCGATCAGCGCCAGAAGCGTCGTGGTCCGTCCGGTACAGATGTTGAACACCTGTCCGGCCGCCTCGGGCGCGCGCGCCATCGCCGCCAGGAGAAAGCGCACCACATCGGCGACGAAGACGAAATCCCGCGTCTGCAACCCGTCACCGAAGACGGTCACAGGCAATCCCTGTGCCAGGCGGCTGTTGAAGATCGAGATCACCCCCGAATAGGCCGAGGACGGATCCTGCCGCGGCCCGTAGATGTTGAAGGGCCGCAGTCCCACGGTCGGCAGGCCATGCACCGCCATCGCGATGCGCCCGTGCAGTTCGGAGCCCAGCTTGTCCACGCCATAGGGCGTCTGCGGGCGCGGCACCCGCGTCTCGTCCACCGCCCCCGGGCCCGCATCGCCATAGATGGCGGCAGAGGATGTATAGACCACCGGCACGCGCCCCGCCCGCGCCGCTGCCTCGAACACCGTCACGGTGCCTGTCTGATTGGTGAGATGCCCTTCGCGCCAGTGTTCGTTGCAATAGGCGACCGACGCGATCCCCGCCAGATGGAACACGCCCGCACAGCCCGCAATGGCCCGCGCCACGGCCGCGGGGTCCGCCACATCCCCTTCGATGACCCGCACTTCCGGAGCCAGATTGGCACGCTTGCCGGTGGACAGGTTGTCCAGCACGACCACCCCATCGCCCCGCGCCAGGAGCGCATCCGCCAGATGTGAGCCGACAAAGCCGCAGCCCCCGGTGATCAGATATGTTGCCATCTCCAGTCCACTCTCAAATCGCGATCATCAGCGGGCGCCACCGCTCCATTCCTTCCCGGGCCCCGGTGGCAGGGCGACAGGGCGCGATGCCGGCCGGATCGGCAAAATCATCTCAGCGCACATCCCTCCGCTCGGATTGCTTCTGCCGCCCCGGCGGGGCGTTGCGTTCCTCCGGCATCAGCCAGCTTGCCCGATAGGCGCCGGCGATAGGATTGGCGGCCCGTGACCCGTCGGTCGCCGTTGCATCTGCGGCTGGCCGCCAGACCACGATCCCGGCGACGGCACCCGCCATGAGCCAGACGTAGTTCACCAGCCCGGAATTGGGCAGAAGGTCGATCAAGGCCGCGCTGAGCAACACGGTCATGCCGGGCATCAGCAGCGAAGGCCCGAAGGTCTTGCGCCGCAGGGCAAACAGCAGGATCGGCACCGTCAGCAGACCGAAGCGGCCGATATAGCCGAGCCAGCCATAGACCCCGATGAAGATCAGCCAGATGCCGTCGGTGATGCTGGTCATCTGCCCGGTTTCGGGGTCGAAGATCGCGTTACGGCCCCAACTGCCCCAGCCCGCCAGCGGCTTGAGGTTCGCCTTGGTGAGGAGCACGTCCTCGTTGTCGAGCCGGAATTTCAGCGAGGCGGCCCGTTCCTCGTCGATCGACAGCGCCAGTTCATAGGCCGCATTGACCGGGATCCAGCCCGCACCGCGCAGCATCGGGTAGAACATGACGACGAAGGCCACGATGACCGACAGCGCCACCTGCAACCGCGGACCGAGCAGCAGCACGATCAGCGCCGAAGGGACGGCGATGATCAGGGCGCCAAGGCTCTTGCTCAGGTAGAGGACCAGAAGCAGCCAGAACATCGCGGCCAGCCAGGGAAAGGCCAGCCGCCCCTCGCGCCGGGCTTCCCTGAACAGGATCGCGGCCGCGATGATCGACAGGCAGAAGAAGATGCCCACCATGAGGCCGTGGTTCAGGAAGACGACCGGACGAAAGCCTCCGGCGCGGATGTGCTGCACGAAATCGGCGGGAAAGAAGCCATAGACCCAGGTGTGCAGCTGGGGCGACAGGCGCACCTCGATCAGGGCGGGAATGGTGTAGACCAGCCCGCCGATTGCGAAGGCCTCGATCAGCGCGCGGTGGCCCGTCTGGCTGTTCAGGTAGCGCAGGCCAAGCCAGAACGGCACCAGCGCGACGAGGATCTGCGAAATCAGGCCCCAGGCATCGTAGAGCCTGAGCCCGGGCAGGAAGGTGCGGCCGTCGATGATCGGCTCCGTATTGGACATCACGGTCAGGACCGGCGTCACGACTACCAGAAGCAGCAGCCCGACCAGGATCTGCCGCCCGAACCGGGCGGGGGCTTCCATGGACGCAACCTGCCTTGGGGCAATCAGCAGGCACAGCATCAGGGCCGTGATCGCGGGGATCAGATGCTTGTCGATTGCGGGGATCATCGGAAACTTGATGACGGTTTCCGAGGGCAGCAGCAGATGGCCGCCGATGATCGTCCAGGCCAGAGCACGTTCCAGGGTCAGCGCACGAAACAGCGCGACCGCGGCCAGCGGCGAGGCAAAGAGCACCAGGTAGGCAAATACGTTCGGCATCAAGACCCGTCCGCGCGCGCTGACTGTTCGTCTTCTATCCGGTCTGGTGGGCAAGGAAAATGGCCGCCTGACCTCCGGGTGGCCACGGCGGGCGATTTCCGGGTTTCCGGCGACCCTTGGAAGGTTGTCGGTTTTGTGGTTTCTGGCGACATGACCGACCGTGGCTTCGAGCGTTCCGCGTGACCGACCTTCCGCCTGCCGCAACCGGCCTCGGGGCCGTGATCATCGGGCGCAACGAAGGGGCGCGGCTGGTGGCCTGTCTGGCCTCGTTCCCGGACTGGGTGCGTCCGCTGGTCTATGTCGATTCCGGATCCACCGACGGCAGCGTGGCGGCGGCGCGTGCGGCAGGGGCCGAGGTCGTGGCGCTGGACATGTCGGTGCCCTTCACCGCCGCAAGGGCGCGCAACGCGGGCTTCGCGCGGCTGATGGATCTTGGCGCTTCCGAGTTCGTGCAGTTCGTCGATGGCGACTGCGTGCTGCAACCGGGCTGGCTGCCCTCTGCGCGCGCCTTCCTCGCGGTGCATCCCGAGGCAGCGGTGGTCTGCGGCCGACGGCGCGAGATCCGGCCCGAGGCCTCGGTCTGGAACCGGCTGTGCGACGCGGAATGGGACACGCCCCTGGGCCAGGCAAGGGCCTGCGGGGGCGATGCACTTATGCGGACGGCGGCGGTGCGGGAGGTCGGGGGCTATGATCCCGGCCTGATCGCGGGCGAGGAGCCGGAGCTGTGCGTGCGGCTGCGCGCGGCGGGCTGGCAGGTCTGGCGGATCGGCGAGGAGATGACGCTGCACGATGCGGCGATGACCCGGTTCGGCCAGTGGTGGAAGCGCACGCGGCGCGGCGGCCATGCCTTTGCCGAAGGCGCGGCGCTGCACGGCGCGCCGCCGGAGCGGCACTGGGTGGCCGAGACGCGCCGGGCTGTCCTCTGGGGCGCCGTGCTGCCGGTCCTGGCGCTGGCCGGGGCGCTGGTGACGCCCTGGGCGCTGCTTCTTCTGGCGCTCTATCCGCTGCAGGTGCTGCGGCTGGCGCGGAGGCATGGCTGGGAGCGGGCCTTCTTCATGACGCTTGCCAAGTTTCCCGAGGCGCAGGGCGTGCTGGAATACTGGCTGAACCGCCTTCGGCAGCGCCGGTCGCGGCTGATCGAATACAAGTGAGGGCTGCTCCTCGTGCGCCTTCGGCTTCTCGTCGCGGGCGCTGCGACGAGCGGCCGGAGGCCGACGAGGAGCTTTCGTCATGGCCTGAGGCGGCCACCGGGGCCGCCGTTTCGGAAAAGGTCTGCCAGCCAGGCGCCCTCCCGGGCGATGTCATGCTCGCGTTCCACCGCCTGCCGTCCGGCCTGGCCCATCCGCGCGGCCAGTTCGGGGTCGGCCATCAGCTGCATCATCCGCTCGGCGAGCGTGTCCACATCCCCCGGCGGCACGGTGAAGCCGGTCACGCCGTCCTGAACCAGTTCCGGCACCCCCGCGACGCGGCTTGCGACGACCGGAATTCGGCTGGCCAGCGCCTCCATGTAGACGACCGGCAGCCCCTCGGCGAAGGAGGGCAGGACCAGCATGTCCGAGGTGGACAGCAGCTCGGCCACCTGTGGCTGGGTCATGAAACCGGCAAAGCGCACCGAGCCGGTGATGCCGAGTTCGGCGGCCCGCGCCTCGGCCGGGGCGCGGGCGGGGCCGTCGCCGGCGAGCGTCAGCGTGGCGTCGGGGTGGGCCTTCAGCACCCTGGCCATCGCCTCGATCAGCAGAAGCGCGCCCTTCACCGGGTCCAGCCGGCCGACGAAGGCCACCCGCTTGCCGAAGCCGGGCACCGCGCGGCGATACATCGCGGGATCGACGCCGCAATGGACGATGGCGATCTTGCCCCAGTGCGAAGGGTCCGAGAACAGCATCAGCTGCGAGCGGCAGAAATGGGTGATCGCCACCACGAACTCTGCCCGCGCGATCTTTTCCGGAAGCGCCCAGCGGTCCACCTCGAAGAAGATCGCCGGCCCGTGTTCGGTGAAGCTGAAGGGGATGCCCGCCAGTTTCGCGGCCAGCACGGCGACCGAACAGCTGGAATTGCCGAAATGGTTGTGCAGGTGGCGGGCGTTCTGCGCGCGCAGGTGCTCGGCCAGGACGCCGGCTTCGAGGAAATAGAAGATCTGCCAGAGGAAGGCTTTCAGCCCCGGCGCGCGCATGCGGATCGCCAGCGCCAGCGTCGAGACCCAGGTGCCGGGAGAGCGGAAGAAGGCCGCGGCATGGGCGCGCAACAGCCGCAGCGGGTTCTTCGCGGCGGCGATGACGTAGAATGTCTCGGCGCGAGCCTCCTGCTCCTCGCGGCCCTTGAACTCGGCGGCAGGCGGGCGGCGGATCGAGCAGGTGACGACCGGCATCCCGGCGGCGCGGACCGCCTGCACCTCGCGCAGGATGAAGGTATGCGAGACCTTGGGGTAATCGCCGGTCAGGTAGGCCACTGGTCGGGTGTCGGATGTGTCGGTCATTCAGTCGTCCTGCCGGTTCAGCCTGCGGCGGCGCCACATCAGCTTGCCCGCGCCGCCCCAGGCGGCAAGCTGGTGACGGATGGAGCGGGCCGGGGAAAATGGTCGAGTCAGCAGCGCGAGGAGGCCATGGCCCAGAAGCTGCGCCGCGCCGGCGGCCATCCAGAAGGCGACGCGCGCCACGCCGCGCAGGCCGCCATGGCCGCTTTCGACGAGGCAGCGCAACTGTCCGTCGCTGAACCGCCGCGCCCGCAGGAAGGCCAGCGTCGCGCGGGATGCGGGCACGATCTCCTCCACCCGCGCCTCGGGGCACCACAGCATCGGCACGCGGTGATCCTCGGCCAGCTGGCGGAAGAGCCAGACATCCTCTCCGCCCCGGTCGAAGGCAGGGTCGAAGGGGGGATCGGCCAGGGTCAGGGTCGCGCGGGCGAACATGGAATTGCCCGAGCCGAGCCAGGCGCGCAGGTGCTGGACCTCGGCCCCCGGCGGGGCGGGCAGGCGGCGGCTGAAGATGCGGTCGAGGGGCGCGCGCAGGGGGGCGGGCGGGTCGGTCTCGAACCGGGGCTCGATCGCGCCGAAGGCCGCCCGGGCGCCCTTGCGGGCGACGGTGGCGAAGGCGGCCAGCCAGCCGGGGGCGGGGGTTTCGTCGTCGTCGAGGAAGATGACATGACTGCCCCGCGCCTCGGTCACGCCCCGGTTGCGGGCACGGGCGACGCCGGTCCTGGGTTCGTGGACGTAGCGAACGAAATCGGGGGCATCGCCCGCCACGGCGCGGGCCGAGGCCTCGGGCGAATTGTCGACGAGAAGCAGTTCGACGGTTTCGGGAATCGATGCGCGCTGGTGGGCGACGGCGGCGAAGAGCGGGGGCAGATAGGCTTCGCGCCGGAAGGTCGGCACGACGATGCTGAAGGAGACCGGCAACAATCCGGCCGTGGGCGCGGGATCGTTCCCCTGTCCGAATGATCCTTGCGCGAATGCCACGAAAAACCCTGTAAATCCCGATATGATTCAGACTATCTGCTTGACGGCGAATGGACAATCGCCTGCCCGTCGGGACAGGTGCCAGAGCTGTGTGGCAAGAGGATGGCGGGAGTGTCGATGGTGCGCGAGGGACAGGCGGAATCAGGGGCGTCGGGGCTGGATGCCCTGTCGCTGGTCAACTTCCCGACCGAGGCGGCGCTTCTGGCCGACATGGAGGCCTGCCTCGGCCGGGGACATGGCTTTGCGGTGGCGACGCTCAACCTCGACCATGTGGTCAAGCTGCGGCGGAACCCGACCTTCCGCGCAGCCTATCAGGCGCACAGCCATGTGGTCGCGGACGGCAATCCCATCGTCTGGATGGCGGGGCTGTCGGGACGGCGCGACGTGGCGCTGGTGCCGGGGTCCGAGCTGATCGCGCCGGTCGCGGCGATGGCGACGCGTCTGGGCGTGCCGCTCGCCTTCCTCGGCTCGACCGAGCCGGTGTTGCGGGCGGCGGCCGAGCGGTTGCGGGCCGACCATCCGGGGCTGAAGGTCGCGGCCTGCCTCGCGCCGCCCTACGGGTTCGATCCCGAAAGTTCCGCGGCGGATGCGCTCATCGACCAGGTGGCGGCCTCCGGTGCCCGCATTTGCCTGCTGGCGCTGGGCGCGCCGAAGCAGGAGGTGCTGGCGGCGCGGGGCCTTGCGCGGCAGCCGGGGCTGGGGTTCCTGTCGATCGGCGCGGGACTGGATTTCATCGCCGGCCACCAGACCCGGGCGCCGGTCTGGGTGCGGAAGATCGCGATGGAGTGGCTGTGGCGGATGCTGTCGAACCCGCGCCGGTTGGCGCGGCGCTATCTGGACTGCGCACTGGTGCTGCCCTCGCTGACCGTCACGGCGCTGAAGGCGCGCAAGGAGGGGCAGGGGCAATGAGCGACGCCGACCTGAAAGGCCCGACCGTCCTGACCGTGCTCTTGAACTGGCGCACGGCGGACATGACCCTGCGCGCGGCCGACAGTGCCGAAGTTGCCATGCAGGGGATCGCCGGCGGCATCGTCGTGGTGGACAACGATTCCGGCGACGGCTCGTTCGAGAAGATGAGCGCCGCGCTGAAGGACCGCCCCCGCTTCCGCGTGGTGCAGTCGGGCCGCAACGGCGGCTTCGGGGCCGGGAACAACGTGGGCATCCGGCTGGGACTGCCGGGCGGGGTGCGGCCCGACTACGTCTATATCCTCAACTCGGACGCCTTCCCCGCCCCGGATGCGATCCGGCGTCTCCTCGACTATCTGGAAACCCATCCGCAGGTCGGCATCGCGGGCAGCTACATCCATGGCCCGGACGGCGAGCCGCATGTGACCTGTTTCCGCTTCCCCTCGGTCGCCTCGGAGTTCGAGGGCGCGGCGCGGACCGGGCCGATCTCGCGGCTGTTGCGGCACCGCTCGGTGGCGATCGGTGTTCCCGAGACGAGCGGGCCGGTCGATTGGCTGGCCGGCGCCAGCATGATGCTGCGCGAGGCGGTGATCCGCGACGTGGGCATGTTCGACGAGGCCTTCTTCCTCTATTTCGAGGAAACCGACCTCTGCCGCCGGGCGGCCGAGGCCGGCTGGCCCACGCATTTCGTCAGGGAAAGCCGGGTAGAACATATCGGCTCGGTCTCGACGGGCATGAAGGGCTGGAAGCGGGTGCCCGACTACTGGTTCGACAGCCGCTGGCACTATTTCCGCAAGGCCGGCGGCACCGCCCGGGCGATCATGGCGACGCTTGCGCATCTGGCTGGTGCCCTGATCCTGCGGGCGCGGCGTCTGGTGCAGCCGAAGATCCCGCCCGGCCCGCCGCATTTCCTGCGTGACCTCGTGGGACATGCCCTGCGCAGCCTGGGCAGGAAACGGAGTGTTGATGGCAATTAGCTTGGTCCCGTGCCAGGATTGCCCCCATAGTCTCTGCAATCCCAGCCAACTGGGCGAAGGCCATGGACGCGCCGCTGCAAGACCTGCATTGCCCGATCTGCGGAACGCAGGCCGGTGATCTGTCGCCCTGGCTGGAGATCCCGGTCGATGTGAAGACCCGACAGCCGATCGGGTCGGGGAGGCTCGTGTGGTGCCCCGCCTGCGATGTCGGACTGATGCGGCGCCGGCCGACAGCCGAAGAAGTGCGCGCGAGCTACGAGATGGCGGCCTACTACACGCATGGTCGGTCGCATTTCCCCGATGTCCGCGCCAGCCTTGCCGAACGCGTGCTGTTCAAGCTCGCCTGGCTGACAGACCATGGCCGGATGATGGATGCCGACTGGCTACTGACCCTGCAGCCGCAGGCGAAGAGGATCCTGGACATCGGCTGCGGCGGCGGGGATCTTCTCGCCACCCTTGCCGGGTCCGGGCGCAGCCTGCACGGGGTCGAGCCCGACGCAGAGGCGCGGAAGGTTGCCGCCGCGCGCGGCGTGGCGGTCGCCGCGGGAACCGCGGAGGCGATCCCGCCCGGGACGGCGGCGCAGAGGTTCGACCTGGTGCTGATGACACATGTGCTGGAACATTGTGCCGACCCGGGCCTGGCCTTGCGCAACGTGCGGGCTCTGCTTGCCCCCGGGGGCGGGTTCTATTGCGAGGTGCCGAACTGCGCTGCCCTTCATTTCCAGACCTATGCCGAGATCTCGGAGATGCTTGACGTGCCGCGTCATGTGCACTTCTTCACCGGGCGGTCGCTGCGGCGGCTGATGGAACGGAACGGCTTCGAGATCGTGGCCGAGGTGCATCATGGTCATACCCGGCACTTCGATGCGCGCTGGCGGGCCTGGGAAAACCGGGTGTATCGGCTGTTGCGGGACCATGGCGGCGCGCGCCAGACCCCGCCACGGTTACTGGCCCGTGATCTGGGGCTGCTTGCCCGAACCGCCTTCGCCGCGCCGGACCGGAAATACGATTGCGTCGGGCTGTTCGCCCGGGCGTCGGTCAGGGACGGAACTGGAAATCCCGGCTGATCGCCACGAACAGCCGCGGCGATTCCGCCTGGCCGTCGGCATCGTTGCGCACGGTGTAGCCCACCCCGCCCGACAGGTTCCAATCCGCGGTCAGCGCATGGGTGAAGCCCGCGTCCAGCGCCACCTGCTCGATCCGTTCGGAGGGCGCGTCGCTCAACTCGTAGGTCGCGTCGAACAGCAGGGTCGTGCTTTCGTTGAGATTCTTGGCCCAGCTCAGGCTGAAGATCGAATCCGCCACCCGCTCGTCGGCATCGGCATCATAGCTGACGCGCCGTTCCAGCGTGATCCCGAAGCTGCCATCGGGCAGGGCGCGGGTCCATGCCAGTCCGCCGATCAGGTCGGTCCCGGTCTCGTCGCCATGGGTCACCCCCAGTCGGGCTGACAGGGTATCGCGCCCGGTTTCCAGCGCGCGGCCGATCTCGAACGTCTCGCGCTGGCCTTCGTCGGCATCCGTCGCCAGACTTAGCTGCGCATAGGCGGTGCCGACCGGCATGTCGTAGGACAACCGGACACTGGCCTCGGGGCCGCGTTCGCGGGTGATGATGTCGGAGTCTTCGGTTTCGGTCCGGGTGTAGCCCAGTTCGACCGAAAGGTCGGCACGTTCGCTGATGGCGTAGTCCAGTCCCGCGAAGGCTGTGGCTTCATCGGTCGTGGTTGTGCCGAGATCGTCCTCCTCGCGGTGACGATAGCGCACGCCGACCCGTCCGGTCGCGATCTCCGAAAACCGCAGGATCGCGGCGATGTCGCCACGCCATTCCTCGGTATCGACAAGGTCGGGGTCGGTGGTGTCCTGGTAGTCGGTCCGGTCATAGGCCAGCCCGAAGGCCAGGCCCACGCCCGAGGTCCGCCCGGTCTCCTTCCGCGCCGACAGCGACAGGTCGCTGCGTGTCCCTTCGGCGCCGATGTCGCCGAGATCGTCGCCGAAGGCATCGGCGTCATCCGAGCGGAAGTCGGCCGTCAGATCTAGCACTGCCGCCGGCACCTCTCGGTGATAGGCAAAATTCACGGCCCCACGCCCGAAATCGAACTCGCTGCCGTCGTCGTTCGTCCGGGCGATCAGGCCGCCGGTCACCCCGAAGGTCAGCCGGTCCAGCGCGGTTTCGCTGACCACGCCGAAGGACAAGAGCGTCACATTCGCAACTTCGGTGCCCTCGGCCGGAATGGCGAGGCCGGCGTTGCGGCTGATCTCGATCCGGTTCTCGATCCCGAAGGTCAGCAGGACGCCGCCCTCCTGCGCCATGGCCACGCCAGGCAGGAACGGAACGCCAAGGGCACAGAGACCCCCAACAAGGTGGCCAGAGCGGCGCATGCGGCCTTACTCGAACAGCTTGCGCTGCGGGATCACGATGACGTCGCCGTTCATCAGGCGGGTGCTGCCGCCCGAGGCGCCGTTCTCGATGGCGTCGAGGTCCAGCTTGTAGACCCGCTCGACCCCCGACTTGTCCACGCGACGCAGCTGGATGCGCTTCTTGGCGGCGAAGGGGGAGGGCCCGCCCGCCTGTGCGAGGGCCTGAAGGAAGGTGGCGCCGGGGGCGACCTCGACCTTGCCGGGGCTGTTGGCGGCACCGAGGACGTAGATGGCGATGGTGCGGGCGGCGGCGGGGGTCGAGGCCGGCCGCTCGGCCAGGGCGCTCATCGACACATAGACGGTCGGAGTGGTGGCAAAGCCCGGGGCCAGGCGCTGGGCGAGGTCGGCCTGAACCTGGGCAAGGCTGCGGCCGGCAACCCGGATCGTGCCCGCGACCGGCAGGGTGATCTGGCCGTCCGGCAGCACGATGGCGCTGCGGTTCAGCGTGTTGTCTTCAAGAACTTCGATCTGCAGCACGTCGCCGGGACGGATGCGGTAATCCTGGGCGGTTGCCACAAGCGAAAGGAACGGCACGATGAATAGGGCGACGGCAAGTCGACGAAGGATGGACATGACAAGACTCTCCTTGGCCCCCGGATGAAAGGGGGCACGTCAGCGTTGACTCCACGTTATTAGCCTCGGTTCGGATCGGAAAGGGGAAATGCGCCGGATCGCGCAAGCGGCAGCCTCGCGTGCAGGCATGAGATCGCTATTGGAGCGCGAGGTGGCGGATATGCAACATGTGTAACCGCCCCTTGCGCAAGAGGGAACTTCGGGCCTGATCCCGGCGCGTC
>NZ_VMDU01000003.1 GCF_008271465.1 Tabrizicola flagellatus | reverse complement strand
GGAAAACCAGCCTGCATCGTCAGTGATAACGGGACCGAGTTCACCAGCAAGGCGATCCTGAAATGGGCCAACGAGAACGGCGTCGAGTGGCATTACATCGATCCCGGAAAGCCCCAGCAGAACGGCTACATCGAAAGCTTCAACGGCAGCCTGCGCGACGAATGCCTGAACGAGGAGATCTTCGACAGCTTGGCAGACGCACGCCGGAAGCTCGCCCACTGGCGCTACGACTACAACAACGTCAGGCCGCATTCCTCACTGGGCAACCAAACGCCCGCAGAAGCGCGCCGGGCGCTTGAGCAATCTGAGGGCTCTGCGCCCGGCGCACTTGCCCAACCCAAAACCGACCACTATCAACCCCAAGGACTCTCGTTAGGAACGAGGGACGACCGGGGGGCAGGTCAAAGCTCGCCGCCGAGAACGGCGTGCCGGTGGGGCAGGTCACGGCGGCGCGCTTCGTGGTGCAGACCGCGCTGATGTTGCCGGTCGTGCTGGTCATGCGCCTGCCGCTGCGGCTGGATGCGCGGGCGCTCGGCTACAGCGCGCTGCGCGCCCTCTTCCTCCTCGTCTCGACCTTCGCCTTCGTCTCGGGCATCCAGGTCATGCCGATCGCTGACGCGCTGGCCATCGTCTTTGTCGAGCCCTTCATCCTCCTGATCCTGGGGCGGTTCCTGTTCGGCGACCAGGTCGGACCGCGCCGCATCGCCGCCTGCGCCGTGGGCTTCGTCGGCGCGATGTTCGTGATCCAGCCCTCGCTCGCCGCCTTCGGCCTTGTCGCGCTCTGGCCGCTGGCGACGGCCTTCCTCTTCGCCTTCTACATGCTGGTCACCCGCGCCATCTCGGCCTGGATGCACCCGGTGACGATGCAGTTCCACACCTCCTGGACCGGGCTTCTCCTCTGCCTGCCCGTCATGATCCTGGCCGAGGGGTCGGGGATCGCGGCGCTCGACCCGATCCGGCCCGAGGGCTGGAACTGGCTCTGGCTCTTCGGGGTCGGGTTCTGGGCTGCGGTCAGCCACATGTGCATGACCTATGCCCTGAAATTCGCGCCCTCGGCGACGCTCGCCCCGCTGCACTATTTCGAGATCGTGACCGCCGTGATCCTGGGCTACCTGATCTTCGACGACTTCCCGAACCGCCTGACCTGGATCGGCATCGCGATCATCGTCTCCTCGGGCCTTTACATCATCCATCGCGAGCGGAAGACCGCGCGCGACAAGGCCGCCGTTACGGCGCTGACCGCAGCGCCCTGATCGCCGCATCGAGCCGCCGCCGCGGCAGGATGACCAGCATCCCCGGCTGGTCGAACTCCAGCTCGACGCGCCGGGCAATCACCCGGTTCGACGTGCCGATCATTCCGGCAGGCGCGAAGCGGATGCCGGCGATCGGCCATTCCAGCCCCGTGCTGACACCCGTCACCTGCGCCATCGGAAACAGGGAAAACGGCTCGCCCGGTTGCAGGTCAAGCGTCAGGCGCGACGGGGCGGCGAAGGCGAAATCCTTCGGCCCGAGCAGGATGCACCGCCGGTCCGCCCGCGCGACCAGCGTGGAAAAGGCCGCAAGGCCGTGGTCGAGCCGCGCCCCGGCAAAGCCCAGCGCCAGGACGAGCGGCGCCTCGATCAGCCGCAGTGCCTTGTCGAAATCCGTCGTCACCTGTTCGGACACCAGATGCTGGCGCTCGGCGGGAATCACCTGTCGCGCCGCCCCGGAGATCGAGTCCATGTCCCCGATCACCGCATCGGGCGTGACCCCGAGTTGCAGCAGCCGGTCGGCACCGCCGTCCGCCGCAACCGCGACCGGCGCCCGGGCCAGGGCAAGCGCAAGATCTCGCGCGGGAATTGGCCCTCCACCGGCCAGCGTCACACCATGGGTTGACTGGACAATCGGCGATTTCATGTAAGACTGTATCCAATTAAGGCAGATTTCCCGGGCTCCGGCCACAATCAATCCATCAAATTACCCCGGTCTGTCCATGCAATAGGACGGTGCAGAAATGTATCGTGCGACGACCAAGGCGAAAGGCTGTCCAGTCATGACCAGTGAAAGCAAGATTCTGACCGTGTCCTACGGGACTTTCAGCTGCACGCTGGAAGGGTTCGAGAATCCCTTCGATACCATGAAGGCGATCGCCGAATATTTCCGGGACCTGGCCGCGCAGGATCGCCACTTCGGCGCCGAGCCGCCGCCGCCGGATGCCGCCATGCTGCACCGTCTGGCCGAGCGCGAGGTTGCGCGCCTTGCCGGCGCCGCCACCGCGCGCGACACCGGTCCGAAGGCCGAGGCGCTGGTCGATGCATCGCCCGCCGAACCTGCCGCTTCGCCGCGCATCCAGTTCAATGTCGCCCCCGAACGCCGTCGCAGCCGGCTGACGCAGGATGGCGGCGCGCCGGTCGAGGACGCTGCCGCCGCGGCCGAACCCTCGCTCAAGGATGACATTCCCGAGGGAGTGGCGGCCAAGCTGGCACGGATCCGCCGGTCGGTGCCTTCGGCCGCAGCCGAACTGACCAACGCCCCCTCGGATGCCATTGCCGGAGACAGCGCCGCGGCGGACAATCAGGTGCTGGCTTCGCCTGCCGTTCCAGAAGAGACCCATACATGGTTCGAAGCGTCGGAAACAGATCTCGAGCCGACCGTTCAGGCTCTCGACCCCTTTGAAACGCATCTTGCCGAGGTTGCGGCAGACGAGATTCCCGATATTCCCGATGTCGCCAGCCGGCTCGGGGCGATGGTCGCGGACGGGACGGAAGCTGCCCGGCCGATCCAATCCTTCGCCGATGCCTACGACCCGTTCAGTGATACCGAGCTTTATGCGGACCCGCAGGGCGAGGCTGCTGTCGATCCTGCCGACATCGCGGATCTTGCCGCGCTCGACGGCGACACACCGGCCGAAATCGCGCCCGAGGCGACCACCTTTACCGCGCTGGCTGACGATCTCCTGCCCGAGGACCTTGATCCGGACGCGGACATCGGACCGGCCAACGCCATCGCGCTGACGACCGAGGATCCTCTGCCCGAGGATGCGCCGGCCCTCTACGACGTGCAGCCGGATGCGGATTTCGCCTTCGCCCATCACGATGCCGCCGATCCGACCCCGGCCGAGGTCGTGGACCTGGGTCGTCCCGACGCGAGCCCGGGCGCCCCGACCGAGGCGCCGGCGGAACCGGTCGCCGAGGTCGCGGCCAGCGAGGCCCAACCGGATGCCAAGGCCGCCAGGCGGTCGCGCAGGCTGAATTCGCGCGTCGTGCGGCTGCACCCGGATGAAGAAGGCTCGGCAGCCGACCCCTCTGCAATGCGGTCCCAGGCGCAGGAAAGCGAGTCCGACCAGATCGCCCGCCTGATGCAACAGGCCGAAGAGGTCATGGCCGAAGAGACGAACAAGCGCCGGCAAGAGGCACTGTCGCGTCTGAAGGCCGCCGTCGCCTCGACCGAGGCCGACCGCGCCGATCTGGACTACGAGGCGCCGCGCGGCGACACGAACCTCGACCCGTACCGCGACGATCTGGCCGAAGCGATCCAGCCCGACGAGGCCGAAGCGCCCCCTGCTCCGCCCGAGGTCAAGCCGACCCGCCGCAAGTCCGTCAACATCCGGCCGCAGGAACCGCGTCCCGGCACCATCCGTCCCGGCATGATCAGCCCTCCGCCGCTGGTCCTGGTTTCCGAACAGCGCATCGACCGGGTGACACCGGCCGTTGCCCCTGCCCCGGCCGCTCCCGCCCCGTCGCTGGCGCCGGCAGCCCCGGGGATCGCACCGGCCAATCCCGCCGGCCAGCCGATGGTGGCCCTGCGCACCGGCCGGCTCTCGGGCGCCATCGGCGCCGGTGCCGCGGTTGCCGCCTCCGCCGCCCCCGCCCGCAGCATCGTGCTGGAAAAGCCGTCCTACGGCACCGCGGCCGAAGCCGCCGAGGATGAGGATCTGGCCGAGGACAATGCAGAGATCGACGAGGCCGGCCTTGCCGCCTTTGCCGAGACGGTGGGCGCACGGTCGATGGCCGAACTGCTTGAAGCCGCTGCCGCCTATGCCACCTGCGTCGAGAAGCGCGCGCAGTTCACCCGCCCGCAACTGATGCGGCGGATGGTCGCCAGCGCGGGCGGCAAGCCGGTCAGCCGCGAGGACGGCCTGCGCAGCTTCGGCACGCTCTTGCGCACCGGGCGGATCGAGAAGGTGACGCGCGGGCATTACAGCCTCGCGGAAACCTCGCCCTACCTGGCCGAGGCTCGACGCCTTGGCTGACGGTTTCTTCCGCCAATTGAACTGGATCAGACGGATGGGCTCGGCCCGTCCGTCTTTTCCGTGACGGGGCCGGCCGCATCCGGGTCGGCCTGGCCTATGCCGCGGAAGATGAAACGGAAGGGCAAGGCCCAGGCAAAGCCGAGACCGACGTAGATCGCCAATTCGACCAGCACCGTGGGCCGTTCGATCAGCCCCACCAGCGTCACGGCCGCCACGACATAGACGGGCAAGCCGATCAGAAGGATCACGAGCGCCCAGCGCCGGCGGGCCCTGTAGCTCAAGGACATGTCGGACCTCCCCTCCAGCCTGCCATCAGCGGGCACAGCATCAAGATAGGCGCCCGCGTCAATCGGCAAAGGGGTCGGTCACGAGGATCGTATCGTCCCTCTCGGGCGAGGTGGACAGCAGGGCGACCGGGCACTGGATCAGCTCCTCGATCCGCCGGACATACTTGATGGCAGCGCCCGGCAGATCGGCCCAGGACCGCGCGCCGGCGGTCGTTTCCGACCAGCCTTCCATCTCTTCGTAGATCGGCTTGCAGCGGGCCTGTTCGTCCGCCGCGATCGGCAGATAGTCCATCCGTTTGCCGTCCAGGTCGTAGCCGACGCAGATCTTCAGCGTGCGGAACCCGTCCAGCACGTCGAGCTTGGTGAGCGCGATTCCCGAGACCCCGGAGGTCGCGCAGGTCTGCCGCACCAACACCGCATCGAACCAGCCGCAGCGCCGCTTGCGCCCCGTCACCGTGCCGAACTCGTGCCCCCGCTCGCCCAGGCGCTGCCCGTCCTCGTCGTGCAACTCGGCCGGGAACGGCCCCTCGCCAACGCGGGTGGTATAGGCCTTGACGATCCCCAGCACGAAGTCGATGGCCGTCGGCCCCAGGCCGGTGCCGGTCGCCGCCTGCCCGGCGATCGTGTTCGAAGAGGTGACATAGGGATAGGTCCCGTAGTCGATGTCCAGAAGCGAGCCCTGCGCGCCCTCGAAGAGGATCCGCTTGCCTGCCCGCCGCGCCTCGTTCAGGACCTTCCAGACGGGGCCGGCATAGGGCTTCAGCTTCGGCGCGATCTCCAGCAGTTGCGCCTTCAGCGCCTGCGCGTCCACCGGATCCAGCCCGAGGCCTGCCCGCAGCGCGTTGTGATGGGTCAGGAGGCGACCGATCCGGGTCTCCAGCGTCGCCGCATCGAACAGGTCGGCGACCCGGATCGCCCGGCGGCCGACCTTGTCCTCGTAGGCCGGACCGATGCCGCGCCCCGTGGTGCCGATCCTGGCCACCGAGGTCTGCGCCTCGCGCCCGCGGTCCAGTTCGCCATGGATCGGCAGGATCAGGCTGGCGTTCTCGGCCAGCATCAGGTTCTCGGGGCCGATCTCGACCCCCTGCCCGCGCAGCTTCTCGATCTCGGTCACCAGGTGCCAGGGGTCCACCACAACCCCGTTGCCGATCACGGAAAGCTTGCCCGGCCGCACGATCCCCGAGGGCAGGAGCGACAGCTTGTAAACCGTCTCGCCGATCACCAGGGTGTGCCCTGCGTTGTGCCCGCCCTGGAACCGCGCGATCACGTCGGCGCGCTCGGACAGCCAGTCCACCAGCTTGCCCTTGCCCTCATCGCCCCACTGGGCACCCACCACGACGACGTTGGCCATGTCATTCCCCGAGTCAGTCCCGAAACCAAGCGGGGTATAGCGACAGGCAGGCGGGGGGGAAACCCTGCAATTCGACCACTTGCCTGCGCCGTGCGCCGGGGTAGCATGCCGGAACTGCAACCCTCCGGGACTGGACAATGGGCTTTCTCCTCCGCTGGTTCGGCGCCTTCCTCCTCCTCGCCGCGATCTTCAACCCGACGTCCTGGAACTATGTCGCCTGGGCGCGGACGGCCTGGGGCGAACAGACCCCGCTGATCGTCTTCACGGGCCTCGTCCTTGGCGTCGCGGCGACGATCTATCTCGTCGCCACCATGCGCTCGATCGGCCTCCTCGGCGCCGCCGTCATCGCCGCGATCTTCGCCGCCGGCCTCTGGGTGCTGACCGACTGGGGACTCCTCGGCCTCGACAACTCGGCGCTGAACACCTGGCTCGGCATCCTGGTCCTGTCGCTGATCCTCGGCGTGGGCATGAGCTGGTCGATCCTGCGCCAGCGCCTGTCCGGCCAGCAGACCACGGACGAGGTCGACGGCTGAGCTCTGCGCTCCAGACCCTTGCCCTTTCCGAAATACTCCCGCCGGAGGCACCCGCGCCGGCCAGCCTTGCAAGCCCGGCCAGGCGCGCGCGGCAGCGCCGTCCGCGCGGCTCGATGCCGCAAGGACGGCTCCTCCGTCCGGAAGCCGACCCTTGCGCCCCGGTCCCCTTCCGCCTAGATAGGCGCGTCAGCTTTCGGGACCCGCATGGAAAACGTCATCCTCACCATCCACCTGATCCTCGCGCTCCTTCTCATCGGCGTGGTGCTGCTGCAGCGCTCCGAGGGCGGCGGGCTTGGCATGGGCGGGGGCGGCGGCACGATGTCGGCCCGGGGCGCGGCGACGGCGCTGACCAAGCTGACCTGGATCTTCGCGGCGGCCTTCATCGTCACCTCGATCACCCTGACCATCCTGGCCACCCGCGGCGGCGAGGGCGGTTCGGTCGTGGACAGCGCGGCGACGACCGCACCTGCGGACGCGCCCGCGACCTCGGCTCCGGCAACCGGCGGTGGCCTCGCCGGCACCGATCTGACGCTGCCCGGGATGACGACCGGCTCCGGCGACGCGCCGGTCACGCCGCAGCGCGCTGATGAACCCGCCGCCCCGGCCACGGGCAACTGACCCACAATCGCTTGCAGTTCCTTCTGGCCCTGCCCGCATGATCTAGCGGGCAAGGCGTTGCTAACCTCTGCGGGAGCGGCTATAGGTCAACTCCCGTGGTGCCGCGATTCCACCCCTGCCGAATCGCCGACAAACACGGGAGTCCGCCTTGGCGCGTTACATTTTCATCACCGGCGGCGTTGTCTCCTCTCTCGGCAAGGGCCTTGCCTCCGCCGCCCTCGGCGCGCTTTTGCAGGCCCGCGGCTACACGGTGCGGCTGCGGAAACTCGACCCCTACCTGAACGTCGATCCCGGCACGATGTCGCCCTTCGAACACGGCGAGGTCTTCGTCACCGACGACGGCGCCGAGACCGACCTCGACCTCGGCCACTACGAACGCTTCACCGGCGTCCATGCGCGGACCACCGACTCGATCTCCTCGGGCCGGATCTATTCCAACGTGCTGGAGAAGGAACGCCGCGGCGATTACCTGGGGAAAACCATCCAGGTCATTCCCCACGTCACCAACGAGATCAAGGACTTCCTGCGCATCGGCGATGACGAGGTCGACTTCATGCTGTGCGAGATCGGCGGCACGGTCGGCGACATCGAGGGCCTGCCCTTCTTCGAGGCGATCCGCCAGTTCATCCACGAACGCCCGCGCGGTCAGTCGATCCTGATGCACCTGACGCTCTTGCCCTATCTTTCGGCCTCGGGGGAACTGAAGACCAAGCCCACCCAGCATAGCGTCAAGGAACTGCAATCCATCGGCCTTGCTCCCGACGTGCTCGTCTGCCGTTCCGAGCATCCGATCCCGGACCGCGAACGGGAAAAGATCGCCCTCTTCTGCAACGTGCGCAAAGAGGCGGTGATCCCCGCCTACGACCTCAAGACCATCTACGAGGCCCCGCTCGCCTATCACAAGGCCGGCCTCGACCAGGCCGTGCTCGACGCCTTCGGCATCACGCCTGCACCCAAGCCCAACCTCGCCCGCTGGGAGGACGTGATGGACCGCATCACCCATCCCGAGGGCGAGGTGCGCATCGCCATCGTCGGCAAGTACACCCAGCTTGAAGACGCCTACAAGTCCATCGCCGAGGCGCTGACCCACGGCGGCATGGCGAACCGCACCAGGGTCCGCGCCGAATGGATCGACGCCGAGATCTTCGAACGCGAGGACCCCGCCCCCTGGCTGGAGGATTTCCACGGGATCCTCGTCCCCGGCGGCTTTGGCGAACGCGGGACCGAAGGCAAGATCCGCGCCGCGACCTTCGCGCGGGAAAAGAAGATCCCCTATCTCGGCATCTGCCTCGGCATGCAGATGGCGGTGATCGAAGCCGCGCGGAACCTCGTCGGCGTCAAGAACGCGGGGTCCGAGGAGTTCGACCACGAGGCGGGGGCGAAGCGCTTTACTCCGGTCGTCTATCACCTGAAGGAATGGGTGCAGGGCAACCATACCGTCCGGCGCAAGGCCGACGATGCCAAGGGCGGGACCATGCGCCTGGGCGCCTATACCGCGAACCTGAAGGAAGGCTCGAAGGTGGCGCAGGTCTATGGCACCACGGTGATCGAGGAACGCCACCGCCACCGCTACGAGGTGGACATCCAGTATCGCGACGACCTCGAGAAATGCGGCCTGATCTTCAGCGGCATGTCGCCCGACGGCAAGCTGCCCGAGATCGTCGAGGTCAAGGACCACCCCTGGTTCATCGGCGTGCAGTTCCACCCCGAGCTGAAGTCGAAACCCTTCGCGCCGCATCCGCTATTCGCCGATTTCGTGCGTGCGGCGGTCGAGGTCAGCCGGCTGGTCTGATCCGCCCCTGCCCTGTCGGACTGCCCTCAGGCCGGGCCAAAGCACAGCCCGGCCGTGCCGTCCGGGCGGGTCAGCCACAGCGCGCCGTCCGGGCCGACCACGAAGCCTCCGATCTCGGCCAGGGTCGCAAGATAGGCGGATTCGAGTTCCATGGTCCGCACATCGCAGGCCATGTAGGTGACCACGAGCCGGCCGAAGCCGATGAACCCGGCATCCAGCTCTGCCTGTCCGACATAGCGGTTGCAACCCGCCCGGCCCGAGATCTTGCCGTCCGGCGTCACCATCAGCCAGACATCGGCCGTATCCGGGATCGGGTCGCCGTCGATGCTGCGCAACCGCCATTCGCGGTCCGCAATGCGACCCACCGAGATGGAGGTTCCGCCTTGCGGATCGGCATCGAAGTGCGGGGCCAGCGGCTGGTCGCAGGCGCGCACCGCCAGGGGGTGCAGGGCAAGCGCCACGGCAAGGGTCAAGGGCAAGAGAGCGCGGTCTGGCATCGGTCGGTTCCTTGGCGGTCTGACACCACCTTACCCGCACAGGATCGCCGTCCAAGCCCGGATTGCCGCACCACCGGGCGCGCAGGCAAGAGCGAGTTGCGCCGCGCCCTCCTGCGCCGCATAGTCGCCGCGCCCCGAGGAGCCCCGCATGCGTCTGTCCCTTGTCGTCATGGCCTACCGGCAGGAAGCCTTCATCGCCGAGACCGTGGCCGCCGCCTTCGCGCAGGACCATCCCGATCTGGAAATCGTGCTTACGGATGACTGCTCGCCCGACGACACCTTCCGCATCATGTCGGACATGGCCGCGGCCTACACCGGGCCGCACCGGATCGTCCTGAACCGCAACCCGCAGAACCTCGGCCTGATCGGCCATGTCAACCGGCTCTTCGACCTCGCGACCTCGGACTGGCTGATCTACAATGCGGGCGACGACATCTCGGAACCCCGGCGCGCCCGCGTGATCGCCGAGGCCATCGCGCGGGACGATCCGCGCTATGTCTATTCCAACGTGACGGACATGGACGCCGCGGGTGTGGCGCAGGACAGGCAGCGCCAGCGGACGCGGCCCGAGGCCTTGCAGCAGAAATCCCTGCCTGACCTGGCCAAGGCCATCTCGCATGCCCTCGGCGCCAGCAGCGCCTGGCACCGCGACCTCTTCGACCGTTTTGGGCCGATCACCGAAACCGAGCTCTTCGAAGATCGCATCCTGATGTTCCGCGCCCGGCTTCTGGGCCGGGTGACCTGGCTGGAAGATCGCCTCCTGCGGTATCGCCGCAGCATCGGCCTGTCGTTCCAGTCCAGGGACGACCGGGTCCGGCAGTTGCGGCAGGACCTGGCCACGCTGCGGCAGCGGCGGGCAGACGTGCTGCATTTCTGCCCCGACCGCCGGGACATCCTGAAGGCCATCGCCCGGAAGGAAGAGAGGCGGCAGCACGAACTCGACGACGTGCTCTCGGGCCGGCAATCCGACTTGCCCGCAGACGAGGATGACGCCTGACCGGGGCGCCTAATGCAGCATGCCCAGCACGACCGGCTCGACCTGGTGCCAGCCTTCCCACATCATCTTCAGCGCGACGTAGAGGATGATGAGCAACCCGATGTAGGCGATCCAGCGGAAACGGTTCAGGAGATTGGCGATATAGCTGGCCGCAAGCCCCATCAGCGCGATCGACAGGATCAGACCGACCACCAGCACAGTCGGATGCCCGTGCGCGGCCCCGGCCACGGCCAGAACGTTGTCGAGGCTCATCGACACGTCGGCGATGACGATCTGGGTCACGGCCTGGGCCAGCGTCTTGCGCGGAGCGTCCCCCGCAACCGTGCCGTCGGCGTTCAGGTCGGCCTCGGCCAGCGCCTCGACGGCGGCGTGTTCCTCGGCATGGCTGGTCTGCAACTCGCGCCACATCTTCCAGCAGACCCAGAGCAGAAGCAGTCCGCCGACCAGGAGAAGGCCGATGATCTCCAGAAGCTGCGTGGTAATCAGCGCAAAGCCGATGCGCATGACCGTGGCGGCAAGGATGCCGACGAGAATCGCCTTCCTGCGCTGGTCCTTCGGCAATCCGGCAGCGGCCAGACCGATCACGATGGCATTGTCGCCCGCCAGCACCAGATCGATCCCGATGACCTGCATCAACGCGACCAGGCCCTGATAGGTGAAGATTTCCATGGCGGCTCCCGCATCCTCGGCGCGCTAGTCCTACGCCGTTCCGGAACGCCCCGCAAGCTGGCCGGCGCTTCCCAAGCGACCGAAAGCCGGCTAGGGCAAGGGGATGCTTTCCTATCAGCACCTCTACCACGCAGGGAACCTCGCGGATGTCCACAAGCACGCCACGCTGGCCTGGGTGCTGGACTACCTGACGCGCAAGGACAAGCCGCTGACCTATATCGAGACCCATGCCGGACGCGGGGTCTATGACCTGGACGCCGCCGAGGCGGTGCGGACCGGCGAGGCGGCGGCGGGGATCGCGCTGGCCGAGGGGCTGTTTCCGCTCGATCACCCCTACCGGCAGCGGCTTGAGGAGGCGCGGGCGCAATATGGCGCTCGGGCCTATCCCGGCTCTCCCCTGATCGCGGCGCTGGGCCTGCGCGAAGGCGACAGCCTGCACCTGGCCGAACTGCATCCGCAGGAACATGCCGCCCTTTCCGAGGCCGCAAAAGCCTGGGGCGCGCATGTCCACAAGCGCGACGGGTTCGAGCTGGCGCTCGCGCTGACGCCCCCCACCCCGCGCCGGGGGCTGATGCTGATCGACCCGTCTTACGAGGTTAAGGCGGATTACGAGGCGATCCCGCGCCACATGGCGAACATCCATCGCAAGTGGAACGTGGGCTGCCTCATCCTGTGGTATCCGATCCTGAAGGGCGGCGCGCATGGCCCGATGCTGAAGGCGCTGGAAGCCGCCTTCCTCGAGGGCCTGCGCCACGAGGTCCGCTTCCCGCCTGCGCGCGAGGGGCACCGGATGGAAGGCTCGGGCCTCTTCATCGTCAACCCGCCCTACGGGCTGGCCGGGGAACTGGCCGCGATCACGTCCCGGTTTGCCCGGCTTTCCAAGCCCGCCGCAAAGCCCTAGGTTCGGCGCATGATCGAGCTTCTCCGCCGCCTTCTGGCCCCCGAACCCGCCCGCCTGCCGGAACCCGACGCCCAGCTGGCGCTGGCCGCGCTTCTGGTCCGCGTTGCCCGCACCGACGGGCTTTACGCCGCCGAGGAGGTCGAGCGGATCGACCGCGTGCTGGCGCGCCGCTACGGGCTTGACCCCTTCGCCACCGCGCGGCTGCGGACCGAGGCCGAGGCGCTGGAGGCCGAGGCGCCCGATACCGTCCGCTTCACCCGCGCGCTGAAGGAGGCGGTGCCGCTGGAGGACCGGGCGGACCTGATGACCGCGCTCTGGTCGGTGGCGCTGGCGGATGGCCTGCGCGAGGCGCAAGAGGACCGGCTGATGCGGCTGGTGGCCAACCTTCTGGGGCTGACGGATGTCGAATCCTCGCTCGCTCGGCAGAAGGCCGAACGGGAATGATCGCCAGCCTCGGGATGTATGACTTCGGCCCGGCGCAGGGGGCGAACGACCGGCTCTGGGCGCTGATCCGCACCGGGCTGCGCGGACGGGGGATCGCCGCGCCCGAGGCACTGACCCGGGGCGAGCATGCCTATTGGGATGCCTGGACCGCGCCAGACCTCGTCCTGTCGCAGACCTGCGGCTATCCGTTCCGCGCCCGGCTGCACGACCGCGTGACCTATGTCGGCACGCCGGACTACGGGGTCGCAGGCTGCCCGCCGGGCCACTATCGCTCGGTCTTCGTCGCCCGACCGGACGACCCGCGCCGCCACCTGTCCGAATTCCACGGCGCGCGGCTGGCCTATAACGAGCCCCTGTCGCAATCCGGCTGGGCCGCACCGCAGAGCCATGCGGCGAAATTGGGCATCAGCCTCTTGCCGGGGGTGCAGACGGGCGGGCATCGCCTGTCGGCACGGGCCGTCATCGAGGGCGCCGCCGACATCGCCGCGCTTGACGCGGTCACCCATGCACTCCTCTGCGACCTCGACTCCGAAGTTGCGGCGCTGCGCATCGTCGCGCTGACCGACCCGACCCCCGGCCTGCCCTTCATCACGGCCCGGGGACAGGACCCGGCCCCGATCTTCGATGCCGTCAGCGAGGCCGTCGCGGCTCTGGCTCCGGAGGACCGGGCCATCCTGCGGCTGAAAGGCGTCCTGCGTCTGCCGGTCGCGGATTACCTCGCCGTGCCCAATCCGCCCCCGCCCGAGCAGATTGCCGCCCTGATCTGATCAAATTGCCGTCGCGCGACCCGTCGAACGGCCAAATCGCCGTTGCAATGCCGCGGAATCTGCTCCCTACTTGCGGGCCAGACTGCCTGACACAGAAGAACTCATGCCAGACGCCACCGACACCCCGGTCATCGAAATCCGCGACCTGCACAAGAGCTATGGTCCGCTGGAGGTGCTGAAAGGGGTCGATCTGGTGGCGCCGCGCGGGCATGTGGTGTCGCTGATCGGCTCGTCCGGGTCCGGGAAGTCCACGCTTTTGCGCTGCTGCAACCTTCTGGAGGACAGTCAGCAGGGCGAGATCCGCTTTGAAGGCGAGGCGGTGCGCTGGAAGGGCGAGGGGCTGCATCGCCACCCGGCCGACCGCGAACAGGTCACCCGCATCCGCACCAACCTGTCGATGGTGTTCCAGCAGTTCAACCTCTGGTCCCATATGACCATCCTGCAGAACGTGATGGAGGCGCCGGTCACGGTGCTCAAGCGCGACCCGAAGGAGGTCGAGGTCAAGGCGCGCGAGTATCTGGCCAAGGTGGGCATCGGCGACAAGGCCGACGCCTGGCCGGCGCAACTGTCAGGCGGCCAGCAGCAACGCGCGGCGATCGCCCGGGCGCTCTGCATGGAGCCGCGCGCGCTTCTGTTCGACGAGCCGACCTCGGCGCTCGACCCCGAACTGGAGCAGGAGGTGGTCAAGGTCATCAAGGCGCTCGCCGACGAGGGGCGGACGATGCTTCTGGTCACGCATGACATGAAGCTGGCGGCGGACTGTTCCGATCACGTCATCTTCCTGCACAAGGGCCGGATCGAGGAACAGGGCGCGCCGGCGGACCTGTTCGGCAACCCGCAAAGCGAGCGGCTGCGCGGGTTCCTCTCGGCGACGGCGGGCTGACGATGGCCTGTGCCGGGACCATTGCGCTTGTCCTGACCGGGCTCGTGCTCGCTGGCTCGGAGCCCGTGGTGATCGGCACCGACGCGCCGTTCCCGGCCTATACCTACCTGGACGACGCAGGCGAGATCACGGGCTTCGAACGCGACGTGATGGACGAGGTCTGCGCCCGCGCCGCCCTCTCCTGTTCCTGGGAACTGGCAAACTTCGACCAGCTGATCCCGGGGGTGATGTCGGGACGCTTCGACGTGGTCCTCGGCGGCATGGCGATCACCGACGAACGCCGCGCGCTGGTCGATTTCACCACGCCCTACCACGGCACCGACCCCGAGGAATGGTACATCGGCCCGCCGGGTGCGCCACCGCCTGCCACGGCCAAGATCGGCGTGCAGTCGGGCACGGTGCACGAGGCGCATCTGCGCCGGATGGGTTACAGCTATATCACCTTCCCGACCGAGCCGCAGGTGCTGGAGGCGGTCGCTTCGGGCAAGGTCGGGCTGGCGCTGGGTCCGTTCCAGTCCCGCGCCGACATCCATGCCTTTGTTACGGCCGAAGGGCTGGAGTTCCTGTATTCCGAAATGATCCCCGACGACGGCGTGGCCATGGCCGTCTGCAAGGGGAACGACGAGCTTCTGGGCCGGCTGAACGGCGCGCTTGATGCGATGCGTCGCGACGGCACGCTTGCCAGCCTGGAAAACCGCTGGTTCGAATGACCGGCACGGCAAGCATCCAACAGGGGAGACCAAGGATGAAACGACTACTGACCGCAACCGCCCTCTTGGCGATCGGCGGCGCTGTCCAGGCGCAGGACATCGTGCGTCTGGGCACCGAAGGCGCCTACCCGCCCTACAACTTCATCAATGACGCGGGCGAGGTCGCGGGCTTCGAGCGCGAACTCGGCGACGAGCTGTGCAAGCGCGCCGGACTGACCTGCGAATGGGTGGTGAACGACTGGGACTCGATCATTCCGAACCTGCAGTCGGGCAACTATGATGTGATCATGGCCGGGATGAGCATCACCGAGGAACGCGAGGCGGTGATCGACTTCAGCCAGGGCTACCTGCCGCCGGCCTCCTCGGCCTATCTGGCACTCTCGGCGGATGTGGACCTGAAGTCCGGCCCGGTGGCCGCGCAGACCTCGACAATCCAGGCTGCCTTCGTGGCCGAGAACGGCATGCAGCTGGTCGAATATGCCACGCCCGAGGAAACCGTCGCTGCGGTGAAGAATGGCGAGGCGGTCGCGGTGCTGGCCGACAAGGACTACCTGGCGCCGATCGCTGCGGAATCGGGCGGCGCGCTGGTGCTGCTGGAGAAGGAAGAGTCGATCGGCGGCGGCGTGGGCCTCGGCTTCCGCGAAAGCGACAAGGAGCTGCGGGCCAAGTTCGACGAAGCGATCAAGTCGATGAAGTGCGACGGCACGCTGGACGCCATGATCGTCAAGCCGGAATATTTCGGACCCGAGGCCAAGACCTGGGGCGATGCCGGCAAGGAAGGCTGCTGAGGCCTGAACCGGGCGGGCCTCCGGGCCCGCCCCACCCTTGAAACGGGACCTGCGAATGTTCGAATTCTGCGCCGATCCGAAAGCCATCGAGGGCCTGACCTGGGCCGTCTGCTACCTGACCTCGGCCAAGCACGTCCTGTTCTACTGGTCCTTCCTGACCGTCCTTCTTCTCCTGGCGATCACCGCCCCGGCGGCGTTGGCCATGGGCTTCGTCGGCGCGACCGCAGCCCGGTCGCACATCGCGCCGGTCAGCTGGCTGGGCAAGCTCTACATCTGGATGGTGCGCGGCGTGCCCGACATCATCTTCTTCCTCTTCTTCGTCATCGCGCTGGACCAGATCATCGAATATGGCAAGAGCCTGATGGTCTGCGAGAACCACGCCTGGCCCTGGCAGGGCCTCGAATTCCGCGTCTGCCCCGAGGCCAAGGTGCCGCTCGCCCGGTCCTCGGCCTTCTGGCACCAGGCCTACGGCTTCATGCTGGCGGTCGTCACCTTCGCCATCGTCTTCGGCGCCTTCGTCGCCAACGTCATCTACGGCGCGATGAACGCCGTGCCCCGCGCGCAACTGGAAACCGCCGAGGCCTACGGGATGAGCCGCGCCCAGGTCTTCCGCCGCATCCTCATCCCGCAGATGTGGATATACGCGCTGCCGGGTCTGGGAAACCTTTGGATGATCCTCATCAAGGCCACGCCGCTTTTGTTCCTCCTGGGCGTCAAGGACATCGTCTACTACGCCCGCGAACTCGGCGGGTCCAAGACGCAGGCCTACGAATACCCGCATGGCGACTGGCGGCTGTGGTATTTTATGGCGCTCATGGTCTTCTACCTCCTGTTCACCCGCATCTCGGAAATCGGCATCTCACGCCTGACACGCCGTTTGAGCCACGGTCAGGCCACGGCCGGCGGCGAAGCCCTTCGGAGAGCCGGGGCATGAGCATGACCTGCTGGGAAACCATCCAGGCCTATGGCCTGCGCTCGATCGGGATCGGCGAGAACCTTCTGCCCCGGTCTGACTTCACACTGTGCCAGCAGTTCACCCTGATCGGATCGGGGATGATCTGGAATCTCTATTTCGGCATTCTCGCGCTGGCCGGGGGTTTCTTCCTCGCCAATGCCATCGCGCTGGCCCGGACCGCGCGCAATCCCCTGATCCGCAAGCCCGCCGACTGGTTCGTCTTCGTCTTCCGCGGCTCTCCGCTCTTCATCCAGTTCTTCCTGGCCTACGAGGCGCTGGTCCTCTTGCCCAAGGGCGGCGTGGATATCCTGGGCATCCACCTCAATACTGCCTGGACCACCCGGGCCTGGGCCGGGGCGCTCCTTGTCCTGTTCCTGAACACCGCCGCATATTCCGCCGAGATCTTCCACGGGGCGCTGAAGTCGATCCCCAAGGGCGACCTCGAGGCCGCCGAGGCCTATGGCCTGACCGGCTGGAAGAAGTTCATCCGCATCGAATGGCCGACCATGCTGCGCCTGGGCTGGCCCGCCTACACCAACGAGGCCATCTTCCTGTTCCACGCCACGACGCTGGTGTTCTTCTCGGGCTTCCCGGCCTTCCAGCAGAAGGGCGACGCGCTCTATTACGCCAACTATTTCGCCGACAAGACCTTCAACCCCTTCATCCCCTATCCGATCGTGGCCTTCTATTTCATCCTGCTGACGCTCGCCGTGACCTACTTCTATGGTCTGGTGAACCGGCGCCTGAACCGGCACCTGCCGGCCAACACCCGCAGCAGAATCCGCTTGCGTCCGAACCTGATCCGGTAGTAGGCTACTTTTGATCAAATTATCCGGGCACCCGCCCGGACCCCGCGGCAAAGCCGAAAACAAGGCCCGCGGGGGCGGCGATCGCAACCAGGGGAAGGACCAAGGGCATGGTCCCATCCTGCGCAGGGGGCAGCCTCGGCTGGCTGCGGGCGCGGGCAGATCGTGCCCTTGCTGATGACATGATGATGAAGGACTGGCTGAGAAAGCACCCCGACGTGCGGACCATTCGCGTGGCCGCCGCGGATCTGAACGGGCAGGCCCGGGGGAAGCGTGTGCCCGCCCGCTTTGCCGAGAAGGTGGTGAAGGATGGAACACGCTTTCCCTTCTCGGTGCTGAACCTCGACATCTGGGGCGAGGACATCGACGACAGCCCGCTGGTCTTCGAGCAGGGCGACCAGGACGGGGTGCTGAAACCCACCGAGCGCGGCTTCATGCCGATGCCCTGGCTCGAGGCGCCGACCGCGCTTCTGCCGATCTGGATGTTCCGCGAGAACGGAGCGCCTTACGAGGGCGACCCGCGCCATGCGCTCAATGCGGTGGTGCAGCGCTACAAGGCGCGCGGACTGACGCCGGTCGTCGCGATGGAGCTGGAATTCTTCCTGATCGACGATTCCGGCAAGACGCTGCAGGTGCCGCCCTCGCCGCGGTCGGGCAAGCGCCGCAAGGCCGCCGAAACGCTGTCGATCCGCGCGCTCGATGCCTTCGACACCTTCTTCACCGATCTCTACGACGCCTGCGAGGCGATGGACATTCCGGCCGACACCACCACCTCGGAAACCGGGCTCGGGCAGTTCGAGGTGAACCTGATGCACTGCGACGACGCCCTGCGCGCCGCAGACGATGCCTGGCTGTTCAAGATGCTGGTCAAGGGGCTGGCGCGGCGGCATGGCTTTGCCGCCAGCTTCATGGCCAAGCCCTATGCCGAATATTCCGGCTCGGGCCTGCACACCCATTTCTCGGTGCTGGACGAGAAGGGCGACAACATATTCGACTCTGGCGGGCCCAAGGGCACGGTGCAGCTGCGCCATGCCGTGGCCGGCTGCCTGGAGGCGATGCACGATTCCACGCTGCTTTTCGCACCACATCTGAACAGTTACGAACGTCTGGTGCCGGGCAAGCATGCGCCGACCGCCATTTCCTGGGGCTACGAGAACCGTACCACCGCGATCCGCATCCCGGCAGGCAACCCCGCCGCCCGGCGGATCGAGCATCGCGTGGCCGGGGGCGACGTGAACCCCTATCTGATGCTGGCTGCGATCCTGGGCGCTGCGCTGATGGGAATCGAGGACCAGAAGGAACCTCCTGCCCCGATCACCGGCAACGCCTATGCCATGGACCTGCCGCAGATCCCGTCCAGCTGGGAAGCCGCGATCGACGCCTTCGAAAACTCGGACATCCTCTACCGCTTCCTGCCGAAGGAGCTGATCCGCAACCTGGTGCAGACCAAGCGGCAGGAACTGCACTACATCGCCGAGCTTTCGCCCGAGGAACGGGTGGAGCTTTACCTCGATACCGTCTGATCGATCCTCGTTGCGACTTCGTCGCCTCGTCGTATCCGCGACGAGGAGACGAAGTCGAAAGACGAGCGCCCCTTGACCAGGCCCCCCCTTCGCTCCCACCTTGAGGAAAACCAAGAGGACCAAGATGCAGATCGGCATCCTCCAGACCGGCGAAAGCCCCGACGCGCTGCGCCACCAGGGCGACTACCCGGATTTCTTCGAGACCCTGCTTGCGGGCAAGGGCCTGACCTTCCGCCGCTGGGCCGTGCTGCGCAACGAGTTCCCCGAGAGCGTGCACGACTGCGACGGCTGGCTGATCACCGGCTCGCGCCACGGCGCCTACGAGCCGCACGACTGGATCCCGCCGCTCGAGGATTTCATCCGCGCCGCCTATGCCGCCCATGTTCCCGTGGTCGGAATCTGCTTCGGCCACCAGATCATCGCCCAGGCCATGGGCGGCAAGGTCGAGAAATTCGCGGGCGGCTGGACCGTCGGCCCCACCGAATACGACTTCGGCGACCGGACCTACACGCTCAACGCCTGGCACCAGGACCAGGTGGTGAAGAAGCCGGAAACCGCGAAGGTCCTCGCCTCTACCGCGCTCTGCGAGAACGCGGCGCTGCTCTATGACGACCGCATGTTCACCGTCCAGCCCCACCCCGAATTCCGCAAGGAGTTCATGGAGGGGCTGATCAAGGTCCGGGGGCCGGGTCTGGTCCCCGACGCGCTCCTTGCCGATGCCACGCAACGGCTCGACACGCCCCTCGACAACCCGTCGATGGCCGACCGGATCGCGGAATTCTTCCTGACCCACCAAGCGAAGAAAACCGGGGCCGAGAAGCTCCGCGCCTGACCCGTTCGGCCGCGGGGGCCACCCCCAACCAATGTGCGACAGATGTCCAAGTGGACCGACCAGCTGCCCGAGGCAGCGCGCGACTACATCGGCAACCGTCGGGTAGACGAAGTGGAATGCATCATCGGCGACATCGCCGGCGTGGCCCGCGGCAAGGCGATGCCGGCTGCGAAATTCGCCAAGCAGACCAGCTACTTCCTGCCGAACTCGATCTTCCTGCAGACGATCACCGGCGAATGGGCCGACAACCCCTTCGACGCCTTCACCGAACCCGACATGATCCTGGAGCCCGACTGGTCCACCGCCACCGCAGCGCCCTGGACGGCGGACGTGACGCTTCAGGTCATCCATGATGCCAAGGACCATGACGGCAATCTGGTCTCCTTCTCGCCGCGCAACGTGCTCAAGCGCATCGTCGCGCTCTACGAGGCGCAGGGTTGGCGACCGGTGGTGGCGCCCGAGATGGAGTTCTTCCTGACCGCGCGCAATACCGATCCGAACATGCCCGTCATCCCGCCGATGGGTCGGACTGGCCGGCGCGCTGCCGCAAAGCAGGCCTATTCGATGTCCGCCGTGGACGAATACGGCAAGGTGATCGACGACATCTACGACTTCGCCGAGGCGCAGGGGCTGGAGATCGACGGCATCCTCCAGGAGGGCGGCGCGGGGCAGATCGAGCTGAACCTCGCCCACGGCGACCCGGTCCGGCTGGCAGACGACGTGTTCTTCTTCAAGCGCCTGATCCGCGAGGCGGCGCTGCGCCACGACTGTTTCGCCACCTTCATGGCCAAGCCCATCGCCGGGGAACCGGGCAGCGCCATGCACATCCATACCTCGGTCGTGGACACCAAGACCGGCAAGAACATCTTCGCCGGTCCGAAGGGGGTGGAAACGGAAGCCTTCCTCCACTTCATCGGCGGCCTGCAGAAGCACCTCGGCGCCGCCGTGGCCCTGTTCGCGCCCTACGTGAACAGCTACCGCCGCTATGTCCCCGACTTCGCCGCGCCGATCAACCTGGAATGGGGCCGCGACAACCGCACAACCGGCCTGCGCGTGCCGATCTCCTCGGCCTCGGCCCGCCGGGTGGAGAACCGCCTGCCCGGAATGGACTGCAATCCCTATCTCGGCATCGCGGCAACGCTCGCCTGCGGCTATCTCGGCCTCATGAACAAGGTCGAGGCCCGGCCCGAATTCACCGGATCGGCCTATATCGACAGCGAGGACATCCCGGTGAACCTGGGCGATGCGCTTGACCTCCTCGACGAGGACGAGGCGCTGAAGGACGTAATGGGACAGGACTTCATCAAGGTCTATGACAGCGTGAAGCGCAACGAATACAAGGAGTTCCTGCAAGTCATCTCGCCTTGGGAACGCGAACACCTGCTTCTGAACGTCTGATGAATCTCCTGCACATCAATGACCGGCGCGGGGAATGGCCACAAAGCTACTATGCCGCCACCGCCGCGCCCATCGACCGCTTCCCGGTCCTGAAGGGCGCGACCCGGGCCGATGTCTGCGTCGTGGGCGGCGGCTACACCGGCCTGTCCGCTGCGCTGCATCTGGCGCAGAAGGGCTTCGACGTGGTGCTCCTCGAAGCGCACCGCGTGGGCTTCGGCGCCTCGGGGCGGAACGGCGGTCAGGTGGGCAGCGGCCAGCGGCAGGATCAGGTCTGGCTGGAACGGACCGTGGGACGCGAAAACGCCCACCGGCTCTGGGACCTGGCCGAGGAAGCGAAGGCCCTGGTCAAGGCGCTCATCCGTGACCACGCCATGCCGGTCACCTTCCACCCCGGCATTGCCCATGCCTGCCGGACCGAGGCCGAGGTCCGCCACACCCACGCCTATGCCGAGAAGCTGCGCCGCGACTACGGCTACCAGCACCTGGAACTTCTGGATCGTGCGGGCATCCGCCGACTGATCGGCTCGACCGAATATGTCGGCGGCGAGATCGACCGCGACGCGGGCCACCTGCATCCCCTGAACTACGCCATCGGTCTGGCGCAGGCGGCGGCGAAGGCGGGCGTGCGGATCCATGAACTCAGCGAAGTCCACCGCGTCGAGCCAGGCGCGCGCCCCGTGGTGCGCACGCCATCGGGCCATGTCGATTGCGCCACGGTGATCCTCGCCGGGAACGGCTACCTTGGGCAACTCAGCCCCAGGGTTTCGGCAAAGGTCATGCCGATCAACAACTTCATCGTCGCAACTGAACCTTTGGGTGAAGCGGCCAAGGATCTTCTGTCCGAACCCGTCGCCGTCGCCGACACCCGCTTCGTGGTGAACTACTGGCGCCTCAGCGAGGACAACCGCCTGCTTTTCGGCGGCGGCGAAAGCTACGGCTACCGCTTCCCCGACATCATCCGCACCGTCTCGAAACCCATGCTGAAGGTCTATCCGCAACTCGCGAAGACCCGGATCACTCACGCCTGGGGCGGCACCCTGGCGATCACGGTGAACCGGATGCCTTGCTTCACGCGACCCGGCCAGAACATCCTGTCGGCTTCCGGCTACTCGGGCCACGGCGTCGCCATGGCCACGCTGGCGGGCAAGCTGATGGCCGAGGCGGCGGCGGGGCAGATGGAACGCTTCGACCTGATGGCGAGCCTGCCGCAATACCGCTTCCCCGGCGGCGCGCTGCTGCGCTGGCCGCTCCTCGTTACGGCCATGACCTGGTACGCGATGCGCGACCGGCTGGGCCTCTGACAACGGTCGGCGGCGGGGGTTTCACACCCCCGCACCCCCGTGGAGTATTTGCAAAAGGGCAAATGCATTTGCCCCTTGCACAAATACTCTCGGGGGGCCGGGGGGCGAAGCGCCCCCGGGGGGCTGCACCGGGCGCGCGATCTGGTATAAGCGGCCCCATGTCCCTGCCGACCGGATTCCTCGACGAGCTGCGCACAAGGGTGACCCTGTCCTCCATCGTGGGCAGGAAAGTCACCTGGGACATGCGCAAGTCGAACATGGCCAAGGGCGATTTCTGGGCGCCCTGCCCCTTTCACCAGGAAAAGTCGGCCAGCTTCCACGTCGATGACCGCAAGGGTTTCTACTACTGCTTCGGCTGCCACGCGAAGGGCGATGCGGTCACCTTCGTGAAGGAGTCCGAGAACCTCGGCTTCATGGAGGCGGTCGAGATCCTCGCCCGCGAGGCCGGGATGCAGATGCCTGCCCGCGACCCAAGGGCCGCGGAACGGGCCGACCGCCGGACGCTTCTGCAACAGGTCATGGACGAGGCGATCCGCTTCTACCGCCTGCAACTGAAGACCGCCGCCGGGGCCGAGGCGCGCACTTACCTTTCCCAGAAACGCCGCCTGACCGAGGCCGCCTGGGACCGCTGGGACATCGGCTGGGCCCCCGCTTCGCGTCACGCGCTGAAGGATGCGCTGGCAGCCAAGGGCATCCCGCCCGACCTGATGGTCGCCTCCGGCCTGATCGCCAGGGCGGACGACGGCAGCCTTTACGACCGGTTCCGCGCGCGGATCATCTTTCCGATCAAGGACACGCGCGGCCGCCCGATCAGCCTTGGCGGCCGCTCCCTTGACCCCAACGCCCAGGCCAAGTACCTGAACGGGCCTGAGACCGAGCTGTTCGACAAGGGTCGCACCATCTTCAACCACGCCCCCGCGCGCGAGGCTGCGGGAAAGGGCAAGCCCTTGATCGTGGCCGAAGGCTACATGGACGTGATTGCCCTGTCCGAGGCCGGCTTCACCGCCGCCGTCGCGCCGCTGGGGACAGCCGTCACCGAGGACCAGTTGCGCATGATCTGGCGCATCGCGGACGAGCCGATCATGGCGCTGGACGGCGACAACGCGGGGCTCAAGGCCGCGCAGCGGGTGATCGACCTGGCGCTGCCGCTCCTCGAGGCCGGCAAGGCGCTGCGAATCGCGATCCTGCCCGGTGGCATGGACCCGGACGACCTTCTGATGGCCCAGGGCGCTCCCGCGATGCAGGCGGTGCTCGACCAGGCCAAGCCCATGGTCCAGCTGCTCTGGCAGCGTGAGACCGAGGGCCGCGTCTTCGACAGCCCGGAACGCCGGGCGGCGCTGGACAAGGTCCTGCGCGGGCATCTCGCCCGGATCACCGACCCCTCGATCCGCACGCATTATGCCGAGGAGATCAAGCGCCTGCGGCAAGAGCTTTTCGGCGCGAAGCAGGCCCGGCCCTTCCAGCCCGGCCCCTGGCGCAGGGGCGGCAGGTTCGCGCCGCCCGGCGGGGCGCTTGCCTCGACCCGTTCCTCGCTTCTGGCCCAGGCGCAGGGCCCGGTCGAGGAAATCCTGCGCGAGGCGGTGATCCTGGCCACGCTGATCCTGCATCCCGCACTGATCCACCGCTTCGAATCCGCCCTGGAACGGCTGGACCTGACCGGCGAGGACCACGACAAGCTCCGCCAGATGATCCTGTCCGGCGCGGACCTGCCGGATCTGCACGCAAAGATCGCCCAGTCCGCCCCCGCCGCCCTTGACGCGCTGATGTCGCGTCCCCATGTCGCCATCGCCCCCCCGGTGCGCAATCGCCAGGACGACGACCTTGCCGCGCTCTGCCTGGCCGAGGAGCTGGCCAAGCTCGAGGCCCGCAGGGGCGCGCGCCGCGAGATCGAGGATGCGATGGAGGATATGGACGGCCTGCCCGACGAGGGCCTGACCTGGCGGCTTTCCCAGGCCGCGGAAGCCCGCCACAGGTCGGAACGAAGTGGCACGGCCGACAGTTCCGATCTGGGGGAAGACCGGACCGCCCTGTCAAGACATCTGCAATCCCTGATCGATAGCCAGGTCTGGGTCAAGAAAAACCGCTGATTCGGCCTTTCCCCCAGCCTGATTCGCGTTATTGATTCGACCAAGCCACGCCCCGATTCGCGCCGATAGGAGACTCAATGGCCCTCAAGGACACCGACGACGCCAAGCCGGAAACCGACGATGCGGATGTCTCGCTCGACATGAGCCAGGCGGCGGTCAAGAAGATGATCGCCGACGCGAAGGAGCGTGGCTACATCACCTACGACCAGCTGAACGCGGTGCTGCCGCCGGATCAGGTGTCCTCGGAGCAGATCGAGGACGTGATGTCGATGCTGTCCGAAATGGGCATCAACATCATCGAGGACGAAGAGGTCGAGGAGGGCGAGGCGCCCGTAGGCGACCTGGTCGAAACCTCGACCAGTCGCGAGATCGCGGTCGCGGGCACCACGACCGAGACGCTCGACCGCACCGACGACCCGGTGCGGATGTACCTGCGCGAGATGGGCTCGGTGGAGCTTCTCTCGCGCGAGGGCGAGATCGCCATCGCCAAGCGCATCGAGGCCGGCCGCAACACGATGATCGCGGGGCTTTGCGAAAGCCCGCTGACCTTCCAGGCCATCATCATCTGGCGCGACGAACTTCTGAACGAAGAGATCCTGCTGCGCGACGTGATCGACCTCGAAGCCACGTTCGGGCGCAGCCTCGACGGCGACGATGACATGGACGGGCCCGCCCTCGACGAGGTCGGCGTTGGCGAGGCCGCCCCGCGCCGCGCCTCCAGCGCCGAGCCGGAACTGGATGCCGACGGCAACCCGATCCTGCGCGAGATGGACGAGGACGAGGATGACGAGGCCTCGAACATGTCGCTGGCCGCGATGGAGGCCGCGCTGAAGCCGCGCGTGCTTGAAACGCTCGACCTGATCGCGCGGGACTATGACAAGCTGGCCGAGATGCAGCGAAGCCGCATGAACGCAACGCTATCCTCGTCCCAGCGCTTCTCCACCGCCGACGAGGCGGCCTATCAGAAGCTGCGCTCGGAAATCGTGCTTCTGGTCAATGAGCTGCACCTCAACAACAGCCGGATCGAGGCGCTGATCGACCAGCTTTACGGCATCAACAAGCGGATCATGTCGATCAACTCGGGCATGGTGAAGCTGGCCGATGCCGCGCGGATCAACCGTCAGGAATTCATCCAGGAATACCAGGGCTACGAACTCGACCCGACCTGGCTCGACCGCATGGCGCAGAAGGCCGGCCGGGGCTGGCAGGCGCTGATCGAGCGGAGCCGCGACAAGGTCGAGGAGCTTCGCGCCGAAATGGCGCAGGTCGGCCAGTATGTCGGCGTGGACATCTCCGAATTCCGCCGGATCGTGAACCAGGTCCAAAAGGGCGAGAAAGAGGCGCGTCAGGCCAAGAAGGAAATGGTCGAGGCCAACCTGCGCCTGGTGATCTCCATCGCCAAGAAATACACCAACCGGGGCCTGCAATTCCTTGATCTCATTCAGGAAGGCAACATCGGCCTGATGAAGGCGGTGGACAAGTTCGAATACCGCCGCGGCTACAAGTTCTCCACCTACGCGACCTGGTGGATCCGTCAGGCGATCACCCGGTCGATCGCCGACCAGGCGCGGACCATCCGCATCCCGGTCCACATGATCGAGACGATCAACAAGCTCGTGCGGACGGGGCGCCAGATGCTGCACGAGATCGGCCGCGAGCCCACGCCCGAGGAACTGGCCGAGAAACTCCAGATGCCGCTGGAGAAGGTCCGCAAGGTGATGAAGATCGCCAAGGAGCCGATCAGCCTTGAGACGCCCATCGGCGACGAGGAGGACAGCCAGCTTGGCGACTTCATCGAGGACAAGAACGCGATCCTTCCGCTGGATTCGGCGATCCAGGAGAACCTGAAGGAAACGACGACCCGGGTTCTGGCGTCCCTGACCCCGCGCGAGGAGCGTGTGCTGCGGATGCGGTTTGGCATCGGGATGAACACCGATCACACGCTGGAAGAGGTCGGCCAGCAGTTCAGCGTCACCCGCGAACGCATCCGCCAGATCGAGGCGAAGGCGCTGCGGAAGCTGAAGCACCCGAGCCGGTCACGGAAGCTGCGGAGTTTCCTGGATCAGTGATGCTTCTAAGCCGTCTACCCAATGGAGAATAGAAGTGTCTGACGACGACGCCAAGTTTCATTGGGCAGAGGGAATGAAATACGTCGTTGAGGCGTTGAAAGGGTCTCTAATACTCAACGGAGCAGCGGCAGTATCAACTTTAACATTCCTGGGAAATTCCAAATCGGCCGATGATCGACTGGTCTATGCAATGATTTTTTTCGCATCGGGTGCCGTTTTCAGCCCGATCTCGTTTGCGATGGCCTACCTGACCCAGCTGCAATATGGGAACCAGAATTACTCTATAGCCTTGTGTTTCCATCGGCTCACATACATTTCCTTTTTACTGGCGCTGGTATTTTTTGGCAGTGGTGTTTGTTTTGCTGCTCGGGCTTTTCTCGAATTGTAGGCTAGGTCAGCAGTAAGCATAGGGTGCGCTACAGCGCACCAGCCGACGGTGCGCTGTAGCGCACCCTACGATATCCCCACCTTGCGCCCCCTGCCCTCCCGCCGCACACTCCGCCCGCACCCGGAGGCCCCCATGCGCGCAGCCCTTCTCCTCATCGCCCTCGCCAGCCCCGCGACCGCCTGCCCCACGGGTGCCGAGGTCTTCTCCTGCACGATCAAGGGCAAGCCCCTGCACCTCTGCCATGACGCGGGGCGCCTGACCTACAGCTTCGGCCCGGCGGACAAGCCCGAGCTGTCCCTCTCCCAGCCGCTCGACACCCTCGCTTTCACCCCCTGGCCCGGCATCGGCGGCGACATCTGGGAAACCGTCGCCTTCCCGAACGAGGGCTACGCTTACGAGGTCTGGACCAGCGTCACCCGCGACCCGGACTCCACGACCGGGCTCCGCGGCGGTGTCACGGTGTTGCAGGGCGAAACCACGGTCGCGCGGCTGACCTGCGACCCGGGCACGCCCAGCCAGTCGCTGGACGTGATCTACGAGTTGAAGGAAGCCATCGGCCAGTGCTGGGATTTCGACAGCCGGTCCTGGCAGAGGGTCTGCAACTAGCCCGCATCGCGCCGCCTGCCCGGCCTAGCCCACGCGGTTGCCCTGCACCCAGACGCCCCGGATCGCGCCGGCCTGGCCGATCCGCGTCACCCGGACCAGATCGGCCCGATGGCCTTCGGCGATCGTCCCGCGGTCCTCAAGGCCCACCGCCTTCGCCGGGGCCGCCGTCACCGTGGCGATGCCGCGTGCCAGATCGCCCCAGAGATCGCCCAGCATCAGCGCCGCCGACAGAAGCGACGAGGGCACATAGTCCGACGAGACGATGTCGAGGAGGTCCGCCTCGGCCAGCTCCTGCGCCGCCACGTTGCCGGAATGGCTGCCGCCGCGGATCAGGTTCGGCGCGCCCATCATCACCTTGATCGCATGGTCCTGGCAGGCCTGCGCCGCCTCGACCGTGGTCGGGAACTCGGCGAAATGCGCGCCATGGGCGGCGGATTGCACCACATGTTCGGGCTCGGTGTCGTCATGACTGGCCAGAACCGCACCATAGCGGCGAGCGGCCGCCACCGCCGCCGCTTCGTGCGCCGCGCCGAGCCGGTCGCGCAGGGCCTTCTGGGTGGCGACATGGGCCTCCCAGTCGGCCTCGGAGATCCCGTATTTCCCGACGTAGTATTCCTTCAGCTTCGAGATGTCGCGGAACTGCCGGGCGCCCGGCGTATGGTCCATCAGGCTGACGATGCCGATACGGTCCTCGGGGCCGAACTTGTCCAGCTCCTCGATCAGGGTTTCGGAACAGACCTCGGCGCGCAGGTGCAGGAAATGGCTGATCCGCAGGACACCCTGTGCCCGCAGGCCCAGGATCTCGTCCGCCAGCGCCCGGGCATATTCGCCGTAGTTCATCTTGGCGTTCGACACGACCGACCCCACCCGCAGCGCATCGAACACCGTGGTGATGCCGACCGAGGCCAGCTCCGCGTCATGGGCGATGATCGCGGCGGCGTGCGGCCAGTCCACCTTGGGGCGCGGCTGGATGTGGCGTTCGAGGTTGTCGGTGTGCAGCTCGATCAGCCCCGGCATCACCAGGTCGCCGCCGCAGTCCACCGCCCCCGCCGGCACCGCCGCCCCTTCGGCGATGTCGGCGATGCGGCCGTCCCGGATGCGGACCTGGCCCCGCAGGGTTTCGGTCGGCAGGACCAGGGTTGCGTTCGCCAGGATCGTCTCGGTCGTCATCTTCTACTCTCTTGTCTTGCGGCCCGCTTGCGGCTGGCGTCTGCTGACACGGATGCGTCACACGGATGTGACACAGCCCCGTTACGCCCGCGGCCATGGACCAGATGAAACGTTTCGCCGTCTATTACGCCCCGCGCCCCGGCGCCTTTGCCTCGCGCGCGAACGAATGGCTCGGATGGGATCCAGCCACCGGCGCGGAGCTGCCGCAACCCGCTGTTCCCGGCATCGCCGATCCCGCCGCAATCACCGCCGATCCCCGCCGCTACGGCTTTCACGGCACCATCCGCGCCCCCTTCCGGCTGGTCGAGGGCGTGACGCCCGAGACCGCCGCCGCCACGGTCGCCACGCTCGCCGCCCGCCTTGCGCCGGTCACCTGCGAGGGGCTTATCCTCGAAAACCTGCACGGTTTCCTCGCGCTGACGCCTCAGGGCTGCGAGGCCGCGCTTCTGGACCTCGGCGCCGTCGTGGTCGAGGGCACGAACGACCTCCGCGCGCCGCTCAGCGAGGCCGAGATCGCCCGCCGCCGGCCCGAATCCCTCTCGCCCCGCCAGCGCGAATTGCTGCACCGCTGGGGCTATCCTTACGTGATGGAAGAGTTCCGCTTCCACCTGACGCTGACCGACCGTCTGGCCGAGCCCGCCCCCGTCATGGCGGCGCTGGGGGCGCATTTCGCCGATGTGCTCCCCCGGCCCTTCGTGATCGAGGACCTGTGCCTGTTCGGCGAGGATGCAGCGGGCCGGTTCCATCTTCTGCACCGCTATGCCCTGACCGGCTGAAGCGCGGCCAGCAGCCGGGCCACGCCGGCCTCCTGCGAGCCATCGTTGACCACCGTCTCGGCAGCGACGCCCTCCGGCAGGGTGAAGGCCGCCCGGGCCAGCCGCGCACGGATGTCGGCCTCGCTCTCGCGCCCCCGTGCGGCCAGCCGTGCGGCCAGCACCGGATCGGGCGCCGTGACAAGGATCACCCGCAGGTCTGGAAAGACCCGCACCGCCTCGGGCAGCGCCGCGCGGCTGCCGTTGAAGATCACGTCGCCCGGCCCTGCGACCTGCGCCCTGGGGATGCCGTAGGACAGGCCATGCGCCTCCCACCACAGGGCGAACTCGCCCCGGTCGCGGCGCAGGGCGAACTCCGGCGCCGAGACGCCCTCGAAATCCTCGCCCCCCGCCTCGGCGGGCCGGGTGATGACGCGGCGCACCAGCCGCAGGTCGGGCCGCGCGGCGATCGCGCCCCGGATCAGCGTGTCCTTGCCCGCGCCCGATGGACCGACGACCGCGAAAATCATGCCGCAGCCTTCGGCGTGAACTCGGTCACATCGACCAGCCGGTCGCAGACGCGCGCGCGCGCCGCCTCGTCGTGGAAGATGCCCAGGATCGCCGCGCCGCGCGCCTTGGCCTCCTCGATCAGGCTCAGCACCACCTCGCGGTTGGCGGCATCGAGGCTTGCGGTCGGCTCGTCCAGCAGGAGCGCCGGATAGGCATGGGCAAAGCCGCGCGCGATGTTCACCCGCTGCTGCTCGCCGCCCGAGAAGGTGGTGGGCGACAGCGACCAGAGCCGTTCGGGGATGTTCAGCCGCCGCAGAAGCGACGCCGCCCGCTCGCGCGCCTGATCCGCCGGGGTGCCAAGGGCCAGAAGCGGCTCGGCCACGACTTCCAGCGTAGGGACGCGGGGAACCACGCGCAGGAACTGGCTGACATAGCCCAGCGTCTGGCGGCGCAGCGCGATGATCTGGCGCGGCTCGGCCGTCGCCACGTCAAGGTCGCCGACCATCAGCCTGCCCCCGGCGGCCAGGTAGTTGCCGTATACCATGCGCATCAGCGTGGACTTGCCCGCGCCCGACTGGCCGGTCAGGCCCACGCATTCGCCGGGGCCGACGGTCAGGGCCGCGCCAGCCATCACCGGGATCACCGCCCCGCCCTGATTGTGGAGCGTGAAGGATTTCGACAGGTTCTCGATGCGGATCATGGGCTTACACCTGCAGGACGGAGGAGACGAGCAGTTGCGTATAGGCGTGCTGCGGGTCGTCCAGCACCTGGTCGGTCAGGCCCTGTTCCACCACCCGACCCGATTTCATCACCATCAGCCGATGCGCCAGCAGCCGCACCACCGCAAGGTCATGCGTCACGATGATGACGGAAAGGCCGAGGTCGCGCACCAGCCCGCGCAGCAGGTCCAGAAGCCGCGCCTGCACGCTGACGTCAAGGCCCCCGGTCGGCTCGTCCATGAACACGAGCCTGGGCCCCGTCACCAGGTTCCGCGCGATCTGCAACCGCTGTTGCATGCCGCCCGAAAAGGCCGAGGGCCGGTCGTCGATCCGGTCGGCGGCGATCTCGACCCGGCCCAGCCAGTCCGCCGCCTTGCCCCGGATATCTCCGTAGTGCCGGGCACCGACGGCCATCAGGCGTTCGCCCACATTGCCGCCCGCAGAAACACCCATCCGAAGCCCGTCGCGCGGGTTCTGGTGGACATAGGCCCAGTCGGTGCGGGAAAGCCGGCGACGCTCGGTCTCAGACATCGCCAGCACGTCGCGCCCGTCATAGGCGATGCGGCCGAGGTCCGGGCGCTGGTGGCCGGCGAGGCAGGACAGAAGCGTCGATTTCCCCGAGCCGCTTTCGCCGACGATCCCCAGCACCTCGCCGGGGTAAAGGTCGAAGGACACATCCGCGCAGCCGATTCTCTGGCCATAGCGTTTCGTCAGCCCCTCGACGCGCAGAAGCGGCTGGTCGGTCATGGTCATGCGCTCCATCAGGGTCATGCCGTGCCCTCCGGATCGGCGCCCCCCACCCCCATCCCCTCCCCACGCGGGGGAGAGGAGGCGAGAGGATCGTTCACATGCACCATGGCATCGAGCGAAGCGCCTCCCTCCCCCCTCGTGGGGGAGGGATGGGGTGGGGGGGCCACCCCCTCGCTGGAAAGCCGCCCGCGGTGCCCCTTCGCCCGCCGCCCGGCGCAGAAATCGGTATCCGAACAGACGAACATCCGCCCGCCTGCGTCATCGGTAATCACCTCGTCCAGATAGCTGTGCCCGGCCCCGCAGAGGTCGCAGTCATGCGCGGCCTTCGAGGCCTCGAACGGGTGGTCGTCGAAATCGAGGCTCTCGACCCGGCTCCATGGTGGCAGGGCATAGATCCGCTGCTCGCGCCCCGCGCCGAACAGCTGGATCGCCGGGTTGTTGCCCAGCTTGGGGTTGTCGAACTTTGGGATCGGCGAGGGGTCCATCACATAGCGCCCCTCGACCTTGACCGGATAGGCGTAGGAGGTCGCGATCTGCCCGTGCCGCGCGATATCCTCGTAAAGCTTCACATGCATCAGCCCATATTCCTCAAGCTCGTGCATCTTCCGCGTCTCGGTCTCGCGCGGTTCCAGGAAGCGCAAGGGCTCGGGGATCGGCACCTGATAGACCAGGATCTGGCCGGCCTTCAGCGGGGTTTCCGGGATGCGGTGGCGGGTCTGGATCACGGTCGCCTCGGCGGTGGCCTCGGTCGTGGCCACCCCGGCGGTGCGCTGGAAGAAGCGGCGGATGGACACCGCATTCGTCGTATCGTCCGCACCCTGGTCGATGACCTTCAGCCGGTCCTCGGGCACCAGGCAGGCCGCCGTCACCTGCACCCCGCCCGTGCCCCAGCCATAGGGCATCGGCATCTCGCGGCTGGCGAAGGGGACCTGGTAGCCGGGCACCGCGATCCCCTTCAGGATCGCGCGGCGGATCATCCGCTTGGTCTGTTCGTCGAGATAGGCGAAATTGTAGGCCTGATCGGTCACGATTAGCTCCTGCAGGGGGGCAAGGCCATGAAAGGAGGACAGGGATGCTCTGGCTCGCACTTGCCGCGGTGGTCGGCACCGTGCTCATCGGTGCAATCACCATGCGTCAGCCTGCTGAACCCGGCAGGCATCGGCACCGCAGCAGGTCCGGCAATGGGGGCGAAGGGGGAGCGACACTGGCCGGGCCGGACGATGGCGCGGCCTGTGGCACAGGCGACAGCTGCGACGGAGGCGACGGCGGAGGCGACGGCGGGGGCGGTGACTAGGCTCATTCCGCAGCCTCCTGAAGGGTCTGCGCCTCGGCCCGCAGGCGGCGGACCAGTTCCAGCTCCGCCTGGAAATCGACGTAGTGCGGCAGCTTGATGTGTTCGAGGAACCCGGTCGCCTGGATGTTGTCGCAGTGCATCAGGACGAATTCCGCGTCCTGCGCCGGGGCGCCGGTGAAATCCTCGCCCAGTTCCTGCCAGCGCAAGCTGCGGTCCACGAGGCTCATCGCGATGGCCTTGCGTTCCGACTGGCCCATGACCAGCCCATAACCCCGGGTGAACTGCGGCGGCTCGGATTTCGAGCCCTTGAACTGGTTCACCGTCTCGCATTCGGTCAGCTCGATCTCGCCGATCTCGACGGCGAAACCCAGTTCCGGGATCTCCACCTCCACCGCCACCCGGCCGATGCGCAATTCGCCGACAAAGGCGTGCGTGCGGCCATAGCCGCGCTGGGTGGAATAGGCGAGGCCGAGGACGAACCCCTCGTCCCCCCGCGCCAGCGCCTGCAGGCGCAGGGCGCGGTCGGCAGGCAGTTCCATCGGCTCTCGCGTGAGGTCGGGGGGCGTGGCGTCGGACGGCGGTGCCGCCTCGATCAGCCCGTCGCGGTTCAGGAATCCGGTGACATGGGGCACGCGGGGTGACCCCCCACCCCATCCCTCCCCCACCAGGGGGGAGGGAGGCGCCTCTTGCCCGGCCGCCGCGCCGGGAACCTCCCCTCCCCCTCGTGGGGAGGGGATGGGGGTGGGGGGCTCGCCCTCGGCCATCAGCGCGAAGTCCAGCAGGCGATGCGTATAGTCGAAGGTCGGCCCCAGCACCTGCCCGCCCGGCAGGTCCTTGAACGTGGCGCTGATCCGCCGGTCCACCGCCATCGCGCCCGTGTCCACCGGCCGCGACCCGGCAAGGCGCGGCAGCGTGGTGCGGTAGGCGCGGATCAGGAACACCGCCTCGATCAGGTCGCCGCGCGCCTGCTTGATCGCCAGCGCCGCAAGGTCGGGGTCGTAGAGCGAGCCCTCGGCCATGACCCGGTTGACGGCGAGCTTCATCTGCTCGCGGATCTGGGGGATGGTCAGTTCGGGCACCGAGCGGTCGCCCCGGCGCTCCTCGGCCAGCCACTGGTGCGCATTGTCGATGGCGCGTTCGCCACCCTTGACGGCGACATACATCAGATCTTCTCCACGCGGGTGGACCGGGGCAGGCCGGCGATCCGGTCGCCGGCGGTGAACAGGCAGTCGAAGCCCAGGGGAAACAGCGCCCGGTTGGCGCGGAAGGCCGCCGTCTCGGGCAGGTTCAGCCAGGTCGCGGTCTCGATCCCCGGGCCGGTCAGCGCCGGGCCGTGGTTGACCAGCCGCTCGCTCTCGACGATCAGCGTGGCCGAACGGTCAGGATAATCGGGCTGGCCGATGCGAAAGCGGCTGACGGGCTGCAAGGCCTCCCAGGAGCCGACGGCGAAATCCGCCACGTCGGCCGCGACCAGCGGCGCGCCGATGTGGAAGGCCACCCAGTCGCGCACCATGGGGCAGTCTGCGCCGCCCGCCAGATGCAGCCCGGTTGTCGGATCACAGAGCGTCAGGAGCGCCACTCCCGCCGCGACCGACAGGGGCGCCGGCGGTTCCGCCCCCGCGACCCGGCGGATCGTGCCGGGGCGCGCCATGGCCTCGAGGATCTCGCGGAAGGCGCGGGCGGATTGCACCGGGGCTTCGGCAAAGCCGCCTTGCAGCGCATGGGCCGTCATTGATCCTCTCCCCTGACCATGGTGAAGAATTCGACCTTCGTCCCGGCGGCCTTCGCGGCGCGGGCGGCGCGGTGGGCCTCGGCCTCGGCCCGGAGGGGGGCGAGGATGCGGGCCGACAGGTCCGGCGCGGCCTCGGTCTGCATCAGCGCGTCGATCACCGCGGCGCGGCGGGCATGGGCCTTGTCGCGGCCCTGCACCCAGGCATGGCCCACCGGCCCGTCGGCAAGCCGCACCGAACAGCGCGTCACCGTCATCTCGCCAAGATTGAAGGCCGCCCCCGTGCCCCCGGTCCGCCCGCGCACCATCACCGCGCCGACCTCGGGCGCGCGCAGAAGATCATGCGGCGGAAGCTCCGGCATCAGGTCGGCCAGCCGCGCGGGCGGAGCCTTGGCAAGCGTGGCGATCCAGGCCTTGCGGGCCTCGGCATCCGGTGCGGGCATGGCAACCTCGACAACTGAATTGACTTGTCTATCCGTCTAGACAACTATACAAATCTTACACCACCGGGGCGCCAAGGCCAACCGGAGAGTTGTGAAGTTTTCGTGACGGGGCCCCGATGAAAGACGCGATCTGGTCGGCCATTGCCGCCACCCTGCGGGACGAGATCGGCGCGGGTCACTACCGGCCCGGCGACCGGCTGCCAACCGAGGCGGCCCTTTCCACTCGCTTCGGCGTAAACCGCCACACGGTCCGCCATGCCTTGTCATCGCTGGCCGAGGCCGGGCTGGTCCACTCCCGCCGCGGGGCCGGGGTCTTCGTCGCACAGCGCCCGACCGACTATCCGCTGGGCCGTCGCGTGCGGTTTCACCAGAACGTGCTGGCCGCCGGCCAGACGCCCTCGCGCCGGATCAGTCGGGTCGAGACCCGCCCCTCCGACGCCGGGGAAGCGCGGGCGCTGCGCCTGAAACCGGGCGAGCCGGTGCATGTGGTCGAGGGTGTCTCGCTGGCCGATGGCCAGCCGGTCGCGGCCTTCCGCTCGATCTTTCCCGCCGCACCCTTCCCCGGCCTGCCCGCCGCCCTGCGCGAGACGCAGTCAATCACCCGCGCGCTGGCTGCGCTCGGGCTGACCGACTACACCCGTTCCGAGACGCGGATCACCGCACAACTGGCCGATCCGGTGCTGGCGGTCGCGCTCTCGGTGCGGCCCGGCGCGCCGGTCCTGCGGACGGTCGCGCTCAACGTCGATCCCTCCGGGCGGCCGGTGGAACACGGGACGACCTGGTTCGCGGGCGAACGGGTGACGCTAACGGTGGCCGATCAGCCCTGATACTTCTCCAGGAACGCCTCGGCCTTCAGCGCTCGGAAATCCATCAGCGCGGCGCGCAGGCGGTCGTGGCTCCAGTCCCACCAGGCCAGCGCCAGAAGCCGGTCGATCACGGCTTGCGGGAATCGGCTACGGAGCGGCCGGGCCGGGCAGCCCGCGACGATCATGAAGGGGTCCACGTCCTTCGTCACCACGGCTCCGGCTGCTACCACGGCCCCGATGCCCAGCGTCACCTCGGGCTTGACGATCGCGCCATGGCCGATCCAGCAATCCGCCCCCAGCACGATGCGCCGCGCGGCGCGGGCGGCAAAGAACGCCGCATCGTCCTCGGCATCGTCCCAGTAATAGCTGGAGCGGTAGAGGAAATGATGCTGCGCAGCGTGAGTGTAAGGATGGTCGGTCGGCCCGATCCGCGTCATCGCGGCGATGTTGGCAAAGCGGCCGACCGTGGTGTTGGCGATGTCCGCCATCCGGTCGCAATAGGCGTAATCGCCGAAGTCCGAGTTGAGCACGCGGCTTCCTTCGCCGACCTCACAGAAGGCGCCGAAGGTCGAGTTGACGATCTGGCAGCCGGGATGGACGAAGGGCCTCTCGGCCGAGAGTTTCGGCATGACCGGCCTATTCGCCCTTGATCAGCTTGCGCCGCAGCCAGCCCGACAGGCTGTCCATCAGCATGACCATCAGCACGATCAGGACCATGTAATAGGCGACTTCCTCCCAGTCCTTCTGGGTGACGATCGCCTGGGTCAGCAGAAGCCCGATCCCGCCGCCGACGATGGCGCCGATCACGGTGGCGCTGCGGGTGTTCGATTCCAGGTAGTACAGCACCTGCGCCAGGAACACCGGCATGATCTGCGGGATCACCCCGAACCGCGCCCGCTGGACCGCGTTCGCCCCGGTCGAACGCACGCCCTCGACCTGCTTCTCGTCGATGTTTTCCAGCGCCTCCGAGAACATCTTGCCGAAACTGCCCGAGTCGGTCAGCGCGATGGCGATGGCCCCGGTCATCGGCCCCGGGCCGAAGGCGCGGCTCAACACGATGGTCCAGATCAGCCCGTCCACCCCGCGCACGAAGTCGAACACCCGGCGCGCGGCAAAGCGCAGGGGGCCGAGGGACATGAAGTTGCGCGCGGCCAGGAAGGACAGCGGCAGGGCGATGAGCGCGGCCGTAATCGTGCCGAGGAATGCCATCAGGATCGTCTCGAAGATCGCCCAAGCCACATCGCCGTGGCGCCACATCTTGTTGGTCCAGAACTCCGACGCCATCAGCGCCAGGTTCGACCGCGCAGGGTCCAGCCTTTCGCCCGACACGGCCAAGGCCGCCAGCTCGCCGAAGGACTTGCCGTAAAGCGGGCTGTCGAGGGTGAAGAACCACAGCTCCCAGCCCGGCTCGTACTTGAAGGTCTCGACCTTGGAGCGGGTATAGTTGAACCGGCCCGCCGGCGTGGTGACGCCGATGCGGTTCTCGCCGACGCTGATCCAGTCGGGGATCGGCTCGGGCGCGGTGAGGACGGGTCGGCCCCCCTCCTCGCGGATGTCGATGGTGCCATAGCCGGGCACCACAAAGCGCGCGCCGTCGGCGTCATAGGTGACGATGTTGCCCTGACCCAGGTCGATCGTCGTCGTGTCGCCGCTGGTGCTGATCCAGTCGGGCAGACGGCCCTCGGGATAGGTGCCCTTGGCCTCGCCCTCTATGGCGACGGTCAGCTTGCCGGTGCGGTTGTCGCGGGTGACATGGGTCTTGTGCGACCAGAAGTCCGACAGAAGGATCGCCGCATTGTCGAAGCGCGCGCGGGCCATCAGGCTCGCAATGTCGAAGCTGATCGCGGCATAGATCAGGTAGGCAAGGATCGCGGCCGGAATGGCAAATGCGAGCCGCCGCTTGCGGTCGAAGGCGCGGGTCACGGTCTCGGCCAGCGCGGGGCCGGCAAGGGTGGCATCGGTCATGCGTCATGCTCCGGGCTGGCGGCCCCCCCACCCCATCCCTCCCCAAAGCAGGGGGAGGGAGGCGCGGGATGGCGAAGGAAGGGCCGGGGATGGGCCGGGCGGCGCCCCTCCCCCCGCGTGGGGAGGGGATGGGGGTGGGGAGCGCCTGCCGGATGGCGGGCTCTGGAGGGGCAGGACTGCATCGGTCAATGCCCCTTCACCAGCTTGTGCCGGTAGTGGTCGGACAGCTGGTCGATCACCACAATGGTCAGGAACAACAGCAGGAATATCGCCACGACCTCGTCATAGCGGCCCTGGCCCCACTGCATCGCCAGCTTCAGGTCATGGCCGATGCCGCCCTCGCCCACGAAGCCGAGGATCGCCGAGGCGCGCACGTTGATCTCGAAGCGGAGAAGCGCATAGCTCAGCCAGTTCGGCGCGACCTGCGGGATCACGCCCAGCCACATCCGCTGCGACCAGTTGGCCCCGACCGAGGCCAGGCCCTCGACCGGTTTCAAGTCGGCGTTTTCGGCGACTTCCGAGAACAGCTTGCCCAGCGCGCCGCCCGTGTGCAGCGCGATGGCGATGACGGCCGGCACCGGGCCGCCGCCGAGAATGAAGATCAGGACCAGCGCGATGACGATCTCGGGGATCGCGCGCAGCGCGTCCATGGTGCGGCGAAAGACCGGGATCAGCCGCGGCCAGCGCGCAAGGCCCCGCGTCGCCAGCAAGGACAGGCCCATGGCCGCCAGCGCGCCGACCAGAGTGGCGACGGCGGCGATGTTCACCGTCTCGATCAGCGCAGGGATGTGATCCCAGAAGATGCCCGGCAGGTTCGCGCGCTTTTCCCAGGCTTCGGACAGGACCTCGGACGGAAAGTCCAGCACCTGGTGCAGCCCGTTCCAGAACCCGCCCGCGTTGCGGTGGTCGGCCAGCATCCAGCCCGAGGCCATGAGCGCCACGAAGATGACCAGCAGGATGCCGCCATACATCCGCTTGCGGCGGACCATGTCCAGATAGGCCTCGCGCGGGTTGGCAAGGTTCGGGCGTTGGCCCGGCTCGGGACCGAAGGCGACATCGACCATGGGATCATCCGGAAAAGGAAAAGCCGGACCCCGGGGAGCGGCGGGGTCCGGCGAGGGTGTGGCTTACATGCCTTCCTGCATCTTGCGGGCGGCGATGATGCCCAGATAGTCCTCGTGCTTCACCGGCACGAAGTCCTTGGCCTCGCCCGCAGCGACGTTGTAGGCGCACTCGGGGTCGTCCTGCCACATCGTGTCCAGCATGGCATAGACCTTGTCCTTCACGTCCTGCGGCAGCGCCTTGCGCACGACCATCGGGCCTTCCGGGATCAGCTTCGAGCGCCAGATCTCCTGGATCGTGGACATGTCCACCAGACCCGCATCAGAGGCCTTGCGCAGCGCGCCCGAGTTGTAGCCGTCTTCCCAGTTGCCCAGACCGTCGGCCCAGGTCACGCCGGCGTCGAAGTCGCCGTTGGCCACGCCGACGATGGTCTGCTCATGGCCGCCCGACATCTTCACCTCGCCGAAGTAGTCTTCGAGCTTGCCGTATTTCTCGGTCAGCTCCGCGCCGGGGATCAGATAGCCCGAGGCCGAGTTCGGGTCGGCGAAGGCGAAGATCTTGCCCTTGGCGTCGTCCATCGACTTGATGCCGCTGTCCACGCGCGCGAAGCCGATCGAGTAGTATCCGATCGAGCCGTCGGTGTTCTGCTTGGTCAGGATGACGTCCACGGCTTCGGGGTTGGTCAGATAGACCTTGGCGTAGGCTGACGGCCCGAGCCAGGCGAAGTCCAGCGTGCCGCCCAGGAGGCCCTGGATCACGCCGTCATAGTCGGCCGGGGTGAACAGCTTCACCGGAACGCCGAGCAGTTCCTCGGTCTTGACGCGCAGGCACTCGGTCGAGGCCAGGCGGTCCTGGGCGTTCTCGCCGCCGAGGATGCCGATGTTGAATTCCTTGATCTCCTGCGCGAAGGCCGAAGAGGCCAGCACGGCAGTCAGAGCGGTTGCAGTCAGCAGCTTTTGCATGGGGGCTCCATGGGGTTGTGGCCCTGCGGGCCGGTGGTCACGACAGCATCAGGTCGGCGTAGGACCGGTCGGCTGCGGTGTCGGTGGGAATCGAGGTCGAGGTGGCGGCCTCGTTGAAACTGTCGTCGGCGCCGTAGATCTCCCGCGCGACCTGGGTCGAAAGCTGGTCGGGCGTGCCGTCAAAGACGATGCGGCCGTCCCGCATGCCGATCACCCGGTCGCAATAGCGCCGCGCGGTGTCGAGCGTGTGGAGGTTGGCGATCACCATGCGCCCGTCCTCGACGTTGATCCGTTTCAGCGTGTCCATGACGACCTGCGCGTTCATCGGGTCGAGGCTGGCGATGGGCTCGTCGGCCAGGATGATCTTGGGGTCCTGCATCAGGGCGCGCGCGATGGCCACGCGCTGCTGCTGGCCGCCCGACAGCGCCTCGGCCCGTTTCGGCGCCTGCTCGGCGATGCCGAGGCGGTCGAGGATCTCCAGCGCCTTCAGGATGTCGGCGCGGGGCCAGAGGTTGAACAAGGTCTGAAGGGTCGAGCGGCGGTTCAGGATGCCGTGCAGCACGTTCGAGGCCACGTCCATCCGCGGCACCAGGTTGAACTGCTGGAAGATCATCGCGCATTGCGACTGCCAGGCCCGCGCCTCGGCACCCTTCAGCGCCAGCACGTCGCGCCCCTCGACCCGGATCTCGCCCGAGGTGGCGTCGGTCAGCCGGTTCATCATGCGCAGGAAGGTGGACTTGCCCGCGCCGGACCGGCCGATGATGCCGACGAAGGCCGGGCGATCCACGCGGAAGCTGATGTTGTCGACCGCGGCCTTCTGGCCGAACATCCTGGTCACTCCGACGACATCCAGCATCGGTCATCCCCCGTTCGTTACGATCCGGGTCCTAACGGGCGAATGTGACAGATGGCGAAAGCCGGGATGAAGCTTCTGTAACGGATCCCCTAGGGTCGGCTGGCCTACCAGCGGACATGCGCGGGCCAGACGAAGGTCTCGTCCGGGTCGGGGATGGCGGGGCCGGCCAGCGCCATGCAGCGCCGGCGCAGGGTGGCCGCGACCTCGTCGCGCGGGATCTGCGCCAGCATCTCGGGCGTGATCGGCGCGCCGAGCGTCAGATCGACCGGGCGGCCCATGCGGCGGCGGGTCTCGTGGAAGATCAGCGCCACGCGCAGGGGATAGGAGGTGTGGCTGGCGATCTGGAACAGGCGCGAGTTCTGCCCGGCGACATGAACCGGCAGGGTGGTAACCCCCGGCAGGGTCGCCAGGCGCCCGACGAAGGGATGCCAGGGCGAATCGACCGCATGCCCGCGCAGCGGCCGGTTCGCCGTCGCGACTCCGCCGCCGGGAAAGACCGCGACGACCTTGCCCTCGGACAAGAGTTGCGCCGCCTTGCGCCGGGTCTCGGCCGTCAGCCGCCGCGCCTCGGGCGTGCCCGAGAAGTCCACCGGCAACAGGTGCGGGTCCACTTCCGGCACCCGGCACAAGAGGCTGTTGGTCAGGATCCGCACATTGCCGCGCAGCCGCATCCCCAGCCAGCCCAGCGCCAGCCCGTCCAGCACCCCGAACGGGTGGTTCGCCACCAGAAGCAGCCCGCCCTCGGGGCGGATGCGTTCCTGCTCGGCCTCGTCGGCATGGACTCGCACCGCGACGCGCAGCTGGCGCAGCGCCGCGTCGAACACGCTTTCCCCCGGCCGCTTGCCCGACCGCGCCCAGTCCAGATAGAGCCGCTCCAGCTTCGGCTGGCCGGAAACCCGCTCGACCGTTCGGATCAGCCCGCGGCGAAAGGCCGACTGGCCGGGATGCGAATAGGTGAACCGCACCGTGTCGGCCGGGGTCTCGGCGAAGAACGGGGCGGGTTCGGCTGTCACGGGCAGGAGGTCTGTCAGCATCGGGTCATCTCCGGGCAGCGGTCTTGTCGGGTCAGAAGGCAGGTTCGGGATGGCGGACGGATTGGGGGGCAAGCGCGGAATAGCCTGCCCGCCCAGCCACCCAGGTGCGCAGGGGGGCGGGCGCATGCCCCTCGGGCCAGTCGATCAGCACGAGGTCGGCGCGCAGACCGGGTGCGATGCGCCCCCGATCGGCAAGGCCCATCGCGGCGGCGGGGTTGGTCGAGACCAGCCGCCAGAGCGCCGGCAGCGGCGCCACGCGGTCGGCATGAAGCCGCGCGACCGCGCCCAGCATGGCCGGGTAATAGTAGTCCGAGGCCAGGATGTCGCAGAGCCCCCGCGCGATCATCTCGGCCGCGCCGGGGCTGCCCAGGTGGCTGCCCCCGCGCATCGCGTTCGGCGCGCCGAGGACGATCGGGTCGCCCGCCGCCCGCGCGGCATGGAACACCCGTTCGTGCATCGGGAACTCGGCCACCTTCGCACCCAGCGCGCGATACCAGTCGCGGGTTTCCACCTGGCTGTCGTCATGGCTCAGCATCGGCGCGCCGTGCCTTTTCGCCAGCGCCGCCAGCCGCGCGATGTCCGCCGGCACCTCGGCCCGCCGCGCCCAGACCCGGGCGATCAGCCCCACGAAATCGCCCGTGGTCATCTGCGACCGCTTGGCCCGTTCCCCCATCTTGTGCAGGAAGGCCTCGGTGGTGATGTCCGTCACCGGATAGTCCTCGACATGGTCGAAGGGCCGGTCGTGCACCGCGATCTCGGGGTGCAGCAGCGCCGAGGTGGTGTGATCGTTGAAGGCCAGCGCCGGGCGGTCCGGGCCGGAAAGGACATGCGCGATCAGCGGTTCGGCCTCGGCGCAGAAGGTCTCCCAGCGCAGTTGCAGGCGGTTGTCGGCCGTCAGCCGCCCCCGCAGCGCCTCCAGCGCGCGGACGACCTGCCAGCCGGTATCCACGCTGCGCAGGCCCGGCTCCCAGCTCAGCGTCAGCGCATGATAGGCCGTGGCGATCCCGTTCGCGGCCAGTTGCCGGTCGGTCTCCAGAAGCGCGGTCTCGACATCGACCATGACACCCGGGCGCGGCATGATCTGCCGCTCGAAGGCGTCGCCATGCACATCGACGAAGGCCGGCGCCAGAAGCCGCCCCTGCGCCGGGATCACCGCCGCCCCGTCGCGCGCCACGTCGATTCCGGTGATCCGCCCGCCCTCGATGCGGACCGAGGCCGTATCCACCCGGTCCCCGAAGATGACGCGCGCGCCCTCGATCAGCTCCGCGCTCATCCCAGACGCTCCGCCAGAAGGTGCCAGTGCCAGGAGCCGGGCTTTTCATGCGGCCGGTCGAACAGCGTGAAGACCTCGAAGCCCCATAGCAGCGACAGCAGGTCGGGAGCATTGCAGAAGTAGTGCGGATGCACCTTGTCGCCCTCGCCCTCGAAGACCCAGGTGTTGCGGCTGATCTCGCGGCCCTTCGCGCGGGCGCGCTCCACCGGCAGGCGGCGGGCCGACAGCATGGTGGCCAGGAACGTGCCCCCCGGCCGGGTCACGCGGGCCACCTCGCAAAGTGTGCGGCGCACCACGCCCTCGTCGCCGTGATAGATCACGTTCCAGGCAAGGACATGATCGAAAGTGGCATCCTCGAAAGGCAGATCGGTCATCGAGGCCTCGACCGTCTCGATCGCCAGGCCCCTGGCAAAGGCCGCCGCCGCGATGGCCGCGACCGAAGCCTCGGCCGCGTCCAGCGCGGTGACCTGATGGCCCATCTCGGCCAGCGCCAGCGCATGCCGGCCGATGCCCGCGCCAAGGTCGAGGATCCGCGCGCCCGGCGCCAGGCTGGCGGCATGGTCCATCACCCAGGGCTCGGGGATCGCCCAGGGCGAGCCGGCCTCTGACTTCTGCCAGCGCGCGTTCCAGTAGCGATGGGCGGTATCGGTCGTCATCTCGTTCATATCAGCTTCCTGCGGATCCAGCCGGATCCCTGTTCCACCGCGACGACCAGCGCGAGCATCAGAAGGATGATCGCGAAGGCCTCGTCATAGTTGAAAAGGTCGAAGGCGACCTTCAGGTCCACCCCGATACCGCCCGCGCCCACCAGGCCCAGCGCGGCGGACCCGCGCACCGATTTCTCCAGCGCGAAAAGCGAGGTGGCGGTGAAGGACGGCAGACAGGCGGGCAGGACGGCGGAGCCGATGATGCCCAGCCGGCTTGCCCCGATCGCGCGCAGCGCGTCCTGGGGCCCGGGGTCGGTCTCCTCCATCGCTTCGGCGAAGAAGCGGCCGGCGAATCCGATCTTGTCCACCATGATCGCGAGGACGCCCGCCGCCGGGCCCAGGCCCACGATGATGATGAAGATGATCGCCCAGACCAGGTCCGGCACCGTGCGGAACAGCGCGATGACGGCACGGGCGGCCGTGCGGACCACCGGATGCGGCGACAGCCGGTCGGTGGCGAGGATCGCGAAGGGCAGCGCGAAGATCAGCCCCAGGAAACAGCCCGCCACCGCCATCTGCAGCGTTTCCAGCAGCTTCCAGGAAATCGGCCCGATCCGGCTGAAATCCGGCGGGAACATCTGGGTGAACAGGCCCGAGGGCGCGAACAGCCGCGCCAGACCGTTGACGAGCTTGTCCGGCGCCGGCGCGGTCGCGGCCAGCGACGAGACCACGAGCGCCGCCACCACCAGGAACCCGGCATAGCCCGTCAGTCCCAGGTGACGGAACCGCGGCGGGGCGGGAAGGGTCGCCGACTCGCTCATGCCGCGGCCTCATGGTCGAAAAAGCGCCGCAGCGCCGGGACGCTCGCCTCGCGCGTGGGCTGGTCCAGCGCGATCCGGCCCTGCGCCAGACCGAGGATCCGGTCGGAAAAGGCCAGCGTATGTTCCAGCCGGTGCGAGATCACCAGAAGCGACAGCCCGTCCTGCCGGACGAGGCCCAGCAGCAGCTCCATCACCTCCTGCCCGGTCTGGGGGTCGAGGCTCGCGTCGGGTTCGTCGGCCAGGATGAACTCGGGCCGCTGCATCAGCATCCGCGCGATGGCGACGCGCTGGCTCTGCCCGCCCGACAGGCTGTCCACCCGGGCCAGCGCCCGGTCGGCCAGGCCCACGCGGGCCAGGCAGGCCATGGCCTCGGCCCGCACCGGGGCCGGGGCCAGCGCCTGCCCCCAGACCTGCGGCCCCGCCATGCGCGCCTGCGCGCCGTGGATCACGTTCGACAATGCCGACATGCGCGGCACCAGGTTGTGCTTCTGCCAGACGATTCCGACCCGCGCCCGGAACCGCCGCAAGGCGCGCGGCGACAGCGCCCCCACCTCCTGCCCCAGCATCCGCACCCGGCCCGAGGTCGGCTCCACCAGCCGCACGAGGCAGCGCAGAAGCGTGGACTTGCCCGACCCGTTCGCCCCGATCAGCGCGGTGGACTGGCCGGGCGCCAGGGCGAAGTCGAGGCCACGCAGCACTTCGGCCGTGCCGAAGGATTTCGTCAGGCCGGAAACGGTAAGGACCGGCTCCACCAGGGTGGAACCGGCCTCGGCCCGAACAGGGGAAACGGGCGCGTTCACCGGGGCCTCACTGGCCGACGAATTCGGTGAATTCCTTGATGCCGATGTTCTCGTACATCTTCCGGACCACGTCGTAGTCCGCGTCGGTCACGGTCGCGTTGAAGCTGCCGCCGATGTATTTCGCATTCTCTTCGGTCGAGGTGACGGCAGCCAGCAGCGCCTCGCCCTGTTCGGCGAAGGTCTTGCGGACCGTCTCGATGACTTCCGGCGAGACTTTAGGCGAGGCCAGCAGGATGTCGTCCGGCAGTTGCTCGCCCTTCACCACCACGCGCAGCTTCTGGTCGGGGAACTTCTCGGTCAGCTGTTCGATATGCGTCCGGTTCAGCCCGATCGCCGCGATCTCGCCCGAGATCAGCGCCTCCATGGCCACGTTGCGCTTGAGGAACACGGGCTCGTAATCCACCGCATAGGTCAGCCCCGCCTTGGCCAGCAGATCCACCGGCCCCAGGTGCTGCGAGGTGGATCCGATCTCGCCGAACGAGATCTTGGCGCCCCTCAGGTCGGCCGGCGCCTTGACCGGGCTGTCATCCAGCACGACCACGGTCGAATAATAGTCCGGCCGGCTGAAGGTGACGACCGGCTGGGCGTCCAGCCGCGCGTTGAACACCACATACTCCGCCGGGCCGGTCAGCACGAAATCCACCTGGTCGGCGGCCATCGCCTCGACCGCGACGGTGCGGCCCGAGACCGGGAAGAACTCGACCTTCAGCCCCGAGGCGGCTTCGAAGGCCTCCTTGAACGGCCCCATCTCGCGCTGCAGCGCCTCCAGCCCGTCGATGTCGGTGACGGCGAAGCGGATCGTGTCCTGCGCGGCGACCGGGGCGGCGACGGCAAGGCTGGCGGCCAGAAGGCCCGAGGCAAGGAAGCGGTTCATGGCATGGTCCTGTCGGAGGTTGCTTTCGACCCCGCCTAGCAAGTCCCGGTGACAGTCGCGCGACGCGAAGATCACAGTCCTGCAACAGAACCGCCCGCCGCGCCCCCCTGCGCCTTCCCTCACGGTTTTTCGTCGGCTAGCCTTCGCCCATGGCGAAAAACCGCATACTGGTGCCCCCTGCCCCCTTGCCCGAGGACACCGGGGCGGACCGCATGACCTTCGTCCTGCTGCCGCGCTTCAACCTTGCCACGCTCATCACCCTGATCGAGCCGCTGCGCATTGCAAACTACCTCGCCTCCCGCCCCCTCTACCGGTGGGAGATCCTCTCGCCCGACTGCCCCGAGGTGCCGGCCTCGAACGGCTTGTCGATCACCGCCGCACCGCTCGACGACCGCAACCGGCGGGGCGAGACGGTGTTCCTGCTCGGCTCGTGGGGGGCCGAGGACTACGGCGCGCGCGAGCTTCTGGCCTGGCTCCGCCGCCAGTCGCGCGAGGGGGCGCGGCTCTGCGCGGTGGAGCTCGGCTCCTACCCCATGGCGCGGGCAGGGTTGCTGAACGGGCGGCAGGTGGCGACGCACTGGTCCTGGGCGCCGGGGTTCCAGGAACGCCACCCGGAGATCGCCGTGGTGGAACAGCTCTACACCATAGGCGACGGCATCCTGACCTGCGCCGGCGGCACGGCCGGGATCGACCTGATGCTGCGCCTGATCGCCGACCGCCACGGCGAAGGCATGGCGGGCGAGGTCGCCGACCAGATGCTGCACCAGCCGATCAGGCCCGCCACCGGGCCGCAGCGCCGCACGCCCGGCGAGGGCACCGAGGCCTTCGCCCCGATCCTGCGCCGGGCCATCGCGCTGATCGAGAAGAACATCGCCGACCCCCTGCCCGTGCCCGAGATCGCCGACCGTCTCGGCCTGTCGCAGCGCCAGCTGGAACGCCAGTTCCGGCGCGGGCTCGGCTGTTCGGTGGTGCAGTTCGGCACGCTCGTCCGCCTGCAGCACGCCCGCGTCCTCTTGATCGCGACCCGGCTTTCGGTGCGCGAGATCGCCACCGCGACCGGCTTCAACGCGCTGTCGCACTTCACCAGCGCCTTCCGCAAATGCTTCGACCGCCGGCCCAGCGACTACCGCCAGGGCTGGGCACCCTCGGAAGCCGCTCCCTCCTGGCCCGGCACGCTGACCGCCTATCTCGAGGCGCTGCGCCAGCGCACCACCCGCGCGGTCCGGGGCGGGGCCTCCTCGTTCGACTTCGTCTCCTCGTCGGAAACCCGCGCGAGGAGTGACGAAGTCATCGACGAGCCGACCGTCACGCGAAGGCCGGGATGACCTCCTGGCAGAACAGTTCCAGCGACCGCTTCTGTTCCTTGTGCCCCAGGCCGAGGGAGGCATAATAGATGAACTCGTCCACCCCGATCGCCTCGTATTCCTTCAGCTTGGCGATCACCTCGTCGGGCGTGCCGAACATCAGGTTCCGCGACAGCATCTCCGGGTCATATTCCGCGCGGTTGCCCAGCTGGTCGAAGGGGATCGCCTTCGGAAAGCCGTTCTCCACATCGCCCAGGTTCTTGAACAGGTTCTCGAACTGCGACAGCTGCCGCTGCGCCGCCCGGACCGGGACCATCCAGTCCTCCTTCCGGTCGTACAGCGCCGTGTGCCGCATCATCGCCATGATCGGGCGCTTCTTCCCCGGGTTGTTCGCCAGCGCCTCGGCCATCCGGTCCATGTAAAGCCGCGCCTCGCCCATGTCGCGGGTCAGCGGCCAGGACTGGATGTTGCAGCCCTGCTTGACCGCATAGTCATAGGTGATCGGCGCGCGGGCCGCGACCCAGACCGGGACCTCCTTCTGCAAGGGCTTCGGGCAGGAGGTCGAGGCCGGGAACGACCAGTGCTCGCCCTCATGCGCGTAGTCGCCCTTCCAGAGCTCCCGGATCACCGGCAGCATCTCCTGCATGTAGCGCCAGGCGTCGGTCTGCTTCAGGCCCGGCCGCATCCGGTCGAACTCGCGCTGATAGGCGCCGGAGCCGATGCCGAACTCCAACCGCCCGCCGGAGATGAGGTCGACGAACGCCGCCTCCCCCGCCGCCTTGATCGGGTGCCAGTAAGGCGCCGCGATCACCGCCGTGCCCAGACGGATGTCATTGGTATGCTCGGCCCACCAGGTCAGGATGGAAAACGGGTTCGGCGCGATGGTCATCTCCAGCGCGTGATGCTCCGCCGCCCAGGCGATGCGGAACCCGCCCGCGTCGGCCATCTGCACCATCTCCAGCGTGTGCCGCGCCACATCCTTCATGTCGAGCGTGTCGTCTATCCGCTCCATGTTGATGGCGAGGTGGAATTTCATCTTCTATCTCCCTGAAATTTCAGCGCATCACGAAGGGGTTGGCGATGGGCTCGGATGAGGTGTTGACCCAGATCGTCTTGGGCCGCGTGTAGTCGTAAAGCGCCTGGAACCCGCTTTCGCGGCCGTAGCCCGATCCCTTGACGCCGCCGAAGGCCGCGATGGGCGACACCGCGCGGTAGGTGTTGACCCAGACGATCCCGGCGCGAATGGCCTTCGCTACCCGCATCTGCCGCGCCCCGTCCCGTGTGAAGACCCCCGCCGCAAGGCCGTGCTGCGACCTGTTCGCCAGCGCCACGGCCTCGGCCTCGTCCCTGAAGCGCAGCACCGACAGGACCGGCCCGAAGAGCTCCGTATCCACGATGGTCAGGTCCGGCGAGGGGCAGTCGATGATGGTCGGCTCGTAATAGGTCCCCCCCAGCGCGGGCTGCTTCCCCCCGGTCAGGACCTTCGCCCCTTCCGTCACCGCCTGCGCCACCTGCGCCTCGATCAGCCGCACCTGCGCTTCGGTGCACAGCGGCCCCATCTGCGTCTCGTCCGCCAGGGGATCGCCGATGCGAATCTCCTTCGCCGCCGCCACCAGCCGCTTGAGGAACTCCTCCGAGATGCTCTCCTGCACGATCAGCCGCGACCCGGCGACGCAGCTTTGCCCCGTCGCGCCGAAAATCCCCGCCATGCAGCCGTTGACCGCGCTTTCCAGGTCCGCATCCTCGAAGACCACGAAGGGCGACTTGCCCCCCAGCTCCAGCGACACCTCCGCGAAATTCTCGGCCGAGTTCCGCACCACATGCCGCGCCGTCTCCGGCCCCCCGGTGAACGAAACGCGCGCGACCAGCGGATGCGAGGTCAGGACCCGCCCCACCTCGCCATGCCCGCTGATGATGTTGACCACCCCCGCCGGAAACCCCGCCGCCTCGATCAGCCGCCCGAACTCCAGCATCGGCACCGAGGCGTGTTCGCTGACCTTCAGCACCACCGTATTCCCCGCCGCCAGCGCCGGCCCCAGCTTCACCGCCGACAGGAACAGTTGCGAGTTCCAGGGCACCACCGCCGCCACCACCCCCAGGGGCTCGCGGTTGGTGAAGACCAGCAGGTCCGGCTTGTCGATCGGCAGCACCTCGCCCGAAATCTTGTCCGCCGCCCCGGCATAGAAATGGAAGAACTCCGCGATGTATTTCGCCTGCCAGCGCGTCTCCTTCAGCATCTTGCCGGTGTCCAGCGTCTCGGCCCGCCCCAGCTCCTCCGACGCCTCGGCCAGGAGATCCCCCAGCTTCCGCAAGCACTTGCCGCGCGCCGAGGGCGTCATCGCCCCCCACGGCCCCGTCAGAGCCCGGTCCGCCGCCCGGACCGCCCGGTCCACATCCGCAGCCGTCGCCTCCGGCACCTCGGCCCAGACCTTCCCCGTCACCGGCGAGACCGACGGAAACACCCCCCCGTCCGAGGCGCCCACCCATTCCCCGTCGATCAGCATCCGGCAGCGCTTGATCTCGCCCATCGCGTCCTCCGTGGCCTTTCCCCGTTCATGCCGCGCGCAAATGCCGCATGTTTCCGCTTTTTCGTCATTTTCTGACGAAAATCCGCAATCCGGCCCCGCGCCCCGATGGCAAACCCAAGGACCATGGAGGACGGCATGAAAGAGATCATCGGCGGACCCCTGGTCATCAACGGACGGACGCTTTCGCTGTCGAAAGCTGTCCGCGCGGGCGATTTCGTCTTCCTGACGGGCCAGGTCCCGATGGTCGGCGGCGAGGTCCTCACCACCGGCACGATCGAGGACCAGACCCGCGCCTGCCTCGACCGGATCACCGAGACCCTGGCCCTGGCCGGCTGCACGCGCGACGACGTGGTGAAGACGATGGTCTGGCTGAAGGACCGCGCCGATTTCCCCGGCTTCAACGCCGTCTATGCCGACTACTTCCCCACCCATCCCCCCGCCCGCTCGGCCCTCGTCTCCGACTTCCTCGTCGACATCCGGGTCGAGGTCGAGGTCATCGCCTGGAAACCGCAATGATCCACAACGGCACCGCCTACGACCTGACCGGCCCCGAGGACGCGCCCGTCGTCGTCCTGATCCACGGCCTCGGCCTCACCCGCGCCGTCTGGCAGTGGATGCTCCCCGACCTCGGGAAATTCCGCGTCCTGACCTATGACCTGATCGGCCATGGCGAAACCGCCCCGCCGGACGGCGACCCGACCCTCAGGGACCTGTCCGACCAACTGGCCGCCCTCCTCGACCACCTCGGCATCGAAAAGGCCGCCATCGTCGGCTTCTCGCTCGGCGGCATGGTCGCGCGCCGCTTTGCCCAGGATCACCGCGACCGCACCACGGCGCTCGTCGTCCTCCACTCCGCCCACAAACGGACCGAGAAACAGCAGGGCGCCATCCTTTACCGCGTCGCCCAGGCCGAAGCCGAAGGCCCCGAGGCCACAGTCGAGCTTGCCCTCCAACGCTGGTATACCGAGGCCGCGCAAGCCACCCGTCCCGACCTGATGGACCTCACACGCCACTGGGTCCTCGCCAACAAGCGCGAGGTCTATGTCAAGCTCTACCGCATCCTCGCGCATGGGGTGGACGAGATCGTCGCCCCCCAGCCCCCCCTCACCGTCCCGACCCTCGTCCTGACCGGCGACGAGGATACCGGCAACGGCCCCGAGATGAGCATGGCCATCGCCGAGGAGATCCCCCGCGCGCGGCTGGTGATCCTGAAGGGCCTCCGCCACATGGCCCTGGCCGAGGCGCCGGCGGCCGTCAACCGCCCCGTCGCCGATTTCCTGACCGAGGTGCTGCTGTGACCGACCCCCAGACCCTCGACCCGAAAGCCTTGCGCAACGCCTTCGGTGCCTTTGCGACCGGCGTCACCGTCGTCACCACCCGCCAACCCGACGGCACGCCCCGCGGCTTCACCGCCAACAGCTTCACCTCCGTCTCGCTCGACCCACCGCTCCTCCTCGTCTGCCTCGCCAAGACCGCGCATTCCGCCGACACCTTCGCAAACGCCCCCCATTTCGCCGTCAACATCCTGGCCGAGGACCAGAAAGCCGTCTCCGGCCTCTTCGCCTCCCGCGCGCCCGACAAGTTCGCCCAATGCGCCTGGACGCCCGGCCCCGCCGACATGCCCCTGATCGACGGCGCGCTGGCCAGCTTCACCGCAGCGCGCCACCAGCTTGTCGATGCGGGCGACCACCTGATCCTGATCGGCCGGATCGAGGCCTTCTCGGCCTCAGAAGGCCAACCGCTCGGCTATTTCCGGGGAAACTACTTCTCCATCGGGATCGAGAAGGACCTCGCCGAAGCCGCCGCCGCCGCGAAAGGCAGCCGCCTCGGGGCCGTCCTTGCCTGCGACGGCGGGGTGCTTCTGAAAGCCGAAGGCGACCAGCTCCGCCTCCCCCTCGCCCCGCAACCCACCCTCGACAGCCTGACGGCCAAACTCACGGCCCTCGGCCTGCAACCGCAGATCGACTTTGTCTACGCCACCTTCGACGACCGCTCCACCGGCGGCCACGCGGTCTATTACCACGGCACCGTCACCGGCGCCCTTCCGCAAGGCTACCGCATCCTGCCGCTGGCCGACCTCGCCCAGGCGCAGATCACCAACCCCGCCGAAGCCGCCATGCTGGCCCGCTATGCGCAGGACTACCGCAACGGCAGCTTCTCGATCTATCACGGCACCGAAACCACGGGCCAAACCCGCCAGATCGGCGCGCTGTAAGAAAGGACCCCCGATGTCGCTTCCCGAACTCCGCAAGCTTGTCACCTATGACGAGGACACCATCACCGACGGCGGCCGCGCCTGCACGCCCCCCCTGCGGATGATCGCCGTCGCCGCCGTGGTGACGAACCCGTGGCATGGGCGCGGCTTCGTGGAAGACCTCTCGCCCGAGATCAGGCGCATGGGCCCCGCCCTCGGCCAACTCCTGACCGACCGCCTGGTCCGCCTCGCGGGCGGGGGCGACAGGATCGAGGCCTACGGCAAGGCCGCGCTCTGCGGTACGTCCTGCGAGCTGGAACACTGCTCGGCCCTGATCCACACCCTCCGCTTCGGCAATTTCTACCGCGAGGCGGTGGGGGCCAAGACCTACCTCGGCTTCACCAACACGCGGGGGCCGGCCAATACGCAGATCCAGATCCCGCTGATGGACAAGCACGACGCGGGCCGCCGCTCGCATTACCTGACCATCCAGTTCTCCGTCCCCGATGCGCCGGGTCCTGACGAACTCGTCATCGCCCTCGGCGCAAGCCTCGGAGGCCGCCCGCACCACCGGATCGGCGACCGCTACCAGGACCTGAAGGAAATGGGCGGCGAGGTGGACAACCCCGCCGGCGTCTAGCGCGCCACGCCGAAGCCCCAAGAATTTTCGCCGAAAATTCTTGGGCTCACCCGGTGCGAAAGGGCGCCTGCGCCCCGGATGAACCCGGCGTCCCTGGCTCAGGCATTGAACAGGAAGTGCAGGACATCTCCGTCCTTCACTTCATAGGTCTTGCCCTCGACCCGGAACTTGCCCGCTTCCTTGGCCCCCGCCTCGCCGTTCCCGGCGATGTAGTCGTCATAGGCGATGGTCTCGGCCCGGATGAAGCCCTTCTCGAAGTCCCCGTGAATGACCCCCGCCGCCTGTGGCGCAAGCGTCCCCTTCGGGATCGTCCAGGCCCGCGCCTCTTTCGGCCCAACGGTGAAATAGGTCTGCAAACCCAGCAGCGCGTAGCCCGCCCTGATCAGCCGGTCCAGCCCCGCCTCGGCCAGCCCCATCTCTTCCAGGAACAGCGCCGCCTCGTCCTCGGGCAGCTGCGCCAGCTCCTCCTCGATCCGGGCCGAGATCACCACCGACGCCGCACCCTGCTGCGCCGCCATCTCCGCCACCCGCGCCGACTGCGCGTTGCCCGAGGCCGCCGAGGCCTCCTCGACGTTGCAGACGTAAAGCACCGGCTTTGCCGTCAAAAGTTGCAGCATCCGCCACGCCTTGCGGTCGTCCTCGGCCACCGTCACGCTGCGGGCGGGCTTGCCCTCCTCCAGCGCCTTCTGGGCCAGGGCCAGCAGCCGGTCCTGATCCGCGGCCTCCTTGTCGCCGCCCTTCAGCTTGCGCGCCAGGTTCGCCCGGCGCCGCTCGATCGACTCCAGGTCGGCCAGCATCAGTTCCGTCTCGATGGTCTCGGCATCCGCCACCGGGTCCACCCGGCCCTCGACATGGGTGATGTCCCCGTCCTCGAAACAGCGCAGGACATGGGCGATGGCGTCACATTCCCGGATGTTGGCCAGGAACTGGTTGCCCAGCCCCTCGCCCTTCGATGCGCCCCGCACCAGGCCCGCGATATCGACGAAGGTCATCCGCGCCGGGATGATCTGCTTCGACCCGGCGATGGCCGCCAGCTTTTCCAGCCGCGCGTCGGGGACCGAGACCTCGCCCACGTTCGGCTCGATGGTGCAGAACGGGAAATTCGCCGCCTGCGCCGCCGCCGTCCGGGTCAGCGCGTTGAAGAGCGTGGACTTGCCCACGTTCGGCAGCCCGACGATGCCCATCCTGAAACCCATGCGACCCTCCATTGGCGACCGCGCCGCTTCTACGGGCGCGGGTCCCAAGGATCAAGCGGCCCCATTGATTTCCCCGCGCGGCCCATGGCAGATGGAACGGATCACAGGGGGGACCAGCATGACACGGATCGACGATACCTTCGCGCGGCTGCGGTCGCAGGGGAAGAAGGCCTTCGTCGCCTACATCATGGGCGGCGACCCGGACGAGGCGACCAGCCTTGCCGTGATGCAGGGTCTGCCCGCCGCAGGGGTGGACATCATCGAACTCGGCATGCCCTTCACCGATCCCATGGCCGACGGCCCCACCATTCAGGCCGCTGGCCAGCGCGCGCTGGAAGGCGGCATGACGATGGACAAGGTCCTCGCCATGGTCCGCGCCTTCCGCGCCAAGGACCAGACCACGCCCATCGTCCTCATGGGCTACTACAACCCGATCTACTCCCGCGGCGTGGACCGCTTCCTGAAGGACGCGACCGAGGCCGGAATCGACGGCCTCATCGTCGTCGATCTTCCGCCCGAAGAGGATGACGAGCTCTGCATCCCCGCCCAGAAGGCGGGCCTCAACTTCATCCGGCTGGCGACCCCCACCACCGACGACAAGCGCCTGCCCAAGGTGCTGCAGAACACCAGCGGATTCGTCTATTACGTCTCGATCACCGGGATCACCGGCGCCGCCGCCGCCCAGGCCGGCGAGGTGGGACCCGAGGTGGCGCGGATCAAGCGCTCCACCGACCTGCCGGTGATCGTCGGCTTCGGCATCACCTCGCCCGAGGCCGCCCGCGCCATTGCCGGCGTGGCCGACGGCTGCGTGGTCGGCTCGGCCATCGTCAAGGACATCGGCGCGGGCGTCCCGGTGGCCGAGGTGCTGGCCAAGGTCAAGGCCCTGTCCGACGGCGCCCATTCCGCCTGAGCCGGGACTTGCCGCACCCCCCGGAGATTGGTAACACGATCTGACCAATCCCGGGAGGCGCCCATGCCCGTCATCACCTGCATCGAGGATCTCAAGCGGCTGCACCGCAAGCGCACGCCGAAGATGTTCTGGGATTACTGCGAAAGCGGCAGCTACACCGAACAGACCTTCCGCGAGAACACCTCGGACTTCGCGCGCCTGCGCTTTCGCCAGCGCGTCGCGCGCGACCTGACCAACCGCGTGCTGGAAAGCACCATGGCCGGGCAGAAGGTCACGATGCCGGTTGCCCTTGCACCGGTCGGCTCGACCGGCATGCAGCACCCCGACGGGGAAATCCACGCCGCCCGCGCCGCGGCGAAGTTCGGCGTGCCCTTCACGCTGTCCACCATGTCGATCTGTTCGATCGAGGACGTGGCGGCCCATAGCCCGGAGCCCTTCTGGTTCCAGCTTTACGTCATGAAGGACGAGGATTTCGTCGATGCGATCATCGAACGCGCGCGGGCGGCGAAATGCTCGGCGCTGGTGCTGACGCTGGACCTGCAGATCCTCGGCCAGCGCCACAAGGACCTGAAGAACGGCCTGACCAGCCCGCCCAGACCCACGATCCCGAACCTCGTCAACATGGCGATGAAACCGCGCTGGTCGCTGGGGATGCTGAAAACCCCGCGCCGCCAGTTCCGCAACATCGTCGGCCATGTGAAGGGTGTCACCAAGCTGGCCGATCTGACCGCCTGGGCCAACGAACAGTTCGATCCGCAGCTCGACTGGCAGAAGGTCGCCCGCATCCGCGACCAGTGGAAGGGCAAGTTCATCCTCAAGGGCGTGCTCGACCCCGACGACGCGCGGCTGGCCGCCGATCTCGGCGCCGACGCCGTGATCGTCTCGAACCACGGCGGGCGGCAACTGGACGGCGCGCTCTCCTCGATCCGCATGCTGCCCTCCATCGTCCGCGCCATCGGCGACCGGACCGAGGTCTGGCTCGACAGCGGCATCCGCTCGGGCCAGGACGTGCTGAAGGCGCTGGCACTGGGGGCGAAGGGCACGATGATCGGCCGGGCCTACATCCACGGCCTCGGCGCCATGGGCGAGGCAGGGGTGACCAAGGCGCTGGAAGTGATCCAGAAGGAGATGGACATCACCATGGCGCTGTGCGGCGAGAAGGACGTCAAGGCGATGGGCCGCCACAACCTCCTCGTGCCCGAGGATTTCGAGGGCCGCTGGGCCTGATCGCGCCGCTCGTCGATGGCTTCGCCACTCCTCGCCTGCCCATGCCACGACGAGAAGCCGAAGGCGCACGAGGAGCAGCTGCTTGCTATTTGATCAAATTCCGGCATAAACAGCGCAATCTGTCCCGGGGCCCGCCTGTCATGTCTGCCGAAACCATCGCCGGAATTTCCTCTGACCGCCTGGCCGCCTTCGCCGCGCGCGAGGCCGAAACCTACGCCAAGGCCCGCCCGAAGGCCGCGAAGGCGCTGGAGAAGGGCGCCGGGGTCTTTCTCGGCGGCGTGCCGATGCACTGGATGTCCGACTGGCCGATGCCGCACCTGCCGCTGGTCGCAAAGGCCCATGGCGCGCGGATCGAGGACATCGACGGCGTCGCGCTCGACGACTTCTGTCTCGGCGACACCGGGTCCATGTTCGGCCATTCCCCGCCGCCGGTGGCCCGCGCCATCCGCCACCAGGCCCGCCGCGGCCTGACCTATATGCTGCCGACCGAAACCGCGCTCGAGGCCGGGCGCCTCCTCACCGAACGCTTCGGCCCCTTCCGCTGGCAGATCGCCACCACCGCGACCGATGCCAACCGCTTTGCCCTGCGCGTCGCCAGGGCGATCACCGGGCGGCCGAAGGTGCTGGTGTTCAACGGCTGCTACCACGGCACGGTGGACGACACCTTCGTCGTCCTCGAGAACGGCCGCACGGTGAACGCGCCGGGGCTCCTCGGCCAGGTCAACGACCTGTCGCAGACCGCCGTCGCCTGCGAGTTCAACGACCTCGCCGGGGTCGAGGCCGCGCTTGCCAAGGGCGATGTCGCCGCGATCCTGACCGAGCCGGTGATGACCAACTCCTGCATGGTCCTGCCGCAAGCCGGCTTCCACGACGGCCTCCGCCAGCTTTCCCGCAAATACGGCGCGCTCCTCATCATGGACGAGACGCATACCATCTCGTCCGGTCTCGGCGGCTATACCCGCGTCCATTCGCTGCGCCCCGACATCTTCGTCGTCGGCAAATGCGTGGCGGGCGGGATGCCGACCGCCGTCTGGGGCCTGACCGACGAGACCGCGAAGCGGTACGAGGAGGCGGATGCGAAACGCGAGCCCGGCCGCACCGGCATGGGCACGACGCTCTCCGCGAACCCGATGCAGTTCGCCTGCCTCGTCGCCACCCTGTCCGAGGTGATGACCCCCGAAAACTATGCCCATATGGAGAAACTGGCCGAACGCCTCTCCGCCGGTCTGCGCAAGGCGATCGAGCGGCACAAGGCCCCCTGGCACGTCGTCCGCGTCGGCGCGCGGGTGGAATTCATCTGCGCCCCCGGCCCTCTCCGCAACGGGACCGAGGCCGGATATGCCCACCAGCCCCGGGTCGAGGCCGCGATCCACACCGCCCTCATCAACCGCGGTACGCTGATCGCCCCCTTCCACAACATGATGCTCATCAGCCCCGCGACCCGGAAACGCCAGGTTGACAGGCTGATCGCAAACTTCGACACCATCCTGACCGATCTTTTCAAAGCAGCCTGAAAATGACCTCCACCAGCCCCTCCGGGTCCACCGCGGCCGAGGCCGAAGCCTTCCTTTCCGCTCATCCGGAAATCGAGGCCTTTGACATTATCCTGCACGACACCAACGGAATCGGCCGGGGAAAGATCATCCGCCGGCATGAGCTTTTGTCTTTTTACAACAACGGCCGCCATCTCCCCATCTCGATCCTCGGCCTCGACATCTGCGGCGAGGACGTGCACGAGACCGGGCTGATCTGGGATCAGGGCGACGGCGACCTGCGCGCCTGGCCGATCCCCGGCACGCTGAAGGCCCTGCACAACACCCAGCCCCCGCGCGGCGAGGTGTTCATGTCGATGTACACGCTCGACGGCGCGCCGATGACCTCGGACCCCCGCCACGCCCTGCAACGCCAGGTGGATCTCCTTGCGCAGGACGGCCTCCATCCCGCGGGCGCCTTCGAGCTGGAATTCTTCCTCCTCGACCCCGAGCGCGGCCCGGACGGCAAGATGCAACCCGCCCGCGACGTGCTCGACCGCCGCAAGTCGACCAAGACCGAGGTCTATTCGGTCGATCACCTGCACGGGATGCTGCCCCTCTTCTCCGACATCTACGCAGGCGCAGAGAAGGCAGGGATCAAGGCCGAGACGCTCATTTCCGAATACGCCCCCGGCCAGTATGAACTGACGCTGCACTACCGCACCGATGTGATGCAGGCCGCCGACGACCTGATGCGGCTGAAGCGCATCGTCCGGGCGCAGGCCCGGGCGCACGGCGTCGTCGCCTGCTTCATGGCAAAGCCGAACGAGAACTACGCCGGCTCCGGCATGCACTTCCACGTCTCGCTGCTGGACGACACGGGCCGCAACGTGTTCGTCGAGAAGGAAGAGGGCAAGTGGAACCCGACCATCCTGCATGCGCTTGGCGGGCTGAAGGCGACGATGGGCGAAAGCATGCTGGTCTTTGCCCCGCACGCGAACTCCTGGCGGCGGTTCGCCAGCCAGTCCTACGCGCCGGTCAGCCCCACCTGGGGCGTCAACAACCGCTCGGTTGCGCTGCGGATCCCGGCCGGCGACATCAAGGCCCGGAGGATCGAACACCGCCCCGCCGGCGTGGACGCGAACCCCTATCTCGTGGCCGCAACGGTCCTGGCCGGTATCCGCAAGGGATTGAATGAACGGATCGACCCCGGCCCGGAAACCACCGGCAACGGCTATGCCGACGAGGATGCCTCCGGCATCCCGACCGACTGGAAGGCGGCCATCGACGCCGCGAAACGGTCGGCCTTCCTGAAGGACGCCCTGGGCGAGGACATGCACCGCACCTTCACCGCGATCATGGCCGCCGAATATGCCCGCGTGATGCGGACTGTCAGCGAGGTGGACTTCGACCTCTACCTGCACACGGTCTGACGGCCGGGAGCCGATTTCTTCAAAGAAATCGGTCCGGATCCTTCAAAGGATCCGGTCCCTGGCCCACCGGCAGGCGCCCTTGCAGACCGGCTCGCCCCGCACGATCGCCGCCGCGATGATCCCCGGCACCCGCGCATCAAGGCCCACCGGCGGCAGGATGCGGCCCGTGAACCGCGCCTCGGCCAGCGCCGCCGGGATATCCTCGCTCACATGCCCGCCCTCGGCGGCAAAGAACGGCAGGCACACGCCCCCGCGCCCGATGAGCGAGGCGAGCTGCGGCTCCTGGTCGATGAACCCAGCCGCGACATCGGCCCCGGTTTCCGCCGCGATCCGCCCGGCGACATGAAGCGCAATGTCCGACGGCGCCGAGGACTTGAACGACCCATGCGCCGCAAGGATCACCTGATCCGCCCCTGCCTCGCGCACCAGGGTCACGCAGAGATCATGCACCAGGGGATCGCAGCCGAAGGGCTCCAGCACCGTCCAGTCTCCTGCCCCCGCTGCGGACAGCCGCTGCGGGATCTGCACCCGCGTGAACCAGCCCCCGGCCATGAACATCGGGAAGACCACTCCACCCGGCCGGCCGGCCACCGCCCGCGCGATCGCCCCCTCCTCGGCCAGCGTCGCCGCGCCGACACTCCACCCGGGGCTAAGCGCCTCGACACGCGCCGCCAGCGCCTCCAGCGCCGCCCCCGCGGGACGAGGGTCGGACGGCTGGCCATGGGCCACTATGACAGCATGCCGGGTCATGCGCGGAAAGGTGACGCCTGGCAGGCGAAGGTCAACCCCTCGGGCGGTCAGGGCATCCGGCTGGCGATGTAACGGGCGAAATCGTAGTTCGGCCGCTCCAGATGGCTCAGCGCGCCGGGTTCCGACAGGCCCGCGCACAGCCCCTTCCAGACCCGCTCGACGCAGCCCTTGTCCTCGACATTGACGTCATCGAGCAGCGCCTTCACCGCCGCCAGATGCGCCGGGGCTTCGGGGTCGGCCACCCACTCCGCGCTCATCCCGCCGCCGAACAGCACCCGGACCGCGCCCGGACCATCCGGGGTCAGGGACAGATACCAGAAATACCCCGGCGTCAGCGTGATCAGCAGCGCCGGATAGATCGCCAGAAGCCAGGTGATCCGCCGGTCATCGCCCTGCAAGACCGTGTTCGACGGATGCGCCAGCGCCAGCGGCACCGCGTCGTTCTTCACGATCCAGTGGTAGTTGAACGCCTCTTCCCCCGGCGGGCATTCCATCAGGTTAAGGTCGCAGGACCCGCCGATGGTGCCGGCATGGCAGACCGGCAGGTGATAGCTTTCCATGAAATTCTCGGCCAGCACCTTCCAGTTGGTGTTCCAGCGGAATTCCTCGCGGAAGGCCTCGCGGTAATCCTGCATCCGCAGATGGCCCACCAGCCGGTCCACGCCGCTCAGCTGCTCGGCCACCGGCGGCGCATCGGGGTTCAGCGTCACCATGATCCAGCCCTGCCAGTCCTCGACCCTTATGGCGGGCAGCCTCACGTCCTCCTTGCAGAACCCCTCGTTCCGCGCCATCGCCGGCGCCCCGCGCAAGGATCCGTCCAGGTTGTAGGTCCAGGCATGATAGGGGCAGACGATCGACCGCACGTTCCCCCGGCCCTCCAGCAGAGTGCTCATCCGGTGGCGGCAGACGTTGGACATCCCCCGCAAGACCCCCTCGCGGTCGCGCAGGATGATGACCGGCTCGCCCGCGATCACCATGGTCAGGTAGTCGCCGGGGTTCGGCAACGCATCCGCCCGCCCCGCACAGAGCCATTCCTTCGCGAAGATATGCGTCTCTTCGGCCTTGGCGAAGGCCTCCGAAGTATAAACGGATTTCGGCATCGCCCGCGCGCGCTCGAACGGGACCGCGACATTGGCGCGCAATTCGGCAATGGCAAGCGAGGGATCGTGCTGGGTCATCGGTCTGGCCTCCTGCCCCCCTCTCTGCCGCCCCGGGGCCGCGACTTCCAGCGGAAATGCGCCCCTCAGGCGGGGAAATGCGCCCGGATCGCCGCAGCGAAGGCCTCGGCCAGCGCCGGGTTCGCCTCGGCGTCGTAGTGGATCCCGTCGATGGGCGAGACCCTGACCACCTGCCCCGCATCCAGGAACGGCACGCCGGCGCGCCGTGCCGCTGCCGCCACCTCGGACGCCAGCGCCTGCGACTTCGCCGCCCCGCCGGCGAACATCCCCGCAAGGCACCCGACCTCGACGATCGGCGGCGGCGCGACCAGCAGCACGCCCGGGGCCTTGCCTCCGGGCCCGCAGTCCGAGGCCCGGATCAGCCGCACCAGCCTCTCCAGCGAGAGCGCGATGTCGCTGGCATTGACCGAGAACCGCTCCTTCAGGTCATTTGTGCCCAGCATGACCAGCACGACGTCGATCGGCCTGTGGCTTTCCAGAAGCGCGGGCAGCACCGTCAGCCCGTTGCGGTGCGCGCCTTCCACCGGGTCGTCATGCACGGTCGTGCGGCCCGGATGGCCCTCGGCGATAACCTCCCAGTCGGGAAGCAGCCTGGCCAGCCGTCCCGCCCAGCGCTCTTCGCGGGAAAAGCGCCCGCCCGCGCCCAGGTCCGGCATCGGCATCGTGCCATGCGTGTTGCTGTCGCCGAAAAGCAGGACCGTCCGCGTCATCTGCGCCTCCTTGTTGCCGGCGCAGGCTAGCGTCCGGGCCGCGACAAATCCACCCCGTCCGGCACCGCCGGCCCGCGTATCTGATTGACGTACCTCATGGCCCGGCCGATACTCGCCACCGGAAACCTGGAGCCCATCTTGCGGCCAACTGTGAACGATATCGCCCGCGAGGCCGGTGTCAGCCTTGCCACGGTCGATCGCGTCCTGAACGCGCGGCCCGGGGTGCGGGCAAAGACCGTCAAGGCGGTGAACGACGCAATTGCGCGGCTGGGCTACGTCCGCGACCTGACCGCCGCGAACCTGGCGCGCAGCCGGAACTACCGGATGGCCGTCCTGCTTCCCGATACGGAAAGCCAATTCATTCAATCCCTTGCGGCCGCACTGGTCGAGGCGGGCCAGGCCGCCGCCCCCAGCCGCACCGAACTTCGCCTGATCCGCTTTCCGGCCGAGGACCCGCACGCGCTGGCCGCCCTTCTGGGCAGCCTGTCCAGCCGCGACCTTGCCGGGGTCGCGCTGATGGCGCCGGAGACGCCGGTGCTGCGCGATGCGGTCCGCGCGCTGCGCGCCCGCGGCTTGCCCGTGGTCGCGCTGGTCTCGGACCTGCCCAACGCCGACCATTTCATCGGCATCGACAACCGCGCCGCGGGCCGGACGGCCGGGGTGCTGCTCGGCCGCTTCCTCGGCGGGGGGCCGGGGCAGGTCATGGTGTTGGGGCAGTCGCTTCTCGCCCGCGACATGATCGAACGCCGTCGCGGATTCGACGAGGTGATGCAGCGCGACTTTCCGGGGCTCGAGGTCCTGCAATCGCTGGAAACGCACGGCTCGCCCACGACCCTGCGCCAGGTCGTGACCGAGATGCTGGCCAACGCGCCCCGGGTGCGGGGGATCTACGCGATGGGCGGGGGCAACCGGACCCTGACGCAAGTGCTTGGCGAGATGGGACTTTCCGGCAAGCTCACCGTGGTCTGCCACGAATTGACCCCGCATGTCCGGCAGGCCCTGCTGACCGGAGAGATCACCGCCGTCATCACCCAGAACCTCGGCCACCTCGCCCGTTCGACCCTGCGCGTCCTGCGCGCCAAGGCCGACAACCAGCCGCTCGACGAAAGCCAGGAACAGATCCGAATCGAGATCGTCCTGCGCGAAAACCTGCCCGACCTGCCCGCCCCGGCATCTGCCGCAAGGATCGACCGGGTCGCCTGAGCCCGCCTCAAACCGCTTTGACCAAACGCGCCAACCAAATTTGAGGTACGCACCTCAAAAACGCTTTACAGGCCCGTCCGCTTTTGCCTATCGTCCCTCCAATCCGAAGAAGGCCCGGCATCCGCACGGGTCCCAACCAACCACCGGGAGGACTACATGAAGCGCACGACACTTGCCGCCTCGGCGGCCATCGCGCTGGTCTGGGCGAGCCAGGCCAATGCGCAAGCCAACGAACTCACCCTGTGCTGGGCCGCCTGGGATCCGGCGAACGCGCTGGTCGAACTGTCGAAGGATTTCGAGGCGCAGACCGGCACGAAGATGAAGTTCGAGTTCGTGCCCTGGCCGAACTTCGCCGACCGCATCCTGAACGAGCTGAACTCGGGCGGTCAGCTCTGCGACCTCCTGATCGGCGACAGCCAGTGGATCGGGGGTGCCGCCGAGAACGGCTGGTATGTCAAGCTGAACGACTTCTTCGACAAGGAAGGCATCAGCATGGACGACTTCGCGCCTGCGACCGTCTATGCCTATTCGACCTGGCCCAAGGGCACGCCTAACTATTACGCGCTGCCTGCCATGGGCGACGCGAACGGCTGGTTCTACCGCAAGGACTGGTTCGCCCGCCCCGAGATCCAGGCCGAGTTCAAGGAGAAATACGGCCGCGACCTGGCCGAGCCCAAGACCCAGAAGGAACTGCTGGAAATCGCCCAGTTCTTCCAGGGCCGCGAGATCGACGGCAAGACGGTCTACGGCGCCTCGATCTTCACCGAGCGGGGCTCGGAGGGCATCACCATGGGCGCGACCGGGGCGCTCTATGCCTGGGGGTTCAAGTATGAGAACACCCCCGGCAAGTATGACATGGAAGGCGCGGTGAACTCGCCCGAGGCGGTGGAAGCCCTTGAATTCTACAAGGAACTTTACAAGACCGCGACGCCTCCGGGCTATGACAACGCCTACATGGAACAGTCGCTCGACGCCTTCAAGTCGGGTCAGGTGGCGATGGCGATGAACTGGTTCGCCTTCTTCCCCGGCCTCTATGCCGATCCGAACACCGGGGGCGACAAGATCGACTTCTTCGTGAACCCGCCGCAGAACGTGGCCGCCTCCACCCTCGGCGGACAGGGGATCAGCGTGGTGGCCAACACCGACAACATGGATGGCGCGCTGGCCTACATCAAATGGTTCGCCAATCCCGAGGTGCAGAAGAAATGGTGGGCCGCCGGTGGCTATTCCTGCCACAAGGCGGTGCTGGAGGACCCGAACTTCGTGAACACCGCGCCCTTCGCCGGAGACTTCCTGGAGGCGATGGCCGGGGTGCAGGACTTCTGGCAGGAACCGGCCTATGCCCAGCTTCTGCTGGCGATGCAGGAACGGCTGCACAACTACATCGTGGCCGACCAGGGCACCGCGAAAGAGGCACTGGACGGCCTGATCGCCGACTGGACCGAAATCTTCCAGGACGAGGGCAAGCTCTAGTCTCCCGTAGCGCGACGCTCCCCGCCCGGCGCCTCCCCTCCCCCATGCAGGGGGAAGGACGCGCACAGTCGCCTCGTTGCGCCAAAGCTTCTTCGCCGGATCAGCCGATGACCAACCCCATCGAAGCCGCCGCCCGGGCCACGCCCGCCGCCCTCGCCCGCCGCGTCCGGGGCCTCAGCGACCGCGCCATAGCCTGGATCTTCGTGGCCCCCACGATCTTCCTGCTGCTTGCGATCAACATCTTCCCGCTGATCTGGACGGTGCGGCTGTCCTTCACCAACTTCGCCGCCAACCGGCCGAACCGCGAGGTGGAATGGGTCGGCCTGCGCAACTACACCCGCATCCTGACCGACGCCGGTACCTGGGAGACGATGCAGACCACGGCACATTTCCTGGTCTGGACCATCGCCCTGCAAGTGCTGATCGGCTTCACCCTCGCCTGGCTCATCAACCGGAAATTCAAGGGCAACGACCTGCTGACCACGCTGATCGTGCTGCCGATGATGCTGTCGCCGGCCGTGGTGGGCAACGTCTGGACATTCCTCTACCAGCCGCAGATCGGCCTGGTGAACTACATGGTCGAACTGGTCACCGGCACCCCAGCCTCTTCCTTCTCCATGCTCGGCCCCGGGGGCCTTGCGAAATGGTCGATCATCATCGTCGACACCTGGATGTGGACCCCCTTCGTCATGCTGATCTGCCTGGCGGGCCTGCGGTCGATCCCCGACTACATCTATGAGGCGGCCGAAGTGGACCGCGCCTCGAAATGGCGGCAGTTCTGGACCATCACCGTGCCCATGGTGTTGCCTTTTCTCATGTTGGCAGTCCTTTTCCGCGGCATCGAGAACTTCAAGATGTTCGATATGGTCAATCTCCTGACCGGCGGCGGTCCGGGGAACGAGACCCTTCTCACCTCGATCGACCTCAAGCGCGAAGCCTTCGAGAAATGGCGCACCGGCTATTCCTCGGCCTATGCGATCATCCTGTTCGTGACCGTCTTCGGCCTCGCCTCGATCTACGTCAAGGCGCTGAACAAGGTGAAGGAACGGTGATGTCCCCGCGTCCAGCCCACCACCAGGCCGGGGCCCGCCATGCCCATCCCCTCCTCACCTGGGGGAGGGGCGCCGCCCGGCCCGTCCGTTTCGCGCCAGCGCATCCTTCCCGCGCCTCCCTCCCCCCCTCGTGGGGGAGGGATGGGGTGGGGGGGCACCCCGCCAGATCAGGAGCGCATCCATGAGCGCCTATTCCGTCACCGAACCCTCGAAAGCCTCGAAATGGGCTGCGGGCCTGCTGGTCGCGCTCTATACGATCATCACGCTCCTGCCGCTGGTCTGGATCATTTCCACCAGCTTCAAGACCGGGCCGGACAGCATTTCATACCCACCGAAGGTTGTCTTCGAACCCTCGCTCGAAGGCTACGTCAACCTCTTCACCACCCGCACCCGGATCGCGGCCGAGGATTTCGCGGCGCTGCCCCCGCCCGAGACCTGGTATGACAGGATCGTGCGCGATCAGGGCATGGTGATCGCCGGGCAGTCGCGGTTCGGCGAAAGGTTCATGAACTCGGTCATCATCGGCTTCGGCTCGACCTTCCTGTCGATCTTCCTCGGCACGCTGGCGGCCTATGCCTTCAGCCGGTTCAGGGTGCCGCTCAAGGACGACCTCCTGTTCTTCATCCTCTCCACCAGGATGATGCCACCCATCGCCGTCGCGATCCCGATCTACCTGATGTACCGCGAGCTTGGTCTGTCCGACACGCATCTCGGCATGATCCTCCTCTACACGGCCGTGAACATCTCCCTCGCCGTCTGGCTCCTGAAAGGCTTCATCGACGAGATCCCGCGCGAATACGAAGAAGCCGCGCTGATCGACGGCTACACCCGCTTTCAGGCCTTCCGCAAAGTGGTGCTGCCGCAGGCCGCGACCGGCATCGCCTCGACCGCGATCTTCTGCCTGATCTTCGCCTGGAACGAATATGCCTTTGCCGTGCTTCTGACCTCGGGCAACGCCCAGACCGCGCCGCCCTTCATCCCGACGATCATCGGCGTCGGCGGCCAGGACTGGCCCGCCGTGGCGGCTGGCGCCACGCTCTTCCTCCTCCCGGTGATGATCTTCACCATCCTGTTGCGCAAGCACCTGCTGCGCGGGATCACCTTCGGAGCCGTCCGCAAATGACCAACCCGACGCACCCCCCTTGCGCAACCCCAGGATTTTTCGTCGAAAAATCCTGGTCCCCCGACAGTGCCGGAGGCGCCGCATGACCTTCCTCGCCTCCTTCGCATCCGGTCTCCTCCGCCTGCGTCGCGGCCCGTGGGAGATGCTGGCGACATTCCTGATCGCCCTCGGCGTGGTGATGCTGATGCAACCCTTCTTCCTCTGGGCCTATACCTGGTCCTTCCTCGTGACCCTGGTCGGGACGGTCATGTTCATCATCGTCTCGCATTTCCCGGAATAGACATGGCCGAGATCGTCATCCGCAACCTCCGCAAGGAATTCGGCGCCTTCACCGCCGTGCAGGGTTCGACCTTCACCATCCGGGACGGCGAGTTCTTCATGCTGCTCGGCCCCTCGGGCTGCGGCAAGACCACAACGCTGCGCATGATCGCGGGCCTCGAACTGCCGACCTCCGGCCAGATCCTGATCGACGGCGAGGACGTGAGCCAGAAGCCCGCCTCGCAACGCGACATCGCCATGGTCTTCCAGATGTTCGCGCTCTACCCGCACATGAACGTACGCAAGAACATCGCCTATCCGCTTGTGTCGCAAGGCGTTCCGCGGGCCGAGGTGCAAAGGAAGGTGGCCGAGGTCGCGCGCATCCTGCGCATCGATCACCTGCTCGACAAGGGCGTCGGCGGCCTCTCGGGCGGCGACCGCCAGCGCGTAGCCCTCGGCCGTGCCATCGTGCGCAACCCCAAGGCCTTCATGATGGACGAACCGCTCGGCGCGCTCGACGCCGAATTCCGCGAGATCATGGCCGAGGAACTGCGCGCGCTGCACGACCGGATGCACGCCACCACCGTCTATGTCACCCACGACCAGCTTGAAGCCATGCAGATGGGCGACAAGATCGTGGTGATGAATCACGGCGTCGTCGAACAGTTCGGCACCCCGCAGGACATCTACGACCACCCCGCCACCCTGTTCGTCGCCGACTTCATCGGCAGTCCCGCGATGAACTTCCTGAGGTTCGAGGGCAGCGCCCCGGCGGGTGCCGCGACCGTGACCCTCGGCGACACGCCCATCGCCCTTCCCGAACTCCGGGAGGCCGCCAGCGGCAGCCTCGTCCTCGGCGTCCGGCCCGAACATGTCGCGCTCTCCGACAGCGCCCCGCTGCGGGCCCGCATCGAGGCGGTGGAATATCTCGGCACCACCCAGATCGTGACCCTCTCCACTCCCCAGGGAACGATCAAGGCCCGCACGCCCTCCACCCTGCCCGCGCGACCCGGCGACCTGACGGGCCTTGTGCTGAACGCCTCCCGCCTGTCGCTCTTTGACGCCACCACCGGCCGCGCCTTCCGCACCGCCGCAAATGCCGGGGTCAACCATGGCTGAGGTCACGCTCTCGAACCTGTCCAAGTCCTACGGCGCGACCCGGGCGTTGAAGGATGTCACCATGACCATCCCCGACGGCGCCTTCGTCGTGCTGCTCGGCCCCACCGGAGCCGGCAAGACCACCACCCTGCGCCTGATCGCCGGCCTCGACCGGCCCGACGCGGGCGACGTCCGCATCTCCGGCCAGTCGGTCCTCCGCGACACCCCTGCCCAGCGCGACGTGGCGATGGTGTTCCAGCAATACTCGCTCTATCCCCACCTCAGCGTCCGCGACAACCTCGCCTTCCCGCTGCGGTCCCCGATGATCGCGATGCCCGAGGACCAGATCGCCCGCCGGGTGCAGGAGGTGGCCGAGGTCCTGCGCATCCCGCACAAGCTCGACAACAAGGCCACGGCCCTTTCGGGCGGCGAGATGCAGCGCGTCTCGATCGGCCGGGCGCTCGTCCGCAACCCCCGCATCTACCTGATGGACGAACCGCTCTCCTCGCTCGACGCGAAACTCCGCGCCGACCTGCGCGTAGAACTCAAGCGCATCCATCAGGACCTCGGCGCGACCTTCCTTTACGTCACCCACGACCAGATCGAGGCGATGACCATGGCCACCCATGTCGGTGTGCTCGACCACGGCCGCCTCGTCCAGTTCGGCACCCCGCGCGAGATATACGAGACCCCCGTCTCGGCCTATGTCGCCTCGCGCCTCGGCCAGCCGCACATCAACCTCCTGCCCGCCGACGCCTTCGGCGCCCCGCCCCCGAACGCCGCGCAGATCGGTCTGCGCCCGGAACACATCCATATCGGGGAGGGCGTCGAGGCCGCGATCTCCCGCATCGAGCATCTGGGCGACCAGACCCGCCTGCACCTGACCTTCGGGCCGCATGCGCTGGTCACGCTCACGGACCCGCACACGCCTCTCCAACCGGGGCAGACCGTCAGGATCCGCCCGCACAATCCCCTCTGGTTCGACGCCGCCGGCAACCGCATCTGAAAGGCCAAGCCCATGAAACAGTTCATGAACTCCCGCGAAAGCCTCGTCACCGAAGCGATCGACGGCCTCCTGAGAACCTCGGGCGGAAAGCTTGCCCGGCTGGACGGATACCCCCATATCCGCGTCGTGATCCGCACCGACTGGGACCGCTCCAAGGTGGCGCTGGTCTCGGGCGGCGGCTCGGGGCACGAGCCCAGCCACGCCGGTTTCGTCGGCCAGGGCATGCTGACGGCGGCCGTCTGCGGCGATGTCTTCGCCTCGCCTTCGGTGGATGCCGTCCTCGCCGGCATCCTCGCCGTCACCGGCAAGGCCGGCTGCCTCCTCATCGTCAAGAACTACACCGGCGACCGGCTGAACTTCGGCCTCGCGGCGGAACGCGCCCGCGCCTTCGGCCTCAAGGTCGCCATGGTCATCGTCGATGACGACGTGGCGCTGCCCGACCTGCCACAGGCGCGCGGCGTCGCCGGAACCCTCTTCGTCCACAAGATCGCCGGCGCCATGGCCGAATCCGGCGCCGACCTCGACACCATCACCGCCGCCGCACAGGGCGTCATCAGGGGCGCCATCTCCATCGGCATGTCGCTGGACACCTGCACCGTCCCCGGCTCGCCCAAGGAAGACCGCATCGGCCCCGGCAAGGCCGAGCTCGGTCTCGGCATCCATGGCGAGGCCGGGATCGAACAGGTCGATTTCTCCGGCGCGCGCTCGGCCATGCAGATGGTTGCCGAGAAACTCCTGCCCCACACCGGCCCCGGCGACCACGTCGCGCTCCTCAACAACCTCGGCTCCACCACGCCGTTGGAGATGTCGGTGCTGGCCGAAGAACTCGCCCGCTCCCCCTTGGGCGCCAAGGTCAAGTGGATGATCGGCCCCGCGCCGCTGATGACCTCGCTCGACATGCACGGCTTCTCGGTCTCTCTCCTGCCGGTGGACCACGCGCAGGTGACCAGCCTCGCCGCCCCCGTGGCCCCCCACGCCTGGCCCGGCCTCTCCCCGTTCGGGCAGGTCGTCGTCAAACCGCTCCCTGACGGCCTTGCGCCGATCCAGCCGGTGCCAAGCGCCCACCCCGCCCGCCGCGCCCTGATCGAGCGGTGCTGCAAGGCCCTGATCGCCGTCGAATCCGACCTGAACCAGCTCGACGCCAAGTCGGGAGACGGCGACACCGGCTCCACCCTCGCCGGGGCCGCCAAGGCGCTCCTCGCCGCCCTCGACCGCCTCCCCCTCGCCGATCCGACGCAGCTTTACCGCGCCATCGGCATGGAGCTTTCGCAGACCATGGGCGGCTCCTCCGGCGTCCTCCTCGCCATCTTCTTCGCCGCCGCCGGCGACGCCTCCGCCTCCGGCAAGACCTGGATCGGCGCCCTCACCGCCGGCCTCGACCGCGTGATGCAGGTCGGCGGCGCCGCCCCCGGCCACCGCACCATGATCGACGCCCTGGCCCCCGCCCTCGCCGCCCTCCCGCAGGGAGTTGCAGCAGCCGCGAAAGCCGCCCGCGAAGGTGCCAACGCCACCGCCCAGATGACCCGCGCCAAGGCAGGCCGCGCGAGCTACCTCGCCGCCGACAAGCTCAAAGGGCACAACGACCCGGGGGCCGAAGGCGTGGCGCGCCTGTTCGAGGACCTCGCCAGGGGCTGATCCCCGCCCCACCCGTCATCCCCGCGCACGCGGGGATCCAAAGCGACCGACGCCGCGCCAGCGTAGGGTGCGCTACAGCGCACCGCAGCTCTTGCCACCCGTCTCACAGATCCGCCCGGCACTCTCCGACCGAAGGAACAGCAGGAAGGCCGGCTTGTCCCCTGCTCCAGGACAGGACCGACAATCCCATTCATCTGTCCGCGAATATCCCACGGGTGCAGCCTTGGTTGTGCCATCGGTTCAAGCAACCAATGCTGCGCTGGGGTGTGCCCCCCCCCCGGCCGCCAGCCCAAGGCGCAGCCGTCACGCCCCCGGGACCGGGCCCCGGCCCCAGGCGCCTCCCCCCCCTCCGTGGGGGAGGGATGGGGTGGGGGGGGGGCCGCCGAAAGCAGGTTGACACCCGGTAAACGCCCACGCCCATCCCGCTGATTCCAAACCGGAATCAGAAAATGTCCACCGTGGACACTACCCCTCGCGCTGGCCCACGTTCTGGTCGATCAGATACCTCTGAGACAGCGGGATCGCCGCGGCCCCCAGGGCCCGGGCATCCGCCCCCACCGTCCCCTCCCGGATCACCGGCGGCTCGATCCCGGCGAGGTCGAGGCCCAGCAAGGCCGCCCTCGTCCGCCGCACCACCTCGGCCCGGACCGAGACCGGCATCCACCCGTCGATCAGTACCGCCTCGATCTCGAGGAGAGCCGCCGCCGCCAGCGTCGCATGGGCCAGCGCCCCCGCCGCTTGGTCGAGCCACGGTCCCAGCACGCGGTCCGAGACCTCCCAGCGGTCATGCTGGCTCCACAGATGGTCCGACGGCTCCCCCGCTGCCTCCATCGCCTCGGCAAGGACAGACATCGAGGCCAGGTCGATCAGCCGCCGCGTGCCCCCGCCCGGCGCGGGCACCTGGATCGACCCCACCGCCGCCGCGTTCCCCGTCCGCCCCAGGTAAAGCTGGCCGTTCATCACCAGCCCGCCGCCGATGAAGGTCCCGAAGTAAAAGTAGAGGAAATCCTTCGGCCGCTCCCCCGTCCCGAAGATCAGTTCCGCCCCGCAGGCCGAGGTCGCGTCGTTCTGGACATAGACCGGCAGCCCGGTGATCGCCCCCAGCTCCGCCCCCAGGTCGCGCGACCGCCAGGCGTCCATCTCCGCCTGCGGCACTCCCAGGACCGAGACCCAGTTCCACAACTGGAAGGGCATCGCCACGCCCATCCCCATGATCCGCCCGCGCAGCGCCGCCGGGAGTTCCCCCGCCAGCGCCGGGACTGCCTCCCTGACGAAGCCCACCACCGCATCCGGCGTGGGATAGCGATAGACCTTCCGCCGCGCGGCCCGCATCCGGCCGCGGAAGTCGGTCAGCACCAGGTCCGCCGACCGCCGCCCCAGCTTCAGCCCGAAGAAGAACGCCCCCTCCGCCGCCAGCGACATCGGGATCGAGGGCTGGCCCACCCGCCCCCGCACCGGCTCGCCGCGTTCGAGAAGCCCCTCCTCCTCCAGCCCGCGCATGATGACGCTCACCGTCTGTGCCGAAAGTCCCGTCATCCGTGCGATGTCGGACTTGGCCAGCGCGACGTGACGGCGCACCAGCGACAGCACCAGCCGCTCGTTGTGGTCGCGCATGCCGGATTGGTTCGTCCCCCGCGGGGCGTCGGCATCGGCGAGGCCGCGGTCGAGGGAGGTTTCCGGCATCCGTCCCGCCCCCTCAGCCCGCCGGCCCGATCACGCCCTTGCGCAGGATGACATTGGCAAACAGCGCCGTCTCGCTGGTCGCCACCACCGCATGCGCGGCCCGGATGCGCGGATAAAGCGCCTCTCCCGCCAGCGGCACCGCTGCCATGCCGGGGGCCATCCGCGCGAAGAGGGCGTCGATCTGCCGATGGATTTCACCCGCCTGCGCCGGATCGTTGTTCAGGCTGGCCCGGAACAGCGCCGCCGGGACCGCCCGGTCCAGCGGCATCACCGTCAGCACCGCCTCGACCACCGCCAGCACCCCGTGACCATCGGCACGGACCAGCCGACGGGCATGCTCGGCCGCTGGATAGTTGCCGTCCACGATGGCAATCTCGTCCCCGTGCCCCATGGCGCGCAGCGTCGCCAGGAAGTCCGGCCCCAACAGGGGCGGAATACCGATCAGCATGGCCTCCCCCTCCTCCCGGGTGTGGCGGTCCGGACAAAGGCGGTCCGGTCCCTGCCTCGCAGACTGCGGTCGGAACGGCATCCTGTCAATAATAAATCACAGTGATTTATTTATCTTGACGCAAGGGAGGGAATCGGCTTTTCTTGGCCTTGGCGCAGGGCCTCCGGGTCGGCGCACGAATTTCGTAACGGGGGCCCGAAGGCCCCCACCTTGGGAGGAAGACCATGAAAGTCATCACCAAAGCCCTTCTGGGCGCGGGCGCGCTTGCGCTGTCGGCAGGCTTCGCCTCGGCCGAAGGCGTCTCGGCCTGCCTGATCACCAAGACCGACACCAATCCCTTCTTCGTGAAGATGAAGGAAGGCGCCGAGGCCAAGGCGGCCGAGCTGGGCGTGACGCTGAAGTCCTATGCCGGCAAGATCGACGGCGACCATGAATCCCAGGTGGCCGCCATCGAGGCCTGCGTGGCCGACGGCGCCAAGGGGATCCTGATCACCGCCTCGGACACCAAGGCCATCGTCGACTCGGTCAAGGCCGCCCGCGACGCCGGCGTCCTCGTGATCGCGCTCGACACCCCGCTCGACCCGATCGACGCGGCTGACGCGACCTTCGCCACCGACAACTTCCAGGCCGGCCTCCTGATCGGCCAGTGGGCCAAGGCGACGCTCGGCGACGCAGCGGCGAACGCCAAGATCGCGATGCTCGACCTCGCCATCTCGCAGCCCTCGGTGGACGTGCTGCGCGACCAGGGCTTCCTGACCGGCTTCGGCATCGACACCGTGGACATCAACAAGTGGGGCGACGAGACCGACCCGCGCATCGTCGGCAACGAAGTCACCGCCGGCAACGAGGAAGGCGGCCTGAAGGCGATGGAAGCCCTCCTCGCCAAGGATCCCGACATCAACGTAGTCTACACCATCAACGAACCTTCGGCCGCCGGCGCCTACGAGGCGCTGAAGGCCGCCGGCAAGGAAGGCGTGCTGATCGTCTCGGTCGATGGCGGCTGCCCCGGCGTGCAGGACGTGAAGGACGGCGTGATCGGCGCCACCTCGCAGCAGTATCCGCTGCTGATGGCCTCGCTCGGGGTCGAAGCCATCGCCAAGTTCGCCGCCGACGGCACCAAGCCCCAGCCGACCGAGGGCAAGAACTTCTTCGACACCGGCGTGGCCCTGGTCACCGACAAGCCGGTCGAGGGGGTGGAGTCGATCGACACCGCCAAGGGGATGGAGCTCTGCTGGGGCTGATCCCCGACCGTCAAGGTGCAGGCCGCAGTTGATTTGCGGCACCGCTTGACCCCATGCTGATGTGCAAGGGCGGCCATCGCGCCGCCCTTCGCATAACCGGCCGGCCGATGCAGCCGGACCCAGGGGAGGGAACGCATGACCAATGATGCCAAGTCGGTCTCCGGCGCCTATGAGGCAGGCCTGAAGGGGGCCGCGGAAACCGTTGCCGAGTTTCACGAAGAACAGAATGCGCTGAAGAAACTGCAGCACTGGCTGCACCAGACGCCCTCGGCCGTGCCGATGATCGTGCTGGTCGTCTCGGTCATCGTCTTCGGGCTCCTGGCCGACAATTTCTTCAAGGCGGCCACTCTGTCCACGATCCTGCAACAGATCGCCATCGTCGGCATCCTCGGCTGCGCCCAGACCATCGTGATCCTGACTGCGGGCATCGACCTTTCGGTGGGCGCCATCGCCGTCTTCTCCTCGGTCCTCATGGGCCAGATGACCTTCCGCTACGGCATCCCCGCACCCGCCGCCATCGCCATCGGCCTTGCGCTCGGCACCGCCATGGGGGCACTGAACGGTTTCCTGATCGCCCGGCTGAAACTGCCGCCCTTCATCGTCACGCTCGGGACCTGGCAGATCCTCCTGGCCTCGAACTTCATCTATTCCGCGAACGAGACGATCCGGTCCTCCGACATTGCCGAAAAGGCCCCCGCCCTTCAGTTCTGGGGCTATTCGATCGAACCGGGCGGAGTGAAGGTGCTCTACGCCGTCTTCCTGATGATCGCGCTGGTGGCGATCATGGCCTATGTGCTGCGCCATACGGCCTGGGGACGGCACGTCTATGCCACCGGCGACGATCCGGCGGCGGCGGAACTGGCGGGCGTGCCCACGAAGAAGGTGCTGATCCAGGTCTATGCGCTGGCCGGCCTCTTCTGCGCAATCGCGGGGTGGGTGATGATCGGCCGCTTCGGCTCGGTCTCGCCCACCGCCTCGACCGGGCAGCTCGGCAACATCCAGTCGATCACCGCCGTGGTGATCGGGGGCATCTCGCTCTTCGGCGGGCGCGGCTCGATCGTCGGCATGTTCTTCGGCGCGCTGATCGTCGGCGTCTTCGAGATGGGCCTGCGCCTCGTCGGCACCGACCCGCAATGGACCTTCTTCCTCATCGGCGTGCTCATCATCTTCGCCGTGACCGTGGACCAGTGGATCAGAAAGGTGGCCAGCTGATGGAACCGATTCTCAAGGCACGCGGCCTGACCAAGCGCTACGGCAAGGTCACCGCGCTGAACGACTGCGACTTCGACCTGATGCCGGGCGAGATCCTCGCCGTGATCGGCGACAACGGCGCGGGGAAATCGACGCTGATCAAGGCGATCTCCGGCGCCGTGGTCCCGGACGAGGGCAAGATCTGGCTCGAGGGCCAGGAGGTCAGCTTCAGGACGCCCATCGAGGCCCGCGCCGCGGGGATCGAGACGGTGTACCAGACCCTCGCCATGTCCCCCGCGCTCTCCATTGCCGACAACATGTTCATGGGGCGCGAGCTGCGCGCGCCGGGGATCCTGGGCTCGCTCTTCCGCAAGCTCGACCGCCCCAAGATGGAGAAGTTCGCGCGGGAAAAGCTGAACGAACTCGGGCTGATGACGATCCAGAACATCAACCAGGCAGTCGAGACGCTCTCGGGCGGCCAGCGCCAGGGGGTGGCGGTGGCCCGCGCGGCGGCCTTCGGGTCCAAGGTGGTGATCCTCGACGAACCCACCGCCGCGCTCGGCGTCAAGGAAAGCCGCCGGGTGCTGGAGCTGATCCGCGACGTGAAGAACCGCGGCATCCCGATCATCCTGATCAGCCACAACATGCCGCATGTGTTCGAGATCGCCGACCGCATCCACATCCACCGTCTCGGCCGCAGGCTCTGCGTGATCCGGCCGCAGGACTATTCGATGTCGGATGCCGTGGCCTTCATGACCGGCGCCAAGCTGCCCGAGGGCGTGACCGAAACGGTCTGAGGCCCGTCCCTCTCCTGCCGGGGCATCGCGGTCGCAGCCGTGCTGCCTCCGGCGGGAGTATTTCCGGAAAGGGCAAGCACGGATCGCCCGCGCCTTGCCCTTTACCCAAATACTCCCCGCGGAGCGGCCGCACGTTCCACCCCGCGCCGCCGTCCGGTCCGGCGCCGCGGCAGCCCGGCCGAGGGGGGCTCCGCTGCGGCGGGGAAACGCGCCACTGGCGCCTTTCCTGATCCGCCTTGCACCCCCCTCGGCCGGCCCCCGCCTGCAAAAAACCCGGCAATCCTGTCGCAGGGGGCTTGAAACCCCTGACGCAAGGCCCAAAATCGCCCGAAACCCGCCGCGACGCGATCAAGAACGAAAAGCCCGCCGCCACGACGAGGACGCCGCCCGAATGACCCTAGCCCTGATAGCGGCGTTGCCCTTCCTCGGCGCGCTCCTGCCCGGCCTGATGATCCGCGCCGGACGTACCGCCTGCGCCACCGCCACCGGATCGGTCACGCTCCTGGCCCTCGCGCTCCTCGCGCTGCAGGCCCCCGCCGTTCTGCGGGGCGAGATCGTGCAGACCCGCATCGACTGGCTGCCCGCGCTCGGCCTCAACGCCACCTTCTTCCTCGACGGGCTCGGCCTCCTCTTCGCCGGGCTGATCCTCGGCATCGGGCTTCTCATCATCCTCTACGCCCGCTTCTACCTCGCGAAATCCGACCCGATGGGGCAGTTCTACAGCTATCTCATGCTGTTCCAGGGCGCGATGGTCGGGATCGTCCTGTCCGACAACATCCTGCTGCTCCTGATCTTCTGGGAGCTGACCTCGCTCTCCTCCTTCCTCCTCATCGGCTACTGGAAGCACCTGCCCGAGGGCCGGCAGGGCGCGCGGATGGCGCTGGCCGTCACCGGCGGCGGGGGGCTCGCCATGATCGCGGGCATGCTGATCCTCGGCAACATCGCGGGCAGCTACGACCTGACGGTGATCCTCCAGCACAAGGAGGCAATCCAGGCCTCGGACTGGTATCTGCCCGCCCTGATCCTAATCCTGCTCGGCGCCTTCACCAAGTCGGCGCAGTTCCCCTTCCACTTCTGGCTGCCCCATGCCATGGCCGCGCCGACCCCGGTCTCGGCCTACCTGCACTCGGCAACCATGGTGAAGGCGGGGCTGTTCCTGATGGCGCGGATGTGGCCGGTGCTGGCCGGCACGCCGGAATGGTTCTGGATCGTCTCGACCGCGGGCCTTGTCACCATGGTCATGGCCGCCAAGATCGCCTTCTTCAAGGACGACCTGAAGGCACTTCTCGCCTTCTCGACCGTCAGCCACCTCGGCCTCATCACCATGCTTCTCGGCTTCGGGACAAGGGCCGCCGCGACCGTCGCCGTCTTCCACATCATCAACCACGCCACCTTCAAGGCCGCGCTCTTCATGACCGCCGGGATCGTGGACCACGAGGCCCATACCCGCGACCTGCGCCGCCTTGGTGGCCTGCGCACCCTCATGCCGATCACCTTCACCATCGCGCTCCTGGCCAGCCTTTCCATGGCCGGAATCCCGCCCTTGAACGGGTTCCTGTCGAAGGAGCTGATGCTGGAAGAGGCCGCCCATACCACCTGGATCACCCCCTGGGCGATGGGGGTCCTGGCCACGATCGGGGCGATGTTCTCGGTCGCCTATTCCTTCCGCTTCCTCGCGCACGGCTTCCTCGGCCCGGTGCGCGACGACTATCCCCATGCGCCGCATGATCCGGGCCCCGGCCTCTGGGGCGCGCCGGCCTTCCTGGTGCTGCTGGTCGTCGTCATCGGCCTCTTCCCCATGGCCTCGGCCGCCTGGCTGGTGGACGTGGCCGCGGGGGCCGTCACCGGCGCACCCGTCGCGGTGAAGATTTCCCACTGGCACGGGCTGGAACCCGCCGCGCTGTGGATGTCGATCGCGGCCGTCGGCGGCGGCCTGATGATGCTCGGCGCCTGGGCCCCCTTGCGCGCGATGTGGGACGGCACCCCGCGCCCCGAGGCCAAGCGCATCTTCGACGGCATCATCGAACCGCTTGCGGCCCTTGCCCGCAGCCTGACCTACGCGATCCACAACAGCTCGCTCTCCCGCGCCATTGCGGTTGCGGTCCTTGCCATCGCTGCGGCGGCGCTCTGGGCCTTCTCGGGCGGCAGCCACGCGCCCGGCTCCCGCGCGCTGATGCCGGTCGAGCCTGTGGTGGCCGTGATCTGGGCCGTCACCATGGCCGCCGCAGTCTCGGTGCCCTTCCTGCACCGGATCCGGGTGGTGGCGCTGATCTTCGTCGGCGTCGTGGGCCTGCTGCTCGTGCCCTTCTTCGTCCTGATGTCCGCCCCCGACCTCGCGCTGACCCAGCTGTCGGTCGAGGTGGTGACGATCCTCCTCATGCTTCTGGCGCTGAATTTCCTGCCCAAGACCACGCCCGAGGAAAGCCCCGCTCCCCGCCGCCTGTTCGACGCGGGCGTGGCGGGCATCGCCGGCATCGGCATCGGCTGGCTGGCGTGGGAGATGATGACGCGGAACGCCGCCTTCGAGCCGATCTCGCATTTCCACCTCGCCCAGTCGAAACCGGGCGCGGGCGGCACGAACGTGGTCAACACCATCCTCGTGGACTTCCGCGGCTACGATACCTTCGGCGAGATCATCGTGCTCGGCATCGCCGCGTTGGCGATCTACGCGCTGTCGGAAAACCTGATGCGCAGCCCTGCCGTCACCCGCCGCCTGGCCGGGACGCGCCCCGAGCGCGAGGCCGGCGACCGCCACCCGATGATGCTGGTCGTCTCGACCCGGCTCCTGTTGCCCATGGCGATGATGGTCGGCGTCTACATCTACCTGCGCGGCCACAACATGCCCGGCGGCGGCTTCGTCGCGGGCCTCGTCTTCGCCATTGCCTACCTGATGCAATACATGGCCTCGGGCTATGTCTGGAGCCACGCGCGCCAGCGCTACGACCACCATGTGCTGATCGGCTGGGGCGTGCTGATCGCCACGCTCTCGGGCGCGGGGGCCTGGGCCTTCGGGCTGCCCTTCCTGACCTCGGGCTACGAATACGTCCACGTCTGGCCGCTGGAGGAATTCGAGCTCGCCACCGCCGCGATCTTCGACCTCGGCGTGTTCCTCTGCGTCCTCGGCGCGGTGCTTCTGGCGCTCGCCTCGCTGTCGCGGCTGGCGCAGCGCACGGGCGAGGTCGCCAACACCCGCGCCTATGACACCGAAGCCCCGCAGGAGAGCCGCTGATGGAAGCCCTCGTCGCCATCGCCATCGGGGTCATGACCGCCGTGGGCCTGTATCTGACCCTGCGCCTGCGCACCTTTCCGGTGATCCTCGGGCTGACCATGCTCAGCTACGCGGTCAACGTCTTCCTCTTCTCTTCCGGGCGGCTCGTGCAGAACCGGGCGCCGATCATCGGCACGGGCGAGACCTACACCGACCCCCTGCCCCAGGCGCTGGTGCTGACGGCCATCGTGATCTCCTTCGGGATGACCGCCGTCATCATGATCATGGCCATCGGCGGCTTCCTCGAATCCGGCCATGACCGGGTGAACATGTCGGGCCGCGACCAGGACGACGGCGGTCCGGAGGCCGGTGCCGCCGACGGCGACGCAGCCGGGGAGGGCCGGGCATGATGGGCCACTGGATCATCGCGCCGGTCGTGCTGCCGGCCTTCATGGCCGGGCTCATGGTCACCGCGATGCGCAACGACCTCCTGCTCAAGCGCGTCATGGGCGTGACCTCGATCGTGCTTCTGAACGCAATCGCGCTGGCGCTTCTCTGGTCGGCCTCGACCCACGGGCCGCAGGTCTATTTCCTCGGCGACTGGCCGGCGCCTTTCGGCATCGTGCTGGTGCTCGACCGGCTGTCGGCGATGATGGTCATGCTGCTCGCCGCGCTGGCGCTGGCGGTGGTGCTTTATGCCATCGGCTCGGGCTGGGACGCGAAGGGGGCGCATTTCCACCCGCTTCTCCAGTTCCTGCTGATGGGCATCGGCGGGGCCTTCCTGACCGGGGACGCGTTCAACCTCTTCGTGTTCTTCGAGATCCTGCTCATCGCCTCCTACGGCCTGATGATCCACGGCGGCGGGTCCGAACGCACCCGGGCGGGGCTGCAATATGTGGCCTTCAACCTGATCGGCTCGTCGCTGTTCCTTTTCGCGCTCGCGCTGACCTACAGCGTCACCGGCACGCTGAACATCGCCGACCTCGCCCAGAAGCTCCCCGACCTGCCCGAGGGCGATGCGGCCCTGCTGCGGGTGACGGCGGTCCTCCTGATCCTCGTCTTCGCGATCAAGGGCGCACTGGTGCCGCTGCAATTCTGGCTGCCCGGCACCTATGCCAACGCGCCGGGGGTGGTCGCCGCCATGTTCGCGGTGATGACCAAGGTCGGCGCCTATGCTACGCTGCGCTTCGGCGCCATGGTCTTTCCGCCCGACCTGCCCGCGACCGGCACACTCCTGCACGCCCTGATCCTGCCCGCGGGCCTCGTGACCCTCGTGGTCGGAGCCGTGGGGGTCCTCGGCGCCTCGACCCTGCCGCGCCTCGTGGCCTTCGGCGGCATCGCCTCGATGGGCACCGCCTTCACCGCCATCGGCGCCTTCACACCGGCAACCACAAGTGCCGCGCTCTACTACATCCTGCATTCCACCCTGGCGACGGCAGCGATGTTCCTCGTGGCCGACCTCGTCATCCGCCGTCGGGCCCATGCCCGGCTGACCGAGACCGCGCCGCCCATCGCCCAGTCCGGGCTGATCTCGGCGCTCTACATGGCCGCCGCCATCGCCATGGCCGGGATGCCGCCGCTGTCGGGCTTCCTCGGCAAGCTCCTGATCCTCGACGCCTTCCGCGATCAGGCGCCGCTGGTGTGGTCGGTGATCCTCGTCTACTCCTTCCTGATGATCCTCGGCTATGCCCGCGCCGGCTCGTCCCTGTTCTGGAAGCCGTCGGCGATGGAGGCGCAGCCCGACGAGCGCGCACCCGAGGGCCTGGCCTTCACTGCCACCTTCGGCCTTCTCGCGGGCCTCGTGGCGCTGACCCTGCTGGCCGGACCCGTCACCGTCTGGCTCGGGATCACCGCGGACAGCCTGTATGCGCCGCAGGACTACATCGCCGCCAACCGTCTGGGCGAGGGAGGCTGACCCATGCTGAAGCGCCTCTTCCCGCATCCCTACCTCTCGCTGACGCTGGTCGTCCTGTGGTTCATGCTGGTCAACCAGTGGAAGCTCGGCAGCCTGGTGATGGCGATCATCCTCGCGACCATCCTGCCGCTCGTCACCTCGGCCTGGTGGCCGAACCGGGCGCGGGTCCACCATCCGCTGCGGCTCTTCGGCTATACGATGCTGGTGTTCTGGGACATCATCGTCGCCAACTTCCAGGTCGCCTATGTCATCCTGTTCATCCCGCGCGACAAGGTGCAGTCGCGCTGGATCACCGTGCCGCTCGACCTGAAATCGCCCGAGGCGATCAGCCTCCTGGCCGGCACCATCACCATGACGCCCGGCACGCTGACTTCGGACATGTCGGCCTGCGGTCGGGCCCTGCTGATCCATTCCCTGCACGCCCCCGACCCCGACTCGGTCCGCGACCAGATCAAGTCCCGCTACGAGGCCCGCCTGAAAAGGATTTTCGAATGATCCTCGGTTACGCCCTGACCTTCATGTTCGCCTGCATCGCGCTGGCCTTCGTGCTGAACATCTGGCGGCTCTTCACCGCGCCCACGCTGACCGACCGGATCGTGACGCTGGACACCATGGCGATCAACGCCCTCGCGCTCGTGGTGCTCTACGGCATCCGCGCCGGCACCGGGCTTTATCTGGAAGTCTCGGTCCTTCTGGCCCTGACCGGATTTCTCGGCACCGTCGCCTACTGCAAGTTCCTCCTGCGGGGGAGCATCATCGAATGACCCCGGTCCTGCAAACCGCCATCGAGCTGGTCATCGCCGCGGGCCTCGTCGGCGGCGGCTTCTTCGCGCTGGTCGGCTCCTGGGGCCTGATCCGCCTGCCGCGCCCGATGCAGCGCCTGCATGCGCCGACCAAGGCCACCACGATCGGCGTGGGCGCGGCGCTCCTTGCCTCCTCGATCGGCGACCTGCCGCAGGGCGGCACGATCAGCATCCAGGAATGGCTCATCACCCTGTTCCTCCTGCTGACCGCGCCGATCTCGGCCCTGTTCCTCGCCAAGACCCTGATCCTGCGCGGCGAAGCCGACCCCGACATCCCCGACAGCGGCACCGGCCAGCCCTGGGCCACCCTGGGCCAGGAACGGCCCGACCCGTAATTTTTTGACCATCCGGTCAGAAATCAGCCAGCCCGGCCCTTGCCACTCAAGGGTTTCGCATGTCATCGTCCGCACAGGACCGCGTGCACCGCCCCGCGCCTCCCTCCCCCCCTCCGTGGGGGAGGGATGGGGAGGGGGGGCAGCGCGGGCACTGCGATGGATCCAGAGACGATGACAACCCTCTCCACCACGGCGACCGGCCTCCTGCCCCAGGTCACCCATCCCCGCAATCCGGGAATGGCGCTCGATCTCGACTGGGTGGCCTCGGTCCAGGCCAACACTTCGGCCATCGAGCGCCGCGCCGCCACCCTGCCCGGCCGGCGCTCGGTGAAGAAGGAATACCAGGCCGCCTGGCTTCTGAAGGCGATCAGCCTCATCGACCTCACCACCCTGTCCGGCGACGACACGCCGGGCCGCGTCCAGCGCCTCTGCGCCAAGGCCCGCCAGCCGGTCGCCCCCTGGATGCTGGAGCGTCTGGGAATGCCCGGCCTGACCGTCGGCGCGGTCTGCGTCTACCACGAGATGGTGGAAACCGCCGTCCGCGCGCTGGAAGGCACCAACATCCCCGTCGCCGCCGTCTCTACCGGCTTTCCGGCGGGCCTGTCGCCCTACAGGCTCCGCATCGCCGAGATCGGCGAAAGCGTCCGTGCAGGCGCGAAGGAAATCGACATCGTCATCTCCCGCCGGCACGTCCTGACCCAGAACTGGCAGGCGCTTTACGACGAGATGCGCGACATGCGCGAGGCCTGCGGCGATGCCCATGTCAAGGCCATCCTCGCCACCGGCGAGCTCGGCACGCTAAGGAACGTCGCCCGCGCCAGCCTCGTCTGCATGATGGGGGGCGCCGATTTCATCAAGACCTCGACCGGGAAAGAGGCGGTGAACGCCACGCTGCCCGTCAGCCTGACCATGATCCGCGCCATCCGCGACTACGAGGCGCGGACCGGCTTCAAGGTCGGCTACAAGCCCGCCGGCGGCATCGCCAAGGCCAAGGACGCGCTGGTCTATCTCACGCTGATGAAGGACGAACTCGGCCATCCCTGGCTGCAGCCCGACCTTTTCCGCTTCGGCGCCTCCAGCCTCCTCGGCGACATCGAACGCCAACTGGAACACCACCTCACCGGCCACTACTCCGCCGCCAACCGCCACGCGATGGGCTGATCCGATGCCCGACCCCGGCATTTGCTCTTTTCCAAATACTCCCGCCGGAGGCTCTTCCTCCCGAGCCGGTTGCGCGCCCTTCGCGCGCAGAGGCGAGACAAAAGGCTTGCGCCGCAAGGCGCTCAATCTGAAAACCGCCCCCACCTGTGCTGCGGCGAAGGACTGATCCCATGACCATCAAGGAAATCTTCGACAGCATGGCCTACGGCCCCGCCCCCGAATCCGCCGCCGAGGCGCTGGCCTGGATCGCGAAACACGGTGCCACCTTCGGCCATTACATCGACGGCCAATTCACGGCGCCGGGCGAGACCTTCACCACAGCGAACCCCGCCACCGGCAAGCCCCTGGCGCAAGTGACGCAAGGCACCGCCGAGGACGTCGCGAAAGCCGTCGCCGCCGCAAAACGCGCCCAACCGAAATGGGCCGCCCTCCCGGCCTTCCGCCGCGCGGAATACCTCTACGCCCTCGCCCGCCTCGTCCAGAAGCACTCCCGCCTCTTCGCCACGCTGGAAACCCTCGACAACGGCAAGCCGATCCGCGAAAGCCGCGACATCGACATCCCCCTCGTCGCCCGCCATTTCTCCTACCACGCCGGCCTCGCCCAGCTCCTCCCCTCCGAACACCCCGACATGCGCCCCCTCGGCGTCTGCGGCGCGGTCATCCCCTGGAACTTCCCCCTCCTCATGCTCGCCTGGAAGGTCGCCCCCGCGCTGGCCGCCGGGAACACGATCGTCCTCAAGCCCGCCGAATACACCCCCCTCACCGCCCTCCTCTTCGCCGACATCTCCCGCGAGGCGGGGCTGCCCAAAGGCGTCCTCAACATCGTCACCGGCGACGGGGCCACCGGCGCGGCCCTCGTCGATGCCCCGGTGGACAAGATCGCCTTCACCGGCTCTACCTCCGTCGGCAAGCGCATCCGCGAGGCCACCGCCGGCAGGGCCATGGCCCTCACCCTCGAACTCGGCGGCAAGTCCCCCTACATCGTCTTCGACGACGCCGACCTCGACTCGGCCGTCGAGGGCCTCGTGGACGCGATCTGGTTCAACCAGGGCCAGGTCTGCTGCGCCGGCTCCCGCCTTCTCGTCCAGGAAGGCGTCGCCCCCCGCTTCCATGAAAAGCTGAAACGCCGGATGGACGGGCTGCGCATCGGCGATCCCCTCGACAAGTGCATCGACATCGGCGCGGTGGTCGATCCGGTCCAGCTCGACACCATCACCCGCCTCGTGCGCGACAACCCCGAGGGCGAGCACTACGTCGCCGCCACCCCCCTGCCCGCGGAAGGCTGCTTCTACCCCCCCACCCTCATCACCGGCCTCGGCACCGCCTCGCCCCTGATGCAGGAGGAAATCTTCGGCCCCGTCCTCGTCTCGATGACCTTCCGCACGCCCGAGGAAGCCGTCCAACTCGCCAACAACACCCGCTACGGCCTTGCCGCGACGGTCTGGACCGAGAACATCAACCTCGCCCTCGACGTGGCCCCGAAACTCAAGGCCGGAGTCGTCTGGATCAACGCCACCAACCTCTTCGACGCCGCCGCGGGCTTCGGCGGCGTCCGCGAGAGCGGCTTCGGGCGCGAGGGCGGATGGGAGGGCCTGATGGCCTACCTCAAACCCGCCGCCAAACCCGCGGCCCTCAAACCCGCCGCGCCCATCCCCGTGCCGCAAGAGCCGCAGGTTGACGCCCTCGACCGCACCGCCAAGCTGTATATCGGCGGCAAACAGGCCCGCCCCGACTCCGGCTACTCGCAACCCGTCTACGGCCCCAAGGGCAAACTCCTCGGCCATGTCGGCATCGGCAACCGCAAGGACATCAGGAACGCCGTCGAGGCCGCCCACGCCGCCAAGGGCTGGGCCAAAACCACCGCCTACAACCGCGCCCAGGTCCTCTACTTCATCGCCGAGAACCTCTCCGCAAGGCACTCCGAGTTCGCCCAGCGCCTGAAAGACCTCACCGGCAAGCCCGGCGCAGCCGAAGTTGACGCGAGCATCCAGCGCCTCTTCACCTATGCCGCCTGGGCCGACAAATACGACGGCGCCGCCAAATCCGTCCCGATCCGCGGCATCGCGCTTGCGATGAACGAACCCGTCGGTGTGATCGGCGCCCTCCTCCCCGACGAATGCCCCCTCCTCGGCCTCGTCTCCGTCATGGCCCCGACCATCGCAATGGGCAACACCACGGTCCTCGTCCCCGGCCAGCACCCCCTGTCGGCCACCGATTTCTACCAGGTCCTCGACACCTCCGACGTGCCCGCCGGGGTCGTCAACATCGTCACCGGCCCCGTCCCCGACCTGGCGCGCAGCCTCGCCGGCCACATGGACGTGGATGCCGTCTGGAGCTTCTCCTCCCACCCCCTCTCCGCCCTCATCGAGCGCGAGGCGGCCGGCAACCTCAAACGCACCTGGGTCAACCACGGCCGCGCGCGGAACTGGATGGGGCCAGAGGGCGAAGGCCGGACGTTCCTGTCCCAGGCCACCGAGGTCAAGACGGTCTGGGTGCCCTATGGGGAGTGAAGGCTCCACCAGCGTCATCATCGTAGGGTGCGCTACAGCGCACCGTCGGATGGTGCGCTGTAGCGCACCCTACGCCAAAGCAATGGCCTTTCTCTTTAAGTTCGTGAATGCTTCTTTCAGCCGTTACTCGGGAGGATTGCATGTTTGGAAGCCATAAGAAACAGGGCCGAGAAGCTGGGCTCGCTACGCGAAATTCTTTCGCTGCTGTCAGTCTTGGATCGTCACTATTTGAGTTTGGCGTAGGATTTCGGCCTACGCTGACCTTTCTTCGGCACCCTTACGTTCTTGCATTCTCTACAACTTCAATTGGTTTGATGATGAAGTTGGTCTTCAAGGGCGAGAGTTGGTCGTACGCGAAAAAAGGGGAGTTCGTCGAAGCGGCCAATCAGGAGTTCAGCATGAACACTCCGGGGTTCACTCAGCGTGATTGGCTGGCTTTAATGGAGAATGCTTCGCAGACAGGTGATTTCGCAAAAGGAAAAGAACACGCAGAAGGAGTATTCTTTGCGATAGCTGGCCTTATCAGTCCGACAAGCATGGACCCACTCGCGATAAAGGCGCGGGAAGCTGCAAGAAATTTACCGCCACCCGCTGACATCGGATCCGCAATGCTTTGGGTCACTGTACGTGAGTTTCTCCACGAACATTTTCCAAAACAATCGTAGGGTGCGCTACAGCGCACCGTCGGATGGTGCGCTGTAGCGCACCCTACGCTGCCGCACCGACATCGCGATGCCACGACGAATAGGGCCAATCCCGAACATCCTGGACCAACCCATGCTTCACCGGATTGGTCCAGCAATAGTGAACGCAGGCCGAGAAATCCTGCTCGCCCCTGACATGATGCTCCCAGAAACGCCGCTGCCAGATACCCTTCTCCCGCCGCAGGATGTGGCTTGACCGCAATCGCCCTTCCGGTAACGCCTTTGAGAACGTCGCCTTGATCTGGCCTATCCTCCCACCGTAATCGGCATCACCCTCCGGCAAGGTCCAGACGCAATGCATGTGATCCGGCAGCACGACCCAGGCATCTATCCGGAATGGTCGCTTGAGACGCGTGACACGAACCGCATGGCGCAAGGCTTCAATCTCACGCACGAGCAGATTGGTGCCGCGCTCTGCAAGGGTGACCGTGAGAAAGACCGAAGCTCCGGGAACTCTGGGGCGAAGATAGCTGGACATGACCGAAAGCTAGCGGCCAAACCTTAACGCCCAGTAACCAACATCTCCCGCATCGTAGGGTGCGCTACAGCGCACCGCCCCGGCCAGCCACACGCGATTCGTCCCCCAAGGTTAACGCCCCACCCGCCCGCAAACCGTCGGGACGGAAACCCGACGCATGCCAGACGGATGCCAGACCGTTAACCTCCCTGAAATCCCCCGGATTAACCCAGCGTTCCCAACCCCTTAGCTGAGTCTCTTGCGGCCCTAAGCCCGCCCCGCCGCCGCGCTCAGGGTCAAGGGATCAATCCCCATCCCCCGCAGCGCCGCCGACCACTTCCCGCCGTCATCCGGCGCGAACACCAGCCCGTCCGGAGCCTCACAAGTCAGCCAGTCGTTCCGCGCGATCTCGGCCTCCAGCTGACCCGGCCCCCAGCCGGAATACCCCAGCGCCAGCAAGGCCTTACCCGGCCCCCCTCCGCTCGCCAAAGCCTCCAGCACGTTGATCGTCGCCGTCATCTCCAGCCCCCCCGGCACGGCCATCGTGCCCTCGCCCGGGGGACGCCAGTCGGCGGAGTGCAGGACAAACCCCCGCCCCCGCTCCACCGGCCCGCCGAAATGCACCCGGATGTCGCGGCCTGCAGGCGCAAGGGGGATGCCAAGATGCTCCAGCAGCCCGGAAAAGCTCAGGTCTTCCAGGGGCTTGTTGACGATCAACCCCATCGCCCCCTCGGCCGAATGGGCGCAAATAAGAACAACGCTTTTCTCGAACCGCGGGTCCGCCATGCCTGGCATCGCGATCAGGATCTGTCCGGAAAGGTCCATCGGCACCCCCATTCCCCTGATCAGAACATGGCCCTGCGAGCCTTGGGGGACAAGCCCCGACCATGGCCGGAAGGCCACGATCACGCGCCTTCGCCGCAAAGTGATTTCCATCGCGCCCCGCTATTCCTATCTTCGCGGCATGATCCGATCTGTCCTCCTCCTCACCTGCCTTGCTGCCCCCGCCCTTGCGACCACGCAGGACGATGTGTTGTCGGTCGCGCTGATTCCCGGATGGCAGACAGAAAATGGCGGGCGCATGGCTGGGCTGGACCTGCGGCTCGCGCCCGGCTGGAAGACCTACTGGCGCAGCCCCGGCGATGCCGGGATTCCGCCCAGCTTCGACTGGTCGGGGTCCGAGAACGTAAGGTCGGTGCGCTTGCACTGGCCGGCACCAGATGTGTTTCAGGTCAACAGGATGCAGACCATCGGCTATCACGACCGACTGGTGCTGCCGGTCGAGGTCACCCCCGAAGATCCTGCCCGTCCGATCCGGCTGCGCGTGAGGATGGATCTGGGTGTCTGCGACGAAATCTGCATGCCCGCCACCGTCGAGCTCGGCTCCGAACTGACGGCGCCCGGCGCGCCGGACGACGCGATCCGGGCGGCCCTTGCCCGACGCGCGGCGACGGCTCAGGAGGCAGGCGTGACCCGCGTTGCCTGCAGCATCGACCCGATCGCGGACGGCCTGCGCATCACTGCGCGTGTGGGGCTGCCCGATCCGGGACTTCCCGAGGTGGTCGCCTTCGAGACCGCCGACCGCGATGTCTGGGTGGCAGAGGCCGTCACCGAGCGCCGGGGCGGCGAGCTGGTCTCGATCACCGAGCTTGTCCCCCCGAGCGGTGCCCCCTTCGCGCTGGACCGATCCCAGATCACCATGACCATCCTGGCCGCCGGCAGCGCGGTCGAGGTCCGGGGCTGCCCCGCCCCCTGAGCCGGAGGACGCCGCCGGACGTGCAAGAGCCGGTTGTCACTCCTGCACCGGAAACCTAGGCTTTCTCCCATGGGAATCGCTGGCGAGATCGCAGACGACTGGCAGGCCGCCCTGGCGGCGCTGGTCTGGCTCGGGGAAGCCGGGGCCGACGAGGCGATTTCCGAGACTGCGCTCAATCGGTACGACCTCGCGCCCGAACCCTCCGGCCCCCGTGTCGCGGCGGCTCCGCCCCCCGATGTCCCCGTGCCTGCGGACGACCCTGTGGGCGCAGCACGGGCCTCGGCATCGGCCGCGACAACGCTGGAGGACCTCCGCGCCGCGATCGCCCGCTATCCGCATTGCGACCTGAAGAAGGGCGCACGGAACACGGTCTTTGCAGACGGCAACCCCGCCGCCCGCGTGCTGCTCCTGGGTGAGGCACCCGGCGCGGACGAGGACCGCGAGGGCCGCCCCTTCGTCGGCCGGGCCGGGCAGCTTCTGGACCGGATGTTCGCCGCCATCGGCCTGTCGCGCACATCGCCCGATGCCGAAAGCGCGCTTTACATCACCAATGTGATGCCCTGGCGCCCCCCCGGCAACCGCGACCCGGAACCGGCCGAGATCGCCATGATGCTGCCCTTCGTCGAACGCCATATCGCGCTGGTCGATCCGCAGGTGATCGTGGTCCTGGGCAACACACCCCTTTTCGCGCTGACGGGGGCGAAGGGCATCCTCCGCGCCCGGGGCACCTGGACGCAGGCCCTGGGCAAGCCGATGCTGCCGATGACCCATCCGGCCTATCTCTTGCGCAACCCCTCGGCCAAGCGCGAGGCCTGGGCCGACCTTCTGTCGCTGCAGGCGAGGCTGCGCTGATGCTGCCGGTCGAGCCCCTGACCCTGCTCGCCTTCGTCCCCGCCGGGCTGGCGCTGAACCTCACGCCGGGGGCGGACATGATGTTCTGCCTGGGCCAGGGGCTGAAATCCGGCTGGCGCCCGGCGATGGCCGCAAATTTCGGGATAGCCACGGGCGGCATGGTCCATACGCTGCTGGCCGCGCTTGGCCTCGGGGCGCTGGTCGCGGCGCATCCGGCGGCCTTCGAGGCGATCCGCTGGCTGGGCGTGGGCTACCTGCTCTGGCTGGCCGTCGGGGCCCTGCGCGCTTCGCCCTTCGCCCGCGAAGCGCAGGTGGTGCCCACCACGCCCGCCATGGCCTTCTGGCAGGGACTCATGGTCAACCTGCTGAATCCCAAGGTGATCCTGTTCATCCTGGCCTTCCTGCCGCAGTTCGTGACCCCCGCCCGCCCGATCCTGCCGCAATTCCTGACGCTCGGCATCGTCTTTGCCCTCGGTGGCCTTCTGGTCAACGGCGCCGTCGGTGTCTTCGCCGGGTCCATCGGCCAGCGCGTCGCCCGTTCGGCCGGACTGGCGCGGTGGCTCTCGCGGATCAGCGCCACGATCTTCGGGGCGCTGGCGCTGCGGCTTGCCCTCATGCCAAGGAACTGACCCATGTCCCGCATCGACGAAAGCCTGCCCTTCCACCCGGTCCGCATCGCGGTGCTGACCGTCAGCGACACCCGCACACCCGAAACGGACAAGTCCGGCGACACGCTGGTGGAGCGGCTGACCGGGGCCGGGCATGTGCTGGCCGACCGGGGCATCGTGCCCGACGACCGCGCCGCCATCGTCGCGCGCCTGCGCGGCTGGATCGCCGACCCGCAGGTAGACGTGATCCTGACCACCGGCGGCACCGGCCTGACCGGCCGCGATGTCACGGTCGAGGCCCACCGCGAGGTCTACGAGAAGGAGATCGAGGCCTTCGGCACCGTCTTCACCCTCGTTTCCATGCAGAAGATCGGCACCTCGGCGGTGCAAAGCCGCGCGACCGGGGGCGTGGCGGGCGGCACCTACCTTTTCGCCCTGCCCGGCAGCCCCGGCGCCTGCCGCGATGCCTGGGACGAGATCCTGAAACCCCAGCTCGACAGCCGCCACCGGCCCTGCAACTTCGTCGAGATCATGCCGCGCCTGGAAGAGCACCTGAAACGGAAGTGACGCCGTCTAAGCACCTCCTGCGTCGCGCCTTAGGCTTCTCGTCGGGAGGTCAGCGAGGAGTGCCGAAGGCATCGACGAGCGGCTTGCCGGGATGCGCCCCCTTTGCGATAGAGGGGAAAACCGGAAAAGGGGACGATCATGGCCTTCCGCGCCCGCCATCTTCTGGGGATCGAGCATCTCGCGCCTCTGGAGATCACCACCGTCCTCGACCTGGCCGAACGCTATGTCGATCTGAACCGGCGCACGGTGAAACAGTCGGACGTGCTGGCCGGGATGACGCAGATCAACCTCTTCTTCGAGGCCTCGACCCGCACGCAATCCTCTTTCGAACTGGCCGGCAAGCGGCTGGGGGCGGATGTGATGAACATGTCGGTGGCCAATTCCAGCCTGAAGAAGGGCGAGACGCTGATCGACACCGCGATGACGCTGAACGCGATGCACCCGGACCTTCTGGTCGTCCGCCACGGGGCCTCCGGGGCGGTGAACCTGCTCGCACAGAAGGTCGATTGCGCGGTCCTGAACGCGGGCGACGGGCGGCATGAGCATCCGACCCAGGCGCTGCTCGATGCGCTGACCATCCGCCGCGCCAAGGGCCGCATCCAGCGCCTGACCATCGCCATCTGCGGCGACATCGCCCATTCCCGCGTGGCCCGCAGCAACCTGATTCTGCTTGGGAAAATGGAAAACCGCCTGCGCCTGATCGCGCCCCCGACCCTGATGCCCTCGGGGGTGGAGGACTTCGGTTGCGAACTGTTCGACGACATGCGAGAGGGGCTGAAGGGCGCAGATGTGGTCATGATGCTGCGGCTCCAGAAGGAACGGATGGACGGCGGCTTCATCCCGTCCGAGCGCGAATACTACCACCGCTACGGCCTCGACGCCGAGAAACTGTCCCACGCCAGCCCCGAGGCCATCGTGATGCACCCGGGGCCGATGAACCGGGGGGTGGAGATCGACGGGGACCTCGCCGACGACATCAACCGTTCCGTGATCCAGGACCAGGTGGAAATGGGCGTCGCGGTACGGATGGCCTGCATGGACCTTCTGGCGCGGAACCTGCGGGCAGAGCGGGGGCGGAAGATCGTGGGGATGATGGCGTGAGGTCGGACCGGATCGCAAGTAGCACATCACCACGTGATGGCTGGAGACTGCCTTCTCCCTTGACGCCGGAGCCTCTTGGTTTCGCCATGATCCGCGACCTGCAGGGCAAGACCGAATGACCCCCGACCCCGACCGCAAGCCCACGAAAGCCGAGATGCGCCAGGGCGGCATGGTGGCGGCCGCAGTGCTGGTCTTTCTCGCCCTTTTCACCATCGTCATCGTCTGGATCGCCTGATGGCCCGCATCGAACCCGACCCGATCCTCGGCCATGCGGTCCCGCTTCTGGACGGCGAGACGGTGCTGGCCGAGTTTCCCGCCGACCGCACCGCCTACTGGCGCAGTCACCTGGTCATGGCCGTCGTCCTTGGCGCCGCCGCCGGGCTGTTCCTGATCTGGCAGGGCAATCCCTACCCCGTCGCCGGCCCGCTTGGCGCGGCCATCGCCATCGGCGCGCGGGCGGCCTTCCTTGCCTCCGAGGCCCTGGGCGAGACCTGGCGGCTGACCGACCGTCGCCTCCTTGGCCCCGGTGGGCGGGCGATCCCGCTGGCCGAGCTGCAATCGGCCCGGCCCTTCCTCGGCGCGGTGCAGATCACCACCGCCACCGGCGACCGGCATCTGGTCAAGTATCAGGCCGACCCCGCCGCCACCGCCGCCCGCATCATGACCCGGCGATGAGCCTGACGATCCCCGCCCACGACCGCCACGGCATCCGCGTCTTCGCGGCGCGGCTTTCCCCGGACGACTTCCGCCGCGACAAGGCGCGGCTGGCGGCAGAGCTGCTCGGCGATCCCGACCTCGACCCCGCCTTCATCGAGATCTTCGACCTTGCCGACCTCGCCGGCCTCGGCCTGCCCGCCTATCTGACCGAAGGGCTGGGCGTCCCCGACGCCGCCGTGGCGTCGGATCGCGAGCGGCTGGAGGCATTGCGGGGGCCGGTCCTGATCCTTCTGTCAAAGGCGCTGCACGGCCGCGCCCTCACCCTGACCCCGGATCCGCGGCTGACCCTAGTCGCCACCTATGCCGAGGACCGCCCGCCGGTGCATTTCGAGCCGCTGCCGACCGCCGCCGCCGAAGGCACCCTCGGACCCGACATGGCCCCCGACCCGACCCCGCAGCGCCCGGAGTCCGCCTTCCTCTTCCTCGGCCTCGCGCTGGCCCTGACCGGGGCCACCGCGCTCTGGCTCGCCTTCGGGTGAGTTCCAGTGGACAAGCGCCCCGTGCCGTCGCATACCCTCCGCGACCTTCGGACGGACCGGACATGACCACGCTGCATTTCGCCAACGCCCGCCTGATCGACCCCGAAGCCGGGACCGATGCCCCGGGCAGCCTGACGGTGAAGGACGGCGCGATCCTTGCCCGCGACGGGAAGGCCCCGAAAGGCGCAACCGTCATCGACTGCGGGGGAAAGTGCCTTGCCCCCGGCATCGTCGATCTGGGCGTCAAGATCGGCGAACCGGGAGAGAGGCACCGCGAAAGCTTCGGCTCGGCCGGGGCTGCTGCGGCGGCGGGGGGCGTGACCACGATCATCGCCCGGCCCGACACCCACCCCGCCATCGACACGCCCGAGACGCTTGAATTCGTCACCCGCCGCGCCGCCGAAGCCCCGGTTCGGATCCGGCACATGGCCGCGCTGACCAAGGGCCGCGAGGGGCGCGAGATGACCGAGATCGGCTTTCTGCGCGACGCCGGCGCGATCGCCTTCACCGATGTCTTCCGCGTCTCGACCGATGCCAAGGCCCTTGCCCGGGCGATGACCTACGCCCGCAGCCTCGGCGCGCTGGTCGTCGGCCATCCGCAGGACCCCGGCCTGTCCGCCGGGGCCTCGGCGACGTCCGGCAAGTTCGCCTCGCTGCGCGGCATCCCGGCCGTGTCGCCCATGGCGGAACGCATGGGGCTGGAACGCGACCTCGCGCTGGTCGAGATGACGGGCGTGCGCTACCACGCCGACCAGATCACCACGGCCAAGGCATTGCCGGCGCTGAGCCGCGCCAAGTCGGCAGCGATCGACGTGACGGCTGGCACCTCGATTCACCACCTGACGCTGAACGAATTCGACGTGGGCGACTACCGGACCTTCTTCAAGTTCACCCCGCCGCTCCGGTCGGAACAGGACCGGCTGGCGATGGTCGCGGCGGTGGCGGACGGGACGATCGACATCATCTGTTCGATGCACACACCTGCCGACGAGGAATCGAAGCGCCTGCCCTTCGAAGAGGCCGCGCCGGGCGCCGTAGCGTTGGAAACCTTCCTGCCCGCGGCCATGCGGCTGTTCCATGCCGGCCATCTCGACCTGCCCGCGCTGTTCCGGGCCATGGCGCTGAACCCCGCCCGCCGGCTGGGCCTGCCGCAGGGCCGGCTGGCCGAGGGCGCGCCGGCCGATCTGGTCCTGTTCGACCCCGATGCCCCCTTCCTGATGGACCGCTTCCGCCTGCGGTCCAAGTCGAAGAACACGCCGTTTGACGGCGCGCGGATGGAAGGTAAGGTGCTGGGCACCTGGGTCGCGGGGACACAGGTCTTCGCTGCGGATGCCTGAGACATGCCTGAACTTGTGACTTCGCCGGGGCTTCTTCTGCTGACCGCGGTGCTGAGCTATCTGCTGGGCGCCATCCCCTTCGGCGTGGTCGTGACGCGGATGCTGGGTCTGGGCGACCTGCGCCAGATCGGGTCGGGGAACATCGGCGCGACCAACGTGCTGCGCACCGGGAACAAGGGCGCGGCGCTGGCGACGCTTCTGCTGGACGGGGGCAAGGGAGCACTTGCCGTGCTGATCGCGCGCTGGCTTCTGGCCGAGGACGCGGCACAGGTAGCGGGTCTGGCCGCATTCCTCGGCCATCTGTTCCCGGTCTGGCTGGGCTTTCGCGGCGGCAAGGGGGTGGCGACCTTTCTCGGCGTCCTTCTCGCGCTGAACTGGCCGGTCGGTCTTGCGGTCTGCGGCACCTGGCTTTTGACCGCAGTCGTCACCCGCACCTCGTCCATTGCGGCGCTGGTGGCCGCGGCAAGTTCGGGCCTCTGGATCCTGGCGCTGACGGATGGCAGCCTTCTGCTGCTGGCCCTGGCCCTGACGATCCTGATCTATGTCCGGCATGCCGAGAACCTGAAGCGGATCAAGGCGGGGACCGAGCCGCGGATCGGGGCGAAGAAGGCCTGACGCTGCTGGCGGCTCGTCGATGGCTGCGCCACTCCTCGCGGGGCGGTCCGACGAGGGGACGCAGTCGAACGAGGAGGCGCCTCAGAGAGAGGCGGCCGCGTAGATCGGGGTCAGGTCCCGGCCCCAGGCGCCTTCGTAAAGCTCAAGCCAGCGGTCCGCCTGGACCCGGCCGGTCTTCAGGCTTTCGACCAGCGGAGCAAGCTGCGCTTCCTCGCCCAGGCCCCGGGCGACAAGCCCCGCGTGCGACAGCCCCACCGCCGCCCGCGCAAGGTCCAGAAGCCTCACGCCCCCCGCCTCGCCCTGGAGCGCCGAGACCGAGGCCGCGACCCGCAGGCCCTCGCGCGTTTCCGTGTCCAGCCCCTTGACCAGATCCCAGGCCGCGTCGAGCGCGGTCTGGTCGTACATCAGCCCGACCCAGAAGGCCGGCAGGGCCACGATATGCGCCTGGTCGCCGGCGTCGGCGCCGCGCATCTCGATGAACTTCTTCGCCCGCGCCTCGGGGAAGACGGTGGTCATGTGATCCGCCCAGTCCGACAGCGTCGGCTTCTCGCCCGGAAGCGCGGGCAGGCGTCCGGCCAGGAAGTCGCGGAAGCTTTGCCCCAGGGCGTCGATGTATCTTCCGTCGCGGTAGACGAAATACATCGGCACATCCAGCACCCAGTCCACATAGCGCTGGAAGCCCATCCCCTCCTCGAAGGCGAAGGGCAGCATTCCGGTGCGGCTGTCGTCGAGGCCGCGCCAGATGCGGCTGCGCCAGCTGCGGTGGCCGTTGGGCCGGCCCTCGAAGAAGGGCGACGAGGCGAAGAGCGCGGTGGCGACGGGTTGCAGGGCCAGCGCCACGCGCAGCTTCTTCACGAAATCGGCTTCGGAGGCGTAGTCGAGGTTCACCTGCACCGTGCAGGTCCGGTACATCATCTGCGTGCCATGCGTGCCGACCCGGCCCATGTAATCGGTCATGAGGCGGTAGCGGCCCTTGGGCATCACCGGCATCTGGTCGTGCGTCCATTCCGGTGCCGCGCCGATCCCCATGAAGCGGACGCCCATCGGCTCGGCGATCGAGCGGACCTCGTCGAGGTGGGTCTGCAACTCGGCCGCGACGGCGAGGGTCGATGTCAGCGGCGCGCCCGACAGTTCGAACTGGCCGCCCGGTTCGAGGCTGATGTTGGCGCCGTTCCGGGTGAGGCCGATCACGTTCTCGCCCTCGCGGACCGGCTGCCAGCCATAACGGGCCTCGAGCGCGGCGAAGATGGCCGAGATCGAGCGGTCGCCGGCGTAGGGCAGCGGCTGGCGGGTGTCGGTCAGCCAGCCGAACTTCTCGTGCTCGGCCCCGATCCGCCAGTCGGCCCTGGGCTTGCAGCCGGCCTCCATGTAGGCGGCGAGCTGGTCGAAGCTTTCGATGAGGCCGCCGCCGGTCTGAGGGATGGACATGGATTTCGGACCTTCGCTGTCTCGGGCTCCGGCCTGCCGGACCGGAGGCCAAGACCTGTCGCGCGGGCGGTGCCAAGTCAAGGGGGGTCGCGGAGCCCAGAGCGGCCGTCCAGCGTGGTCAGAGAATCGACCACAATGAATTCAGATGGTTACAGAAGCGGATTCAGTTTCTGTTAACAGGTGAACAGAGAAATTGTCCGGAACGCGGGGTCTGCGCGGGCCGAAAATTCTTTGGCGAAGAATTTTCGGCTCAGGCCCGGAGGATACCCTGCCCCGGCCGCGCCCAGATCAGGCGATCGACCTCGGCCAGCGCGATGACGCGGGCGTCCGAGGCCGGCGCATCCGTCCCCAGCGCCGCGACCAGCGCGGCCATGTCGATCCCCGGCAGGGTGGCGAAGGCGTCGAACAGGGCTTCGGCGCCCTCGGCCTCGACCGGGATGTGCAGCAGATGACCGTCGGCCTGCTTCAGTTTCCAGATCCGGCGGCCGCGCAGGGTGAGAAGGCGGATCTCGGACAGGTCGGGCAGGCCGACGAAGCCGCCCACCCTCGGCCCGTAATAGGCGATCTGTGCCTCGGTCACGCGCAGGATGCCGGGGGCCTCGCCCTCTTGCCGAAAGCGCAGGCGGCGCCAGGCGGTCAGCGTCCAGCCGAGCCCGAGCGCCATGAGGGCAAGGCCGAGGGGCAAGAGCAGATAGCCACCGCGCGTGGCGGTCCAGGCGCCCAGCGCGGCGAGCGCCGCCCCCGCCCCCACTTCGCGCCAGCGCCAGAGCGCGGCGGAAAGTTCGGGCCGTATGAAGCTCATCGCCAGTCCCCGCAGGCAGCCTGCCAGAGCGTCAGCGCGGCGACGGCGGCGGTGTCCGCGCGCAGGATCCGGGGGCCGAGCGAGAGGGGGGTCACATTGGGGCGCGAGCGCAGCGTCGCGGCCTCGTCGGCGGAGAAGCCGCCCTCGGGGCCGATCAGGATGGCGGCGGGCGCAGGTGGCAGCGTCGCGCCCCCCCACCCCATCCCTCCGCCACGCGGGGGGGAGGGAGGCGCGCTGGCGGAAGCCTCGTCGCACCAGATGAGCGCGCGGTCCTCCGGCCAGGTCCGCAGGAGACGGTCGAGCGGCTGGAGATCGGCGACCTCGGGCACGAAGGTCGCGCCGCATTGTTCGGCTGCCTCGACGGCGTGCGCTTGCAGGCGGTCCTGGCGGATGCGTTCGGAATTGGTGTGGCGGGTCTGGACCGGCAGGATTCGCGCGGCCCCAAGCTCCACCGCCTTTTCCACGATGAAATCGGTGCGGGCCTTCTTGATCGGCGCGAAGAGCAGCCAGAGGTCGGGCGGCAGGTGCAGGGGCCGGGTTTGCGCGTCGCAGACCGCGATGGCGTTGCGCTTTCCGGCCTGCGCGAGCGTGGCGCGCCATTCGCCATCGCGGCCGTTGAAGAGCAGGATGGCCGCGCCTTCGCCCAGCCGCATGACCCCGGTCAGGTAATGCGCCTGGTCCTGCGACAGGGCCACGGCTTGCCCCGCCCCGAGCGGCTGATCTACATAAAGCCTGATCTTCGCTTCCATGAGCCGGACCCTATGACCCAAGCGCCCGAATTGCCAGAGGCCGCCGCGGCGGATGCGCACGGGGGCCGGGTCGCGGATGCCCCACCGGAAAACTGGGTGGACCGCTACGCCCCGGTCCGGGCGCGCCCCTATCTGCGGCTGAGCCGCGCCGACCGGCCGATCGGCACCTGGCTGCTGCTGATCCCCTGTCTCTGGGCGATCGCGCTGGCCGGCGGGGTCGGCGGGTTCCGGGCCTGGGACTTGTGGCTTGCGGTTTCCTGCGGGATCGGAGCCTTCCTGATGCGGGGGGCGGGCTGCACCTGGAACGACATCACCGACCGCGACATCGACGCGCAGGTGGCGCGCACGCGGTCGCGGCCCCTGCCCTCGGGGCAGGTGACGGTGAAGGCGGCGCTGGTCTGGATGGTGGTGCAGGCGGCCCTGGCCGCCGTGATCCTGTTCACCTACAACTGGCTGGCCGTCGGGCTGGGCGTGGCATCGCTGGCGCTGGTGGCGATCTATCCCTTTGCCAAGCGGTTCACCTGGTGGCCGCAGGTCTTTCTGGGGTTGGCGTTCAACTGGGGCGCGCTGCTGGCCTGGGCCGCCCATGCCGGCGAGGTGCCACCGGCAGCCATCGCGCTTTATGCCGCCGGGATCGCCTGGACGCTCTATTACGACACGATCTACGCGCATCAGGACCGGGAGGACGACGCGCTGATCGGGGTGAAATCCACGGCGCGGCTGTTCGGCGCGAAAAGCCGGGCCTGGCTCTGGGGCTTCTTCGCGGCGACGCTCGCGCTGTTCGCGGCGGCGGTGGTGCTGGCCCATGCCGGGGCCGGGCGCCCCCTGGCCTTTGTCGTGGCGCTGGCGGGCGTCTGGGCGATGGGGCTGCACATCGGCTGGCAGATGCGGCGGCTGGACCTGGACGACCCGGCCTCGTGCCTGGCGGTCTTCCGGTCGAACCGCGATGCCGGGCTGATCCCCGTGCCATTTCTTGCCGCTGCCGCCTGGCTTGGTTGAACCCGGCGCCCCGAACCCCTAGGAAGCAGGAATCGCGCCACGGCGCCTGAGTCTTCCGGAACCCGATTTGCTGCATCGCCTCGCCAGACTGTCCTCGACCACGCTTGCCCTTCTCGCCTTCCTGCTTGCCGGGGTGGTAATGGTGTCGGTCGCGCTGGGGGCGGCGAAGGTGATCGAGTCGCGCACCCAGAAGGTGGTAAGCGGCAAGCTGACCGAGGCCGGGATCGACTGGATCACGGTGACGACGGACGGATTGCAGGTGCGGCTTACCGGGACCGCGCCGAACGAGGCGGCCCGGTTCCGCGCAGTGAACAAGGTGGGCGAACTGATCGACGCCTCGCGCATCCGCGACGGGCTGGACGTGGCGCCCGCCTCGGCCATCGAGGCGCCGAAGTTCAGCGTCGAGATGCTGCGCACCGAGGACGAGGTCCAGCTGAGCGGCCTGATCCCGGAAACCCCCGACGAGGGCGGGATGACCGAGGCGGACCTTGCCGCAGCGGCGGCGGCGCTGGCGCAGGGGAGCGAACTGCCCGACATGCTGGAGACGGCGGACTATCCGGCGCCCGAGGGCTGGAACGAGGCGCTGGCTTTCGGCCTGAAGGCGCTGGAGCGGCTGGAACTGTCCAAGGTCTCGGTCACCGCCGAGCGGGTGGAGGTCAAGGCGATCACCGACAGCGCCGACGAAAAGCGCAAGGTCGAGGCGGACCTGCGGGGCCTGGCGCCAGAAACTGTGCAGCTGGTGATGGAAATCTCGGCGCCGCGTCCGGTCATCACCCCCTTCAGTCTGCGCTTCGTCGTCGATGACGAGGGCGCGCGTTTCGACAGCTGTTCTGCCGACACCGACCGCGCGCGGACCCAGATCCTGCGGGCGGCGGCTGCGGTCGGGGTCACCGGGACGACCGTCTGCCAGGTCGGGCTTGGCACGCCGACCCCGCGCTGGGCGGACGCGGTGAGCCTTGGGATGCGGGCGGTGACCGAACTCGGGTCGGGGTCGATCACCTTCTCGGACGCCGATGTCACGCTCCTGGCGGGCAGCGACGTGCCGCAGGATGTGTTCGACAAGGTGGTGGGCGAGCTGGAGACCGGGCTCCCGGATGTCTTCTCGCTGACCTCGACGCTGGAGCGGAAGGAAACGGCGACCCAGGGTCCGGCCGAATTCACCGCGACCCTTGCCGAAGACAGCCGGGTCGAGCTGCGCGGACGGCTGACCGACGAGATGCAGCGCAGCGCGGTGGACGCCTTCGCGCGTTCGGCCTTTGCCGGGGCCGAGGTCCTGACCGCGACCCGGCTGGACGAGGGCCTGCCCGATGGCTGGGCGATCCGGGTGCTGGCCGGGCTGAAGGCGCTGGCCGAGGTGCAGACCGGGCGGCTTCTGGTTAGGCCCGATCTGGTCGAGGTGACCGGCGTCACCGGATCGACCGAGACGCGCGGGCGGATCACGCAGATCCTGTCCGAGGCGCTGGGCCAGGGCCAGACCTTCCGGGTCAACGTGCGCTACGACGAGGCGCTGGACCCGCTGGCCGCGCTGCCCACGCCCGAGGAATGCGCGGCGGATGTGAATGCGGTCATTGCCCGGACCAAGATCACCTTCACCCCCGCCTCGGCCGAGATCGCCACCACCGCGCGCCCGGTGCTGGACGAGCTGGCAAAGATCCTGGCCAACTGTCCGGCGATGCAGATGGAAATCGCCGGCCATACCGACAGCCAGGGCTCCGAGGGCGGCAACAAGGCGCTGAGCCAGGCAAGGGCCGAGGCGGTGCTTCTGGCCTTGCAGGGCCGGCGGGTCGATGTCTCGGGGATGACGGCGGTCGGCTACGGCGAGGCGCAGCCGATCGCCGACAACGGCACCGAGGAAGGCCGCGAGGCGAACCGCCGGATCGAGTTCGTGCTGAAAGGCGCACCGGGCAACGTGATGGCCGCGAGCGAGGCCCCCGCACCCGCCGCGCCGGTGGCAACGGGTGCCGATCCTTCCGCCGCGACCGGATCCGATTTCTCGAACGACATCAGCCCGTCGGTCGCGCCGACCGAAAAGACGATCGCTCCGAAGCCCCGACCCGACGGCCTGAAGGCCCAGGACACCCCATGAACCGCACCGAATTCGTCGTCGCCACCGCCATCATCCTGCTCGTCTCCTTCGCAATGGGCTGGTTCGCCCATTGGCTTCTGCACCGTTTCACCCGGGTACAGGGCGGGGACATGGCCGAGATGGACAAGCTGGCGCAATCGCTGCACGAGGCCGAGGAACTGCGCGACCAGGCGCTGGCCTACATGGAACAGCGCGAGGCGGAACTGTCCAACCAGCTGAGCCAGACCGAGGCCGAACTGAAGGCCGCGATGGAGGGCCTGCGCGACGCCCGCCACGAGGCCGAGGAAATGCGCGCCTATATCGAGCGGATGCACGCGAACGGGTGAGGCGTCGATTTCTTCGAAGAAATCGCATCGGAGCCTTTGAAGGCTCCGGTCCGGAGTTTTCGATAACTCCGGGGAACAGGTCCAGCTTGCCGGGAATTTGATCAAACCCTGGCCTGACAACCGCCTTGCAACTGGACATGGCGCCCCTCGCATGGCACCTGTCGGCCTAAGCACAAGGAGGGCCCACCCATGCTCGATTCCGTGACCAATCTCGCATCGCTTCTGAAAGATCCCTCGCTTCTGGCGACGAAATCCTATGTTGCCGGAGAGTGGATCGCCGCCGATGACGCCACCACCTTCCCCGTCACCAACCCCGCGCGCGGCGACGTGATCTGCGAACTGCCGAATCTGGGCCGGGCCGAAACCGCCCGCGCCATCAAGGCTGCCCATGCTGCCCACCGCGAATGGGCGGCCCGCACCGCCAAGGAACGCGCCCAGGTGCTGCGCCGCTGGTTCGACCTCTGCATGGCGAACCAGGACGACCTGGCCACGATCCTGACCGCCGAGATGGGCAAGCCCTTGGCCGAGGCCAAGGGCGAGATCGCCTATGGCGCCAGCTACATCGAGTTCTACGGCGAGGAAGCCAAGCGCACCTATGGCGACATCATCCCCGGCCACCAGCGCGACAAGCGCATCCATGTGCTGAAGCAGCCGATCGGCGTGGCCGCGTCCATCACGCCATGGAACTTCCCGAACGCGATGATCGCGCGCAAGGTGGCCCCGGCGCTGGCCGCTGGCTGCGGCTTCGTCGCGCGCCCCGCCGCCGAGACCCCGCTGTCGGCCCTGGCCCTGGCCGTGCTGGCCGAACGCGCCGGGGTTCCGGCGGGCCTTTTCTCGGTCATCACCTCGAAGCGGTCCTCGGACATCGGCAAGGAGTTCTGCGAGAACCCGCTGATCCGCAAGCTGACCTTCACCGGCTCGACCGAAGTGGGGCGCATCCTGTTGAAGCAGGCCGCCGACCAGATCCTGAAATGCAGCATGGAGCTTGGCGGCAACGCGCCCTTCATCGTCTTCGACGACGCCGATCTGGATGCGGCGGTGGAAGGGGCGATGGTCTCGAAGTTCCGCAACAACGGCCAGACCTGCGTCTGCGCGAACCGCATCTATGTGCAGGCCGGGGTCTATGACGCCTTCGCCGAGAAGCTGGCGGCGGCGGTGAAGAAGCTGTCGATCGGCGACGGGCTGAAGCCGGGCGTCACGACCGGCCCCCTGATCAACGAGGCTGCGGTCGAGAAGGTCGAGGAGCATATCCAGGACGTGCTCGCCGGCGGCGGCAAGGTCGTCACCGGGGGCCGCCGGCACGAACTGGGCGGGACCTTCTTCGAGCCGACCGTGGTGACCGGCGTGCAACCCGACATGAAGGTCGCACAGGAAGAGACCTTCGGCCCGCTCGCCCCCCTCTTCAAATTCGAGACCGAGGAAGAGGTCATCGCCATGGCCAACAACACGATCTTCGGCCTGGCCTCCTACTTCTACGCCCGCGACATCGGCCGCATCACCCGGGTGCAGGAGGCGCTGGAATACGGGATGGTGGGGGTCAACACCGGCCTGATTTCCAACGAGATGGCGCCCTTCGGGGGCGTCAAGCAGTCGGGCCTGGGGCGCGAGGGTTCGCGGCATGGCCTCGATGACTACATGGAGCTGAAATACGTCTGCCTGTCGATCTGACGGGCTGGACTTGGCGAAGGGGGGCGGTCCGCTGGGGCCGCCCCTTGCCATTTGTGCTGTGCATTCCGGCAGTCCCGACCCGCTGTTTCGGGCCTCTGGTGCAAGGCGACCCGAGGCACTAGCTTCGTTACCGATCCGCAACTCGGGGGATTTCCGATGCCGAACGACTATACTCCGCCCAAGGTCTGGAAATGGGAGCAGCCCTCGGGCGGCGCCTTCGCCAACATCAACCGCCCCGTCGCAGGTGCCACGCACGACAAGGAACTGCCGGTGGGCAAGCACCCCTTGCAGCTTTACTCCATGGCGACGCCGAACGGGATAAAGGTCACGATCCTTCTGGAGGAGCTTCTGGAGGCCGGCCACGATGCCGAATACGACGCCTGGCTGATCGACATCGGCAAGGGCGACCAGTTCGGGTCGGGCTTCGTCGCGGTAAACCCGAACTCGAAGATCCCGGCGCTGATGGACCACTCCGTCAACCCGCCGCAGCGGGTGTTCGAAAGCGCCTCGATCATGCTCTACCTCGCCGAGAAATTCGGCGGCGCCTTCATCCCGAAGGACCCGTCGCAACGGACCGAGATGTTTTCGTGGCTCTTCTGGCAGATGGGCTCGGCGCCCTTTGTCGGCGGCGGCTTCGGGCATTTCTACGCCTACGCGCCGGTGAAGATCGAATACGCGATCAACCGCTATGCGATGGAGACGAAGCGACAGCTCGACGTGCTCGACCGGCATCTGGCGACACATGAGTGGATGGCCGGGGACTATTCGCTGGCCGACATGGCGATCTATGCCTGGTATGGCAGCCTGGTGCTGGGCCGGGCCTACAACGCGGCCGAGTTCCTGGACGTGGAAAGCTACAAGCACGTCATGGCCTGGGCCAAGCGCATCGACGCGCGGCCTGCCGTGGTGCGGGGCCGCAAGGTCAACCGCTCCTGGGGCGAGGACTGGGAGAAGCTGCCGGAGCGTCATTCCCCGTCGGACTTCGACAAACTTCCCAAGGCTCCCTGAGCGGTTGAGCCGGCACGGGCCTTCGCCTAGGCTGGCCTTCCAGTAAGGAGAGCCGCCATGACCACCGCCCGCATTGCCGTCGTAACCGGAGCCGCAGGCGGGCTGGGCCGGGCCTTTGTCGACAGGCTGCTTGCGGACGGGTTTACCGTCGTCGGTGTAGACATCGACGGCGGGGCATTGCTGGCGATGGCCGCGGACCGCAAGGGCTTCGTGGCCGAGGCGGTGGACCTGACCGATGCGGAGGCGATCGCGGACCTTTTCGACCGGCTGGTGGCGCGGTTCGGCGGGGTGGATGCGCTGGTCAACAACGCCGGGACATGCTTCATGTCGGACTTCCCGGAGATCCCGGCGCATGAACTTGACCGGCAGATGTCGATCAACTTCTCGTCCGCCTTCCATTGCTGTCAGCAGGCGGTGAAGGCGATGGCCGGGCGACCGGGGGTGCGCAAGATCGTGAACATCTCGTCGAACGGCGCCTACAACTTCGATGTCTTCGACCCGCCGCATTACCGGGCCTCGAAGGCGGCGATGGATACGCTGACGAAGGACCTTGCCCGCCGCTATGCGCGGGACAAGATCGCGGTGAACTCGATCGCGCCGGCGATGACGGAGACACCCTTGTTCAACGTGCTGACCGAAGAGGTCCTTGCGCGGGCGATCAGCGCCATGCCGCATGGGCACGCGATGCGGCCCGAGGAGATCGCGGCCTGGGTCGGGTTCCTGATCTCGCCCGCGGGGGATGTGTCCTCGGGCAATGTCATCATCCTGAACCAGGGACGCGACGTGCGGTGAGGGGGAGCGATTTCTTCGAAGAAATCGCAACGGAGCCTTTGAAGGCTCCGGTCCGGACTTTTCGAAAAGTCCGGGGGGCGCGAGAGGGCGGATGAAGGTCACCATTCACAAGCTGTTCGATTACCTCCTGGAGACCACCGCGCAGGACCCGCCGGAGTGTTTCATCGGCTTTTCGCTCGCGCGGTCGCCGCGGCTGAAGGACTTCCTGCCCGACCTCGACCCCGAGCTGTCGCTGGACTGGAACGGGAAAAGCTTCCTCGGCCTTCCCGCGCTTCGGCAGCGGGTGCTGGACCAGACGGGGCTTTCGGTGCCGTTGGAGTCTGTCCTCATCACGGCGGGGGCGGCCGAGGCGAATTATCTTCTGTTCCGCCAGCTTCTGTCCGCCGGCGACGAGATCGTCACCGAGGCGCCCGGCTGGCCGCAGGCGAGGGTGATGGCCCGGGCCATCGGCGCGCGGCTGGTCGAGGTGGCGCGGGACGAAGCGCGCGGCTGGTGGCTCGACCCGGAGTCGGTGGCGCGGGCGGTGACCCCGAAGACCCGGATGATCTTCCTGACCAACCCGAACAACCCCACCGGGCGGCTGATCCCGGAGGCCGATCTGCAAGCGCTCGCCCGGGTGGCCGAGCGGCACGGTATCTGGCTGGTGGTGGACGAAGTCTATGCCGGGCTGGAGTGGGCCGGACCGCGCCCGCCGGCCATCGCCGGGATGACGCGGTTCGGGATCACCACCGGATCGGTGTCGAAGGCGCTGGGGCTTCAGGGGCTGCGCACCGGCTGGATGATCTGCCAGGCGCCAGAGGTGATCCGCGACGCGATGATCCTGCGCGAGAACGGCTCGGAAATCATGAACGTGCTGGGGGAGCATATCGCCGAGGTGGCGCTGCGGCCCGACAGGCTGGCGGCGGCGCTGGAGCGGGCGCGGGCCGAGGGGCGGGCGACGCTGGACCTGCTCGACCGCTTTGTCGCGGACGAGCCGCGGCTTTCCTGGCATCGCCCGCAGGCCGGGCTGATCGGCCTCGCCCGGCTGGAGGGCTCGGACGGCGAATCGCTGGCCCGCGCGCTGTTGCGCCCGCCCTACCGGACCTTCCTGCTGCCCGGTTCGGCCTACGGTCTGCCCCACCATCTGCGCATCGGGGCGGGCGGGGGGCCGGAAGCGCGTCTCAACGAAGGTTTAGACCGGCTTTCTGCTGCCCTGCGAGAGCTGCCGGATCGCTCAACCATCTGAAAATCCAGGTGTTATCCGATAACAGACGCGCGTTCTTGCCTAGCGCGCGGCTGATTTTGCCTAGCGTGAGCGGGATGGCCATAACCGATCGCATCGGCCCGGCTGCCTCGGGTCACTCACGAAAGGACATGCCATGCTGCTCTCGTTCAACGCTGCGAAGACTACCCTCCTTGCCGGCCTGACCGCGCTTTCTATCGCCGCCGTTCCCGCCACCCCTGCGCTTGCCTGGGGCGACAGGGAACAGGGCTTCGTCGCCGGTGTCGCAACTGCGGTGATCGTCGACGAGATCATCAAGAGCCGCCGCGCCCGGATGGCGGCCCCGGTCTATGTCGCTCCGGCGCCGAACTTCGTCGAGCCGCGCCACAGCTATGTCGAGCCGCGCCGCACGGTCGGCACCTCGATCTATTCGACCCCCGCCGCCCGCGCCTTCCAGAGCTATTCGCTGTCGGAACGCAAGGCGATCCAGCGCAACCTGCGCGCCTGGGGCTACTATCGCGGCGGCATCGACGGCGCCTTCGGGCCCGGCACCTACAACGCGATCGTGGCCTATGCCCGCGACGAGGGCGCCTCGGCCAGCCTGCGCAGCACCTCGGGTGCCTATGGCCTCTACGACGGCATGATCTACTGATCGCCGCCTTGCGCGCCGAACCGGACCCCGTTCCGTCGCCCGGCCCGGCTCCGTCCCGGGCCGGGTCGCTTTTCGTGCGGGGTCGGGATTTCCGTGCCCGGCCCAAGGATTGCCGGCCGGGCTGCGTCACAGGTAACGTGATGCTGATGGAAACGTCCGACGAGTTGCTGGCTGCCGCTGCCGCCCGGGGCGACCGGGCGGCCTTTGCCACGCTGGTCGGGCGCCACTATGACCGGGTTCACGGCCTGGCCTGGCGGCTGACCGGCTCGAAGGCCGAGGCCGAGGACCTGGCGCAGGACATCTGCGCCGCGCTTCCGTCCAAGCTGCGCAACTGGCGGGGCGAGGCCAGGTTCACAACCTGGCTTTACCGCGTGGTGGTGAATGCGGCGCATGACCTGCGGCGGCGGCAGGCGACCCGGGCGCGCGCCGCGCAGGGCTGGGGCGACTGGGAGATCGCGCGCCAGGACGAGATCGCGTCGCAGGCCGAGGCGGCGGACTGGCTGGCCCAGGCGATGACGCGGCTTTCGCCCGAGTTGCGGGATACCGTGGCGCTGGTCCTGGGCGAGGAGATGACCCAGGCCGAGGCCGGGGCGGTGCTGGGCGTGTCCGAGGGCACGATCGCCTGGCGGATGAGTGAAGTGAAGAAACGGCTGCGGGCCATGGCAAGGGAGGAGGCGGAATGACCGACGATCTCGACGACCTCCGCCGTGCCCTGAAGGCGGCGCCGCCCCCGGACGGCGATGCGAAGGCGCGGGCGATGCGGCTGGCGGTGGAAAATTTCGACCGGCTCCAAGAATCGAACGGGCCCGTCCGTTCCAGTGAGGACCGCCACGGCGCGGCCCCCCTGAACGGAGTACGTCGCATGTTCCACTACCTGACTGCCCGCCCTGCCCTTGCCATGACCACCTCGGCAGCCGCCCTGCTGATCGGGGTGGCAGTGATCCTGCCGGTCACCGACCTGCGGATCGGTGCGCCCGACAGACCCGCACCGGCGATCACCGATGCCGAGGCCCCGAAGCCCGACACCGTCGCGGCGCAGAGCCAGACCGAAACTGCGCCGGTCGCTCCGGTGACTGGCGCGGGCACAACCGACTCGACGATGGCCGAGGCCGAACCGGCGGCGCCTGAACCCCTTGCGCTTCCCGTGCCCGATGACCTTGCCCGGCTGGCTCCGGTCGAGCCCGCCCCGCCGCCGACCGCCATCAGCCCGGAAGGCGACAACCTTGCCGAGATGCCGGAGCCGGAGATGGCAACAGACGCGCTGCCCGTCGATCCGGGGGCCGTCGGGCTGGCCATGGATGCCGCCCCCCGCGCCCGGACCGAGGCCAAGCGGACGGAGGACTTCGCCTCTGCTCCGGCAGCCCTGCCCTCCGTGTCTGCCCCGGATGTCCGGGTCTTCCCGATGGAGGACACCGAGGCCTATGCCAACGCCGCCCCGAACCCGGTGAAGGTGGCGGCGGAAGAACCCGTCTCGACCTTCTCGATCGACGTGGATACCGCGTCCTATGCCGTGGTGCGGTCCTCGCTGACCGCGGGCTATCTGCCGACGCCCGACCAGGTGCGGATCGAGGAGATGGTGAACTATTTCCCCTATGCCTATGCGGCACCCGAGGGGGACGCGGCCTTCGCCTCGACCATAGCCGTGATGCCGACGCCCTGGAACCCCGGCACGCGGCTGGTGACCATCGGCATCCAGGGGGCCTTGCCCGAAGTGGCCGCACGGCCTCCGCTGAACCTTGTGTTCCTGATCGACACCTCGGGGTCGATGGAGGATGCCAACAAGCTGCCGCTGCTGAAGCAGTCGCTGTCCCTGATGCTGGCGGAGCTGCGCCCCGAGGATCAGGTGGCCATCGTCACCTATGCCGGCTCGGCCGGCGAGGTGCTGCCGCCGACCAGGGCGGGGGACCGGGCGGCGATCCTTTCGGCGCTCGACAACCTTATGGCGGGCGGGTCCACGGCGGGGGCCGAGGGGCTGGAGCTGGCCTACCAGGTGGCCGAGGGGATGAAGGCGGACGGCGAGGTCACGCGGATCCTTCTGGCGACGGATGGCGACTTCAATGTCGGCGTCAGCGACCCGGACGGGCTGGAGGCCTATGTCGCCAGGCAGCGGGCGACGGGGACCTACCTGTCGGTCCTGGGCTTCGGGCGGGGGAACCTGGACGATGCGGTGATGCAGGCGTTGGCGCAGAACGGGAACGGGACCGCGGCCTACATCGACACGCTTGGCGAGGCGCGGAAGGTGCTGGTGGACCAGCTGACGGGCGCGCTGTTCCCCATCGCGGACGATGTGAAGATCCAGGTGGAATGGAACCCGGCCACGGTCGCCGAATACCGGCTGATCGGCTACGAGACCCGCGCCCTGCGTCGCGAGGATTTCAACAACGACCGCGTGGACGCGGGCGAGATCGGCGCGGGGCGGCAGGTCACGGCGATCTATGAAGTCACGGCACCGGGGTCGGACGCGCTGTTGAACGATCCGCTGCGCTACGGCACCGCGACGGCGACGGGCGAGGCTTCGGGCGAGCTGGGCTTCCTGCGCCTGCGCTGGAAGGCGCCGGGCGCGGAAACCTCGACGCTGGTCGAGACGCCGATCACCGGGCAGGAACCGGCCAGCGCCGAAACCCGCTTTGCCGCCGCGATCGCCGGGTTCGGCCAGCTGTTGCAAGGCTCGGCCTACCTGGGAGACTGGGGCTGGGACGAGGCCATCGAACTTGCGGTGGCGAACCGGGGCGACGATCCGTTCGGCTACCGCATCGAGGCGGTGAACCTGATGCGGCTGGCGCAGAGCCTGTCGAAATAGGCGGCGGCTCCTCGATCGGCTGCGCCGTCTCGTCGCAGCGACGAGCGACGCAGTCGACGAGGAGCGGTCAGTCGAGGGCGCGGGCCAGATCAGCGATCAGGTCGGCGGGGTCTTCCAGGCCCACGGACAACCGGAAGACCCCCTCGCCCGCCCAGTCCTTCCAACGCTCCAATGCAGCACCCTCCATGCGGAAGGTGCTGCGCTGGATTTCCCCGGTCCCGATGTGAACGCAGATCGACCGCTGGTGGCCCAGGGAAAAGGCGTAATGGATCACGCGGAACCGTTCCGCCATGCGGGCGGCGACGGTCGCGGGGTCCGAGCGGGTCTGGAAGGCGATCATCGCGCCGCCCAGGGCCATCTGGCGCCGGGCGATGTCATGCTGCGGATGGTCCGCCGCCCCGGGCCAGGTGACGCGCGAGACGGCAGGGTGCCCGGCAAGCCAGGCGGCCAGGCGTTCCGCCGTGGCGCAGGCCATGCGCATCCGGGGGAACAGCGTGTCCAGTCCGCGCAGGATCAGCCAGGCGTTCTGCGCCGAGAGGCTCGCCCCGAGATACACCCCGGCACGCGAGCGGAGGCGCGAGACGAGATCCTTCCGGCCTATCACCGCCCCGCCCAGCGCATCGCCATGACCGTTCATGAACTTGGTCAGCGAATGGATCACGAGGTCGGCCCCGTGATCGAGCGGCCGGGTGATGACCGGCGTCGCCAGCGTGCTGTCCACCGACAGAAGCACCCCTGCCCCGCGCGCCAGGGCGGACAGGGGTGCAAGATCGGTCAGCCGCAGGATCGGATTGCAGGGCGTTTCGGCATGGATCAGCCGGGTCTCGGGGCGCAGCGCCGCACGCACTGCGGCAGGATCGGTCAGGTCGCAGGGCGTGACCGCGATGCCGAGGTCGGGCAGGACGCGGGTGGCCAGTTCGTAGGCACCCGCGTAGCACACGTCCGAAACGATCAGATGATCCCCTGCCTTCAGGAAGGTCAGGAACACGGCGGCGGCGGCGGCGACGCCGGTCGCGGTGGCCAGCGCATCCTCGGCGCCTTCGAGGCCGGCAAGCCGCTCTTCCAGGGCGCGAACCGTCGGATTGGTCCAGCGGGCATAGAGGAAGGGCTGTTCGGTCAGGTCGGCACCCTCGGCCGAGAACCCGGCCGAGCCCGGCGCGAAGACATTGTTCACCGAAGCGACCAGGTTCGGCGCGATGGCCCCGGTCAGCGGGTCGGGCACGAGACCGGCATCCAGGGCGCGGGTTGCGGGCTGCATCTGATCGGGGGGCAGCGGCTGATCGGACATTCGGCGAGCCTTTCCTTTGGCCCTTCATCCGCTGCCCGCAACCGGCTTGCAAGACGTGAAAGAGCCCGGGCGGGAACCCGGGCTCCTGCAAGCGGCCAGGGATGGATCAGTTCACCGTCTCGGGCTTGGCCTCGATGACGGGGGTCGCGCCGTTGGCACGGGTAATCTCGATCCGGCGGGGCTTCATCGCCTCGGGCACTTCGCGGACGAGATCGACGTGCAGCATGCCATTCTCGTGCACGGCGCCGGTCACGCGGACATGGTCGGCCAGGGCAAAGCGACGCTCGAAGGCGCGGGTGGCGATGCCGCGGTGCAGGTAGGTGCGCTCGGTCTCGTCGGCCGACTTGCGGGCCGAGATGAAGAGCGAACCGTCCTTAACCTCGACGCTCAGTTCCTCGGGCGTGAACCCGGCCACGGCGATCGAGATGCGATAGGCGTCCTCGGCGGTCTTTTCGATGTTGTAGGGCGGATAGGTCGGCTGGGCCACGTCAGTGGACAGGACCCGGTCCATCAGATCGGCGATGCGGTCGAAGCCGACGGTGGCGCGGTAAAGCGGGGCGAAATCAAGGTTGCGCATTGTCATCCTCCTGGAAGCGATGTCAGGGGCCTTCCCTCGGCAAGGGCAAGGCGGGTGTCACCGGGCCCGTCATGGCACCCGGATAGCCGTGAGGTAGGAAGGCAGAAACCGGCTTTCAAGACCCTGGGCGCAGGCTGCGCACCGGATCGAGGTTCGGGTCAGGGCGAGATGATGCGGACGCCCGACCCGCCCCCGATGCCGATGCGCTTGTCGCCCTGAAGCTCGATCCGCCGCACGGGCTTTCCGGGCATCGACGGCGCGGCAAGGCCGACAGTCACGGCCTCCGGCGCCTGGGCGACGCTGGTCGCTTGCCCGCGGCGCAGCGCGTCTTTCAGCCGATCGACGAGCGCGGGCAGTTCCATGCCGACCGCAACGGGCTTGCCGTCGTCGTCGGCGCCCGCCGAAATGATCGAGACGATCCGCGCGCGATAGCCGGAGCGGTCCAGCACCGGCGCCCCCGACGACCCGAAGGTGACATCGCAATCCATCGCGATCAGCTGGTCCTGCCGCCCGACGACATGGCAGAGTCGCTGCCAGGACAGGACCTCTTCCCGGCCCATGGCATAGGAGACGACGCTCACCTCGTCACCGTTGCCGGGCCGCGCCACTGTCAGGGGCGAGATCAGCGAGGTCGGGATCGGTTCCGCCAGCTGCAACAGGGCCACGTCGCGGGCGATCATCTCGGGAGGGGCCGGGTCGAGGCTGCGATAGGCGGGATCGACGATAGTGCGGGCGATGGCAGATTCGGCCAGCGCGGTTCCGTTGGCCAGTCCGGCGCGGAACCTGATCCGTTCGGCCGGGACCGCCGACTGGTCGCGGTTCAGCACGCAATGACCGGCAGTCAGCACCAGATCGGGGGCGATCAGCGCGCCGGTGCAGAAGCCGCCGCCTTCGATATCGACCCGGCCTACGGGTTCGAACCCACGCAGCTCCTCGCGCGTGAGCAAGGCGTCCAGTCCCGAATTCTGCGCAGCGGCACCCTGCGGCGACACCGTCGCGCCAAGAAGGGCCGCAAGCAGAACGAAAATGCTTTTCATGGCTTCAGGAACTTTGCCCCGGATCCGGTACCGCCCGACAGGATGCTGACCGACTTGCCCCCGGCCGTCGAGCCGGCCTTGCTGGCCTCGAGCGCGCTGCGCAGTGCGGCCAGCGGCTCGGCCAGCGGCACGGCCAGGGCGACCTTGCGGCCATCGACCTCGGCCTTGGCCGAGATGACCGAGACCACCCGCGCGACCCCGTCGCGGACGCTGAACACCGGCGCACCGGACGAGCCGAAATCGACGTTGCAGGTCAGGATCAGGGCATTGCGGCGGCCCGCCAGCACCTCGCAGGCCTCCTGGATCGAGGGTGCCTCCTCGCGGTATTGCGCATAGGAGACGACATCGACCGCATCGCCCTCGACCGGGGCGGCGCCGGTCTCGAAGGGCAACAGCGACGGCAACCGGATCGGCTGGCTAAGTTCCAGCAGGGCCACATCGTCGGTCACGCGGTCCAGCTTGTCGGCCGTGCCGTAGCGATAGCCCGGATGGGCAACCGCCCGACTGACCCGGCGGTAGGCGACGGCCCGGCCGTTGCGGAAGCCGGCCTGAAACTCGATCTCCTCGGGGCGCAGCTGCACGCCGGTGGTCTTGTCGTAAAGGCAGTGCGCAGCGGTCAGCACCAGTTGCGGCCCGATCAGCGCCCCGGTGCAGAAGCCCCGGTCACCAAGGATCAGCTTGCCGACCGCATCCCAACCGCGGGAATCGTCTGCCGTCTGAAGCCGGACCATCCCGGCCTCCTCGGACAGGACCGGCTTGACCGTCCCGATCGCGACCCAAAGCGCAAGCCCCGCCGCCAGAAGCCCGGGGAACAGATGACGCATGGAGCCCCTCCCTTTCCGCGCGGACCTCAGCGTTACGCGGGAAGTTTGGCGGATTTGCGGCCGGTCGCGCAAGCGCGGCGTTGCGCTCAGCCCTGCAACGCCCGCGGCTGTGGCCCGCCGGTCGCCCAGTCGAGCAGTTCGACCGTGTGGACGACCGGAATCCCGGTGCCCGAGCCGATCTGCATCATGCAGCCGATGTTGCCCGCGGCGATGACCTGGGGGGCCTTCGCCTCGAGCGTGGCCACCTTGCGCCGTTTCAACTCGGCGCTGATCTCGGGCTGCAACAGGTTGTAGGTGCCCGCGCTGCCGCAGCAGAGATGGCTGTCGGCGGGCTCCACCACCTCGAAGCCGGCCCGCTTCAGAAGGTCCTTCGGCGCGGACTTGATCTGTTGCCCGTGCTGCAGCGAACAGGCCGCGTGATAGGCCACGCGGAGGCCCTTGGGCGCGCCCTCGGGCAGGCCGAGGCGGGTCAGCACCTCGGAGATGTCCTTCGCCAGCCCCGCGACCGTCGCTGCATCCTCGGCCAGGGCGGGATCGGTGCGGAACATGTGACCATAGTCCTTGACCGTGGTCCCGCAGCCGCTGGTGTTGATGACGATGGCATCGAGACCGCCCTCCCGCTTTTCGGCCATCCAGGCGCGGATGTTGGCGGCGGCACTGGCATGGGCCAGGTCCTCCTTGCCCATGTGATGCGTCAGCGCCCCGCAGCAGCCAGCACCCTTCGCCACCACCACCTCGCAGCCGAGCCGGCGCAACAGGCGGATCGTCGCATCGTTGATGTCGGTGTTCAGCGCCTTCTGCGCGCAGCCGGTCATCAGGGCCACGCGCATCCGGCGTTCGCCTAGCGCCGGGAACACCTGCGGGTCGTCGTTGCGGCTGACCGGCGGGATGGTCTTCGGCGCCATGGCCAGCATGGCCCGCAGCCGGGCATCGGGGATCGCCCGGGCGAAGGGTCTGCCGATCTTCGCCGCCAGCAGCGCCAGCCGGAACCGCCCCGGATAGGGGATCACCCGGGCCAGCACCGCGCGCAGCACCCGGTCCATGAAGGGTCGGCGATAGGTCTTCTCGACATGCGCCCGCGCGTGGTCGACCAGATGCATGTAATGCACGCCCGAGGGGCAGGTCGTCATGCAGGCGAGGCACGAAAGACAGCGGTCGATGTGCTTCACCGTCTTCTCGTCGGCCGGCCGACCGGCCTCGAGCATGTCCTTGATGAGGTAGATCCGCCCGCGAGGACTGTCGAGCTCGTCGCCCAGAACCTGATAGGTCGGGCAGGTCGCGGTGCAGAAGCCGCAATGCACGCAAGAGCGCAGGATCTCGTTAGCGCGCGCGATGCCGGGGTCGGCCAGCTGTTCAGGCGTGAAGGTCGTCTGCATCAGCCCATCATCCCGCGATTGAGAATCCCCCTCGGATCGAACCTTGCCTTCAACCCGGCCACCAGCGCCGCCACCTCCGGCGCCTCGGGGGGAAAGACCGGGCCGCCCTGCCCGCGCACCAGTGTCGCATGGCCCTTGCCCGCAACGGCTGCCGCGACCTCCGCACCGCGTCCGGGTTCGGACAACAGCCAGATCAGCCCCCCGCCCCAGTCCCAGAGCGCGGTGCCGCCCACGGCCGCCACGATCCCGGCCGCAGCCGTGGGCAGGGTGACAATCCGCCAGATCTCCCCCGCCTTGCCCTGCAAGGGCACGACATCGCGCACCCTGCGCCAGAGCGCGGCGCTTTCCTCCCCCTCGACCACCGTCGCCTCGCCCCCGACCAGCGCCTTCAGCCGCCCGATGCGGTAGGCGACGGACCCGGCCATGCCTTCCACGCGGATCAGGCTTTGCCCGGAATGTCGCGCCGCGCCCGAGACGTCGAAGGGCGAACCCAGCGCCGTCCGCAGACAAGCGAGCCCGGCCGCATCGTCCAGACCCTCGACGACCAGCGTCGCCTCCGCCTCCGGTATCGCCTGCACCTTCAGGCTCACCTCGGTCAATACGCCCAGCACGCCCCGGCTGCCGGCCATCAGCTTCACCAGGTCATAGCCGGTGACGTTCTTCATCACCCGCCCGCCGTTCCGCACCACCGTCCCGGTGCCATCCACGAACCGCACCCCCAGGCAGGCATCCCGCGCCGCGCCCGCCTGCACCCGGCGCGGGCCCGAGCCGTTGGCGGCCACCACTCCGCCGATGGTCGAAACGCCCTCGCGCCCGAGGATCGCGCGCAGGTCCGGCGGCTCGAAGGCCAACCGCTGCCGTTCCCCCGCCAGAACGTGCTCCACCTCGGCCAGGGCCGTGCCTGCCCGGACGACCAGCGTCAGCGCGCCAGGTTCGTAGAGTTCGACCCCCGAGATGCCCGCGGTCTCCAGCACCTCACCGACCGCATGGCCCAGGGTGCGCGTGCCTCCGCCCCGCACCAGCAGCGGCCCCGCAGCCCCCGCCACGGCTTCCGCCAGTTCCGCTTCGCTCGAAGGCCGCATGCCTTGCCCTTTGCCCAAATACTCTGCGGGGGTCCGGGGGTGCAAAACCCCCGGACGGTTCAGACCGCGCGCCGCCCGGCACTGGTCTCAAGCGGAAACACCTTTGCCGGGTTCAACAGCCATTTCGGATCGAAAACGTCCTTGATCCGCATCTGCGCCTCCATGTCGGCGGCCGAGAACTGCACCGCCATCAGGTCGCGCTTCTCGATCCCCACGCCGTGCTCGCCGGTCAGACAGCCGCCGACCTCGACACACAGCTTCAGGATCTCGGCGCCGAAGGCCTCGCATTTCTCCAGGTCGCCGGGCTTGTTGGCGTCGAACAGGATCAGGGGGTGCATGTTGCCGTCGCCGGCATGGAACACGTTGCCCACGTCCAGGCCGAACTCGCGGCTCATCTCGCCTATCCGCTTCAGCACATGCGGCAGGGAGGAAACCGGGATCGTCCCGTCAAGGCACATGTAGTCATTGATCTGCCCCATCGCGCCGAAGGCCGACTTGCGCCCCAGCCAGATGCGTTTGGCCTGATCCTCGTCCTCGGCCTCGCGGAATTCGACCGGGTCATGCGCGAGGGCGATCTGGCGGATGCGGGCCAGCTGTTCGCTGATCTCGGCCTCGGACCCCTCGACCTCGATGATCAGAAGCGCCTCGCAATCCGGGTAGCCCGCCTTGGCGAAGGCTTCGGTGGCGCGGATGCAGGGGCGATCCATGAACTCGATCGCCACCGGCAGGATGCCCGCCTTGATGATGTCGCTGACGCAGGCACCCGCGACCTCGTTCGAATTGAACCCCACCAGCACCGGCCGCGCGCCTTCGGGCTTGGGCAGGATGCGGAGCCAGGCTTCGGTGACGACGCCAAGCTGCCCCTCGGACCCGCAGACCACGCCGAGGAGGTCAAGCCCGGCCGGCTCGCCCCAGGGCCCGCCCAGCGTGACCACCGTCCCGTCCATCCGGACCAGCGTCACGCCCAGAAGGTTGTTCGTCGTGACCCCGTATTTCAGGCAATGCGCCCCGCCCGAGTTCATCGCGATGTTCCCGGCGATCGCGCAGGCCAGCTGGCTGGAGGGGTCGGGCGCGTAGAAGAACCCATCCGCTTCGACCGCGCCGGTGACCGACAGGTTGGTGCGGCCCGACTGCACCCGGATGAAGCGGTTCTCGTAGTCGGTCTCCAGCACCGCGTTCATCCGCGCGACGCCCAGGATCACGCTGTCCGCCGTCGGCATCGCCCCCCCGGCCAGCGAGGTGCCCGAGCCGCGCGGCACGACCGGAACCCCCTCCTCCCAGCAGACCCGCAGCACCGCCGCGACTTCTTCGGTCGTGCGCGGCAGCACGGCGGCAAGCGGAGGGCAACGATAGGCGGTCAGGGCATCGCATTCATAGACGCGCAGCTCCTCGGGCGCGTCGATCAGCCCGTCAGCCGGCAGCACCGCCCGCAGCCGGGCCAGAATGGCCGCCCTCCGCTCCAGCACGCCCCGATCCGGTTCCGGCATCTGCATGGAAACCCCTCCTGACTGGTAAACAAATATAACCAATTTCGCCGGATGACAAGGAAAAACCCCAGCCCTACTGTGCCATGCCATGACGATGAACCTTGCCGCGATCCCAGTGCTCGACCTGGCAATGCTGGGCCTTCTGATCGCCGCCTGGCTTGCCGCGGGCTGGATCAGCGAGCATCCGCCCCGCGCCCTGCCCTCGGTCTCGTGGCTGATGGAGGATTACCGGCGCGACTGGATGCGCACCTTCGTCACCCGTCAGCCGCGCATCTTCGACGCCACGCTGATCGACTCCCTGCGCCAGGGGACGGCCTTCTTCGCCTCGGCCTGCATGATCGCCATCGGCGGCGGGGTGGCGGTGATCGGCAATGCGGCGGCGGTGCAGAGGCTGGCCGAGGAGTTGCCGATCGCGGACGGGCCGGATGTCGCGGTCAAGATGCTGCCGGTGATCGGCTTCCTGGCCAATGCGCTGTTGAAATTCGTCTGGGCGCACCGGCTGTTCGGCTACTGCTCCATCCTGATGGCTGCGGTGCCGAACGACCCCGGTGATCCCTTGGCCTTCCATCGTGCGGGCCAGGCGGCCGAGATCAACATCACCGCCGCGAAAAGCTTCAACCGGGGTCTGCGGTCGATCTACTACGCGCTGGCCGCGCTCGGCTGGCTTCTAGGCCCCTGGGGCCTTGCCGTGGGCACGGGGCTTGCGACCGCCATCCTGATCAGGCGCGAGTTCGCCAGCACCTCACGCCGGGTGATCCTGGCCCGCGAGCCATAGGGCCACCTGCCCCGCCGTCGCCTCGCCCGAAAGCCGCGCCCCGGCCGCAGTCTGTTTAAGTCCCCCGGCCAGCGCCTCGCCCGCGAACCAGATCCGCTCGCCCACGGGGTCCTTCAGCACTTCGCGGGCATGGGCCTTGCCCGGGCGCGCGGCGGCATAGCCTCCCCTGACATGGCGCTCGGCGCCCCAATTGGTCATCGTCCCGTGCCGCACCGCGCGGCGCACGTCGGATCCGAAGATATCCGCCAGCCGGTCCGTCACGAAATCCACCGCCGCCGCCGCGCCCGCCGCCTCCATCTCCCAGGCGAAATCGCCGCCGACGAAGCCGACCATCAGGTCTAGATCGAAGGGAAAGGCCAGGAAATAGAGATCATGCCGCGCATGGCGTTCGATCAGCAGATCGTCAAAGGGCTTCAGGCCCAGCCGCGTGCCCTCGATCTTTAGCGGAACCTTGGTCAGAAGGCCCATCGGCAGGTCGAAGATCGCTTCCTGATGGCCTGCGGGCAGCTCGGGGGTGAACGCGATGTCCTCGAATGCCAGGACTCCGGTCGAGACGGTGACGATCACGGCCTGCGCCCGGATCGTGCCGCGCACGGTCTCGACCTCTACCCCCGGCCCGTCCCAGCGGATGCGTCGCACCGGGCAGTCCAGCGTCACCGGCACATCCGCGCCCCAGCGATGGATCAGGGCGCCGAAACCCTCCTTGGTGAAATAGTTCGGGTCCAGATCCGCCGCAGCCCTGAAATCCGCGATGGAAATCTCGTCGTCGTCCGCACCGAAATCCATCGGGCCGGCAAAGGTGGAATTCGCCCGCAGACAATGGCAATCCGCGATCAGGCCCGACAGCCGGTCATCCGTCCCCTGATGCGCCTCCAGACAGGCCCGCAGCGCCGAGTCCGCGGCCGCGACACGCGCCATCTCCTCGTCACTCGCCCGGCGCCTGCCGAACCAAAGGTGATCCAGACCCATGTCATGATGAGAGAGCGTCCAGCCGGCCGCCTGCGCCTCGGCGAAGTAAGGGTTGCGGTCGGCGGCATGCAGCCAGGCGCAGCCAACGTCGAAGGGAACGCCGAAGTCCGAGGTCGTGGTCCAGGCCCGCCCGCCGATCCGGTCCATCGCCTCGACAACCTGGAACGACCGCCCAGCCGCCCGCAGCCGCTTCGCCGCCCCAAGCCCTGCGCACCCCGCACCCACGACGACCACATCGACATCCGTCATCCCGAAATCCTCCGCCTGAAATGGCGTCAGGATGCCTCCATGCGCGATTCGGGCCAAGGACGGCCTGGACTTGCCCGGTTTCTGTGGAGAGCGTTCAGCTCACTTCCCAGACCTTTCGCTCGAAGGCGATGGGGCTCTGGAATCCGAGCGATGAATGCCGCCTGACGGGGTTATAGAACCCGTCAAAATATCTGGCGACGGCGTTTTCGGCCTGCTGGCGGGATTGCCATGCGACCGGCCAGATCAGCTCCGGCTTGACGGTCTTGAAGAACGTTTCCACCATCGAATTGTCGTAGCAGTTTCCGCGCCCGCTCATAGAGATCAGGATGCCACCTCGGCGGAGCAACGTCTGATAGTCGACAGAGCAGTATTGCGATCCATGGTCGGAATGGTGAACCAGCCCCGGCGCAGGGTTGCGAGCCGCCAGAGCACGGCGCAGGGCTTCGACCGCGAGATCGCGCTTCATGCGGGCACTCGTGGCCCAGCCGACGACGCGCCGAGAAGGGAGATCCAGCACGACGGCGAGGTACAACCAACCCTCTGCCGTCCAGATGCAGGAGATGTCTGCGCCCCCCATTTTCGGTCCGGCCCATCCGCCATGAAGTCCTGCGCCACCAGATTGGGGCGATGGGCCAAGCATGTTCGCTGTCCGTCGTCCGTTTGAAGCGCCGCTTCTGCCGCGCGATCAACTGGTTTTCGTGCACTAGGCGCGCCGTGCGATTCCAACCGATCTCCTGGCCATCATCGACGAGATCGCGGTGCATGCGCGGCCTGCCACAGGTGCCGTTCGACAGCGCGAAGGCCGTCCGGACCTGCGCCAGATAGACCAGTCCTGCTGCTGGCGGCGACAGGCAGGCCGTTGCTGCCGGGCGAAGAAGCCGCTCTGGCTGACACCAAGAACACGGCACATCCGGCTGATCGGAAAGCTGGCAATCTCCGCATCGATGAAGGAGAACTTCACCGTGAGCTGCTGCTGCCGGTGAGACCGCGCTACAGCAGATCGTCGCGGAAGACGTTCGAATCCGCCTTGGTGTAGGCCGTGATGTCCTTGTCGCCGCTCACGTTGATGATGTAGCCGCACGATCTCTCAGCGGACCGCTGGAAGGTGATGGGGCGACCCTTGCCCTTCAGGCGCAAGTAGATGCTCACCGCCTCCGACAGCTTCACACTGGCCGCTATAGCCGCCGCAGGGGGCATCGGCAGGGTGGAAGGGGCCGCACCGATGTTTCCCAGCCATGCGGAGCATGTGCTTTCCCGGCAGGTCGCTGTCGTTGATCCTGAGGTGATACCAATACTCGTCGAGCTTCTGAGCTGTCCTGACAGCACGGGGAGCGGCCACTGTGACCGACCTTGTTCGCAAGGAGTAGGAGATTTTCGATGAGGTGTAGTGGTGCCGAAGGTCGTTCGGAACGCGTCTGATGAAGTAGTAGACCCCGTCTTTCACAAATGAGTGGGGTGCAGCTTTGTTCTCCGCCATGTTCTACGCTCGCTCTATCCAAGGACAAAGCTGGGTCTATTCAATGGCTTGGCGGTAGAGGTGGTGCCCAGAGCCGGAATCGAACCAGCGACACGCGGATTTTCAATCCGCTGCTCTACCAACTGAGCTATCTGGGCACCGGTTGGTGGGCGGGTGATACTCAAGGGGCGGGGGGCTGTCCAGAGGGAAAACGCCCCCTCAATGCGGCTTTGGCGGCGTTCCGTCCTCGGAAACGTCCTCGGCCTCCTCCTCGGTCCCGGCAGGGATGCGATAGCCCTCGGTCAGCCAGCGGCCAAGGTCCACATCGGCGCAACGGCGCGAGCAGAAGGGGCGGTAGGAAGGGACAGCGGGCTTGCCGCAGATCGGGCAGGCGGTCATGGCAGATCCTCGGGCAGAAGCTCCGACAAGGGCACACGGTCGCGCTTGCGGGTCAGTTCGTAGAGGCCCAGCGTCGTCCAGCCGGCAAGGTTCGCCTCGCCATCCGTCTTGAAGGCGGCCTTCAGCACCTGGTCGAGGATGTGCCGGTCGCGCTTTGGCATCGGGGCGAAGTCCACCACCACCTGCCCCCCCAGACCCCGCAGCCGCAGCTGACGCGGCAGGTCGCGGGCGGCGGCGACATTTGCCTTCAGCGCCGCCGCTGGCGAGGTATCGGGGCCGGTGTTCACATCGACAGCCACCAGCGCGCGGGTCGGCTCGATCATCATGTGCGCGCCCGCCTCCAGCACGACACGGGGGCGGCGCAGCGCCGCGATCGCCTCGATCACACCGTGACGCTCGAAGCTTTCGGGGTCGGTGTCGGCGTCGTCCACCGCCGGGTCGAGCCAATCGCGGAACGCAAGGTCATGCGCCGAGGGTCCGTCCACCAGCAGCTCCGGCCCGCCGGAGAGGTCGGCGAGCACCGCCTCGGCCAGGCTGCGCATCGCGGCGATGTCCTCGGCGATGGCCTTATCCTCGGCCTCGAGGCAGCCGGAGCGCAGGATAAGGCCAAGCCTTTCGTCCGCGCCGGACATGCCGGCCTCGGCCAGGACGGAAAGCTCGGCCCGGCGCTCCTCGTCCTTGATCCGGCGGCTGATGTTCAGGCCCGGAGCGTCGGGGGTGATGATGGCGAAGCGTGATTTGAACAGGAGACGCGTGGTGACGGGGACCGCCTTGCCGGGTTCGGCGGGGCCGGTGACCTGCACCAGAAGCCGCTGGCCGGGCGCCACGCCGGAGATCTGGCGCAGGAAGCCCGAGCCGCCCGGCAGTTTCACGAAGATGCCGCCCTGGCCCTTCACGGGCCGGTCGGCAACGGCGCGGTAGATCGCGCCGGGGATCGCCACGTCGTCCGCCGGGTCGATGGCGAGTTCCTCGATCCGCCCATCCACCAGAAGTGCCGCGGCCTGCCGGCCGTCGATCTCGTCCAGAACCAGAAGCCGTCCCTTCATTCCCGTCTCCAGACCGGATAGCCGATGGCTGTCAGAAGCGCCGCCGTCTCGGCCACCGGCAGGCCCATGATCCCGGTGAAGGACCCGGAAATCCACGGGATGAACGCCCCCGCAAGGCCCTGGATCCCGTAGCCGCCGGCCTTGCCCTGCCATTCGCCGCTGGCGAGATAGGCATTGAGTTCGGCATCCGACAGCCGCTTCATCTTCACCGTGCTCAGGCTTTCGCGCAGCAGAACCCGGTCGCCCCGCCGCACGGCCAGCGCGGTGATCACCTGGTGGCGGCGCCCGCCGAGCGCGGTGAGGAAGGCCGCCGCCTCGCCGGCATCGGCGGGCTTGCCGAGGATCCGGCGGCCCAGCGCCACCGTCGTGTCGGCACACAGGACCACGTCATCCGGACCGGCGGGGACGGCGCGGGCCTTTTCCTCGGCCAGACGCAGGCAGTACGGGCGGGGCAGTTCGCCCTTGCGGGGATCTTCGTCGATGTCGGGGGGCAGGATCAGGTCGGGCAGGATACCAAGCTGCGCCAGAAGCTCTTTCCGACGCGGGCTGCCCGATCCCAGGATCAGGCGCAATTTACTTGAAACGATAGTTAATGCGGCCCTTGGACAGGTCGTAGGGCGTCATCTCGACCTGCACCTTGTCGCCGGCCAGAACCCGGATGCGGTTCTTGCGCATCTTGCCCGCCATGGTCGCGATCAGTTCATGGCCATTCTCGAGTTCGACCCTGAATGTCGCGTTCGGCAGGAGTTCCTTCACGACACCGGGGAATTCGAGAATGTCTTCCTTGGCCATGGTCTCTCCATTGCAGATGGGCCCGCGCGGCATGTCCCGCAGGCTTCCGCCGGGCCGTATGCCCCCGAAAGGGCCGGTTTTCAAGCGGATTCTTCGTTCGCCACCCCGGGCCGGGCGCGCAGGCCAAGCCGGACCTGTTTCTCGATTTCGGTCAGCGCGAAGAACACCACGCCCACGGCCACGATCAGGATGCCGTCCCGGAACGGCACGGCTTCCGTGCCCAGCACCGCCTGCAGGGGCGGAAGATAGGTGACCGCGACCTGCGCCAGGGTGACCACGATCACCACCGCCCAGACGACCGGGGTGCCCCGCACCGCGGCCCATGTCAGCGAGGTGCCGTGCATGTTGCGGATGAAGAACAGGTTGAAGATCTCCAGCACGACCAGGGTGTTCATCGCCATGGTCTGGGCCAGGGCCAGCGAATGGCCCTTCTGGATCGCATAGCTGAAGACGCCGAAAGTCGCGGCCACGAAGAGGCCCGCGATCAGGATCACCTGCCAGACAAGCCCCCCCGTCAGCAGCGGCGCATCGCGCGGGCGGGGCGGGCGCGACATGGTGCCGTCCTCGGTCGGCTCGAAGGCCAGCGCCAGGCCCAGCGTAATCGCGGTGATCAGGTTGATCCACAGGATCTGCACCGCCGTCACCGGCAGCGCGAGGCCCAGAAGCAGCGCCAGCACCACGACCGCGGCTTCGCCGGCATTGGTCGGCAGGGTCCAGCTGATCACCTTCTTGAGGTTGTCATAGACCGTCCGCCCCTCTCGCACCGCCGCGGCGATCGAGGCGAAATTGTCGTCGGCCAGCACCAGATCGGCGGCCTCCTTCGCGGCCTCCGACCCTTTCAGGCCCATGGCGATGCCGGCATCCGCCCGTTTCAGCGCGGGGGCGTCGTTCACTCCGTCGCCGGTCATCGCCACCGACAGACCGCGCGACTGCAAGGCCGTCACCAGGCGCAGCTTGTGTTCGGGGCTGGTGCGGGCAAAGACATCGACATCCAGAGCCTCCAACGCCAGTTCGGCATCGTCCAGCTTGTCGAGGTCTGCCCCGGTCAGGACGCGCCCGGGCTTGGCGAGGCCGATCTGCGCCGCGATGGCGGCGGCGGTCCCGGCATGGTCGCCGGTGATCATCTTGACCCGGATCCCCGCCGCCCGGCATTCGGCCACCGCAGCGATCGCCTCGGGACGCGGCGGATCGATCAGGCCGAGAAGGCCGATGAAGGTCAGCCCGCCGTCCAGCGTCGCCGTGTCGATCCGGTCGCTCGCCTCGGCGCGTTCGGCGAAGGCCAGCACCCGCAACCCCTGCCGCGCCATCGCCTCGGCCCGGTCGTGCCAATGCCCGTAGTCGACGTCGCGGCACATGCGCAGCACCCGTTCCGGCGCGCCCTTGACATGGGTCACGCCGTCGCTGCCCAGCACTGCCATGAAGCGGTGGCGGCTGTCGAAGGGCACCGCATCCACGCGGGCCGAGGGCGCTACACCGCCCGCCTTCGCGGCAAAGGCCAGAAGCGCCCCCTCCATCGGGTCGCCCTCGACGATCCATTGCCCATCGCGCAGGTGCAAGGCCGCGTCGTTGCACAGCGCCGCCGCCCGCGCGAGGCGCGACAGATCGCCCGCCGGGGTGATCCCGCCCTCGGGCCCGTAGCCGTCGCCCGTGACGGCAAAGACCCCCTCCTCCGTCTGGGCGGCGGCGACAACCATCTCGTTGCGGGTCAGCGTGCCGGTCTTGTCGGTGCAGATGACCGAGACCGAGCCGATCGCCTCGATCGCGGGCAGGCGGCGGACGATTGCGTTGCGCCGGGCCATGGCCTGCACGCCGATGGCCAGGGTGATCGTCATCACCGCCGGCAACCCCTCGGGAATGGCGGCGACGGCCACGCCGATCACCACCATGAACAGTTCGCCAAAGTCGTGGTGGCCGACGAAATAGCCCCAGACCAGGATCAGCGCGGCGATCAGCAGGATCAGGAAGGACAGCCAGCGCGCGAAATGGTCCATCTGCGCGACCAGCGGCGTTGTCAGGCTTTCGACCCCCGCCAGCAGCCCGCCGATCCGGCCGATCTCGGTGCCCTGCCCCGTGGCCACCACCAGCCCCTTCGCGGTGCCCTGGGTGACCAGCGTCCCCGACCACAGCATCGAGCGGCGGTCGCCCAGCGGCACGTCGGCCCCGACCGGCCGCGGGTCCTTGTCCACCGGCACAGACTCTCCGGTCAGGATCGCCTCCTGCGCCGCCAGCCCCCGCGCCTCGATCAGCCGCAGGTCGGCCGGCACCTTGTCGCCCGCCTCCAAGAGCACGATGTCGCCGGGCACCAGATCCGCCCCCGGCACCGTGACCCTTGCACCGTCGCGCAGGACCGTCGCCTTCGGCGCCAAGAGCGAGCGGATCCCGGCCATCGCCGCCTCGGCCTTGCCTTCCTGGATGAAGCCGATCACCGCATTGGCGAGGACCACGGCCAGGATCACCCCGGTGTCCACCCAGTGCTGCAGGCCCGCAGTCACGGCCGCCGCGCCAAGCAGCACATAGATCAGCACGTTGTTGAACTGCGCCAGAAACCGGACGACCGGCCCGCGTGCACGCGCCTCGGGCAGGCGGTTGGGCCCGTGTTCGGCCAGCCGCCGCGCCGCCTCGGCAGAGGTCAGCCCTTCTGCCCGGGCCGCGAAGGCTTCAAGCGCGCCCCGGACGGTCTCGGCGTGGATGGCCGGAGTGCTCTCTGCTGCCATGTCCCTGATCCTTCTGTCTAATCAAGGGACCGCATCCAGAATTGCAAGGGTTTCTCGGTCTCTTCCGTGTCGCCGAGATCCCTCCAGCTGAAACGGGCGACCACGCCGGGCAGGGGTTCATAGCCCCTGCCGCGCCAGAAGGCATCGTTGCCGCGATAGACGGCGGGGCGGGCCGGGTGGTCCTCGGGCCGGATGACCGAGCAGAAGGCGACATGCGTCCGTCCCAGCGCGCGGGCATGGGCCTCGCGCAGGTCGATGAAACGGTGGCCGAGGCCGATACCGCGATAGGGGCGGAGGAGGACGGATTCGGCGCCGTAGAGGATCTTCTGGACCGGGATGCCCATCTCTCGGAACGGGGCCGAGAATTCCGGCGCGTGGTCCTCCATCGGCGTCGAGGTCGAGGCGCCGACCAGCCGGCCCTCGTGGAACGCGCCGACCAGCAGCGCGCCGGGATTGTCGCGGTAGGTGGCAAGGTATTCGCGTTCGTAGTCCAGCGAGCCGTCGTAGAGGTAGGGCCAGTCGCGGAACACCGTGATCCGCAGCCGGGCGACACCGTCCAGGGCGGCCTCCAGCTCGGGGCCGCGCAGGACGCGGACGTCGATGTCGTCGATGTTCACTGGCTGACCTGCCGGATCCAGTCGTTGAGATTGTAGAAGGTGGTGATGCGGGAGATGAGGCCGTCGCGCACCTCGAAGAACCCGCCGGCGGGCAGGATGTAGGTCTGGCCCTTCGCCTCGGGCAGGCCGGGGTCGGTCTTGAGATACTGCCCGTGAACCACGAATTCCGCCGCCCCGCGGCTGCCGTCGTCAGTGGCGAAGATCACCATGTCCTTCAGTTGCTCGCGGTAGCTGACCCCCATGTGGCTGCAGAACTCGGCGAACTTCGCCTTGCCGATCCGGTGCCCGCCTTCGTTCACCCGGTGCTCGATGTCGTCGGTCAGGCAGGCAAGCATCTCCTCGGGCCTGCCGGCGTTGAAGGCGTCATAGTAGCGGCGGATCAGGGCAATGGTCTCGGCGCGGGGCATCGGGGTCTCCTTTTTGGTGCCGAGAGTAGCGGGGCGGCACAGGGTTTCCAAGCCGAAGGGGACCGGTGAGGCGCGGAAAGCGACCCGCCGACCCCGGATGCCGATGCCGGGCACGTCGCGGCGCGAATGGGCCGTGCGCCGGGGGGCGCCGGGCAACCGCAGGCACCCGACCGCAACGACGTCAGGCCGCCCTCGCGCCCTTGCGGCCCTCGATCAGCCAGGCGAGCACGGCAAGGCCGGCGGCGATCAGGAGCCAGGCCCAGGCCGGCAGCACCGGGACAACGTTGACCGAGGCCGTCAGATAGGCTTCGCGCGGAGTGATGCCGATCCAGCCGCGACCGACGGCGACCCTGCCCTCGGACACCGCGCGGATGTCGGGCACGCCCGGCTCCAGCCGGGTCACTCCGCCGCGCGTCGCCTCGGCCACAGGTTGCAGAAGCTCGCCCGAGGCGATGGTCTCGGCGAACTCGCGCGGGGTGGCGGGGCCGACCGCGATCACCCGGGTCAGCTCGCCCTGTTCCAGCCGGTAAAGCCCCAGTGCCGGCGCCTGCCAGACCGTCTCGTAGCGCCCCGGCCCGACAAGCGGCATCGCGAGTTCCACCGCCGTCCCGTCCGGGCCCGTCACCGTCACCGGCCCCGGATCGGCCTCGGCGAGCGTCCGGCGGGTGATGGTCAGGGCCTCGCCACGCACCTCGGCGGTCAAGGTCTCTTCTTCCAACTCCGGCTCCTTCAGCATCCAGTGCGCCAGCCGGCGCAGGAGTTCCAGCTGCGGCCCGCCGCCCTCATACCCCCGGCGCCAGAGCCAGGCATGATCCGAGGCCAGAACCGCGACGCGCCCCTGATCGACCCGGTTCAGCACCAGAAGCGGCAGGTCGCGCGGCCCCGACATCAGCACCTGGCCGGCTGTCTGCCGCACCTCGATCTGGCGGAACCAGCGGCCCCAGCCGCCCTCGGGCGCCTCCTTCTCCAGCCCCTCGGTCACCGGGTGGCGGCGGCCGAGATCGGTCAGCGCCGGGCGGAACCCGCCCTCGATCACCTGCGCCGTGGGGGCGACCGGCAGGATTTCCGCCAGCGGCGAGCGGTAGAGACTGTCCACCGCGCCGAATTCCGGCCCCGCCGCGACCAGAACGGTGCCGCCGTTCCGCACATAGGACACGATGTTGTCGATGTAGGACATCGGCAGGATGCCCCGCATCCGGTAGCGGTCGAAGATGATCAGGTCGAACTCCTCGATCTTCTCGACGAACAGTTCGCGCGTCGGGAAGGCGATCAGCGACAGCTCGTCCACCGGCACGCCGTCCTGCTTTTCCGGCGGGCGCAGGATGGTGAAATGCACCAGGTCCACCGCCGCGTCGGATTTCAAGAGGTTGCGCCAGACCCTTTCGCCGGCATGCGGCTCGCCCGAGATCAGGAGCACCCGCAGCCGGTCGCGCACCCCGTTGATCTGCACGGCCGAGGCATTGTTGCGGTCGGTGATCTCGCCCTCGACCGGCGCCACGCTGAATTGCAGCACGTTTGCCCCGCCATGCGGCAGCGTCACCGGCAGTTCCAGATCCTCATTCAGCGGCACGGTGTAGGTTACCGGTTCCTCGGTGTCGATGGCGATGGTGAGCGCGACCTCGGTCCCCGCCGAGGCGGGCGGGGCGCCCACATCCTCGACCCTGAGTTCCAGCATGAACTCCTCGCCGATGATGGCGAAGGCGGGCGCGTTCTTCACCACGATGCGGCGGTCCCAGTCGGCGGCGCGGCCGGTCAGCAGGACATGCAGCGGCGCGGGCAAGTTCGGCACCACGCCCGCGTCATGGACCCGCCCGTCGGTGATGACCATGGCCCCGGCGACACGGGCGCGGGGTTCCTCGGCCAGCGCCTCGGACAGCGCGGTCATCACCAGGCTGCCCGCATCCTCGGCCCCGTCGCCCACCCGACGGATGCGCAGTTCGGTGTTGGGCAGCGCCGCGACCTCGGCCTCGATTGCGGCGACGGCGGCCTCGGTCTGGGCGCGGCGGTCGGCAAGGCCCTGGCTCGCACTTTCGTCTACGACGAGGATCACGATGTCCGACAGGGTCTGCCGCTCTTCCTCCTGCAGGGCCGGGTTGGCCAGCGCCGCGACCAGCGCGGCAAGCGCAAGGCCCCGCAGCCACCAGCCCGACAGCCCGCGCCAGAGCGCGAAGGCGACCAGCGCCAGCGCCAGCCCCGCAAGGACGTAGAGCAGCGCCCACGGCACCAGCGGCGCGAAGACGAGGCTTGCGGTCATTGTCCCAGCCTTTCCAGCAGCGCCGGCACATGGACCTGGTCGGATTTGTAGTTGCCGGTCAGCACATGCATGATGAGGTTGATGCCGAAGCGGTAGGAAATCTCGCGCTGCTGTTCCCCGGCAAATCCCCGGCCGATCTGCACCAGCGGCACGCCGACATCGTCCGTGGCCCAGGCCGAGGCCCAGTCGTTCCCGCCGATCACCACCGGCGTCACCCCGTCATTGAGGTTGCGGAAGGGCATGCCCTCGGCCGCCTGCGCCTCGGCGTCGGGCGAGGCCTCGACCCAGACCTGCCCGCCCTGATGCCGGCCGGGAAAATCCTGGAGCAGGTAGAAGGTCCGGGTCAGGACATGGTCGGGCGGCATGGGTTCCAGCGGCGGGATGTCTAGGCCCGAGGCGATGATTTGCAGCGCCTGGCCCTCGGGCGTGGTGCCGCCGCCGAAGCCCGCCAGATCGGCATCGCGGGTGTCGAACAGGATCATCCCCCCGGTGCGCAGATACTGGTTCAGTTTCGCATAGGCCGCGTCCGAGGGCTGCGTCGCCCCCGCCACCACCGGCCAGTAGAGGAAGGGGAAGAAGGCAAGCTCGTCCGTCTCGATGTTCACGCCCATCGGCATCATCGGCTCGACCGAGGTGCGCTGCCACAGCTTGTCGGACAGGCCCAGCAGCCCCGCGCGCGACATCTCGTCCACCTTGGGATCGCCGGTCAGGACATAGGCCAGCACGACGGCGCTGGTCGCCTCGAGCGCAAATTCCTCGGCCTTCGGGTCGGGCGGCGGGGCGGCGGCGTCCTGCGCCCTTGCCCCTTGCGGGGCGCCCGAGACCACCACCACGGCCAGAACCGCCGTCGCCCCGCGCAGGATCCCGCGCAGACGCCCGGCCAGCCACAGCGCGGCCAGCACGTCCAGGAGCAGCAGCACCGTTCCCAGCGTCAGGAACTCGCCCTTCAGGGGCCGCGCTGCGCGGGCTTCCAGCCGGTCCACCGGAACGCCGGCGGGCCAGACGGCCGGTTCCAGCACCGTCTCCGCCCCCACCACGTTCAGCGCCACGCGCCGGTCGGCCCCGGCGTAGAGGCCGGGCGGGGTGGCCGCGGTCGGCCCCTCGGCGATGGCACGGGCGAGGACTTCTCCCTCCACGCCCGGCAGTTCCCCGGCATCGCCGGTCTGGCCCCAGGCATCCAGCACCACCTCGGGCGACCAGGTCTGCCCGGCCAGGTCGCCCGCCTCGGGCGTCGCGGGCTTCGTGGACACGGCCAACCGCTCCAGCATCTGCACGAAGAGGCCCGACAGGGGCAGCGAGGACCATTCGGCATTGGCCGTCACATGCACCAGCACCACCTGCCCCGCCCCCATCACCTTGCGCGTGACCAGCGGCGTGCCGTCGTCGAGCGCGGCGATGGTCCGCTCGGCCAGGTCGGGATCGGGCTGGGCCAGCACCTGCTGGCGCACCACCACGTCCGCCGGAGGCACCAGGCCGAAGAAGGGCGAGCCTTCCGGGAAGGGCGCGAGCGTCTTGGGCTCGCCCCAGCTCATCGCGCCGCCCACGGTGCGGCCGCCTTCGCGCAGGCGGACGGGCAGCAGGGGATCCTCCTCGATGCGGCTGACATCGCTGGCCGCCAGCACCGGCCCGGCAAAGCGCAGGAGCAGACCGCCCTTCTGCACCCATTCGGTCAGGCTCGCCCGCTCGGGTCCCGAGACATCGGCCACATCCGCCAGGATCACCACATCCGGGCTGGCCAGAAGCGAGTCGGCCAGGTTGGCCTCGATCAGGTCGGCGGTCGGGGCCAGCGCCTGGCGCAGGTAGTGCATCGGCGACAGAAGCTGCAAGGTCTCCTGGTCCGCGCCCGACCGCACCAGGGCGATCTTGCGCCGTTTGAGGCTGTCGTCGGCCAGACTGACCGCCCCTGCGGTGCGCGCGCCCTCCAGCACGAAGCGGGTGATCCGGTTGCGCAACTCCGGCGGCAGGTCGATCGCCGCCTCGGCACGGGTTGCGCCGGCCTCGAAGTTCAGCGTGACGCGGCCCAGGTCGCGCTCCACCCCTGACGGGTCCGGCCCCTGGGCCAGCACGTCGACCGACACGGGCGCCCCCGCCGGCACGCGCGAGGCTGCGACCGTCACCTGTCCCTCGGCATGCGCGGCCGGGTGCAGGGCAAGGACCGGGCGCGCAGTCTCGGTCACGCGCAGATCGCCCCGCGAGCGCAGGGCGGCGACCAGATCTTCGCGGCCTTCGTGCGCAAGGCCATCGGACAGCCAGACCGTCTCGAACCCGCCCTCGGGCAGCGCCGCGGCCCAGCCGGCGAAGTCTCCGGGCGCCCAGGCCTGCGGCGCAAGCCCCGCGGCGCGGCCGGCCCAGGCCTCGGCCGTCTGGAAGGCCACCTGATCCGGCGGATCGCTGAGCCGGACCAGCGCAACGGGGCGGCCGCGAGAGCCTGCCTCCTCGACCAGCGCCTCGATGCGGGCCTGCCGCTCGGGCCAGTCGCGGGCATCGGCCCAGCCGCCATCGACCGCGATCAGGAGAGGGCCGGAGCCCGCGCCGCGGTCCTCGGGGTTCAGGACCGGCCCGGCAAAGCCCAGGATCAGCGCCCCGACCGCGATCGTCCGCAACAGCAGGAGCCACCAGGGCGTCTTGTCGGCCTCGACCTCCTCGTCCTTCAGGCCCAGAAGCAGCGCCACGCCGGGGAACCGCCGCCGGATCGGCGCGGGCGGAACGGCGCGCAGCAGAAGCCACAGGATCGGCAGCGCCACCAGCGCCACGAGAAGCCAGGGCGTGGCAAAACCGAGGGGTCCGAGCGTGAACATCTACCGCCCCCCCTGCAAGGCCATGTAGGCCCAGAGCAGTGCCCCCTGCGCCGGGGCGCCGGTGTGATGGGTGGTGAAATGCCAGCCGACCGCCCGGGCCAGCGCCGCGAGCCGCTCCTTGCGTTCGGCCAGCCGCGCCAGGTAGCGCGCGCGCAGATCGCCCGCCTGCCGCGTCTCGTGCGTCAGCGTCCCGCCCATGGAATCGAAGATCGTGCGGCCGTCGAAGGGAAACTCCTCTTCCGCCGGGTCAAGCACCTGGATCAGCACCCCCTTCACCCCCCGGTCGGCGGCGCGGGCCAGCCCCGCCTCGATGGCCTTCAGGTCGCCCAGGAAATCCGACAGGAACACCGCCCGGCCATGGCTGACCATGCCCTCGGTTTCCGGCGCGCCGTAATCCGCGCCCGCCGCCTCCGCCGCCAGCCGTTCGGCAAGCCGCAGAAGCTGCGCCCGCCCCGCGCGCGGGCTGGCCAGGCCCGCCAGCCCGACCCGCTCGCCCCCGCGCAGAAGCAGGACCGCCAGCGCCAGACCCAGAAGCCGCGCCCGGTCGGACTTGGGCGGCCGCGCCCGGTCGCCGGTAAAGGCCATGCTTTTCGCCGGGTCGATCCAGATCGTCACCGACTGCGCCGCCTGCCATTCGCGTTCGCGCACGAAATGCGCGTCCGACCGCGCCGAACGCCGCCAGTCGATCATCCGCGCCGAATCGCCCTGATGCGCCGGGCGGTACTGCCAGAACTCGTCCCCCAGCCCCGCCCTGCGCCGGCCGTGTTCGCCCATCATCACGGTCGAGGCCAGCATCTCGGCCTCGGCCAGGAGGGGCGGCAGGCTTTGCCCCAGCGCCTCGGCGCGGGTGCGCAGATCGGGGGCAGCGGTGGTCACGCGGCGGCCTCGAGCCGCAGGACGCGGTTGGTGACGCGGGCGATGATCCCGGCCAGCGTCTCGCCCCGCGCACGGGCGGCGAAGGACAGCGCCATGCGGTGGATCAGCACCGATTGCGCCAGATCGGCCACATCGCCGACCGAGGGCGCCAGCCGCCCGTCCAAGAGCGCCCGCGCCCGCACCATCAGCATCAGCGCCTGCGCCGCGCGCGGCCCCGGGCCCCAGGACAGGCTGTCGGCTAGGTCGCGCCCCTCGGGTTCGCCCGGGCGGCAGGCGCGCACCAGGTCCAGGATCGCCTCGACCACCTGATCGCCCACCGGCATCCGCCGCAACACGCCCTGCGCGCGGATCAGCTCTTCGGCGGTGAAGACCTGATGCGCCTCGGCCTCCTCGGCCCCGGTGGTGGCGATCAGGATGTCGCGCTCGGTCTGGCGGGTGGGATATTCCACGTCCACCTGCACGAGGAAGCGGTCCAGCTGCGCCTCGGGCAGGGGATAGGTGCCCTCCTGCTCGATCGGGTTCTGGGTGGCCAGCACATGGAACGGGCGGCCCAGCGGGCGGTGCTGGCCGGCGATGGTGACTTCCTTCTCCTGCATCGCCTGCAAGAGCGCCGACTGCGTGCGCGGGCTGGCGCGGTTGATCTCGTCCGCCATCAGCAGCTGGCAGAAGATCGGGCCCTCGACAAAGCGGAAGGCGCGGCTGCCGTCGGCGGCGGTCTCCAGCACCTCGGAGCCCAGGATGTCGGCGGGCATCAGGTCGGGCGTGAACTGGATGCGGTTGGCCTTCAGCCCCATCACCGTGCCCAGCGTGTCCACCAGCCGGGTCTTGCCCAGCCCCGGAAGACCCACCAGCAGCGCATGCCCCCCGCAGAGCATCGAGGCGAGGACCAGGTCCACCACCTTCTCCTGCCCGATGAAGCGGCGGTTGATCGAGACCTTCGCCTGCCCCAGCACCGCGCCCAGTGCCTCGATTTCCGCGACCAGCGCCTTGCTGTCGGCCATGCCTCATGCTCCCTTCAGGGTCCGTTGCCGTCAGTAAAGCGAACTATCCCGCCGGGCACAAATGGCAAAAGGCGACTTGACACAAATGATCGTGAGAGGCCCGCGCCTCCCGCCATTGTCGCCCGACGCTGGCCAATCGCGCGCCGCCTGATTAGGCTTGCCCGAAACGGAGACCCGCATGACCACCGCCTTCTATTCCGACGAACGCTGCTTCTGGCACGGCGGCGGCAACTATGCCTTCACCCTGCCCGCCGGCGGCCTTGTGCAGCCCAGCCCCGGCGGGTTGCCCGAGAACCCGGAAACCAAGCGCCGCCTGCGCAACCTGATCGAGGTCACCGGCCTTGCCCGGCACCTGTCGATGCGCGGGGCGGAACCGGCCAGCCGCGAGGACCTCCTGCGCGTCCACCCCGACAGCTATCTGTCGGCCTTCAAGGCGGCCTCGGACGCGGGCGGGGGCGAGTTGGGCCTGCGCAGCCCCTTCGGTGCCGGCGGCTACGAGATCGCGGCGCTGTCGGCGGGGCTGGCCAGCGCCGCGCTGCGGGCGGTGCTGACAGGCGAGGCGCGGAACGCCTATGCGCTCTCGCGCCCGCCGGGGCACCATGCGACCTCCGACTGGCCGAACGGCTTCTGCCTTCTGAACAACATCGCCGTGGCGATCCGCGCCGCGCAAGGACAGGGGCTGGTCCGCCGCGTCGCCGTGATCGACTGGGACGTGCATCACGGCAACGGGACCGAGGCGATCTTCTGGGACGACCCGGAGGTGCTGACGATCAGCCTCCACCAGGAGCGCAACTATCCGCTGGATACCGGCGGGGTGGAGGCGACGGGCGGCCCTGCGGCGCCGATGTCGAACCTGAATCTCCCCCTGCCGCCCGGCTGCGGCCATGCGGCCTATCTATACGCCATGGAGCGGGTGGTCCTACCCGCGCTCGACCGCTTCCGCCCCGAGGCGATCGTCGTCGCCTGCGGCTTCGACGCGGCGGCGGTGGATCCGCTGGGCCGCATGCTCTGCTCGGCCGAAACCTTCCGCGTCCTGACCCGCATGGCGATGCAGGCCGCCGACCGGCTGTGCGACGGGCGGCTGGTCATGGTGCACGAGGGCGGCTATTCCGAGGTCTATGTCCCCTTCTGCGGCCATGCCGTGCTGGAAGAGCTGAGCGGGTCGGACATCTCGGCCGCCGATCCCCTGGCCGCGACCCTGGCCCGGCGCCAGCCCGAAGCGCGCTTCGACGCCTTCGCCCGCGCCTGGATCGACGAAGCCGCCTCCGCCCTTGGCCTCTGACACCCCCGCCCCAAGATTTTTCGTCGAAAAATCTTGGGGTTGCCCCTGACCCTAACCGAAAGACCCGACATGCCTGCCCGCAACGATGCCGCCCTCGCCTTCCTGAAATCCCGCCGCTCGCGCCCGGCGAAGCTTTTCACCCTGCCCGTGCCCTCGCGCGCCGAACTGGAAGAGATCCTGACCGCGGCGACCCGCGTCCCCGATCATGGCAAGCTGGAACCCTGGCGGCTGATCGTGGTGCAGGGCGCTGCCTTCGCGCGGCTGGCCGACCTGGCCGAGGCGCGGGCGCGGGACCTCGGCGGCGACGAGGAGATGGTCGGCAAGGGGCGCGGGCAATACGACACCGGCAAGCTTGCGGTGGTGGTCATCGCCTCGCCGAAACCCTCGCCCAAGATCCCGCCCGTTGAACAGCTCATGTCGGCGGCCGCGCTCTGCTTCGGGATCGTCAACGCGGCCGAGGCGGCGGGCTGGGGCGCCTGCTGGCTGACCGGCTGGCCCGCGCATGATCCGGTCTTCGCCGCCCGCGCCTTCGGCTGCGCCGAGGGCGAGACGGTGGCCGGCATCGTCCACATCGCCACCCCGCCAACCGACGGCCCCGACCGCCCGCGCCCCGACCTGTCGCGGCTCGTGACCTGGGTCGAGGCGTGATCTTCGCCGCCTTCTTCGCGGCGCTCGGCCAACTGGGCGACCGGCGGTTCCGCCGGGTGCTGGGGCTTGGCGTCCTACTGGCGCTGGCGCTTCTGTTCGCGGCCTATCTCCTCTTCCTGCAAGGCATCTGGTGGCTGGCCCCCGACACGGTGGACCTGCCGGTGATCGGCCCGGTCTCGGGGATCGACAGCTTCCTCGGCTGGACCTCGCTGTTCCTGATGCTGGGGCTGTCGGTCTTCCTGATGATCCCGGTCGCTGCCGCCTTCACCGGCTTCTTCCTCGAGGACGTGGCCGACGCGGTCGAGGACCGCCACTATCCGCATCTGCCTCCGGCGACGCCCCTGTCCTTGAGCGAAAGCCTGCGCCAGGCGGTCAATTTCCTCGGCGTGGTCATCGCGGTGAACCTGGGCGCGGTGTTCCTGTATCCCTTCGTCGGTCCGGGCGCGCCGCTTGTCTTCTGGGCGGTGAACGGCTTCCTGCTGGGACGGGAGTATTTCAGCCTCGTCGCCCTGCGCCGCCTGCCGCCGTCCGAGGTCAGGGCCATGCGGCGGCGCAACCGCTGGACGCTCTGGGCCGCAGGGACGCTGATGGCCGCACCCCTGTCGCTGCCGCTGGTCAACCTCGTGATCCCGACGCTGGGGGTCGCGACCTTCACCCATATCTTCCACCGATTGGCGCAAGCAGGCCGCTGACGATGGGCGAAAATCTTTCCGAAAGGATTTGCAGAATCCTTCGAAGGCTCCTGCCCCCGGACCGGCCGTCAGGGCTTCATCCGGCCGAACCAGTCCAGGTCGTGGACGGTGATCCAGCCCGACAGGATGATCCCGGCAATCACCGCCCAGATCGGCGTGGCGATCAGAGTGGTGATCCAGGCCTTGCGCTTCATGACCTCGCCCGCAGGGGCACCGGGCGGCGTGCCGGGGACGATCTCGTTGGCCTCGTCCTGCGACTGGGTGCGGAAGGGCAGCACGCAGAACAGCGTCATGAACCAGGTCACGGAATAGAGGACAAGGGCGGCCGTGATGGTCATGCCTGTTCCAGCTCCACCAGGCAACCGTTGAAATCCTTTGGGTGCAGGAACAGCACGGGCTTCCCATGCGCGCCGATCTTCGGCTCTCCCGACCCCAGTACCCGCGCGCCCGAAGCCTTGAGGTGATCGCGCGCGGCCAGGATGTCATCGACCTCGTAGCAGATGTGATGGATCCCGCCCGCGGGGTTCTTCTCCAGGAATCCCGCGATCGGGGATGCCTCGCCCAGGGGGTGCAGAAGCTCGATCTTGGTGTTCGGCAGTTCGATGAACACCACAGTGACGCCATGATCGGGCTCGTCCTGCGGCGCGCCGACCTTCGCGCCCAGGGTCGACCGATACTGCTCTGCCGCCGCCGCAAGGTCGGGCACGGCAATGGCGACGTGGTTCAGGCGTCCGATCATGGGGCTCCTCGCGCGGCTCGTGGCCCGCGTTATGCGGTGCCGGGCGCGGACCTGCAAGCGGCGCGATGGTCGCAGGCGCGTTAACCGCCGCTTTACGGGGTGCGGCGACACTCTGACCGCCAGATACGAGGTCCGCCATGCCGTTTCGCCCCCACCCGACCCTCCCCACCGCGCCTGCTGCGGGCCAGGACCTTCCGCTTCAGGGCCTGACGCTGATGCTGGTCGATGACAGCCGGTTCACCTGCGATGCCCTGCGCCTGATCCTGCAACGCGCCGGCGCCAAGCTGAGGCGTGCGGAAAGCCTTGAAATCGCGCGACTTCATCTCAACTGCTACCGGCCGGACCTGGCCATCATCGACCTCGGCCTGCCTGATGGCCGGGGCGAGGACCTGATCGCCGAACTGTCGGGTCAGGGCTTCCCGGTCCTCGGGATCTCGGGCGATCCCGACGGGCGCGATCCGGCGCTCGATGCCGGGGCGGCCGCCTTCCTGGAAAAGCCGCTTGGCTCCGTCGCCGGGCTGGTGCGGCTGATTCGGCAACTGACGACCGGGGTCGGCCCGATCGCCAAGGGCGAGGAGGTTCCTACCCCGGCGGGCGATCCCGTGGCGCTGCGCGACGATCTGGCGCGGGCGGCCGGCCTGATCCGTGCCCCGGGCGATCCGGCCTATGCGCGCGCCTTCGTGCAAAGCCTGGCACGGGCCGCGGGCGACCAGGCGCTGGAAGACGCGGTCCGCGGCGGGACGACCCCCTTCGACCGGGCGCGCGTGGCGCGGATCATCGAGGACCGGCTCGAGGCGCTCCGCTCGCTTGCCTGACCGCCCCGGCCATCCGGATCAGCCCTCCAGCGCCGGGTCGCTGCCTGCGCGCACCAGCCGGGTCAGGTCGGACAGCCGCTCGCGCTGGCGGCCCTGCGCGTCGAAATTGGCCGGAGACAGCCAGAAGGCGAATGCCTCGGCCAAGGCCGGCCATTCGCTGTCGATGACCGAGAACCAGGCCGTGTCGCGGTTGCGCCCCTTGACCACCAGGTGATTGCGGAACACGCCTTCGAAACTGAACCCCAGCCGCTGCGCCGCCCGGCGCGAGGCGAGGTTCAGCGCGTTGCACTTCCATTCATACCGCCGGTAGCCCGCGCGGAAGGCCCAGTCCATCATCAGGAACATCGCCTCGGTCGCCGCCGGGCTGCGCTGCATCGACGGAGAGATGCAGATGTGGCCCACCTCGATCGACCCCGCCTCGGGCGCGATGCGCAGATAGCTCGCGATCCCGCCCGGCAGGCCGCTGGCCCGGTCGCGCAGCACGAAAAAGCGCGGATCCTCGCTCGCCTCGCGCTCGCGCGCCCAGCGGTGATAGGCCGAGCCCGAGGCGAAGGGCCCGTAAGGCATGTAGTCCCACAGCGCATCGTGACCCTGGAAGGCGGCGTGCAGGTCGAAGGCATGGGCCTCGGCCTCGAGCGGCTCCAGCCGGACGTAGCGCCCCTCCATCGCCGCCCGGTCCGGCCGGGGCGGCGGCTGCCAGCCCTCGACCACGGCACCCAGTCGTTCGTCGGACACGCCCGATCCTCCCCTGCCCAGGCCACAGGCTAGGCCCCGGACAGGTCGCGCGCAAGCTGGCCGCTCAGAAACGGAAGTCGGAGGGATAGCTGTGGAACCCGTCGAAATCGGCCTTGCCGAGCGGCACCCCGGCGGCGCGCAGCGCGGCATAGCCCATGGTGAGGTGGAAGAAGAAATTCGGCAGGCCGTAGAGAAACAGGAAATCGCTGCCCGTCTGCTCCAGCTCGGCAAAGCCCGCGCGGTGGCGGATCACCCGCGTCTCGGCGCCCTCGAACTCGGCCGGCGTCATCGCACCCAGAAGCGCGCGCGCGACCGCAAGGCGCGGACCAAGGCCTTGCGGCAGGTCCGGCACCTCGCGCCCGGCCAGCGGGCAGGCGATCCGCAAGGCAAAGCCCGCCGCGGTGGCGAACTGCTGGCGGGCGGGGAAGCTGTCGGCGATCTGCGCGTCCAGCGCATCCGGCCCCGCGACCGCCACGATGTCGCTGACGCGCGACAGGTAGTGGCGGAAGACGGGGACCGAAGCCTGGTACATCAGCTGTCCTTCGGGACGACGCGCAAGGACAGCTCGCGCAACTGCTGGAGCGTCGGTTCCGAAGGCGCGCCCATCAAGAGGTCCTCGGCGCGCTGGTTCATCGGGAACATGATGACCTCGCGGATGTTCTGGGTATCGGCCAGCAGCATCACCAGCCGGTCGATCCCCGCCGCGCAACCGCCGTGCGGGGGGGCGCCATACTTGAACGCCTTCACCATGCCCCCGAACCGCTTGTCCACCTCGCTGTTCGGATAGCCGGCCAGCTCGAACGCCTTGTACATGATCTCGGGCTTGTGGTTGCGGATGCCGCCCGAGATGACCTCATAGCCGTTGCAGGCCAGGTCGTACTGATAGGCATAAACCTTCAGCGGGTCGCCGTTCAGCGCCTCGAGGCCCCCCTGCGGCATCGAGAACGGGTTGTGGCTGAAGTCGATCTTCCCCTCGTCGGTCTTCTCGTACATCGGGAAATCGACGATCCAGGCAAAGCGGAAGCAGTCCTTCTCGGTCAGCCCCAGCTCCTCGCCGATCACGTTGCGCGCCTTGCCGGCGATGCCCTCGAAGGTTTCCGGCTTGCCGCCCAGGAAGAAGGCCGCGTCGCCCTTCTCCAGCCCCAGTTGCAGCCGGATCGCCTCGGTCCGCTCCGGCCCGATGTTCTTGGCCAAGGGCCCCGCGGCCTCCATGCCCGAACCGTCCTCGGCGTCGCGCCAGAAGATGTAGCCCATCCCCGGCAGGCCCTGGCTCTGCGCGAAGGCATTCATCCGGTCGCAGAACTTGCGGCCCACGGGTTCGCCCGACGGCCCTTTCGGCGCGGGGATCGCGCGGACTTCGTTGCCCTCCTGCTCCAGAAGCTTGGCAAAGATGGCGAAGCCCGAGCCGCGGAAATGCTCGCTCACGTCCTGCATGCGGATCGGGTTGCGCAGGTCGGGCTTGTCGGAGCCATACCACTTCAGCGCATCCCGGTAGGCAATGCGCGGCCAGTCGGAATAGACCTTGCGACCCTTGCCGAAGGTCTCGAACAACCCCTGCAACACCGGCTGGACGGCGGCAAAGACGTCGTCCTGGGTGACGAAGGACATCTCGATGTCGAGCTGGTAGAAATCCGTGGGCGAGCGGTCGGCGCGCGGGTCCTCGTCGCGGAAGCAGGGCGCGATCTGGAAATAGCGGTCGAAGCCCGCGACCTGGATCAGCTGCTTGAACTGCTGCGGCGCCTGCGGCAGCGCGTAGAACTTGCCTGGGTGCAGGCGGCTCGGCACCAGAAAGTCGCGCGCCCCCTCGGGGCTGGAGGCGGTGATGATCGGTGTCTGGAACTCGGTGAAGCCCTGGTCCCACATGGCATTGCGCAGCCAGCGCACCACGTTCGACCGCAGCATCATGTTCTGGTGCATCGTGTCGCGGCGCAGGTCGAGGAAGCGGTAGGTCAGCCGCGTCTCCTCAGGGTATTCGGTGTCGCCGAAGACCGGCAGCGGCAGCTCCTCGGCCGCGCCCAGGACTTCCAGGTCGGTCACATAGACCTCGATCTCGCCGGTCGGGATCTTGGGGTTCACCAGAGCCGCATCGCGCGCCTTGACCCGGCCATCGACGCGGATCACCCATTCGGCACGCACCTTCTCCAGCGCGGCGAAGGCCGGGCTGTCGCCGTCGCACAGGATCTGGGTGATCCCGTAATGGTCGCGCAGATCGATGAACAGGACGCCGCCATGGTCGCGCACCCGGTGGACCCAGCCCGACAGGCGGACGGTTTCACCCACATGGGACTTGTTCAGCGCGGCACAGGTATGGCTGCGATAGGCATGCATCGTCATTCCCCTTTCCAGGGCCTCAAAGGTCATCGCGCCGATACACCTTGCCGCGCGGTCCGAGTCAACCCCGCGGCACCGCCCCGGACCGCGGTCGGACGCCTCCGGCGGGAGTATTTTGCAAAAGGGCAAGACGCAGTCCGCTTACCCTGATTTGCCCTTTTCCAAATACTCTCGGGGGGTCCGGGGGGCGAAGCGCCCCCGGGCGGCCTCACCCTGTCCAGACCGCCGGTATCAGCCCGCGCAAGGCGTTGCCGACCCAGAGCCGTACGGCGCCCAGGTCCTCGGCGCCCAAGACCTCCTCGGGACAGGACAGTTCGGCGCGCAGCACCCCGGGCAAGAGGCCGGACGACAGGGGCGGCGTCCGCATCCCCTGCCCCCGGTCGAAGAAGACCGTGGTGATCGTGCCCTCGCAGACCTCGCCCCGCTCGTTCAGGAACAGCACCTCGTCCAGCCCCTCGGGAAGCCCCGCCCGCGCCGCGTCATAGACCGCGCGCCGGGTCGTCTTGACCCGCAGCCAGGGATCGTCCGACCGAAGCCGCGCCTCGGCCAGGCCGACCCGCCATGCGGCCTTCGTCGGGGGCAAGGGGGCGACCTGCCACTCCACCCGGCCCGCGCGGTCCAGCGTCAGCCGCAACCGCGCGGGATGATCCGGGCCCGAGGGCGCCACGTCGGGGCAGGCCCAGCCCAGCAGCTCTGCCGACCGCCGCATACGCGCCCGATGCAGCGGCCAGCGCGGCGCGGCGCGGCCGTCCCAGAGGACGGTCTCGATCAGCTTCAGTCCCGGCTCACCGCCGCCTTCACGAAGCGCGCCTTCCACAGCGCCTCCTCCCATTCGCCTTCGGCGGTGGACCCATGCGTCAGCCCGCCGCCCACGTTCATCACGATCCGGTCGCCGCTGACCGACAGCGTGCGGATCGCGACCGAGAAATCCGCGTCCCCCGAGGGCGACATCCAGCCCACCGCGCCGCAATAGACGCCGCGCGGATGGGGCTCCATTTCCCGGATGATCTCCATCGCCCGGATCTTCGGCGCGCCCGTCACGCTGCCGCAGGGAAACAGCGCCGCCATCAGGCCGGGCAGGGTCGCCGGGCGCTCCAGCACCCCCTCGACCGTCGAGGTCATCTGGTGCACCGTCGCATAGCTTTCGATGGCGTAAAGCGCCGGCACCTTCACCGTGCCCACCTTCGAAAGCCGGCTGATGTCGTTGCGCAGAAGGTCCACGATCATCAGGTTCTCGGCCCGGTCCTTTTCGGCCCCCTGCAACTCGGCAATGATCGCCGCATCCTCGGCGGCATCCTTGCCGCGGGGCCGCGTGCCCTTCATCGGCCGGGTGACGATCCGGCCCTGTCCGACCTTGAAGAACAGCTCCGGGCTGCGCGACACGACCACGGGCCCCACGCCCAGATCGACATAGGCCCCGTGTCCCACCGCCCCCGTACGCCGGAACGCGCCATACAGCCCCAGCGGGGTGCCGGAAACCAGCCGCGCCGTCATCGGAAAGGTCAGGTTCACCTGGTAGCAGTCGCCCGCGGCGATGTAGTCGAACACCTTCCGCGCGGCCGTGCCATAGGCGCGCCTGCCGATCTGCGGCGCGGGTTCGGTCATCGCGGTCGCGCGCCCTTCCTCCGCCGCCCGCGCGAGCGCAGCCTCGGCCGGGCGCGGCCCGTCGAAGACGCCAAGCGCCAGCAAGGGCCCCGGCCGCCGGCGCGGCATCAGCCGGCGCAGCTTCGGCTCCAGCGCATAGCCCGCCTCATAGGCAACGTAACCCGCGACCCAGCCCCCTGCGGCGCGAGCGGCCTCGGCCCGGGCAAGCGCGCGCACGACCTCGCCAGGGGCATGGGCGGCAATGACCTCGCGCGGCGCGTCAAACAGCGCCGGTCTGCCACCCGGTCCATGTTCCAGAAGGATCACGCCCACCGTTCCCTGTCAGCGCCCGTGCCGTTGCGCGGCACTCCGGGTCTTAGGACAGGAGCCACCAGGGTTCCAGAGCCGTTCGCGACCCACAGCCGCGCGTTTGCGCCTTGCCCGCCCGGTCCACTTGCGCGCCCGGAGCTCTTCTGTCAGCCCGGAACGCAGCGCCTGAGCCCGAAATGCCGGTCCAACTTCTCCGCCGCCAGCGCCGCAACCAGCCGGTCGGACAGGAAGAACGAGTTCACCACCCGACTGTCAACCCAGAAATCCGGCCCCATGCCGAACCCCGACCGCAGCACGAAGGTGCCGGGCTTGGGGACCGTCTCGTGGAAGTAGAAGATCTTTTCCTGAGCCTTCATCCGCTTGATCGAAGTCGAGCGGTCAAGGTCCAGCGTATCGGCGGCATTGCCGGGCGTGAGGATGGAATATTCCTCGGAAATCACCTTCCTGCGGTCATGGTCGATCAGCCGGATCGGGTGCAGCCTGCCCTGTCCCGGATCGAAGCGCGAGAAGACCGCCGCCACGTCCCGATGCAGCGCAACCCAGCCGAACAGGATCACCGGCGGCAGGGTTTCCTCGAACGGCCAATTGTTGATGTGGTGCCGGTCACGCTCGATTTCGCCCGCGGCAAAGGGCTCGCCACGCTGCATCCGTTTCAGAAGGTCAGCGCCCTTCCGCAGCAGTTCCATCTTGTCATAGGGGTCGTCCGGGATGTGCCGGAAGCTGCGACTGTTCCTGGTATTGATAAAGACATCGCTGATCCACGCACCCTGGCCTGCGGGGGTGGATGGGGTGCCTTGCTGCAAACTCGCTGCTCCTCACAAACGGCACGTGACACCGGGTCAGTCTAGGCGCTTATCGTCAAAGGTCGCAAGCGCCTTGGCGCGCTGCACGGGCACCCTTGGACCGGATGCTCTGACCCCTGGCAAGGAATCCGGCGTCAGGGGGCCGAGCCCTCTGCTGAAGGCCCCGTTTGCCCCTTGCGCCCCCACCGCTTCTGTCTATAACCCGCCCAATTTTGCGCAGCGGATGGGGGCTGAGATGCCGAAGCGGACCGATATCAAGTCGATCATGATCATCGGCGCGGGCCCCATCGTCATCGGCCAGGCCTGCGAGTTCGACTACTCCGGCGCCCAGGCCTGCAAGGCTCTGCGCGAGGAAGGCTACCGCGTCATCCTGGTGAACTCGAACCCCGCGACGATCATGACCGACCCGGGGCTGGCGGATGCCACCTACATCGAGCCGATCACGCCGGAAGTCGTCGCCAAGATCATCGAGAAGGAACGCCCCGACGCGCTGTTGCCCACGATGGGCGGGCAGACGGGGCTGAACACCGCGCTCGCGCTTGCCGACATGGGCGTGTTGGAAAAGTACAAGGTAGAGCTGATCGGGGCCAAGCGCGAAGCCATAGAAATGGCAGAAGATCGCAAGTTGTTCCGCGAGGCGATGGAGCGGATCGGGCTGGAAAATCCGAAGGCGACCATCGTCGCGGCCCCGAAACTGGCATCGGGCAAGTATGACATCGCCGCCGGCGTCAGGCAGGCGATGGATGCGCTGGAATATGTCGGCCTGCCCGCCATCATCCGCCCCGCCTTCACGCTCGGCGGCACCGGCGGCGGGGTGGCCTACAACCGCGACGATTACGAGGCCATCGTGAAATCCGGCCTCGAAGCCTCGCCCGTGGCGCAGGTGCTGGTGGACGAAAGTCTGCTGGGCTGGAAGGAATACGAGATGGAGGTGGTCCGCGACAAGGCGGACAATGCGATCATCGTCTGTTCCATCGAGAACGTCGATCCGATGGGCGTCCACACCGGTGATTCCATCACCGTCGCGCCGGCCCTGACGCTGACCGACAAGGAATACCAGATCATGCGCAACGGCAGCATCGCCGTGCTGCGCGAGATCGGGGTCGAGACCGGCGGGTCGAACGTGCAATGGGCGATCAACCCGAAGGACGGCCGCATGGTCGTCATCGAGATGAACCCGCGCGTCTCGCGCTCTTCGGCGCTGGCCTCGAAGGCCACGGGTTTCCCCATCGCCAAGATCGCCGCGAAACTGGCCGTGGGCTACACGCTGGACGAGCTCGACAACGATATCACCAAGGTCACGCCCGCCTCGTTCGAGCCCTCCATCGACTATGTCGTGACCAAGATCCCGCGCTTTGCCTTCGAGAAATTCCCGGGTTCCGAGCCCAACCTCACCACCGCGATGAAATCGGTGGGCGAGGCCATGGCGATCGGCCGCACCATCCACGAATCCCTGCAGAAGGCGCTGGCCAGCCTCGAAACCGGCCTGACCGGCTTTGACGAGATCGCCATTCCGGGCGCCCCCGACAAGGCCTCCATCGTCAAGGCGCTCGGCCAGGCCACGCCGGACCGGCTGCGCGTCATCGCCCAGGCCATGCGTCACGGGCTGACGAACGACGAGATCCAGGCCGTCACCGCCTTCGACCCCTGGTTCCTCGCCCGCATCCGCGAGATCATCGACACCGAAGCCAGCATCCGCAAGAACGGCCTGCCCACCAATGCCGACGCGCTCCGCAGCCTCAAGATGATGGGCTTCACCGACGCCCGCCTCGCCAAGCTCACCGGCCGCGACGAGGCCCAGGTCCGCCGCGCGAGGACCCGCCTCGGCGTTACCGCCGTCTTCAAGCGCATCGACACCTGCGCCGCCGAGTTCGAGGCCCAGACGCCCTACATGTATTCCACCTACGAATCCCCCGCGATGGGCGAGGTGGAATGCGAATCCCGCCCCACGGGCGCGAAGAAGGTCGTCATCCTGGGCGGCGGCCCGAACCGGATCGGCCAGGGGATCGAGTTCGACTACTGCTGCTGCCACGCCTGCTTTGCCCTGACCGCGGCGGGCTACGAGACCATCATGGTCAACTGCAACCCCGAGACCGTCTCGACCGACTACGACACCTCCGACCGGCTCTATTTCGAGCCGCTGACCCTGGAACACGTCCTCGAAATCCTGCGGGTGGAGAGGCAGAACGGCACGCTTCACGGCGTCATCGTCCAGTTCGGCGGCCAGACGCCGCTGAAACTGGCGAACGCCCTGCATGCCGAAGGCATCCCGATCCTCGGCACCACGCCCGACGCCATCGACCTGGCCGAGGACCGCGAACGGTTCCAGCGCCTGCTCAAGGACCTTGGCCTGAAACAGCCCAACAACGGCACGGCCCGGTCGCGCGAGGAAGCTTTCAGGGTCGCCGCCGAGGTCGGCTATCCGCTGGTCATCCGTCCGTCCTTCGTGCTTGGCGGCCGCGCCATGGAAATCGTCCGCTCGGACGAACAACTCGACCGCTACATCTCCACCGCCGTGCAGGTATCCGGCGACTCGCCCGTCCTTCTCGACAGTTATCTCTCCGGCGCGGTCGAGGTTGACGTCGATGCGTTAAGCGACGGCAAGTCGGTGCATGTCGCGGGGATCATGGAGCATATCGAGGAAGCGGGCGTCCATTCCGGCGACAGCGCCTGCTGCCTGCCGCCGCATCAGCTTTCGGCCGAGACGGTCGAGGAACTCAAGCGCCAGACCATCGTCATGGCCCGCGCGCTGAACGTCGTCGGCCTGATGAACGTGCAATTCGCGATCAAGGACGGGGTGATCTACGTCCTGGAAGTGAACCCCCGCGCCAGCCGCACCGTGCCCTTCGTCGCCAAGGCCACCGACAGCGCCATCGCCTCCATCGCCGCCCGCCTGATGGCCGGCGAGCCGCTTTCGGCCTTCCCCCAGCGCGCGCCCTACCCCGCCGGCGTCGGCCCCGATACCGACCTGCCGCTGGCTGACCCGCTGACCCTGGCCGACCCGAACACCCCGTGGTTCTCGGTCAAGGAGGCCGTCCTTCCCTTCGCCCGGTTCCCCGGCGTCGATCCGATGCTGGGGCCCGAGATGCGGTCCACCGGCGAGGTGATGGGCTGGGACCGGACCTTCCCGCTGGCCTTCCTCAAGGCGCAGATGGGCGCCGGCACGATCCTGCCGACCGAGGGGCGCGTGTTCCTGTCGGTCAAGGACGCGGACAAGACCGCGTCGCTTGCGGCCGCCGCCCGGGATCTTGTGGCGATGGGCTTCACCCTCGTCGCCACCAGGGGAACCGCCCAGTGGCTGGCCGCGCAGGGCGTGCCGGCCGAGCCGGTCGCCAAGGTCTACGAAGGCCGGCCCAACATCGTCGACCGGCTGAAGAACAACGAGATCGCGCTGGTGATGAACACGACCGAAGGGACGCAGGCCGTCAGCGACAGCCGCGACATCCGCCGCGTCGCCCTGATGGACAAGATCCCCTACTTCACCACCGCCGCGGCCAGCGTGGCCGCCGTGGCCGCCATGAAGGCGCGCGGCGAGGGCTATGGGGTGCGGACGTTGCAGGGGTAGGAAGGCCGGGGAGGCTATCGCAGGTCCATGCGGACGTAGTGCTGGCGCAGCGCGGCGGGCGATATCCCGTAGCCGGCCCGGAACCGGGCGTAGAACTGGGTCAGTGAACTGAAGCCGCTCTGTTCGGCGACTTCGGATATGGCGGTCGAGCTTTCGACCAAGAGCGCCCGCGCCCGCATCAGCCGCATCCGGTTGATGAACTGCTTCAGGGGCACCTTCATGGTTCGGGAAAACAACGCCAGCGCATAGTTCTCGTGCAGGCCAGTGACGGCTGTGACCTCTGCGTTCAGCAGCGGTTTTTCCAGATTCTCGAGCACATGCCGCACCATCGCGATCACATGCCGGACATGCGCGGTGCTCAGCGAACGGTCGCTGCCGATCTCGTGCAGGGGGTCGCGCAGGAAGTCGAACCCGGCGACAGGCGCGCGGCGGAACAGCGCGTTCAGCTCCATCTTGACGATCTCGGCGCGCTCGAAATCGCCGGATCGGTAGTCGGCATACCAGCGCTGCACCAGACCGGCGTCGCACAGCGTGTCCGGCAGGGCGACCATCCCCCGGCCGATCAGCGCCGCCTGCAGGGTCATGATGTGGCGCATCTGCAGGAAGCTGTCGAGCGGCAGGTAGATGTTGGCCAGCCGCATCGGCCCCTCGCCCACCGGCTCCAGCCCGGTCAGCTGGTGCGGAACCCCGGCCCAGAACAGCACCAGCCGGCCTTCGGGCACGGTCAGGCGGCTGCCGTCGAAGTCGTAGGTCATCCGCACGCCGGTCGCGAAGTTCATCTCGACGTGGCCGTGCCAGTGCGGCATCGGCATCAGCTGCGGCTCGAAGATGCGGATGCCGAACCGGCCGAAGGCGCGGTTGCGCGCGTAGAAATGCCGCTCGTGGTTCGGGACCGGAGTCGGGTTGCGCCGTCTGAGTGCCGTGCTGCGGTCGCCGTCCATGGTCTCGGCCGATCTTAGAAAACCGGAAAAGTTTCTGACGAACTGACATTGCTGCACCCCGCCGCTTTCCGCAAGCTTTGCCTGCCGGACCGGGAAGGACGGAGTCCCGCCCGGCAAGGACTGCAAAGCCGGATGACCGGGAACAGCCACAGGTCAAGGGAGGTATCATGACGATCCATAGCCGGCGCGCCGCATTGGCGGCGCTGCTCATGGGGGTGTCCGCTGCTGCGGTGCAGGCCGAGATGGCCGCGCCGACCGCACCGCCGGAGGCTCCGAAGTTCGAGGCGCAGACCGAGCCGGTCTTCGTCAACCGCGCGGACATCTTCGAGTTCAAGGCCCTGCCGGCCTATTCCGAACCGGCCTGGGTCACGGCCTTCGTCGAGGCTGGCAAGCTGCCGCCGGTAGCCGAACGCCTGCCGAAGGAACCGCTGGTCTACAAGACCGCCAACATGCCCGACGGGCCCGGCGTCTATGGCGACGTGATGCGCCATGTGATCGGCGGGCGGCCCGAGGGCTGGAACTTCTGGGCCGGGCAAAGCTACGGCTGGGGCGGCATCGACATTGGCCTGGTGGAATGCCTGACGCGCACCGGCCCCCTGTTCACCGTCAACGCCGACGACCTGCAACCGCTGCCGAACCTGGCGAAAAGCTGGGAATGGTCCGAGGACGGCAAGACGCTGACCGTCCACCTGATCGAGGGCGCGAAATGGTCGGACGGCGACCCCTTCGACGTCGAGGACATCGAGTTCTACTGGAACGACGTGGTGATGGACGAGAACGTCACACCCCTGATGGGCGCGAGCCCCGCGACCTACGACAATGCGACCTTCGCGGTGGTGGACCCCTACACCTTCACCCTCAGCTTCGCGGATCCCTTCCCCGAACAGGTGCTCTACGCCATGGCCTACGGCAACTTCTGCCCCGGCCCGGCGCACCTTCTGAAACCCAAGCACCCCAAGTATGGCGGCGAAAGCTATGAGGCCTTCCTGAACGCCTTCCCGTCGAACTACATGAACTTCCCGACCATGGGCGCCTGGACCGTGGTGGAACACCGCCCCGACGACATCGTGGTGATGCGCCGCAATCCCTATTACTGGAAGGTGGACGAGACCGGCCAGCAGCTCCCCTACCTCGACGAGATGCACTACCGGCTTTCCACCTGGGGCGACCGCGACGTGCAGGCCGTGGCGGGGACGGGCGATTTCTCGAACCTGGAACAGCCGGAAAACTATGTCGAAAGCCTGAAGAAGGCCGCCGATCCGGCCAGTCCCGCGCGTCTGGCCTTCGGGCCGCGGTCCATCGGCTATCAGCTGTTCTTCAACCAGTCGGCCAACGGCTGGGGCGAGCCCGATGCCCGGGGTCAGGCGGTGCGCGAGCTGAACCGGAACCTCGATTTCCGCAAGGCCGTGACCTATGCGCTGGACCGCCAGCGGCTGGGCGACAGCCTGGTCAAGGGCCCGTTCACCGCGCCCTATGCCGGGGGGCTCCTCACCTCGACCAGCTACTATGACGCCGGCTCGACGGTGTTCTACCCCTTCGATCAGGCAAGCGCGAGGATGGCTCTCGAAGCCTCGGGGCTGACCGACACCGACGGAAACGGCGCGGTCAACCTGCCCGGCGGCGGGGACCTGAACGTCACGCTTCTGGTTAACGCCGACTATGCCACCGACAAGAACCTCGCCGAGGGCGTGGTCGCGATGATGGCGGACGTGGGCGTCAAGGTCACGCTGAACAGCCTGACAGGCAAAGACTACGACAATGCCCGCGACGCCGGGGCCTGGGACTGGCTGCTGCGGCGCAACGACCAGGAATTCGTCTCGGTCGTCCAGGGCACCGACCGGCTTGCCCCTATGGGTCCGATGACGGCGGTCTGGCACCGGGCGAACGGGGCCGGCGAGATGGACCTCCTGCCCTACGAGGAAGAGCTCGTCGCCGCGATCAAGGCCTTCACCGGCACCCGCGATCCGGCGGCCAAGGTCGAGGCGATGAAGACCTGGCAGAAGGTCTTCACCGAAAACGTCGCCGCCGTAGGTCTGACCGCCTATCCCGGCGCGCTCATAATCAACAAGCGTTTCGCCAACATCCCGGCGGGGGCTCCGATCTTCATGTACAACTGGGCCGAGGACAACATCATCCGCGAACGGGTGTATGTGCCCACGGACAAGCAGATCGGCGCCGAACTGCATCCGCAGACCCTGCCCGGCGCGCCCGGCTCGGCCGGGCCGGTCGCGGCGAACTGACGGGATCCTCCCGAGGCCCGGGGGCGGCAGACGACCGCCGCCCCCGGGCGCCCTCTCCCATCTCACCCATGGACAGGAGACCCGCGATGCTGGGCTTTCTTGGCGTCCGCCTGATGCAATCGGTGCCGGTCCTGATCGTGATGAGCTTCATCACCTTCCTGATCATCCAGGCCCCGCCGGGCGACTATGGCGACTTCATCCGCACCAACATGATCGTGCAGGGCGGCGCCTCGCCCGAGGCCGCGACCGAGGCCGCCAACCGCTATCGCGAGACGCATGGCCTGAACGATCCCCTGGTCGTGCAATATGTCCGCTGGATCTGGGGCATCGTCAGCCGCGGCGACTTCGGCCAGTCCTACGCCTACAACAAGCCCGTGGCCGAGATCCTCGCCCAGCGCCTGCCGCCGACCATCGCCATCGCGCTGACCTGCCACCTCCTGGCCACCTTCATCGGCATCGGCTTCGGCATCCTGGCCGCGACCCGGCAATACACCTGGATCGATACCGTCCTGTCCTTCGTCAGCTTCATGGGTATGACGATCCCGCGCTTCCTTCTTGCGCTCATCATCCTCTACATCCTCGTCTTCCAGCTGAACGTGCAGGAAATCGGCTCGTTCTATTCCTCGCGCTACGGCGGGCAGCCCTACTGGCTGGGCTTTCTCGACTTCAACTGGGCCAAGCTCTGGAACCTGATCCAGCACATCTGGCCGGTGATCGCGGTGGCGGCCTTCGGGGGGCTGGCCTACAACATGCGGGTGATGCGGGCGAACCTTCTTGACACGCTGAACGCCCAGTACATCGAAACCGCCCGCGCCAAGGGCCTCGGCGAAGGCGCGGTCATCATGCGCCACGCGGTGCCGAACGCGCTGCACCCGCTGGTCGCCTACCAGGGCGTCGTCCTGCCCTACATGCTGACCGGCGAGATCGAGGTCGCCATCGTCTTCGGCCTGGCCACCATCGGCCCGGCCATCGTCGGCTCCATGGCCATCGGCGATGTCTATGTCACCGCGACGCTGCTGCTGGTGCTCGGCGCCACGCTCATCATCGGCAACATCATCGCCGACCTCCTGCTGGCCCTGCTCGACCCGCGCATCCGGGTGGGAGGCAACGCATGACCGCGATCCATGACGGCGAAGAGGCCGATGCCAGGCTCTCCACGGTCTCGACCGCCTCGCAAAGCTATCGGGCGCTGGTCTGGCGTCGGTTCCGCAAGTCGGTGCCGGGGATGCTGGGTCTGGTGCTGGTCTCGCTCCTCTTCCTGATCTCGATCTTCGCCGAGTTCTTCGCCCCCCAGAACCCCAACGCCAACGGCGCCTCCTTCGCGCCGCCGGACCGGATCAGCTTCTTCACGAAAGAGGGCTTCACCCCCTGGCCGGTGGTCTATGCCATCACCGAAAGCGACGAGCTGGACCCGATCACCTTCCAGCCGCTGATGGGGCCGGATCTCGACAATCCCCGCCCGCTGGCCTTCTTCGTGGACGGCTGGGACTACCGTTTCCTCGGCCTGATCCCGATGAACACGCATTTCATCGGCCTCTCCGACGGCACGCCGCTGCGGCTCTTGGGGACCGACAAGCTGGGGCGGGACATCCTGTCGCGCGGGATCATCGGCAGCCGGATCACGCTGATCATCGCGCTGACCTCGATCACGCTCATCACCATCGCCGGCACGCTTCTGGGCATCGTCTCGGGCTATGTCGGCGGGCGCTTCGACCTGTGGTTCCAGCGTTTCGTGGAGATCGTCCTCGCCTTCCCGCAACTGCCGCTCTACCTGACGCTCACCACCCTGATCCCCGTGACCGCGCCTTCGTCCCTGTTCATCACCTTCGTGATCCTGGTCATCGCCGGCCTCGGCTGGGCGCAGCTGTCGCGCGAGGTCCGGTCCAAGACCATGGCCATGGCGCGGGTGGACTATGTCCGCGCGGCACAGGCGGTGGGCGCCTCGGACGCGCGCATCGTCACGCGCCACATCCTGCCCAACGTGATGAGCCATGTGATCGTCTCCATCACGCTCGGCATCCCCGCCATCGTCCTTCTGGAGTCCTTCCTCGGCTACCTCGGCTTTGCCGTGAAGCCGCCGCTGATCTCCTGGGGGCTGATGCTTCAGGACGCCTCGACCTTCTCGGTCATCGGCTCCTATCCCTGGATCCTGTCCCCGGTGGGCTTCATCCTCATGGCCGTCTTCGCCTTCAACGCGCTGGGCGACGGGCTGCGCGATGCCATCGACCCCTATTGAGGAGGACGCCATGACCGACGACATCGTCATCGACGCCCGCAACATCGGGGTCAGCTTCAAGGTGGACGGCGGCACGATCGAGGCCGTCAGGGATGTCTCCTTCACCCTGCGCAGGGGCCAGACCATCGCGCTGGTGGGCGAGAGCGGCAGCGGCAAGTCGGTGACCGCCCGGGCGATCATGCGGCTTCTGTCCAAGCGCGCCATCGTCAGCCCGCAGACCGAGATCCTCTATGCCGGGCGCGACATGGCGCGGCTCTCGCCGGCCGAGATGCGCGCCCTTCGGGGCAACCGGCTGTCGATGATCTTCCAGGAGCCGATGTCCTCCCTGAACCCGGTCTATACCATCGGCACCCAGATCGCCGAGGTCCTGCGCATCCACAACCGGATGTCGAAGGCCGAGGCGAAGGACCGGGCGCTCGCGCTCTTGAAGGACGTGCAGATCCCCGATCCCGAGGCGCGGCTGAACCAGTATCCGCACCAGCTTTCGGGCGGCCAGCGCCAGCGGGTGATGATCGCCATGGCGCTGGCGAACAACCCCGACGTGCTGATCGCCGACGAACCGACGACCGCGCTGGACGTGACCGTTCAGGCGGAAATCCTGAACCTCATCAAGAACCTGAAGGACCGGACCGGCCTCGCCGTAATCCTCATCACCCATGACCTGACCGTGGTCCGCCAGTTCGCCGACCATGTCCATGTCATGCAGCATGGGGTGGTGCGCGAGGCCGGGCCGACCGAAACCATCTTCACCAGCCCCCGGCACCCCTATACCCGCCGCCTGCTCGGCTCGGAGCCCAGGGGCCGGGCCGACCCGGCGCAGGTGGGCGAGGAAACCGTGCTGGAGGGCCGCAACATCCGCGTCACCTACAACTTGCGCAAGGGCGGCGCCTTCCGGGGCACCTGGTCTAAGCTGCAAGCCGTGGACGGTCTGTCGCTGGCGCTGAAGCGCGGCGAAACGCTGGGGCTGGTCGGCGAAAGCGGCTCGGGCAAGACCACCTTCGGCCAGGCGCTGCTGCGGCTGAACAATCTGACCGAGGGCGAGGTCGATTTCCTCGGCCACCGCATCGACGGGCTGGACCGGCGCGGCATGAAGCCCTACCGCCAGCGGATGCAGATCGTCTTCCAGGATCCCTTCGCCAGCCTCAACCCGCGCATGTCGGTCCGCCAGATCATCGAGGAGGGCCTGATCGTCAACGGCATCGGCCAGGGCCGGGCCGACCGCGAGGCGCGCGTCAGGCAGGCGCTGCGCGACGCGGGCCTGCCCGACACGATCCTGTCGCGCTTTCCGCACGAGTTTTCCGGCGGCCAGCGCCAGCGCCTCGCCATCGCCCGCGCCATCGCGCTGGAACCCGAGTTCATCCTCCTGGACGAACCGACCTCGGCGCTCGACCTGTCCGTCCAGGCCCAGATCATCGAACTCTTGCGCAAGCTGCAGCGCGACAAGGGGCTGAGCTATCTCTTCATCAGCCACGACCTCAAGGTCGTCCGCGCGCTCTGCCACCGGGTCATCGTCATGCAGCACGGCCGCATCGTCGAACAGGGCCCCGTTGACGCGGTGCTCGAGAACCCCACGACCGACTACACCCGCCGCCTCGTCAAGGCGGCCTTCGAAATCGCAGCCTAGAGGAGCATCATGCCCACCCCCGTCATCACCTTCATCGGCGCCGGATCGACCGTGTTCACCAAGAACATCGCCGGCGACATCCTCTCGCGCCCGGCGCTCGCCAACGCGGAAATCCGCCTGATGGACATCAATCCCGAGCGGCTGGAGGAATCCGAGATCATCGTCGGCAAGATGGCCCAGACCCTGGGCGGGACCGCGACGGTCAAGACCTACACCAACCAGCGCCGCGCGCTGGACGGGGCGGATTTCGTCGTCGTCTGCTTCCAGATCGGCGGCTACGACCCCTGCACCATCACCGATTTCGAGGTGCCGAAGAAGTTCGGCCTGCGCCAGACCATCGCCGACACGCTGGGCATCGGCGGCATCATGCGCGGCCTGCGCACCGTCCCGCACCTCTGGTCGATCTGCGAGGACATGGCTGAGGTCGCCCCGAACGCGATCATGCTGCAATACGTCAACCCCATGGCGATCAACACCTGGGCCATCGCCGCGAAATACCCCAAGATCCGGCAGGTCGGCCTCTGCCATTCCGTGCAGGGCACGGCCTGGGAACTGGCCCGCGACCTCGACATTCCCGTGGAAGAGATCCGCTACCGCGCGGGCGGCATCAACCACATGGCCTTCTTCCTGACCTTCGAACACCGCCAGCCGGACGGCAGCTACCGCAACCTCTACCCCGACCTCGTCAGGGGCTACCGCGAGGGGCGCTTCCCCAAGCCCTCGCACTGGAACCCGCGCTGCCCGAACAGGGTCCGCTACGAGATGCTGACGCGGCTTGGCTATTTCGTCACCGAGTCCTCGGAACACTTCGCCGAATACACGCCCTGGTTCATCAAGCGCGACCGCCCGGACCTGATCGAGAAATTCGGCATCCCGCTGGACGAATACCCCAAGCGCTGCGTCGAACAGATCGCGCGCTGGAAGAAGGAGGCCGAGGCGCTGAAGAACGCCAACACCGTCGAGGTGAAGGAAAGCCACGAATATGCGTCCGAGATCGTGAACTCGGTGGTGACGGGCGAACCTTCGGTGATCTACGGCAACATCGGCAACCGCGGCTACATCCCGCAACTGCCCGAAGGCTGCGCGGTCGAGGTGCCGGTGCTGGTCGATGCCTCGGGCCTGCAACCGACCGTGGTCCACGACATCCCGCCGCAACTCATCGCGCTGATGCGGACCAACATCAACGTCCAGGACCTGACCGTCCAGGCGCTGCTGACCGAAAACCCCGACCACATCTACCACGCCGCCATGCTCGACCCGCACACCGGGGCGGAACTGGACCTCGACCAGATCTGGCAGCTGACGACCGAGCTTCTGGAGGCCCACGGCGACTGGCTGCCCGACTGGGCGCGGGTGCCCGTGCGCAAGGCGGGCTAAGGCGCATGTGGCCCGCGCATATCGTCATCGTCGGCGGCGGCACGGCGGGGTGGCTTTCCGCCATGATGCTGACCGACCTGGCGAAACGGCGCGGGCATGCCACCAGGGTCACGGTGATCGAGTCCTCGAAGATCGGCGTCATCGGCGTCGGCGAGGGCTCGACCGCCGTCTTCCGCCAGATGCTGCGCCACTTCGACCTGGACGAGACCGAATTCCTGCGCGAGACCGGCGCCACGATCAAGCTCGGCATCCGGCACAAGGACTGGCGGCGGGTGGGCTACACCTACGACGGGCCGATCGACGACCCGCATCTGGTGGCGGGTGGCGCGCAGCTCGACCGTTATGCCATCGCTGCCGGCCGCCCGGTGGCCGAGGCGCATCTGTTCCAGCATCTGCTGGACGGCAACAAGGGCCCCTACGCGCTGAAGGACGGCCGCCCGGTTCCGGTCGGCCCCTTCCACTACGCCTTCCACTTCGACCAGGCGCTGGTCGGCCAGTGGCTGCGCAGGAAGGCCAGGGGAATCGCGCTGATCGACGATCGGGTGACGGGCGTCGAACTTGGCGACGACGGGATCAGGGCGCTGACGCTTGAAAGCGGCCAGCGGGTCGATGGCGACTTCTTCCTCGACTGCTCCGGCTTCCGCCGCCGGCTGATCTCGGAACTCGGCCCCCGCTGGATCAGCTACAGCGACGTGCTGCCGATCAACCGCGCGCTCCCGTTCTGGATCGACCTCAAGGACGGCGAGGAGATCACGCCCTGCACGCTCGCCTGGGCGCAGAAGAACGGCTGGATGTGGGGCATCCCCACGCAGGACCGGATCGGCGCGGGCTATGTCTATTCCGACCGCCACATCTCGCCGGACGAGGCAAAGCGCGAGATCGAGGCGGCGCTGGGGCACGAGGTCGAACCGCGCGGCGACATCCGCATCGACGCGGGTCGGATGGAGCGGCCGTGGATCGGCAACTGCCTGGCGATGGGGCTGGCCTCCAGCTTCCTCGAACCCCTGGAGGCGACTTCGATCCACGGCACCGTGGTGCAGCTCATCATGTTCGGCGAATGGCTGGGCACGCCCGAGGGCCGCGACCGCTACAACACCGCCTTCGCCCGGCAGGTGGACGATTTCCGCGATTTCGTGCGGCTGCACTATGTCACCGAACGCCGCGACAGCGCCTTCTGGCGCGACATCACCGCCAGCCACCCCGACTTCGTCACCGACCGGCTGGCGCTGTGGCAGAAGAAGACCCCCACCCGCGACGACTTCCCCCGCTTTCCGCCGGGCCTGGAACATCTGGGCCTCGCCCATGTGCAGGAACAGCTCTACGTGCCCGTCCTGGACGGCCTCGGCCTGCTGAACCGCGACGCCGCGCGGGCCGAGATGGCTGCCGACCCCAGGGCGCGCGACCATGCCCGCAAGACCCATGCGGCACTGGTCGCCGAATACCGCCGCGCCGCATCGCTGGCCCTGCCGCACCGCGCCTGGCTGCAATCGCTGCGCGCATCCTCCTGAACCGTTCGTCGCAGCCTCCGGCGCTCCGCGCCATCCGACGCGAAGCCGAAGGCGCGACGCCGCAGGCCCCCAGTGAGCACCTCAGACCGCCTCGTCGCGCAAGGCGCGGAACGCCATCGGCGACAGCCCCCGGTGCCGCCGGAAGGCCTTGGCCAGATAGTTCGCCTCGGCAAAGCCCGTGGCCCGGGCAATCTCGGCCACCTTCATCTCCGAGGCCGTCAGGAGCCGCTCCACCCGGTCCATCCGCCGCGCCAGCACATGCGCCGAAGGCGGCAGGCCGACCTCGGCGGCAAAGCGGCGCACGAAATGCGCCCGGCTCAGGCCCGCGACCCTTGCCAGCGCCTCCACCCGCAGGTCGCCCGCAAGGTTCGCCTCGACATGGGCCAGCACCCGCGCCAACTCCGGCGCCAGCGCCGGGCGCGGTTCGGCTCCGGCAAAGGCCGCGTCATACAGCACCGCCAGCGCCTCGTGGCCCAGGACCGAGGCCTGCGCCGGCGTCAGCGACCGGGTCAGCAGCGCGTGACAGGCCCCGGCCAGCCGCTCGGCCCCCTCCGGCCCCGGCTTCAGCACCGGCCCCGCTGCGGCCAGCACCTCCCGCGCCAGCCGCAGCGCCTCGCGCCCCGACAGGATGAGCCAGAAATACTCCCACTGCCCGCCCCGCTCCAGCCAGTAGCGGTGCGCGTGCGGCATCGTCACCAGCATGGTCTGCCCCGGACCCAGCCGATGCCGCACCCCGGCGAAGTCCAGCCGTCCCTCGCCCAGGATCGTGTGCTGGATCACCAGGAAAGGCGCGCTTCCCCGCTTCATCCCGTCCCAGCTGTAAAGCTCGTTGCGCCGCTGCTCGTAGCCCGCCGCCTCGGCCAGGATGCCCAGCGCCGGATACGTGCCGCGCGCGGCAAGACTGCGGATGTCATGGCCATGGGCCAGAAGGCTGGACAGCATGAAATTACCCGCTTTGGCACAAGTTTTCCCTACACCCCGCCCGCCCCGAAGCCTAGCCTTTCTGATGAAAGGGAGGCTCCACCATGCCGTTCAAACTTGCCATCATCGGCGCGGGCAGCGTCGGGTTCACCCGCAAGCTCTGCGCCGACATCCTGTCCGTGCCCGAATTCGAAGGGATCGAGATCGCGCTGACCGACATCAGCCCGCAGAACCTCGACATGATCGCCCGCATCCTGCGCCGCACGGTCGAGGTTTCGGGCCTGAAGACCCGGATCACCGCCACCACCGACCGCCGCCGCGCGCTGGAAGGCGCGAAATACATCATGAACACGGTCCGCATCGGCGGGGTCGAGGCCTTCGAGACCGACATCTCGATCCCGCTGAAATACGGCGTGGACCAATGCGTCGGCGACACGATCTGCGCGGGCGGCATCATGTATGGCCAAAGGGGCATCGCCGCGATGCTCGACTTCTGCCGCGACATCCGCGAGGTCTGCCCCCCGGACCACCTGCTTCTCAACTACGCCAACCCGATGGCGATGATGACCTGGGCGGCCATCGAACACGGCGGGGTGAACACCGTGGGCCTCTGCCACGGCGTCCAGAACGGCCACCGCCAGATCGCCGCCGCGCTCGGCGTGCCGATGGACGAGGTGGACATCGTCTGTTCCGGCATCAACCACCAGACCTGGTACATCGACATCCGCCACAAGGGCCGGAAGATCGGCCGTGACGAGCTTCTTGCGGCCTTCGAGGCCCATCCGCTCTTCTCCCGCCAGGAAAAGGTGCGCATCGACGTGCTGCGCCGTTTCGGCTTCTACTCCACCGAATCGAACGGCCACCTGTCGGAATACCTTCCCTGGTATCGCAAGCGGCGCGAAGAGATCCCGGACTGGATTTCCACCGACGACTGGATCCACGGCGAAACCGGCGGCTATCTCCGCCACACCCGCGAAAGCCGCAACTGGTTCGAAACCGAATACCCCACCATGCTGAAAGAGGCCGAAAGACCCCTCTCGGAGTGGAAGCGCACCGACGAACACGCCTCCCACATCCTCGAGGCGCTTGAAACCGGCCGCCCCTATCGCGGGCATTTCAACGTCAGGAACGGCGGCACGATCACCAACCTGCCCGCCGACTGCATCGTCGAAAGCCCCGGCTGGGTGGACCGTTTCGGGATCAACATGGTCGAGGGCGTCACCCTTCCCCTCGCCTGCGCCGCGACCTGCCAGGCCTCGGTGGACGTGCAGCGGATGGCGGTCCGGGCCGCGGTCACGGGCGACGTGGACCTCCTGAAGCTCGCCGTCCTGCACGATCCGCTGGTCGGCGCGGTCTGCACCCCGGCCGAAGTCTGGGCCATGGTGGACGAGATGCTGGCCGCCCAGGCGCAATGGCTGCCGCAATATGCCTCGCGCCCTGGTCGGGGCCGGGCGGCCGCCCATTGACACCGCGCTGCCGGGTCAGGAGTAGGTCGCGGCCCAGCGGCTGATCAGCTGGCCTTGCAGGCGCCGCGCGCGCTTGGTCCAGGCGGCCGCACCGTCCGGGCCTTCGCGCAAGGCGACCGGCACCGCGTCGCGCCGGGCCGGGTCGCCCGAGAAGATCGCGAATATCAGCTCGCGCCCGCCCGCCGGCGGCACCACATGGCCCGCCAGGCCCGAGACGAAGTTCAGCGTCCCCGACTTGGCCAGCACCTTCACCTTGTGGCCCTTGATCTCCTTGCCCGCGTCGTCCCTCATCCCGATGTCGCGCAGGATCGGCTTCAGCCCGCGCCGGCCCGCCTCGGCCCTTTGCAGGATCGTCGCCATCGCCCGTGCCGTCACCCGCGACCGCCCGCCAAGCCCGGAATGGTCGTGCAGATCGACCTGCACCCCGAAAGCCGCACCGACCCAGTCCGACATCGCCCGGGCCGAGGCCTCCAGCGTCGTCAGCCCCGAGGCCGTCAGCCCCACGCATTCCGCCGTCAGGTTGGTGGAAAACTTCAGCATGTCGCGCAGCACCACCGGCAGCGGCTCGCTTTCCACCCGCCCCAGCTCACGGCCCGCCGGCAGCGCCGCCGCCCGCTCGCCCGGCTCAAGCCGGATGCCCTGGGCGCGGGCCAGCGTGCGGAACACTTCTGCCACATAGGCGCCGGGGTCGCGCACCGGCAGCCAGCGGCTGCCCCCCTTGCCCAGCGCGGCCGCGGCCACCGTCCATTCCTCCACCTGTCCCGGCGCATAGGTGAACAGCGGCGCTTCGCGCTGGGCGATCGCGACCCGCACCCGCCCGACCGGCGGCAGGAACCGCTCGCCCCGCGCATCGACCGCCACGCGCCAGTCGCTGCCCTCGCGCTTCCATTCGAAATGGACCCGGTTGAAGTTCAGGCACAGGCCCGAGATCGCCGCGTTGTAGCCGACATGGTCGGGCTGGTCCTCGGCGATGCCGCGCAGCCGGGGCAGCGCGCCGTCCCAGTAGAGGAACCGCCCCGTCGCACCCTTCAATCCGACCTTGGCCAGGCGCGCCACCAGATCGCCCAGCTGGTCGGTCTGCAACGTCGGATCGCCGCCGCCCGCCAGCACGATATCGCCCTGCACCATGCCGCCCTGCACCGGCCCGGTGGCCAGGACCCGGGTGGCAAAGCGATGGCCGGACCCCAGCCGGTCCAGCGCGTATAGCGCGGTCACCGCCTTGGCGACGCTCGCCGGCGGCAGCGGAAGGTCCGGCTCGCGCGCCTGCAAGACCTTGCCGGTCGCCGCGTCCATGACCACGAAGGCTACCGATCCTCCCAGCTTGGCGGCGTCGATCAGCGTCTCGGCATCGACCGGCCCTTGCGCCGGCTGCCCGCCCGCCGCAGCCGCCCTGCCACCGCGCGCCTTGGGGCGGGGCGATGTGTCCATCACCTCTGCCATCGCCGGCAAGGCCGCGCCCGCCAGCAGTCCGGCCAGCATCATCCGCCGTGATATCACCCCATCACCTCCGGTTTTCCCGGTGATAGCGCCATCCCGGGCGATTCCGCCAGTCCGGCCTGCGCCCCCGCTCATCCCGCTTGCGTGAGACGATTGTCTGACTATAGTCAGTCAAAATAGCTGACCAAGGTCTGTCATCATGCTGGACGCCGTCGCCCGCCTCCGCCGCTTCAACCGCGCCGTGACCCGCGAGGCCGGGGCGCTGGACACCTCCTTCCTCGGTCGGGGCCGGCCGCTCGGCGCGGTGCGCGTTCTGGTCATGGTGCGCCCCGAAGGCGCCGATGTCGCGCTGATCCGGGACCGGCTGGGGCTGGATTCGGGCCTGATGAGCCGCTTCCTGCGCAGCCTCGAACGCGAGGGCCTGATCGAGACCGGCCCCGATCCCGACGACCGCCGCCGCCGCATCGCCCGGCTGACCGCCGCGGGCGAGGCCGAGGTCGCGGCCTACGATGCCATCGGCCATGCCCGGGCCGCGCGGCTGATCGCGCGCGCCGGGGCGCGGGCGGGGGAACTCGTCGCGGCGATGGACCTGATCGCCACGCTCCTGAACCGCGACCAGCTCGAAATCCGCCCCGCCGACCCGGACAGCCCCGAGATGCTGTCCTGCTGGCGCGGCTATATCGACGAACTCTGCGCCCGCGTGCCCGGCGCGCGTCCCGAACTCTTCCCCGTCCCCGACCCCGGCGCCGACAGCTACCGTCCCCCGCACGGCCGCTGCCTCGTCGCCTGGTCGGACGACCTGCCCGTCGGCTGCGTCTCGCTGCGCCCCATCGATGCGGCGACGGCCGAGGTCAAGCGGCTCTGGGTGGATGCCTCGGCGCGGGGCCAGGGCCTCGCTCGCCGCCTGATGACCGCCATCGAGGACGAGGCGCGCGCCATGGGTCTCACCGCGCTGAAACTCGACACCAACTCCGCGCTGGCCGAGGCGATCGCGCTCTACCGCCAGACGGGATGGACCGACATCGCCCCCTACACCGGCGCGCCGGCCGATACCTGGCTCGGCAAGACGCTCTGACCGCGCCTCCGCCGCGTCGTCGCAGGCCCCCGCGACGAGAAGCCGAAGGCGCACGAGGAGCCGCCGCTCAGCGCCCCGACCGCCAGCCGCCCCGCGCCCGGATCTCGGTCGAGGAGGCATCGTTCATCGGCAGGTTGACGAAGGCCCAGACCGGCGCCCTGCGGCCGCGCAGCGTCTCGCCGCGGTCGACCTGGTTCACCCGGAAGGCCCGCGCCGCCACCGACAGCCGCGCCTGCACCCCCGACCCCGGCCGCGCCAGCACCCCCACCGGCACCGCCCGCAGTATGTCGCGCCAGCGGCCCCACTTGTGGAACTGAACCAGGTTGTCCGCCCCCATAAGCCAGACGAAGGTCACCCCCGGATAGATCGCCCGCAGCCGGTCGATCGTGTCCGCCGTCGCCCTTGTGCCCAGCGCCTCTTCCAGCGCGGTGATCCTCACCTTCGGATGCCGCATCACCGCCTTCGCCCGCGCCAGCCTTTCGGCCAGCGGCGCCGGTTGCCGTGCCTTCAGCGGATTGGCCGGCGTCACCAGCCACCAGACCTGATCCAGCCCCAGCCGCTTCAGCGCCTCGCGGGTGATATGGACATGACCCTCGTGCGCCGGGTCGAACGACCCGCCCAAGAGCCCCACGACCATCCCCCGGGTCGCCACCGGAAATCCCGCGCGCATCGGCCTCTCCCCCTGCGCGGCCAGAAAACCCGAACCCTTGGTCCCGCACAAGCCCGCCAGCCGTTGCAGCCTGCGGCCTTCGCCGCTACATACGCGCCAACCCCAGATCTCAGGAACCTACGCCATGGCCAGCTACCAGTACGTCTATCACATGGAGAACGTCTCCAAGACCTATCCCGGGGGCAAGAAGTGCTTCGAGAACATCAATCTCAACTTCCTGCCGGGGGTAAAGATCGGTGTCGTCGGCGTGAACGGCGCGGGGAAATCCACGCTGTTGAAGATCATGGCCGGCATCGACAAGGACTTCAAGGGCGAGGCCTGGGCCGCCAAGGGCGTCCGGGTCGGTTACCTGCCGCAGGAACCGCAACTTGACCCGACGCTCGACGTCAAGGGCAACGTCATGCTGGGCGTGGCCGACAAGCAGGCGATCCTCGACCGCTACAACGAACTGGCCGTCAACTACTCGGACGAAACCGCCGACGAGATGGCGGCGCTTCAGGACCAGATCGACGCCGAGAACCTGTGGGAGCTCGAGGCGACCGTGGGCGTCGCGATGGACGCGCTGCGCTGCCCGCCCGACGATGCCGACGTGACCACGCTGTCCGGCGGGGAACGCCGCCGCGTGGCGCTCTGCCGGCTGCTGCTCGAAAAGCCGGACATGCTGCTCCTCGACGAACCGACCAACCACCTCGACGCCGAGTCGATCGCCTGGTTGCAGAAGCACCTGATCGACTACAAGGGCACGATCCTGATCGTCACCCACGACCGCTATTTCCTCGACGACATCACCGGCTGGATCCTGGAACTCGACCGCGGCCGCGGCATCCCCTACGAAGGCAACTATTCCTCCTGGCTCGACCAGAAGGCCAAGCGGATGGCGCAGGAAGCGCGCGAGGACAAGTCGCGCCAGAAGGCGCTGGAAAAGGAACTGGAATGGATCCGCTCGGGCGCCAAGGCGCGCCAGGCCAAGCAGAAGGCCCGGATCCAGCGCTACAACGAGCTGGCCAGCCAGACCGTCCTCGAACGCGCCTCCACCGCGCAGATCATCATCCCGAACGGCGAACGCCTGGGCAACAAGGTCATCGAGGTCGAGGGCCTGCGCAAGGCCATGGGCGACAAGCTCCTGATCGAGGACCTCAGCTTCACCGTCCCCCCCGGCGCCATCGTCGGCGTCATCGGCCCGAACGGTGCGGGCAAGTCCACGCTCTTCCGCATGATCACCGGCCAGGAAAAGCCCGACGCCGGCACAATCAAGCTCGGAGAGACGGTGAAACTCGCCTACGTCGACCAGTCGCGCGATGCGCTCGACCCGGAAAAGAACGTCTGGGAGGAAATCTCCGGCGGGGCCGAGGTCATCCACCTCGGCGACATGCAGATGAACTCCCGCGTCTACACGGGCGCGTTCAACTTCAAGGGCACGGACCAGCAGAAGAAGGTCGGTCTCCTCTCCGGCGGTGAGCGCAACCGCGTCCACATGGCCAAGCTGCTGAAATCCGGCGGCAACGTGCTCCTGCTCGACGAACCGACCAACGACCTGGACGTGGAAACGCTCCAGGCCCTGGAGGCCGCCATCGAAGACTTCGCCGGCTGCGCGATCATCATCAGCCACGACCGCTTCTTCCTCGACCGGCTCTGCACCCACATCCTCGCCTTCGAGGGCGATGCCCATGTGGAATGGTTCGAGGGCAACTTCCAGGCCTACGAGGAAGACAAGGTCCGCCGGTTGGGTCCGGATGCGCTGGAGCCGAAGCGGGTGAAGTACAAGCGGTTTGCGAGGTGATGTCCTCAGGCCCGAAAATCATTCTTGCTGCGCTTGCGCTCGGCCTGGCCTTGCCTGCGTCAGGTCAGGACGCCGAGACGATCCGACTGCTGCAGGACATGGAAGTCCTCGATGCCAACTGTCGCGGAGGTCCAGGCGACAGCACCGATACCTGGATGGCCTGCGGCGCGCGTGATTATGCTTCCTGGCTCTTGTCCCGACGCGGCTACTGCTACGGGAAAGACGGGCAGATCGAAGCGGACATGGAATGGCATGTCTGCGAAGCCGGTTCTCTGGACGCGTCCAAACCGGAGTTCGCTCTGCCATACTGAAGTCATGGCCGGAGATCGGGGCGCCTGCCCCGACCTGCCCAACCCGACTTCACGACCACGCAAGGGGGGCTCCGGCCCCCCTTCCCATGTCCACGGCCTCCCCCCTACACTCCCCTGCGAACCGGAGGCCGCCCCGCACCATGACCCAGACCGACTACCAGACCCTCATCGACGCCCCCACCTGGGCCTTCATCGAAAAGACCAGCGCCTCCTACCCCGAGAACACCGCCACCCTCTCCATCGCCGAGCAGCGGGCGATCTACGACGGCATGTGCGCGGCCTTCGACACCCCCTACCCGCCCGGCGTGACCTCCCATGACGCGCCCATCGCCGGCGTCCCCTGCCGCATCTATCCGGGCAAGGAACCGACCGTCCTCTACCTCCACGGCGGCGGCTACGTGGTGGGCGGCCTCCACTCCCACGACGGGGTCTGCGCCGACATCCGCGCCGCCACCGGCCTGACCGTCGTCTCGGCCGACTACCGCCTCTCCCCGGAACACAAGCACCCCGCTGCCTTCGACGACGCCTGCGCCGTCGCCCGCGCCCTCGCCCAGCAAGGCCCCCTGATCCTCGTCGGCGACAGCGCCGGCGCCAACCTCGCCGCCGCCGCGGTCCATGCGCTTCGGGGGCAACCGCAGATCAAGGGACAGGTCCTGATCTACCCCGGCCTCGGCGGAGACCTCTCAAAAGGCAGCTACCTCACCCATGCCCAGGCGCCCATGCTGTCCCGCGACGACGTCCTTTTCTACAAGGACATCCGCCACGACGGCCCCGCGCCGGAAGGCGACCCGACCGTCAGCCCGCTCCAGGACACCGACTTCACCGGCCTGCCGCCAACGTTCGCCATCGCCGCAGAATGCGACCCCCTGGCCGACGACGCCCCCGCCTATGCCGCCAAGATCCGGGCCGCCGGGGGCCGCGCGCAGGCGATCACCGAAGCGGGCCTCGTCCACGGCTACCTGCGCGCCCGGCACTCCGTCCCCCGCGCCGCCGAAAGCTTTGCCCGGATCACCGCCGCGATCTCGGCCTTCGCCCAGGACCGATGGCCGTTCTGACCCGCCCGCCCCGCGCCCGGTCGGCGATGGGGGCGCTGGTCGCGTTCCTCCTAGCCGCCTGCGCCGCCGCGCCCCCGCCTGCCCGTGCCCCCCTCTACCCCGTCGCGGCCGAGACCCGCGCCGGCCCCGCCACCGTCACCGTCCTTCTGCCGGGCGCCCTGACCACCTCGCGCGTCTTCGGCCCGGCGCGCGACTGGGCCGGGCCCGACCACCTCGTCGTCGAATACCGCCTGCCCGGCATGCAGGGCGAACCCCTGCGCCCCGCGCTCGACATCGACCGCGCGGCGGGCTGGGTGGCCGATCTCGCCAACCGCCACCCGCAGGCGCGGATCCAGCTCCTCGGCTATTCCACCGGCGCCGTGATCGCCATCGAGGCCGCCGGCCGCATCGACCGCAGCGAGAGGGTGCGCATCGTCGCCGTCTCAAGCGCCACGCCCTTCCCCGGCGCGGCCCTCGCCCTCATGCGCGGAGCGGCGCAGGTCGCGGGCGGGGCGCTCGCCATCGGGTCGCTCGACCGCGACCGGATCTGGGAGGAATATTTCAAGACGCTCTACCTCGGCAGCGGCTGGCGGCAGTCGCCCGAAAAGCGCGCGCTCGCCCGCCGGCTGGAAGAAGCGATGCGCGGCCGCCTGACCACCCCGGGCGAGGGGCGCGGCCGCGCGCAATCGGCAAGCCTGCTGTTCTGGAGCCCCTCGCGCGCGGCACTGGAGAGCCGCGCCGCGATCACCTTCTACCACGGCGACCGCGACCCGGTGTTCCCGCTCGGGGCGGTCGGGCGCCTGGCCGACCGGCTGGGCGCGCGGCTCTGCGTGCTGCCAGAAGAGGGGCACATGCTCTTCCTCTCCCGCCCCGACCTCACCGCGCGGATCGAACGGCAGTTCCGCTCACCGGCCCCCGACGCGCCCTGCTGAAGCGCGGGACAAGGGAACCGCAGCCCGCCGCGCTGCGTTGCCCGGCCAGAGCAACCGACGGAGATTTCCCATGAAAGGCGTTCTGGCCTGGCTGATCGGCATCCCGATCCCGATCATCATCATCCTCCATCTCGTGGATGTGTTCTGACGACCGAATGCACCCGGACCGCCGCAGCCGCGGTCCGGGAGGGCGGTTCAGGACATGGTTGACACCACCCTAACGAGAATCGCCAAGCCCTTGTCATTCATGGCAAATCTCGGATTGTCCACCGTGGACAAGCGGCGGCGCGGCCGAGGTCAGCCGCGCTCGATCTCTGCCCCAAGACCGCGCATCAGCTCCTCGAAGACCGGGAAGGAGGTCTGGATGGGCGAGCCATCGTCCACCGCGACCGGGGCCTTCGCGGCCAGGCCGCAGACGAGGAAGGACATCGCGATCCGGTGGTCGATATGGGTGGCGCAGGTCGCCCCGCCCGGCACCCCGCCCGGCCCCATGCCATGGACGATCAGCGTGTCCTCGTCCTCTTCGACCCGGACCCCGCAGGCCTCGAGCCCCCGGGCCATCGCGTCGATCCGGTCGCTTTCCTTGACGCGCAGCTCCTTGACGCCCCGCATCACCGTCCGGCCGGTCGCATAGGCCGCGACGACGGACAGCACCGGATATTCGTCGATCATCGAGGGCGCGCGCTCGGGCGGAACCTCGATCCCTTTCATGTCGCCCGAGAACCGCACCCGCAGGTCCGCCACCGGCTCGCCGCCCTCTTCCCGCGGGTTCTGGAACGCGATGTCGGCGCCCATCTCGACAAGGGTCAGGTAAAGGCCGTTCCGGGTCGCGTTCTGGCTGACGCCGGGCACCAGGATGTCGGACCCCTCGACGATCAGCGCGGCACAGACCGGGAAGGCGGCGCTGGAGGGGTCGCGCGGCACGGCCACGCTCTGCGGGCGCAGCTCGGGTTGGCCAGTCAGGGTGATGACCTGGCCCTCGGCGGTCTTCTCGACCCGCAACTTCGCCCCGAAGCCCACCAGCATCCGCTCGGAGTGGTCCCGCGTGGGTTCACGTTCGATCACCACCGTCTCGCCGGGGGCGTTGAGGCCAGCCAGCAGCACCGCCGACTTCACCTGCGCGCTTGCCACCGGCAGGGCATAGCGCACCGGCACCGGATTCGCCGCGCCGACGACGGTCATCGGCAGCCGCCCGCCCTGCCGCCCGTAGGCGCGCGCGCCGAACAGGCTCAGCGGATCGGTCACCCGGCCCATCGGCCGCTTGCGCAAGCTGGCGTCCCCGGTGAAGGTCGCCGTGATCGGCGTGGTCGCCATGGTGCCCATGATCAGCCGCACCCCGGTGCCCGAGTTGCCGCAGTCGATCACGTCCTCGGGCTCGCGAAAGCCGCCGACCCCGACGCCATTCACCGTCCAGATACCCTGCCCGTGCCGCGTGACCGTCGCCCCGAAGGCGCGCATCGCCTTGGCCGTGTCCAGCACGTCCTGACCTTCCAGCAGGCCCGAGATCTTCGTCTCGCCTACCGCCATCGCCCCGAAGATCAGGCTCCGGTGGCTGATCGACTTGTCGCCCGGCACCTCGGCCACACCCTGCAAGGGCCCCGACTTGCGGGATTTCATCGGTTGCGCTTCGCCGTGGCCGGACATCTGGGTCTCCCTTGCATTCCGGCACGCCTGATAGCGCAAGCGGCAGCCGGGGTCCATCACCGGAAGCGGCGCGCGCCGGGCCGATGGCGGACCCTCCGGGGGGAGTATTTGGGAATGGGCAAATCGGCATGTCTTGCCCCTTTCCAAATACTCAGTCCGTCAGCCGGACCGGCGGAAGGTCAGGTAATGCGGGCGCCGCCCTTCGCGCAGCGCCTTCTGTTCATAGCGGGTGGAGAGCCAATCGTCCCAGGCCTCGCCAGGGCCCGCCTCGCTGATCAGGGCGAAGCCTGCCGGCGGCACTTCCTCCAGCGTCTGACGGACATAGTCGGGAATATCGGTCGCCACGCGAAACTCGGCCCCCGGCGTGCAAACGCGGGCAAGCGGTTTGAGGTAGCCCGGCGTCACGAAGCGTCGGCGGTGGTGGCGTGCCTTCGGCCAGGGATCGGGATAGTTGAGGAAGACCTTCTCCAGGCACCCGTCCGGCAGCACGTCGAAAAGGTCGCGCACGTCGCCGGGGTGAATCGCCACATTCCCGATCCGGCCGTCGCGCAGCTTGCCCAGAAGCATCGCCACGCCGTTCACGAACGGCTCGCAGCCGATCAGGAAGATCCCCGGGTTCTTCCCGGCCATGTGGACCAGGTGTTCGCCCCCGCCGAAGCCGACCTCCAGCCACAAGGGCCGCCCCCCGGCGAAGCCCAGGTCCAGCGTCGCACGGTCCGGGTTCTCCGCCCGCGTCACGCCCCGCAACGAAAGCGCGGCAAGTCCGGTCTCCAGGTCCGCCTTCTGCTGCGCCCGGAGCGTCTTGCCGTGGATGCGGCCATAGAAATTGCGGTGTTCGCCCGCGTCCGACATGAGAAAGGCCCCGGTTTGATCCGGGGCCTTCAAGCAGAGCGGGCGCCAAGGGTCAAGCGCGACCGGAGCCGGAACTGGCGACGCCGTCCGCGTGGCTCGATGCCACAAGGACGGCTCCCCCGGTCAGACGGCCTTCTTCAGCGCCTCGACCAGGTCGGTGCGTTCCCAGCTGAACCCGCCATCCGCCTCGGGGGCCCGGCCGAAATGGCCGTAGGCCGCGGTGCGCTGGTAGATCGGCCGGTTCAGCTCCAGATGCGTGCGGATGCCGCGCGGGGTCAGGTCCATGACCTCGGCCACGGCCCTCTCGATCCGCGCGGCCTCGACCTGGCCGGTTCCGTGGGTATCGACATAGATCGACAGGGGCTTCGCCACGCCGATGGCATAGCTCACCTGCAAGGTGCAGCGATCGGCAAGTCCCGCCGCCACGACGTTCTTTGCCAGATACCGCGCGGCATAGGCGGCCGAGCGGTCCACCTTGGTCGGGTCCTTGCCCGAGAACGCCCCGCCCCCATGCGGCGCCGCGCCGCCGTAGGTATCGACGATGATCTTGCGGCCCGTCAGGCCTGCATCGCCATCCGGCCCCCCGATCACGAAGGTCCCGGTCGGGTTCACATGCCATTCGGTCTTCTTCGTGATCCAGCCCTCGGGCAGCACTTCGCGGATATAGGGCTCCACGATCTTGCGGATGACCTTGGAGGTCTGCCGCTTCGAAGTATGTTGGGTGGACAGCACGATCGAAGTGACCTCGACCGGCTTTCCGTCCGCATACCGCAGCGTCAGCTGGCTTTTGGCATCCGGACCGAGCGTGGGTTCCGCGCCCGACTTCCGCGCCTCGGCCAGACGGCGCAGGATGGCATGGGCATACTGGATCGGCGCCGGCATGTACTCGGGCGTCTCCAGCGTCGCATAGCCGAACATGATGCCCTGGTCCCCCGCCCCATCGCGGTCAACGCCCTGCGCGATATGCGCGCTTTGTTCGTGGATGTAGTTGTGAACCCTGATCTTGTCCCAGTGGAACTTCTTCTGCTCATAGCCGATGTCGCGCACGCAGTCGCGCACGATGCCGTCGATGCGGTCCATCATCGCCTTGGTCGCCTCTTTCGAGGACAGGCCGACCTCGCCGCCGACCACCACGCGGTTCGTGGTGGCGAAGGTCTCGCAGGCCACACGAGCGTTGGGCTCTTCCTTCAGGAAGGCATCCAGGACGGCATCCGAGATGCGGTCGCAGACCTTGTCGGGGTGACCTTCCGAGACGGACTCGGAAGTGAAGACGTAATCTTTGCGGCTCATGAGGAAGTGCTCCGTTGGATGATCCCCGCCACGCCAGGAAGCCGTTGTGGCGGTTCTGGATGCGCCTTAGACGGCGGGGGGCGGGCCGTCAATGGCAAGCCGCCTCCCGCGCGTCATGGCCGCCAGCGCGAGACCCGCCAGCAACAGCGCCATTGGTCCGTCGCCCCAGCGCGCATAGGGCGTGGGCGGCAGGGCGCCGGGGATGGCCGCATCCAGCGCCCCCATCTCGCCGAAGGGCAGGCTGTCCACCACCCGCCCCCGCGCGTCGATCACCGCCGTCACCCCGGTGTTGGCCACGCGCAGCAGCGGCAGCCCCTGCTCCACCGCCCGCAGCCGGGCCTGGGCGAAATGCTGGAACGGACCGGTCCAGACCCCGAACCAGGCGTCGTTCGTCGCCTGCAGCATCCAGTCCGCGCGCTCGGGCGCCACGTTGACCTCGCGCGGGAAGATCGCCTCGTAGCAGATCAGCGGCAGCACCTTGCCGAAGCGGCCAAGGTCCATGACCCGCACCCCCGGCCCCGCCGAATAGGTGTTGCCCGCCTGGGCGGCAAAGGCGCGCAGACCGAACCAGTCATAGGCCAGGTCGCCGAAGGGAATGTATTCGCCGAATGGCACCAGATGCGCCTTGTCGTAGCGCGCGCTTTCCTGCCCGTCGCCTTCCAGCACCCGGATCGAGTTGTAGAACCGCCCCGCTTCCTCGCGCTGGATGCCCACCGCGACCGGCCGCCCGTCCGAGGCGGCGACGACCATCCCGGCCACCGAGGGCGCATATTCCAGCATGTAGGGCACCGCCGTTTCCGGCCAGAGCGTCAGGTCCGCCGGCCCGCCCTCGGCCGTCAGGTCCAGAAGCCGGTCCAGGTGCATGTCCGCCAGCGCCTGGTCCCATTTCAGCGACTGCTCGGCATTGGGCTGCACCAGACGCACCACGCCCTCGCGCGGGGCGGGCAACGGCTGGGCCAGCCGCCAGGCTCCGAAGCCCCAGGCCGCGGCCAGAAGGACAGCCGCCAGCGCCAGCCCCCGGCCGCGCCACTGCACGGCAAGCATGGCCAGGGTCAGGGTCAGAAGGCTCAACCCGGAGGGCCCTGCCAGCGCGGCCAGCTGATCGACCGGCGTGCCGATCCAGACATGGCCGGCCATCGCCCAGGGAAAGCCGGTGAAGACCACGCCGCGCAGCCATTCCAGCGCGACGAAGGCCAGGACGAAGCCCAGGGCCGGCCGGGCCGCCAGGCGCCCCAGCACCGCCGCCCCGGCCCAGAACAGGCCAAGGCCGAAAGACAGAAGGACGACGGCGAAGGGCGCCATCCAGCCGTGGCGGGCGATGTCGATCAGGAAGGGCTCCACGATCCAGTTCAGGGCAACGGCGAAATGCCCCGCGCCGGCGAACAGCCCGGTCAGGAAGGCCCCGCGCGCGTCCGGCACGCGGCCCACAAGCCAGATCAGCCCCGCCGTCCCCGCCAGCGTCGCCCACCAGAAGCCCAGCGGCGCCTGCCCCAGCGCGGCCAGCGCGCCCAGGCCAAAGGCCAGCACCAGCCGCCGCCGGCCCTCGGTCCATGGCTGCACCATGCCCTACCCGGCCGCCGGAGCCGGGGCCGCGCCCGCCGCCGGCAGCCGCACCCGCAGCCGCTTGATCCGGCGCGGATCGGCATCGACGATCTCGAACTGGACGCCGCTTTCGTGCTCGATCACCTCGCCCCGTGCCGGCACCCGGCCCGAGCGCAGGAAGACGAGGCCCCCCAGCGTGTCGATCTCCTCGTCCTCCTCGCCGACCCGCAACGGCAGGCCGAGCGCGGCCTCGATCTCCTCCAGGGGCGCGGTGGACTGCGCGAGGATCACGCCGGGCTTCTCCTCTTTCCACAGCGCGCCCTCGTCCTCGTCATGCTCGTCCTCGATCTCGCCGATGACGGTCTCGATCAGGTCCTCGATGGTCACCAGCCCGTCCACGCCGCCGTATTCGTCGATGACCAGCGCCATGTGGACCCGTTCCTTCTGCATCTTCTGCAACAGGACGCCGGTCGGCATCGAGGGGGGGGCATAGAGGATCGGACGCAAAAGCCGCTTCAGGCTGAACCGGCCGGCGGCGCCGAAGCCGTGCTGAAGTGCCAGGTCCTTCAACAGCACCAACCCCTGCGGATGGTCGAGCGTGCCCTTGTAGACCGGCAGCCGGCTGAAGCCATGCTCGCGGAAGGTCTCGACCAGCTCGTCCTTGCCGATGTCCAGCGGCACGGCGACGATCTCGGCCTTCGGAATGGCAACGTCATCGACCCGCATCCGGCGCAGCGCATGCAACCCCGGGTTCGCGGGGCCGGCGCCAGACGCCGTCTCGCTGACGGCGGGTTCGGGTGCGGAACTGAACGCGGAAAGAAGCCTGCCGAAAAAGCCGCGCTGGCTTTGGTCCGAGGCGGGATCATCGGTCTCGGCCAGCGCGCCCTGCGCCGCGTCAGACCCGTCGCTGCTACTGCCCATCGGTCCTTTTTCCAGAGAACACCCGTCCGGCGGATGCAACCGTCAATATGGGTCAGAAACCCCGAGGCTTGCAAGTATCCGCACCTCGAGCGCCTCCATCAGCGCGGCATCCTGGTCCTCGACATGGTCGTAGCCCAGAAGATGCAGCACGCCATGCACCAGAAGATGGGTGACGTGGTCTTCCATGGTCTTGCCCTGTTCGGCCGCCTCGCACGCGCAGGTCTCCCAGGCGATGGCAATGTCGCCCAGGGATTCCGGGTCGTCCTCCGGCCCCGGCTCCGGCAGGGCCGGCGCCTCGCCCGCGAAGTCCGAGCCCCGCTCCTCCGACGGCCAGCTCAGCACGTTGGTCGGCTGCGGCTTGCCGCGGAAATCGGCGTTCAGGACGGCGATCCGCGCATCGTCGCAACCCATGACGACGATCGCGAAGCCCGACGCCTCCAGCCCGAGACCGGCAAGCGCAGCACGCGCCGCGCGCTCGGCCAGGGCGGGCAAGCCGAAGCCTTCCCAGCGCGCCTCCTCGATCACCGTCTCGACCAGATCCATGGCTGCCCCCTAGCGCCGATGCGCGCCGGAGGCAAACCGAATTGCGCGCCTGCGGCGCAAGCCTTTCCCCTCGTCGTCGGCTTGCGCCGCCTCCTCGGCGCTGCCTCCGGCGGGAGTATTTGGGAAAAGGGCAAATGCACTTGCCCTTTTCGAAATACTCTCAGGGGGTCCGGGGGCAGAATGCCCCCGGCGGCGTTACGCAGGGGCGCCGGTCAGCCTTGGGCTTCGTCGGCCTCGTAGGCCTCGATGATCCGCCCGACCAGCGGGTGGCGCACCACGTCCTTCGAGCTGAAGTAGTTGAAGCTGACGCCCTTGACGCCCTTCAGGATGCGCTCGGCCTCGGCCAGGCCCGAGGCGGTGCCGCGCGGCAGGTCCACCTGGGTGCGGTCGCCGGTGATGACCATGCGGCTGCCCTCGCCCAGACGGGTCAGGAACATCTTCATCTGCATGCTGGTCGCGTTCTGCGCCTCGTCCAGCACGATGAAGGCGTTGGACAGCGTGCGGCCGCGCATGAAGGCCAGAGGCGCGATCTCGATCCGCTTTTCCTGGATCAGCTTTTCCACCTGTTTCGCGGGCAGGAAGTCGTTCAGCGCGTCGTAAAGCGGCTGCATGTAGGGATCGACCTTCTCCTTCATGTCGCCGGGCAGGAAGCCGAGCCTCTCGCCCGCCTCCACCGCCGGACGGCTGAGGATGATCTTCTCCACCGCGCCCGAGATGAACATGGTCACGCCCACCGCGACGGCAAGATAGGTCTTGCCGGTCCCCGCCGGGCCGATGCCGAAGCCCAGTTCGTTCTGGAACAGGTTGGCGACATAGGCCTTCTGCGCCTCGGTCCGGGGCTCGATCGGCTTCTTGCGGGTGCGCAACTCCATGCCGGTCGAGAACAGCTCGATCTGCTCGGCGCCCTCGGCCTCTCCGGCCGGGCGCCCCATGCGCATTGCCCCGTCGATGTCGCCCGCCCCGACATTGCGCCCCGATTCGAGGCGCGCGTAGAGCGAGCGCAGCACGGCCGCCGCCTGTTCGCGCGTCACCCTGTCGCCCACCACCGCCAGGCGGTTGCCGCGTCGCAGGATGTGTACCCCCATCTGGTGTTCGATCTGCGCGAGGTTGCGGTCGAATTCGCCGCAGAGATCGATCAGCAAGCGGTTGTCGGGAAATTCGAGGACGGTCTCGACGATATCCTCGGCGGACGGGGGGGTCAGCGCGCTGATGCCCAAAGGGGTCTCCTTGTTGCAGGGCCACAGGGAAAGTGTGCAGCCAGACACGGCATCTGGCAAGCAAAACCGGATGCCGCCACAAAGTGTTGTGGGGAATCATGCCGAATTGATGACAATCGGAGCAAAAGTGCCCAGGAAAAAGGCCCCGCTCCAGCCGGGGCCTCTCTCATGTCCCGGACCGTTTCCCGTCGATCAGGGCTTGCGGTGGCTCGCGGCCGGACCCGGAACGCTGTCGCGGATGCCGGCATCGCGCGTCTCGTAGACACCGATCACCGTGCCGGGCGGATACTTGCCGTCGCAGACCGGTAGCCCGGTCTTCGGGTCGAACCGCGGCGAGGAATAGCCTTCCAGCCCGTCGTCGATGATCCAGACCTGGCAACCGTCCGGGTCATAGGCGACCGCAGCCTCGCCATCGACCAGCCTGGTCGAGTCACGGCCATAGTCCTCCGCCGTGGCGATCACCGAATCCGGTCCCGAATAGGGTCGGGTGCCCTCGACACTCTCGAACAGCCCGCCGCAGCCCGACAAGAGAACACCCAGACCCAGAGCCACGCCGGCCCGCGCCACCGCGCCACGGCCGAGTTCCGATCTTACTGCAACCGTCATCATCATCCGCCCTTCGTGCAGAGGACTTCGACACGGCGGTTCTTCGCCATGCCCTTCGCCGTCGCATTCGAGGCAACGGGCCGGCTTTCGCCATATCCCGTCACACTGTCCACCACCGCACCGACCGACTGCGCGACCGCCGCCACGGCTGCGGCGCGGGCCTCCGACAGACCCTGGTTGTAGGCTTCCGACCCGCGGCTGTCGGTGTGGCCGGCGATCGAGAACGAGAAGGCGCCGGTCTGCCGGAAATAGTCCTCCAGCTTCGCCCGACCTGCCGCCGTAAGCGTGGCGCTGGCGGTGGCAAAATAGGTGTCCACGCTTTCGGTCAGGCAGCTGACCTGTTTCAGGCAGACGGGCTTGCCGGTTTTCGGATCGCGCCGGGGCACCATGTAGCCCTCGGTCCCGCCATCGGCCCACCAGTGCTGGCACCCGTCCGGGTCGATCCAGAGACCCCATTCGATCCGACCCGAGACCGCGCCCTCCTGCGCAGACGCCATAGGCGCGGCTGCCAGGCAGAGGCCCGCCAGCACCACCGGAAGCGCATGCCGAAGCCTGCCACTCCGCTTCATCACATCCCCCACTCCTCGTTACCGACCCGGTCGAATCGTCCAGCTATTGCGCGCTGGGCAGCCAGCGCCGTTCCTCTTACGGCAGGACGCCGTCGCTTGAGAACAGGAATCTGCTGTGCCGGAACAGGTCGCCTGCCGGTCTGTTCCGTGCGCGCACCAGTCGCATTTCTTCAAGCGATCCGGGAAATCAGTTCCGCTGCCAGAGAGTTGGGCGCCGAAGCTGAAACTCTCGCCCGCACCATGTCGCCGATCCGTCCTTCGGGATCGTCCACATGCACCGCATGCAGATGGCCCGACTTGCCGACCATCTGGCCGGACCTGCGCCCGGGCTTTTCATACAGCACCTCGACCTCGCGGCCGACCATCGCCTGCTGTGCGGCCTGCTGCTGCGTGGTGATCAGCGCCTGAAGCTCCTGCAGCCGCGCATCGGCCACCTCGGCCGGGACCGGGGTCTTTTCCGCGGCCGGGGTGCCCGGCCGGGCGGAATACTTGAAGCTGAAGGCCGCCCCGAAGCCAACGGCGCGAATGAGGTCCAGCGTGGCCTGGAAATCGGCATCGCTCTCGCCCGGGAAGCCCACGATGAAATCGGAACTCAACAGGATGTCGGGCCGCGCCGCGCGGATGCGTTCGACCAGCCGCAGATAGGCCTCGGCCGTGTGCTTGCGGTTCATCGCCTTCAGGATCCGGTCGCTGCCCGACTGCACCGGCAGGTGCAGGTAGGGCATCAGCTGCGCCACCTCGCCATGGGCGGCGATCAGGTCGTCGTCCATGTCGTTGGGGTGGCTGGTGGTGTATCGGATCCGGTCCAGCCCCGCGATCCCGGCCATCTCGCGCACCAGCCGCGCGAGACCCCATGTGCCGCCCGGCCCCGCGCCGTGATAGGCGTTGACGTTCTGGCCCAGAAGCGTGATTTCGCGCACCCCCTGATCGACCAGCTTGCGCGCCTCGTCCAGAAGGCGCGCGACCGGGCGGCTGACCTCGGCTCCGCGGGTGTAGGGGACGACGCAGAAGGCGCAGAACTTGTCGCAGCCTTCCTGCACGGTCAGAAAGGCCGTGGGACCGCGCAGGCTGCGGCGTTCGGGCAGATGGGCGAACTTGTCCTCGACCGGGAACTCGGTGTCCACGACGCGAGTCCCGGCCTCGACCATCTGCGGCAGGCGGTGATAGGCCTGCGGCCCGACCACCAGATCGACCACCGGCGCGCGGCGCAGGATCTCCTCGCCCTCGGCCTGGGCGACGCAGCCCGCGACGCCGATCTTCATCCCCGGCCGCTCTGCCTTCAGCGCCCGCAGCCGGCCGAGGTCGGAGTAAAGCTTTTCCGACGCCTTCTCGCGGATGTGGCAGGTGTTCAAGAGCACCATGTCCGCCTCTTCCACGACCTCGGTCGTGACATAGCCCTTCGCGCCCAGCGCCTCGGCCATGCGCTCGCTGTCATAGACGTTCATCTGGCAGCCGTAGGTCTTGACGAACAGCTTCTTGGCTTCGGTCATGGGCCGGGTCTCCTGGGATGGGGGGCCTTCTAGCGCAAGCCGCCCGCCACCTCAACGCTTGCGCCGCGCGGCCTTGCATCGGGCGGGCGGATCGCGGACCTTGGCGCTGTTCGCCAACGGATGCCGCAATGCACCACTCCAGCCTCGCCGCCCTCCTCGACCGCCCGCCGCCCGGCTTCGGCAAGGGGCCGGTCGCGCTGATCCTGGCCGAGGACGATGTCGAACTGGCCTCGACCCTCGACCACCATCTGAAGATCGGCTTTCGCGATGTCATCCTGCTGGCACCCGAAGGCGTCGAGGTCAGCCCCGAGCATGAGGCCCGCGTCCACATCGTGGCCCATGATGTCTTTGCCGAAGGCGCGCTGGTCCAGGCGGTGAACCGGGCGATCAGGGCCCTGCCCGGCCGCTGGCTCTACTACTGCCACAACGCCGAATACCTGTTCTTCCCCTTCTGCGAGACCCGCCGCGTGGGCGAGATGCTGGCCTTCCACGCCGAGGAACGGCGCGAGGCAATGCTGACCTATGTGATCGACCTCTACGCCGGAGACCTTGACGCCGCTCCGAACGCGGTCAGCCTGACCGATGCCTGGCTCGACCGCTCGGGCTATTATGCGCTCGCCCGCAAGGACCCGGAGAAGGACTGGCAACCGAAGGACCGGCAGCTCGATTTCTACGGGGGCCTGCGCTGGCGCTTCGAGGAACATATCCCCTATACCCGCCGCCGGATCGACCGAATCTCGCTGTTCCGTGCCAAGCCAGGGCTGGTGCTGCGGTCCGACTTTACGCTTACGGACGAAGAGATGAACACCCATTCCTGCCGCTGGCACAACAACCTGACGGCGGCGGTCTGTTCCTTCCGCACCGCAAAGGCGTTGCGCACCAACCCCGGCTCGCGCCACGCGATCGCTACCTTCCGATGGCCGAACTCGGCAAGGTTCGACTGGCATAGCCGGCAGCTGATGGACCTCGGGCTGATGGAGCCCGGTCAGTGGTTCTGATCCGTCAGCCTTCGGAGAAGGGCACACGCAGCATCGGAGGTCCGGGCTCGGCCGGCGCGTCCAGCACCGCCAGAACTTCCGGCGGGACCTCGCGCGGGTCGATCAGCGGGGGCTCGGCGCAGTCCAGCCGGTGACGGGCGAGATCGGCCTCTGCCTCGCCGGTCAGATCGCGGCTGCGCACCAGCACCACAGGTGCCGCCGACGGCACCTGCACCCCGGCCGCCGGACCCGACAGCACACCGGTGATGAATCTCGCCCTCGGCAACTGGCCGGCGTTCAGCACCAGGAAGGCGAGGGCTTCCAGCCTGTCCTCGACAAGCAGCCCATAGACCCGGTTCAACAGCAGAAGCGCCCAGCCCTCGAAGGACGTTCCCGCCGCGCCGGCGCGCATTTCGATCAATCCGTCCAGGGGCCGAAGCAGCGTGGCCATGCGGACGATGCCCCTTGGGCGACTGAAGGATCGGTAGAACATCCGGTAGAAGCCGAGATACTGCGCGCCCCGCAGAGCCGTCTCCTGCCGGGCGGCGTCCAGTATGGCATTGGGAATCGGCAGACTGTGGTCGGACCCGGCCAGAGCGCCGCGTGCCCCATGCATGACCAGCGCCCGGAAGGCGGCCGCCGGAGCCTCGAAGGCCAGCACCGTGAACCCCGGCAGGCCCTGGGCCAGAACGGCAGAGATGCGCGACAGGTTGTGCTGCGTCGGTCGGACCCGACCCGAGATCCAGCGCGAGACCACCGACTTGTCCACGCCCACCGCCGACGCCAGAGCTGCGGGAGAGACGTTCGCCTGCTTCATCGCCAGATTCAGCCTGCCGGCAAAATCGTCGGGGATGTTCAACGCCGCACCCATCCTGCAACCGGATGCAACAACTTGCATTTCAACACAACTCGTGACCCCGACTTGCAACTGGCACGTGCATGAATGACATGACACAAGCTGTGCGTGCGTCAACTCCGTTACGGAAAACAGCGCGCGTTTCGACCAGATCTTTGCGCAAATGCAACAGATCAATGGATTTTCTGTCCCGACACGGTGCCTGTGGGCGCCGTCGGCACGCCGGATCGCCCGTCCCCAGGGGGTTGGTCCGGCGTGCCCCTTTCGCGCAGGGGCCAGAGGGTCCGGAATGGCCGCACTTCGTGCGCCGCATCGCCACTCAGGCGCGGCGCAGGCGGATCACCACATCGACGCGGGCCACTGCCATGCCCTCGGGCACCTGCGGCAGAGAGGCGATCTCCAGTTCCTCCGCCGGGGCGTCGGTCAGGCTGTGGCTGTCTTCCCAGTAGAAATGCGGATGGTCGTCGGTGCGCGTGTCGAAATAGCTTTTCGACCCGTCCACCACGACCTCGTTCATCAGCCCAGCCTCGCAGAAGGCGCGCAGCGTGTTGTAGACCGTGGCAAGGCTGACCCGCTCTCCGGCCTCGCGCGACAGGGCGTGCAGGCTTTCCGCCGTCACATGCCGGTTCATCCCGTCGCCGACCAGAAGTTCCGCCAGCGCAAGCCGCTGGCGCGTGGGGCGCAGGCCCCCCGCCTTCAGCCAATCCGCGCTGCGTTCCGTGCCGGTCACATGCCGCCCCTTGCGTTGCCCTTCCGATATAGGACCGCAAACCCGACCGTTTCAATGCGAAATCGCGGCTTTCAGCGGGAAATCCCGGCAAATCCGCGCCGGATCGCCCCCCAGACCACCGCGGTCACGGCCAGCGAGCCCAGGCCCGCCCCCCAGAACGGCAGCAAAAGCGCGCTCTCGCGGGGCAGGAAGGTTGCGCCCAGCGACACCACCACGCCCGAAAGGACCAGCCCCAGGGGCATCATCCCCCAGGCCAGCAGCCGGTACAGGCTGTTCACCCGGCCCAGCAGCGCATCCGGGATCAGTCGCTGCCGGGTGCTGACCGAAACCACGTTCCAGACAAAGCCGGAAAACTCCATCGCCGCGAAGGCCAGCCCCAAGGTCCACGGCCCCGGCGCCAGCGCCATGGCGATGAAGCAGGGCCCCGACGCGGCCAGCATCCATTGCATCGTCCTGACCGGCCCCAGCGCCCTTGCGATGCGTTCGCCCAGAAGGCTGCCCGCGATCCCGCCGACCGCGCCGCCGGCCAGCGTCAGCCCGTAGGCCTCGGCCGACAGCCCCAGGTTCTCCTGCGCATGCAGGACCACGCCGATCACGATCATCTGGTGGAACAGGTTCCAGAACCCGGTGGTCCAGGCCAGGGTGCGCAGCAGCGGCAGGCCGCGCAGGAAGGCGAGACCCTCGCCGATCTCGGCCCGCCAGCCCGGCCGGTCCCTGCGCGTCGCGCGGAACCTGCCCGCCAGCCCGGCCACCATCAGCAGCGCCAGCCCGTAGGCGAGCGCGTTCAGCCCGAAGCCCAGCGGCAGCCAGAGCCCGATCAGGAACGCCCCCAGCACCGGGCCGATCAGTGCGTTGGTCAGCAGCTCGGCGCTCCACAACTGCCCGTTCGCCCGCTCCAGCCGCTCGGGCGGCACCAGCGCGGGCAGCATGGTCTGCGCGGCATTGTCGCGGAAGACCTCGGCCCCGCCCACCACGAAGGCCGCGGCCACCAGCGCGGCATAAAGCGCCGGTGCCGACACGCCTTGCGCCGGCGCCGGGGCCAGCGGCAGGGCCAGCCCCAGCGCGATCGCCGCCCCCAGGAAGGCCAGCGCCCGCACCCCGTCCATGGCCAGGATCAGCCGGCGCCTGTCCACCCGGTCCGTCACCACCCCGGCCGGCAGCGCGAACAGCGCCCAGGGCAGGCGCAGCGCCACCGGCACCAGCGCGACCAGCAGCGCGTCGCGCGTCAGCAGCGAGGCGATCCAGCCCCAGGCCACCACCGCGACCCCGTCGGCGAGGTTCGTCATCCCGCTTGCCGCGATGAAGCGCTGCAACGCCGTCATGCCCGTTCCTCCTGCGACACCCGGGCAGACTTGCCAGTCTTCGCCACCGGATGCTAGGGAGGGTGAAGGGGCAAATGGGGGACCACAAGGGATGGCGCCGTATCCGACCTATTTCGACAAGGAGGCGCTTCTGGCCTGCTCGCGCGGCGAACTGTTCGGTCCGGGCAACGCCCAGCTGCCGGCACCGCCGATGCTCATGATGGACCGGATCACCGACATCTCGGAGGACCGGGGCGAACACGGCAAGGGCCATGTGGTCGCCGAATTCGACATCACGCCCGACCTGTGGTTCTTCGAGTGCCACTTCCCCGGCAACCCGATCATGCCAGGTTGCCTTGGCCTCGACGGGCTCTGGCAGCTGACCGGCTTCAACCTCGGCTGGCGCGGCTGGCAGGGGCGCGGCTATGCGCTGGGCGTGGGCGAGGTCAAGCTGACCGGCATGGTCCGCCCCGACCGCAAGAAGCTCACCTACTACGTCGATTTCACCAAGGCCGTGCAGACCCGCCGCCTGACCATGGGTGTCGCCGACGGCCGGGTCGAGGCGGACGGCGAGACGATCTATCTGGTGAAGGACATGAAGGTCGCGCTCAGCGAGGCCTGAGGCCTCCTCGGCGTCGCTTCTCTGGCTGCATCCGCCACCGGTTTCGTTGTCTGAAATTCGAACGAGGGCCTGACAGCCATGGAAGATCTGGTCCGTTGCACGGAAGCCCTCGCCGAACAGTATGCACCGCTGTTTCCGGTCATCGTCTTTCTCATCACCGCGGTCGTGTTCGCGATCGTCCGGACGATCACCTCGCTGCTTTACGGTGCCCTCTGGGCGATCATATCCTACATCCTCGCCCTCCAGCTCTTGCCCAATTTCTTCCTCTTCATGATGGTGGGAACCTTGGCGATAGTAGCCTGTGCGGGTAACGGCTAGCCCGCCGCCGGCCCTGAACCGCTACAACCGCGCCGCCTGGACATGCATCCAGTCGAAATTGCGCGACCGGCCCAGGGAGACCCAGCCCTCGGCCTCCCAGGCGTGCCACCAGAAGTCATAGGCGGGCGCATCCAGGCTCGCCCGGTCGCGGCCCCAGTTCAGCGGATTGCGCTCGGGGTCCCAGTCGATCGCCACCGCCCAGGCATGGGTGGACCAGGTGGTCCCGCCCCGCTTCTTGCGGTTGGCGAAACAGCCGCCGAACAGGTCCAGCCGCAGCTTCTTCAGCTCGGCCTCGCCGTAATGGGCATGGACCTTCTGCAACACGCGGTCGAGGCTCGCCGCCACCTTGGAATGGCAGCCGATATGCGTGACCTTCTGCGACTTGTTCCAGGCCAGCCGCAGCGTCCAGGGCACCCGGACGCGGGTGATCGGCGGGGCGCCCGGCGGGCCGTAGAAGGCGCGCATCGCCGCCTGGTTGCCGGTGTCGCGCGGCCAGCCGTGCGGATTGGCATCCGAAGGCTCGTCATCGCGCCAGGGCCGCGGCAGGCTGCCGTGGTCCAGCAGATGCACCAGCTGGTCGTAGGCCTCCTGCGTGACCGGGCCCCAGAACCCGTCCACCGGGTCGCAGGGGATGCCGCGATCCTTGCAGACCAGCTGGAACAGGAGGATCGCCCGCCGCCGGGGCGGAAAGCCAAGGGCTCCGGCCGGGATCTCGGCCTGCCGGGCCGTCAGCGCGGCCAGCACCGCCGCGTCGAAGGCCGGCGTCACCGCGCCGTCCGCCGGACCGTTGAACAGGCCCGCGCCCCTCAGATGCGCCTGAACGATCGTCACCGCCCGTTTCAGCATGGTTCTTCTCCTGCAATGACCTGACGAAAATCCCGGCTCAGAAATCGGCCGGCACGGCGATCAGGCCGGACCGGTATTTCTCGGTCCGCGTCCAGCGCGGCGCACCGCCCTGGGCCAGCGGGTTGAAGGGCGCCACCTCGATGTTGTCCTTCGCGATCATCTCGCGCATCGAATGCGCCTCGATCACGTCGCCCCGGCGCCCGGGAAAGACGTGATAACCGGCATGGGCGATGCCGACGAAGAAGGGCACGTTGCGGAAGGCCGCGGGCTGGGTCTTCCTGAACCCCACCAGCCTGGTCACGTTGTCCACCTTCGCGTCGTAGTAGATGCCCTTGTTCACCGCGCTCGCATACCGCAGCGCATGGCCGCCCCAGACCGGCATCCACTTGCGCGGCGGCTTCAACGGGTTCAGCGCCTGGTCCTCGGCATCCCAGGCCGCGTTCTGGGACGGGTCGGGGTTCCAGTAGTAGAGCTTCCAGCCCAGCTGCTGCAGCATGATCTGCAGGTCGGTTCCGTAGAACTTCTGGTCGATCTTCAGCTGGGCGTTGATCTTCTTCCAGGTGTTGCCCATGCCCGTCGCGTTGAAGCCGCGCTCGCAGGCCTGCATCGCCAGAAGGATGCAGGCCGTCGCCACCTGCAGGTCCACCAGGAACTCGGGCTTGCCGAACTTGCGCAACTGCGCCATCCGCTTTTCCCGCGTCCGGTGCTCGGGCTTGCGGTTGCCGTAGTATTTCGACACCCCCCACTTCGCGTAGAACTTCAGGTGGTCGTCATAGACCCAGTCCAGGAAATCCGCCGCCGCATCGGTGAACACGTCCAGCGTGTCGCGGTGCTTGCGGATCTCGGCGGTCGAGAACATTCCCGGCGGAACGGATGAGGCCATGAACCCGGCTCCTTCGCTGCATGCTGAAAAACATCGAACAATGCGGGAAGATTAGCACCGAATGGTCAACAATGACAGTCAGGATTGCCGACTGGCCCGATCCGGCCGAGCCAACCCGCTTGCCCCCTCCCCCCCTCTGCCCTAAACAGGGCGCCAAGCCATGAAGGGAGGCCGCATGCGCCGCGTCGTCATCACCGGGATCGGGATCATCTCGTCCATCGGCAACTCCGCCGCCGAGGTCGAGGCGAACCTGCGTGCCGGGAAATCCGGCATCGTCTTCGCCCCCGACTATGCCGAACACGGTTTCCGCTGCCGCGTGCACGGCGCGCCGAACATCGTGCTGGAGGACCACATCGACAAGCGCGACCTGCGCTTCATGGGCGACGGCGCGGCCTACTGCTATCTCTCGATGCGCCAGGCGATCGAGGATTCCGGCCTGGCCGAGGCCGACATCTCGAACGACCGCACCGGCATCATCGTCGGCACCGGCGGGCCCTCGACCAAATCCTTCTTCCGCGCCCACAACATCGTGCGCGAGACCGGCTCGCCGAAACGCATCGGCCCCTTCGGCGTGACCAAGGGCATGTCCTCGACCGCCTCGGCCTGCCTGGCCACGCCCTTCAAGATCAAGGGCGTGAACTATTCCATCACCTCGGCCTGCTCCACCTCGGCCCATTGCATCGGCAACGGCACCGAACTGATCCAGATGGGCAAGCAGGACATCGTCTTCGCCGGCGGAGGCGAGGAACTGGACTGGACGCTTTCCTGCCTGTTCGACGCCATGGGCGCCATGTCCTCGAAATACAACGACGCGCCGGAAACCGCGTCCCGCACCTATGACGCCAACCGCGACGGCTTCGTCATCGCCGGCGGCGGCGGGATCGTGGTGCTGGAGGAACTGGAACACGCCCTGGCCCGCGGCGCGAAGATCTATGGCGAAGTCACCGGCTACGGTGCCACCTCGGACGGCTACGACATGGTGGCGCCCTCGGGCGAAGGCGGCGAACGGGCGATGCGGCTGGCGCTTTCCACCCTGCCCCAGGGCCGGAAGATCGACTACATCAACAGCCACGGCACCTCGACCCCCGTCGGCGACATCACCGAGGTCGAGGCGATCCGCCGCGTCTTCGGCCGCGGCCAGACCCCGCCCATCGCCTCGACCAAGTCGCTGACCGGCCATTGCCTCGGCGGTGCCGGCGTGTGGGAGGCGATCTATTCGCTCATCATGATGAACGGCAACTTCATCGCCGCCTCGGCCAATGTCTTCACCCCCGACCCGGCGCTCGATCCCGGAGAGATCGTGACCACGATGCGCGACAATGTCGCCATCGACAGCGTGCTGTCCAACAGCTTCGGCTTCGGCGGCACCAACGCCACCCTCGTCATGTCGAAATACCTCGGGTAACCATCATGGCCGAACTGATGAAAGGCAAGCGCGGGCTTGTCATGGGCGTGGCGAACGACCGGTCGATCGCCTGGGGCATCGCCTCGGCGCTGGCGGCGGAAGGCGCGGAACTTGCGTTCAGCTACCAGGGCGAGGCCTTCGGCAAGCGGGTCGAACCGCTGGCGGCCAGCGTGGGGTCGGATTTCCTGATCGACGTGGACGTGACCAACGAGGACAGCCTCGACCGGCTGTTTGCCGAGATCGGCCGCCGCTGGGGCTCGCTCGATTTCGTCATCCACGCCATCGCCTATTCCGACAAGGCGGAACTGACCGGGCGCTTCATCAACACGACCAAGGGCAACTTCCTGAACTCGCTGAACATCTCCTGCTTCAGCTTCATCGACGTGGCCCGGCGCGCCGAGCCCCTGATGCCCAACGGCGGCACGCTCATCACCCTGACCTTCCAGGGCTCGAACCGGGTCGTGCCGAACTACAACGTGATGGGCGTGGCCAAGGCGGCGCTGGAATCGGCGACGCGCTATCTGGCCAACGACCTCGGGCCGCAGAAGATCCGCGTCAACGCGATCTCGCCCGGGCCGATGAAGACGCTGGCCGGCTCGGCCATCGGCGGCGCCCGCGCCACCTACCGCCACACCGAGGACAACACGCCCCTGCGCTCGAACGCCACGCTCGAGGCGATCGGCGGCACCGCGGTCTGGCTCTGCTCGGACTACGGCGCCTGCACCACCGGCGAGGTCATCCATGTCGATGGCGGCTTCCACATCCTCGGCATGCCGCAGGCCGAGAACCTCTGACCGCGGTGCTACCGGTCCTTGCCGCCCTCGCCCTCTGTGCCGCCACCCTTCACGCGCTGCGCGGCGGGCTTGTTGACCGGGGCCGTTTCGTCACCCTTGCCGGCCTCGACGCCCCGGCGCTTGTCACGGGCGCCATGGCGCTGGCGGCCGCGGTCTATTTCTTCGACCCGCTGTATGGCGTGGCGCTGGTCCTCTCGGTGATGATCCATGAATTCGGCCATGTCGCGGCCTACCGTGTCTGCGGCCATGCCGATGCGCGGTTTCGCCTGATCCCGCTGATCGGCGGTGTCGCCATCTCCGGCCGGCCACCGGCAAGCCACGCCGAGGACGTCTTCATCACCCTTATGGGGCCGGGTATCTGCCTCGCACCCATGGTCCTCGCCCTGACCGTTCTGGACACGGGGCTGATCCAGTCCCCGCTCGTGACCGATTTCCTCTGGACCTTCGCCCTTGTCACCGGCGCGATCAATTTCTTCAACCTGTTGCCGTTCTGGCCCCTGGACGGGGGGCGCTGCCTGTCGGTGCTGAGCCAGACCTTCGCGCCCGGGATCGCCCGCAAGGTGACGATCGCCATGTCCATCGCCGCGATCCTGATTGCGCTCCTGCTGCAATCCTTCGCCCTGACCGCCTTCGCGCTGCTCGGCGCGCAGTATCTGGTCGCGGACGGAGACGAAACCGGGCGCGAGCGCCGCATGGGACGGCAGCACGGCCTGCTGGCAGCCGCGGCCTATCTTGCGGCCCTGGCAAGTTTCGGCATCGTCGGCTGGCCACTGATAACCAGGATCTTCTGACCCGGACACCTGCCGTCCGGTCCCGGCCTCGCTCAGGATGTGGACGGCTTGGCCCGTGATGGCAGCGGCGGCGCCGGCAGGGAAAGACTGCCCGACCCTGGCCGGGCCGGCAAGGCAAGGCGCTGCGTCCCCGGCATGGTCGGCGTGCGTCCGTGCCTTGCCCACAAGGACAGCGCCGCCGCGCCCATTCCCAGCCCCGTCACCAGCAGCCGTCGCCGCGTCAGATGCGGCGGGTCGGCGGCCGGATTCTCCGGCTCATGCCCGTCGCGCGCGCGGCTGTCCGCGCGGCTGTCCGCGCGGCTGTCCGCGCGGTTGTCGCGGTCCGTCATCGGTGGAACTCCGTGCCTGTCACCGACTGATACGCTGGACAACCGACGTTCCGTCGAGACGCGGAAGATGGGTTAACAAACCCTGAACGCCCACGGACAAGCCCTTGTCAGGAAACGGATATCCGGAAATGTCCACCGTGGACGGGTTGCGGAGACCGTGGGGAAGGGGGTGGAGCGGGTGACGGGAATCGAACCCGTGTCTCTAGCTTGGAAGGCTAGGGTCTTACCATTACACAACACCCGCGCTGCCTGTCAGATAACACCTCGCCGGGCGCGCTTCAAGCCGCGACCGGGGCGATCAGACGCTCTCCGGACGCCTGGTTCGAGTTGACCTCGACCCCCACCCGCCAGGGCGGGTTCAGCACGCCCGGCGCGACGGGTCGCATCAGGACCGCCGCCCCGTGCCCCGCCTCGCCCAGCCACAGGGGCCAGTCCGCCCGCTCCAGGATCACCGGCTCGCGGTGGTGGATCCCGGCCATGCCGGCGCCGGCCTCGGTCGAGACGATGGCCACGGTGTCGAGGTCGCGCCAACGCTGCCAGACCCCCGCCAGCGCCATCGGCTGCCCGTCGGCGCGGGTGAAGTACCAGGGCAGCCGCGCCTTGTTCTCGCCCTCGCTCCATTCGTAGAAGCCACTGGCGGGCACGATGCAGCGCCGCTCGCGGATCGCGGCCTTGAAGGCGGGCTTCGTGGCCACGGTGTCGGACCGCGCGTTGATGATCAGCGGGCCATCGTTCGGCGCCTTGTACCAGGCCGGGATGAAGCCCCAGCGCATCGCGCGCAGCCGCCGCACCCCGCCCTCGGAGGTCACGACGGTGACGGGGTTCGTCGGACAGACGTTGTAGTTGGGCACCGGCGGCAGGTCGTTGCCGGGGACCGCATCGAACAGCGCCGCCAGCGCCTCGGTGGGGTGGGTGATGGTGAAACGCCCGCACATCACGCCAGTCTGTGCCCGATCCCGCAGACGCGCAAGACGTGCCAGGCTGATCGCGCATCCCAACCGCAGAGCCGCCGATGCCGCAGCTTTCCCAGATCTCGCGCCGTGTCGAGAACCTCGAGCGCGCCCACGCCTTCTGGAGCGACCGGCTGGGCGCCCCCCTTCTCTACCGCTTTCCCGGCCTGGCCTTCCTCGATCTCGCCGGTACCCGGCTGATGCTGAAGGAAACCGGTCGCCGCGAGGACGCCGACATCCTTTACCTTGCGACCGACGAGATCAGCGCCGGCCATGCCCGGCTGGTCGAGCCGGGCATCCCAGTCACCGGCGGCCCGAATCTGATCCACCGGCACCCGGACGGGTCCGAGGAGTGGATGGCCTTCTTCAAGGACGACGAAGGCCGCGACCTTGCCCTGCACGGCATCCGCCGCTGACCTCTCGTCGTGCGCCTTCGGCTTCTCCTCGGAGTGCCCTGCGAGGAGCGACCGAAGGAAGCGAGGAGCCGCCCCCCGGGTCTATTGTCCCAGTTTGCGGATCCGCCCTTCGACGCCCACGTTCACCGTGCCCAGCTTCTCGACATAGGCCATCACGTCATTGGCCACGAGCTGCCCGGTCGGACCGTCGGTCAGCACGCGCCCGCCGCCAAGGGCCGCATAGCCGTCTCCGCCGCCCAGGATGTAGTCGTTGACCGCCACCTTGTAGAGCTTGTCGGGCTCAAGGGCCGCGCCACCCACCATCACCTCGCTGACCCGTTTGCCCGGCTCGGCCGACGGATCGAAGACGAAAGTCAGGCCCGACACTTGCGGAAACCGCCCCGCGCCTTTCTCGACCTGGCTGACGCCGTTCTCCAGCGCCAGCAGCACCTGGCTGCCCGGCAGCTCGGTCACCACCGTGACGTTGCCGAAGGGCAGCTCGGTCAGGATGTCGCGACGGGTCAGCTTGCGACCCGCGTCATAGGTCGTGTCCCCCCGGATGCCGCCGCCGTTCATGATCGCGATATCGGCCCCGGTCGCATCCCGCATCGCGTCCGCAATCAGGTTGCCCATGGTCGCCTCCTCGGACCGCACCACGTTCCGGCGGCTGTCGAGCGGAGCGGCGAGCGTCCCGATCTCGACCGCCAGCGTCTTGTCCATCGTCGCGCGCAGCGCATCGGCCATCGCCACCGACTCGGGGTCGGGCGTCACCGTCGCGGTGTCGATGAACCGGAAGGACGGCACCCAGCTTATCGACCGCTTGCCGTCCTCGGCCACCTTCACCTCGACCGTCAGATCGATCGGCGTCAGGAACTGGCCGTCCACGCTGGTCTCGACATAGGCCGTGCGGCCGTCATATGCGGTGGCATAGGTGTGGTCGTCGCCCGACAGGATCACGTCGAAGGCGCCGCTCTTCATCAGCGCGCGGTCGTTCTCCATGTTGGTCTGGACCACGCCGACCACGATGTCCGCCCCGTCCTCGCGCGCCTTCTTGGCGGCCTCGACGCCCATCTCCACCGTGGGTCCGAATTTCAGACTGCCGGTGGAACTCACCTCGGGCGAGGTGTCCTGCGCCACCGGGATCAGCGCCACCTTCAGCCCGCCGACCTCCTTCACCATCACGCCGCCCAGTCCCTCGATCGGGCTGCCGTCGCCATTTGTGATGTTGATCGCCGCCCACGGGTATTTCGAGGCCTTCATCTTCTCGAAGAAATTCTCCGGCCCGAAGTCGAATTCGTGGTTGCCCGGCACCGCCAGGTCGAAGGGCACCAGGTTGGTGAAGTCGATGGTGTTCTGCCCCTTGTCGAAGCCCGAGGCGAGCGACGGCGACAGCATGTCGCCATTGAACAGGTAAAGCGTGTTCGGATTGGCCGCGCGTTCCGCCTTCGCCACCGCGTTCAGCCGGGCAAAACCGCCCCGACCGTCCTCTTCTTCAAAATTGTAGACATCGCCGACGCCCAGCAGCGTCAGCTTCACCGTCTCGGCCCCCGCGGGCAGCGCCAGCATGGCAGAGATCAGGGCCAGCCTTGAAACATTGAACATCGCGACTCTCCAAGAGGTTGTTTGCCAGTGGGCCCAGCTTGCGCCGCGCGAGCCGGGCGTGTCAAAGGAACATCGGCCCGCGCGGTGTCAGGCGAATGACAGGCGGCAAGGCATTGCCAGCTCTCCCGTCCTTCGCTATTCGGCGCCCATGCTTATCCTCAAGATCTTCCGCCGCACCGAATGGGATGCCTTCCGGGCCGCCGGGGAAACCCGGGGCGCGCCGGTCGATCTGGCCGACGGCTACATCCATTTCTCCACCCCCGCCCAGGTGGCCGAAACGGCGGCGAAGTGGTTCGGCACGGAAAGCGACCTCGTGCTGGTGGCTTTCGACCCCGACAGGCTGGGACCGGCGCTGAAATGGGAACCCTCGCGCGGTGGGCAGCTTTTCCCGCATCTCTACCGGCCCCTGCGCCTCGACGAGGTGGTCTGGGACAAGTCGCTGCCCCTTGGCGCGACCGGCCACATCTTCCCCGAGGGGCTGTGGTGAGCACGCTCGAGCGGCTGGGCCTGTCGCTTCTGCACCGCATCGACCCCGAGCGCGCGCATGGCCTGTCGCTCCGGGCGCTCCGCGCGGGTCTCGTGCCCCTGCCCGGCCCGGTGGACCTGCCGCGCCTGCATGTGACGATCGCCGGCCTGCGGCTTCCGAACCCGGTCGGGCTGGCGGCGGGCTACGACAAGAACGCCGAGGCCATCGCCCCCCTGTCGCGCGCGGGCTTCGGCTTCATCGAGGTCGGGGCCGCGACCCCCCTGGCGCAGCCCGGCAACGACCGCCCGCGCCTCTTCCGTCTGACCGAGGACCGCGCGGCGATCAACCGTTTCGGCTTCAACAATCAGGGCATGCAGGCGATCGGCGGACGCCTTGCCGCCCGCCAGCGCGGGCCGGTGCCGGTCGGGCTGAACCTAGGGGCGAACAAGACCTCGACCAACCGCGCCGCCGATTTCGCCGCCGTGCTGGCCCATTGCGGCCCGCATGTCGATTTCGCCACGGTGAACGTCAGTTCGCCCAACACCGAGGGGCTGCGCAACCTTCAGGGCAAGGCGCTCCTCGCCGACCTTCTCCGTCAGGTGATGGAGGCGCGGCTGGCCCTCGCCCGCCCGATCCCGGTCTTCCTGAAGATCGCACCCGACCTGTCGCCGGGCGAGCTGGAGGACATCGTCGAGGTGGCCCTGCTGGCCCGGGTGTCGGGCATCATCGCGACGAACACCACCTTGTCCCGCGAAGGTTTGAAATCTGCAAATCGGGATCAATCTGGCGGGCTTTCCGGGGCGCCATTGTTCGAAAAGTCCACAAGAGTCCTGGCGCGACTGTCGCATCTGACCAAGGGAGTCCTGCCGCTGGTCGGGGTCGGCGGGGTGGGCTCGGCCGAACAGGCCTACGAGAAGATCCGCGCCGGGGCCTCGGCGGTTCAGCTCTACACGGCCATGGTCTATGACGGGTTGTCGCTGGTGCCGCGGATCGCCCAGGGGCTGGACAGGCTGCTGGCGCGCGACGGCTACGCCAACGTGACCCTCGCCGTCGGCACCGGCCGCAGCGCCTGGCTCTGATCCTCTCCTGCCCTTTGCCCAAATACTCCGGGGGTCCGGGGGCTGGCCCCCGGCCCTCGGCCACAGCCCAGACGCGACCCGAGCGGCGTGGCTCAGAACGCCTTGAACGTCATCGTGGTCAGCGTGCGCTGGATGCCGGGGATGTCGAACAGGCGCGACGACAGGTAATGCCCCACATCCTGGTCGTCCGGGATGTAGACCTTGGCGATCAGGTCATAGTCGCCGCTGGTCGAGTAAAGCTCGCTCACCACCTCGCGGTCCCAGATCGCATCGGCGACCTCGTAGGTCATGCCGGGCGTGCAGCGGAACTGGACGAATACCAGGGTCATGCGAAGGCTCCTCTGTTTGCGGCAGGATAGGCCAGACGCCGCCAAAGCAGAACCGCCGCCGCCAAAATTTTTCGCCGGAAAATTCCGGCGGCCCGCACCACCCTAGCCGGCCTCTTCCAGCGACAGCGCCGCCGGAGCCCGGCGCAGGTCCTCGATCCCGAGGGGAACCTCGGGCCGGGCCAGCCGGTTGCGCACCACCCAGTAGAGCCGGGTCTGCGCCCGGGTGATCGCCACATAGGCCAGCCGCTTCCACAGGGGCACTCCGGCTTCGGACCGCCCCGACTGCGCGGCGGCATAGAGGTCCGGCGCAAAGACCTGCACCACCTCCCATTGCGAGCCCTGCGCCTTGTGGATCGTAACCGCCGCGCCATGCAGGAAGGCCGCGCCCATCTGGGCGGCATGCGGGATGAAGGGCTCTTCCGCGTCCGGCTTCTCGATCTTGATGATCGAGGCGGCCGAAAGCTGCGGCTCCTCGGCCCCCACCACATGCAGACGGGCAAAGCCCGGCCGGTTGCCTTCGCCCAGATAGATCACCTGCGCGCCCTTGATCAGCCCCCGCGCCTCGAGATCGATACGTTTCTTGCGGTGCTTGAGCGGCAGTTCGATGCCGTCGCAGATCAGCGGCTCTCCCGGCAGAAGCTGGTCCTCGGGCGCGCCATAGGCCGACCGGAAGGCCTGGATCAGCCGCACCCGCGTCGTGTTGCGCCAGACAAGGACCGGAGACCGCGCCATCAGCCCCGCCTCGACCCGTTCGGCCCAGACCACCCTGTCGTCCTTCCGCGCGGCCTCCTGCACCAGCGCCTCGAAATCCTCGAACCCCAGCCGCTCGTCGCCCAGCGCATGGGCGAGGTCGAGGATCGGGTTGTCCTCCGCCTGGCGGTGGATGCGGTGCAGCACCAGCTTGCGCCCCTCGGACAGCCGGTCGAACACCATCTCGCCCGACTGGCCGACCGGGGCCAGCTGCGCCGGGTCGCCGAACAGGACCAGAGTCGGGAAGATTTCCTGCAGATCGTTGAACTGCCGCTCGTCCAGCATGGAGCTTTCATCGACGAAGCCCACGTCCAGGGGTTCCTCGCGCCGCTTCCAGCCCTTGATGAAGTCCGACCCCTTAAGCCCCGCCGCCGCCAGCGCCCCGGGGATCGAGGCCACCTGTTGGTAGAAGGCATGCGCCCGGTCCAGCGCCAGATCCGTCAGCCCCTCGACCTTGGGCCGCGTGCCCGTCCCGGTCAGCCATTCGGCGATCTTCTCGTATTCCGGGTCATAGACCGGGGTATAGAGGATGCGATGGATCGTCGTCGCCGGCACCCCGCGCAGCCGCAGCACGCTTGCGGCCTTGTTCGTCGGCGCCAGGATCGCCAGCGTCCGGCGGTCCTTGCGCTTGCGCCCCTCGTAATCGCCCGAGACCACCTCGACGCCCGCCGCCTTCAGACCGCGATACAGCTCGGCCAGCAGCATCGTCTTGCCTGACCCGGCCTTGCCCACCACAGCCAGGACGCTGCTCCGCCCTTCGGCAACCGGGGTCAGCTCGCCCTCGGCAAGATCGATACCCGCGCCAAGGAAGGCGGCGGCAAGCCGGTCATAGGCCTCGGCCTGGTCGTCGGAAAAGATCAGCGCGGCGGCCTGCATCCTGTGACCATAGCCCCTTCCCGCCCCAAGCGGTAGGGTCAGTGCATCCGCCGGCCCTTCGCCGGAGGCGCTTGCGGCGGCTCCTCCGTCCCGGCTTGCGACGCGCCGATCTCGAGGCGCGCCATGTCGATCGTCTGCGAGACCTTCTCCGCCAAACCGGGCAGGCCGTTCTGGGTCGCGTAGGTTAGAAGATCCGACAACACGTCGAAGACCCAGTCGTGGCGCATGAATTCCCTCCGCCCGAAACCTGTGCCGCCAGAGGGCCGACCCGGAAGGGCCGAACCCCATGGCGACTCAGTTAAACACAGAAATCCGGGCGATGGGTGAATTCGTTGTCAAAGGTTGCGCTTAAAGCTGCTTGCTCGCCTCAAGCGTGTCCTCGAATGTGCGCAGACCCGTGCGCGGCGCCTGCACCAGCACCGCCATGTTGCCGGGCTTGTGCTGGTTCTTCCACATCAGCGTGTGCGCCTTGGGGATGTCGGCCCATGGGAAGACCTCGGACATGCAGGGGTCGAGCCGGCGCTCGATCATCAGCTTGTTGGCCGAGGCCGCCTGCTTCAGATGCGCGAAGTGGCTCCCTTGCAGGCGCTTCTGGTGCATCCACATGTAACGCACGTCGAAGGTGCAGTTGAATCCGGTGGTCCCGGCGCAGATCACCACCATGCCGCCCTTCTTGCAGACGAGGCTCGAGACCGGGAAGGTCGCCTCGCCCGGATGTTCGAACACCATGTCCACGTTCACGCCCTTGCCGGTGATGTCCCAGATCGCCTTGCCGAAGCGGCGCGCTTCCTTCAGCCACTCGTTGTATTCGGGCGAGTTCACCTTGGGCAGCTGGCCCCAGCACTTGAACTCGTTGCGGTTGATGACGCCCTTGGCGCCCAGGCCCATGACGAAATCGCGCTTCGATTCGTCGCTGATGACGCCGATCGCATTCGCCCCGGCCGTGTTGATCAGCTGGATCGCATAGGACCCGAGGCCCCCCGAGGCGCCCCAGACCAGCACGTTCTGACCCGGCTTCAGGTCATGCGGTTCGTGCCCGAAGAGCATCCGGTAGGCCGTGGCCAGCGTCAGCGTGTAGCAGGCCGATTCCTCCCAGGTCAGGTGCTTCGGCCGCGGCATCAACTGCTGGGCCTGGACGCGCGTGAACTGCGCGAAGGACCCGTCCGGCGTCTCGTAACCCCAGATCCGTTGCGTCGGGCTGAACATCGGGTCGCCGCCGTTGCACTCCTCGTCGTCGCCGTCGTCCTGGTTGCAGTGGATCACCACCTCGTCGCCGACCTTCCAGCGCCTGACCTTGTCGCCGACCGCCCAGACGATGCCCGAGGCATCCGAGCCCGCGATGTGATAGGCCGCCTTGTGCCCGTCGAAGGGGCTGATCGGCTGGCCCAGGCCCGCCCAGACGCCGTTGTAGTTGACGCCCGCCGCCATCACCAGGACCAGCACCTCGTGGCTGTCGATGGTCCAGGTGTCCACCACCTCCTGCACCATGGCCTGTTCCGGCGCCCCGTGGCGTTCCCGGCGGATGGCCCAGGCATACATCTGCTTCGGCACATGGCCCAGCGGGGGCATCTCGCCCAGTTCGTACAGGTCCTTCTTCGGCGCGTCGTAGATCACCGGAGCATTTTGCGTATCCAAAGCCACCTCAGCCTCCAGATGGTTGCCGCGCCGCAGAATCGCTGCGCCTCTGCCGGCAGATAATATTCTTGCGCGCAACTTTGCAATAGTATCTTGGGCCAATATTGAAATTTTATGTCTGCGGCGGCGCAGAAATGCCGATGTCGGGCACCGAGGCCGCGTAGAAGTCCAGCAGCGAGCGATGCTCCGCAACCGGCTGCAGTTCCGCCGACACAAGGCCGCGCCGGATCAGCGGCCCCAGCCCCTCGTCCAGGGTCGAGGCTGCGCCGGCCGGCGGCAGTTTCAGGACCGCCCCCGCCTCGGCAAGCCGCGCGACCAGATCCCTGACCCGAGCGTCCAGCTCGTCGCGGCTCGCCGCCCCCTCGCCCAGGGCCCGCGCCACCAGCGGCACCGGAAGCACCGGGACCACCGCCGCGATCGCCGCCATCAGGCGCTCGCCCAGGCCCTCGACCGTGCCCCCGGCCCGCAGATGGTCGCGCAACGAGATCGGCGCCCCGAACCCCGCCGCCGCCGTCCCGAACACCTCCGCCCGCCCCCGGAACCGCGCCCACAGGAACTTCAGCCCGTGCCACGCCACCAAGAACGGGCGATTGCGGAACCGCCGCGTGCCGGACTTTGCCGCCTCGACCAGCACCCGGTCCTCCAGCACCCGGTCATAGGCAAGCCCCACCGGCACGAAGACCACGTCGCGCGCCTCCGGGGTCCAGCCCTCGACGATATAGCTGAGCAGTCCCAGCTTCGCCGGCCCGACCCGGCCATCCAGGCTCAGCCCGCCTTCCGGGAACATGGCCTGGGTCGTGCCCTCTTCGGTGGCCATCTGCACATAGCGCGCCAGCACCTTGCGATAGAGCGCGTTGCGGCTGCCGCGCCGGATGAAATAGGCGCCCATCGACCGGATCAGCGCCGAAAGCGGCCAGACACGCGCCCATTCACCGACGGCGTAGCTGATGGCAGAGCGGTCCGCGACCAGCCAGGTCACCAGCACATAATCCATGTTGCTGCGGTGGTTCATGACAAAGACGACCGTGGCCCTGGGGTCGATCTGGCGCAAAGCCTGGTCCACCTTGCCAACCCGGACCCGGAACAAGAGGCGGCTCAGCCATTTCGCCGCCCGTGTGCCGAACCCGAAGTAGACCGTGGCGGAAAACCCCGGCACGATCTCGCGGGCATAGCGCCGCGCCTCCTCGAAGGCCACCTCGCCCGGCACCCCGGTTTCCGCCGCATGCGCCATCGCCGCCTCGACGACGCGCTGGTCATAGGCCAGCCGCGCCACCATGTCCGACCGTCGCGCCAGCTTGAACAGGTCGATCTTGCGGTCGAGCCGCGCGTTCAGCTGCGACAGCGCCCGCTCCGCCCGCCGCCGGAAGAACCAGCGCACGCTGGGAAACAGGAAATGCGTGGCAAGGCTGATCGCGGCAAACCCCAGGATCAGGACAAGCAACCAGACCGGAACCGCCACCGTGCCGAACATGGGGCCAGCCTAGCCCATCCGGCCCATCCCGCAATGCATTTGCCCTTTCCCAAATACTCCGGGGGTGCGGGGGCTGGCCCCCGCCCGGACTTGCCGCAGCGCAGCGATTGACAGCGGCATGATCTTTCCCGTATGCCTTCCCATGCGCAATAAAATTACCCGCCAGAATCGCCCAAACCGCTCGCGAGGCCCCGATGACCGCCGAAAAACCCTGGCTCTTCCGCACCTACGCCGGCCATTCCACCGCAGCGGCCTCGAACGCGCTTTACCGGACCAACCTCGCCAAGGGGCAGACCGGGCTTTCGGTCGCCTTCGACCTGCCCACGCAGACCGGCTACGACTCGGACGATCCCCGCGCGCGCGGCGAGGTCGGCAAGGTCGGCGTTCCCGTCGCACACCTCGGCGACATGCGGACGCTCTTCCAGGACATTCCCCTGGAACAGATGAACACCTCGATGACGATCAACGCCACCGCACCCTGGCTGTTGGCCCTCTACATCGCCGTGGCCGAGGAACAAGGCGCCGACATCTCGAAACTGCAGGGCACCGTCCAGAACGACATCATCAAGGAATATCTCTCGCGCGGCACCTACATCCTGCCGCCCGAGCCCTCGCTGCGCCTCATCACCGATGTCGCGGCCTATACCGGGAAACACCTGCCCAAGTGGAACCCGATGAATGTCTGCTCCTATCACCTGCAAGAGGCCGGGGCGACGCCGGAACAGGAGCTTGCCTTCGCGCTCGCCACGGCCTGCGCAGTGCTCGATGATCTGAAAGTGAAGGTTCCGGCGGAAGATTTTCCGGCAATGGCGGGCAGAATGTCGTTTTTTGTAAACGCCGGCATCCGCTTCGTGACCGAGCTCTGCAAGATGCGCGCCTTCACCGCGCTCTGGGACGAACTCCTCGAGTCCCGCTACGGCATCTCCGACGCCCGGTTCCGCCGCTTCCGCTATGGCGTTCAGGTCAACTCCCTCGGCCTCACCGAACAGCAGCCGGAAAACAACGTCTACCGGATCCTTCTGGAAATGCTGGCCGTGACGCTCTCGAAGAACGCCCGCGCCCGCGCCGTCCAGCTGCCCGCCTGGAACGAGGCCCTGGGCCTGCCCCGCCCCTTCGACCAGCAATGGTCGCTGCGCATGCAGCAGATCCTCGCCTACGAGACCGACCTTCTGGAATACGACGACCTCTTCGACGGCAACCCCGCCATCGACCGCAAGGTCGCCGAACTGAAGGCCGGCGCGCTTGAGGAACTCGCCCATATCGACGCCATGGGCGGGGCCGTCGCCGCCATCGCCTACATGAAGGGCCGCCTCGTCGAATCCAACGCCGAACGCCTCGCCCGCATCGAATCCGGTGCGACCACGGTCGTCGGCGTCAACAGGTTCACCACCACCGAACCCTCGCCGCTCGCCACCGGCGAAGGCGCGATCATGCAGGCCGACCCCAAGGCCGAGGCCGACCAATGCGCCCGCCTCGCCCAGTGGCGCGCCGCCCGCGACCCCGAGGCGGTCGCCAAGGCCCTCGCCGCCCTCCGCCAGGCCGCCCAGTCCGGCGAAAACATCATGCCCGCCTCCATCGCCTGCGCGAAGGCCGGCGTCACCACCGGCGAATGGGGCGGCGCGATGCGCGCGCTCTACGGCGAATACCGCGCCCCCACCGGCGTCTCGCGCAACCCCTCGAACCGGACCGAGGGTCTGGAGCCCGTCCGCGACGCCGTCGCCGCCGTCTCGGCGAAACTCGGCCGCCCGCTCCGCCTCCTCCTCGGCAAGCCGGGCCTCGACGGTCACTCCAACGGCGCCGAGCAGATCGCCGCCCGCGCCCGCGACTGCGGGATGGAGATCACCTACGACGGCATCCGCCTGACCCCGCAGGAAATCGTCGCCGCCGCGGCAGAGAAACAGCCCGACGTCATCGGCCTGTCGATCCTCTCGGGCAGTCACATCCCCCTCATCCGCGAGACGCTCGACCTGATGCGCGAGGCCAAGCTGACCCAGCCCCTCGTCGTCGGCGGAATCATCCCCGACGAGGACGCCCGCACGCTCAAGGCGATGGGCGTGGCGCAGGTCTACACGCCCAAGGATTTCCAGCTGAACCGGATCATGCTGGACCTCGTGGCGCTGGCCGACCCCGCGCCGGTCGCGGCGGAATAGGGATTCCCTGCCTTTCCGGACCCGGTTGCCCTGCCTAGAAAGCGGTGACTGCAACAGGAAGGGCCCGCCATGCGCATTTTCCTCAGCCTTCTCGTCCTCGCCGGCCCTGTCGCCGCCCAGGACTGGCCGCGCGACGTCACCACCATCGTGGACGAGGCGAAGTCCATCTGCGCTGGAGAGTTCACCGCGGACCCTGGCGCCGTGACCCAGCGCGACCTGAACGGCGACGGCACCTCCGACTGGGTGATCGACAGCGGCTTCTTCCGGTGCTCGGACAGCCACGGCACCTATTGCGGGACCCGCGGCTGCGGCGTCGACACCCTGATCGACGGCACCCGCGCGGGCCTCAACCTGCACTCCTGGGACACGGTGACCGAAGGCGGCGTCACCTACCTCACCGCCCCGAACGACAAGGGCGAGACCGTCCGCTTCCTCTGGACCGGCAGCGAATGGCTGCTGCAATGATCCGCACCCTCCTCCTCCTGGCCCTCGCCGCCCCGGCCGTCGCGCAAGACCGCCCGCAGGCGCTGACGGCGCTTCTCGATTACCACCGGGCCGCCTGCACCGCCCGGGGCGGAACGCTGACCGTCTCCGAGGATGCCGTGACGCAGGCGTTCCTCCTCGGTCCCGAGGACCCTGCCCTGGTCCTCGATTCGCGCAGGCTCTCCTGCTCTGCCGCCCTTGCCATGTTCTGCGCCGACACGATCGGCTGCGAGATCAAGGTCTTCCAGCACGGTGCGCAGCACAGTCTGGTCGTGCAGGAGTGGTCGCTGGTCCCCGACGACGACCGGCACCTCCTGAAGGTCACCATCGCGGGCGAACTGATCAACCGGCCCGATCCGGGCGTCTTCCGGATGACCTGGTCTCCGGCGACAAACGCCCTGGTCACGATGCCGGGGGAATAGGATTCGCCGCCGGCGCGGTATACCGGCGGTCGGCGCTCGGACCGGATCTTGCGGCCTTGCGCCGGAAGGATGCGCGGCCCATACCTGAACCCAGGAGTGGTCAGCCGGACTTCCACTTGCCACACCGCGCATCCGTTGCGGGCAGGCCGGACGTTTCCGGATGATACGCTTCCAGACCATGGGGGGAAAAGATGACCGTTCACATCGGCGCCAGACCGGGCGACATCGCCGAAACCGTGCTCATGCCCGGCGACCCCTACCGCGCACGCTGGGCAGCACAGACCTTCCTGACCGACGCGGTGCTGGTCAACGAGGTCCGGGGGATGCTCGGCTACACCGGCACCTGGCGGGGCCACCGGGTCACCATCCATGGCTCGGGCATGGGGATGCCGTCCCTGTCGATCTACGCCAACGAGCTGATCCGCGACTTCGGCGCTAAGACCCTGATCCGCATCGGGTCGGCCGGGGCGCTGCCCACCCATGTCAAGGTCCGCGACGTGATCCTGGCGCAGGCCTGCTCGACCGTGGGGTCGCCCTCGCGCACGATCTTCCGCGAACTGAACTTCGCGCCTTGCGCCGACTTCCACCTTTTGTCCAAGGCCCACGCCGCGGCGACCGCACGGGGCACGCCCGTCCATGTGGGGGGCATCTATTCCTCGGACACCTTCTATGACGAACGCCCCGACCTTACCGAGCAGCTTCTGCGCCACGGTTGCCTGGGCGTCGAGATGGAGGCCGCCGAGCTCTACATGGTCGCCGCCCGGCATGGGGCGCGGGCGCTTGCCATCCTGACGGTCTCGGACCATATCACCACGGGCGAGGCGCTGCCTGCCGACCAGCGCGAACGCAGCTTCGGCGCCATGGTCGAGATCGCGCTGGAAGCCGCCCTCGGCTGACACTCGAACCGGAGACGAACCCCATGTCCACGCGCCGCACCTTCCTGCTACTGGCCGGGGCTGCCGCGGTTGCCGGGGTCGGCTATGTCGCGCTGCCCAGGGGGCCGGCCGGCCCCGCGCTGGACGCCGCCGAGGCCTTCCGCCGCGCCGAAGCGGGCGAGGTTCTGCTCGTGGACATCCGCACCCCCGAGGAATGGGCCGGGACCGGCAGCCCGGCCCCGGCGCACCGGCTGGACATGCGGCGGAAGGATTTCCTCGCCGCCCTGTCCGACCTCGCCGGCGGCGACCCGTCCCGCCCCATTGCGCTGATCTGCGCCACCGGCGGCCGGTCGGCGCGGCTGGCCCGCGCGCTGGAACAGGCGGGCTTCTCGCAGGTCTTCGACGTGGCCGAAGGCATGCTCGGCTCCTCCGCCGGGCCGGGCTGGATCGCCCGCGGCCTGCCGCGCGTGCCGGGCTGAGCGGCGCTTGCCCCTTGCATCCGGGGCAAGGGGCGGCTTTCCTGCGCCGACCTGACCGGAGTTGCCCATGTCCCACCTCGCCCCCCGCCCCTGGGTTCCCGCCTCCTGCGAGGCCCATGTCCAGCGCCTTGCCGCCGGGGCCGCGCGCCCCTCGTCCGAGGTCGCGGCGCGGCTGGATGCGCTGATCGCCGAGAACCGGCAGATCCACGACCGGGACTGCTTCAACCTCAACCCCGCGACCAACGTGATGAACCCGCGCGCCGAGGCGGCCCTCGCCGCTGGCCTCGGCTCGCGCCCATCGCTGGGCTATCCGGGCGACAAGTACGAGATGGGGCTGGAAGCGATCGAGGAGATCGAGGTCATCGCCGCCGAGCTTGCCGCCGAGGTCTTCGGCGCGACACATGCCGAGATCCGCGTGGGCTCCGGGGCTCTCGCGAACCTCTACGGCTTCATGGCACTGGCGAAGCCCGGCGATGCGATCATCGCGCCGCCCCCTTCCATCGGCGGCCATGTCACCCACCATGCCGCAGGCTGCGCCGGGCTCTACGGCCTGACCACCCACCCGGCACCGATCGACGCCGACGGCTATACGCTTGATCTGAAAGGGCTGGAGGATCTGGCCCATGCCGTGCGGCCGAAGATCATCATCGTGGGCGGCAGCCTGAACCTCTTCCCCCATCCGGTGGCCGAGGTGCGCAAGATCGCCGACCGGGTCGGGGCAAAGGTGCTGTTCGACGCCGCACATCAATGCGGGATCATCGCGGGGCGCGTCTGGGCCAATCCGCTGACCGAAGGCGCGCATCTGATGACGATGTCCACCTACAAGTCGCTTGGCGGCCCCGCCGGGGGGCTGATCGTCACCAATGACGCCGCCATCGCCGAACGGCTGGACGCCATCGCCTTCCCCGGCCTCACCGCCAATTTCGACGCCGCGAAATCGGCGGCGCTTGCCTATACGCTGCTCGACTGGCGCGAGCATGGCGCGGCCTATGCCCGGGCGATGGTGGACCTCGCCCAGGCACTGGCGCGCGAACTGGCCGCGCTCGGCCTGCCGGTCTTTGCCGCCGATCGGGGCGCCACCGCCTCGCACCAGTTCGCTCTGGAGGCCGCGGGTTTCGGCGGCGGGCAGGCGGCCTCGAAGACCCTGCGCAAGGCAGGGTTCCTGGCCTGCGGCATCGGCCTGCCCCTGGCCGAGGTGCCGGGCGACCTGAACGGCCTGCGCATCGGCACGCCCGAACTCGTCCGCCGTGGCGTCACCCCCGCCGATGCGCCTGCGCTTGCCGCGCTGATCGCCGAAGCCCTGCGCTCGAACGCCCCCGAAACCGTCGCTCCCCGGACCCGCGCCCTCCGCGCCCGGTTCCAGGGCCTGCACTATGTGACGCCATGAGAACCCGCCGCCTTGGCCGGCACGGCCCCGAGGTCTCGGCTCTCGGGCTCGGCTGCCTCTCCTTCGGCGGCATGTTCGGTCCCACGACCGAATCCGAGTCGCTCCGCACGCTCGATGCCGCCTGGGAGGCCGGGATCACCTTCCTCGACACCGCCAACGGTTACGGCAAAGGCGTCAGCGAAACCGTCATCGGCACCTGGCTGAAGCGGACGGGCCACCGGCCCCACATCGCCACCAAGGCCGCCTTCACCGACGACCCCGCCCGGCGGATCGACAACCGACCCGAACACATGCGCGCGGAACTCGAAGGCTCGCTGCGGCGGCTGGGGGTGGACCATGTGACGCTCTTCTACGCCCACCGCCACGATCCCCTGATCCCGGCCGAGGATCTGGCCGGCACCATGCAACGCCTTCACGAGGAAGGGAAAATCCTCGGCTACGGCCTGTCCGAGGTTGGCCCCTACACGCTGGAGCGCGCCCATGCGGTGCATCCCGTGATGGCGGTGCAGAGCGAATATTCCCTCTGGACCCGAACGCCGGAACTGGGGCTCATCCAGCGCTGCGCGAGCCTGGGCGTGGCCTTCGTCCCCTTCTCGCCGCTCGCCCGTGGCGCCTTCGGCACACCGATGGCCGACCCCGCGACCTTCGCGCCCGGCGAATTCCGCAGTCGCATCCCCCGCTTCACGCCGGAAAACTGGCCGCACAACAAGGCGCGGCTCGACGCCTTCCATGCCTTCGCCCGAAGCCGCGGCCACTCCCCCGCGGCGCTTGCGCTTGCCTGGCTTCTCGACCGGGGGCCGCATCTCATCCCGATCCCCGGCACCCGGACGGCCGAGCACCTGCGCGCCTGGGCCATGGCGCCCGGCATCGACCTGACCGACGAGGACCGGGCCGAGATCGACCGCGTCCTGCCCATCGGCTGGGCCTGGGGCGACCGCTACGACGACCACATGGCGGCGACGGTGGAACGCTATTCCTGACGGCTTTCCCCGGGACGAAGTCAGCGGTAATAGTCCGGCATGGCTGAGACCTTGCGCTTCTCCGTGTCCGGGCTCGACTGCGCCTCCTGCGTGCAGCGCGTCGAACAGGCCGCCCTGTCCGTGCCCGGGGTCGGTTCGGCCCGCGCCTCGCTGACCAACGGCACGCTGGAAGTCACTCTCGCGCCCGCAGGGCCGGAGGCCGCGGCCATCGCCGCCGCGGTCGCCGCGACGGGACACGAACTTTCCCCGATCCAGACCCATCACGACCCCGCCTATGCCCGCATCCTCGGCATCGTGGTGGCGCTGAATCTGGGCTACGGGCTCGCTGAAATCGTCGCCGGCCTCTGGGCGGGTTCGCAGGCGCTTCTGGCGGATTCGCTGGATTTCCTCGGTGACGGGCTGATCTCGCTGCTGGCCCTCATAGCCCTGCGCTGGACGGCGCGGGCGCGGGCCCGGACTGCGATGGTCCAGGGCCTGTTCCTGATGGCAATGGGCCTGTCCGTGCTGACCGGCACCCTGTTCGAGGCGCTGCGGCCGGAGCTGCCGCAATCCACCGTGATGACCGTCATGGGCCTTGGGGCAATGGCCGTGAACCTGGCCTGTGCGGCCCTGATGATGCGGCATCGGACAGGAGATGCCTCGGCCCGCGCCGTCTGGCTTTTCTCGCGCAACGATGCGATCGGCAACCTGGCGGTGGTCGCGGCGGCGCTGTTCGTGGCGCTTCTGGGCAGCCCCTGGCCCGACATCCTGGTGGCCATCGGCATCGCCAGCCTGTTTCTCGGTTCGGCGCTTGCGATCCTGCGCGATGCGCGGCGCGAACTTTCCACCTAGCGCCGGCGGCGCAGGCAATCCTTCGGTTCCGCCCCCCGCGCCTCGGCCCCGCAGGCCACGCAGCGCCAGAAGTCCGGCGCCACGCCGCGGTCCAGCCGCCAACGGCAGTCGCGCGTCAGGGTCGTGGTCCGCCACTGGTGCCAGAGGAACAGATAGACCCCGACCGCCAGGATCAGCAGCAGGATCGGCATGGGTGGATCAGACTACCCGTTCCACCATCATCTTCTTGATCTCGGCAATCGCCTTCGCCGGGTTCAGCCCCTTGGGGCAGGTCTTGGCGCAGTTCATGATCGTGTGGCAGCGATAGAGCTTGAAGGGATCCTCCAGCGCGTCCAGCCGCTCGCCCGTCGCCTCGTCGCGGCTGTCGATGATCCAGCGATAGGCGTGCAGCAACGCGGCGGGGCCCAGATAACGGTCCGAGTTCCACCAGTAGCTCGGGCAGGAGGTGCTGCACGAAGCGCACATCACGCATTCATAAAGCCCGTCCAGCTTCTTCCGGTCCTCGATCGACTGGCGCCATTCCTTCGCCGGGCGGTTCGTCTTGGTCTCCAGCCAGGGCATGATGCTGGCATGCTGGGCGTAGAAATGCGTCAGGTCCGGGATCAGGTCCTTGATCACCGCCATGTGCGGCAGCGGATAGATCCTCACGTCGCCCTTGATCTCGTCGAGGCCATAGATGCAGGCCAGCGTGTTGATCCCGTCGATGTTCATCGCGCAGGATCCGCAGATGCCCTCGCGGCAGGACCGCCGGAACGTCAGCGTCGGGTCGATCTCGTTCTTGATCTTGATCAGCGCATCCAGGACCATCGGGCCGCACTGGTCCATGTCCAGGAAATAGGTGTCGACCCGCGGGTTCTCGCCGTCATCGGGGTTCCAGCGGTAGATCTGGAACTTGCGGACGTTCTTGCCCTCGGGCTTCGGCCAGGTCTTGCCGGTGCGGATCTTGGAATTCTTGGGGAGCGAGAACTGGACCATGTCTCAGCCTTTCCAGTCGGGTCTTGCATAAAGGGGGCGGCTCGGCGGTTCGCCGGCCTTCTGCATAACGCAGCTGTCGTAAACGGCCGAGGGGTCGCGGCCCATCAGGTAATCCGAGCTGACGTTCAACTCCACGCCCGCAGACTTCTGCCCGCCCGAACCGAGGCCGACCGTGACCTCGCCCCGCGGCTGCTGGGCCAGGCGGGCGCGCTCGAAACATTGCCGCTCGGCCTCGGCCAGCGACATCGGGCCACAGGCGGCGAGGGCAAGACATGCAACGGGCAGCAGTCGGTTCATCGCATCACCGGATCGGAGGAACGCCATTGGCGGCAAAGCAGGCCTGTGCCGCGGGGCGAAGCGCGATCTGCCGGATCGTCGCCTTGGTCGCGGTTCCGGCCTCGACGCCGACGTCGCGCGCCAGAAGCCGAAGCTCGTCCGCGCTGGCCGCATCGAGGATGCATTTCGTGGCCTTCCGCGCCGGTTCGGCCGGCATGTCGATGTTGACCACCGGGAACACCACCGTATGGGCCGTCCGCTTAAGCGTGTCCTGCACCAGTTCCGCCGGATCGCAGGCGGCAAGACCAAGGACAGCGGCAAGCGAAACGGCCAGGGCGCGCATCAGAACTTCCTTTCCGCCGGGGCGATCCTTTCCAGGGCGATGCCGCCCTCGGCTTCCGTCGTCAGAGGGTCGGTGTGGACCGGGCGATAGTCAAGCCGGACCCGGTTGCCGTCCACCCAGGCCAGCGAGTGTTTGCGCCAGTTCGCGTCGTCGCGGTGCGGATAATCCTCGTGCGCATGGGCACCGCGGCTTTCGGTGCGGGCATGTGCGGCATAGATCGTGGCGAGCGCGTTCGGCATCAGGTTGGTCAGTTCCAGCGTCTCCATCAGGTCGCTGTTCCAGACCAGGCTGCGGTCGGTAACCTTCAGATCGCCCATCCTGCCCGCGATCTCGGTCATCTTGCGCTCGCCGGCCGCCAGCGTCTCCTCGGCACGGAAGACCGCTGCGTCGGACTGCATCGTGCGCTGCATTTCCAGCCGCAACTCGGCCGTCGGAATCGCGCCGTTCGCATGGCGCAGCGCGTCGAACCGGGACAGCGCCCTGTCCACCTCGGTCTTGTTCGTCGCGGGAACGCTTGCGCCGCGATCCACCACCTGCCCGGCCCGGATCGCTGCCGCACGTCCGAAGACCACCAGGTCGATCAGGCTGTTCGACCCCAGCCGGTTCGCCCCGTGCACGCTGGCACAGCCCGCCTCGCCCACCGCCATCAGGCCGGGGAAGACCGCATCGGGGTTCTCCTTCGTCGGGTTCAGTACCTCGCCCCAGTAGTTCGTGGGGATGCCGCCCATGTTGTAGTGCACTGTCGGCAGGACCGGGATCGGCTCCTTCGTCAGATCGACACCTGCGAAGATCCGTGCAGACTCGGTGATGCCGGGCAGACGCTGCTCCAGCGCCTCGCGCGGCAGGTGGCTGAGGTTCAGGTGGATGTGGTCCTTGTTCGGCCCCACCCCACGGCCCTCGCGGATCTCGATGGTCATGCAGCGGCTGACATAGTCGCGCGGTGCCAGGTCCTTGTAGTGCGGCGCATACCGCTCCATGAACCGCTCGCCTGCACTGTTCGTCAGATAGCCGCCCTCGCCCCGCGCGCCTTCGGTGATCAGGCAGCCCGAGCCATAGATCCCCGTCGGGTGGAACTGCACGAACTCCATGTCCTGCAAGGGCAGACCCGCCCGCGCCACCATCCCGCCGCCGTCGCCGGTGCAGGTATGGGCCGAGGTCGCACTGAAATAGGCGCGGCCATAGCCGCCCGTCGCCAGCACCACCATCTTCGCGTTGAAGACATGGATCGTGCCGTCATCCAGCTTCCACGCGACGACGCCCGTGCAGGCGCCATCGGTGATGACCAGGTCGATCGCGAAATACTCGATGTAGAATTCCGCGTTGTTCTTCAGGCTTTGTCCATAGAGCGTATGCAGGATCGCATGCCCCGTCCGGTCCGCCGCCGCGCAGGTCCGCTGCACCGGCGGGCCGTTGCCGAACTCGGTCGTATGCCCGCCGAAGGGGCGCTGGTAGATCTTGCCCTCCTCGGTGCGGCTGAATGGCACCCCGTAATGGTCCAGCTCGTAGACCGCTTTCGGCGCCTCGCGCGCGAGGTATTCCATGGCATCGGTGTCGCCCAGCCAGTCCGAGCCCTTTACCGTGTCATACATGTGCCACTGCCAGTGGTCCGGCCCCATGTTGCCAAGGCTGGCCGCGATGCCGCCCTGCGCCGCCACCGTGTGGCTGCGGGTCGGGAACACCTTGGTCACGCAGGCCGTGCGCAGCCCCTGTTCGGCCATGCCCAGCGTCGCGCGCAGGCCCGCGCCGCCGGCCCCCACCACGACCACGTCGTATTCATGCGTCTCGTACGGATAGGCAGTCATCATCGCTTCCTTACAGAGCCATGCGGGCCAGGGCGAACAGCCCCGTCGCGGCGATCACCCAGGCCAGCGAGATGACGAAGATGATCAGCATCTTCCGCGCCGTGCCCCGGGCATAATCCTCGATCATCGTCGTCGCCCCCATGGCGAAATGCCGCATCCCCACCACCAGCAAAAGCGCCGTCAGGATCGCCGGAAACGGGCTGCCGAAGGTCTGGACCACCGCCTCGCGGCTTTGCCCCAGCGCGCGGCCGAAGACATAGAGCCAGACCGGTACCAGGAAGGCGAGGCCGACCGCCGAGACGGTCATCGACCAGTGGTGTTCCGTCCCGTGATGGGCGGCACCCCGGCCCTCGGCCCGCTTGCGGGGAGTGATGTAGCGCATGGTCGCAGCCCTCACCGTACCAGAAGAATTGTGATCACAGTCAGCACGACCGAGCCGATGATGCAGGCCCAGCCCAGCTTTTCCGCCGTGGGAATGTCCAGACCCTTGCCGGCGTCGTAGTAGAGATGCCGCAGGCCTGCCAGGTAGTGATACCACACCGCCCAGAGCGAGCCGGTGAACACCAGATCGCCGAACCAGCTGGTTGCCACCGCGTTCGCCGTGGCGAAATAGGCCTCCGAGGTCGCCGCCGCCAGCAGCCACCACACGCCCAGCACCACCCCGGCGATCAGCGCGTGCCCGGTGATCCGCGTCAGGATCGAGGTCAGCATCGGCACCTGCCAGCGATAGATCTGCAGGTGTGGCGACAGGGGTCGCGCGACCTGCACGGGGGGGCGCTTTGCGTCTGCCATGGTCCGTCCTCACGTCTGGCGGCGCCGCCCGAAGACCGGCGCCAGGCTGTCACTCGTTCCTCTGCATAGCGCGGATTTCGCCCATGTCACGCGCGGATTGCCGCAACTGCAACATGTTGTCGCTATCGGTGGCGAATTTCTGGCGTTTGCGATCACAAATTTTCGGGGCGTGATCACACCCGGTGCGGACACCCGACTCACATCGGCACAAGCGCCCAGTAGTCGAGATCCAAGAGCACCTCCGGCAGGTATTTCCCGTCCGGCCCGCGCAACTCGCCCACCCGGCCTTTCGTCGCCACAAGCCGCAGCCGTAAGGCGCCGACCGAGGGGACCGAGGTCTCCGCCCGGTCCAGCACCTCCGACCAGGCCCGCACCGTGTCGCCGGCGAAGCAGGGGTTCGCATGGGCACCGGCGTTCAGCGCCACGATCATCTGCGCATTGGCCAGGCCATTGAACGACAGGGCGCGGGCCAGGCTGATGACATGCCCGCCATAGATCAGCCGCCGGCCATCCTCGCGCTGGGTAACGTCGAAATGCACCTTGGCCGTGTTCTGCCACAGGCGCGTCGCCAGCATGTGCTCGGCCTCCTCGACCGTCACCGCGTCCACATGGTCGATCACTTCGCCGACCCGATAATCGCCCCAGCGGTGCGGCTCTCCCGCCAGCCCGAAGTCATAGGCCGCGAAATCCAGCCCCTCAGGAATCACCAGCGCCCCCGGCTCCACCACCGCCGCCAGTGCCGGCACCGACACCGGCACCTCGACCTCGCGCCGGCGTTTGCGCACCATCACCCAGCGGACATACTCCAGCACCGTCTCGCCAGCCTGGTTCAGCCCCCGCGTCCGCACCCAGACCACCCCGGTTGCCCCCGACGAGGTCTCCTTCAGCCCGATCACCTCGCTTTCGGACCGCAGCGTGTCGCCCGGCCAGACCGGCCTCAGCCAGCGCCCCTCGGCATAGCCGAGGTTCGCCACCGCGTTCAGGCTGATGTCCGGCACCGTCTTGCCGAACACCGTGTGGAAGGCGATCAGATCGTCCAGCGGCGAGGCCCTCAGCCCCACCGACCGCGCGAACTCGTCCGACGAATACAAGGCCCCGCGCGCCGGGTAGAGCGCATGGTAGAGCGCCCGCTCGCCCGCCCCCACCGTGCGCGGCACCGCATGGCGGATGACCTCGCCCAGGCGGTAGTCCTCGAAGAACCGTCCCGGATTGGTCTTCATTGCTCGCCCAGCTTCAGCTCCGGGTGATAATCGCCCGCCACCTCCTTCACCACCGCCTGCCCGCAGCGCATCACGCCATTGGCCGCGTCGAAGGCATAAGTGGGCGAGCCATGCAGCTCCCATCCCTTGTTCAAGGCCGCCGTCACCTTGTGACAGAAGGCCGAGGTGTCGTCCGCGCTCAAGAAACGGTAAAGCTTCATTCCCTCACCAAGCCCCTGACAATTCGCCTCGAATTGCCCTTCATCTGTCCGCAAATATCCCACGGGGTAGCCGTTTGGTTTCGCCATTGGCTCGAGAAACCAATGGGCTGGGGGGTGTGAAACCCCCGGTCCTGCCTCAGCCCCAGGGCGGCACGCCCAGCCAGTTGTGGATCAGCATCACCACGCCCATCACCACCACGGCCCCGATCACGGCGCCCGCTTCCTTGCCCATCGAGGCAGGCGCCGGCGGCGCGGGTCGCGGCTCGGCGCGGTTGATCAGGATGACCTCCACCACCGCCCAGGCCAGAAGCCCGCCGAACAGCACGACCGAGGCCAGATCGCCGTTCACCAGAAGATGCGCCACCGCCCAGGTCTTGACCGCCGTCAGCTGCGGATGCCGGATCACGCCGGTGATCCGCGTCTTCATGCCGCTCGCCGCGTAAAGGTAGAAGGCGAACAGCATCAGGAGGTTGTTCACATGCACCAGGAAGCGCGGCGGATACCACAGATCGACCTGCTCGACCCCGCGATAGCCCAGGATCATCAGCACCACGCCGGCCAGCACGCCGACTGCGACGATCCCCTTGCCGGGGGCGCCCACCCGCGCCCGCGATGCCGGCGCCAGCCGTTTCCACAGATGCGCCGCCCACCACAGCGCCAGTCCCAGAACGATCAGTGTCATGCGATGCCTCCAGCCGGTTCATCGCGCGCACACTGCCCTCAAACCGCCAGCGCCGCAATTGCCTCGGCCTTGCCGATCAGCGCCTCGGCCGTCGCCACATGCAGGTTCTCGACGATCTTTCCGTCCACGACCGCCACACCCTCGCCCCGCGCCCGCGCCTCGGCATAGGCGGCGATCATCCGCCGCGCCAGCGCGACCTCCTCCTCGCTCGGCGCAAAGACCTCGTTGGCGATGTCCAGCTGCGCCGGATGGATCAGCGTCTTGCCGTCGAACCCCATGTCGCGGCCCTGCTCGCATTCGGCGCGCAGCCCCGCCTCGTCCTTGAAGGCGTTGAACACCCCGTCCACGATGATGCGCCCCTCGGCCCGCGCCGCCATGACGCAAGCGCCCAGCCCCGCCAGCAGCGGCAGCCGGTCGGGCCGGAACCGCGCGCCCAGTTCCTTGGCCAGGTCGTTGGTGCCCATCACCATCCCCTCCAGCCGGGGATGCGCCGCGATGGCGGCTGCGTTCAGGCAGCCCTTCGTCGTTTCCAGCATCGCCCAGAGCGGCGCGCGCACCGGTCCCGCCACGGCGTCCAGATCGGCCGGACCATTCACCTTCGGCAGCAGCACCGCATCCACGCCCGGATGGTCGCCGAACGCCGCCAGGTCGCCCGCGACCCACTCGGTGCCAAGGCCGTTGACCCGCACGATCCGCGCCCGCGCGCCATAGTCCGCCTCGCGCAGGACACGGGCCAGCAACTCCCGCGCCCGCCCCTTCTCGTCGGGCGCCACGGCATCCTCAAGGTCGAAGATGATCGCGTCGGCCGCCAGCTCCCGGGCCTTCTCCAACGCCCGCTCGCGCGAGGCAGGGATGTAGAGGACAGAGCGATAGGGACGGATCACGACTCACCTCCGCGCAACATTCTTGCGCTTGAAAGCACGGATCGGACACAAACAGCAAGATGAAATCTGCCGCAGCGCAGAAATCTCTTGGCGACCGCAGCGCGGGAACGCCGTGTTAACCGCCTGTCAGCCCAGGACCGGCAGCCTTTCCCGCATCCAGACCGCCAGAAAGGCCCTCCCATGACTCAAGAGATGTTCGCCCTTTCCTTCGGCCTCGCCGCGATGCTTGCCGCCGCCGACATCGCCCACGGCGCCCCGCAATGCGACAGCCGCGAGGCCGTGACCGCGCTGCTCGCCGACCGCTACGGCGAGACGCGCCGCTCGGTCGGCATCGCCGGTCAGGCCGCCGTGATGGAAGTCTATGCCTCGGACGAAACCGGCACCTGGTCGATCACCATGACCTTGCCCGACGGCAGGATGTGCCTGATGGCCTCGGGCTCGGACTACGAGGCGGTGACCGAGGGTCTGCCCGCCGGCGGCGACCCTGCCTGAGGCCGGCACCGCCTGCAGGCCCGGAACCCCGCTGAAAGGCAATCCTCGACCGAAGGCCTGAATACCACGTTCCGCCGCAGGGGCGTCCGCGCCGGGCAGGTCATCCGGCAGAAGATCCCGGTGGTGGTCACGCAGACGAAGGCCAACCCTTCGAACCGCCCGTCCCGCGCGGCAAGGCTGGCGTAAAGCACATCTTTGTCGGGCAGCATCCGTTCTCTCCTTCCGGGTCGGGACGCCGGGCGCTTCCCTTCCCCCTCGTGTGGGAGGGAGAGGGGGGGGCGCAGCGGCCACCGCGGGATCATGCTGCCACGCACCGGCTCCGCGATCACCCCCCGCCCGGCGGAAACCGCAGCTTCCGGGTCAGATCAGCCCGCGGGCACCGTCCCAGATCAGCTTCAGCGAGATCAGCGCCAGCGCCCAGACCACCAGCCGGAAAAACAGCCGCTCCGGCATCAGCTGCACCAGACGGACCCCGGCGAACACCGCCACAATGGCCGGCAGCGCCAGAACCGCCGCCGCCTTCAGGTTCGCCGGGTTCAGTTGGCCCAGCGCGTAATAGGGGATCAGCTTCACCGCGTTGATGATCGCGAAGGCGATCGTCGTCGTCCCCGCAAAGACCGCCTTCGGCAGCCCCAGGGGCAGCGTGTAGACCTGCCAGGGCGGCGCCCCCGCATGGCTCACAAAGCTGGTGAACCCCGTCACGGCGCCCCAGAACAGGCCCGGCGCCACCTCGGCCCGCTTCGGGCTTGCCGCCACCGGCTTGCGCGCCAGGATGTTCAGCGCGAAGGCAAGACCTATCGCACCCACGACCAGCGTCACCGCCGCCTCGCTGACCAGGCTCGCCGTCGCCCAGCCGATGCCGATCCCGATCACCGCCCCCGGCACCACGATGGCCAGCACCCTTCGGTCGAAGGCATGGCGGTAGGCATACAGCCCGAAGACATCCGAAACGATGTAGACCGGCAGCAGAAGCCCCGCCGCCACCACCGGGTTGATCGCCAGCGCAAGGACCGGAACCCCCAGCATGCCCACCACCGGGACACCGCCCTTGCCCATCCCCACCAGGGCCGCCGCGACCACTGCCGCCACCCAGAAACCCGGACCTTCCATCGCGCCCTCCGCCCGTTACCGCTAACCGCTTCCGCGTCGCGCCGAAAGGCGGAAAATTTCGCATACAATGGTATACCAATCCCGTCCGAAGGCTGGACAGACGCGCCGTTAGCCGCTACCCACAGCCCCGATTCACCCCAACGGAGGCTCCCATGGCCAGACCCAAGATCGCCCTGATCGGCGCCGGTCAGATCGGCGGCACGCTTGCTCACCTGATCGCGCTCAAGGAACTGGGCGATGTCGTCCTGTTCGACATCGCCGAGGGCACGCCGCAAGGCAAGGCGCTGGACATCGCGCAGTCCGGCCCCGTGGAGGGCTTCGATGCGGCGCTGAAGGGCACCAATTCCTACGCCGACATCGCGGGCGCCGATGTCTGCATCGTCACCGCCGGCGTCCCCCGCAAGCCGGGGATGAGCCGTGACGACCTCCTGGGCATCAACCTCAAGGTGATGAAGTCGGTGGGCGAAGGCATCAAGGCCCATGCCCCGAACGCCTTCGTGATCTGCATCACCAACCCGCTCGACGCCATGGTCTGGGCGCTGCGCGAATTCTCGGGCCTGCCGCACAACAAGGTGATCGGCATGGCCGGCGTGCTCGACTCGGCCCGCTTCCGCCACTTCCTCAGCCTCGAGTTCAACGTCTCGATGAAGGACGTCACCGCCTTCGTCCTCGGCGGCCACGGGGACACGATGGTGCCGTCCGTCCGCTACTCCACCGTCGGCGGCATCCCGCTGCCCGATCTCGTGGCAATGGGCTGGACCACGCAGGAGAAACTCGACGCCATCGTCCAGCGCACCCGCGACGGCGGGGCCGAGATCGTGGGCCTTCTCAAGACCGGCTCGGCCTTCTACGCCCCCGCCGCCTCGGCCGTTGAAATGGCCGAAGCCTACCTCAAGGACCAGAAGCGCCTTCTGCCCTGCGCGGCCCATGTGAAGGGCGCCTACGGGCTTGACGGCCTCTATGTCGGCGTGCCGGTCATCATCGGCGCGAACGGGGTGGAACGTGTGGTCGAGGTGAAACTCGACGCCGCCGAAAAGGCCATGTTCGACAAGTCGGTCGATGCCGTGAAGGGCCTCGTCGCCGCCTGCAAGGGCATCGACCCGACGCTCGCCTGAGCAACCCGTTGACGTGACGTGACTTTCCAGACACCCTCGGGCCGTTGTGTTCCGAGGGTGTTTTCATGTCGCAGCGTCCGCCCGTCTTCCTGATCCGCCTCCCCTGGCCGATGCCGTGACCTGGCCCATGGCCCGCAGCTGGATGGGCGGGCTGCCGCGCCTCGGTGACCTCGACTGGCCGCATTGCGGCGGCAGGGCGCTGCATTTCCTGGCCCAGATCGACATGGGCGACCTTGCCCGCCTGGCCCCGCTGACTGGCCTGCCGACCAGCGGAAGCCTCGCCTTTTTCGCCGATACTGTCGGCTGGCAGACCGCCCGCGTCCTGCATGTGCCCGGCGACCAGATGGCCCGGCCCGACACGCCGCAGCCCAACGACATCCACCCCCCTTCGGTGCCGAACACTGGCGGTCCCTCTACCCCACCTCGCCCCGCCACGCAGACGCGCCCCGCATCCTGCCCCGCTGGCCGGTCGAGCTGCGCCGCTCGGCCCTCGCCGACGACGCGGGAGAGGCGAAGCTCAGGGCCGAACTTGCCGCCACGCATCCTGCGGCGCAGGTCACCTTCGGTGCCTCGCTCGTGCAGGATCATCTGCCGATGGGGCGGAAGCCCTTCCTCGGCCAGGCACTGCACATGATGGTCGATGCCTGGACCGGCGACATTGCGGGGAATGAGGAGGTCCAGGCCCGCAGCGGCAAGAAGGCCGCGGACCTTGGACAGCAGCTGATGGCGATGGGGATCGGGCTTGGCCCGGACGAAGCCTGGGCGGCCTTCTGGACAAGGACCGAAAGGCGGCGATCCGCGCGGCCCTTCCCCCGGCGCCGGGTCCGACCCCTGCGCCCTCGACGCCCATCACCACTCTCGGCCGGATCTTCCGCGCGCTTGCCCCCAGGCCCGATACCCCCAGCCCGGCGCCCGTGATGCCGCCGCCGCCGGATCATGTGCTGGTCGAAATGCTTGCCGGCTTCAAACTTGCGCAGAGCGTCGCGGAAAATGCCGGCCAGACGGCAGAACGCCTTCGCATCTATCTGCCCCGGTTGCAGGCCATCGCCCAGGGCAAGGCCCCGACCGCGCCACTGACCGAGACCGACCTCGCCGCCGTCGAAGCCCTGGTGGAAGAGTTCGTCGACCGGCCGACGCCGCAAAGCTACCCCCGCTACCGGGCCAGCTATATGGGCGGCGGGCAGCTTGCGACCGACCTTCTTCTCTGGATGGTCCGGGGCGATGCCGCCCGCCGCGCCCTTCTGCCCAAGGCCGCGCAAGAGCTGATCGACCAAAGCTATCTCGTGCCCACGAAACAGGCGCCCCTCCACCGCATGTTCGGCCGCGGCGCGGTGATCCGGGACGGCGAGGGGCGGCCCAAGGGCGGCATCCTGCTGCTGCAACTCGGCTGGGATCCCTTCGTGGGCCTCCATCTCGGCGACGCCGGGGCCCTGCAATTCTGGATCACCCCCGAGGCGCTGGCCGCGCGCGACTTTTCCGCTGTGGTCATGACCTCGGAAAACCACTGACCGGCAGGAGGTATCACCCCCCGCCGGGCGTGCGCCAATCCATACCCGAAACCTTCCTTGAACGCGCAGGCGCCAGGCTCCATTGTCGGATGAGGCTCTACCGGAGGTTACTCATGCGTGTCGTGGCCCTGTCCGCCCTTGCCCTGGCCCTTGCCGTCCCGGCGACCGCCGAAAGCCTGTCCGCCGAAATCGGCGCAAACGGCATCGCCCCCACGCTTGCCCGGCTCAAGGCCCAGCCCGAACCCGCGCTCGAAGACATCTTCGCCATCGGCGGGCTGCATTTCCTGGGTTCCGTCGAACGCGCCCTTCAGATGCAGTGGCGCAGCGGGGCCGATCAGGCCACCGGCAACGTGGGCGATGCGCTGGGCCTGCCGTTCCTGCGCCTGCCCGTGCCGCCCAACCCCGCGCCCGAGCCGTTCAGCGGCGCAGTGGTCAGCCAGCTTTTTGCCGACATCGACGCCGACATGGCCGCCGCCCGCGCCGCCCTGGCCACCCTACCGCCGGGCGAAGACTTCGGCCTGGAAATCACCTTCTCGGACCTCTGGTTCGACATCAACCTGAACGGCACCCGCGAGCCTGAAGAGGACGCCCTCGCCATTCTCGGCCCGGTCCTTCTCGGCTGGCAATGGCAGGCGCCCGACCCCGCCGCGCCGCCCCTGACCGTCCGCTTCGACGCCGCCGATGCGGCCTGGCTTGCGGCCTACACGCATGTGATGTCCGGCGTGGCGAACACCGTCCTCGCCTACGACCCCGCGGCCAGCATCGACCGCGTCATCGCCGCCCGCGCCGCGATCAGGGTGGCACCGCCAAGTCCCGGAAACTACAGCTTCGATGCCTCCTTCGGACAGTTTCTCGACGCCTTCGCCATGCTGGAAGGTGCGGTGAACCAGCCCCCCGATGCCGCCCGAGCGAAAGCCGCCAAGGATCATTTCCTGTCGATGATCGCCGAGAACCGCCGCTTCTGGTCCCTTGTCGCGCTTGAGACCGACAATACCCTCGAATGGATCCCGAACGACCGCCAGACCTCCGCGCTTGGCCTCGATCTGCCTGCGGGCACCGGCGACACCTGGCTCGGCGTCCTGGCCGATGGCGAAGCCCTCCTTCAGGGCCGTCTCCTGATCCCCTACTGGCGCGGGCCCACCGGCCAGGGCATCAACCTCGGCCGCATGTTCGACGACCCCGCGCCCATGTCGATCATCGGCTGGGCGCAGGGCTGGGCCGCCGTCCCCTACCTGGAACAGGGCCCCGTGGTGACCGCCACAAGCCTGCGCCGGTTCGAGGCGCTGATGGGCGGCGATGCCGGGCTGATGATGGTGTTCCTGAACTGATCGCATCCGGTTCCGCCTTCGGGACCGGCACCCCGGGGATGCATGCCCTGCTGCCCGCTCCCGCCCGGCGATCGGGCTTCAGACCGACACAACCGGCGACCCCGCCCGCACCCTGATCTCCCGCGACGCGCCTCCCTCCCCCCGCGTGGGGGAGGGATGGGGAGGGGGGCAGAGGAGGGATGGGAAGCGGGGCGCGAAGGGAAGCCCCGAACACTCGATCCAGGATGCCTAACAAAGCCATAACGGAAAATCTGAACCTGTTGGAATCATTCACATTTATGGATTTGTCCACCGTGGACACATATGCACCCTCTTGTCCCGCCGCCGCAAATCCGGCATCCCCCTTCCAGACCCACAGCCTCGGAGGCGCCCCGATGGACTATTCGAAATCCGGCAACCCCAAGGGCTCCCGCAGCACGCTCCGCGGCCCCGACCATGCCCAGAAGGGCGCGCCCAAGTCGGTGAAGCCCCCGCGCGAGACGCCGGACCAACTCCTCGCCCGCATGAAGGCTGCCGCCGCCGCGAAGAAGGACCCCAAGGCCTGACCCGCCTAAAATCGCCCTACCTCGCCCCCGGCTTCTATGACGAGGCCATCGCCAGGGGCCGCCACCGCGACATCGTCGGCGGCCGCTGGGACGAGACCGCCCGCGTCCAGATGGCGGCCCTGCTTGCCGCGGGGATGACCCCGGACGACCACCTCCTCGACATCGGCTGCGGCGCGCTCCGGCTCGGCCACAAGGCCGTGTCCTTCCTCAATCCCGGCCACTACTGGGGCACCGACGCCTCCCTCGCCCTGATGCGGCACGGCCGGCGCACCGAACTCTCCGACCCCGATGCGCTGCCGCTCGATCACCTGATCGAGGACGCCGCCTTCGCCTTCCCTGGCATCCCCGACACGATCACGCTAGCCATCGCCTTCGGCGTCTTCACCCACCTCCCACACGACGACCTCGCCACGGCGCTGCGGAACCTCCGGCGCTTCCCCGATCTCCGCGCGATCCTGTTCACGGTCTTCCTCTCGGACGCCCCCGGCCCCACCCGCCAGCCCGACGGAGTCGTCACTCACCCCGACCGCCCGCCCTATCACGTCGCCGAAGCCGCCGTTCGAGACACCATCGCCGCAGCAGGTTTCACCCCCACCCGCCTCCCGACACTCCTGCCGCGCGGGCAGGTCCTGTGGTCCGCGACCTGATGAGGGCTTCCCCACCTTGCGCCGCGCCGCAGGCCCGCCCACACTTGTGCGGAATCCGGAGTCCCCCATGCGCACCCTCGCCCTCGCCCTCCTCCTCGCCACCCCGGCCACCGCCGAGACGATCTCCGAGGAAATCGCCCGCACCGGCCTGCAGGCGACCGAAACCCGCCTCGCTGCGCTCCCCTCCCCCACCAGCGAAGAGCTCTTCGCGCTGGCTGGTCTCCACTTCCTCGGCGGCGTCGAACAAGCCCTGCAGTTGCGCTGGAAGACCGGGGTCAAGGCCGACTGGTCCGAACTCCCGATCCTCCGCCTGCCGATCCCCGAGAACCCCGACGCCATCCCCTTTCAGGCCGCCGACTTCACCGCCCTCATCCGCAACCTCGACGCCGACATGGACGCTGCCCGCACGGCCCTGGCGCAGCTTGGCGACCAGGAGTTTTCGCTGCCGGTCCGCATCAGCGACCTCTGGTTCGACATCAACGCCAACGGCACCCGCGAAGCCGGAGAAAGCCTCGCCGAAGTCACCGGCATGGCCCTCGGCGGCGGTCGCGGCATGGGCGTCCGGGTCGAGGATCCGGTCATCACCTTCGACACCGCCGACGCCGCATGGCTGTCGGCCTACACCCATTTCCTGTCCGGCTTCGCCTCGACCGCTCTGGCATACGACCCCGAACCCGCGATCCAGCGGGTGATCGATTCGTCGAAGGCGATCTACGCCCTGTGGGGCACCACGCCGCCCCGCAACGCGATGGACATGATGTTCGGCCGCCAGGTGGACCGCGCGGCGATGATCCTGCACGCCCTGTCGAACAGGCCCGACCGCGCGCTGGCGCAGGACGCCCACAATCACTTCCTGTCGATGATCCGCGAGAACCGCCGCTTTTGGTCGCTGGTGGAGATGGAGACCGACGACACCGGCGAATGGGTCCCGAACGATACCCAGGTTTCCGGCCTTGGCCTCAGGATGCCCCCGGGCACCGGCGAACGCTGGCAGGCGGTGCTGGCCGACGCCGAGAAGGTGCTCAAAGGCGAGGTGCTGCTCCCGCACTGGCGCTTCGGGGCCGAGGCTGGGATCAACCTGAAACGCGCCTTCGACGACCCGCCCGCCATCGACCTGGTCACCTTCATCCAGGGCGAGGGCCTGCTGCCCTATGCCGAGAAGGGCCCGCTGATGTCGTTGCAGTCCTGGCGCGACTTCGAGGATTTCATCCAGGGCGACGCGATGCTGTTCGCGGTCTTCCTGAACTGACCACCATCAGCCGGGCAGACCGGCGATCACCGTTTCCAGCGTTGCGACCAGCTTGTCGGCGATCTCGTCCAGCTCGGAATCCGTCGCATTGAACGGCGGCGCAAGGATCACCGTATCCCCCGCCGCGCCATCCACGTTGCCGCCCGAGGGATAGCAGATCAGGCCCCGCCGCAGCCCTTCGGCGCGGATCCGGCCGTTGACGCCCAGCGCCACGTCGAACGGAGCCTTCGTCTCGGGATCCGCCACGATCTCGACCCCGATGAAATAGCCGCGCCCCCGCACATCGCCGACCTGCGGCAGATGCGCCATCCGCGCCCGCAAGTCGGCCTGCCAGCGCGGGCCCTTGTCGCGGATGCGGGCCAGAAGCCCCTCCTCTCGCACGATCTTCTGCACCGCCACACCCGCCGCAAGGCAGGCCGTGTGCCCGGTGTAGGTGTGTCCCGTAAGCGGCCCGCCGTGGCCTTTCGCCATCGCCTCGGCGATCTCGGCCGTGTAGACCGCCGCCCCCAGCGGCAGATAGCCGCCCGACAGCGACTTGGCCACGGTGATGATGTCGGCGGTGATCCCGTCCTCCTCGGAGGCGCGCCAGACCCCGGTGCGGCCCGAGCCGCACATCACCTCGTCGCAGATGACCAGTACGCCGTGCCGCCGGCAGACCTCGGCCACGGCCCTGCCATAGCCTTCCGGCGCGGGCAGCGCTCCGCCGGCCGCGCCCACCACCGGCTCGAAGATGAAGGCCGCCACCGTCTCGGGCCCCAGCCGCAGGATCTCTGCCTCCAACTCGGCGGCCAGATGCGCCACCAGCCCTTCGCGGCTCACCCCCTCCGGCAGCCGGTAGGCATTGGCCGCGCTCACCCGCCCGACCTGGGGCAAGGCGCCCGCAAAGGCGCGCTGCCGCTCCTCGAACCCCGACAAGGCCGTCGCCATCAGCGTATTCCCATGCCAGGACCGCTTCCGCGCGATGAACTTCACCCGCTTCGGATCGCCCCTGTCGTAATGGTATTGCAGCGCGATCTTCACCGCGCTTTCCACCGCCTCGGACCCCGAGGTGGTATAGACCATGTCTGCCAGCCCCGTGGCCTGCCGGATGATCTCGGTCATCTCCTCCAGCGGGTCGGTGGTGAAGAGATAGCGGTAGCCGTAGGCGACCTTCTCCATCTGCCCGGCCACCGCCGCGTTGACCCGGGGGTCGCCGTGCCCGATCGAGAACACCGCCGGCCCGCCCGAGCCGTCGATGTATTGCTTCCCCTCGACATCCCACAGATAGACCCCGCGCCCGTGGCTGATCTTCGGCAGGCTGTCCTGGGTGATGTCGTTGGCGCTTGGGCGCGGCATGATGCTCTCCTCCTTGGTCCGGGAAGGCTTCGCAAGCCGGCCGCCCCTTGTCAATCTGGCCACTCCAGGGGTGATTCGCAGACTGTTCTGGCGTTACCGCCACCATGTGATCACACGTTTCCAGCATGTGATCACACATTTGAAAGCCGTGATCACATCGTTCATTTTCTCGGCATTCTGCCGGCATTACAGGCATTTGCCGTTTGGCCAGACCGCCAACCCGTGCCAGAAGACGCCTGACCAATCCCGGCCGTGAAGGGGCGCTCCATGAACATCCACGAATACCAGGCGAAAGAGCTTCTGCGCAGCTACGGCATACCGGTCAGTGACGGCCGTGTCGTCCTGAAGGCCGAGGACGCCAAGACCGCCGCGGGGGAACTCGACGGGCCGCTGTGGGTCGTGAAGGCGCAGATCCATGCCGGGGGCCGCGGCAAGGGCCATTTCAAGGAGCCCGAGGCCGGCGAGAAGGGCGGCGTGCGCCTGGCCCGCAGCGTCGGAGAGGCCGCCGAATTCGCCCGCCAGATGCTGGGCCGCACGCTCGTCACCGTCCAGACCGGCCCGGCGGGCAAGCAGGTGAACCGCATCTACATCGAGGACGGCTCGGACATCGACAAGGAATTCTACCTGGCCTTCCTGATCGACCGCAAATCCAGCCGCATCTCGATCGTCGCCTCGACCGAGGGCGGCATGTCGATCGAGGACGTGGCCCACGACACGCCCGAGAAGATCCACACCTTCACCATCGACCCGGCCACGGGCCTGCAGGACTTCCATGGTCGCCGCGTGGCCTTTGCGCTGGGGCTGACCGGGGCGCAGGTCAAGCAATGCGTCCAGATCGTGAAGAAGCTCTACCAGCTGTTCCTGGACAAGGACATGGACATGCTGGAGATCAACCCCTTCTGCGTCCTCAAGGATGGCTCGCTGCGACTGCTGGACGCGAAGATGGGCTTCGACGGCAATGCGATCTACCGCCACCCCGACATCGCCGCCCTGCGCGACGAGACCGAGGAAGACCCCAAGGAACTCGCCGCGTCGAAGTTCGACCTGAACTACATCGCGCTTGATGGCGAGATCGGCTGCATGGTCAACGGCGCCGGCCTTGCCATGGCCACCATGGACATCATCAAGCTCTACGGGGCGGAACCCGCAAACTTCCTCGACGTGGGCGGTGGTGCGACCAAGGAGAAGGTGACCGAGGCCTTCAAGATCATCACCTCGGACCCGAACGTGAAGGGCATCCTCGTCAACATCTTTGGCGGCATCATGCGCTGCGACATCATCGCCGAGGGCGTGATCGCGGCGGTCAAGGAAGTCGGCCTCAAGGTCCCGCTGGTGGTGCGGCTCGAAGGCACCAACGTCGAGTTGGGCAAGAAGATCATCAACGACTCGGGCCTCAACGTCATCGCAGCCGACGACCTGTCGGATGCTGCCCGGAAGATCGTCAAAGCGGTGAAAGGCTGAAGCTCATGTCCGTTCTCGTCAACAAGAACACCCGCGTCATCTGCCAGGGCTTCACCGGCTCCCAGGGCACCTTCCACTCGGAACAGGCCATCGCCTATGGGACGCAAATGGTCGGCGGCGTGACCCCCGGAAAGGGCGGGACCGAGCATCTCGGCCTCCCCGTCTTCGACTCGGTCCACGAGGCCGTCGCCAAAACCGGCGCCGATGCGACCGCGATCTACGTGCCGCCGCCCTTCGCCGCCGACTCGATCCTCGAAGCCATCGACGCCGAAGTGCCGCTGATCGTGTGCATCACCGAAGGCATCCCGGTCCTCGACATGATGAAAGTGAAGCGCGCGCTCATAAATTCGAAGTCGCGGCTCATCGGCCCGAACTGCCCCGGCGTCCTGACCCCCGGCGAATGCAAGATCGGCATCATGCCGGGCTCGATCTTCTCCAAGGGCTCGGTCGGGGTTGTGTCGCGCTCCGGCACGCTTACCTATGAGGCCGTGAAGCAGACCACCGACGTGGGCCTGGGCCAGACCACCGCCGTCGGCATCGGCGGCGACCCGATCAAGGGGACCGAACACATCGACGTGCTGGAAATGTTCCTCGCCGACCCCGACACCCATTCGATCATCATGATCGGGGAAATCGGCGGGTCGGCCGAAGAGGAAGCCGCCCAGTTCCTCGCCGACGAAAGGAAGCGCGGCCGCTGGAAGCCCACCGCCGGCTTCATCGCCGGCCGCACCGCCCCCCCAGGCCGCCGCATGGGCCACGCCGGCGCCATCGTGGCGGGCGGCAAGGGCGACGCGGGATCGAAGATCGAGGCGATGAAATCCGCCGGGATCGTCGTGGCCGACAGCCCCGCAGGCCTGGGCGAAGCCGTGCTGAAAGCGATCAAGGGCTGAACTGGACCAGGGCGGGGGACGCCCCGCCTTTCCCTCGGCGGTAGCCCCGCCCCAACAGGAAACGCGCGATGACCGACCAATCCCCCACCGCCGCCTTCACCGCCTCGTCCTTCCTCGACGGGGCCAATGCCGAATACGTCGACCAGCTCGCCGCTCGCCATGCGCAGGACCCGAACTCGGTCGACCCGCAATGGGCCGAATTCTTCAAGGCCCTCGGCGACAGCGAGATCGACGCCAAGCGCGCCGCGCAAGGCCCCAGCTGGGCGCGCGCCGACTGGCCGCCGCAGCCCGCCGACGACCTGACCGCCGCGCTGACCGGCGAATGGGCGGCCTCGCCCCCTGCGAAGGAGGCGAAGGCCGCCGGCCAGAAGATCGCCGTCAAGGCCGCCGAGGCGGGCGTCCAGTTGACCGAAGACCAGATCCAGCGCGCCGTGCTGGATTCCATCCGCGCGCTCATGATCATCCGCGCCTACCGGATCCGCGGCCACCTCGCCGCAGATCTCGACCCGCTGGGCCTCACCGAACGCGGCAACCACCCCGAGCTCGACCCCGCCTCCTACGGCTTCACCGAGGCCGACATGGACCGGCCGATCTTCATCGACAACGTGCTGGGCCTGACGCACGCCTCGATGCGCGAGATCATCGACATCCTGAAACGCACCTATTGCGGCACCTTCGCGCTGCAGTACATGCACATCTCCGACCCCGAACAGGCCTCCTGGCTGAAGGAACGGATCGAGGGCTACGGCAAGGAAATCCAGTTCACCCGCGAGGGGCGCAAGGCCATCCTGAACAAGCTCGTGGAGGCCGAGGGCTACGAAAAGTTCCTGCATGTCAAGTACATGGGCACCAAGCGTTTCGGCCTTGACGGGGGCGAGGCGCTGATCCCGGCGATGGAGCAGATCATCAAGCGCGGCGGCGCGCTGGGGGTGAAGGAAATCATCATCGGCATGCCGCACCGCGGGCGGCTGAACATCCTCGCCAACGTGATGCAGAAGCCCTACCGCGCGATCTTCCACGAATTCCAGGGCGGCTCCTACAAGCCCGAGGACGTGGACGGCTCGGGCGACGTGAAATACCACCTCGGCGCCTCGTCCGACCGCGAGTTCGACGGCAACAAGGTCCACCTCTCGCTGACCGCGAACCCCTCGCACCTCGAGGCCGTGAACCCTGTCGTGCTGGGCAAGGCGCGGGCCAAGCAGGACCAGCTGAACGATCAGGCCGAACGCATCGCGGTGCTGCCGGTGCTGTTGCACGGCGACGCGGCCTTTGCCGGCCAGGGTGTCGTGGCGGAATGCCTGCAACTGTCGGGCATCAAGGGCCACCGGACAGGGGGCTGCATCCACATCATCGTCAACAACCAGATCGGCTTCACCACCGCGCCCGCCTTCAGCCGCACCTCGCCCTATCCGACCGACATCGCGCTGATGGTCGAGGCGCCGATCTTCCACGTCAACGGCGACGACCCCGAGGCCGTGGTCCATGCCGCCAAGGTCGCCACCGAGTTCCGCCAGAAGTTCCACAAGGACGTGGTCATCGACATCTTCTGCTACCGCCGCTTCGGTCACAACGAAGGCGACGAGCCGATGTTCACCAACCCGGCGATGTACAACCGCATCCGCAAGCAGAAGACGACGCTTCAGCTCTACACCGAACGGCTGGTGGCCGACGGGCTGATCTCGGCCGGCGAGATCGAGGACATGAAGGCCGCCTTCCAGGCCCGGCTCAACGAGGAATTCGAGGCCGGCAAGGCCTTCCTGCCGAACAAGGCCGACTGGCTGGACGGGCGCTGGAAGAATCTCCAGACCAAGGACCTGAACAACTATCAACGCGGCGAAACCTGGATCAAGGCCGAGACCATGGCCGAGATCGGCGCCGCCCTGACCCGCGTGCCGGAAGGGTTCGATATCCACAAGACCGTGGCCCGCCAGCTGGAAGCCAAGCGGGAAATGTTTGCAAAAGGTCAAGGCTTCGACTGGGCCACGGCCGAGGCGCTGGCCTTCGGTTCACTCCAGCTCGAAGGCTTCCCCGTCCGCCTTGCCGGCCAGGACTGCACCCGCGGCACCTTCAGCCAGCGCCATTCCGGCTGGATCGACCAGACCACCGAGGAACGCCACTACCCGCTGAACCACATCCGTCCGGGGCAAGCGCGGTATGAGGTCATCGACTCGATGCTCTCGGAATACGCGGTCCTCGGCTTCGAATACGGCTATTCGCTGGCCGAACCGAACGCGCTGACGCTCTGGGAAGCCCAGTTCGGCGATTTCGCCAATGGCGCGCAGATCATGTTCGACCAGTTCATCAACTCGTCGGAATCGAAATGGCTGCGGATGTCTGGCCTTGTCGTCCTCCTGCCGCACGGCTTCGAGGGCCAGGGCCCGGAACACTCCTCCGCGCGCCTCGAACGCTTCCTGCAACTCAGTGCCGAGGACAACTGGATCGTCGCCAACTGCACGACGCCGGCGAACTACTTCCACATCCTGCGCCGCCAGCTGCACCGGACCTACCGCAAGCCCCTGATCCTGATGACGCCCAAGTCGCTGTTGCGCCATCCGATGTGCATCAGCCGGGCCGAGGACTTCACCGACGGCTCCACCTTCCACCGCGTCCTCTGGGACGACGCGCAGAAGGGCAATTCGACCCTGAAACTCAAGGCCGACGACAAGATCAAGCGTGTCGTCCTCTGCTCGGGCAAGGTCTATTACGATCTTCTGGCCGAACGCGATGCGCAGAAGCTGGACGATGTCTATCTGCTGCGTGTGGAACAGCTTTACCCCGTGCCGACGATCTCGCTCGGCCAGGAACTCGCCCGGTTCCCGAAGGCCGAATTCGTCTGGTGCCAGGAAGAACCGAAGAACCAGGGAGCCTGGTCCTTCATCGAGCCCGAGATGGAGGCAATCCTGACCAGGGTGCGCGGCAAGACCACCCGCATGTCCTATGCCGGCCGCAAGGCATCGGCCTCGCCCGCCACGGGCCTCGCCTCCCGCCACAAGCATGAACAAGAAACCCTCGTCGCCCAGGCCCTTGGCCTGAACTGACCTCGGAAAGACCGGAGACTTTGAAATGACTGACGTGATGGTTCCCGCCCTTGGCGAATCCGTGTCCGAGGCCACCGTTTCGACCTGGTTCAAGAAGCCGGGCGATGCGGTGAAGCAGGACGAGATGCTCTGCGAACTGGAAACCGACAAGGTCTCGGTCGAGGTCCCCTCGCCCGTCGCCGGCGTCCTGGCCGAGATCCTCGCGCCCGAGGGCACCACGGTGGCCGCCAACGCCCGTCTTGCCATCGTGACCGAAGGCGCGGCGGCTGCGGCCCCCGCGAAGACCGAGGCGCCCGCACCGAAGGAGGAGCCGAAGCCCGCACCCGCCACGAAATCGGTGGAAGACGCGCCCAGCGCCAGGAAGGCCATGGCAGAGGCAGGGCTTTCCCCCGATCAGGTCCAGGGCACCGGCCGTGACGGCCGGATCATGAAGGAAGACGTCGCCCGCGCCGTCGCCGCCCCGGCCCCTGCCGCCTCCGCCCCGGCTCCGGCTCCGGTTGCCATCCCCCGCGCCCCCGTCCCCGCCGATGACGCCGCGCGCGAGGAACGGGTCCGCATGACCCGCCTGCGCCAGACCATCGCCCGCCGCCTGAAGGACGCGCAGAACACCGCCGCGATGCTGACGACCTACAACGAGGTCGACATGTCCGGCATCATGGAGCTGCGCAACACCTACAAGGACGCCTTCGAGAAGAAGCACGGCGTGAAACTCGGCTTCATGTCCTTCTTCGTGAAGGCCTGCTGCCACGCGCTGAAGGAAGTCCCCGAGGTCAACGCCGAGATCGACGGCCAGGACATCGTCTACAAGAACTACGTCCACATGGGCGTCGCCGTCGGCACCCCCTCGGGCCTCGTCGTCCCGGTGGTCCGCGACGCCGACCAGATGAGCTTCGCCGCCATCGAAAAGAAGATCGCCGAACTGGGTGTCCGCGCCCGCGACGGGAAACTGTCGATGGCCGAGATGCAGGGCGGCTCCTTCACCATCTCGAACGGCGGCGTCTACGGCTCGCTGATGTCGTCGCCCATCCTCAACCCCCCGCAGTCGGGCATCCTCGGCATGCACAAGATCCAGGACCGCCCCGTCGTCGTGAACGGCCAGATCGTCATCCGCCCGATGATGTACCTGGCGCTGAGCTACGACCACCGGATCGTGGACGGCAAAGGGGCAGTGACGTTCCTCGTCCGAGTGAAAGAGGCACTGGAGGACCCGCGTCGGCTGCTGATGGATTTGTGAGCGGAGCCAGTGTGAACCCCGGCCTATGGTGATGCGTAGGGCGGGGTCTGCCCCGACAGCCATATAACCTTGTACTTGAGGCTTCGGATGATGAGACTTCTTCTGACACCAGCGTTAGTCGTTGTCGTCGGCCTGCAAGCATCAGCGCAGAGCTACGACGGCCTCTGCTTTCCCGGGAACGGATGCACGGGGCCTGTGCCCATCACCGGTAACAGTTTCTTCACCTGTGAAGAGACTTGCGTCATGGAAGAGCCGACATCGGTCAGGGGCATGGATGCATTTCTGTTCGACGTCACCTGCCGTGGCGATTCTGGAACGTTTTCCTACAGGTTGATGATGGCCCGCATAATGAACGAAGGCCAGTTAAGAACCTATGCCATCACCAACGATGAAATCACTCCCTTGGAAAACTGCCAACAATAACCTGGAGTAGGGTGCGCTACAGCGCACCTTCCGACGGTGCGCTGTGAGCCGCACCCTACGCCACCCCCAACCGGCCTCCCAAACCCCACATGCCCCGCCCCATCCCCACGCCCCGGCCCAAAGCGCCTCCCCTCCCCCGCCGTGGGGAGGGGATGGGGGTGGGGGGCCTCGCGCTGGCCCTCGCCATCACGCTTTCCACCCCAGCCGCCGCCCAGGTCATCCCCACCGGTACCCCCGCCGCCGACATCCTCCTCAGCCAGGCCATCACCGAACACCGCGTGTTCCTGACCTGCTCGGCCCTCGACCCCGCCCTCCACGCCCGGATCGCCGACAGCTGGCAGCGCGACGTGACCGACGCCACCGCCATACTGACCGCCAACAAGGTTCCGCCCGAGGCCATCGCCGCCTTCACCAGCTCCGCCGCGCCCGCCGCCCTGATGCCCGGCCCCGAAACCCCTTGGGCTTCCATCAAGGGCCTCTGCGACACCCATACCGACTGGCAGACCCGCCTCGCCCAGTTCGATTTCACCCTCCTCGGCCAAAGGCTCCCGCAGGTCTTCCCATGACCCCGGCCCCCGTCGCGCTGATGTCCTGCATGCGGAACGAGGGGATCCACCTCCTCGAATGGCTGACCTGTCACCGCGTGATCGGCTTCGGCCCGATCGTCGTCTGCACCAACGATTGCAAGGACGGCTCCGACCGCCTGCTCGACCTCCTCGCGCGGCACGGCGCGGTGGAGCACCTGCCGAACCCCGTCACCCCCGGCGCTTCGCCGCAGGACGCGGGCATCCGCCGTGCGCACCGGCACGTGGCGGACAGCCCGGCGCAACGGGTTGCCCATCCCGACAGCGACGAGTCCCTGAACCTCGCCCCCGGCGCCGCGCCGGTCGCCGACCTCGCCGCCCGCGCCGGCGCGGCGCATGCCGTGGCCCTGCCCTGGCGGTTCTTCGGCGACAACGGCCATGCGACCTGGCCGGGCGAGACGCTGCGCGCCTTCACCGCCTGCGAAACAGCCCCCGACCCGGCCACCGTGAAGTTCAAGTCGCTCTACCGCTTCCGAGACTTCGGCCATGCCTCCGAACACCAGCCCTGCGACCCCCGCATCCCCGCCCCCGTCGCGGTCAATGCGGCAGGCGAGGCGCTGGCCCCCGACACGCTCCTCGGCCCGCCCCGCGCGCGCTATCACCCGGCCGACCTTGCCCTCAAGGGCGGCGCGCAGGTGAACCACTACGCGACCCGCTCGACCGACGTGTTCCTCTTGAAGAACGACCGCGGCCTCGGCACCGGCGAACGCCATGCCAAGTACCGCCTGAACGGCACCTGGCACCGCCAGGCCAACCGCAACGAGTGCCAGGACCGGTCGATCCTCCTGCGCTGGCCCGAGGTCGAGGCCGAACTCGCCCGCCTCCGCGCCCTGCCGGGCATGGGCGAGGCCGAAGCCGACTGCCGCGCCTGGTTCCGGACGCGTGCCGCCGCGCTCACCCCCGACCGCATCCGCGAGATCACGAAAGGCGCCGCATGACCCCCGAACTGACCGCCCTCGCGCTGGCCGGCCTCCTGCAGGCCGTGCAGTTCCACCTCTTCGCCATCCCCGCGAACCTGGAACTCGGCACCGGCTACACCTCCGGCCCCCGCGACACCCCGCCGCCCCGGCCGCTCTCTCCGCTCACCGGCCGGCTGCAACGCGCGATGAACAACCATTTCGAGGGGCTGATCCTCTTCACCCTCGCCGTCGTCGTCGTGACCCTCGGCAACCAGTCCACCCCGCTCACGCAATATGCCGCCTGGACCTATCTCGCGGCGCGCGTGCTCTACATCCCGGCCTATGCCGCCGGCTGGCGCCCTTGGCGCTCGGCCATCTGGGCGGTAGGCTTCTTCGCAACCCTGACGATGATCGTGGCCGCCCTCGTCTGACCCTTTCATCTGTCCCCAAATATCCCACGGGGGTCCGGGGGTGTGAAACCCCCGGCTCCGACCGAACCCAAAGGACCCGACCCATGGCAGATTTCGACACCATCATCATCGGCGCCGGCCCCGGCGGCTATGTCGCCGCGATCCGCGCCGCACAGCTTGGCCAGAAGGTCGCCTGCGTCGAGGGGCGCGACACGCTCGGCGGCACCTGCCTGAACGTGGGCTGCATCCCCTCGAAGGCGCTTCTGCATGCCACCCACCTCCTGCACGAGACGCACGAGAACTTCGAGAAGATGGGCCTCATGGGCGCCGCCCCCACCGTCGATTGGGCGAAGATGCAGGCCTACAAGGCCGATGTCGTCGCCGGCAACACCAAGGGGATCGAGTTCCTGTTCAAGAAGAACAAGGTCACCTGGCTGAAGGGCTGGGCCACGATCCCCGCCCCCGGCCAGGTCAAGGTCGGCGACGACATCCACAGCGCGAAGAACATCGTCATCGCCACCGGGTCCGAGGCCTCGTCCCTCCCCGGCGTCGAGGTGGACGAGGAAACCGTCGTCACCTCCACCGGCGCCCTGACGCTGGCCAAGCCGCCGAAGTCGATGGTCGTCATCGGCGCGGGCGTCATCGGCCTTGAAATGGGCTCGGTCTATGCCCGGCTCGGCACGCAAGTGACCGTGGTCGAATACCTCGACGCCATCACCCCCGGCATGGACGCCGAGGTCGCCAAGACCTTCCAGCGCATCCTGACGAAACAGGGCCTGAAATTCGTCCTCGGCGCCGCCGTCCAGTCGGTCACGAAAACCGCCAGCGGCGCGACCGTTGCCTACAAGCTGCGGAAGAACGACAGCGAGGCCAGCCTGGACGCCGAGATCGTCCTCGTCGCCACCGGCCGCAAGCCCTACACCGCCGGCCTCGGGCTCGAGGCGCTGGGGGTCGAGATGGGCCCCCGCGGCACGATCAAGACCGACGCGCACTGGCAGACCAACATCCCCGGCCTCTATGCCATCGGCGATTGCGTCGCAGGCCCCATGCTCGCCCACAAGGCCGAGGACGAAGGCATGGCCGTGGCCGAGGTCCTCGCGGGCAAGCATGGCCATGTGAACTATGGCGTCATCCCCGGCGTGATCTACACCACGCCCGAGGTGGCCTCGGTGGGCCAGACCGAGGAACAGCTGAAAGAGGCGGGCCGCGCCTACAAGGTCGGAAAATTCCCCTTCATGGGCAATGCCCGCGCCAAGGCCGTGTTCCAGGCCGAAGGCTTCGTCAAGCTGATCGCCGACGCCGCCACCGACCGCATCCTCGGTTGCCACATCATCGGCCCGGCCGCGGGCGACCTGATCCACGAGGTCTGCGTGGCGATGGAGTTCGGCGCCTCGGCGCAGGACCTCGCGCTCACCTGCCACGCGCACCCCACCTGGTCCGAGGCCGTGCGCGAGGCCGCGCTCGCCTGCGGCGACGGCGCGATCCACGCCTGACCGACCCGCTCGTCGTTCGACTGCGTCTCCTCCTCGCCAACCCGCGAGGAGGCCCACCGCGGCACGGCCGGCAGCCCCGCGCGCGACGTGCCCTCGCGTCCCGGATCGCACGGCATCTTGTCCCGCCGGCCCGGCCCATGGGCACGTCGGCGGCCGGCGCCGGCGTTGCAGCGGCCTCAGCTGTCCTGCCACTGCCCGTGGCGGCTAATGCCGCGCAACGGGGGCACCGGATGGTTCTGCCGCCCTGCAACGCCCGCAGGCCGGACGTGTCGTCACCTGGACGGCAAGCGGCCGGTCAGCCGCCCCGCACCGTGTCGATCATCAACTGCACATTGTCGGGATTCGCGTCCGGCGTGATCCCGTGGCCCAGGTTGAAGATATGCGGCCCCTTCGAGAAGGCGCGCACCACATGCCGCGTTGCCGCCACCAGAGCCTGCCCGCCCGTCACCATGTGCTCGGGTGCAAGGTTCCCCTGCACGCAGCCGTCGATCTGCACATTCGCCGCCGCCCATTCCGGGCTGACCGAATTGTCGATCGCCACGCAATCCGCCCCTGTCCGATGCGCAAAGCCGATGTAGCCCTGCCCGGCCTCGCGCGGGAAGGCGATCACCGGCACGCCGGGATGCCGCGCCTTGACGCCAGCGATGATGCGAGCCACCGGCGCCTCGGCAAAGTCGCGGAAATCCTGCCCCTTCAGGCTGCCGGCCCAGCTGTCGAACAGCTTGACCACTTCGGCCCCGGCCTCGATCTGCGCCGAGAGATATTCCACCGTCGCCTCGACGATCCGGTCGATCAGCGCCTGAAAGGTCGCCCGGTCCTGATCCTTCAGCGCATGCGCAGCCGCCTGGTCTTTCGAGCCCCGGCCCGCGATCATGTAGGTCGCCACCGTCCAGGGCGCGCCGGCAAAGCCGATCAGCGTCGTCTCCTTCGGCAACTCGCGCGCCAGGATCCGCACCGTCTCGTAGACCGGGGCCAGCGTCTCGTGGATCGCCTCCACGGGCTTCAGGTTCGCCACCTGTCCGGGCGTATCCGTCGTCTCCATCCGGGGCCCCTCGCCCGTCTCGAACCACAGCTTCGGGCCCAGCGCCTGCGGCAGCAGAAGGATGTCGGCAAACAGGATCGCGGCGTCGAACCCGAAGCGGCGGATCGGCTGCAACGTGACCTCGGCGGCCAGCTCCGGCGTATAGCAGAGCGACAGGAAATCCCCCGCCTTCGCCCGCGTCTCGCGGTATTCCGGCAGGTAGCGGCCCGCCTGGCGCATCATCCAGATCGGGGGGGTGGGCAGCACCTCGCCCCTCAGCGCGCGCAGGATCGTCTTGGTCATGGGAAGTCCTTTCCGTGTCGGACCATGCGTCCGCTGCCCCGCCCGGCTTGTCAAGAGTTGTAAGCCTGGCCTGACAGGGTTAAGCCTTGGCGCATGAGCGATGATCTGCCCACCCCCGCGCGTCCCCTCAAGATCGGCACCCGAGGCTCGGCCCTCGCCCTCTGGCAGGCGCACGAGACGCGCCGCAGCCTGATGGCCGCCTTCGCGCTGCCCGAGGATGCCTTCGAGATCGTGGTCATCAAGGTCACCGGCGACCAGATCCAGGACAAGGCCCTGCGCGAGATCGGCGGCAAGGGCCTTTTCACCCGCGAGATCGAGGAGGCGCTGCTCGACGGCTCCATCGACATCGCCGTCCATTCGATGAAGGACATGCCCACGGTGCAGCCCGAGGGCCTGATCCTCGACTGCTACCTCCCCCGCGCCGACGTGCGCGATGCCTTCGTCTCGCCGCGTTACGCCTCCATCGACGACCTGCCCCAGGGCGCCACAGTCGGCTCCTCCTCCCTGCGTCGCCGCGCCCAACTCGCGCTGCGCCGCCCCGACCTGCAGCTCGTGGAATTCCGCGGTAACGTCCAGACCCGGATGCGCAAGCTCGACGAGGGCGTGGCCGATGCCACCTTCCTTGCCATGGCTGGCCTCACCCGCCTCGGGATGACCGAGGTCGCCCGCTCTGCCATAGCACCCGAGGAGATGCTGCCCGCCGTCGCCCAGGGCGCGATCGGGGTCGAACGCCGCCTTGCCGATGCCCGCACCGCCGCGCTGCTGTCCCACATCCACGACACGGAAACCGGCCTGCGCCTCGCGGCCGAACGCGCCTTCCTCGCCCGGCTCGACGGATCCTGCGAAACCCCCATCGCGGGCCTGGCGGTGATCGAGGGCGACAGCCTCTGGCTGCGCGGCGAGATCTTGCGCCCCGACGGCAGCGCCGCGGTCGCCGGCGACCGGCGCGGCCCGGTTCGCCAGGGCGCAGACATCGGCCGCGCCCTGGCCGACGAACTTCTGGCCCGCGCGGGTGCCGGCTTCTTCGACTGATCCCGAAGCCCCCGGCCCTGCGCTTGCCCTTCATCCAGATACTCCCGCCGGAGGCAGCGCCGCCTCAGACCGGCGCTCCGGCGTCCAGCCGGGCCAGCACGCCGTCGGCGCCGGCCAGCACCGCCTGCCGGTGGCTTTCCGGCATCCCGTCCCAGACCCGATACATCTGCGCCATCCGCGGATTGGCCTCAAACCGCGCTCGGTGCCGGTCGAGGAAATGCCAGTAGAGCAGGTTGAAAGGACAGGCCCGTTCGCCCACCTTTTCTTTCACCCGATACCGGCACCCCCCGCAGTAATCCGACATCCGGTCGATATAGGCCCCGGACGAGACATAGGGTTTCGACCCCAGAAGCCCCCCGTCCGCGAACTGGCTCATCCCCAGCGTGTTCGGCGCCTCCACCCATTCGAAGGCATCGACATAGATCGACAGGTACCACTCATGCACCTCGCTCGGAGTGACCCCGGCCAGGAGCGCGAAATTCCCCGTCACCATCAGCCGCTGGATATGATGCGCATAGGCCAGGTCCCGTGTCTGCCCGACGGCCGCCTTCATGCAGGCCATGCCCGTCGTGCCCCCCCAATAGACCGCCGGCAGGGCGCGGGAATGGCCCAGGGCGTTGCCCTCCAGATAGGCCGGCCCCTTCAGCGCCCAGATCCCCCGCACATATTCCCGCCAGCCGATCACCTGCCGGATGAACCCTTCCGCCGCCTGGATCGGCACACGGCCCGCCTGCCACGCCGCCTCGACCGCACGACACACCTCCATCGGCCCCAGAAGCCCGATGTTGAGGTAAGGCGAGATCACCGCATGGCTGAGGTAAGCCTCCCCCTCCAGCATCGCATCCTGCTCCTCGCCGAACCGGGGCAACCGCTCCGCCACGAACTCGGCCAGGGCCGCCAGGGCCCCCGCCCGATCCGTCGCCCAGCGAAACGGCCGCAGCCGCCCGAAATGGGCAAACCGCGCCTCCACCAGCCCCAGCACCTCCTCCACCACCGCATCCGGCGCGAAATCCCGGGGCCGCGGCCGCAAAAGGTCCAATTTCGCCGGCTTCCGGTTGTCGTGGTCGAAATTCCACTGGCCCCCGGCCGGCTGGTCCCCCTCCATCAGCAGGCCCGTCTTCCGCCGCATCTCGCGGTAGAACCACTCCATCCGCAGCTGCTTGCGGCCCCCGGCCCAGGCCGCGAACTCCGCCTCGGAACAGAGGAACCGGTCGTCCTCCAGCACCGTCACCGGCAGCGGCAGGTCCCCCAGGTCCCGCAACACCCGCCATTCCCCCGGCTTCGTCGCCAGCACCTCCGATGCGCCAAACTCTGCCGCTCTGCGCAACAGTTCACCAGAAATGGTCTGACTGTTTCCAGGATCATCAAGCCGCGAATAGGCGACCCGCCACCCCTCGCGCTCCAAACCCGCCGCGAATTTTCGCATTGCGGACAGGATCAGCGCGATCTTCTGCGGATGGTGCGGGACGCTGGTCCCCTCGCCCATGACCTCGGCCATCACGACGACATCCCGCGCCTTGTCGGCCGCCTTCAGCGCCGCGACATGGGGGCTCAACTGGTCCCCCAGCACCAGGCCCAGCCTCACCACGGCACGACCTCGCCCTTCCAGTCGTAGAAGCCTCCCGAATCCTCCGGCCCAAGCCCCTCCAGCACCGCCAGCAGGTTCCCCGCCGCCACCTCCGCCGGAACCGACGGATGCCCGGCCCGCAGGGCAGGCGCGAGGCCCGTCTCCACCGTCCCCGGATGCAGGGCCACGAAGACCGACAGGGGATGCGTCCGCTTCGCCTCCACCGCCGCCGTCCGCACCAGCTGGTTCAGCGCCGCCTTCGCCGCCCGATAGCCGTACCAGCCGCCCAGATGGTTGTCCCCGATCGATCCCACCCGCGCCGAGAGCACCGCCAGCCGGGACACCCGGTCCCTCGGCAACAGCCGCAGCGTATGCTTCATCACCAGCGCCGGCCCGATGGCATTGACCGCGAACTGCGCTGCCAGCCCCTCCGCCGTCACCGCCCGCAGGGTCTTTTCCGGCCCGACCCCGCCGATGACCAGCGTCCCCGTCGCCACCACCACCAGATCGAACCCCGGCTCCAGCGCACCCAGCGCCGCCGCCACGGAGGCCTCATTCGTCACATCCACTCCTTCGCCCGACCTCGACAGCGCCGTGACCTCCCCCCCCCGCGCCCGCAGCGCCGCCACCAGCGCCCCGCCGATCCCGCCCGAAGCCCCCACCACCAAAGCCCGCATGCCCGCCTCCGAAAAACCGAGGCGAAAGATAGTGCCCGGTCCCTGCCCGACCATGGCTTGCCCTTTTCCCAAATACTCCCGCCAGAGGCCCGCCGCCGAGCGGGGCCTCGATGGCCCCCGAGGCGGCCGCCTCGCCCAGGGTCAGACGCTCAGACCACGATCTCGCGCGGGACGACGAAATCCACCACGACGCCGGTGCCGAAGGCGACCTTGGCCCAGTCCTCCACGTCGAAATCGGCGACCAGCGTCGCCCCGGTGGGATAGCGGTGGAATTCCGGGTTCGCGGGCGGATGCGCGACAAGGCGCGCGGCGAACTCGGCGATGCCGGGATTGTGGCCGATCATCATCACCACGTCGGCCTTGGCATGGCGCAGGACCGCCATCATCACATCCGGCCCGGCATGGTAGAGCGCGGGTTTCAGTTCCAGCACCGTCGTTGCCGGCAGGGCCGGGGCGATACCGGAGAACGTCTTTCGTGTGCGCAAGGCGTCGGAACACAAGACCTCGCCAGGCACATAGTCGCGGCTGGCGAGCCATTGCCCCAGGTCCGCCGCCGCCGCCTTGCCGCGCTCGTTCAGCGGGCGGTCGTGGTCGGGGGTCATCGGATCGTCCCACGACGATTTCGCGTGCCGCGTCAGGATCAACCGCTTCATCGGTGGAACTGCCCCATGTGATAGGCCGACTGTTCCGGCAGTCTTGCATAGCTTTGCGACACCGGGCAAGCGCGGCGCACGAGGCAGCCGCCCGCCATGCATTCCGCCCCCTCGGCCCGGTCGAGCCAGGCATGGCACCCCGGCACATCATACCCCTCCCCGGTCAGCGCCCCTGCCGGACAGGCAGACAGACAGGGCGCCGCACAGGTCTCGCACGGCTTTGCCACCGCGGGCGGCACATCCACCGCCTCGCGCAGGGCCAGCGCGCCGCGAAAGCTGACCATCAGCCCCTGCCCGGCATGGACCAGAAGCCGCACCGGGCTGTCCCAGACCCGCCCCGTCCGCAAGGCCCAGCGGTAGAACGGATGCCAGGGCGGCCCGCCGAAGGGAAACAGCGCCTTGGCCCCGAGGTCGCAGGCGATCCGCCCGATCACGCGGCGCGACCAGCGGTCCACCGGATCGGGCCCGCCCCATTCCGGCTGCGCCGTCAGATGCGCCCAGAACCCCGGCTCCCTCGGCCCCAGCAAGAGAAGCGTCCGCGTCCCCGCCGGAAAACCTTCCTCTTCCGGCTCCACGGCAAAGCCGCCCAGGACCTCCAGCCGCTCTGCCTCGATCCGCGCGGTCAGCGCCGGAAGAAGGGCAGCGCCAGAAGCCACCCCAGCCGCGCCGGTCTGTCGTCCTGCCATTGCAGCCCCACCGTCATCCCGTCATGTCCCGCCTTCGGTTCTGGCACATAGGTGCGGAAAATCCGGTCCCAAAGCGACAGGCAGAAGCCGTAATTGCTGTCATGCTCGGCCCGGTGCACCGAATGATGCACCCGGTGCATGTCGGGCGTCACCAGGACCAGCCGCAGCACCCGGTCCACCGGCGCCGGCAGCGCCAGGTTGGAATGGCTGAACAGCGCCGTGGCGCTGAGCATGATCTCGAAGACCAGCACCGCCAGCGCCGCAGGCCCCAGCAGATAGACCAGCCCGATCTTCAACCCCATCGAGGCCAGGATCTCCACCGGGTGAAAGCGGAAACCCGTGGTCACGTCCATGTCGCGGTCGGCATGATGGACCCGGTGGAACCGCCAGAACAGCGGCACCTTGTGCGTCACCAGGTGCTGCGCCCAGATCGCGAGGTCGAGGATCAGGACGGCCAGGACCAGCTCGACCGATGCGGGCCAGTCCAGCCGGTTGAAGAGACCCCAGCCCTGCGCCTCGGCATCCAGCGCCGCCCCGATCGCCAGAAGCGGCAGGGCGATGGCCAGCCCCCGCAACGCCAGCGTGTTCAAGACCGTCAGGCCCAGGTTCGTCGGCCAGCGCCGGCTGCGGTCAAGGCTGCGGACGCGGCGCGGCAGCCAGGCCTCCAGCGCCGCCATCCGGGCCAGGACACCCAGAAAGATCCCCCCGCGCCAGAGCAGCTCCTGCTCCATTGTCCCTCCCAGGACCCGATTCGCGCGGTCAGGTTAACAGGGCAAGCCGGGACGGGCAGCGCGACGCGATGCCCGACGGATGCCAGACGGAAAGCCGACGCGAAGCAGACGGAAGATTTTCGGCCAGTTCAGCGGGTTAACTCACCGCACGCCCTCAGCGCCGGACATGCGGCTTCACCCGCGGCTCGGTCGAACGGATCTGGCTTCCCGCGCCATGGTCGGTGAACAGTTCCAGCAGGCAGGCATTCGGCACCTTGCCGTCCAGGATCGTCACCGCCCGCGTCCCCTGCTCGATGGCCATGAGAGCGGTCTCTGTCTTGGGGATCATGCCGCCCGAGATCACCCCGTCGCGGATCATCTGGCGGATCTCATCGGGCGTGATCTGGGTCATCACCTCGCCCGCCGCGTTCTTCACCCCCGGCACATCGGTCAAGAGCAGCAGCCGATCCGCCTTCAGCGCCCCGGCGATGGCGCCCGCCGCCGTGTCGCCGTTGACGTTGAAGGTCTCGTTGTCCTTCATCCCCGTCGCCACCGGCGCCACGACCGGGATGATCCCGGCGTTGTAAAGATCGCGCAGCACCTGCACGTTCATCTCGACCGGGCGGCCGACGAAGCCCAGTTCCGGGTCGTCGGCCTCGCAGACCATCAGGTCATCGTCCTTGCCGGAAATCCCCACCGCGCGGCCGCCGGCATCCATGATCGCCTGCACGATCCGCTTGTTGACAAGGCCCGACAGGATCATCTCGACCACCTGCACCGTGGCCTTGTCCGTCACCCGCTTGCCGCGCACGAACTCGGATTTTATCCCAAGCTTGTCAAGCATTTCGTTGATCATCGGCCCGCCGCCATGGACCACGACGGGATGCACACCCACCTGCTTCATCAGCACGATGTCGCGGGCGAACTCGGCCATCGCCGCGTCGTCGCCCATGGCGTTGCCGCCGAACTTCACCACCACCACCGCACCCTCGAACCGCTGGAGATAGGGCAGCGCCTCGGACAGCATCTTCGCGGTGGCCTTGGCGTTCTCGGCGGTCAGGGTCTGCTGCTTCATCTGGGCCTCCATGCTTTCGCGCCGCATAAGCCTTTTCGGCCCCCCTGCCAAGCCTTGCGTTCCCCATCGGCAAGCGTAGCCTGTGGCCCCGAAGGAGACCGCAGATGTCCGACCAGAAGACCCTCGTCCTGACCGGCGCAAGCCGCGGGATCGGCCATGCCACCGTCAAGCGGTTTTCGGCCGAAGGCTGGCGGGTGCTGACCTGCTCGCGCCAGCCCTTCGACCCGCGCTGCCCCTGGCCAGGGGGCGAGGCCAACCATATCGAGATCGACCTCGCCGACCCGAACAAGACCATCGCCGCCATCGAGACGATCAGGGCCAAGGTCGGCGGCAAGGTCCATGCCCTTGTGAACAATGCCGGAATCAGTCCCAAAGGACCGGGTGGGGCGCGGCTCAACACGCTCGACACCGACCTTCGGACCTGGGGCCATGTGTTCCACGTCAACTTCTTCGCCAGCGTGATCCTCGCCCGCGGGCTGAAGGACGAACTGACCGCCGCCAAGGGCAGCATCGTCAATGTCACATCCATCGCCGGCAGCAGGGTGCATCCCTTCGCGGGGGCTGCCTATGCCACCTCCAAGGCTGCTCTGGCCGCCCTGACCCGGGAAATGGCGCATGATTTCGGCCCCCTGGGCGTGCGCGTCAACGCCATTGCTCCGGGAGAGGTTGAGACCTCGATCCTGTCGCCCGGCACCGAGAAGATCGTCGAGAAGTTGCCGCTGCAGCGGCTTGGCCAGCCGAAGGAGGTGGCAGACGTGATCTGGTTCCTCTGCTCGGATCAGGCCAGCTACATATCCGGCGCCGAGATCGAGGTAAACGGCGCGCAACACGTCTGAACGGCGGCTCATCGCTTCCTTCGGTCGCTCTTCGCAAGGCCGCCGGCGAAGAGCGACCGAAGGAAGTGATGAGCGGGTCTTTGCACCCCGGGCACCGCTCTGGCATAAGGGCGCATCCGAAAGGTCTGCTCATGCTCGACGACACCGACGACATCCACCCGCTGTTCCACGGCGCCCCGAAAAGCCTGGAGTTCCGCAAGCTGCGCAAGCGCCTGGTGCAACAGGTGCGCGAGGCGATCGAGACCTACGGCATGGCGCGGGCGGGCGACCGCTGGCTCGTGTGCCTGTCTGGCGGCAAGGACAGCTACACGCTGCTCGCCATCCTGCACGAGCTGAAATGGCGCGGGCTGCTGCCGGTGGACCTCCTCGCCTGCAACCTCGACCAGGGCCAGCCCGGTTTTCCGGCCACCGTCCTGCCCGAATTCCTGACCCGGATGGGCGTGCCGCACCGGATCGAATACCAGGACACCTATTCGGTCGTCATCGACAAGATCAAGCCCGGCGGCACGATGTGTTCGCTCTGCTCGCGGCTGCGGCGCGGCAACCTGTATCGCATCGCGCGGGAAGAGGGCTGTTCGACGGTCGTGCTCGGCCACCACCGCGACGATATCCTGGAGACCTTCTTCATGAACCTCTTCCATGGCGGCCGCCTTGCCTCCATGCCCCCCCGCCTGCTGAACGAGGACGGCGACCTATACGTCGCTCGTCCGCTCGCCTTCGTCGCGGAGGAAGATTGCGGCAGGTTCGCTGCGGCGATGGGCTATCCGATCATCCCGTGCGACCTCTGCGGCAGCCAGGAAGGGTTGCAGCGCGCACAGGTGAAGAAATTGCTCGACGACTGGGAAACCAGGACGCCAGGCCGCCGTCAGATCATGTTCCGGGCCTTGATGAACGTGCGTCCCTCGCATCTGGCCGACCCCGGCCTGTTCGATTTCGCCGCCCTGGCCGCCTCTGCCGATCTGGAAAATTCGACGCAACTTCCGGGGCAGCGTTAAGGAACTCATCATGAACATCCGCCTAGCCTGACCTCGATCCGCGGGCATCGTGCCCGCCTGAACGGGGGCGATTGGCATGTTCTTGGCACCGCTGCGGCCGGCGATTCAGACCTGGCAGGCCCTTGCACTGTCGCCCCTCCTTGCGCTGGCGGTGTTCTGGCTGGGTGGCGAAGCTGGGCTGGCCACGATGGCGGCCCTGTGTCCCCTGGCCATGCTGGCGGTCCGGCGTCCGATTCCGCCCGGCTCGTCCGCATCCGTGTCCGACCAGGTGATCGCCCGGCTGGATGCGACGCTTGCGGAGATTGCCGTCCGCGGCGGTGCGACTGGCTGTCTGGTGATCCAGTTCGACGATGCGGCGCATCTCCGCGACCGGCTCGGACGCAGCCGGCAAAGCGAGGTCCTCGCCACGTCCGTTGCGCGCCTGCGCGGGGCGCTCCGCCCGGGCGACCTGCTCTACACGCTCGAGGACGGCAGTCTTGCGGTGGCGCTTTCGGCCTCTCCACGGCTGGACGCCGAGATCATGGTGCGCATCGCCGCCCGCATGCAACTGGTGGTCCAGCAGCCGGTCATGCTCGCGTCCGGACCGGTGCAGGTCATCTGTTCGATCGGATTCTGCCACTCGGCACAACTGACGCAGCCCAGCGGGCGGGCGCTACTGGACGCGGCCCAGGTCGCCGGGGACGAGGCTGCGATTTGCACCCCGGGCGCAATTCGCGGTTTCACGGCCGAGATGGCCCGAGCGCGGTCCGACCGTGACGCCTTGCGCGCCGGGTTTTCGGCCGCAGTCGACCGGGGCGAAGTGCGCGCCTGGTTCCAGCCTCAGATCTCGACCGACAGCGGTGACGTCACCGGGGTCGAGGCGCTGGTACGCTGGGAGCATCCGGACCGAGGCTGTCTTGCGCCCGCGGCATTTCTTCCCGCAATCGAAGGCTCCGACCTGATGGAGCTTCTGGGCCAGACCATGCTGACGCAGTCACTTGCCATGCTGGCCGACTTCGACCGGCGTGGATTGCGCATCCCCGCGGTGGCGGTCAACTTTTCGCAGCAGGAACTGCGCGATCCGCAGTTGCCCGACCGACTCGCGTGGATGCTGGACAGTTTCGGCCTGTCGCCGTCGCGCCTGACGGTCGAGGTCCTCGAATCCGTGGTTTCGGGCGATGGCGAGGATGTCGTCGCCGCGAACATCGGCAGGATCGCCGCAATGGGATGCGGCGTCGATCTTGACGATTTCGGAACGGGCAATGCCTCGATCACAGCCATCCGCCGCTTTGCGCTGAACCGGCTGAAGATCGATCGCAGCTTCATCAAGGAGGTCGATCAGAACCGTGACCAGCAGAACCTGGTGACCGCGATACTGTCGCTGGCCGAGCGCCTGGGCCTCGAGACCCTGGCCGAAGGTGTCGAGACCCCGGCTGAGCATGCGCTTCTGGCACAGCTGGGCTGCGGCCATGTGCAGGGCTTCGTCATCGCCCGACCGATGCCCGCCGAGGAGCTGGCCACCTGGCTGGTGTCCTATCGTGAAAGACAGGCCCACGCGCTGTGCATCGGCGTCGGAGCAAGATAGGCAGGGGAAAGGTCGTTGCATGCCCGGGCGACTTCAGAGCCGAAAGAAAGCGCGCTATCCTGAATCCACCGGGCCCGGCCACTGCCGCGCCGTGGCTCAGTCCAGCCGGAACAGCTTTTCCCTGCTTGTGGCTCCCCGGACCAGTTTCAATCTTGATTTGGCAACACCCAGGGCCAGTGCCAGAGAGACACGCGCCGCTTCGGTCGCCCGACCGTCCTCGGGCGGCTCGCTCACCCTGATAGCGATACGGTCGCCAACGCGCTCAACCCCGGGACAGCGCGCGTTCGGCGTGACGCGAACGGGGAAAATCGCGCCCTCTCGGGCAAGGTCGGACAGGTCGTTCATGACACCAGAGATGCACAAGCCTTTCGCGCGGCACAAGGCCTCTGTCTGGCTTGCGGAAACGGGATATCAGGTAGCGGCAGCTTTTCCGGTATCGGGCCGCCGGGTACCGGTCAGACAGACTGAAGGCGGACCGCGCTGCGTCGTTGATCCCGGAAATGCCAGCGCGAAAGGTCGGATCGCAGATGCAGGGCGATGGCAGGCCCGCAGCAGGTCGGGTCCGGGCCCTTAGACGCCGACATCGACTCCGAGCCCCCGTTCACGCGCGCGATCCACAGCCACCGCCGCGACCGCAAGATCCTGAAGACCCACCCCGGTGCCGTCGAAAAGGGTGATCTCGCTTGCAGACCGCCGCCCGGCATGCGCGCCGATCAGGACATCGCCCAGAGGGGTGATGGAAGCGGCATCGATCAGCCCAGCGGTAACCGCATGCTGCGCCTCTCCGATGGTGACCGACTGCGCGACCTCGTCCGTGAACACCGATGCGCCGGAAACCAGGGCCGGTTCGACCTCCTGCTTGCCGCGGGTGTCGGTGCCCATGCAGGACAGATGAGTCCCGGGGCTGACATGGGCCGCCATCAGGCTTGCGGCCGGCGAAGAGGTGATGGTGATCACCACATCCGCCTCGCGCATCCGCTCCAGCGGGACCGCTTCGAACGGCAACCCGAGTTCGGCAGCCACCGCTCCCAGCCGGGGCAGCATCTCGGGATGGGGGTTCCAGGCGATCACCCGCCGGAACCGGCGCACCCGGGCCGCCGCACGCAACTGGAACCCCGCCTGATGTCCGGCACCGACCATGCCGAGCACCTCGGCCTCGGGCCGCGCCAGCCGGTCGATGGCAATCGCCGAGGCCGCCGCCGTCCGCAGCGCCGTCAGAAGGTTCCCGCCCACCATCGCGACGGGCCGCCCCGTATCCGGATCGAACAGGAAAACCGAGGACTGGTGGTTGATCAGCCCCTTTTCGGCATTTCCGGGGAAGTAGCCACCCGCCTTCACGCCCAGCTGCCCCGCCGCCCGGTCCAGCCCGGACTTGAACCCGTACTGCCGCCCCCCGCCCAGCGCCTCGCGCACGACGGGAAAGTTGTAGGCCTCGCCCCGCGCCATGGCCACAAAACAGGCCTCGACCGCGCGGAAGGCGTCCTCGGGGGTGACAAGCGAGGCGATCAGCGCCTCGGGAACGATCAGCATGGCAGCCTTTCCAGGGCCCAGGACCCTGACTTGCTCTTATCGGAAATACTCCCGCCGGTCGGATGCCTCCGGCGGGACGTGGCGACTCTGTCGATCAGTAGGCCTTGCCGCGCGCCGAGACCGGCCAGACAACCTCGACCTTGCCGTTCCGCACGCCGACATACCAGTCGTGCACGTTGCAGGTCGGGTCGCAGTGACCGGGGATCAGCTTCAGCTTGTCGCCCACCCTCAGCACGCCCTGCGGATCCTCGATCACCCCATGCTCGTCGCTGCACTTGACGTATTTCACGTCGTCGCGCCCGAAGATCACCGGCAGCCCGCTGTCCACCGACTGTGCCTTCAACCCCGCGTCGCAGATCGCCTTGTCGGCCTTCACATGGCTCATCACCGAGGTCAGGATGAACAGCGCATTCTCCCATTCGCCCCGGTCGATGCGGTTGCCGTCCTTGTCGAGGATGCGGCCGTAATCGGCGTCCATGAAGGCATAGCTGCCGCACTGAAGCTCGTTGTAAACACCTGAATTGCTTTCGAAATAGTAGGACCCGGTACCGCCGCCCGACACCAGCTCGGGTTTCAGACCGACGGCCTCCAGCGCATCGACGCAGGCCTTCACCTGGGCAATCGCCGCATCCAGCTTGGCCTTGCGGTCCTCGTAGCGGTCGAGGTGCTGCATCGCGCCCTGGTAGGCCTGGATTCCGGTGAACTTCAGCCCCGGCGCCGCCGCGACGGCCTTGGCGATCGCCACCACCTCCTCGGGCGTCTTGACCCCGCAGCGGCCCGCGCCGCAGTCGATTTCCACGAAAACCTCGATCTCGGTGCCATGCTTCACCGCCGCCGCCGACAGGTCCGAGACGTTCGCCACGTCGTCCACGCAGACGATGGTCCGCGCGCCCAGCTTCGGCAGGCGGGCGAGGCGGTCGATCTTGGCCGGGTCGCGCACCTGGTTCGACACCAGCACGTCCTTGATGCCGCCGCGGGCGAAGACCTCGGCCTCGCTGACCTTCTGGCAGCAGACCCCCACTGCGCCGCCCAGCCGCTCCTGCAGCTTGGCCACGTCCACCGACTTGTGCATCTTGCCATGCACCCGATGCCGCATCCCGTGGGCCTTCGCATAGTCGCCCATCTTGACGATGTTCCGCTCCAGCGCGTCGAGGTCGAGGATCAGGCAGGGCGTCTGGATGTCCTTCTCGTCCATGCCCGGGAGGGCCGGGATGTCGTAACCCACCTCAAGCCCTTGAAAATCCGTGTGCTTGTTCATGGTTCTCAGCCTTTCATCCAGGGAAGTTTGTCCAGATCCACGTTGCCGCCGGTGATGATGATGCCCACCCGCTTGCCCCGGAAGGCCGCGCGGTTCTTCAGGACCACCGCCAGGGGCACCGCGCTCGAGGGTTCCATCACCACGCGCAGGTGCTTCCACGTCAGCTTCATCGCGTCGATGATTTCCTGCTCCGAGGCGGTGTAGATCTCGCTGACATGGCTCTGCACGAAATGCCAGGTCAGGTCCTTCAGCGGCACCAGAAGCCCGTCGGCGATGGTCTTCGGCGCGTCGTCGGCGATGATATGCCCGGCCTTGAAGCTGCGATAGGCGTCGTCGGCCTGTTCCGGTTCTGCCGCGATCACCTTCGTCTCGGGCGCCAGCGTCGCCAGCGTCAGGCAGGTGCCGGAAATCATCCCGCCCCCGCCGATCGGCGCCACCACCATGTCGAGACCCCCGGTCTGCTCCATGAACTCGCGCGAGCAGGTGCCCTGGCCCGCGATCACGCGGGGGTCGTTGTAGGGGTGGACGAAATCGCCGCCCGTCCGGGCCTGGACCTCGGCAAAGGTCGCCTCGCGCGAGGAGGTCGAGGGTTCGCATTCGGTGATGACCCCGCCATAGCGGCGCACGGTGTCCTTCTTCGCCTGCGGCGCGGTGCGAGGCATGACCACGTTGCAGGGGATGCCGCGCAGCATGGCCGCATAGGACAGGCACGAGGCATGGTTGCCGCTGGAATGGGTCGCCACGCCCTTCCTCGCCTGCTCGTCCGAAAGGCCGAAGACCGCGTTCGTCGCCCCACGCACCTTGAAGGCGCCCGGCTCCTGGAAGTTCTCGCATTTGAAGAACAGCTCGCAGCCGGCCAGTTCGTTCAGGTAGTCCGAGGTCCGCACCGGGGTCAGTCGGATATGCGGCCGGATCCGGTCATGCGCGGCCAGCATGTCGTCGTAGGTGGGGACCATCAGTCCGTTCATGTCTTTCATTTTCCTGCCCTTTCCGTTGGGGCCCAAAATCCTTCGAAGGATTTTGCAAATCTTTTCGAAAGGATTTGCGTTTCACTCCGCCGCCATCGCCAGGGCCGGAACCGTCCCGCGATAGTACTCCTGCGCCGCGGCCACGCCGCTGCCCAGTTCGACCTTCCAGCCAAGATCGGCCATGCACATCTCGGCCACGCAAAGGCCCGACAGCACCATCGCGTCGGTCAGCATCCCCAGATGGCCGATGCGGAACACCTTGCCCGCAACCTCGCCCAGCCCCACGCCGAAGGCCATGCCGTATTTCGACGCCGCAAGCTGCACCAGCGCCGTCCCGTCGCAGCCCGCCGGCACCTTCACCGCCGTCACCGTGTCGGAATACAGCTCGGGCGAGGCCGCATAGGGCGTCATCCCCCAGGCCAGGACCGCGCGGCGCACGCCCTCGGCCAGGCGGTGGTGGCGGGCATAGACGTTGTCCAGCCCTTCCGCCTCGAGCAGGTCGATGGAATGGGCAAGGCCCGCGATCAGGCCGACGGCCGGGGTATAGGGATAGCCGCCCTTGGCGTAAGAGGTAAGCATGTCCTTGAAATCGAAGAAGGTTCGCGGCAGCCGCGCCGTCTCCATCGCCGCAATCGCTTTCGGCGAGACCCCCAGGATCGCCAGGCCCGCCGGCAGCATGAAGCCCTTCTGGCTGCCCGCCACGGCGATATCGACGCCCCAGCCGGCAAAGTCGAAGGGCATCGACGCGATGGACGACACCCCGTCCACGAACAGAAGCGCAGGGTGCCCCGCCGCATCCAGCGCGGCCCGGATGCCCGCGATGTCGGACTTCACCCCGGTCGCGGTCTCGTTGTGCGTGGCCAGCACCGCCTTGATGTGATGCCCCTTGTCGGCCCGCAGCGCCTTCTCGATGGCCGCCAGCGGCGCGCCCTGCCCCCAGGGGGTCTCGATGATCTCGACGTCCAGCTTGTGGCGCTGGCAGAGGTCGATCCAGCGGTGGCTGAACATGCCGAAGCGGGCCGCCAGCACCGTATCGCCCGGCGACAGCGTGTTGGTGATCGCCGCCTCCCAGCCACCCGTGCCGGTGGAGGGGATGAGGATGACCTCGCCCTGCGTCATGTTCAGAACCCGCCGCACCCCCTCCACCGCCGGCTTGAACAGTCGCGCGAAGGCCGGCGAGCGGTGGTCCAGGGTGCCCATGTCGCAGGCCTTGCGGACCGAGTCGGGGATGTTGGTCGGGCCGGGGATGAAAACCGGGTTCTGCATGGACATCGGGCAACTCCCTGAAAGATCGCCCACAAAAGCTACGCCCTGCGACCAATCCGCACAATTTTTTCGAAAAGATTTTTCACTGTCACAATCGCATGCTAATCCTCAACCCGGTCAAAGACTTGCGCTTTTTCATGCGAAGGAGGCCCCCGATGGCCCAGAAACCCCGCGGCCGCCCGAAGGCGTTCAACGACAAGACGGACCAGAACACCGTGCAGGCCCTGGACCGCGGCCTCGACATCCTGTCCTTCGTCGCGCTGAACCCGGGCCGCACCCTCTCGGAAATCGCCGAGGAGACGGGCGAGGCCATCGCCACCGTCTTCCGCGCCCTCGTCACCCTGCAAGGACACGGCATGGTCGAGGTCGAGGAACCCGGCCAGTTCTGGCACATCGGCCCCGGCGCCTTCCGCGTCGGCTCCGCCTTCCTGCGCCGGACCAAGGTCGTCGAACGCGCGCGGCAGCCGATGGATGCGCTCATGCGCGAAACCGGGGAAACCGCGAACCTCGGGATCGAGGTCAAGGACGAGGTCTTCTTCGTCGCCCAGGTCGAGACCTACGAGGCGATCCGCGCCTTCTTCCCCCCCGGCACCCGCGCGCCGATGCATTCCTCGGGCATCGGCAAGGCGCTTCTCGCCTGGTACCCGGAGGAGAAGACCCGCGGCATCCTCGCCCGCAAGGGCCTGGAAAAGTTCACCTCGCTGACGCTCACCAGCGAATCGGCCCTCCTCCGCGACCTAAACCGCACGCGGGAGCGCGGCTTTTCCATCGACGACCAGGAACGCGCCGAGGGCATGCGCTGCGTCGCAGCACCCATCTTCAACGCGCATGGCGAACCCGTGGCGGGCCTCTCCGTCTCGGGCCCCGCCTTCCGCATGGGCCTGTCGGACGCGACCCGGATCGGCGCCCTGGTCAGGGCTGCGGCCGATCAGGTGACCGAGGCGACGGGCGGCACCCGGCCCGCGTGACGCTTTCGACATGGGGCGGTCGGTCGGGGACCAGACGGGCCAGCCCAAGGGTCTAGACAGGCGCTCAGCTGCCGGAAAGGACCGCCCGATGACCAAGCCCAACCTTCTGATCTTCATGGTCGATCAGCTGAACGGGACGCTGTTTCCCGACGGCCCGGCCGATTTCCTGCATGCCCCGAACCTGAAACGCCTTGCCGCGCGGTCCACCCGGTTCGCCAACTGCTACACCGCCTCGCCGCTCTGCGCGCCCGCCCGCGCCAGCTTCATGTCGGGTCAGCTGCCCAGCCGCACCCGAGTCTACGACAACGCCGCCGAATTCGCCTCGGATATCCCGACCTACGCCCACCACCTGCGCCGCGCCGGCTATCAGACGGCCCTCAGCGGCAAGATGCATTTCGTCGGCCCCGACCAGTTGCACGGCTTTGAACAGCGGCTCACCACCGACATCTACCCCGCCGACTTCGGCTGGACCCCGGACTACCGCAAACCGGGCGAGCGGATCGACTGGTGGTACCACAACCTCGGCTCCGTCACCGGCGCGGGGGTGGCCGAGATCACCAACCAGTACGAATACGACGACGACGTGGCTTTCCAGGCGGTGCAGAAACTCTACGACCTGTCGCGCGGGGCCGATCCGCGGCCATGGTGCCTGACGGTCAGCTTCACCCACCCGCACGACCCCTTCGTCGCCCGCCGCAAGTACTGGGACCTCTACGAGGGCACCCCCGAATGCGAACCGCCCCCGTCACTGGCCTATGAGGACATGGACCCCCATTCCCAGCGCCTGATGGACGCCTGCGACTGGCGCGCGCTCACGATCACCCCGGACCACATCCGCCGCGCCCGCCGCGCCTATTTCGCCAACATCTCCTACATCGACGACAAGATCGGCGAGATCCTCGCGGTGCTCGAAGCCACGCGGCAAGAGGCCCATATCCTCTTCCTGTCCGACCACGGCGAGATGCTTGGGGAGAAGGGCCTGTGGTTCAAGATGAATTTCTTCGAAGGCTCGGCCCGCGTCCCCCTGATGATCGCCGCCCCCGGGATGCCGGCAGGCCGCATCGACACCCCGGTCTCCTCCATCGACCTCGCCCCCACGCTCGCGGCGCTGGCCGGCATCTCGATGGACGAGGTCGCCCCCTGGACCGAGGGCGTCAACCTGATCCCGGTGGCGAACGGCGCCCCGCGCGGCCCGGTGGCGATGGAATATGCCGCCGAAGGCTCGATCACGCCGCTCGTCGCCCTGCGCGAGGGCGCCTGGAAATACATCCGCTGCCCGGCCGACCCCGAGATGCTTTTCGACGTGGCCAACGACCCGGGCGAGACGACGAACCTCGCCGACGACCCCCGCGCGGCCGAAATCCTCGCGCATTTCCGCAAGCTTGCCGATGCCCGCTGGGACCTTGCCGCCTATGACGCCCAGGTCCGCGAAAGCCAGGCCCGGCGCTGGGTCGTCTACGAGGCGCTCCGCAACGGCGCCTATTTCCCCTGGGACTACCAGCCGCTCCGCGCCGCCTCGGAACGCTACATGCGCAACCACATGGACCTGAACGTGCTGGAGGAACAGAAGCGCTTCCCCCGCGGCGAATAGGGCGGGTGGTGCAGCCAGCGCCCCCCTTGCCCTTTTCCAAATACTCCCGCCGGAGGCCCGCCGTCCGCGCGGCTCGATGCCGCAAGGACGGCCCCTTGCCCTAACGCGCGTCGGCCAGCACCTTTTCGGCCCCCATCCACCCCATCAGGATCGACGGCGCATTGGTGTTGCCCGCGATGATGTTCGGGAAGGCCGAGGCATCGATCACCCGCAGCGCGCCGACCCCATGCACCCGCAGCCCCGGATCCACCACCGAGGCTTCCGGGTCCTGCCCCATCCGGCAGGTGCAGCTCGGGTGATAGACCGTCCCCGACCGGGCGCGGAAATCGGCGATCAGCTCCTCGTCGGTCACCACCTCCGGCCCCGGGCGCAGCTCTTCCTTGATCAGTGCCGCCAGGGCCGGCTGCGCGGCGATGCGGCGGACGAATTTCACCGCGGCCAGCATCTCCTCGACATCGGTGTTCGTCGAATAGGCATTCGCGGTGATCACCGGATGCTCCTCCGGCCGGGGACTGCGCAGCCGGATATGGCCCCGGCTGGTGGGCCGGCAGTTCGACAGGCCGATCGACATGCCCGACCAGGGGTCCGGCGTCAAGATCGGCCGCTCGCCCCCGCGCGGGATCAGGGTCGAGAAGGCCTGGAAATACAGCTGCATGTTCGGCCGGTCCAGGTCGGGCCGTGTGCGGAAGAAGCCGCCGCCATGGTTGATCGACTTCGACAGCGGCCCGCCCCCGCCCAGGACATACTGCAACCCCGCGCGCAGCTTGCCCCACCAGGGGCGCAGCTCGTCGTTGTAGGTCGGCACCTTCATCGACCAGGTGTAGTTCAGCCCCTGGTGGTCGCTCAGATGGTCGCCGACATTCGGATTGTCGCGGACGACCGGGATCCCCAGCCCCTGCAACAGCGCCCCCGGCCCGATGCCGGACAATTGCAACAGCTGCGGCGAGTTGATCGCGCCCCCGGCCAGGATCACCTCGGCGCGCGCCCGCAAGACCCGCGTCGCGCCGCCCTGGCGATACTCCACCCCGACTGCCCGGCCGCCCTCGATCAGCACCCGCGTCACCAGCGCCCGGGTCAGCACGCGCAGGTTCTGCCGCTTCATCGCCGGCCGCAGGAAGGCCCGCGCCGCCGAATTGCGCCGGGCCGCCTTGATCGTCATCTGGTAGATGCCCGCGCCTTCCTGCCGCGCGCCGTTGAAATCCGGGTTTTCCGCCAGCCCCGCCTCGCCGCAGGCCGCGACATAGCTTGCCACCAGCGGATGCAGCCCCGTCCGGTTGGCCGAGATGAACAGCGGCCCCCCCGTCCCGCGGAACTCGTCCGCGCCGGCCTCGTTGTCCTCCAGCGCGCGATAGGCGGCGAGACATTCGTCCCAGCCCCAGCCCGGCGCCGCGCGGCCCCAGTCCTCGTAATCCGCGCGATGCCCGCGGATCCAGACCATCGCGTTGATGCTGGAGGACCCGCCCAGGATCCTGCCGCGCGGCCAGTGGTCCTGCGCCCCGTTCAGCCCCGGGTCGGGTTCGGTCTTGTAAAGCCAGTTCACCGCCGGATCGTAGAACAGCTTGCCGTAGCCGAGCGGCAGCTGGACATAGAACCGCCGGTCCGTCCCGCCTGCCTCCAGCACCGTGACCCGGTGGCGGCCACTCGCGGTCAGCCGATCGGCCAGGACGCAACCGGCCGAGCCCGCGCCCACGATGATGTAATCGGTCTCGTCCATTCGCGCCCCCAGACCCCGGCGCGACCCTAGCGGGGGCCATGGGCGCAAACCGTCCGGTTTGCGACATCGGATGTCGCGCCCGTGACGGCTCCTCCCGCGCCTTCGGCGTGTCGTCGCGGGCCGCCCGGCGAGGAGCGGCGCAGCCTGCGACGAGCGTTACGCCTGGACCTCGAAGGTCGGCGCGTAATCCACCGGAAAGTTCACCGACCGGGCGATGAAGCAGACCTCGTGGATCCGGTGGTGGATCGCCTCGGCCGCCGCAAGGTCCGTCCCCGGCGTCACCACGACATGCGGCCGCAGCGTCACCTTCACGAACCGCCCCGCGCCGCCGCGCCCGACCTCGCCCACCCCCAGCGGGCTGTCGGAATACCCGGTCACCACGATCCCCGCGTCGCTGGCATAATGGAGATACCACAGCATGTGACAGGCCGAGAGCGCCGACAACAGCAGGTCCTCCGGGTTCATCTTCGCCGGATCGCCGCCCAGAAGCGGGTCGTTGGAACAGTGGACCGGCGCCTTGCCCGGCACCGCGATGTCCCAGGTGCGGTCGTAGGCGCGGTAATGCGCCGTCCCCTCGCCCCGGTTGCCGGTCCACAGGATGCGCGTCGTGTAGTCGTGATTGGCCATGCTGCCTGTCCCTGTCGATCCCTTCAGCCGCGCCCGCGCGACCGCTTGCCGCCGCGCTGCCCGGCCCGCCCGGCCGTCGAGCGCCCGGTCCGCTTCACCGCCTCGCTGACGGCCTCCTCGATCACATCCTGCCGGGCGAAGGGATCGTCGGCCACGGCCAGCTCCACCGCCTCCAGCCGCTTGATCTCGTCGCGCAGGCGGGCGGCCTCCTCGAACTCAAGGTTCTCGGCGGCCTTGCGCATCTGGGTGCGCAGCGCGTCGAGATGTGCCGCCAGATTGGACCCGACCAGGGGCTTGTCCACCTTCGTCGTGATCCGGCTCTGATCGGTGTCGCCCTGCCAGAGGCCCGCGAGCACATCCTCGACGTTCTTCTTCACCGTCTCGGGCGTGATGCCGTGTTCCAGGTTGTAGGCCATCTGCTTCTCGCGCCGCCGGTTGGTCTCGGCGAGTGCCCGCTCCATGCTGCCGGTGATCCGGTCGGCATACATGATGACCCGGCCCTCGGCGTTCCGCGCCGCGCGGCCGATGGTCTGGATCAGGCTCGTCTCGGACCGCAGGAACCCCTCCTTGTCCGCATCGAGGATCGCCACCAGCCCGCATTCCGGGATGTCCAGCCCCTCTCGCAACAGGTTGATGCCTACCAGCGCGTCGAAGGCCCCCAGCCGCAGATCGCGCAGGATCTCGATGCGCTCGATCGTGTCGATGTCGGAATGCATGTAGCGCACCCGGATGCCCTGTTCGTGCAGATAGTCCGTCAGGTCCTCGGCCATGCGCTTGGTCAGCACCGTGACCAGCGTCCTGAGGCCCTTTGCCGACACTTTCCGGATCTCGTCCAGAAGGTCGTCCACCTGCATCTCGACGGGGCGGATTTCGACCACCGGGTCCAGAAGGCCCGTGGGTCGGATCACCTGTTCGGTGAAGACACCGCCGGTCTGTTCCAGCTCCCAGGCGGCGGGGGTGGCCGAGACGAAGACCGATTGCGGGCGCATCGCGTCCCATTCCTCGAACTTGAGCGGGCGGTTGTCCATGCAGGAAGGCAGCCGGAACCCGTGTTCGGCCAGCGTGAACTTGCGCCGGAAGTCGCCGCGATACATGCCGCCGATCTGCGGCACGCTGACGTGGCTTTCGTCGGCGAAGACGATGGCATTGTCGGGGATGAATTCGAACAGGGTCGGCGGCGGCTCACCGGGCGCGCGCCCGGTCAGATAGCGCGAATAGTTCTCGATCCCCGCGCAGGACCCCGTCGCCTCCAGCATCTCGAGGTCGAAGTTGGTGCGCTGTTCCAGGCGCTGCGCCTCGAGCAGTTTTCCCTCGGACTGCAACTGCTTGAGCCGGTGGAACAGTTCCTCCCTGATCCCCTTGATCGCCTGTTGCAACGTCGGGCGCGGGGTGACGTAGTGGCTGTTGGCGTAGATGCGGATCTGCTTGAAGCTGTCGGTCTTTGCCCCGGTCAGCGGATCGAACTCGGTGATCGCCTCCAGCTCCTCGCCGAAGAAGGAAAACCGCCAGGCGCGGTCCTCAAGGTGCGCCGGCCAGACCTCCAGGCTGTCGCCCCGCACCCGGAAGGCGCCGCGCTGGAAGGCGCCGTCCAGCCGGCGATACTGCTGCGCCACCAGATCGGCCATCACCTTGCGCTGGTCGTAAAGCCGGCCAACCACCAGATCGACCGTCATCGCCGAATAGGTCTCGACCGAGCCGATGCCGTAGATGCAGCTGACCGAGGCGACGATGATGACATCGTCGCGTTCCAGAAGCGCCCGGGTGGCCGAATGGCGCATCCGGTCGATCTGTTCGTTGATCTGGCTTTCCTTCTCGATATAGGTGTCGGTCCGCGGCACATAGGCCTCGGGCTGGTAGTAGTCGTAGTAGGAAACGAAGTATTCCACCGCGTTGTCGGGGAAGAAGCCCTTGAATTCCCCGTATAATTGCGCGGCCAGCGTCTTGTTGGGCGCGAGGATGATGGCCGGGCGCTGGGTGGCCTCGATCACCTTGGCCATGGTGAAGGTCTTGCCGGTGCCGGTCGCGCCCAGAAGCACCTGGTCCCGTTCACCGCTCAGGATACCGGCGGTCAGCTCGGCGATCGCGGTCGGCTGGTCGCCCGCCGGCTGGAACGGCGTCTGCATGACGAACCGCCGCCCGCCCTCGAGCTTGGGCTTGGTCAGGACCTCCGGGCGTTCGGTCAGGGCGTTGGAATTGTTGTGCGGCATCGGGCGGGCCTTCGCGACTCGGGACAGGCCAGAGTTGATCCGTTTTTGTTCACCTTCAAGCGCCAATCCGCAGGGCAAGGTTGCCCCGACGGGGGCAAGTCGGTAAGCGGGGGACCAAGAGGTGCATGATGGCAGACAAGATCGACACGCGCGCGGTGGGGCTGGACGTGGGGCTCGCCTTCATCCGCTGGCTGACCGGGGCCGAGAACCTGCATTACGGGCTGTGGACCGGCCTTGAGGTGACAGCGGGCAACCTCCGCGCGGCACAGGACAATTACACTGCAAAGCTCTTCGGCTACCTGCCCGAAGGACGGCTCCGCATCCTCGACATCGGCGGCGGCGCGGGCGAGACGGCAAAGAAACTCCTCGCACTCGGCCATTCGGTCGAGATCGTGGTGCCCTCGCCCTTTCTCGCCGCCCGCTGCCGCGCGAACGCGCCGGGCGCGACCGTCCACGAATGCACCTTCGAGGCGTTCCAGGGCACCGGCCCCTTCGACCTCTGCCTCTTTTCGGAAAGCTTCCAGTACATCCCGCTGGGCGAAAGCCTGCCGAAATGCGCCCGGCTACTTGCCCCCGGCGGGCAGGTGCTGATCGCCGACTGCTTCCGCACCGAGGCCTATCGCGGCCGCGCCGTCCACGGCCCCCAACCCGGCGGCGGCCACCAGATCGCGGCCTTCCACGCGGCGGTGCGCGAAACGGGCTATGTGCTGGCCGCCGAAGAGGACATCACCGACGCCGTCGCGCCCTCGATCGACCTGGAACAGCGGCTGTTCCATGTGCTCGGCCATGGCGTGACCCGGGTGTCCGAGGAACTGCACCGCAAGCGGCCGATGGCGCATTGGGCGCTCGGGCGGATGATCGGCCTCTTCCTGTCGCGCAAGCGGCGCGAGAACCTGATGCAGCGCCTGACCGGAACCGCGCGCACGTCCGAGGCCTTCCGGACCTACAACCGCTATCACATCGCCCGGCTGGAACGCGCTCCGGCCTGAGGCGGCGCCAGCCCCTGCCCCAGCGGCCCGAAGGAAAATTCCTCCCCAGCGCACAACTTCCAGTTGATTCCGCCGCGCGGATCGGCCAATGTGAAGGGGCAAGCAGCAACTGACCCTGCCGGTCGGCCTCGAACCCCACCCCACCCACACTCGTCGATGCCGACCGGCAGTCCTTTCCCGGCAATCTCGCGCTTGCGCTTTTCCCTAAGCTTCGGAATAACACGGGTCAAATCCGAAGGAGCAGCCCATGCGCGCCCGCATCTACCAGCCCGCCAAGACCGCCATGCAGTCGGGAACCGCCAAGACCCACACCTGGGTGCTGGAATTCGCCCCCGCCTCGAAGCGCGAGATCGACCCGCTGATGGGCTGGACCTCTTCCACCGACACCCAGTCCCAGGTCCGCCTGCGCTTCGAGACGCGCGAGGCCGCCGAGGCCTATGCCACGGACCACGGGCTTGACTACGACGTGATCGAGCCGAAAGCGCGCAAGGCCAACATCCGCCCGCGCGGCTATGGCGAGAACTTCGCGACCGACCGCAAGGGCGCCTGGACGCACTAGGTCATTCCAGGGTCTCGGACCCGATCCAGATCGTTCCGCCGGCCTTGAAGATGTAGTCCGACGCCAGGACGCGACCGTCCTTTCCGTAAAGCAGGATCAATCCGTTCCTGACCTCGTACCTTCCTTCCTCCGACCTCTCGGAGCCGGTGGCGAAGCCGCTCCCGTTGTCGAAACTGGCCGAGGCGCCGGCATAGGAACCATAGGTCCAGGTCCCGTCCCGCCGGTAGCGGGTGTCCGTCATGGCGGTCATGCCGCCGCCCGACATGCCGATGCCCGGCGTGAAGCCGGTGGCGAACAGCGTCGAAACCGTGCCGTCGATCCTGGTGCCGTCGGCCAGAAGCTCGACCCGGTCCAGCACACGGTCGCCAAGCGTCAGTCTCCCGTCCGCGACACTGTAGGTCTCGGTCTCTCCCGAGGCGTAGGACAGGGTGAGCCGGTCGCCGTCCAGCCGGTAGCTGCCCCAGTCCATGTCGCCGACGGCCAATCGCTCCGGCGGGTCGAAGGGGGCGGTGCCGAGGGGAGGCGTGCCGCGGTAGAATGTGCCGTCGCGCCAGAAGGTCAGCCAGTGATGGTCGATCTCCATCTTCAGCATCGCGTCGAGGCCGACGCTCCACCAGGTCGAGGTGCCCCACCAGACGCCTTCAAGGGCGCCGGGCTGCGGAGCGGGCAGAAGCGGGGCGGCGCCTTCGGAAACGAAGCGCGCACGCTCCATCATCGGCACCACGTCGCGCTCGAACACGCGCATCGCCGCGGCGGCGCGGTCGGCATCGGCGGCTGCGGCCTCGAAGCCGATCAGCTCCATCCGGCCGAACAGCTGCACCGCGAAAAGCACCTGCAGACGGCCGTCGATCTTCTGCCCCATGACAGCTGCGGGACGCCCCTTCAGGTTGACAAGCGACGGGCCCGACAGGCGTTCGATTCCGGCCGGGTCTTCGTCGCGATAAAGGAAGCGGCGGACCTGGCCGGCGATCCAGTCGTCAACCCTACCGCCGGCCCTCTCCCCGGGCGTGACATAGATTCGGCAGGCGGGACAGCTGTCTTCGGGCAAGCCCGAGGTCAGGACGAGGGTCCCGCCGTCCAAGGTTCCGCCGGGGCTCCAGCCCTGGGGCAGATCGAGGATGACGTTGCCGTGCTGGCGGGTCTCGGCGGAAAGCGGCGACGCCAGAAGGACTAGTGCGGCGAGGGCAGCGCGCATCGGCAATCTCCGATCGGCGAATGAACAGACCTTGGCTGAATCTACCGGCAACATGAAACAGGAATTTCCAGACCTGACGCGCCGCGGCGGGGTTCTGCTTGCCAGTCGAGGCAAGCACGGGCAGGAAGGCGGCGGAGGGACCGAAGATGACGATCACCATTGCCGAGGAAGATCCGCTGACGCCGGACCTGGCGCTCCTGTTCCAGCGCCATACCGCCGACATGCATGCCGACACGCCGCCCGAATCGATCCACATGATGGACAAGGGCGCCCTCGCCGCGCCGGGCATCCGCTTCTTCGTCCTGCGCGAGGACGGGGTGGCGCTGGCCATGGGCGCCTACAAGCGGATCGACGCCACCCATGCCGAGATCAAGTCGATGCATGTCCTGGCCGAGGCGCGGGGCCGCGGCCTGTCGAAGGCGATGCTCGACCACCTCGTCGCCAGCGCCCGGGCCGACGGCTACCGTCGGCTGAGCCTCGAGACCGGGGTGCAGCCCACATTCACCGCCGCGCGCGCGCTCTATGCCCGCGCCGGGTTCGAGGACTGCCCGCCCTTCGAGGGCTACTGGGACGACCCGAACTCGATCTTCATGACGAAGGTGCTTGCCTGACCCTGCGGCTTGGCCCAAAAGGGCGTCGCGCGGGCCCATAGCTCAACTGGATAGAGCAAGGACCTTCTAAGTCCGAGGTTGAGGGTTCGAGTCCTTCTGGGCCCGCCATTTCCGGGAATCGCTCGTCGCGCATTTCAGGCACGCCTCGCGGCAGGTCCCGACGAGTGCACGAAGTGCTCGCGAAGGCGGCCGTCAGGTCTTGCTGCTCGGCGCCCCGCCCTCGAAGCGGTTGCCGTGGCGATAGTCGCAGGGCGCCTCCTGCATCTGCAGGTGCAGCCCCGTCCCGGTGAAGGGATGGGCGCGGGCCACGTCCTCGTCGAACTCGATCCCGAGGCCAGGCGCCTCGGGCGGCAGGATGTAGCCGTCCTCCCAGCGGATCGTGTTGCGGATCAGTTTCTGGTGGAAGGCGCCGCCGGTCTCGATCGTCTCGGCGATCAGCAGGTTCGGGATCGAGGCCGACAGGTGCACGTTCGCCGCCCATTCCACCGGCCCGGCGTAAAGGTGCGGCGCCATCTGCGCATTGAAGATCTCGGCCATGGCGGCGATCTTCTTGGCCTCCCAGATCCCGCCGACCCGGCCCAGCGCCGGCTGCAGGATCTTGACCCCGCCCGCCCGCAACAGCGTGCCGAATTCCGCCTTGGTGGTCAGCCGCTCGCCGGTCGCCAGCGGCACACGGAGCGATTTCGCCACCTCGGCGAATTCCAGCAGGTTGTCGGGCGGGATCGGCTCTTCGTACCAGAGCGGGTTGTAGGGCTCCAGCTCCCGCCCCAGCCGGATCGCGCCGGGGGTGGAGAACTGGCCATGCGTCCCGAACAGCAGGTCCACCCGGTCGCCCACCGCCGCGCGGATCGCCTTGCAGAAGGCGACCGAACGGGTGATGTCGGACATCGCCGGCTCATGCCCGCCGCGGATCGTGTAGGGGCCGGCCGGGTCGAACTTCACCGCGGTGAAGCCCAGATTCATGAACCGCAGCGCCGCCTCCGCGGCGGCATCGGGGCTGACCCAGAACTCGGCCGATTCCTTTCCGGGCTCGGGATATAGATAGGTATAGCTGCGGATCCGGTCGTTCATCCGCCCGCCAAGAAGAGCCCAGACCGGACGGTTCCTGGCCTTGCCCAGGATGTCCCAGCAGGCGATCTCCAACCCCGCGAAAGCGCCCATCACCGTGGGATCCGGGCGCTGGGTAAAGCCGGCGGAATAGGCGCGGCGGAACATCAGCTCGATGTTTTCCGGGCTCTCGCCGGCCATGTGGCGTTCGAACACATCCTCGATCACGGCGCGCATCGCCTTCGGTCCGACAGTCGAGGCGTAGCATTCGCCGTAGCCGGTGATGCCGGTGTCCGTGGTGAGCTTCGGGAAGATCCAGTAGCGGCCGCCCCAGCCCGGAAAGGGCGGGGCGACGACGAAGATCTCGAGGTCCTTGAGTTTCATGTGCCGCGCCCTCTTGCTGGCCTGGAAGCGGGGGTTTCACACCCCCGCACCCCCGTGGAGTATTTCGCAAAGGGCAAGCTAGGAGGTTCGGGGGCAAGGTGACCCTTCAGCAGCGACAGGGTGTGACGCGGACAAGACAGAGGTGAATTGGAGGTATCGGAGGCAGCAGAACATCGCCTGATGTTGGAAAAATGCAGAGCAGTGGCACGATAAGGGGCAATGAGCGCCAAGAATGCAGGAAACGTATAAATCACCGATGGCCGATCGCACCGAGAAAGCCGAGGAGAGGCTCGGAGAACCCGGCTGTGTGGGTCAGCATGGCCAGATGACCGCCGCCGCGGATCAGGTGGAAGCCCGCGCCCGGAACGAGATCGGCCAGTTCGCGTTGCAGGTCGGGTGGGGTCTTGCGGTCGTTGCCGCCGGCGAGGACCAGGGTCGGCAGTCGCAGGGTGGCGGTGGTCTTGTAGAAATCGGCGGTGGCGATGGCAGCGGCGAAGCCGGTCCAGCCGTCGGGGCGCGTGGTCTCCAGCATGGCGCGGACCTCGGCCAGCACGGGAGACTGGCGCCAGCGCGGGCCGAGCAGGGCAGCGCAGTCCGCCTCCAGGTCAGGGCCGCCATCGCGCAGCCGCGCCAGGCGCGTTTCCCAGACCGAGGGGTTGGCGAAGCGCGTGGCCGAGCCGGTCAGGACAAGACCCCGCACCAGATCCAGCCGCTTGATGGCAAGACCCTGGGCGATCAGCCCGCCTTCTCCGGCCCCCAGGACCACGGTCCCGGTCAGTCCGAAATGGTCGATCAGACGTTCGACATCACGGATGAGCGCGCCCATGGCATAAGGCGCGTGCGGGGTATCCGAGCCGCCGTGACCGCGCAGGTCCAGCCGCAGGACGGGGTGCCCGACAAGCGAAGGCATCAGCGCCTGCCAGACCCTGGCGTCCAGGCCGAGGCCGTGGATCAGCACCACGGGCGGAGCGGTTGAGGGACCGGACAGTTCGGCATTCAGCCGCAGATCGGCAAGCCAGACCAGGGTCATGCAAAGCGGTCCAGGGCCCGCGCGAAGAGGGCCGGATCGACGTTGCCGCCGGTTGCGACGGCAATCACAGTCGCGGGTAGATCCTTGGCGAAAAGCGCCGCGGCCAGGGCGACCGCGCCGCCGGGCTCCAGCACGATGCGCAGGTGGGTGAAGGCCAGCACCATCGCCTGCAGGGCCTGTTCGTCGCTGACGGCCAGCCCCGGCCCGGCAAGCCGGGACAGGACCGGCAGGGTCAGCGCCCCCGGCGCTGGCGTAAGGATCGCGTCGCAGATCGAGCCCGAGCTGGCCGCGTTGCGCTCGGCCCGGCCCGAGGCCAGCGAGCGCGCCATGTCGTCGAAACCCTCGGGTTCGCAGGTCCGCACCCGCAGGCCCGGCGCCCGGTCGGCCAGGGCCAGCGCCACCCCGGCCGTCAACCCGCCACCGCCGCAACAGACCAGCACGTCGGCGCGCTCCACCTCGGCGTCGGCGGCCTGTTCGGCGATTTCGAGACCCACCGTGCCCTGCCCGGCGATGACCTGCGGGTCGTCGTAGGGTCGGATCAGGGTCAGCCCGCGCCGCTCGGCGATCTCCGCGCCCAACGCGTCGCGGTCCTGGGTCGCGCGGTCATAGAGCACGACCTCGGCACCGTAGGCCCTGGTGTTCGATATCTTCACCTGCGGCGCGTCGGAGGGCATCAGGATCACGCAGGGGCAGCCATGCCGGGCGGCGGCATGGGCGACGCCTTGCGCATGATTGCCCGAGGAATAGGCGATCACGCCCCGCGCCCGCGCCTCCCCTGGCAGGGCCGAGATCGCCGACCAGCCGCCGCGGGCCTTGAAGCTGCCGGTCAGTTGCAGACATTCGGCCTTGACCAGCACCCGCCGTCCCGCCAGCCGGTCGAGAAGCGGGGCATGCAACAGCGGCGTGCGGCGCACATGGCCGGCAAGTCGGGCGGCGGCGGTCTCGATCAGGGCAATGTCGGTCATGCGAGGCCCGCCAGGAAACGGCGGATCAGATCGACCGCCTCGGGTTCGTCGAGAAAGGGAATGTGGGCGCGCCCAGGCAGCTCGGCATAGGCCATGTCGGGACGGCGGGCGCGCATCTCCGCGACCGTCTCCCGTGTCAGCAGGTCGGAATTCGCGCCCCGGATCAGAGCAAGCGGCAGTCCGGCCAGCGCGTCGAACAGCGGCCAGAGGTCCACCGGCGGACCCTCGAAGGCGGCGAGGAAGGCCTCGCGCAGGGTGGGATCGTAGGGGATGCGCAGGCCCTGCGGGGTTTCCACGGCGTGTTTGCGTGCCTCCGCCAGCCAGCGCGACATCGGCACACCTGCAAAGCCGGGAGAGCGCGAGAGCAGTTCGGCAAAGCCCTCGTGGGTCTTGCCGGCCGGATTGCGGCCGACATAGTCGAAGATGCGGGTCAGCCCGTCGCGGGCGATCTCGGGGCCGACATCGTTGAGGCACAGCCCCCGCACCCGATCGCGCGCCGTTGCACCAAGAAGCATGCCGATCAGCCCGCCGCGCGAGGTGCCCAGGATCGCGGCCTTCCCTACCCCCAGATGATCCAGAAGCGCCAGGGCATCCCGCGCCTCCTGCGCCACGGTGTAGGTTGCAGCTCCGGTCCAGTCGCTGGCGCCGCGACCGCGGTAGTCCATGCGGATCAGCCGCAACGGCGGCAGGTGCGGCATGACATAGTCGAAATCGGCCATGCTGCGGGTGAGGCCCGGCAGGCAAAGCAGCGGCAGGCCGTCCCCTTCGTCGCGGTAGGCCAGCCGGGCACCGTCCTCGGCACGGAAATGCTGTGTGTTGCTCATGGCGCGAGGGTGGCACGAGGCGGGACGGCTTGGAAGCCCCAACCCCTTCGTCGCGGGCAGGAGTGCTTGTCCCCTGGGCTGCGGCAGACTAAACCCGTCCGCGAAAACGGAGGCGGGTGGATGGCGGACAGATCATCGGTGGAGGATCGGCCGAAGTCGAAACGGGTGGGGGCGCTGCGCGGCCTGGTGCCGTTCCTCTGGCCCTATCGCGGGCTCGCCGCGCTGGCCCTGCTGGCGCTGGTCCTGACCGCATCGGTCAGCCTTGTCCTGCCGCTTGCGGTTCGCCGGGTGATCGACGGGTTCAATGATGCCAACGCGGCCCTTTTGGACCAGTATTTCGCCGCCGCGCTGGGGATCGCCGCCCTGCTCGCCGTCGGAACCGGCTTTCGCTACTACCTCGTCACGCGCCTTGGCGAGCGGGTGGTGGCCGACATCCGCCGCGCCCTGTTCGACCGCGTGCTTGGCATGTCCCCGGCCTTCTTCGAGCGCATCCTGACCGGCGAGATCCTGAGCCGGATCACGACCGACACCACGCTGATCCTGTCGGTCATCGGGTCCTCGGTCTCGGTCGCCCTGCGCAACGTCCTGATCCTGCTGGGTGGCCTGGTGCTGATGTTCCTGACCTCGGCCAAGCTGACCGGGCTGGTCCTGCTGATCGTTCCGGCGATCATCGTGCCCATCGTGGGGCTGGGCCGTCGGCTGCGGGCGCTGTCCCGCGAGAACCAGGACTGGATCGCCTCGTCCTCGGGGGCGGCGTCCGAGGCGCTGCTCTCGGTGCAGACCGTGCAGGCCTTCACCCATGAGGGCGCGACACGCAGCCAGTTCGCCGACGTGACCGAAAAGAGCTTTGCCGCGGCCAAGGCCCGGATCAGGACACGGGCGGTGATGACCGTGATCGTCATCTTCCTGACCTTCGCCGGGATCGTGGGCGTCCTCTGGGTCGGGGCGCGCGACGTGCGGGCCGATGCGATGTCCGTGGGTGCCCTGATCCAGTTCGTGATCTATGCCGTGATGGTGGCCGGCGCCGTGGGCGCCCTGTCCGAGATCTGGGGAGAACTCCAGCGGGCTGCCGGGGCGACCGAGCGGCTGGTGGAACTGCTGGGGGCCGAGGATACCGTGCAGGACCCGGTCCGCCCAATCGCCCTGCCCCGCCCGGTGCGCGGCGAGATCAGCTTTCAGGACGTGACCTTCCGCTATCCGGCCCGGCCCGAGGCTTCGGCGCTGAACGGGGTCAGCCTGCATGTTAAGCCGGGGGAAACCGTGGCGCTGGTCGGTCCCTCCGGCGCGGGCAAGACGACGATCCTGCAACTCCTGATGCGCTTCTACGATCCGCAATCCGGCCGGATCACCCTGGACGGTGTGGCCCTGCCCGACATGGCGCGCGGCGACTTCCGCCAGGCCATCGCGCTCGTGCCGCAGGATCCGGTGATCTTCGCCGCCTCTGCGCGAGAGAACATCCGCTTTGGCCGCCTCGACGCCTCGGATGCCGAGGTGGAGGCCGCCGCGAAGGCCGCCGCCGCGCATGATTTCCTGACCGCGCTGCCGCAGGGCTATGACAGCTATCTGGGCGAGCGCGGCGTCATGCTGTCGGGCGGGCAGAAGCAGCGGGTGGCGATTGCACGGGCCATCCTGCGCGATGCGCCGATCCTGCTCCTGGACGAGGCGACCTCGGCACTGGATGCCGAAAGCGAACGGCTGGTGCAGGCGGCGGTCGAGAAGCTGTCGGAGGGACGCACGACGCTGGTCGTGGCGCACCGTCTGGCCACGGTGAAACGCGCCGACCGCATCGTGGTGTTCGACCAGGGGCGGATCGTGGCACAGGGAACCCATGACCAGCTGGTCGCCGAGGATGGCCTCTACGCCCGTCTCGCCAGGCTCCAGTTCACCGACGGATCGGTCTGACGTCGCGTCTCGACAGGCGTGACCGGGACAAACCAGCTTCACAAACGAGTTTCCCGCCCCCATGTTCGTCTGAAGCCTGCGGTCACAGCGGGCAGGAAGGGGAGGAACCGATGACGTCATTCGCCACCGCAGCGGACCTGCGCGCGATCGAGGCAGAGATGCCCTGGGCCGATCGTGGCCAGGCCCGGTCGATCTACGACTATCTCGGCCGCGCCAAGGCCCGACACGGCGCCCGCCCGGCGGTCAGCTATCAGCTGCTTTCCGGGCCCGAGACGAAGAAGGTCACGCTGACCTGGGCAGAATTGCACGCGCAGGTCACGCAGGCTGCGAACCTGTTCCGCAGCCTTGGCGTGGGTGAAAAGGACGTGGTCGCCTTCGTCCTGCCCAATGCGATGGAGACCGTGATCACCCTGCTGGGCGGAATGGTCGCGGGCATCGTGAACCCGATCAACCCGCTGCTCGAGCCGGAAAAGATCAGCGCCATCCTGCGCGAGACGAATGCCAGGGTCGTCGTCACGCTGAAGGCCTTCCCCAAGACCGACCTGCCGCAGAAGGTCTCCGAGGCGGTCCAGTTCGCGCCCTCGGTCAAGACCGTGCTGGAGGTGGACCTCGTGCCCTACCTTTCGGGGCTGAAGAAGGTCATCGTGCCCTTGATCCGGCCGAAGAACCCGCCGCAGCACACGGCGAACATCAAGGATTTCCGCGCCGAACTGGCGCGCATGCCGGCCGACAAGCTGACCTTCGCCGACCGGACCGAGGATCACGTCGCCGCCTATTTCCACACCGGCGGCACCACCGGCATGCCCAAGGTGGCCCAGCACAAGGCCAGCGGCATGATCTACAACGGCTGGCTGGGCAGCACGCTCCTGTTCAAGCCGGACGACGTGGTGATGTGCCCGCTGCCGCTCTTCCACGTCTTCGCCTGCTATCCGATCCTGATGTCGATGATCGGCTCGGGCGCGCATGTGGTCTTTCCGACCCCGCAGGGCTATCGGGGCGAGGGCGTATTCGACAACCTCTGGCGGCTGATCGAACGCTACCGGGTGACCTATCTCATCACCGTGCCCACGGCGCTTGCGGCGCTGATGCAGCGTCCGGTCAATGCCGACATCTCCAGCCTGAAGAACGCCTTCTCGGGGTCCTCTCCGCTGCCGGTCGAACTCTACAACCGCTTCAAGAAGGAAACCGGCATCGAGATCGTGGAAGGTTACGGCCTGACCGAGGCCACCTGCCTCGTCTCGATCAACCCGCCGGACGGGGTGAAGAAGATCGGCTCGGTCGGGTTGGCCTTCCCCTACACCCAGGTCCGCATCCTGACCTCGAAGGGCGCCATCGGTTTTCGCGAATGCGCGGTGGACGAGGTGGGCGAGATCTGCGTCTCGAATCCCGGGGTCTATGAGGGCTCGACCTACACCGAGGCCGACAAGAACCGCGAGCTGTTCGCCGATGGCCGTTTCCTGCGCACCGGCGACCTCGGTCGGATCGACGCGGACGGCTACATCTTCATCACCGGCCGGGCCAAGGACCTGATCATTCGCGGCGGCCACAACATTGACCCGGCGATCATCGAAGAGGCGCTGATGGGCCACGAGGCAGTGGGTTTCGTGGGCGCCATAGGCCAGCCCGATGCCCACGCGGGAGAGTTGCCCTGCGCCTATGTCGAACTGGTGAAGGGCAAGTCGGCTACGGTCGATGACCTGATGGACTATGCGGCAAAGCATATCAGCGAAAGGGCGGCCATTCCCAAATATCTGGAAATCCTGCCGGAACTGCCCAAGACTGCGGTGGGAAAGGTCTTCAAGCCCGACCTGCGCCGGCTGGCGATCACCCGCACCTTCGACGCGGCCCTGGCCGAAGCCGGAGTGCCCGCGCGGGTTGCCGCGGTGGTCGAGGACAAGAAGCGCGGGCTTGTGGCGCAGTTGCAGAAATCCGCACCGGTCGAGGATGCGGCGGTCTCTGCGGTTCTGGGCCAGTTCGCCAACCCCTGGGAATGGGCGGCCTGATCCCGCAACAGGAACGGATTGTCCCGTCTCTGGCCCGAAGTTTCATTTGCCTGAATCGCGCGACGGCGCGAGACAGGGGGAAACGACAAGTCAACGGGACGGCGAAGATGAAGATACGGATGGGTTTGGCGGCGGCACTGGTCGTCGCGTCGGTTGCGGGTGTCGAGGCACAGGAAAGCGAGGTCCTGTTCTCGCACAAGCACTGGCAGGTCTCGATAGTCGGCTGGGATGACGGCAGCTTCGGTTGCGTGGCCGAGGTGACAGCCCCGGGCGAGAGCTTCTCGATCTGGACCTTTCCGAACGGTTCCGTCCAGTTGCAGTTCTATTCGACCTCCTGGGAATTCGGCGAGGGCCAGACCGCCGACCTTGGCGTGCAGATCGACCGCCGCGCACCGTGGAGCCTGACCGGCGCCGAGCTTTTCAAGAACTCGGTCCTGTTCAACCTGCCGGACAGCAACGCCGGGGTGAACTTCATCACCGAGGTCGCGCGCGGAAACCGGCTGTATCTGCGTTCGGCCGACGGGTCGGATGTGCAGAACTATTCGCTGGCCGGTTCCAGCGCCTCCATCTCGGCGCTGGTGGAGTGCGGCAATGCGATCACCCAGGCCACGCCGGGCAATCCGTTCAACTGAGGTCAGGCCTGGTCGGTGTCCATCCAGATGGTCACCGGCCCGTCATTGACCAGGCTGACCGCCATGTCCGCCCCGAATCGGCCATTGGCGACAGGAACGCCTTGCCTTTGAAGGCAGCGGCTGAAATGGAGATACAGCCTTTCGCCCTCGGCCGGTGGAGCGGCGGTCGAAAAGCCGGGGCGGTTGCCGCGCAGGTCGGCGGCCAGCGTGAACTGGCTGACCACCAGCGCCGCGCCGCCGATGTCGCGGATCGACAGGTTCATCTTGCCCTGATCGTCCTTGAACACCCGCAGCTTGGCGACCTTGGCCGCCAGCTTCTCGGCCTCGGCCTCGGTATCCCCGCCCATGGCGCAGACGAGGATCAGAAAGCCCTTTCCGGTCTCGCCGACAAGCTCGCCCGCCACATGGACGCGCGCCTCGCTGACCCGCTGCAGGACCGCCCTCACAGCTCGTGCGCCCAGGGCGGGTTCGCGCCGGCCCGGCTGACGGTGACGGCCGCAGCGCGGGTGCCGAGCGAGAGCGCCTCGGTCAGGGTGGCGTCCGACAGCGCGGCGATCCCGGCCTTGGTCAGCGCCCCCGCCTGATGCAGCGCGGCCAGGACGCCGGCGTTGAACGTGTCGCCTGCGCCGACGGTATCGACGACCGCAACCTTCCGGGCGGCAACGAAAACATCCTGCGTCGCCGTCACCGCCCGCGCCCCCTTGGCGCCTTCGGTGATGAAGACGACCTTCGGGCCCCGGGCCAGGACCCCCCGCGCCAGGGCGGTCAGGTCGCCCTGTCCTTCCAGCCAGTGCAGATCCTCGTCCGAGAGCTTGACGATGTCGGCCCGCGCCAGCATCCGCCCGATCCGCGCGCGGTAGGCGGCTTCCTTCCCGGCGATGAAGCCCGGGCGGATATTCGGATCGACCATGGTGACCCGCCGACCGCACTCGCGCGCCTGCAACGCCTCGTAAGTCGAGGCGGCGGGGTCGTTGACCAGGCTGATCCCGCCCAGGAACAGCGTGCCGACCTCGGCCGGCAGATCGGGCAGATCGGCCTCGGAGAGCATCCGGCCCGCCGTGCCCTCGTCGTAGAAGGCATAGGTCGCCTGGCCGTTCACCAGCTTGACGAAGGCAACCGTAGTGGGCCGGTCGGACCGCGCCAGATAGCGGGTGTCGACCTTCGAGGCCGTCAGGGTATCCGCCAGGATCTCGCCCAGCATGTCGTTGGAAACGCCCGAGAAAAACGCCGATGGCGCCCCCAGTCGCCCCAGCGCGATCGCGGTGTTGAACACGGCCCCGCCAGCATAGGGGGCAAAGCAGGCCTCGCCCAGCGTCGAGGTCCGGGGCAGCATGTCGATCAGGGCTTCGCCGCAACTCAGAATCATCGTCCCCTCCGCAGTTGCGGCACCATAGGCCGCCGCCCTCGTTAGCGCAAACATCGCGCCCTTTCGGCCTGCACATACCCCCCCGAAGTTTAACGCGCCAGAGCCTGCCTGCCTTGACCCGGATCATGGCGCGGGGCGGGAGTCACCGCCAGACTGCCCCCGTTCAACCCGGAACAGGAGGTTCCCATGGTCGAGAAATCGTCAACGGGCAGTTTCTGGCCCAGTCTCTACGAACCCTTCCGCATGATGGGCACGCGGCTTGCCGACTGGCTGTCGCCGGCGGCCGAGGCCAGCCAGTCCGGCGAGGCCTATCGCATCGCGGTGGAACTGCCCGGCGTGGCCGAGGACGACATCCACGTCACGGTCGAGGACGGCGTGCTGCAGATCAAGGGCGAAAAGAAGAGCGAGCGCGAGGAGAAGGGCGATACCTGGTATTTCTCCGAGCGCCAGTTCGGCAGCTTCAGCCGCAGCTTCCGCCTGCCCTCGGATGCCGATGCCGGCGCGGTCAAGGCCGAGATGAAGGACGGCGTCCTGACCGTCACCGTGCCGAAGAAGCCCGAGAAGAAGGCCGCCGCGCGCGTGCCGATCACGAAGGGCTGAAGAACCGCGCCAGGTTGGCCCGGACCCGGGCGAGCGGGGTCTCCCCGCTCGCGTCGGGGGTGAAGGGCTGGCCGGTGATCCGCTCGTAGGCGTCGATGTAGACCCGGGCGGTCTGTTCGATCATCTCGGCCGGGATCTCGGGGATCGGGTCCTTGTAGGGATCGCAGCGCGCGACGACCCAGGAGCGGATCACGTCCTTGTCGAAACTCGGCGGGCGGGTGCCCGCCGCGAATGCCTCCTCATAGCCATCCGCGATCCAGTAGCGGCTGGAATCGGGCGTGTGGATTTCATCGGCCAGAAGGACGTTGCCTTCCGTGTCGGTGCCGAATTCGTATTTCGTATCGACCAGGATCAGGCCCCGGTCGGCGGCCATTCTCTGCCCGCGGGCAAAAAGGGCCAGCGCCTTCTGGCTAACCTCATCCCATTGCTTTTGCGTTAACAGCCCGGTGCCGACGATCTCGGCCGCCGTCAGCGGCTCGTCATGGCCGCCGTCGAAGGCCTTGGAGGTGGGGGTGATGATCGCCTGCGGCAGGGCCTCGTTGTCGCGCAGACCGTCGGGCAAGGTGTGGCCGTACATCGTGCGGGCGCCGGCCTTGTACCGGGTCAGGATCGAGGTCGAGGTCGTGCCGGCAAGGTAGCCGCGCACCACGATTTCGACCGGCAGGATGGTGACGCGCTTGCAGTGGACGACGTTCGGGTCGGGGTAGCCGAGGACGTGGTTCGCGGCGATGTCGCCCGTGTGGTCGAACCAGTAGCGGGCAAGCTGGGTCAGCACCTGGCCCTTCCAGGGGATCACCGCAAGTATCTGGTCGAACGCGGAAATCCGGTCGGACGAGATCAGAAGCCGCGTGCCGTCGGGCAGGTCGTAGCAATCGCGGACCTTGCCGAAATAGGGGTTCGGCAGTTCAGGGATCCGCGCCTGCGGCAGGGTGCGGGAAAGGTCGATCTGGCGCATGGCAGGCCCCCGGTTCGCGGTGCCTGCTTCTTGGGGGTTTTGCCCTGCGAGTCAAGGCTGCCTGGGGCAGTCGAGCGCCCCCCGCATCTCGCCGCTGTCGCCTTGGAGTGTGCTTTCCCGCAGCTTGCAGCCTGTCACACGGGGGATGAGTTCGATCATCGTGGCGCGGATTTCCTGATGCTCGCCGCGGCGGGCGTAGCCGAGGCGGATGACCTCCACCCTCTCGCCCTTCTGGAAGACGGTATAGTCCCGCCCGTTAACCTTGACGTCGGTGCGAGTCGCGCCCATGAACTCGGGGGCCGGAGAGGCCCCGCAGGCGGCGAGAAAGATCAGCGGGATCAGGGGGATGCGGTGTTTCATGGCCGCAAGGATGGCAGAGGTTGGTTAACGGGGGGTTAAGCGTCTGGCATCCGTCTGGCATCCGTCGGGTTTCTGTCGGGCGGGGCGGTGGCCTCGCCAGGCGTTAACCTTTGGGTGGTTTGGTGGGGGCAAAGGAGCCCTGGCCATGCCCGACCTGAAGAAGCAGACGCCCCGGCAGCGGGCGCAGATGAGCTACATGATGGACGTGATGCGGCGCCTGGAATGGGACCTGCACAACTCCATCGAGATGACGGGCCGCATCCCGGCGGAGTGGCACGAGATCGCGCAGCGTCGGCCGACAAGCGGCAAGGAGAAGGTGACGCTGCGGCTGGAGACGGATGTGCTGAAGTTCTTCCGGTCGATGGGGCCGGACTACGGGCCGCGGATCAATGATGTGCTGCGCAGCTACATGCACGCCCGGCTGGCGGGGGTGATCCGGGGGGCGGAGACGATTTCCCATTATCGGAACCGGGGGGCCCATGACGGGCCGAAGCCGGGGTTCGAGGGGGAGGAGGGGAAGCCGGTCGAGGCGGACCGGGTGGCGCTGCAGGAGGCGTTGCAGCGGCGGTATGCGGAGGAGGGCGCGCCGGAGCCGGAGGCGTTAAGGCCTTGGGTGCGGTGAGGTTGATTTTCGTACGGATGTAACGTATATTACGTTTTGTACGAAATTGGGGGTGGCGATGATCGAGGTCACAGTGTCGGAAGCGCGGGAGAACCTAGCCGATCTTCTGGGCAAGGTCCAACATGGGCATGAGGACGTGACGATCAAGAAGCATGGCAAGGCGGTGGCCGTCATGATCTCGGTCGAGGCGATGGAATACTACGAGCGGCTGGAGGATGCGGAGCTGGCCCGGGAAGTGGCGGCAATCTATGCCGATCCGGATTATGACCCGAATGACACGATTTCCGCCGAGGAGTTCTTTGCCCAGCTTCGCCTGGAAGATGCCGCTGAATGACGCGCTATACGGTCACGATTGACCGCCCGGCGCAGAAACAGTTGAAGGCCGTCAAGGACAAGCGCCTGCGGAATGTCTTGGAGCGAGAAATTCTTGCGCTGGCGGACAACCCGAGGCCGCATGGATGCTTGAAACTGGTTGGCCACAAGGACCACTGGCGCGTGCGGGTGGGGGACTGGCGGATCGTCTACCGGATCGAGGACGGGCGGCTGGTGGTGGTCGTGGTCCGCGTGGCGCCGAGGGGAGGGGTTTACGGGTAGGGGGCGAGCTATGGGTTGGCTCCCACCCCAATGCTAGCTACCCTTCCCTATGTGCTTGGTCGCAAAGAGGAGACTGAATTGATCTACCTGTTCATCGGCATGGCGCTAAGCGGAATAAATGCGCGACTTACGCTTCTTGCGCATCGCGGAGGATTTTTATTGCAGCATGAGGCTCAAAAGAGCTTCGGCGTCGTCTTACTTGAGTTCTTGGGTTTCTTGGCAGGTATGGCGGCCTTCATCGTAAGTTTCTTCTTGTTCTCATGGTGGATACCACCGCTGGCATTGGCGATTGGATATTGGCTCATTGCTCCATTCTTGGTCAATCGCCAGACCTTTGCAACGGCTTGGCAGGCGAGGGGAATTGCGACTATCGGTGCAATAACTTGCTCTGTGATGCTACTTAATCGATACTTTGAATTCTTCTAGAATTAGAAGAGTTCAGGATAGCGGCGCATTGTTTCAACAACGATTTCGTCAACGGGACGGCCATCGGCGTTCATGGAGTTGATGAAATCGGCTGCTCTTGAGTAAGCATCATTTGCCACATGGTAGGGAACACCGTGGCGTCCAAAGGCCTGCATCAGGCGCTTCTTGAAACCAATGAATTTGGCAAACATGAATGCCGCAAAAGCAATGGCGGCGACGCCTAAGGCTGCTAGTATTTCCAATGCCGTTACCCTCACCCATCCATCTTCAACGCCGCAATGAACGCCTCCTGCGGGATCTCCACCTTCCCGAACTGGCGCATCTTCTTCTTGCCCGCCTTTTGCTTCTCAAGCAACTTCTTCTTCCGGGTCGCGTCGCCGCCGTAGCACTTCGCCGTCACGTCCTTGCGCATCGCTGAAATCGTCTCGCGGGCGATCACCCGGCCGCCGATGGCCGCCTGGACGGGGATCTTGAACATGTGGCGGGGGATCAGGTCCTTCAGCTTCTCGACCATCGACCGGCCGCGCGCCTCGGCCCGGTCGCGGTGGACCATCATCGACAGGGCATCCACGGGTTCGTCGTTCACCAGGATCGACATCTTCACCAGGTTGTCCTCGCGGTATTCGCTGATCTGGTAGTCGAAGCTGGCGTAGCCCTTGGTCACTGATTTCAGGCGGTCGTAGAAGTCGAAGACCACTTCGGCGAGCGGCAGGTCGTATTCGACCATCGCCCGGTTGCCGGCATAGGTGAGGTTCAGCTGGATGCCGCGGCGGTCCTGGCAGAGTTTCAGGATGTCGCCGAGGTATTCGTCGGGGACCATGATCGTGGCCTTGATCCGCGGCTCCTCGATATGATCGACGTAGGTCAGGTCGGGCATGTCGGCGGGGTTGTGCAGGTCGCGGACCTCGCCGTCCTTCATGTGCAGCTTGAAGACCACCGAGGGCGCGGTGGTGATCAGGTCGAGGTCGTATTCGCGTTCAAGCCGGTCGCGGACGACCTCGAGGTGGAGAAGGCCGAGAAAGCCCATTCGGAAGCCGAAGCCGAGGGCCGCGCTGGTCTCCATCTCGTAGGTGAAGCTCGCGTCGTTGAGGGCGAGTTTCTCGATGGCGTCGCGCAGGGCCTCGAAGTCGTTGGCGTCCACCGGGAAAAGGCCGCAGAAGACGACCGGGACCGAGGGTTTGAAGCCCGGAAGCGGCTGGTCGCAGGGCTTCTTTTCGTGGGTGATGGTGTCGCCGACGCGGGTGTCGCGGACCTGCTTGATCGAGGCGGTGAAGACACCGATCTCGCCGGGGCCAAGCTCCTCGATGTCCACCATCTGCGGTTTCAGGACGGCCAGCTTGTCGATTCCGTAGACGGCGCCGGTCTGCATCATCTTGATGCGGTCGCCCTTCTTGACCACGCCGTCAACCACGCGGATCATCACGACGACGCCGAGGTAGGCGTCGTACCAGCTGTCCACCAGCATCGCCTTGAGGGGCGCGTTGCGGTCGCCCTTGGGGGGCGGCAGGCGGTGGACGATGGCTTCGAGCACGTCGGGGATGCCGAGGCCGGTCTTGGCCGAAATCGGGATGGCGTCGGAGGCGTCGAGGCCGATCACGTCCTCGATGTTCTGCTTGACCCGCTCGGGTTCGGCCGCCGGAAGGTCGATCTTGTTCAGGACGGGGACGATCTCGTGGCCCGCGTCCAGTGCCTGATAGACGTTGGCGAGCGTCTGTGCCTCGACCCCTTGCGAGGCGTCCACGACCAGAAGCGAGCCCTCGACCGCGCGCATGGAGCGGGAGACCTCGTAGGCGAAGTCCACATGGCCGGGGGTGTCGATCAGGTTCAGGATATAGGTCTTGCCGTCCTTGGCCGGGTATTCGATGCGGACGGTGTTGGCCTTGATCGTGATGCCGCGTTCGCGCTCGATGTCCATCGAGTCCAAGAGCTGGGCCTTCATGTCGCGTTCGGCGACCGTGCCCGTCATCTGGATCAGACGGTCGGCAAGCGTGGATTTGCCGTGGTCGATATGCGCCACGATGGAGAAGTTGCGGATGCGGTCGAGCTCGATCATGGGCGCGCGTATAGCCTGACCTGCGGGGTCGCGAAAGGGGACTCCTGCGTGGCGGCATCGAGGGCGCGTCGCGGGCGAGGAGCGCCGCAGGCGACGACGAGCCGGCCGGGGCCGGCACCACCGCATCTTGTGGGCAGGGACGCAGCCCCCCGCGAGGGGTTGCGGAAATCCGCGCATTTGTCGCAACCCACTGTGAAGACTTGAAAATTTCTCGTGGACTTGACATTATCGAACTCACAAGATGATCGGCGTCGGCCCGGGCCCTGGCCCGGCCGGTCTCCGGCAAGAGAGGCAGAGACAGATGAAATCCATCGCATTTGCGGCCGTTTTCGCGGCCATTCTTCCGGCACTGTCCATCCCGGTTGCTGCCGGCCCGATCGAGCGGGCCTGCATGGCCTCTGACCGTGGCGCCAACCGCTCGCTCTGCGGCTGCATCCAGCAGGCTGCCGACATGACGCTGTCGGGCGGCGACCAGCGCCGGGCGGCGAAGTTCTTCAAGGACCCCGAGGCCGCTCATGCGACCTGGATCTCCCAGTCGCGGTCCGACGATGCCTTCTGGGAGCGTTACAAGAGCTTTGGCCAGACCGCCGAAGCCTACTGCGGCGGGTGAACCGGCAGAGACAGAGGATCGCCGGACTGCGCGATCCTCTGTCGTGGCCTACTGCTTCTTCCGCTTCTTGCCTTTCTGCTTCTCCGGCTCGCAGGCGACCCCGTCGCCATCGCGGTCGAGTTCGTAGACATCCTCTCCGATGATCCGCACCGGTCCGGGGACATAGGCCGGGCCATCGCCTGATCCTCCGGCGCAATCCACGTCCAGGGCAACCGGCACGCAGGCCCCGGCATAGTTCGGGTCGCAGTCCTGCGTCAGAGCCGCTTGTCCGAGGGCAGCCGCAAGCGGGACCGCTACAATGGCATCCGACCAGACAGACATGTCAGCCACAGGCGAGGAACACGCACTCCTGGCAGCATGGGCAGCGCCGGGCCGCTGCGCAAGGTCGCCTCAGCGCAGACCAAAAGGCCCCGCCTTCAGGACGAAGGCGGGGCCTTTTCTGGAAAAGCCAACCGGCTCAGGCGCTGGCCTGGGCCTTCGCGATGTCCTTCTTGATCTTCAGCGCGGCGGGCGAGAGTTCCTCGTCCCTGGCCTTGGCCAGATAGGCATCGAGCCCGCCCCGGTGATCGACCGAGCGCAGCGCGGCCGCGGTGACGCGGAACTTGAACGACTGGCCCAGCACGTCCGAGATCAGCGTGACCTCGTTCAGGTTCGGCAGGAACCGGCGGCGGGACTTGTTGTTGGCGTGGGAGACGGTATTGCCCGTCATCGGCCCCTTGCCGGTGAGTTCGCAGACGCGCGACATTGCGATGTTCCTTCGATTCGTCAAAAGCGGGGGAAGGCGGGGAATCCCCTGCCCTCGAAAGCGATTGCGGGCGTGTAAGGGGAATCCGGGGCAGCGTCAAGCAGGAAGCGGGGCACGGGTCACCGGCCGTGCTGCCTCCGGCGGGAGTATTTGGAAAAGGGCAAGGGTAGCACGGTCAGGGGGCGCGGCCGAGAAGGTGCAGCATCTCGGCCGCCGCGGCCTCGGGGGTGAGCGCGCCCTCGGCCACCCGGTCGCTGAGGCCGGCCATCAGGCCCTTCTGCGGCTCGCGCGAAAGCGCGGCGAGAAGGCCCTGGCGCACCTCTTCCTCGAACCAGTGGCGGGCCTGCGCGGCGCGGGTGCGGTCCCAGTGGCCGTGTTCCTTGCGCCAGAGAACCAGCGCCTGCATGTCCTGCCAGGCCTGCGCCAGACCTTCGTCGGCCAGCGCCGAAACCGGCAGCGCCTTCGGGAAGTCCGGCGGATCCTGCGGGCGGCGGCGGAGGAGTTGCAGCGCACCGGCATAGTCCGCCACGGTGCGCAGCGCGGCGGGCTTCAGGTCGCCGTCGGCCTTGTTCACCAGGATCAGGTCGGCCATCTCCATGATCCCGCGCTTCACGCCCTGCAACTCGTCCCCGCCCGCCGGGGCGAGGAGGAGGAGGAACAGGTCGGAAAGTTCCGCGACGACGGTTTCACTTTGGCCGACGCCCACCGTCTCGATCAGCACCACGTCGAAACCCGCGGCCTCGCACAGGGCCACGGCCTCGCGCGTGCGGCGGGCCACGCCGCCCAGTTGCGACTGGCTGGGCGAGGGGCGGATGAAGGCCATGGGGTCGCGCGAGAGGCGTTCCATCCGCGTCTTGTCGCCGAGGATCGAGCCGCCCGAGCGCGCCGAGGAGGGATCCACGGCGAGGACGGCGACGCGGAGCCCCTGGCCGGTCAGCATCAGGCCGAAAGTCTCGATGAAGGTGGACTTGCCGACTCCCGGCGTGCCGGAAAGCCCGATGCGCAACGCCTGGCGCCGGGGTTCGCGCAGGGCGTCGAGCAGCGCCAGGGCCTGCGCGCGGTGGTCGGGGCGGGCGCTTTCGACCAGCGTGATCGCACGGGCCAGCGCCCGGCGGTCGCCGGCGCGGATCAGGGCGGCGCGGTCCATCGTATCCATGACCGCCTTATTGCCGGATCGGCGCGGGCTTGGCGAGGGGCCCAGGAATTTTCGGCGAAGATTCTTGGGCTTCCGATGGTGCGGGCGGCGCGGCATAAGCGGGGCATGGAACCTCTGCCCGTTTCTGCTGTCTTGCCCGAGCTCGCCGAGGCCCTGGCCCGTAGCGGGGTCGCGGTGTTGCAGGCCCCGCCGGGCGCGGGCAAGACGACGCTTGTGCCGCTGGACTTGCTGGCCCGTGGCATCGTCGCGGGCCGGATCGTGATGCTGGAACCGCGCCGTCTGGCCGCGCGGGCCGCCGCCGAACGGATGGCCGAGACGCTGGGCGAGCCCGTGGGCCGGACCGTGGGCTACCGGATCCGGGGCGAGGCGAAGGTGTCTGCCGCCACACGGATCGAGGTGGTGACCGAGGGCATCCTGACCCGGATGATCCAGTCCGACCCGGAGCTGTCCGGCATCGGGCTGGTGATCTTCGACGAATTCCACGAGCGCAGCCTGAATGCCGACTTGGGCCTGGCGCTCTGCCTCGAGGTGCGGGGCGCTCTGCGGGACGATCTGAAGCTGCTGGTCATGTCGGCGACGCTGGACGCAGGGCCGGTGGCGGCGCTGATGGGGGATGCGCCCGTCGTCACCTCGGAGGGCCGGGCCTTCCCGGTCGAGACGCGCTGGCTGCCACGCCCACCGGATGCCAGCCTCAGGCTCGAGGCCGTGGTGGCGGGCGCGGTGCGCGCGGCGCTGGCCGAGACCGAGGGCGGGATGCTGGTCTTCCTGCCCGGCGAGGGCGAGATCCGGCGGGTCGAGGCGTTGTTGCGCGACCTGCCCGGCGTGGCATTGCGGCCCCTGTTCGGGGCGATGGACTTCGCCGCCCAGCGCGCGGCGCTGGCCCCGGCCGAGGGGCGCAAGGTGGTGCTGGCCACCGCCATCGCCGAGACCTCGCTGACCCTGCCCGACATCCGGGTGGTTGTGGATGCAGGCCGGGCGCGGCGGGCGCGGTTCGACCCGAACTCGGGCATATCGCGGCTGGTGACCGAACGGGTGACCAAGGCCGAGGCCGAGCAGCGTCGGGGCCGGGCGGGGCGGGTTGCCGAAGGTGTCTGCTACCGGCTGTGGACGAAGGGCGAGGAAGGCGGTCTCGCTCCCTTCCCCCCGGCCGAGATCGAGGTGGCCGATCTGGCTGGCCTGGCGCTGGAACTCGCGCTCTGGGGCGGCGCCGACCTGCCCTTCCTGACCCCGCCGCCCGCCGGCCCGCTGGCAGAAGCGCGGAGCCTTCTGACCGCTCTCGGCGCGCTCGACTCGCAGGGGCACATCACTGCGCACGGCAAGCGGCTTGCGGGTCTGCCGCTGCATCCGCGGCTCGCACACATGCTGGCGGTGGCGGGGCCGGATGCTGCCACCCTGGCGGCGCTCCTGGCCGAGCGCGATCCCCTCCGCGGGGCGCCGCCCGACCTGACATTGCGGATGCAGGCCATTGCCCGGCCGGGGCCGGAGGCCGACCGGGGGGTGATCGAGCGCATCCGGGCCGAGGCCAGGCGGCTGGCGGCGGCGATGCGCGGCGAGGGTGGCCCCCCGCCCCCCTCCCCTCCCCCTGGTGGGGAGGGGAGGGGGGGCGTCGCCGAGGGTTACAGCCTGGCCGAGATGGCGGCGCAGGCCTATCCCGACCGGATCGGCCTGCGCCGCAAGGGCGAGGCGCCGCGCTGGGTGCTGTCGGGCGGCAAGGGCGCGGCGATGGCGCCCGGCCTGCCCCTGTCCGGCGCGCGGCTGATCGTGGCCACCGACCTCGACGGCGATGCGCGGGAGGCGCAGGTGCGGCAGGCGGTTGCAATTTCGGAGGCCGAGGTGCGCCGGCTTTACGCCGACCGCATCGCCTGGGTCGAGCTCTGCGAATGGTCGCGCCGCGAGGGCCGGGTGCTGGCCCGCCGGCAGGAACGGCTGGGCGCGCTGGTGCTGGACGACCGGCCCTGGGAGGCCCCGCCCGAGGCGGTGGCGCGGGCGGCGCTGGAGGGGGTGCGGCAACTGGGCCTGCCCTGGTCCCCCGCCGCACGGCGGCTGCGGGCGCGGGCGCGGCTGGCGCGGGGCGAGGGCTGGCCGGGGGTGGAGGATGCCGACCTGATCGCCACGGCCGAGGACTGGCTCTTGCCGTATCTCGCGGGCGTGCGGACCGAGGCCGAGATCCGCGCGCTGGACCTGGTGCCGGCGTTGCAGGGTCTTCTGGGCTGGGACCGGCTGGCCGAGATGGACCGGCTGGTGCCCGGCCATTTCGAGACGCCGCTCGGTCGGCGCATCCCGATCGACTACGAGGGCGAGGTGCCGGCGATCGAGGTGCGGTTGCAGGAGATGTTCGGCGTGACGCAGCACCCCCTGGTCGGCGCCACGCGGATGCCGCTGCGCATCACGCTGCTGTCGCCTGCGCAGCGCCCGGTGCAGGTGACGACCGACCTGCCGCGCTTCTGGGCCACATCCTATGCCGATGTCCGAAAGGACATGCGCGGCGCCTATCCGCGCCATCCCTGGCCCGAGGATCCGACCCAGGCCGAACCGACGCTGCGCGCCAAGCCGCGCGGGACCTGAGCCCCTGACCACCCGGAGGACGGAGGGTTTCATACCCTCCGGACCACCAGTGGAGTATTTGCGAAAAGTGCAAGCTGCGGGTCTAAGGCTGAAGTTCGCGCTACAGGCCTGCAACATCAGTTGATCTGCTGGCCCTTTCGCAGCTTTGGCGACCCAATTATGACAGGCGCTAACACTGAAGGGGCGGATCATGCAGGACAGGCAGGCGCGGCGGGCGCGGTGGGCGGTGGCGGCCATGTTCCTGGCGAACGGTTTCGTCATGGGGGCCTGGGCGCCGCAAATCCCGCTCCTGATGCCTCGGCACGGGGTGACTGAATCGGTGCTGGGCCTCCTGATCCTGGTGCTGGGGCTGGGGGCGGTCACGGCCATGCTGTTCGCCGGGCGCCTGATCGGGCGCTTTGGCGGGCGGCGGGTGCTGTCCTGGTTCTCGCTGGCGCTGATCCCGGTCCTGCCGATGGTGGTCTTTTCCCCGAACCTCTGGCTGCTGGCGCTGTTCATGGCGCTGTTCGGCGCCATGGCGGGCTGCATGGACGTGGCGATGAACGCCCAGGCGGTCGAGATCGAGCGGCGGCTCAACCGGGCGATCATGTCCTCGTCCCACGGGTTCTGGAGCCTCGGCGGCTTCATTGGCGGCTCGGCCGGGGCCTGGGTCATCGCGCATCGGGGCTCGGAGGCGCAGTCGCTTCTGACCGCCGCCATCGTCGCCGGGATCGTGCTGGCGGCGATGCCCTTCCTGCTGCCCTCTGCCCCGGCACCTGCCGGCGTCTCGGTGGCGACGGCGACGGCGGCGAAGACGCGGCTTTTCCCGAAGGACTTCCATGTCTGGCTGCTCGGGTTCCTCGCGCTGTTCGCCATGGTGCCCGAAGGCGCGGTGCTGGACTGGGCGGCGATCTACCTGCAGAAGGAACTGGGGGCGGGGGTCTTCGTCTCGGGACTGGGCTTTGCCTTCTTCGCCGGGGCGATGGCGGTCATGCGCTTTCTGGGCGACACGGTGCGAAACCGGCTGGGTGCGGTCCGGACGCTGCGGATCTCGGGCTTTCTGGGCGCGGCCGGGATGATGGGCGGGGCACTGGCCACGGCGGACTGGATGGTGATCGCCAGCTTCTTTGCCGCGGGCCTCGGGATCGCCAACATGGTGCCGATCCTGTTCTCGGCCGCCGGCAACCATCCGCGCCTGCCCTCGGCCAGCGCGATCTCGATCGTGACCATGGTGGGCTACTGCGGGATCCTGGTCGCACCATCCTCGATCGGCTTCCTGGCCGAACATGCCGGATTCCGGCCGACCTATGCGGGGCTGTCGCTGCTTCTGGTCGTGGTGGGCCTGCTGGCCGCGCGGGCGGCGGATGCGGACGGAGCGCGGCCACTGTCCGCCACGCAGGCGCAACCGGCATGAGGCTGCGGGCGGGTCTTCTCGCCCTGATCTGTGCAGCGGGGCCGCTGGCCGCCGGGGACGGGCCGCTGCCGGCGGGGGCGGTGGCGGATTACCAGCTGGGCGGGGCCTATCCGCCGCCCCGGGGCGTCACGGTCGTCGCGCGCGACGTGACGGACAGCCCGGCGCCGGGGCTATACAACATCTGCTATGTGAACGGCTTTCAGACCCAGCCCGGGGCGGACTGGCCCGAGGCGCTGTTGCTGAAGGACGGGGCTGGCGCGCCCCTGGCCGATCCGGCCTGGCCGGACGAGTTCCTGCTGGACATCGGCTCACCCGAGACGCGCAAGGCCAATCTGGCGCGGCTCGCCCCGGTGATCCGCACCTGCGCCGAGAAAGGCTTCGACGCGGTGGAGTTCGACAATCTCGACAGCTACACCCGGTCGGGCGGCCGGCTGTCGCGGCAGGACGCGCTGGCCTTCGCCAGCCTTCTGGTCGCCGAGGCCGCCCGGCACGGCCTGCCGGCCGGGCAGAAGAACACGCCCGGGCTGGGCCGGTTGGGCCGCGAACGGGCCGGGTTCCGCTTTGCCGTGGCCGAGGGTTGCCACCGCTGGGACGAATGTGCGGCCTATACCCGGGTATATGGCCGCGATCAGGTGCTGGGGATCGAATATGCCGACGATCTGCGCGGCAGCTTCGCCGAGGCCTGCGCCGACCCCGACCGGCCGGGCAGCCTGATCCTGCGCGACCGGCTGCTGTCCCCGGCGGGAGCGCCGGGCCATGTCCTTGCCTTTTGCCACTGAGGCGGGTGAAGGGCCGGATTCAGGGCGCGCCCATGTAGTCGCGCTTGCCGAGCTCCACCCCGTTGTGCCGCAGGATGTCGTAGGCCGTGGCGACGTGGAAGAAGAACTGCGGCAGGGTGTAGAAGGACAGGAACTCGTCGCCCTTCAGCACCATGTCGCGGCCCCCGGTCCTGAAATGGATCTCGCGCGTTTCGGCATGGGCGAAATCGGCGGGCTGGAAGCTGCCCATGTAGCCCCGCGCCGCCGCGATGCGGTCGCGCAGTTCGGCAAAACTGGTCTCTGTGTCGGGGAAGCTCTTGGGCTCCTGCCCCGCCAGCCGCGCCGTGCCGCGCGCGGCAAAGTCGCAGGCCAGTTGCACCTGGCGGGTGAAGGAGAACATGTCGGGGAAGAGCCGCGCGGCGAGGATGACCTCGGGTGCGATCCTGCGGGCGGTGCAATGCGCCTCGGCCTTGTCGAGGATGGCGGAAAGGGCAGAGAGAAAGCGGTCGAAGACGGCGACGGAGCGGCGGTGCATGGGGGGTCTCCTTTCGCGCCAAGCGTCCGGCGGCGATGGGCGGCTGTCAAGCGCAACCGCCGGGCCGGGCAGCGAAAACCCGTGCGGACCGCCGCGCCCGGCCAGGTGCGGCCTCAGAGGCCGAGGCACCAGCGCATGATCGCCTTCTGGGCGTGCAGGCGGTTCTCGGCCTCGTCGAAGATGACCGAATGGGGGCCGTCCATCACGGCGCTCGTCGCCTCGTCGTTGCGATGCGCGGGCAGGCAGTGCATGAACAGCGCGTCGGGCTTGGCGCGGGACATCAGCTGTTCGTTCACCTGGTAGGGGCGCAGCTGGTTGTGGCGACGCTCCTTGGCGCTCTCGGGATCGTGCATCGAGACCCAGGTGTCGGTGACCACCAGATCCGCGCCCTCGACCGCGGTGAAGGGGTCGCGCTGGATGGTGACCTTCGAACCCTTCTCGCGGGCGAAGGCGACGAACTTGTCCTCGGGGTCGAGCGTTTCGGGGCCGGTGAAGGTGAAGTCGAAGCCGAACTGACCGGCGGCGTGCAGGAACGAGGCGCAGACGTTGTTGCCGTCGCCGCACCAGACGACCTTCTTGCCGGCGATGGGCCCGCGGTGTTCCTCGTAGGTCATCACGTCGGCCATGATCTGGCAGGGATGGGTGCGGTTCGTCAGGCCGTTGATGACCGGGACGGTGGCGTGTTCGGCCATTTCCAGAAGCGTCGCTTCCTCGAAGGTGCGGATCATGATGAGATCGACATAGCGCGACAGGACCCGCGCCGTGTCGGCGATGGTCTCGCCATGGCCGAGCTGCATTTCCTTGCCCGACAGCACCATGGTCTCGCCGCCCATCTGGCGCACGCCAACGTCGAAGGAAACGCGGGTGCGGGTCGAGGGTTTCTCGAAGATCAGCGCGACCATGCGGCCCTTCAGGGGCTGCGTGTCATCGGGGGCGCCCTTCGGGCGGCCGTTCCGCGCGGTCTTCATGGCCTGGGCGCTGTCGATCATGGCCCGCAGCTCGGCGGGATCGGTCTTGTGGATGTCGAGGAAGTGCTTCATTTCGTTTCGCTTCTTGAGCCCGGGTCGCCGGGGGTTTCACACCCCCGGACCCCCGTGGGATATTTGGGGACAGATGAAATCAGGCGGCCTTTTCCAGCGTCGTGGCAGCCTGGTCGAGGCGGGAGAGCGCCTCGGCAATGTCGGCGTCGGGGATGTTCAGCGCCGGCAGGAGGCGCAGCACGTTGTCGGCGGCAGCGACGGTCAGGATGCCGGCCTCGTAGCCGGCCTTGACCACCTCGGCAGGTGCGGGCTTGCACCTGAGGCCGAGCATCAGGCCCTCGCCGCGCACCGCCTCGAACACCTGCGGGTGGCGGGCGACGAGGCTTTCGAGCCCCTGGCGCAAAAGCGCGCCCTTGCGGGCGACCTCGGACAGGAAGGCGGGGTCGGAGACGATCTCGACCACCTTCGCCCCCACCGCGCAGCCCAATGGGTTGCCGCCGTAGGTGGACCCATGCGTGCCGGCCGTCATGCCGGAGGCTGCCCGTTCCTTGGCCAGCACCGCCCCCAGCGGGAAGCCGCCGCCGATGCCCTTGGCAACCATCATGATGTCGGGGGTCACCCCCGCCCATTCATGCGCGAAGAGCCGGCCGGTGCGGCCCATGCCGCATTGCACCTCGTCGAAGATGAGGAGCGTGCCGGTGGCATCGCAGAGGTCGCGCAGGCCCTTCAGGCATTGGTCGGGGACAACCCGGATGCCGCCCTCGCCCTGGATCGGCTCGATCATGACGGCGCAGGTCTTTTCCGTGATCGCGGCGCGGATCGCGTCGTGGTCGGCGTCATTTGCGGGCCATTTCAGATGCACGAAACCCGGCATCAGCGGCCCGAAGCCCTTGACCATCTTCTCGGACCCCGCCGCGGCGATGGCGCCGGTGGAGCGGCCGTGGAAGGCGCCCTCGAAGGCCACGATCTCCACTCTTTCGGGGTGGCCGGCGTCGTGATGGAACTTGCGCGCCATCTTGATCGCCAGTTCCGCCGTCTCGGTGCCCGAATTGGTGAAGAACACGGTGTCGGCGAAGGTGCGTTCGGTGAGCAGCCGGGCCAGCCGCTCCTGTTCGGGGATCGTGTAGACGTTCGAGACGTGCCAGAGCTTCTGCGCCTGCCCGGTCAGCGTCTCGATCAGAGCGGGATGGGCGTGGCCGAGCGCGTTCACCGCGATGCCCGAGCCGAGGTCAAGGTATCGCCGTCCATCCTCGGCGATCAGCCAGCTGCCCTCGCCCTTCACGAAGGCGAGCGGCGCGCGATTGTAGGTCGGCAGGACGGCAGGGATCATGGGACGGTCCTCATCTGGAAGCCAATGGGTGCCCGAGGGCGAAGGCCGAGTCAACTTGGGGAAGGGCAGGCGCGCGCGGGGGTAGGCGCGCCCCGGGGACGGCGGGACGAGCGTCAGACGCGGCGGCGTCGGCGCGAGGCGGCGATATGGCGAGGTCCTGCGGTCATGCCGGCGGCATAGCGGGAACAGGCGTGTGCGTAAAGCGGTTTTCTGTGCGCGGCCTGCCGCCGGTTTCCTGCGACGGTTTTTCGCTGGAAATGACCTGTAAAGGCTGGCAAGGCACACTGCGGCGGAACCGGGGCCGGTGGCTCCGCGGAACGGCAAGGCGCCAAGGGTTCGGGACAGGCATGAATGCGGGGCAGATCACCGTCGGCGTCTTTGCGCTGGACCGGATCCTGTTGCCCGGCGGCGGACGGGCAAGGGGTTGGCCGCAAAGGCTGGCCGAGGGCGGCGCGGCCCTGGCCGAGGGGGCGGAGGCCGTCGATCTGGCGCTGGCGGAGGGGCACGAAGGTCCGGTCCTGGCGCGGCCGGCGCGGCTTGGCCGGACCGACTGGGCTTCTGGCACGCGGGTGCAGATCGATCCCGTTGCCGGACGGGCCGGGCTGTTCCTCGTGCGCTTTGGCGGCAAGCCGGTGGCAGTGGCATCGCCCTTGCCCCTGCTGCCCGGCGCACATCTGCCGGAGGGCGTGCCCACGACCGGGCAGGCGTCGGCCGGGTTTGCCGCCGGGACGTTGATCGACACGCCGGACGGGCCGCGCGCGGCGGGTTCGCTGGTGGCGGGCGAGGTGGTGACGACGCTGTCCAACGGCTCACGCCCCCTGCGCTGGGTCGGGCGGCGGTGGGTCTCGGCGATCGAGATGCTGGCGCATCCGGGTCTGCGGCCGGTGGTGATCGCCCCCGGCGCGCTGGGCAATGCGCGCGATCTGGTCGTCGCGCCGGCGCAGCGGCTGCTGATCGACGACTGGCGGGCCGAGGTCTATTTCGGCGAGGATCGGGTGCTGGTCCCGGCCTGCGCCCTGGTCGATCCGCCCGCGGCGCGGTCCGGGCTGCCGGGAGAGGGCGTGGATTATGTGATGCTGCTCTGCGACCGGCACGAGATCCTCCTGGCCGAAGGCGCGCTGAGCGAAAGCTTTCACCCCGGAGAGGAGGGGCTTGCGGCGCTGGAACCGGAGGCGCGGGCGGCGCTGGCAGAGGTGGTGCCCGAGGCAGAGCTTGCCCGCCGCCGCGCGGCCTGTCCCATCCTGCGGGGGGCCGAGGCGCGGGCCCTGCGGTTGCAGGGTTAGGCGCCCGCGCAGATCGCGGACAGCATCGCGATGACCGGCGGATACCAGTCCGGGTCGTAGCCATGCGCATCCTGCAGGACCGACAGGTAGCAGGCCACGCGGCCCGTCGCGGGGTTGGCCACCAGATACTGTCCGCCATAGCCGCCATGGCCGATCCAGGTGCCGTCGGTGTTGGTATGGCTGGAATAGCGCAGATGGCCACGCGGGGCGGGCATCGGCACGCCGCCCCGAAGCGTCCGGTCGAGGAAGTCCGCCGAGCCGAAGGGCGCACCGTCCACCCCCCTGCCCCGCCGCGCGAAGAGCGCGCCATAGCGGCATAGGTCGCGCGCCGTCAGGCAGATGCCGCCGGAAAAGATCGGCGTGCCCGCGCGGTCGGTGCCCATGTGCAGCACACCCTCCACCCCCGCGGCATCGGCCATGTCTGCCAGCCAGGCCCGCAGGGGCCGGCCGCCCCGCGCCTCGGCCGCCAGCATCAGGACATCGGTGTTGGCGCTCTTGTAAAGGCTCGTCCCGCTGCGGTTCACCGTATCCGGCGCGCCCGGTGCCAGGCCGATCCCGGCCAGGAGATCGGCCATCGCGGGCTCGGGCCCCTCGGGCAGGCGCATGCCCATGGCCACCTCGTGCTGGAACACGGTGGTGTGGGGGTCGGTGTAATCCTCGTTGAAGGCGTTGTGGACGTTCATGTCCAGCGCCTGCTGCACGGTCGCGTCGCGGTAGCCGGCACCAAGCCAGGGCAGGATCGCGCCCAGGGGTTCGTCCGGCGCGATCCGCCCCTCCTCCCACAGCCGCCCCAGGATCAGGTTCGCCGCCATCTTGGAAATCGACATGATCGCATGCGGCCGGTCGGGGCCGAAATCCGGGGCATAGGCCTCGTAGAGCAGCCGGTTGCCCTCGGTCACCGCCAGGGCCGAGAACCAGGGGCTCGAGGTCAGGCGCCGCACATCCTCGCGCGCGGGGATGGAAAGGTCGGCCGACAGGCGAAGGTCGAGGACCGAGGCGGCACGGAAGCCCAGCGTGTAGCGGGCGATCCGGTGCAGGCCGTGGAACCCCTGCCGCCGGTGCGGCGCGGTGTTCCAGCGCGGGTGCGGGTCGGGGCCGACCGAAAGGTCGGGATTGGGACAGGTGCGCAGCTGCATGGGATATCTCCTGATTGGCCCAAGCCTAGGCCCTGCCCTGCCCCCGACAAGTCAGGAGGACCGGCATCGACGCAGCACGGGTCCTGCATTATGGTGGCGGGCCAAGGTCACGGCCGGATGACGCCTGCGGGGCCTCACCGCGGGGTCCTTTCGCCCCGCCCTTGCGGCCCCTGCCCCGGGGCGGATAGAATGGCGCGGCAATCAGACAGGCGGAGAACAGGATGTCCTGGACGGACGAGCGGGTCGAGACGCTGAAGCGCATGTGGAACGAGGGCCAGTCGGCCAGCCAGATCGCCAAGGAACTGGGCGGTGTCACGCGCAACGCGGTGATCGGCAAGGTGCATCGCCTGGGCCTGTCGAACCGGGTGGGCGGCAAGGAGGACGAGGAGGCCGCCCCGGCGCCGGCCCCGGCGGCCGCGCAGGCTGCGCGCCCCGATCCCGCCCCGCGCCCGGACCCCGCCCCTCGGACCGATACGCCGCGCCCGGCCGCCCCCACGGCCACCACGGCCGCTCCGGCGGCAGCCCCGGCGTCGAACGTCACCCCCCTGCCGGTGCGCAAGGCCATCATCCCCGCCGGCCAGCCACTGCCGCCGCAACCCAGTCAGAACGAGATCAGCCCCGAGGCGCTGGCCTCGGTGCGCGAGGTGGAAAAGCGCGCGCGCAAGCTGTCGCTGATGGAACTGACCGAGCGCACCTGCAAATGGCCGATCGGCGACCCGGCGACCGAGGATTTCTGGTTCTGCGGCCTGCCCTCGCTGCCCGGCAAGCCCTATTGCGAGGCGCATGTCGGCGTGGCCTTCCAGCCGATGAGCGCCCGGCGCGACCGCCGCCGCTAGGCGTCGTCTTCCGGGGCCGGGGGAACCCGGCCCTTCCGCTGACGGTTGCACCCCATGCCGAAGCCGCCCGAGTGCCCGCCTATGCCGACACCCAGCGCCGATGCCCTGGCCGCCGCCGCCAAGGCCGCCAACGCCAAGGGCCCGCCCCCGGTGCATCTGTGGAACCCGCCCTTCTGCGGCGACATCGACATGCGCATCGCCCGCGACGGGACCTGGTTCTACCTCGGCACCCCCATCGGCCGGGCGCCCCTGGTCAAGCTCTTTTCCTCGATCCTGAAGCGCGAGGGCGACCGCTACTACCTCGTCACCCCGGTCGAGAAGGTCGGGATCACCGTCGATGACGCCCCCCTCCTGGCGCAGGACTTCGAGGTCAGGGGCACGGGCCGCGACCAGGTGCTGACCTTCACCACGAAGACCGAGGATGTCGCGGTGCTGGGTCCCGACCATCCCTTGCGGGTCGAGCGCGACCCGAACACGGGCGAGCCCTCGCCCTATATCCTGATCCGCAGCGATCTCTGGGCGCTGATCGACCGGAAATCCTTCTACCGGCTGGTCGATCTGGGTTGCCATGAGACGCACGACGGGCATAAGTGGTTCGGAATCTGGTCCTCGGGGCAGTTCTTCCCGGTCATCCCTTCGTCGGAATTGCCCTGAACCGAAATGCCCCGTTTCGCCGCCAACCTGACCTATCTCTTCACCGAAGTCCCGATGCTCGACCGCCCCGACTGGGCGGCGCGCTGCGGCTTCGACGGGGTCGAGGTGCTGTTCCCCTACGACCAGCCGATGGCCGAATGGGAACGCGCGCTGGCGGGCATGCCGGTGGCACTGATCAACACCCCGCCGGGAGACTGGGCCTCCGGCGACCGGGGCTTTGCCGCCGTGCCGGGGATGGAGCTGCGCTTTCGCGACAGCTTCCTGCGCGCGGCCGACTATGCCACCCGGCTGAAGGCGGCGCGGCTGCATGTGATGGCGGGCGTGGCCAAGGGGCCGCAGGCCGAGCAGACCTATGTCGAGAACCTGACCTGGGCGCTGGAGCAGGCGCCCGACCTGCACCTCACGCTGGAACCCCTGAACCCCGACGACATGCCGGGCTATTTCCTGAACGACTACGACGATGCCGCCCGCATCATCGACGACCTCGGCAGTCCGCGGGTGGGCCTGCAGTTCGACATCTGGCACGCCGCGCGCCTGCACGGCGATGCCGGCCTCGTCTGGCAGGACCACCGCCACCGGATCAGCCACATCCAGATCGCGGGCTTCCCCGGCCGCAACGAACCGGGGGGCGGCGGCTTCTCGCTGCCCGACCTCTGCGATGCGGTGGATGCGGACGGCGGCACCCGCTGGATCTCGGCCGAGTACCGCCCCGCGAAGGGCACCGCGCAAGGGCTTGGCTGGCTGACCGCGCTGAAATCGCGCGGCGCGCTTATGATCGGGGGATAGGCGGCAAAGCCGCCCGCGCCCCCTTGTGCCGCCCGCCCCTCGCCCGCTAAAAGGCGCCGAGCCAGCACGAGGATCCCGCCAATGCCGACCCCAGCGCCCGAGACCCAAGTTGTCACCACCTGGAAAGTGGCCTGCGACGGCGGCGAGGGCGCGCTGGGCCACCCTCGCGTCTGGCTGACGATCCCGCGCGATACCGGCTGGGTCGAATGTGGCTATTGCGACAAGCGGTATGTCATCGACCGCGAGCACGCCCACGACGATCACTAGGCGTCGACCACTGACCGTCACGCGGCCGCAAAGCGCGGCTCGGGGTCGGCCAGGTCCAGCCCCAGCGCCCGCCAGGCCAGCGCCGAGCCGTCGGTCTCGGGCCGCGAGCTGACCGTGACCCCGGCGCAGCCCGCCTCGGCCGCCGCCTGACGCGCCGCCGCCAGAAGCGCCCGGCCGATCCCGCACCCGCGATCCGGCGCCTGGACATACAGCTGCTCGACCACGCCCCAGTCGGCCCCGGCCACCATGTTGCGCCCGATCATCAGAAGCACAAAGCCCACCGGATGCCGCTGCGGGCTGTCGTCGCGCTGCGCGACCAGAAGCCGGGCGGCGCGGCCTTCCAACGCGATCCGCGCCAGAACCGGCGGGGTGATCGCCGCACGCTGGCCCGTCCGGGCGGCAAGCGCGATCAGCATGCGGTGGACCTCGGGCAGATCATCGGCCCGGGCGGGTCGTAGGGTCAGGGGAGGCGTCGTCATCTTCGGTTTCCTTCGCTGGGGGCCCGGCGAGGGGAACCTGTGCAACCTTCCGGCCTGACCCTCGCGGGGCGGCTGTCAGGGGGTTGCTTCGGTGGTGAAACGCTGCCCGGCCGCCTATGTGGCGTCGGTCCAATAAAACGACTGGCAGGGCGTCAGGGTCAGCATGCGGCGACGATGACCCGCCGCCGGCGCGCCGTCAAGCCCCATCCGCCGCCAAAGCGGGTGGCCCTTCGCCCCGCCTTCTGCCAATAATCCCCCGACCACAGGGAGAGCCCGCATGCGTTTCGGCAAAGGCCACCACCTTCACCTCATCGACGGCTCGGCCTACATCTTCCGCGCCTATCACGCGCTGCCGCCGCTGACGCGGAAATCCGACGGCCTGCCGGTCGGCGCGGTGGCGGGCTTCTGCAACATCCTGTGGAACGAGCTTTCGCGCGCCACCTCGAACGGCAAGGCGGCGACGCACCTTGCCGTGGTCTTCGACCATTCGGCCGAGACCTTCCGCAACGCGATCTACCCGGACTACAAGGCCAACCGGCCCGAATTGCCCGAGGACCTGCGCCCGCAGTTCCCGCTGACCCGCGAGGCGACCCGCGCCTTCAACGTCGCCTGCCTCGAAACCGAAGGCTACGAGGCCGACGACATCATCGCCACGCTGGCGAAACGGGCGGTCGAGGCGGGGGGCAGCTGCACCATTATCTCTTCGGACAAGGACCTGATGCAGCTGATCCGCCCCGGCGTGGACATGTTCGACCCGATGAAATCCCGCACCATCGGTCCCGAAGAGGTGATGGAAAAGTTCGGCGTGCCCCCGGAAAGGGTGATCGACGTGCAGTCGCTGGCCGGCGACAGCGTGGACAACGTCCCCGGTGCCCCGGGCATCGGCCTCAAGACGGCCGCGCTCCTCATCAACGAATACGGCGACCTCGACACGCTGCTGGCCCGGGCCTCCGAGATCAAGCAGCCCAAACGCCGCGAGGCTCTGGTCGAGAATGCCGACAGGATCCGCATCAGCCGCGAGCTGGTGACGCTGAAGGACGACACGCCGCTGGACGTCTCGCTGGACGATCTGGAAATCCGCCTGCCCGAGCCGGACAAGGTCATGGAGTTCCTGACGAAGATGGAATTCCGCACCCTCACGAAACGGGTGGCCGAGAAGCTGGGCATCGCGCCCCCTGCCCTGCCCGAGACCTCGCAGCTTCAGGTCGCCCCCCGCGAGGAGAAGCCGCAGGCGCACGACGAGCAGCCCCCCTTCGACCTTTCGGCCTACGAATGTGTGCGAGACCGCGCCGCCCTGGACCGATGGATCGCCCGGATCGCCGACATCGGTCATGTCGCCATCGACACCGAGACCACCAGCCTCGACGAGATGCAGGCCGACCTCGTCGGCATCTCGCTTGCGGTCGAGCCCGGGAAGGCGGCTTACATCCCCGTCGGCCACACCACCGGCGGCGGCGATCTCTTCGGGGCCACCGCCCTTGCCCCCGGCCAACTGCCGAAGGCCGAGGTGCTTGCCGCCCTTAAGCCGCTCCTCGAGGACCCGGCGATCCTGAAGATCGGCCAGAACATGAAATACGACTGGAAGATCTTCGCGCGCCACGGCATCCGCATCGCCCCCTTGGACGACACGCTCCTGATGAGCTACGCGATGCACGCGGGCCTGCACAACCACGGCATGGACGAGCTGTCCGACCGTTACCTCGGCTACCAGCCGATCTCGATCAAGACCCTCCTCGGGTCGGGGAAAAGCCAGATCACCTTCGACCGCGTGGCCATCGAGGATGCTGTGAAATACGCGGCCGAAGACGCCGACGTGACTCTGCGCCTCTGGCAGGGCTTCAAGCCGCGCCTGCATCGCGCGAAGGTGACCACCGTCTATGAAACGCTCGAACGCCCACTCGTCCCCGTGCTGGCCGACATGGAAATGGCAGGCATCAAGGTGGACCGCGAGGTCCTGCGCGGCATGTCCAACGTCTTCGCGCAGAAACTCGTCCAGCTGGAAGAGGAAATCCAGGACATCGCAGGCGAGAAGTTCAACGTCGGATCGCCCAAGCAGCTGGGCGAGATCCTCTTCGACCGCCTCGGCCTGCCCGGCGGCGAAAAGGGCAAGACCGGCGCCTACGGCACCGGCGCCGACATCCTGGAAGACATCACCACGCTGGAAGACAGCCACCCGCAGGGGGCAAGGCTGGCCGCCCGCATCCTCGACTGGCGCCAGATCGCCAAGCTGAAATCGACCTACACCGACGCGTTGCAGACGGCGATCAACCCCGACACGGACCGGGTCCACACCTCCTATTCCATCGCCGGGGCGAACACCGGGCGGCTTGCCTCCACCGACCCGAACCTGCAGAACATCCCCGTCCGCACCGAGGAAGGCCGCCGCATCCGCGAGGCTTTCGTCGCCCCCGAAGGCCGGGTCCTGGTCAGCCTCGACTATTCCCAGATCGAACTGCGCATCCTCGCCCATATCGCCGACATCCCCGAACTCCGCCGCGCCTTCGAGGAGGGCATCGACATCCACGCCCTCACCGCGTCGGAGATGTTCAACGTGCCGCTCGACCAGATGACCCCCGACATCCGCCGCAAGGCCAAGGCGATCAACTTCGGGGTGATCTACGGCATCTCCGGCTTCGGCCTCGCCCGCAACCTCCGGATCCCGCGCGCCGAAGCGCAGGGCTTCATCGACCGCTATTTCGAGCGGTTCCCGGGGATCAAGGGCTACATGTCCGATACTGTAAAGTTCGCGCAGGAAAACGGCTTCGTGCAGACGCTTTTCGGTCGGAAAATTCATACTCCCGAAATCAACGCCAAGGGCCCCGGCGCCGGCTTCGCCAAACGCGCCGCGATCAACGCCCCCATTCAGGGCACCGCCGCAGACGTGATCCGCCGCGCGATGATCCGCATGCCGTCCGCGATCCGGGACATCGACGCGAAGATGCTCCTCCAGGTCCACGACGAGCTTCTGTTCGAGGTCGCCGAGTCCGACGCCGACCGCCTCACCGCCGCCGCGAAAGCGGTGATGGAAGGCGCCGCCCACCCCGCCGTGAGCCTGAAGGTCCACCTCGCCGTCGAGGCCGGTCGCGGTCGCACCTGGGCCGAGGCGCATTGAACCACGCCCGGGCCGCACAGCACGCAGACGCAAGGCCGCCCCGCGTCACTTCCCCTGCTGCTTGCCCTTTGCCCAAATACTCCGGGGAGCTCGAGGGGCAGCGCCCCTCGTCAGCCTCGGTCGCGCGCCTTGCGCGCGGCCGAGAGCACAGGCTTGCGGCGCCAGCCGCTCCGCCCGGACCCCGAGGTCAGGCGCGCTCGATCCGGCACTGGTAGCAATTGTTCCGGGCCGACCGGACATGCAGATAGGCCACCCGCGCGTCCGCCAGAAGCTCCGCCGCCCGCGCCGGGATCGCCGCGGTCGCAACCACGCCCCCGGTGCCATAGACGATCCGGTCGTCGTTCCCGTAGCCCCGCAGGATGTAGTCGGGCGCGGCCAGCATCTCCGGCAGCCCCGCCCCGCCCCCGGCCGCGCAGGGATCGGCGCACAGGAAGATCGGCCCCACCTCGGCATAGGGCTGCAGCGCCGGGAAGGGCCGGTAGGCGAGGACCAGCATCCCCGCCCCCTCCGGGATCATCCGCAGGCAATGCCGGCAGGGATTGCCGTCCCCCTCCGACCGTTTCCGTTCCGGCACCTGGCCATTGGCATCCGCACCGCCAGCCTGAAACTGCCGCACCTGGTCGGTCGGGATCGCAAGAAATCGCATCGCATCCTCCGTGTCTGGCCGGAAGATGCCCCGCGACGCCCCGCCGGGCGACCCGGATCCTGCGGGATCAGACGCGCTCCAGCATCCGGCCCAGCGGCCGCCCGCCCAGGATATGCAGGTGGTAATGCGGCACCTCCTGGTGCCCGTTCGCCCCGGCATTGGCGATCGCGCGGAACCCTTCTTCGCCCGTGAGCCCCAGGATCGCGCAGACCTTGGCCACCGTGCGGTGGAAATCGACGATCTCGGCCTCGGTCGCCTCGGCCGAGAAATGGTCGAGGCTGACATAGGCCCCCTTCGGGATCACCAGCACATGCACCGGCGCCTGGGGATGGATGTCGTGAAAGACCAGCGTGTGCGGCGTCTCCATCACCGTCTTGTTCGGGATCTCGCCGCGCAGGATGCGGGCGAAGATGTTGGTCGGGTCATAGGTCCAGCTCATGTCGGTCAATCCACGAATAGATAATCGGTCGCGGCAATCTCGCGCGCGGTCTCGGCCGGGATCTCGAGGAAGTCGGCCAGCACCGCGGCATTCTCGGCCACCCCGGCAGTCTGACGCAACCGGCTGTGACCCGCCAGATCCAGATCGCGCAGCCTTTCGCTTTCGAACTTCACGTCGTAGCGGATGGTCGGCAGCAACTGGTCCATCGCCGATACCGGCGTCTCGGGTCCGGCCAGCCCCACCCGGCGCGCATGGCCGACCAGGTAGTCGTCGCTGAACTGGCAGTCGATCTCCAGAAGCCGCATCTGCGCCCGGTCATGGGCGAAGTCCTCGATCAGCTCGATGCTGCCCGGATCGACGCAGAGCAGCAGCTGGTCGGTCTGCCAGTGCTCGAACAGCATCCTGACCAGCGCCCGGCGATGGCGCATGCGCTTTTCCAGCGTGGTCTCGATCCCGCCCAGGTCCGGCAGGGGCGTCGCCTGTTCGTTGAACAGGTAATGCACCGCCGGGATCCCCGTCAGCCCCTGCACCCGGTCGGCCAGCCGCTTGGCGACGTGCCATTTCTTGCAGGCCACCACCATCAGGGTGCGGTTGCGGCCGATGCTCGCCTCCACCTCCCAGAACCGCCGGGCGAAGCGCCGCCCCTCCCTCCCGCGCGAGGTGAGATAGGCGAACTGCCGCCGCCCCTCGTCCGAGATCGCGAACTGCCGTCCGGTCTCGGCATACAGAGCCCCAAGCCGGTCCTTCAGCGCCTTCGCCTCGGGACTGATCTTGCGGGCGAAGAGATAGCCCTGCGCCAGCAGCAGGTCGTGATGGTCGTCGTAGAAGGTCACCGGCATGCCGTAGTCGGTGAACATCAGGAACGTGAGCGTGCGCGAGCAGATCTCGCGGTCGGGCACGAGGTGGGCGACGAGGGTCTGGAAGAAGGTCTCGTCCGGGATCCAGGTGGTGGAGAAGAAGCGCGGGATGTCCGGGCGGCGCTTCAGGAAATCCAGCACCGCCTCGACCGTCCGGCGGCGCAGGCACCACCACTGGCTGCCGATACGCATCTGCAGGTCCTCGGGGATCTTTCGCGACAGGCCGAATTTCTGCTGCAGCTCCAGCGACTTGTAGAACCACCACTTGCGCTGGCGTTCGTTGAACCAGTGGCGGTAGATCAGCCGTTCCTCCTTGATCCCGGTCTTTATCCAGTCCGATCCGAAGAAATCGAAGCTTTCGATGTAGTCGGCATCCTCGCGTTCCAGGAAGGCATGCGCGAATTCCGCCGTCTTGATCGGCATGCAGTCGCCGGACAGCATGTAGAAATGCGTGGCCCCCGGAAAGTCGGTCAACGCGGCGCGCACGGCTTCCAGCGTGGCGGCCACCAGGCTCCATTCCCCCCAGCCGCAGCGGATGCGGCGGCGGGCGAAGGTGACCCGCGGGTTACCCGCAAGCGCGGTGCGGATGCGGGCATAGTCGGCCTGCGAGGACCGCGCGTCGAAATGGATCGAGACGCAATCCCCGACCTCGGTCAGCCGCAAGGTCTGGGCGATGACGCCGTCGGGGTCCTTGTGGCAGAGAAGGATGAAGGCGATCTGCGTCATGGGTCCTGGGAATGCCCGGCAAAGGCCGGCCCTGACTGGTTAGACTGCCCGGTGCTTCCTTGAAAAGCCCGAATATGTCTGCTTGATTGCCGCAATCGCGGTTTGTGATTGCGCGGGCAGGATTGGCTGAAGAAGGACGATTGGCATGGGTTTTCCCGGAACATGGATGACGGAAAGCGAAAGCGTCGTCTACCGGGTGGTGCCCAAATGCGCCTGCTCGACCATCGGGCAGATCATGTACTACTCGGACCACGGCCGGTTCTTCGACGGTGACATCCACGATTCCACCACCGGCCTGCACAAATGGGCGCAGGAGGCCAGCCAGCCGATCATCGAACGCACGGTGCGCGCGCGCAAGGTCTTTGCCTTCACCTGCGTGAGGAACCCCTACACGCGCATCCTGTCGTCCTTCTTCGACAAGATCTGCGGCATCCAGCGCAATGGACGGCGCTACCGCGGCAATCTCGTGCCGCTGCTGATCCAGAAATACGGGATCGAGGTGGGCGGCGAGGACGGCAAGCAGGACTTCGACCAGATCGCCAGCTTCCGCCGGTTCCTTCTTTTCGCGCGCGACACGATCCGCTGGAAGAAACCGATGGAGCCCGACATCCACTGGTCGGCCATGTCGGGGCACATCTCGACCTTCATCGTCAACGGCGGACGCTACAACCACATCTTCTTCACCGAGGCGTTCAACGCCGGGATGCAGGTGGTGCTGGACAACATCGAGACGCGGCACCCCGTGGACCTGGCGCAGATCCCCCGCTTCAACGAAAGCGAAGGCCACGGTCCGAAACGCGCCCATCCGGTCGAGGCCTATTTCGACGATCTCTCGATGCACCTGATGTGGGAGATCTACAAGCGCGACTTCCAGCTGTTCCGCTATGACTTCGAGAACCCGGCCAACAAGATGCCGAAGGGTCCGGTCGATCTGGACGAGGTGCACGCGAAACTGGGCGACTGAACCCTCCTCGTGCGCCTTCGGCTTCTCGTCGGCGGGGCACAGCGAGGAGCGACGAAGTCGAACGACGAGCGGGGGGGGAAAGATGGACCAGGTCACCGGCGGCTGCCTCTGCGGGGCCTTGCGCTTTGCCGCAAGGGGCCAGCCATGGCGCGTCGGCCTGTGCCATTGTATGGACTGCCGCAAGAGCCACGGCGCCCTGTTCCACGCCTCCGCGATCTACCCCGAAACCGCCGTGACCATCACCGGCGAGGCCCGTCACTACCGCGACCGCAGCTTCTGCCCGACCTGCGGCTCGCAGGTCTATGCCCATATCGGTGACGAGATCGGCATCAACCTCGGCAGCCTGGACGAACCGTCCCGGTTCCGCCCGACCTACGAGCTTTGGACCATCCGGCGCGAGGACTGGCTGCCCGGATTTCCGGGCCTGCGGCAGTATCCGAAGGACCGGGAAAGCACCGGGCGGTCCGAGGGCTGAGGCAAATTCCCTCGAAGGAACTTGCAAAACTCTTCGAAGAGTCTTGCCGCTCAGATCGGGTCCTGCGTCCCCGCCTTGCGGAACCACTCCACGATCGCCGCCCGTTCCTCGGGCTCCATGTAGCTCAGGTTGCCCGGCGGCATCGCGTGGGTGATGCCGGCCTGCAGGTAGATCCGCCGGGCCTCGTGCGCGATCTGGGACTCGGTCTCCAGCACGACCCCCTTCGGCGGCCAGTGAAGCCCTTCCCAGCCCGGCTCGGCCGCGTGGCACATGCTGCAACGGCCCTGCACGATCCCCACCACCTCCTCGAAGCCGGGGCTTGAGGCATAGACCAGCGCCGCGCCCTCCAGCTTCGCCTCGCCCTCGGCCGCGCGCATCGGCGCGGTGGACAGCCAGGCGATGACCAGGAACAGGATCGCCGTCACCCCCCAGGTCCAGTGCGGATTGCCCTTCCTTGCATGCCGGGTGTTGAACCAGTGCCGGATCGTCACCCCCATCAGGAAGACGAGGCTCGCGATGATCCAGTTGTATTCGGTGGCAAAGACCAGCGGGTAGTGGTTGGACAGCATCAGGAAGATGACCGGCAGGGTCAGATAGTTGTTGTGGGTGGACCGCTGCTTGGCGATCTTGCCGTATTTCGGGTCCGGCTTGCGGCCGGCCTTCAGGTCGGCCACCACCACGCGCTGATTGGGCATGATGATGAAGAAGACGTTCCCGGTCATGATGCTGGCGGTGAAGGCCCCCAAGTGCAGCATCGCCGCCCGGCCGCTGAAGACCTGGGTGTAGAACCAGGCCATGCCCACCAGCACCGCGAACAGCGCCAGCATCAACAGGTTCTGGTCGGCGTTGACGAAGACCTTGCACAAGGTGTTGTAGACCACCCAGCCGAAGGCCAGCGAGGCGATGGAGATGGCGACGGCCTGCCAGACCGACAGCTCCATCACCGTGGGATCGATCAGGAACAGCTCGGCCCCGAGGTAATAGACCAGAACCAGCATGGCGAAACCCGACAGCCAGGTCGCATAGCTTTCCCATTTGAACCAGACCAGGTGATCGGGCATCGCCGCGGGCGCCACCAGGTATTTCTGGATATGGTAGAACCCTCCGCCATGGACCTGCCACTCCTCGCCATCCGCGCCGCTTGCCAGGTTGCGGTCGCGGTGCAGGCCAAGGTCCAGCGCGATGAAATAGAAGCTCGACCCGATCCAGGCGATGGCCGTGATCACATGCAGCCAGCGGGCCGCGATCTCGACCCATTCCCACAGAACGACCCAGTCATACATCGCCCGTCCCTCCCGGTTTTGCGAGACGCTATACCTCGCGGGACCTTTCTGTTAATCCATCGAAAGCCCGGATCACTTTCAAGCGGGGACGAAGAATGTCCTACGTCAACAACATCCGCATGTTCGTCCGCGTCTATGAACTGGGCAGCATGTCGGCCGCTGCCCGCGATCAGCGCACCTCCCCCGCCGTCGCCTCGGCCCGGATATCGGAGCTGGAGAAGCACCTCGGCGTCCGCCTGTTCAGCCGCACCACGCGCAGCCTGCAACCGACCGAGAACGGCCGCATCTTCTATGACGGCGCGCGGCGGGTGCTGGAAGCGATCGACGATGCCGAAGCGGCGGTGATGGACGTGACGCAGAACCCGCGCGGCACCATCTTCGTCGCGGCACCGCTGGGGATCGGCCGGCGGCTGATCGCGCCCAGAGTGCCGGTCTTCAAGGATCTCTACCCCCAGATCGACGTGCGGCTGCGGCTGTCGGACCGGGGGGTGGACGTGGTGGCCGAAGGCATCGACGTGGCCTTTCACCTCGGGCTTCTGGAGGATTCCACGCTCAAGGTCCGCACCATCGCCGATTGTCCGCGCCTGCTGTGCGCTTCGCCCGCCTATGTCGCCCGCCGCGGGATGCCGGCCGATGGCGCGGCGCTGGTCGCCGACCGGCACGATTGCCTGAACCTGCGCTATCCCGGCGCGAAGGAATTCCAGTGGACCCTGCAAACCGCCGAAGGCCCGCGCCGGTTCGAGATCACCGGGCCATTCGAGTCGGATGACGGCGACGTGCTGACCGGCTGGGCGCTGGACGGGCGCGGGATCGTGCTGAAACCCGTGTTCGAGGTGGCCGAGCACCTGCGCGAGGGGCGCCTCGTCCCCGTCGCGACCGAGACCCCGCCGCTGCCGATCCAGCTGTCCGCGCTCAGCCAGCACCGAAGGCTCAAGGACCCCAAGGTGCAGCTCTTCACCGACTTCATGGCCGGGCAGATCCGCGACGACCTGCGCCGCGCCACAGGGTAGGGTGCGCTGCGAGCCGCACCAATGGAAAAGGGCGGGACCGAAGCCCCGCCCCCATGATCCGAAAGCCCCGCCTTACATCGGCAGCGGCTGGCCGTTCACCAGGATCTGCATCCCCTCCTTGGCCTCGATCTTCGAGGTCATCTCGTCGGGATTGGCGCCCGGCACCATGAACATGCCCATCATCATCCGCGCGCCCATCGCGTCCTCTTCGGTGATCAGGCCCGTCGCGATCAGCCCGTCGATCAGCGCGTTCGCCCCGGTGACCGAGACATTCGCCTCGCCCAGCGGCATCGGCATGCCCATCGAGTTGTCGAAGGTGAAGGCCCCGGTCGCCGCCAGCGCCGCCCCCGCCACCTTCAAGCCCAGTTCGGTGATGTTCAGGCTTTCCGGCTGCGGCACGACCGGAGGCCCGCCGGCCTCGTCCGCGGCGATCATCGCCGGCACGTCCATCTTGGCCTTGCCCGAGATGTCGATGGCGATATCCGCCGCGTCGCGCTTCAGCGCACCGTTGGGGTCGAACAGCGCCCAGGCTTCCTCGTTCAGGCTGAACTGGCTGAGCTTCAGCACCAGGCCATAGTCGCCCGCCGTCTCGTTCGCGATCACCGGCGAGGTCATCGCGAACTCCATCGGGCCCGAGACCACCTTGACCGGCACCGGCATCGCACCCGGAGCGGATTCGATGTCCAGACCGCTGGCCGAGGACTTGACCGAGAAGGTGTCCTTGTTGAACAGCGCCGACCCCTCGCCGCCGCCGGCCTTCATCGTCAGGTCCATCGGCATGTAGGGGCTTTCCTGCTTCATCGTCCCCGCCGATTCACCTTGCGTCATGGCAAGGCTGACGCTCAACCCCTCGTTCAGCGCGGTGCCGAAATCGGCCGGCGATTGCATCGCGGCAAGCGAGATGGTCGTGGGCAGCGCGAAGGTCAGCGACATGTCGATGTCCTGGGTGGTGCTGGTCGAGGTCTGCTTCAGCTCCAGCCCCGGATCGTCCGACTGGGTGGTGTAGGCCAGCTCGTCCGCCTTGATGGCCAATCCGAAGGTCCGGTTGGTGCCGGGCGTGTCGGAATAGGTGCCGGCCAGGTTGGTGAACCCGAAATCGCCCGAGGCGGTGACCTTCGGCGCCTCGCTGCCGTCGAAGGACATGCCCGGATAGGTGCTGTCGTAGGCCACGTCCAGCCTGGCCGCCGCATAGTCGTAGACGAGCCCCCCGTCTGCCTCGCGCGCGGTCAGGGTCAGCCCGTCATGGGTCACCTTGACCGAACCCTCGGTGTCGCCGGTCATCGTCATGCCGATATCGGCGCCGGGGGCGATGGTCACCGACCCGTCCGACTGTTCGGTCAGCACGATGTCCGAAATCGTCAGTCCGCTCATCCCCTCGGGCGCGATCGTCACGCCGTTCAGCGTCAGCACGCCGCCCGAGTTGTTCTCGGTTGCGGCGGAAACCGTCAGGCCGACCAGGGCGCCGGCGTCCTTCCACGATTGCCAGACCTGGTCCGCGGTCAGCGCAGCATGGGCAGTGCCGCCAAGCAGGGTGGCAATGACAGGGGCTGCTGCAAAACTTCTCATCCGAAACATGCGGTTCTCCTCAAGCCGAAAAAATCTGCCGCCAGATAATGCGGGACGGGATCAAACCGCAAGTGACGCTTTCACGACCTTTTCGGGGCAAGAGGTCCGCCGCCTAGGACCCGCGGTAGGTCGAATAGCCGAAGGGAGAGATCAGGAGCGGCACGTGGTAATGCTGCTCGGCGTCCGCCACGCCGAACCGGATCGGGATTTCATCAAGGAAAAGAACGCCTTCGCCCGCCTGCCCGCTGGCCCGCAGATAGTCGCCGGCGCAGAAGACCAGCTCGTAGACCCCCGCCTCCAGCGCCGCGCCCTCCAGCATCGGCCCGTCGGTGCGCCCGTCGGCATTGGTCACGACCTCCTTCACCTTCCGGTGGCCCTGCCCGGAAATCCGGTACAGCATGATCCTGACCCCGGCCGCCGGCCTGCCCTTTGCCGTGTCCAGCACATGCGTCGAAAGTCGCCCCATGATCGTTCTCCCTCGGTCACAGGCGCATCAAAGCACGAAACCCGCCCCGCTGCGACCCGGCGGTCCCGGCATATGACCTTTCGTGAAATCCTGAAAATATCTTCCGCCAATCGCGCTAGTCTCGCCGGAAAGGAGAGCATCCGTGAACCGCTACCCCCGAGATTTCCGTGGCCATGGCCCCAATCCCCCCGATGCCCGCTGGCCGGGCGGGGCGAAGATCGCCGTGTCCCTCGTGCTGAACTACGAAGAGGGCGGCGAGAACTGTCTGCTGCACGGCGACGCCCAGTCCGAGGCCTTCCTCTCCGACATCGCCGGCGCCCAGCCCTGGCCGGGCCAGCGGCACTGGAACATGGAGTCCATCTACGACTACGGCGCCCGCGCCGGCTTCTGGCGGCTGCACCGCCTGTTCACCGGCATGGACATCCCCGTCACCGTCTATGGCGTGACCTCTGCGCTGGCCCGCAACCCCGAACAGGTCGCCGCGATGAAGGCCGCGGGGTGGGAGATCGCCTCGCACGGTTTGAAATGGGTCGATCACCGCGACATGACCGAGGCCGAGGAAGCCGCCCAGATCGCCGAAAGCTTCCGTCTGCACGAGGAAGTGGTGGGCGCCCCCCCGCAGGGCTGGTACACCGGCCGATGCAGCATGAACACGGTGCGGCTGACCGCCGAAACCCGGCGGCTCGCCTGGATCTCCGACACCTACGACGACGACCTGCCCTACTGGCGCGAGTTCGGCGACCACGACCAGCTGGTGATCCCCTACACGCTGGAAGCCAACGACATGCGCTTTGCCACCGCGCCGGGCTACATCACGGGCGAGCAGTTCTTCCAGTATCTCAAGGACAGCTTCGACACCCTCTATGCCGAGGGCGAGGCCGGTGCGGCCAAGATGCTCTCGATCGGCCTGCACTGCCGCCTGATCGGCCGCCCCGGCAAGATCGCCGGGCTGAAGCGGTTCCTCGACTATGCGAAATCCCACACGGGCGTCTGGTTCCCGCGCCGGATCGACATTGCCGAGCATTGGCGAAAGACCCATCCCCACAAGCGGTTCGAGCGTCCAAGCCAGATGACTCGCGAGCGGTTCGTGGAACGCTTCGGTTCCATTTTCGAACATTCCCCCTGGATCGCCGACCGCGCCTTCGACCTGGAACTCGGTCCCGCGCATGACAGCGCGGCGGGGTTGCACAACGCGCTGGCCCGCATCTTCCGCTCGGCCTCTGCCGAGGAACGCCTTGGCGTCCTGCGCGCGCATCCCGACCTCGCCGGAAAGCTGGCGGCCGCGAAACGGCTCACGCCCGAAAGCACCGCCGAACAGGCCAGCGCCGCCCTCGACGCGCTCACCGACGATGAGCGAAGCCGCTTCCAGCGGCTGAACGAAGAGTATGTCGCAAAGCACGGCTTCCCCTTCATCATCGCCGTCCGCGACAACACCAAGGCCTCGATCCTCGCGGCCTTCGAAACCCGCATCCGGAACGACACGCCGACCGAATTCGCCACCGCCTGCGCCCAGGTGGAACGGATCGCCGAGCTTCGCCTGAAGGACCAGCTGCCATGACCGGCTCCTACTACGCCCCGACCGGGGGCCTGCCCCCCCAGACCGCGCTCATGACCCAGCGCGCCGTCTTCACCGAGGCCTATGCCTTCATCCCCCGCGGCTGCTTCTCCGACATCGTCACCAGCTGCCTGCCGGGCTGGACGAAGTCCCGCCTCTGGCTCATCGCGCGCCCCATGTCGGGGTTTGCCGAGACCTTCAGCCAGTATGTGATGGAGGTGGCCCCAGGCGGCGGCTCCGACGCGCCGGATCCGGAGGCGGGCGCCCAACACTGGCTGTTCTTCACCGGCGGCCTGGCCACGCTCACCATCGGCGACACCGGCTACGAGATGGAGCAAGGCTCCTACGCCTACGTCCCGCCCGGCACCCCCTGGACGCTTCTCGCCGAGGGGACGCGGCCGGCGACCTTCCACTGGCTGCGCAAGCTCTACGAACCCGCCCCCGGCATCCCCCTGCCCGAACCGATCGTCATCAACGAACGCGACGTGCCGATCCGCTGGATGCCCGACACGCAGGATCGCTGGGGCACCACCCGCTTCGTCGAACCCGACGACCTGCGCCACGACGCCCATGTCAACATCGTGACCTTCCAGCCCGGCGGGGTCATCCCCTTCGAGGAAACCCATGTCATGGAACACGGGCTCTATGTCCTCGAAGGCAAGGCGGTCTACAAGCTCAACCGCGACTGGGTCGAGGTCGAGGCCGGCGATTTCATGTGGCTGCGCGCCTACTGCCCGCAGGCCTGCTACGCCGCCGGACCGGGACGCTTCCGCTATCTGCTCTACAAGGACGTGAACCGCCACGCGAAACTGCGCGGCCCCGGCGCTTTCGGCCCCGCGCGATGACCGCGGCTCGTCGATGCCTGCGGCACTCCTCGCAGCGGCGCGCCCCCGCGACGAGAAGGCGAAGCCGCACGAGGAGCCGCGGATGAGACCCCTCACCCCCGCCCCGCTCACGCCCGAAGCCTTCGCCCCCTTCGGCGACGTGCTGGACGCCACCGGCGACTTCCGCCTGATCAACCAGGGCCTGTGCCGCCGCCACCACGACCGCGCGCGCCTCGACTTCGGGCCCGAAGGTCGCGCCGGCATCTCGATCTTCCGGGCCGAGCCCCGCGCCCTGCCCTACCGCTTCGACCTGATCGAGCGCCACCCCGAGGGCTCGCAGGCCTTCATTCCGATGTCGGAACACCCTTTCCTCGTCATCGTCGCGCCCGATCCGCAGGCAGAACCGCGCGCCTTCCTCACGAATGGCGCGCAGGGCATCAACCTGCACCGGGGCACCTGGCACGGCGTGCTGACACCGCTGCATGCTCCCGGCCTCTTTGCCGTGGTGGACCGCATCGGCCCGACGCCGAACCTCGAAGAATACCGTTACAGCCAACCCTGGACGGTCCTGGCCCCCTGAACGGGGCCGCCTAACCGGATCGCACCCAAGGGGCAGTGCGAAGACGGCGCGAACATAAACGCCCCAAGGGAAAGGAACGAAGCAGATGACCTCACAGGTCCACCCCGTGGACGAGATGCTGCCGCCGCCGAAGCTCTTCACCCTCGGCCTCCAGCATGTCCTCGTCATGTATGCCGGCGCCGTCGCAGTGCCCCTCATCGTCGGCCGCGCGCTCAAGCTCGAACCCGCCGACGTGGCCTTCCTGATCTCGGCCGACCTCTTCGTCTGCGGCCTCGTCACCCTGATCCAGAGCCTTGGTGCCACCCAGTGGTTCGGGATCAAGCTGCCCGTCATGATGGGCGTGACCTTCGCCGCCGTGGGGCCGATGGTCGCCATGGCCAACGCGAACCCCGGCCCCGAAGGCGCCCGCGCGATCTTCGGCGCGATCATTGCCGCCGGCCTGATCTCGATCCTGATCGCGCCCCTTGTCTCCCGCATGCTCCGCTTCTTCCCGCCAGTGGTCACCGGCACGATCATCCTGGTCATCGGCGTGAGCCTCATGCGGATCGGCATCAACTGGATCTTCGGGAACCCCGTCGGGCCGACAGCCCCGATGATCGTCGATCCCGCCCATGCCGACTGGCTCAAGGCCGTGACGGAAGGCGCCGCCGCCGGAACCGTGACCGGCGTCGCGGACCTGCCCGCCAAGTTCGCCCCGGCGCCCACGCTGCCGAACCCGGCCTATGCGCCCTTGGGAAATGTCGCCGTCTCGGCCGTGGTGCTGATCTCGATCCTCCTGATCGCCCGTTTCGCCAAGGGGTTCCTCTGCAACATCTCGGTCCTGCTGGGCATCATCATCGGCGCCATCATCGCCGTGGCCCTGGGCAAGATGACCTTCGACAAGGTGGCCGACGCCGCCTGGTTCGGCCTGATCACGCCCTTCCATTTCGGGATACCGACCTTCGAGCCGGTGATGATCGTCACCATGACCCTGGTCATGATCGTCGTGATGATCGAATCCACCGGCATGTTCCTCGCGCTGGGAGAAATGACCGGCAAGCCCGTCACGCAACCCATGCTGTCGGCGGGCCTGCGCACGGATGGCCTCGGCACGCTGATCGGAGGGATCTTCAACACCTTCCCCTACACCTCCTTCTCGCAGAACGTGGGCCTCGTCGGCGTGACCGGCGTGCGCTCGCGCTTCGTCTGCGTCGCGGGGGGGATCATCCTGATCGTCCTCGGCCTCGTGCCGAAGATGGGCGCGCTGGTCGAATCCGTCCCCACCATGGTCCTCGGCGGAGCCGGCCTCGTCATGTTCGGCATGGTCGCCGCCACCGGCATCCGCATCCTGTCGGGGGTGAACTTCGCCACCAACCGCAACAACCTGTTCATCGTCGCGGTCTCGCTCGGCATGGGGATGATCCCGCTCGTGGCCCCCAACTTCAAGCAGTGGATGCCGCATGACCTGCATCCGCTGATCGAAAGCGGCATCCTGCTCGCCTCGGTGACGGCGGTCATCCTGAACGCCTTCTTCAACGGCACGAAGGATGCCACCGACGAGATCAAGGCCGCCGCCGCGATGGCCGACCACTGACCGAACGGGCCGGGGCACGCACCCCGGCCCTTTCCCCCTGACAGGCCGCGCGCGGGCCGCTAGTCTGGCCGGCAAAAGCCCGAAGGACCGCCCGCCCGATGCCAAGCCCGACGCTCCAATCCCGCCTTCGCGCGCTTTACGAAGGCAGCGGAGCCACCGCCGACCGCTTCCGCTATCTCCTCCTCGGCTTCGACCTCCTGACCGTGACCTGGCTCGTCGCCTCGTCCTTCTTCACCCGCAGTCCCTGGCATACCGGCATCGACATCGCGATTGGCCTCGTGTTCCTCGCCGACCTCCTCGCCCGGCTCTGGATCGCCCGCCGCCCCCGGCGCGAGATCCTCAGCCTCTGGGGGCTGGCCGACATCCTGGTGATCCTGTCGCTCCTGTTCCCGGTCTGGGGCGAGGGGCTGGCCTTCCTGCGCGTGCTGCGGCTGTATCGCGTGTTCCACTCGCCGCAGACGCTGGACCAGCTGCGCGACGACATTCCCGGCTTCCGGCGCAGCGAGACCACGATCCGCGCCGCGCTGAACCTGACGATCTTCCTCTTCGCGATGACCGCGCTGGTCTACCAGACGCAGTCCGGGGTGAACGAGAAGATCACGAACTATGTCGATGCGCTGTATTTCACCGTGACCACGCTCTCGACCACCGGCTTCGGCGACATCACCCTGGTCGGCACCACAGGCCGGCTTCTGTCGGTCGCCATCATGATCGTCGGCATCAGCCTCTTCCTGCGCCTTGTGCAGGTGGTGCTGCGCCCGCCCAAGGCCCATTTCCCCTGCCCCGTCTGCGGCCTGCGCCGGCACGACCACGACGCCGTGCACTGCAAGGCCTGCGGCACGGTGCTGAACATCCCCGACGACGGTCTGGACTGAACCTATTTCAGCTTGATGCAGAAATGCTTCCGCACCGGGGCCTCGATCTTCCAGGTTCCCTTGAACGTGGGCTCCACAACGAAGGCATCGCCGGGCCGCAGCGTGACGGGCTTGCCGCCGTCCGGGGTGATGGTGATCTGCCCCTCGATCAGGTGGACGAATTCGTAGAACTTGTAGGTCGCGTGCCAGCTGCCCACCGTCGCCTCCCAGGTGCCGCTGATCACGCTGCCATCGGCCGAGGTGTGCTGGACCCAGGTCTTCATCGTCGGGGTGCCTTCGGTCTTTACCCAGCCCTCCAGGTCGGTGACCATCGGCTCGGGGCCGGGGGCGGGCAGGCGGAATACGGTGTCGGTCATCGGTTGCTCCCTGCGTCTGGCCCTTGGTAGGTCCGCGTGCCGGGCCGCGCAAGGCCGGGATGCGCCGGTTCCCTGTCGGTTTTCGCCTTGCGGCGCGGGCGGCGGTCTGCTTCACACCGGGGGCGCAGCGACAGGAGGGATGCCATGCTGATCCGCGAGGCCAGGGCCACCGACGCCGACCATCTGGTCCGCTTCATCAACATGGCCGCCGACGACCTACCGCTGCATTTCTGGAAGAAATCCGTCGGCCCCGACGGCGACCCGCTGGCCCTTGGCCGGGAACGCGCCGCGCGCGAGACGGGGAACTTCTCCTACCGCAACGCCTGGCTGGCCGAGGTGGAGGGCGAAGTCGCGGCCTGTCTCCTAGGCTATCCCGCCGCGCTGGAACCCGAGCCCATCGCTCCCGACACTCAGCCGCTCTTCGTTCCCCTGATCGAGCTCGAGAACCTGGCCCCCGGCTCCTGGTATCTGAACGTGCTCGCGACCTATCCCGAACATCGCGGCAAGGGACTGGGGTCAGCCCTGCTCGCCAAGGCCGAGGCGGTGACGCGGGCGGCGGGCCGGAGCACGATCAGCCTGATCGCCGAGGACACCCACCTGGACGCGCTGCGCCTCTACCGCGCAAGGGGCTTTGCCGAGGTGGCCCGTCGCCCCGTCGTCAAGGAAGACTGGGCGGTCGATGCGCGCGAATGGATCCTGTTCACGAAATCCCTCTGACCCGCCTCCTCGTTCGACTGCGTCTCCTCGTCGGCCCCGTCCCGCGCGAGGAGAAGCCGAAGGCGCACGACGAGCGGCCGCAGGGGGCGCGGAACATCCTTTCCAGATCCCTAACACCCACGGCCAAGTGTCCGGAATCACGTCCGAATCCGGAAATGTCCACCGTGGACAGATCACGCCATCTTCAGGGCCATGTCCAGCATCCGGTTGGAAAAGCCCCATTCGTTGTCATACCAGCCGAAGACCCGCAGCATGCCCCCCGGCGTCACCTTCGTCTCCGGGCAGGCCATGACCACCGACTCCGGCCGCGCCCGCAGGTCGGTGGACACCAGCGGCCGGTCGGTTGACCCGATCACCCCGCCAGCCGCGCGGAAGGCCGCGTTCACCTCTTCGACCGAGGGGCGGGTCTCCGTCACCAGGTGGAAGTCCACGCAGGAGACCGAGGCTACCGGCACCCGCACCGCCTGCGCGACGATCCGGCCGGCGAGGTCGGGCAGCACCCGGTCCAGAAGCCGTGCGGCCGAGGTCGTCGTCGGCACCATCGACAGGGCCGCCGCCCGGCTGCGCGCATAATCGGCCGCCGGGGCATCCACGGTTGGCTGGCTGCCGGTATAGCAGTGGACGGTGGTCATCGACCCGGTGACGATCCCCCAGCGTTCATGGATGAGCCGCGCGAGCGGCGCCAGCGCATTCGTGGTGCAGGAGGCGTTCGAGACGATCCGCTGCCCCGCCAGTACCCCCTCGTTCGCCCCCAGCACCACCGTCACATCCGCCGCCGCCGAGGGCCCCGAGATCAGCACCCGCCCCGCCCCAGCCCTCAGCCCCCGCTCGGCCACCTCGCGCGCCTCGGCCCGGCCGGTACATTCCATCACCAGGTCCACCCCCGACAGGTCCAACGTGGACAGGTCGGGCGTCCGGCCGAGAGGAATTGCCCGCCCGTCCACCACCAGCGCGCCGCCCTCCAGCGCGACGGATCCGCGCCAGGGGCCGAAGACCGAGTCGTACTCGAACAGCCAGGCGCACATCTCCGGCGCGGCGATGTCGTTGATCCCGACGATCTCCAGCCTCGACCAGCGGTCCGGGGTCTGCAGGAAGGCCCGCAGAACCGACCGCCCGATCCGCCCGAACCCGTTGATGAAGACCCGCATCCGCACCCCTCCGCCCAGCGTTCCGTGCAGTCTCAGCATGGGTCGGGCGCGGCTTCAACAGCGTTTTGATCAAAACTTGTGCCCGGCACAATCCGCGCCGGGCGGGGTTCAGTTGCCGCCGAGGATCTCTTCCAGCGCCCGGCGCGCCTCGTCCTCCAGCGCCTTGGTCGCCCCACGCTTGGCCGCGTCCTCGAGCGATTCATCCGGGGCGACCTCGACGCCGAGTTCCTCTCGCAGCCGCCGCTCCAGTTCTGCCTTGGCAGCTTCTTCCGCAGCCTTGGCCTCGGCCGCCAGCCGCTCGGCCGCGGCCCTGGCCTCGGCCTCCATCTTCTCGCGCGCGATCGATTCCAGATCCAGCCGGAAGCGCGGCTGGGCCCAAGGTCCGGTGACGAGCAGGGGCACCATGACCCCGCCCGTCCCGTCCTCGGCCGCCAGCGCCGTCGGCCGCAGCCGGTAATCGAGCGTCCGCTCGCCCAGTCCGATGCGGCCGGAGCCGGAGGCGGTCAGATAGGGCGCGACCAGCTTAAGGTCGCTGTTCGAGAGCACCCCACCCTCCATCGCGAAGGTGCCGGCCAGCCCGTCGAAGATCGTCTTCTGCCCCTCGCCGACATAGCCCGCATCCAGCGTCCGCAGCATGCCCGCAATGTCCAGCCCGCGCAGCTCGCCACGGCCGAGCTCGAGCGCGCCCTTGCCTTTCAGGCTTTTCATGATCGCGTCGATCGAATTGCCGACGCCTAGGAACTCCAGCTCCAGATCGCCGGTCGAGATCAGCCGGTCCCAGCCGGCAAGGTCGGTGAACAGGGGCTGGGTCTGCATCCCCGCGAGCTTCAGCCGACCGCCGACCGACAGGCCGCCGCGGCCGTTCACGACGAAATCGCCCGAGACCTGCCCGCCATAGGCCTGCATCTCGCGGATGTCGAACACGGCGCGGGCGCGGTCCACGGTGATCATCAGCCGGGTCGGACCCGCCTTCAGCACGCCCAGATCGACCGAAGGCGCGGACAGCGCCACCTCGGCATCCATCGCGCCCAGGGCGCTCACGTCGATCGGGCTGTCCGGCCAGCCCTCGGCCTGCATGCCCCCGGCGCTGCCGCCGCCCTGGTCGCCGCCCGATCCGGTGCCGATCACGATCGGCCCGGCGGTCAGCTGCGCCTTCAGCTTCGGCCGCGCCTCGCCGGGCAGAAGGTCGAGATCGCCCTTCAGCTCGTTCCCGTCCGCCACCAGCGTCGCCCCGCGCAGGAAGGCCGCGCCGCTGCCGTCCAGCGTCAGCTGCCCACTGGCCTGAAGCCGATCCTGCCCGAGACCGGGGCCGGGGCGCGACAGGTCCGATCCGAACAGCCGGCCCAGCGCGGGCAGATCCGCGAGATCCGCCGTCAGCGCGCCTTCCGCGGCCGGCGGGGCATAGCCGCCGCGCCCCTCGAAGCCCAGCTTGCTGCCCCCGGCAAACAGGCTGGCCTTCAGCGGCACGACCCGCCCCATGGCAAAGGCCGAAAACGCCTCGCCCGTCAGGTCCAGCGCCACCTGCTGCCCCCCCGACAGCGCCGTGGCGGTCAGGGTGAACGGACCCGAGAAATCGGGGATCCTGAGCCGCGCATCCACCTCGTCCAGTGCGATGGAGCGGCCGGTCTGCCGGTCGTCATAGCGGATCATGCCCCCGCTGATCGCACCGTCGTCGAGGCTGAAGCCGGTCGCTGCGGGCGGCACGGCCCCGACGCCGCCGCCATCCGAAGTGGCGGAGAATGTCCAGTTGGCCCGTCCGTCCTTTGCGCGTTCCAGGTTGATCTCGGGGCGTTCGGCCTTGAGGCCGAGGATCTTCACCTCGCCCCCCATCAGCGCGCCGAGGTTCACGTCGATCGACAGGCTTTCGGCCCGGAACAGGGGCTGGTCGCCCTCGGCCCAGTCGGCGTTGGCGACGCTCACCGCCCCGGCCGTGACCCCGAGAGTCGGCCAGAGCCGGGGGCTGATCTCGCCCGCGATCTGCAACTTGCGGCCGGTCATCGCCTCGAACTGGGACGACACCGCCTGCGCGATCCGCTCCGAGGGGACCATGGCCAGCAGACCGAGCGCCAGCAGCACCAGGACGGCGAGACTGACCCCGACACGGATGACCCAGCGCATGCCCACCTCCTCGGATTTTCTTGTTTTGCGGAAGTTTAGGCCCTTGCGCGCCGGCTTGCCAAGTCAGGGGGGCCGGACTGGCATCAAATGGCCGAGAGATGCCGGCAGACCCCGGGCTTTCCCCGGGCCTCAGGGCGCGCTATAGGCGGGCCATGTCGCAGAACCCGCCCCTCCTTCGCCCCGACCTCGCCCGCGCGCTTGTCCCCGACACCCGCCGCGAGGGCCAGCCGACCATCGGCATGGTCAGCCTCGGCTGCCCCAAGGCGCTGGTGGACAGCGAGCGCATCCTGACGCGGCTGCGGGCCGAGGGCTATGCGATCAGCCCCGACTACAAGGGCGCGGATGCGGTGATCGTGAACACCTGCGGTTTCCTCGACAGCGCCAAGGCGGAAAGCCTGGAGGCGATCGGCGAGGCCCTGCAGGAAAACGGTCGCGTGATCGTGACCGGTTGTCTGGGGGCGGAACCCGAGTACATCACCGGGGCGCATCCGAAGGTTCTCGCCGTGACCGGCCCGCACCAGTACGAGGCGGTGCTGGATGCCGTCCACGGCGCCGTGCCGCCCGCGCCGGACCCGTTCATCGACCTCCTGCCGGCCTCGGGCGTGAAGCTGACGCCGCGGCATTACAGCTATCTGAAGATTTCCGAAGGCTGCAATCACAAGTGCCGCTTCTGCATCATCCCCGACATGCGCGGCCGTCTGGTCAGCCGCCCGGCCCATGCCGTCCTGCGCGAGGCGGAAAGGCTGGTCGAGGCGGGGGTCAAGGAGCTTCTGGTCATCAGCCAGGACACTTCGGCCTACGGAGTGGACCGCAAGCACGACCTGTCGCCGTGGAAGGGCGGCGAGGTGCGCGCGCATATCACGGACCTCGCGCGCGAGATGGGCAGGCTCGGCGCCTGGGTGCGGCTTCACTACGTCTATCCCTACCCCCATGTGCGCGAACTGATCCCGCTGATGGCCGAGGGGCTGGTGCTGCCCTACCTCGACATCCCCTTCCAGCATGCCCACCCCGAGACGCTGAAACGCATGGCCCGCCCGGCGGCGGCGGCGCGGACGCTGGACGAGATCGCCGCCTGGCGCGCCATCTGCCCCGACCTGACGCTGCGGTCCAGCTTCATCGTGGGCTACCCGGGCGAGACCGAGGAAGAGTTCCAGACGCTGCTGGACTGGCTGGACGAGGCGCAGCTGGATCGCGTCGGCTGCTTCCAGTACGAGAACGTCAAGGGGGCGCGGTCGAACGACTTGCCCGACCATGTGCCCCCCGAGGTCAAGCAGGACCGCTTTGATCGCTTCATGGAAAAGGCCCAGGGCATTTCGGCGGCGAAACTGGCCACGAAGGTTGGAAAAGTGCTATCCGTGATCGTGGACGAGGTGGACGACGAGGGCGCCACCTGCCGCACCATGGCCGACGCGCCCGAGATCGACGGGAACCTGTTCATCGACGAGGGCTTCGAGGGTCTGGCTCCGGGCGACATCGTCGAGGTCGAGGTGGACGAGGCCGGCGACTACGACCTGTGGGGCCGTCGGCTCCAGCCCCGTTGACAGGCCGGAAGCCCGGCCCATCTTGCAGGGCAGGAAGATGTTGCAGGAGCGCCGGATGTCCAACAGCCCGATTGTCGCCGCCACGACCCCCTTCAAGGTCGAGGTCGAGGAAGGCAAGTCCTATTTCTGGTGTGCCTGCGGCAGATCGGCAAAGCAGCCGTTCTGCGACGGCAGCCACAAGGATACCGGCCTGTCGCCGGTGAAATGGACGGCCGATACCTCGCGCACGGTGTTCTTCTGCGGCTGCAAGCAGACGGCCAGGGCCCCGATGTGCGACGGATCGCACAAGTCCCTCTGACCTCCGGCCGGTCGCCCGACCCTGATGCGTGACCGGCCGTCGCAACCTCTGGAGATGCGTCCCGCAGGGCCAAGTCCCGGCCCGAAACCGGGGAAACCCGTATCCTCTACAATCAGGACTGCCCCGTCTGCCGGTTCGGGATCGAGGCGTGTCGCCGCCGCGCCGGGTCTCCGGGATTGCCGATCCGGTTCCAGGGTCTCGGCCAGGCCGAGGAGTGGAACCTGCTCCATGCGCGGATTCTCGCTCCGGCCCCTTACCGCGCGCATCTGCGCCGGCAGCGACGGCGCCGCTACCCCACCAGCACCACCACCCAGGCCACCCCCGCCGCGATGGCCGCCAGCGCCACGCAAGCCGAGCCGCAATCCTTGGCCTTCTTCGCCCTCGGGTCGGGCGCGGGCGCGATCATGTCCACCACTTCCTCGATCGCGGTGTTGATCAGTTCCGCCGCCAGGACCAGAAGCCCCAGCGACAGGATCAGGCCGCGCTCGCCCGGGCTCAGGTCCAGCGCAAAGGCCAGAGCGGCGGACAGGACATTCGCGAGCGTCCATTGCCGCAGGGTCTTTTCCGTGGCCCAGGCGGCGCGGAAGCCCTCCCAGGACCAGATCACCGTGTTTGCAAGCCGCCTGGCCTCGGCCTGTAGCATCTCGCGCATCCCGTCCTCCGCCTGCCCTGAGGGAAAGCCTAACGGCGGGGCCGGGGTGCGTCGAGGCCCGAGCGCAGCGCCGCCAGCGCCGCGCGGGTACAGGTGACGATATGGGCAAAGCGGTCGCCGCCGAGGTTCACGCCGCCATACCAGCGCGTCACCACCACGATGCGATCCGGCACGCCCTCGCGTTCCAGCATCTTCAGGATCACCGCCCCGGCCCCGGCCTCGCCGTCGTCGTTCTTCAGCGGGCCGCCGTCGGACAGGATCGCGGCCCAGCTGTGATGGGTGGCCTTGTCGAACTTGCGGCGAAGGCGGAGCGTGGCGAGAAAGGCTTCGATCTCGGCCCGGCTGCGCACCGCGCCGGCCGAGGCGGCATAGCGCGAGCCGCGGTCGCATACGAGGTCCTCGATCACGATCATGCCGGCGTCTTAGGGAAAGTCAGGGCGGCGGGCCAGAGGGGATGTCCGCCGCCCCGGGGCCGCACCGGGAAAGGGCTCCGGGCAGCCAGTGCCTGCAGGGCCAGGCTCAGCCCAACGCCTCGATCTCCGCCTTGTTCGGACAGAAGTCCGGCATCCTGCGCGCCGCGCCCGAGGCGCTGAGCCAGTGTTCGCACTCTTCGCCCCGCCGGCAGGCTGCGCAGCGGGCGATGAGATCCTCCAGTTCCGAGCGTTGCAGCCAGCCCTCCACGACCGCGCGCGGCAGGTTGACGCCCGAGATCCTTGCCATCCCGCGGGTAAGCCACCAGGCCCTCGGGGCCTCGGGATAACCGATCATCGTCCGACCCTCCTGAAGCAATACGGTCATGCTGCCGGGACGGCGGGCTGGTCGCCTTGACGCAGATCAATAGCCCCGGAGGCGCCGGACGGTCGCGGCCACCTGGGCCTTGCGCTGCGCATTCGGCGGGTGGCTGCCGAGAAACTTGTCGCCCGGATCGGGCAGTCGGTCGAAGAAGCCCGAGCCGCGCACCGGGTCATAGCCGGCCACCAGGGCGATCTCGGCGCCCAGGGCATCGGCTTCCAGCTCGAACTCGCGGCTGTAGCTGCGGGCGGCAACCTCTGCCCCGATGTTCTGCGCGGCCCGGATCTCGTCGGGTGACAGGCCGCTGGCCTGGGCCAGGACCCCGGCGAGGATCGCACCGGACATGGCCTGGTCCTGGCGCTTGGGGATGTGCCCGGCGATGTGGTGCGCAGCCTCGTGCCCCAGGACGAAGGCCAGTTCGTCGGCGTTGCGGGCATCGGCGATCAGGGCGAGCGTGAAGCCGATCACCGGGCGGCCGGTGCGGTCGAGCGTCTGGAAGGCATTCGGCGGCTGTCCTGGCCGGTCATCGACCACGATGCGGAAATCGCAGTTCCGCGCGACCCTACGGCTGCGGCAGTAGCTTTCGGCCACCGGCTCGACCCGGGCCACGACCGACAGGAAGGTTTCGGCCGCGGCGCGGGGCGGCTGGGTCGGGACGATCGTCACGGGAGCCACGACCGGAGACGGCACGGGTCCCGGTGCGGGCATGACGCATCCGCCCAGCGCCAGGGCAAGGGCAAGCGGCAGCGCACAGATCTTCAGGAGACGCATCGGGAACCTCGGCGAAGTCCACGCAGGGTAGGCAAATCGCCGGGGAAGGGAAAGGCCGCCTCACAGAGGTGTCATGACGCCATTGCCTTTGCCGTTGCCGAAGCGACGCGCCCCGGTTAGCCTTGTCTTATGTTCACCATCGAGCACGAATTCGACGCCACCGTGATCACCCTGGTTGACGAGGGCGGCGATCTGCCCCTGATGGAGGATGTGGTCATCAATGCCTTCGAGGATTGCGTCACGGTCGAACAGGCCGATCCGCAGACCGACGAAGTGCTGCGCATCACCCTGTCGATGACGCAGCTGCGCGATCTGGCCGCGGCGCTGAACCTGCCCGAGGGCAGCTACCGGCTGGAGCGCAAGGGCTGAGGCGCCCCGCCCTGCCAGCCCGGAAAACGCCCAGAAGTGATCGCCCCGGCCCGCCCTGCGGGGCGAAACTGCTTGACCTTTGCCCGGGCCTGTCGTTGAAGCACCGCTGATCCGAAGATCGGCATGGTGGCGGGCAGATGGAAGAGCAGAACAACAAGAACCTGATCCTGGCGATGGTTCTGAGCGCGGCGGTCATGATCGTCTGGTTCGTCCTGTTCCCCCCGCCCGAGCCGCCGGTGACCGCACCGACCGAAACCGCCGCCGGCGTGACGGGCGATGTCGCGGCCCCGACCACGCCCGCCCCGGACACCACCGTGCAGACCGAGACAACCCCCGCGCCCGAAGCGCCGCGCGTCGCCATCGACTCGACCAAGCTCTCGGGCTCGCTGTCGCTGCGCGGCGGCCGGATCGACGACCTGTCGCTCAAGACCTACCGCGAGGACCTGTCGCCGAACTCGCCGACGGTGCGGCTCCTGGCGCCGGTGGGCGAGGATCTGGCCTATTATTCGGTCTTCGGCTGGCTGCCGGGAACCGGGCTCCAGGCCGGCGAGGTTCCGGACGCCACCACGATCTGGACGGTCGAGGGCAATGCCACGCTGACCTCGGCCGCGCCGGTCGTCTTGCGCTGGGACAACGGCAAGGGCCTGACCTTCCGCCGCGAGATCGCGGTGGATGACAATTTCATGTTCACCGTGACCGACACGGTGCAGAACGCCTCGGGTTCCGCCGTCACCCTGCAGCCCTACGGCATCATCGCCCGGCACGGCCTGCCCAAGCTGCAGAACATCTTCGTGGTGCACGAGGGCGCGATCCAGCGCGAGGACGGGATCCGCACCGAGACCGACTATTCCGACATCACCAAGCTGGACCCCGACCCGCGCGAGGGCGGCCTGCCGGCCATGGTGACCGAGGCCACGACCGATGGCTGGATCGGCTTCACCGACCACTACTGGATGACGACGCTGATCCCCGAACAGGGCCGTCCGTTCAAGTCGGTGCTGAAATACGTCCCCGATGCCGGGATCTACCAGGCCGAGGTGCGCGAGCCGGTCGTCTCGCTGGCTGCGGGGGCGACGGCGACCAGTTCGATGCGCTTCTTTGCCGGGGCGAAGGAATGGGCCACGATCCGCGCCTACGAACGCAATGACGGCATCGCGGGCTTCCTCGATTCGATCGACTGGGGCTGGTTCTACTTCCTGACGAAGCCGATCTTTGCCGTCCTGCACTGGCTGAACGCGCAGATCGGCAACATGGGCTGGGCGATCATCGCGCTGACCTTCTTCCTGAAGTTCCTCGTGCTGCCCCTGGCCTACAAGTCCTATGTCTCGATGGCGCGGATGAAGGAGCTTCAGCCCGAAATGGAAGCGCTGAAGGAGCGCGCGGGCGAGGACAAGCAGAAGCTGCAACGCGAGATGATGCAGCTTTACAAGGACAAGAAGGTCAACCCGGCGGCGGGCTGTCTGCCGATCCTGATCCAGATCCCGATCTTCTTCGCGCTCTACAAGGTGATCTTCGTCACCATCGAACTGCGCCATGCGCCCTTCTTCGGCTGGCTCAAGGACCTGTCGGCCCCCGATCCGTCCTCGCTGTTCAACCTCTTCGGCCTTCTGCCCTGGGATGCGCCACCGACCGGGTCGCTGTTGCACCTGATCTTCATCGGCGTTCTGCCGCTTCTGCTCGGCATCACCATGTGGCTGCAGCAGAAGCTGAACCCCGCGCCGACCGATCCGGTGCAGGCCTCGATCTTCGCCTGGATGCCCTGGGTGTTCATGTTCATGCTGGGCGGCTTCGCCTCGGGCCTCGTGATCTACTGGATCACCAACAACACGATCACCTTCGTGCAGCAGTACCTGATCATGTGGAGCCACGGGAAACGGCCGGACATCTTCGGCAACATCCGGTCCGCCAGGGCAGCGCGGATCGAGGCGAAGGCAAAGGCAGCAACCCCGCCGGCGCCGCAGCCGAAGAAGGGCAAGAAGTGACCGGGACGGCCGGGTGGACAACGGCAGGGCGCGTCGCGCTCCTGGTGCGCCACCCGATCAAGTCCGCAGGCTTCGAGACCGTGCCCGAGGCCGTTCTGACCGAGGGCGCGGCCTTTCCCTTCGACCGGGTCTGGGCCGTGGCCCATGCCGCCGCCCGGCTGACCGAACCGCCCGCCTGGGCCCCGAAGCTCCAGTTCCTGCGCGGCTGGGGCTCGGCCGATCTGATGGCGGTCGCCTGCACCTCGGATCCCGACCGGGCAGAGGTGACCCTCAGCCACCCCCGCCGCCCGACCGAAAGCTTCCGCCCCGACGACCCCGCCGATGCCGCGCGGCTGATCGACTGGCTCCGCCCGCTCTGGCCCGCGACGCGGCCCGAACCGGCCCGGGTCATCCGGGTGCCGGGCCAGGCGCTGACCGATCAGGACCAGCCGCTGGTCTCGATCAATTCCACCACCTCGCTGGCCGACCTGTCCGCCAGGATGGGCCTGCCGCTCTCGCCGCACCGCTTCCGCGGCAACATCTGGGTCGAGGGCTGGGCACCCTGGGCCGAACTGGACCTGATCGGGCAGGAAATCGCGATCGGCGCGGCGCGCCTGCGTATCGAGGAACCAATCGGCCGCTGCCGGGCGACCGGCGCAAACCCCGAGACGGGCGTGCAGGACGCCGACACGATGGGCGCGCTGGAAACGGGCTATGGCCATACCGATTTCGGGGTCTTCGCGCGGGTGATCGCAGGCGGCCGGGTAACGGTTGGCGACGAGGTGCGCGCATGACGATGACCTTCACCCTGACCCCCGAACCCGAGGAGTCCGCGCGCGAGGCCGGCCGGCTCTTGTTCGCCGGCCCCGTCACCTTCGTCAAGGGCGTGGTCGCCATGTCCGGCCTGCCCCCCGCCGACCGGCTGGAGGTCTGCTTCGCCGGGCGCTCGAACGTCGGGAAATCCAGCCTGATCAACGCCCTGACCGGCCGCAAGACGCTGGCGCGCGCCTCGAACACGCCGGGGCGGACGCAGGAGATCAACTATTTCGCCCTGGGCGAGTCGCGCTATCTGGTGGACCTGCCCGGCTATGGCTTCGCCGAGGCGCCCGTGGCCATCGTCGCCAAGTGGCAGGCGCTTCTGAAGCAGTATCTGTCGGGCCGGCCCACGCTGCGCCGGGCCTTCGTGCTGATCGACGCGCGGCACGGGATCAAGGCGGTGGACGAAGAGATCCTGACGCTTCTGGACCGCAGCGCGGTGACCTTCCAGGCGGTGCTGACCAAGGTGGACAAGATCAACCGCAGCGAACGCGCGGCGGTGATCGAGCAGGTGAAGGGCGCGCTGGCCAAGCACCCGGCGGCCTACCCCGAGATCGTGGTGACGAGTTCCGAGAAGGGCGAAGGGATCGAGACGCTGCGCGCCCTGATCGCGACGATGGAATAGGGGCCAAAATCCTTCGAAGGATTCTGCAAATCTTTTCGAAAAGATTCGCGCCCGGACCTAGCGTCCCGCGTCATGGTCCGGATCGGCCCCCGGCACCGGGTCGTAGCCATGCCCGCCCCAGGGGTGACAGCGGCAGATCCGGTGGGCCGCAAGGTAGCTGCCCTTCACGGCCCCGTGCCGTTCCAGCGCCTCCAGCGCATAGGCCGAACAGGTCGGCTGGAACCGGCAGCCATGGCCGACCCAGGGCGACAGGACCAGCCGGTAGGCCCGCACTGGCAGCGCGACAAGGTGCGCAAGCGGGGTCATGCCCGCCCCCGGTGGACGGCAGTCAGTGCCTGCCGCAGATCGGAACAAAGGTCGGCATAGCTGCGCGTCACCGTGGCTTCGGGCCTGGCGACCAGGACATAGTCCCAGCCCGGACGGGCCTCGGGCGCCAGCACCTCGCGCGCAAGGGCCCGCAGCCGCCGCTTGGCCCGGTTGCGCAGCACCGCATTGCCGATCTTCTTCGAGGCGGTGAACCCCACCCGCACCGCCGGGTCGCCATCCGCCCGGTCGCGCGCCTGGAGCAGGAACCCGCCGGTCCCCTGCCGCCGCGCCGCAGCCGCCTTCAGATAGTCGGCGCGCTTGGCCATCACGCAAAGCGAAACCGCCGGAGACCTTGCGGGCGCTGCGGCGGCGATGCCTTGGCCCTGGGTCTCCGGCGGTGTCATGAGCAAACCCTGACGCCCTTGCGGGCGGTCGATCAGGCGGTCAGCTTGTGACGGCCCTTGGCGCGGCGGGCGGCCAGGACCAGACGGCCGTTCTTGGTGGCCATGCGCGCCCGGAAGCCGTGGCGGCGCTTGCGAACCAGGTTCGACGGTTGAAAGGTGCGCTTCATCGCGGCTCTCCATCAGACGTGACCCGAAAACCATTAGGATTCGAGGGCCGGTAACTTGAAGCCCGTCATTTACGGGCGGTCGCGGCCCAAGTCAACGTGGCCCGGGCGGATTTCCTGCAACATTTCCACGACCGGCCGCAAGAAATGTTGCAGCCCTGCCGGGTTTGAGCCGACCGGGATCAAGGCCGCGTGAACCCCCTGTCGCGCCGCGCCAAGCTGGGCCATGGTCAGGCCCCATGCAAGGAGCCCCCGTGACACCCGCCCCTTCGTCCTCGACCTGGCTGCGCCGCCTGCCGATCCTGGTGATCCTGGGTGCGGCGCTGGTCGGTGCCGTGGTCCTGCGCGACGATCTGAGTTTCGAGGCGCTTGCGCGTCACCGCGATGAGCTGCTGGCCTATCGGGATGCGCATTACCTGTGGTCGGTGCTGGTCTTCCTTGCGGCCTATGTCGCCATAGTCGGCCTCAGCCTGCCGGGCGGAACCATCGCCACGCTGACCGGCGGTTTCCTGTTCGATCTGTTCCCCGGCGTGCTCTACAACGTCCTGGGCGCCGGGACCGGGGCGGTCCTGATCTTCCTGGCGGCGCGCTCCGGTTTCGGCGAGGCCCTGTCGCGCAAGCTTGAAGGGGCTGGCGGCAGGGCAGCGCGGTTGCAGTCCGGCCTGCGCGAGAACGAATGGTCGGTCCTGTTCCTGATGCGCCTCGTGCCGCTGGTGCCCTTCTTCCTCGCGAACCTGATCCCGGCGCTGGTCGGCACCAGTCTCTGGCGCTTTGCCGTCTCGACCTTCCTCGGGATCATCCCGGGGGCGCTGGTCTTCACCTCGGTCGGCGCTGGCCTGGGCGAGGTCTTTGCCCGGGACGAGGCGCCTGACCTTGGCATCCTCTTCACCCCGCCCGTTCTGCTGCCGCTTCTGGGGCTTGCCGCCCTCGCCGCGCTGCCGATGCTGTTGCGCGCCGTCCGGAGGATGCGCTGAATGGGCCGGATCGAGACCGACATCTGCGTGATCGGCGCCGGATCGGGCGGGTTGTCGGTCGCGGCGGGCGCGGTGCAGATGGGCGCGCGCGTCGTGCTGGTCGAGGCGGGCGAGATGGGCGGCGACTGCCTGAACGCGGGCTGCGTGCCATCGAAGGCGCTGATCGCCGCGGCCAAGGCGGCCGAGGCACAGCGCCGGGGCTTCCGCGGCATCGCCGGGGTCGCGCCGGCGGTGGACTTCGGCGCGGTCAAGGACCATGTCCGCGCGGTGATCGCAGCGATCGCCCCGGTGGACAGCCAGGAGCGTTTCGAGGGCCTCGGCTGCACCGTCATTCGCGCCTTCGCCCGTTTCACCGGCCCGCGCGAGGTGCAGGCCGGGGATGCGACGATTCGCGCCCGGCGCTTCGTCATCGCCACCGGCTCGCGCCCCTTCGTGCCGCAGGTGCAGGGGATCGACACGGTGCCCTACCTGACAAACGAGACGATCTTCGACCTGCGCGAGAGGCCCGGGCATCTGGTCATCGTCGGCGGCGGCCCCATCGGGGTCGAGATGGCGCAGGCGCACCGGCGGCTGGGCTGCGAGGTGACGGTGATCGAGGCCGCGCATGTGCTGGGCCGCGAGGATCCCGAACTGGCCGCCGTGGTCGTTCAGGCCCTGCGGCACGAGGGGATCGCGCTGGTCGAGGGTCAGCCGGTGGTGCGGCTGGCCGGCGAGGAGGGCGCCGTCGAGGTGACGCTGGGCAACGGGCAACAGCTGCGGGGGACGCATCTTCTCATGGCGGTCGGGCGCCGGGTGGCGCTGGACGGCATGAACCTCGAGGCGGCGGGCATCGCCTACACGCCCAGGGGCGTGACGGTGGACGCGCGGCTGCGCTCGACCAACCGGCGGGTCTATGCCGTGGGCGATGCGGCGGGGGGGCCGCAGTTCACCCATGTCGCAGGCTGGCATGCCGGAATCGTGATCCGGCAGGCGGTTCTGGGTCTGCCGGCCAGGGCCGATCCCCGGGCGATCCCGCGCGCGACCTACACCGACCCGGAACTGGCGCAGGTCGGTCTGACCGAGGCCGAGGCCCGCGCCGCGCATGGCGATGCGCTGACCGTCCTGCGCGCAAGCTTCGCACACAACGACCGCGCCCAGGCCGAGGGCAGGACCACTGGCCTGCTCAAGGTCATGGTGGTCAAGGGTCGCCCGGTCGGCGCCGGCATCGTCGGACCGCAGGCGGGCGAGCTGATCGGGCTCTGGGCGCTGGCGATCTCGGCCCGGCTGAAATTGTCCGCCATTGCCGGCATGATCGCGCCCTATCCGACGCTGGGAGAGGTTTCCAAACGCGCGGCGGGCGCCTATTTTAGCCCGAAGTTGTTCGAGAACCTGGGGTTGAAGCGCGTGGTGGGCTTCATCCAGCGATGGGTTCCGTGAGGCCGGACCAGGCAGGTTCGGGTGGAAGGTTCGGGTGGCCGAAAGACGCAAGAGCTTTCTCAACACGCTGTCCGGGCGCTTCCTGATCCTGACCGTCATCTTCGTGATGCTGGCCGAGGTGATGATCTTCGTGCCCTCGATCGCGCGTTTCCGGGCCGACTTCCTGCTGACCCGGCTGAAACAGGCGCAGATCGCCGCCCTGACCCAGCTTGCCGCCGAAGCTCCGGTCTCGCCGGACCTCGAGGCGGAGCTTCTGAAGAACGCCGAGGTCTACAACGTCGTCCTGCGCCGGGACGAGGTTCGGCAACTGGTCCTGTCCTCGCCGGTGCCGGACGAGATCCATGCCTCGTATGACCTGCGAATGGCGGGACCCTGGGAGCTGATCCGCGATGCCTTCGCCACGCTGCTCGACCCGGAAAACCGCATCGTCCGGGTAATCGGCTACCCGGTGCAGGAGGCCGGCACGCTGATCGAGGTGACGATGGAGACGCGGCCTCTGCGGGTCGCCATGATCGACTACGGGCTGCGGATCCTGATCCTGTCGGCCCTCATCTCGGTCGTCACCGCGTTCCTCCTGTTCCTTGCCGTCCGCCGCCTGCTGGTGCTGCCGATCCGCCGGGTGGTGCGGCACATGCGCGATTATGCCGAGGCACCCGAGGATGCGCGGCGCGTGATCACCCCCAATGCGGATGTCGAGGAGCTGCGCATGGCCGAGGAGGCGTTGCAGTCGATGCAGACCCAGCTGACCGGCGCCCTGCGGCAAAAGGAGAGGCTGGCGCAACTGGGCGGTGCCGTGGCCAAGATCAGCCACGACCTGCGCAACGTGCTGACCACGGCGCAGCTGTTCGCAGACCGGATCGAGGGCAGCGCCGACCCGGTCGTGGCGCGGTCGGCGCCCAAGCTGATCGGCTCGATCAGCCGCGCGGTCTCGCTTTGCGAGGCGACGCTGGCCTTCGGCAAGGCCGAGGAACCGCCGCCGCAACTGCGGCGCCTGAACCTCGCGCAACTCGCCGCCGAGGTCGTCGAGGGCGAGGGCCTGGGGGCCGAGTCTCCCATCACCTGCCTGATCGACATCCCGCCCGGAATGATGATCCGCGCGGATGGCGAACAGCTCTATCGCGTCCTGTCCAACCTGATCCGCAACGCCCGGCAGGCGATCGAGGCGACGGGCCAGCCCGGAACGATCGAGGTCTCGGCGGGCGAGGACGAATCGGAATGGTGGATCCGGGTCGGCGATACCGGGCCTGGCCTGCCGGCCAAGGCACGCGAGCATCTGTTCTCGGCCTTCCAGGGCGGCGCTCGGAAGGGAGGCACGGGCCTCGGCCTTGCGATCGCCGCCGAACTGGTGCGCGGTCACGGCGGCCGGCTGGAGCTGGTTCGCGCTGACGCGGAAGGCACCGAGTTCGCGATCCACCTGCCGAAAGGGACAAGCGAGATTTCCGCGTGATTTGGCCCTTGCATTGCCTGGCCGAGGGGGCTACATGGCCGGGCATTGCGGACCCGTAGCTCAGCTGGATAGAGCATCAGACTACGAATCTGAGGGTCGGGCGTTCGAATCGCTCCGGGTCCGCCACGTTCTTGGATGGCTCAGGCTGAAAGGCCCGGGCCATTTTCTTTTGCCCGGGCCGCACCGCGTCGCTGCCGGACAGATCAGACCCTTCTGTTGCCCTGACACATGGCTGCCTGCTACGCATGGCTCAGGCGTAACGCCCCGGACCCGGACCGTCCGGCGGCCGCGGTTCCGCTTCTTCGGGGAAAGGATTGCATTTGGCACGGATCCGCACCGACTTTCCGCATCCGGTCGAGGTGGTGGAAAACCTCTGGATCCCGCTACCGGACGGCACGCGGCTTGCGGCCAAGCTCTGGCGTCCGGCGACGGGGCGGCATCCGGCGATCCTGGAATACCTGCCCTATCGAAAGCACGACGGCACCCGGGGGCGCGACCAGGGGCTGCACCTGTATCTGGCCGGGCACGGCTATGCCTGCCTCAGGGTCGATATCCGCGGCTGCGGCGAAAGCGAGGGGCTTCTCGAGGACGAATATTCCGAAGTCGAGCTGCGCGACGGTTGCGACGTGATCGCCTGGATCGCGGCGCAGGACTGGTGCGACGGGCAGGTCGCGATGATCGGGATCAGCTGGGGCGGCTTCAACGGCTTGCAGATCGCGGCGCGGCAGCCTCCGGCCTTGAAGACCGTGATCGCCGTCGGCTTCACCGACGACCGCTATGCGACCGATGTCCACTACATCGGCGGTTGCCTGTCGAAGGACAACATGGACTGGTCGGGGACGATGGTCGCGGGCATGGACCTGCCGCCCGACCCGGCCCTGCACGGCCCCGCCTGGCGCGACCTCTGGCGGCAGCGGATCGCGGCGAACCGTCCCTGGGGCCTGACCTGGATGCGCCACCAGCGCCGCGACGCCTATTGGCGGCACGGTTCGGTCTGCGAGGACTACTCCGCGATCCGGGTGCCGGTCTATGCGGTCTCGGGCTGGGCCGACAACTATTCCGAGGCGGTGCCGCGGCTTCTGGCAGGGCTCGGCCCGGACCACTGCCGCGGGCTGATCGGACCCTGGGCCCATTCCTTCCCGATGGATGTGACGGTCGGCCCGGCGATTGGCTGGCTGCAAGAGGTGCTGCGCTGGTGCGACCACTGGATGAAGGGCCGCGACAGCGGGATCATGAATGAACCCGCGTTGCGGGTCTGGATGCAGGACTCGGTGCCGCCGCGCACCTGCTACACCCACCGCCCCGGCCGCTGGGTGGGCGAGGATCACTGGCCCAGCCCGCGCATACGGGACTGGGCGCTGTATCCTGCGGAAGGGCGGTTGCAGGACCGACCGGGCGCAGGCGCGGCCCGCATCTGCTCCCCGCTCTGGGTGGGGGCGGCAGCGGGCGAGATCGGCCGCTACGGCGACGAGGCCGACTGGCCCACCGACCAGCGCGAGGATGACGGCGGGTCGCTGGTCTGGCGGACCGCCCCCCTGGCGGAAGCGGTCGAGATCCTCGGCGCGGCCCGCCTCGTGCTGCGCGTCGCCTCGGACCGGCCGCTGGCCCTGGTCGCGGTCAGGCTCTGCGACATCGCGCCGGACGGGGCCTCGACGCGGGTCACGCTGGGCCTTCTGAACCTCGCGCATCACCGGGGCCACGACCGGCCCGAGGCGCTCGTCCCAGGCCAGCCGGTCGATGTGGTGGTCGAGCTTGACGACATCGCCCATGCCTTTCCGGCCGGCCACCGGATCGGGCTGTCGCTGTCCTCGGTCTACTGGCCCATCGCCTGGCCCTCGCCGCAGCTGGCGACGCTGACGGTGGACCTTGCCGCGACACGGCTGATCCTGCCCGTCCGCCCGCCCCGGGCCGAGGACGCGGCCCTGCGCCCCTTCGACCCGCCCGAGATGGCGCCGCAAAGTCCGGTCATCCACCACCCCGTCACCCCCGCCCATCCCCGCCGGGTGACGCGCGACCTCCTGTCGGGGCGGATCACGGTAGACTTTCCCCGCTGGTGCTATGACCACGAGTTTCCCGACATCGGCATACGGCAGGCCAGCGAGGGCCATGCCCGCTATCTCATCACCGAGGGCGACCCGCTCGGCGCCGCGATGGAAACCGCCTACCGCGTGGTTCAGACCCGCGCGGATGGCACCTTCACCCACGAAAGCCGCAGCCGCATGACCTGCGATGAGACGCATTTTCACATCCGGGCGGAAACCGTGATCCTTGAAAACGGGACCGAAATCGCGCGCCGGGAATGGTCCGAATCGATCCCGCGCGACCACATCTGACCGCCCGGGAAAGCGTTGACTTGACCGGGCCGGCCAGCGCAAGCTTTGATCAAATACTCCCGCCCCACCAGAGGTGTGCATGAGAACCGAGACCGTGCCCCTCTCCGGGCCAAGTCCAGGCACCACGCGGGTCCTGACCCGCCATCACTGGGGACAGGAGGGCAGCCGGCCCAAGGTCTATCTGCAAGGCGGCCTGCACGCCGACGAGATGCCGGGTCCGCTGGCGCTCTACCACCTCATGCCGATGCTGGACGCGGCCGAGGCCGAGGGCCGCCTCAAGGGCCATGTCGTGGTCGTCCCGCTCGCCAATCCCATCGGCCTGTCGGAGTGGCTCTTGCACAAGCCGGTCGGCCGGCGCGACCTCGAAGGCGCGCACAACTTCAACCGCGGCTATCCCGATCTGGCGGCACTCGCCGGCGATGCGCTGGAGGGGCGGCTTGGCGACGACCCGCAGGCCAATGTCGCGACGATCCGCGCCGCCTTCGCAAGCGCCCTTGCCGGGGCGAAGATCGAAACCGAGGTGGACGAGCTGCGCATCCGCCTGATGCAGGCCTCGCACGACGCCGACATCGTGCTCGACCTGCATTGCGACCACCACGCGGTGATGCATTTCTACGCCTCGACCGCCCGGCCCGAGATCGCCGATCTGCTCGGCCGCTGCACGGGATCGGTGCTGGCGCTGATCGAGGATGTCTCGGGCGGCAATGCCTTCGACGAGGCGCATACCGCCCCCTGGCGCGCCCTGCGCGACAGGTTCGGCGACCGGGTGCCGCAGCCCTGCTTCTCGACCACGCTGGAATACCGCGGCCAGGGCGACGTGTCGGACGATATTGCCGCCCGCGACGCCAAGGGGCTCATGGCCTTCCTCGCCGGCGCGGGCGTCCTGACCGGCGGACCCGCCCCCGCGCATGGCCCGGCGGAAGAACTGCCGCTCGCCGGCGCGGTGGAGTTCATGGCGCCGATCGGCGGCATCGTGAGCTGGATCACCCGCCCCGGCGACCGGGTCACCGAAGGCCAGGTGCTGGGCCATGTCACCGACGCCGCCCGCCGCCGCCGCGAGGAAATCCGCGCGCCCACGACCGGCATCCTGTTCCGGCAGGAGCTTTGGACCAGCTGCCTCAAGGGCCAGGGCCTCTGCCATGTCGCGGGCCGCGAGATCCGGCGGCAGGGCGATCTTCTGTCCGATTGAACGAACACAGACACCAGGGAGGAGCGCAAATGACGGGACTTCGCAAGGGACTGGGCGCCTGGCTTGCCGGCGCGGCCATGGCGCTGGCGCTGGCGGCGGGGCCGGCGCTGGCCGACGACACGCTGGACCGGGGCATCGGGTCGGAATGGTCCTCGCTCGACCCGCAGGTCAACTTCGACGCGGCCGCCGGCTGGATCCTCGCCGACGCCTACGAGGGCCTGGTCACCTTCGACCCCGACGGCGCGATCATCCCCGGCGCCGCCGAACGCTGGGAGGCGAGCGCGGACGGCAAGACCTATACCTTCCACCTGCGCGAGGGGCTCAAATGGTCGAACGGCGACCCGCTCGTGGCGCAGGACTTCGTCAACGGCGTGTTGCGGACGCTGGACCCCGCCACGGTGTCGGAGAAGGGCTATTACTTCTACTCGACGATCAAGGTGAAGGGCGCGGCTGCGCTCGCCAATGGCGAGACGACCGACCCGTCCGTCCTCGGCATCACCGCGCCCGACGACCGCACCCTGGTCATCGAGATGGAGACCCCCGCCCCGCATATCCTTGACCTCGTCGGCGCCTTCCAGTTCGCGCCGCTCCATTCCCCCAGCTTTCAGGCGGGTGGCGCGGGCGTGTTCATCGACCCGGCGAAGGTCGTCTCGAACGGCGCCTATGTGATCCGCGAGGTCGTGCCGCAAAGCCATGTCCTGCTTGAGAAAAATCCGAACTACTGGGATGCGGCCAATGTGAAGATCCCCTTCGTCAAGTATCATGTGACCGAGGACGTGGGCACCGAGTTGAAACGCTATCAGGCGGGCGAGATCGACATCACCTACGACATCCCCCTGGCCGATCTGGAGCGGCTCAAGGCCGAGACGCCGGACGAGGTGCGGATCTTCCCCTCGACCTTCCTGATCTACTACAGTTTCAACCTGTCGAACCCCGACCTCGCAAACATCGACCTGCGCCGGGCGCTGTCGCTCGCGCTCGACCGCGACACGCTGGAAAACCGCATCGTCAAGGGCGGGGCGACGCCGACCTTCAGCTATGGCGGCGGCTTCGATCCCGACTATGACGGCCCCGCCATCGCCGAAGCCACGATGACCCAGGCCGACCGCGAGGCGCTGGCGAAAGAGCTTTACGCCAAGGCGGGCTACGGCCCCGACAACCCGCTGAAACTGTCCATCGCCACCACCGTGGCCGAGGTGAACATCCGCCGCGCGCAAGGGGCGGCTCTGATGTGGAAGAAGGTGCTCGGCGCCGATGTCACGGTGAACTCGATGGAGCGGAAGGCCTGGCTCGACCTCTTCTACACCGACGACTGGACGATCTTCGCCGACAACCTGGTGGGTGACTTCGCGGGGCCCGAGACCTTCCTGTCCTACATGCGCCCCTCGGCGGAACCCGGCTATGACTGGGTCAAACCCGAATACGACGCCGCCATGGACGCCGCCGCGGAACAGCCGGACAAGTCGACGCGCTATCCCGAACTCGCAAAGGCCGAGAAGATCCTGCTTGACGACTACATCTTCGCCCCGATCGCGATCGAGCCCTACCGGCATCTGGTGAAGCCCAACGTCAGGGGCTTCGGCACCTCGGCGGCGGGCTATCACAACAGCCAGTGGATGGCGCTGGAGTAGTCCGGGCCGGCGATGCTGCGCTTTGTGGGCAAACGGCTGTGGCACGGGGGGCTGACGCTGGCGGCGCTGGTCACGCTGACCTTCTTCGTCATGCGTCTCGCCCCCGGCGGGCCGTTTTCCCGCAACCGCAAGATCAGCCCCGAGGTGCAGGCCAACATCGAGGCGGCCTTCCATCTGGACGAACCGCTCTGGATGCAGTTCGGCCGTTTCGTCTGGGGGGTGCTGCGGCTCGACCTCGGCCCCTCGACCCGGCACCGCGACTATTCGGTGAACGACCTCATCGCCTCGGGCCTGCCCTATTCGCTGACCATCGGCCTCTGGGCCGTGGTCATCGCCACCCTGGTGGGCGTGGCCCTGGGGCTGGCCGGGGCGCTGCGGCGCAACTCGGCCACCGACTATCTGGCCGGGCTGGTCGGGGTCATCGGCATCGCCATCCCGATCTTCGTCATCGGCCCGGTCCTGCAGGCGACCTTCGCCCTGCGGCTCGACTGGCTGCCGGTGGGCGGGATCGGCGAGGGCTGGCGGTCGCTGATCCTGCCGGTGATCGTGCTCGCCCTGCCGAACATCGCCTACATCAGCCGCCTGACCCGCACATCGATGATCGAGACCCTGCGCGAGAACCATGTCCGCACCGCCCGCGCCAAGGGCATCGGCTGGCGCCGCGTGCTGTGGCGCCACACGCTGACCGGCACGCTCCTGCCCGTCATCGCCTATCTCGGCCCGGCGACGGCGGCGATCATCACCGGCTCGATCCTGATCGAGACGATCTTCGCCGTCCCCGGCATCGGGCGCCATTTCGTCGATGCCGCGCTGAACCGCGACTATCCGCTGGTCATGGGGATCACGCTTCTCTACGGCGCGATCCTGATCCTGCTCAACATCGCGACGGACGTGATCCGCGCGATCCTCGACCCGAGGATCCGCAATGAGCGCTGATGTCGCCCCCGCGCCCGGCGTCTCGACGCTGCGGCTTCAGGCGCGGCGGTTTCGCCGCAACCGGCTCGCCATGGCCTCGGTCGTGGTGCTGGCGCTGATCGTGGCGCTCTGCTTCCTTGGCCCCTACGCCTTCCCCTTCACCGGCGAGGACGCGGATTTCGACAACATCTCGGCCCCGGCACGGCTGACCTGGCCGCATCTCTTCGGCACCGACGACTTCGGCCGCGACCTTCTGGTCCGGGTGCTGGAGGGGGGGCAGGTCTCGCTGACCATCGGCTTTCTCGGCGCGCTGGTCGCGGGCGTGATCGGCGTCCTCTACGGCGCGGTCGCGGGCTATGCCGGGGGGCGCACCGACGGGGTGATGATGCGGCTGGTCGAGGTGCTCTACGGCTTTCCCTATGTGATCCTGGTGATACTGCTCAGCCTTCTGTTCGGCGGCGGCAATGTCGCCCTCTTCGCCGCCATCGTCTTCACCCTCTGGCTGACCCCCGCCGTGATCGTGCGGGCCCAGGCGCAGTCGCTGGCGCAGAAGGAATTCGTCCAGGCCGCCCGCGCCGGGGGCATGACCGGCCCGGCCATCGTGGTGCAGCACATCGTGCCGAACTGCGTCTCGACCGTGATCGTCTATGGCTCGCTTCTGGTGCCCGAGGTGATCCTGTCGGAATCGTTCCTCTCCTTCCTCGGCATCGGCATCAGGGAACCGCAGGCCAGCTGGGGCAACCTGATCCAGGCCGGAACGGCGGCAATGGGCAGCGACCTGCGGCTCCTCCTTTTGCCCGGAGGTCTGCTGGCCCTTGTCCTCCTCTGCCTCAACTTCATCGCCGATGGCCTGCGCGATGCCTTCGACCCCAATGACAGGTAGCCTTCTGTCCATAAGGGACCTCGGCGTCCGCTTCCGCCTGCCCCAGGGCGAGGCCGTGGCCGTGGACGGCGTCTCGCTGGACCTGGCGGCGGGCGAGGTGCTGGGCATCGTCGGCGAAAGCGGCTCGGGGAAAAGCCAGATCCTCTACGCGATGATGGGCCTTCTGGCCGCGAACGGGCGGGCCACGGGCCAGGTCCTGTTCGAGGGCCAGGACCTTCTGGCCCTGCCCCCCGACCGGCTCGACCGGGTGCGGGGCGACCGGCTGTCGATGATCTTCCAGGACCCGATGACCAGCCTGAACCCCTACATGCGCGTGGGCGACCAGCTGGCCGAGGGGCTGATCGTCCACAAGGGCCTGTCCAGAACCGAGGCCCGGGCCGAGGCGGTGCGGATGCTCGACCGCGTCCGCATCCCCGACGCCGCCGCCCGCGCCCGGCGCTATCCGCACGAGTTTTCCGGCGGCATGCGCCAGCGGGTGATGATCGCCATGGCGCTCCTCGCCCGGCCGAAGCTGCTCCTCGCCGACGAACCCACGACGGCGCTGGACGTGACCATCCAGGCGCAGGTGCTGGACCTGATGGCCGAGCTTGGGCGCGAGACGGGGACGGCGATCATCCTTGTCACCCACGACCTCGGCGTCGTCGCCCGGCTCTGCGACCGGGTGGCGGTGCTTTACGGCGGGCGGGTGATGGAGGAGGCCCCGGCGGAAACCCTGTTCGACACCCCCGCGCATCCCTACACGCGGGGCCTTCTCGCGGCGATGCCCCGGCTGGAAACCGCGCTCACCCCGCGGCTCGGCACCATCCCCGGCACCCCCCGCTCCGGCGGCACCGTCACCGGCTGCCCCTTCGTGGACCGCTGCGAGGCCCGCCTTCCCGTCTGTTCGACCGACCGCCCGCCGTTGCGCGACCTGACACCCGGCCACCGCGCCGCCTGCCACCTGACGGGAGCCGCGCCATGACGCTGTTGCAGGCCCGGAACCTCGGCGTGGGCTACCGGATCCCCGGGCCGGGCCTGTTCTCCGCCCCGCGCCTCCTGCCCATTGTCCACGATGTCTCCTTCACGCTCGCGGCGGGCCGGACCCTCGGCGTCGTCGGCGAATCCGGCTGCGGCAAGTCCACACTCGGCCGCGCGCTCCTGCGCCTGATCGAACCCAGCGCGGGCCAGGTCCTCTGGCAGGGGCAGGACATGGGCCAGATCCCCGACCTGCGGCGGCGGCGGTCCGAGATGCAGATCATATTCCAGGACCCCATCGCCGCGCTCGACCCCCGGATGACGCTGGCCCGCATCGTCAGCCGTCCGCTCGCGACCTTCGAGCCGCAGCTGTCGCGCCGCGAAGCCCGCGCCCGCGCCATCGAGGCGCTGGGACAGGTCGGCCTCTCGCCCGATTTTGCCGACCGCTATCCGCACGAACTGTCCGGCGGCCAGGCCCAGCGCGTCGGCATCGCCCGGGCGCTGGTCGGGCGACCGAAACTGATCGTCTGCGACGAACCGGTCTCGGCGCTGGATGTCTCGATCCAGGCCCAGGTCATCAACCTGTTGATGGACCTCCAGGACCGGATGGGCCTTGCCCTTGTGTTCATCTCGCACAACCTCGCCGTGGTGCGCCACATCAGCCACGACATCATGGTGATGTGCCTCGGCCGCGTCGTGGAACATGCCCCGCGCGACGCCTTCTATGCCCGGCCGCTCCACCCCTATTCCCGGGCGCTGATGCAGGCCGTGCCCGAACCCGACCCGCGGCGCGAGAAGGGCCGGATCGGCACCGCCCTCCCCGGCGAACTGCCCTCGGTCCTCTCGCCCCCGCCCGGCTGCGTCTTCGCCAGCCGCTGCCCCCGCGCCGCCGACCTCTGCCGCACGACCCGACCCGACCTGCGCGAGGTCGCCCCCGGCCGCCTGGCCGCCTGTCACTTCATCGAGGATCCATGACCGATCTTGCCGCCCTCTGGGCTTCCGTTCCGCAACTGTCGAACATCCACGCCAGCGAGGACGGCGCCTGGGCCTTCTGGTGCATGGCCGGCCCGACCGAGACCGAGAATGTCTGGTGTGCGCCCCTCGACGGCTCGGCCCCGCCGCGGATGCTGACGGACGGGCAGGACCATTTCCTCATCCGCGACGTGGCATCGGACGGCAGCCGCCTGGTCCTGGCCCAGTCGCTGAACGCGAACGAGCATGACCACCTCCTGATCCTCGACCGCAGGACCGGCGCGCTGCAGCAGATCACGCCCACGCAGGACACGCATTACGTCTATGGCGGGGCGCTGTCCCGGGACGGCGCTTCGGTCTTCTTCCTCGCCGATTTCGACTATGCCACGGGTGAGGTGACCCAGGGCGCCTGGCTCTGGCGGCAGGATCTGGCGACCGGCCGGCGCACCTGCCTTGCCCGCGCCGACAGCCCGCCGCATTTCTACGTCGGCCCCCAGCTTTCGCCCGACGGCAGCCGGCTGCTCTGGCACCGCAGCGACCGCGCGCCGGGGGGGTACCAGCTCTGGCTCGTGCCCGTCGCGGGCGGCGAGGCCGTGAAGGTGCTCGACCTCGGCGAGAAGAACAACGTGCTGGCTGCCTGGCTGGACGACGACCGCATCGGCTTTGTCTGCGACCACGAGGGGCGCGACCGGCTGGGCGTCCTGACGCTGTCCACCGGCGCGCTGGGCTGGCTGGCCGGGGAACCCGGGCTATTTCCCCATTCGGTTCTGGCCGGCACCGGCGCGGACTTCGTCTGCATCCACCATGTCGAAAGCCGCACCCGCGCCGCGCTGGTCGGCCCCTCCGGCATCCGCCCCCTGCCGAACCTCTCGGGCCGCCGCAGCCTTCTGCCCCATGCGGCGCTCCCCGGCGGCGGCTGGCTGGCCGAGGCCTACGACGCCGACGCCCCGCACGAGCTGGTGGCCGTGGCGGCGGACGGCACCTGCCGCAGCATCTGGCGCGCCCCGCCGGAACCCGCCCGCCGCCACGCCGCCCCGCAGGACTTCCGCTGGACCGCGCCCGATGGCCGGCCGATGCAGGGCTGGCTCTACCGCCCGGAAGGAAGACCCAGGGGCCTGATCGGCTATGTCCACGGCGGGCCCACCTGGCATTCCGAGGACTGGGTCAACCCGAAGGTCCAGTTCTGGGTCGCCTGCGGCTATGCCGTGCTCGACCCCAACTATCGCGGCTCGACCGGCTTTGGCTATGCCCACCGCGAGGCGGTGAAGGAGGACGGCTGGGGCGGGCGCGAACAGGCCGACATCCGCGCGGGGCTGGAGGCGGCGCTGGCCGCGGGCCTCCCCGGCCCGGTCGCGGTGGCGGGCAATTCCTACGGCGGCTTTTCCAGCTGGTTCGCCATCACCCGCCACGCCGATCTGGTGACGGCGGCGATCCCGATGTGCGGGATGTACCGGCTGGACATCGATTACCACGCGACCGAGATGCCCCACGGCCGCGCCTATTCCGAAGAGATGATGGGCGGCACCCCGGACGAGTTCCCCGAGAAATACGCCAACGCCTCGCCGGGCCGGTTCATCACCTCGATCCGGGGGCATGTGATGATCGTGCACGGGCTGGCGGATTCCAACGTCGGGCCGGAAAACACCCATGCCGCGATCCGCGACCTGACCGCCGCCGGCATCCCGCACGAGGTGCTCCTCTTCCCCGACGAAGGCCACGGCGTGTTCCGCCGCCGCAACGTCGAGACCTACCTGCGGCAGAGCGCCGGGTTCCTCGACCGCGCCTTCCGCGCCGGCATGCGGCCCGGCGGCTGAACCCGCGCCTGCCGCGGGCCCGGACCTAGTGCCCGAGGATCTGGCTGAGGAACAGCTTGGTGCGGTCGCTCTTGGGGTTCGAGAAGAACTCCTTCGGCTCGTTCTGCTCGACGATCTGGCCCTGGTCCATGAAGATGACCCGGTTCGCCACCGCCTGGGCAAAGCCCATCTCGTGCGTGACGCAGAGCATGGTCATGCCCTCCTCGGCCAGCTGGATCATCGTGTCCAGCACCTCCTTGATCATCTCGGGGTCAAGGGCCGAGGTCGGCTCGTCGAACAGCATGATGCGCGGCTTCATGCACAGCGACCGCGCGATGGCCACGCGCTGCTGCTGGCCGCCCGACAGCTGGCCGGGATACTTGTTCGCCTGCTCCGGGATCTTGACCTTGCGCAGGAAGTGCATCGCCGTTTCCTCGGCTTCCTTCTTCGGCACCTTGCGGACCCAGATCGGCGCAAGCGTGCAGTTTTCCAGGATCGTGAGGTGCGGGAACAGGTTGAAGTGCTGGAACACCATGCCGACCTCGGACCGCACCTTGTCGATGTTCTTCAGGTCGTTGGTCAGTTCCGTCCCGTCCACGATGATCTGGCCCTGCTGGTGTTCCTCCAGCCGGTTGATGCAGCGGATCAGCGTGGATTTCCCCGACCCCGAGGGCCCGCAGATCACGATCCGCTCGCCGCGCTGCACCGTCATGTTGATGTCGCGCAACACGTGGAACTGGCCGTACCACTTGTTCATGCCGGTGATCTGGATCGCGACCTCGTCCGAGATCTGCATTTTGGAAGCTTCAGCCATGATGTGTCCTTACCGGTGGTCGGTCTTCAGCTTGCGCTCCAGGTACATCGAGTACCGGGACATGCCGAAGCAGATGACGAAGAAGATGGCGCCGACGAAGATGTAGGGCTCCCAGTAGATACCCTTCCAGTTGATGTCGGCGCGGACGATTTGCGTCACGCCCTTCAACGGGTCCATCAGGCCGACGAAGGCGACCAGCGTGGTGTCCTTGAACAGGCCGATGAAGGTGGAGACGATCGAGGGGATCGAGATCTTCAGCGCCTGCGGCAGGATGATGAGCCTTTGCGCCCGCCAGTAGTCGAGGCCCAGCGCATCGGCCGCCTCGTACTGGCCGCGCGGCAGGGCGGCGAGACCGCCCCGGATCACCTCGGCCAGGTAGGCGGCGGCGAAGAAGGTCACCAGGATGATGACGCGCAGGATGATGTCGAAATTCGTCCCCGGCGGCAGGAAGTACTGCAACAGAAGCGAGGCGGTGAAGAGAAGCGTGATCAGCGGCACGCCCCGGATGAACTCGATGAAGCCCACCGACAGCGTCTTGACGATCAGCATGTCCGACTGGCGGCCCAGCGCCAGAAGGATGCCGATCGGCAGCGAGAAGGCGATGCCGGTCACCCCGATCACGATGGCCAGAAGGAAGCCGCCGAAAAGGTCGGACCGGACCGCCTCGATGGCAAAGGGCAGCGCGGCTTGCAGCCGGTCGGCAATCGCATGGTCGATGTAGAGCCACCACAGCGCCGCCGCCACGACACCGGCCCCGGCGGCAGGCGCCAGGCCGATGAAGGGCGACCCGAACCGGAACACGGCATAAAGCACGCCGAAGCCCGCCATGGCCACGATCGGCGACCAGATCGACCCGCCCCACAGCAGCCAGAAGCACAGGGCCGGGAAGATCAGCGTGAACCACAGAAGCCTGCCCGGCGCCACCTGCGCCACGACCAGAAGGCCCGCCACCAGCAGCAGCGACAGGGCAAAGGCCACGCCCGGCGCCCCCGCGAGGTAAAGCGTGACGACAAGATAGGCCAGCACCCCGCCCAGGATCAGCGTCAGGTTGCGCTTCTGCCCGGCGAACAGCACCGGGGCCAGGGCGGCGAACAAGAGCCCGAAGGCCAGCACCGGCCGCCACCATTCCGAGGGCGGATAGAAGCCGAAGATGAACTGGTGCCAGCGTTCGCGGACCATGGCCCAGCAGGCGCCGGTTGCGCCCTCTCCGGCGCTGGCCGCCACGATCTCGCGGCACTGGCCCAGGGACGAGGCATTCCAGACCGAATTCAGCCACCAGGGCAGCGAGGCCGAGACCAGCCACCAGACGATCAGGACGCCAAGCACGGTCAGCGCGATGTTCAGCGGCGAGGAGAACAGGTTCTCGCGCAGCCATTTCACCGCGCCGCGTTCGCCCACCGGGGGCGGCGCCGGCGGCAGCATGCTGTCGCGGACGTAAGTGACGGTTTGGGCGTGCGTCTCGCTCATCTCAGCGCGCCTTCAGCTGGACGGTTCGGTTGTAGAGGTTCATCAGCGCCGAGATGATCAGGCTGATCGACAGGTAGATCAGCATCATCAGGAGCATGCACTCCAGCTCGCGCCCCGTCTGGTTCAGGGTGATCCCGCCCAGCGTGCCCCGCAGGTCAAGGTAGCTGACCGCGATCCCCAGCGAGGTGTTCTTGGTCAGGTTCAGATACTGGCTGATCAGCGGCGGGATGATGACCCGCAGCGCCTGGGGCAGGATGATCAGGCTCATCGTGCGGTTCGGGCGCAGGCCGAGGGCGAAGGCGGCCTCGGTCTGGCCCCGGCTGATCGCCAGGATGCCTGCCCGCACGATCTCGGCGATGAAGGCCGCGGTATAGAGAGACAGCGCGATCAGAAGCGCTGTGAAGCTGTGCGCCACCAGGATCCCGCCCTGGAAGTTGAAACCCTTCAGCTCCGGGATCTCCAGATGCAGGCCCAGGGCGAATTTCAGCGCGATGACCGGTCCGAACAGGATCAGCAGCGACTTCCACCAGGTGACGGGTCGGTCTCCCGTTGCCTCCTGCACCGCCTTGGCATGGGCCAGCAACCGGCGATTTGCCCAGACCGAGGCGATGATGACCGCGATGAAGGCGAGAAGGTTCAGGCTGACCGGCAGGAAGCCGATCTGGATCGACCCGAGACTGCGGTCGAACAGCGGCGCGGGGATGTTGGTTCCCCGGTTCGTCACGGCCACCGTGTCGAACAGGATCATCGAGGCCTTTGGCTCCTCGCCCGCCGCGATCATCTCGTCCGTGACGCGGAAATCGCGTGGCTGGGGCGTGGTCTCGGACAGGATGACGTAGGACAAGAGGATCCACAGCAGCAGGGGTACGTTGCGGAACACCTCGACATAGACCGTCATCAGCCGCCCGATCAGCCAGTTGTTCGACAGCCGCAGCACGCCGATGATGACGCCCAGAATGGTGGCGAAGACGCAGCCCCAGAATGCGACGACCAGCGTGTTGACCAGCCCGACCAGAAGCGCGCGGAAATGGGTGTCGTCGTTAGAATAGGGGATCAGCTGCTGGCCGATGTCATAGCCCGCGCGTTGCCAGAGGAAGTCGAAGTTGAACTCCTTCCCCCGCGCCGCCAGGTTCTGAGCGGTGTTGTTCAAGAGCCAGGCCACCGCCATGGCGAACAGCACCAGCACCACGATCTGGATCGTGTAGGACCGGTAGCGCGTATCGTAGATGAGCATCGAGAGCCGAAAGCCATCTTTCGGCGCGTCCGAGGCAAAAGCCATCGTTTCCCCCTGTTTCCCGGAAAGACTGCCCCGGGTTTTCCCGGTGGCTGCGGGGTCGGTGCCCCTGGTCAGTCAGGTTGTTCGTTCAAGATGGAAAGCGGGGGCGCCCTGCGGCGCCCCCGGATCCGGGATCAACGGAAGGGCGGGGCGTATTGCAGGCCGCCCTGGGTCCACAGCGCGTTCAGGCCGCGGGCCAGGTTGATCGTGGTGCCTTCGCCGATGTTCCGGGCGAAGATCTCGCCATAGTTTCCGACGGCGGCAATGGCATTCTTGAAGGCGTCATTGCCGATGCCCAGCTTCGCGCCCATGTCCCCGGAAACGCCGAGCAGGCGCTTGACTTCCTCATCCGTGGAAGAGGCGGCGACTTCGTTCACGTTGGCCGAGGTGATGCCCTTTTCCTCGGCGATCAGCAGCGCATAGTAGGTCCAGCGCACCACGTCAGCCCACTGGCTGTCGCCATGGCGGACGACCGGGCCCAGCGGTTCCTTCGAGATGATCTCGGGCAGGATGATGTGGTTCTCGGCATCCGGCATGGTCGCACGGCTGGCGGCCAGGCCCGAGGCGTCGGTCGTGTAGGCGTCGCAGGCCCCGGCCAGGTACTGGCGCTGCGCCTCCGAGTCGTCCTGCACGGTGACCGGCTGGTAGCTGATGTTGTTCTGCTTGAAGAAGTCCGCCAGGTTCAGCTCGGTCGTGGTGCCGGTCTGGATGCAGACGGTCGCGCCGTCCAGCTCCTTGGCCGAGGACACGCCGAGGTCCTTCTTCACCATGAAGCCCTGGCCGTCGTAGTAGTTGACCGCCACGAAATCCAGCGCCAGTTCGGTGTCGCGCGAATAGGTCCAGGTCGAGTTGCGGACCAGCACGTCCACCTCGCCCGACTGCAGCGCGGTGAAGCGGGTCTCGCCGGTGGTCGGCAGGAACTTCACCTTGGTCGCGTCACCCAGGACGACGGCCGCGATGGCCCGGCACAGGTCGACGTCGAAGCCGGTCCAGTTGCCGCTGGCATCCGGGGCGCCAAAGCCCGTCAGGCCGGTGTTGGACCCGCAGATCAGCTCGCCCCGCGCCTTGACGTCGTCGAGGGTCCCGGCCAGCGCCATGCCCGAGACGAGCGCGGTGGCCGCGAACGCGCCGAAGAATACGGATTTTTTCATTCTTACCTCTTCCTGAGTAAGTGACCCTTCGCGGATCACGATTATGCAGCGCGATCCTGTCGCGCAGTTTCTTGTGCAGGCGCAGTCCTGCCCCCGCTGTCGGCCAGTTTCGACGAAAGCGCTTTTGTTGGTCAAGCGGCCTCTGGCGGATTCGGGAAAAATGCCTGTTTTCGTCGGGTTAGAGCAGCCGAACAGCCTTGCGACCCGGCCTTGCACAGGATTTGGGCAATCCTGTTACCCACACAATCCATAGAATCGGTCCGCCAGCAGGAAAGCCGCATGCTTGCGCCGGGCAACATCCGCCGCCTCCTCGTCCTCGCCCCATTGCGAAACCTGCCAGTCCTCATCGATGCGCGACAGCCGCCAGGCCTCGTCCACGCCCAGCCGGCCCCGGGTCAGCGCCAGCGCCAGGACCAGCGACCCCGACAGCGCGACAAGGTCGTGGAAGGCCGCGAGCCGGAAGGCCGTCATGCCGCCGACGAGGTCCCGCAGCGCGGCAAGGCTCGTCTCCGGCTGCGCCACATGGACCACGCCCGCCGTGGTCCGCAACGGCGCGCCCAGGGTCGTGGCGCACCAGTCCAGCAGCGGGTCCCAGGCCTCGGCCTGCCGCCTCGCCAGCGCCTCCGGTCCCTCGGCGCGGTAGCACAACAGGTCGCTGCCGCCATAATCCCCGACCATCCGCGCGATCTCGTCAAAGGATGCGGTCACCGTGTCGATGGCCGAATTCGCCATGCGGGTGAAGGGCATCGAGGCCGGATCGACCCTGTCGCCCTGCGCCTGCCATTCCGCCGCCACCGCCTCGGCCAGGGCGGCGGTCGGAAGGATCAGCAGCGCCTTGCGCGGCGTGCGCAGCGGGCGGGTGTCCAGCTGCACGGCAAAGCCGCCCTCGGCCGGGACGGCGCTGGCCGTGGTCCAGAACCGGCGCGGCGCCCATTCGCTCACCGGATCACCTCGAAGGGATCGGCGGGCACGTCGTCTTCCTTCCAGTCCAGGAGCTTCCAGGTCCGTGCCATGTGCTCGGGAAGGGGCGCGGTGAAGGTCATCTGCTTCTTCAGGATCGGATGCTCGATCGTCAGCGAGCGCGCATGCAGGTGCAGCTTCTTCGACAGCTCGCCCCCGGTCCCCGCCCCCCAGCCGTCGCCCAGGTTCTCGGACTGGCTGCCGCCATACTTGCCGTCGCCGAGGATCGGATGCCCGATCTCGGCCATGTGCGCGCGCAGCTGGTGGGTGCGGCCCGTCACCGGCTCCAGCGCCATCCAGCTGAGGCGCGAGCCCAGGAACCACAGCGTGAAATAGTCCGTATGGGCGCGCTTGGCCTCGGGGTGCTCGGCCATCTTGGCGGGATGGACGCAGAGCATCTTCTCGCCCTCGCCCCCCCTTCCCCGACCCGGAGCCTTCTCCAGCGCGAACTTGATCGACCCCTGGCGCGGATGCGGCACGCCGGCGACGACGGCCCAGTAGATCTTGCGGGCGGCCCTGTGCCGCAGCGCCTCGGACAGGGCGCGGGCGACCCGGTCGGTCCGCGCCAGCAGCAGCACGCCCGAAGTGTCCTTGTCCAGCCGGTGCACCAGCTTGGGCTTGTCCTTGTAGCCGAACTTCAGCGCCTCCGCCAAAGCATCGACATGCCGCTCGCCCTGCCCCGACCCGCCCTGCGAGGGCAGGCCGGCGGGCTTGTTGAGGACGATCAGGTGCTCGTCCTTGTAGAGCACCGCCGCCTGGATCATCTTCGCATCCGCCGCGCTGATCCCGGCCGGCCGCGCCTCTGGCGGCGGGCCTTCCGCCGGCAGGGGCGGCACCCGGACGACCATGCCCGGCGCAACCCGGTCCGAGGCCTTGACGCGGCCCTTGTCCACCCGCAGCTGACCCGTCCGGCACAGCTTTTCCACCGCGCCCTGGGTCAGGTGCGGAAAGCGGCGGCGCAGCCACTTGTCCAGGCGCTGCTCGCCTTCGTCCTCGGTCACGGTCAGGAACTGGACGCTCATGCCAGCGCCCGCGCGATCGCAAGGCCCGCCACGATCGCCGCCAGCGACAGGACGACCGACAGCCCGACATAGACCGCCGCCGTCACATGGTCGCCCCGCTCCCACAGGGTCAGCGTGTCCAGCGAGAAGGCCGAGAAGGTGGTGAAACCGCCCAGGATCCCGGTCATCAGGAAGGGCGCATACTGCGTGCCGCCCTTGCGCGACAGCACCACGACGATGACACCCATCAGGAAGGACCCGACCACGTTGACGATCAGGGTCGCATAGGGAAAGCCCGGCCCGATCCAGCGCATCACTCCGACGTTGGTCAGATAGCGCATGCTTGCGCCGATGGCCCCGCCAAGGGCGACCTGGATCAGGTTCAGGAACATGCCCGTCCTTTGCGTCCGGGCAAGGCGAATGTCAATGCGGCGCAGGGGGACACGGCCCCCATTTGCGGCCATGCCCGCGATCAGGCCGCCCGCGCGACCGGGTCGCGGGCCATGGTTAACCGCATCTGCGACCGACGCGCGTATGGACGGATGCCAGACGGATGCCAGACAGAAAGCAGACCATCGGCTTGTTCGAAAGGTGCAAGGATTAACCCAGCGATTCAAGGGATTACCCGCGTGATGCCCCGCCCCTGCGGACCCCGCCGCCCGCAGCCGCTCCACCTTGCGTTAACCGGGGATCACCCCTCCTGCCGCTTGGCGCGCAGCTTGGCGAAATACTCCACCCGCTTCTTCAGCTCGCGCTCGAAGCCGCGTTCGGGGGGCAGGTACCAGACCGGGCGCTTCATGCCCTCGGGGAAGTAGTTCTGCCCGGAAAAGCCGTCCTCGGCGTCGTGATCGTAGGCATAACCCGCGCCATAGCCCTGCTCCTTCATCATCCGGGTCGGGGCATTCAGGATATGCTTCGGCGGCATCAGGCTGCCGGTCTCGCGCGCGGCGGCGCGGGCGGCCTTGTAGGCGCTATAGACGGCGTTCGATTTCGGGGCGAGCGCAAGATAGACCACGGCCTGCGCCAGCGCCAGCTCCCCCTCGGGACTGCCCAGGCGTTCATAGGTCTGCCAGCCGTCCAGACAGACCGCCTCGGCCTGCGGGTCGGCCAGGCCGATGTCCTCGACCGCCATCCGGGTGATGCGGCGAGCCAGAAACCTCGGATCCTCGCCCCCTTCCAGCATCCGCGCGAACCAGTAAAGCGCCGCGTCGGGATCGCTGCCCCGCACCGATTTGTGCAGGGCGGAGATCAGGTTGTAATGCTCGTCCCCCGCCTTGTCGTACTTCGCCGCCCGACGCATCAACCTTTGGGAAAGCTGCTCTCGGGTAAGGCTGTCATCGACGGTCCACGCCGCCACCTGCTCGATGAGGTTCAGAAGCGCCCGCCCATCCCCGTCCGCCATCTCCAGAAGCGCCTCGCGCGCCTCGCCCTTCAGAGGCAGCGCCCGGCCCAGTTCCTTCTCTGCCCGCTGCGCCAGTCGTTCAAGGTCGGCCAGGGACAGCCGCTCCAGCACGATGACCTGCGCGCGCGACAGCAGGGCCGCGTTCAGTTCGAAACTCGGGTTCTCGGTCGTCGCGCCGACCAGAAGGATCGTTCCGTCCTCCATGTGCGGCAGGAACCCGTCCTGCTGCGCCTTGTTGAAGCGGTGGATCTCGTCCACGAACAGAAGCGTCCCCTTCCCGTTCTGGCGCCGCAGCTTCGCCGCCTCGAACACCTTGCGCAGTTCGGGCACCCCGGTGAAGATCGCGCTGATCTGCACGAAATGCAGGTCGGTCTCGTCGGCCAGAAGCCGCGCGATGGTGGTCTTGCCCACGCCCGGCGGCCCCCAGAGGACCAGCGAGGACAGCGATCCCGCCGCCAGCATCGCCCCAAGGGGACCATCGCGCGACAGGATCTTCTCCTGCCCGATCACCTCGGACAGCGCCTTCGGCCGCAGCCGGTCGGCCAGCGGGCGTGGGCCGCTGTCGGGCCGGGCAGAGGGCATGTCGAAGAGATCGGCCATGGCCGCAGTGTAGCCGGGCAGGCTGCGGGACTAAAGCCGGAAGCGCAGGCGGAAGGGCTGGCCCTGGCGGATCAGGTCGATCTGCCAGAGCCGGGCCGGCTGGCGTGCCGCCTCCAGCGCCTCTGCGGGGGTGGCAACGGCCATGCCATTGATCGCCACCAGCACGTCGCCCGCCTGCAAGCCGATGTCATAGGCCAGATCGGCGGCTTCCATCACCGCGACACCGCTTGCGGAAAGGGGAGGTCGCAACTCGCCGATCACTGCGGGATTGACCCGTGCCAGCGTGGCGCCGCGCAGGATCACGTCTTCTGACACGGTGAGCGTCTGGCGATCCGGCACGTCCGGCGCCGGTCCAAGGACGACCTCGGCCTCGGCTTCCGTGCCCTCGTGAATGAACTTCACGGTTTGCGGCCCCGGCCCCAGAACCGCGAGACGATACAGGAATTCCTGCGGCGTGTTGATCGCCGCGTCACCCAGGGCCAGCACCACGTCGCCCTCGGCAAGTCCGGCCAGGGCGAAGGGGCTTTGCGGATGCAGCGCCGTGATCAAAACCCCGACCGGGCGATCCATGCCCAGGGCCTCGGCGAAGGATCCGTCCACCTCTTGCGCCATCATCCCGGCCCAGGGCCGCTGAAACCGGCTCGCGCCGGCCTCGGCCTGGGCGACCACCGCCGCGACCAGATTGGAGGGAATGGCAAAACCGATCCCGTTCGATCCGCCGCCCTTGGTCAGGATCGCCGTGTTGATCCCGACCAGCCGCCCCGCCACATCCACCAGCGCCCCCCCGGAGTTACCCGGATTGATCGGCGCATCGGTCTGCACGAAATAGCCGGTTCCGTCCCCCACTTGCAGCGCCGAACGCGCAAGTCCCGAGACGATCCCGGAACTGACCGTCTGACCCACGCCAAAGGGATTGCCGATCGCCAGCACCAGGTCGCCGACCTGCAAGGCGTCGCTGTCGCCGAACTCCAGCGCGGGCAGCGGCGTGTCGGTCTCGACCTTCAGGACGGCCAGGTCCGCCTGCGGGTCGTCGAGCAGCACCCGCGCGGCGAACTCTTGCCGGTCGGCGAGGACGACCCGGATGTCGGTCGCCTCTGCCACGACATGATGATTGGAAACGACGATCCCGTCGGGAGAGACGATCACTCCCGAGCCCAGCGAGTTCTGCACCCGCTGGGGGCCGGCAAAGTCCTGGAAGAACTGGTCGAAGAACGGATCTCCGGCGAAGGGATTTGCCCGGTCCCGCACCTGCTGGCGGACGTAGATGTTCACCACGGCCGGTGCCGTCTTGCGGACGACAGGGGCAAAGGACAGCGCGATGTCACCGGCGCTGCTGGGCACGACCGTTTCGGCGCCCACCATTGCAGGCGCAGGGACGAGAGAGAGGCAGAAAAGAAGCAGCAAAGGACGCATCAGGGATCTCCGGCGACATTGCCTTCCCTATGTGGGACCATCAGGGCAGCGAGGCAACCCGGATCGTTCCGGGTCGCGCACGCGGGTTCGTTCAGTGCCGGATGCGCGAGAAATCCATCTCGACCACCCGGTTGTCGATGCCGTCGATCACCAGCACCGGCCCCATCGCCTTCATCCCTCCTGCTCTGACCCCCGAGAGTCATCCAGCTGAAACCAGAGCCGGCGGGTGACAATTG